>JBQEMX010000016.1:0-124661 GCA_052044345.1 Mycolicibacterium sp. 22603
TCCAGTCTCGTCGAGGGTCTCGGTAAGCCCAGAACATGGGGTTGACGTTGTCTGAACGCAAAGCTGTCGCCGAGGCGACCGCCATCCGCTACGCGGTGGCCGACAAACGCGCCAAGAGTCGAATCCTCGACGAGTTGTGCGCTACCACCGGCTGGCACCGCAACCACGCCCGCAAGTCCTTAAAGGCTGCACTGCAGCCGAGGGTGGTCAAACCCCGGGCGCCGCGCCCGGTGACGTACGGCCCGAATGTTATTGCTGCACTCATCTTCTGCTGGGAAGTGCTGGGAATGCCTGCCGGAAAACGGCTAGCGCCGATGCTCGGAGAACTCGTCGTCGTGCTGCGACGATTCGGAGAACTGGACCTCGAAGACGCCACTGCCGCGCAGCTGGTGTCGATGTCGGCAGCCACCATCGACCGACGGCTGGCCGGCGCACGCGCCGAACGCCGGGTCAAAGGGCGGTGCACCACCAAGCCGGGATCGCTGCTCAAAAGCCAGATCCCCATCCACACCTGGGCTGACTGGGACGACAACCGACCCGGTTTTGTCGAGATCGACTTGGTCTGTCACGACGGCGGCACCGTAGGCGGCGAGTACGCATACACCTTGACGGTCACCGACGTCGCCACCGGATGGACCGAGAACCGCTCGGTGTGCAGCAAGGAAGCCAAAGTTGTCCTGGGCGCTCTCGAGGACATCGCCACCAGAATGCCCTTCCCCATCCTGGGTGTGGACTCCGACAACGGTTCGGAGTTCATCAACGTACATCTCTACCTCTGGTGCCGACGACACAAGATCACCTTCACCCGCGCACGGCCGGGCAACAAGAACGACGGTTGTCACGTCGAACAGAAGAACTGGTCGGTCGTGCGAACGGTGGTGGGATATCACCGCTACGACACACCCACTGAGCTGCTGCTACTCAATGAAATATGGCGCCTGCACTCCATGCTAAGCAACCACTTCCACGCCCAGCAGAAACTGATCTCCAAGGTCCGCATCGGCGCCAAAGTGGCCAAGAAGCACGATCAAGCCACAACCGCCTACCGGCGCATCCTTGCATCCGACACCATCACCGACGACCGCAAAGCCGCTCTCACCCGCATCCACGAACTAATCAACCCGGCAGCCACCCAGCGTCGGATTCAGCAGCTAAGCAATCAACTCCTGACCTTGACCGAGCACAAAACCCGCAGCAAAAGAGCTCGAACATCGAAACACGCATCATCAGACGAGGCAACGAAGCCACCCACGCGCGCATCTTGACATGAGGCAACAGGGGCCACAATGTGACACCAGAGTCAGACGAGGTCAAAGAAAAATCTGAGATTGTGTCGCTCGTGAAATCCGCTGTCGGAGGACAATATTGGCCGAGGACGCTCGGAATCCGGATGGCATGCCGCGCCAGAACCGCTCGCCCGTCTAGTGTTCGACACCGGTACCGACACCGACACCACCGAAAGGCCCGAGGATGACTGATACCGATCTGGTCGAGCACACCGCGACCGCTGGTGCCGCCGTCGAACAGGCGGTGGCGGTGTTCATGCTGCACCCGCAGACCTACGCCGAGAGCGTCGGCGCGGGCTATGACAATCCGCTTGCCGGGTACGTTGCCGGTCGCGGCGGCGTGCTCGGGGACGCGACCGGCGCGACCGTTGCGGCGGCGTTCGCCGTCTTCGAGCCCACCGGTCTGGTCGCCCTGTGGGAACAGGGCATCGCCGTGCGTGGTGCTGCCGCCGCGGCACAGGTGTACTGGGAACAGGCTGCGGCGTTCGGCCGCAGCTACCTGGTGGACGCCGAGGGCCTGGACCGCATCGCCGAGTTGGGGGAGAGGTTGATCACCGCCGCACCCACCTCATCACTGCCGCTCTTCGCCGGCTGGAAAGCCATGCCGTTGGCCGAGGACGCGCCCGCCCGTGCGCTCCAGGTGATGTTCGTGCTGCGCGAGCTGCGTGCCGGGCTGCACTTCAACGCCCTCAGCCTGTCCGGGATCAGCCCCATCGAAGCGCACATGCTGAACAAGGGACCGCGGTACGCGGCGATGTTCGGCTGGCCCGAACCGTTCCCGGACGGAGCCGACAAGAAAGCTCGGTACGTCGAGGCCGAGAACCAGACCGATCACCGAATGGCCGAACTCGTCGGCATCGCTTTGGAATCGGCGGAGGCGGCCGAATTCGCCAGGCTGACCGCGGCCGCGTTGACCACGCTGAGGGGGAACGTACCGCGGTGATCCTCTTCGGCTGGCTAACCTGACGTATGCCCGCGGACATCGCGATCCAGTTCTTCCTGCAACTCGCCGTCATCCTGGCCGCCTGTCGGCTGGCCGGTGTGGNNNNCAACCACAGGTCGTCGGTGAGATGATCGCCGGCGTGGTCCTCGGGCCGTCGCTACTCGGCCGTATCGCCCCTGATCTGCAGGCCGGTCTGTTCCCGTCCGGGACGTCGAACATCGTGCTGTACACCACCGCGCAGGTCGGGCTGGTGCTCTACATGTTCATCATCGGTATGAACTTCGATGTCGACCACGTCCGCCGGCGGGCAGGCACCGCAGCCGCGGTCTCGGCCACCGGGACCCTCGCACCGCTGATCATCGGGGCGCTCGCGGCGATCCCACTGCTCGGCGGCGGCGAATTCTTCGGCGAAGGCGTCAACCTCGGTATGGCGATGATGTTCCTCGGTGCCTCCATCGCCATCACCGCGTTCCCCATGCTCGCCCGGATCATCTTCGAAAAAGGCTTGACCGGAACCTCTTTGGGCACGCTCGCACTGGCCTGCGGCGCCACCTCCGATGCCATCTCCTGGTGCATCCTCGCCGTCGTGCTGGCCGTTTACAAGAACAGTCCGATGCTCGCCGTCGTCGCCATCGGCGGTGGTGTGCTCTACACCGTGGTGGTGCTCACCATCGGCAAGCGGGCCCTGGCACCGATGGGCGCCAAAGCTCAGGAACAGCAGGACATCAGCGGATCGATGCTCAGTACGGTCCTGATCCTGCTGATGGCATGTGCATGGCTCACCGACACCATCGGCATCTACGCGATCTTCGGGGCCTTCATCCTGGGCATCGCCATGCCGTCCGGATACTTCGCCGGCCGGCTCACCGACAAGATCGAACCCCTCACCACCAAATTGCTGCTGCCACTGTTCTTCGTCTACTCCGGGCTCAACACCCAGATCGGGCTGGTCAACAGCCCCCGGTTGTGGGCCATCACCGCCGGACTGCTCATCGTCGCCATCGTCGGCAAGGGGGTCGCGTGCGCGGTCGCGGCCCGGATCAGTCGCGTGCCGACGCGGGAATCGGTGGCGCTGGGCGCCCTGATGAATGCCCGCGGGCTCATCGAACTGATCCTGCTCAACATCGGGCTTCAGGCGGGCATCATCACGCCCACCCTGTTCACCATCCTCGTGATCGTCGCCGTGGTCACCACTTTGATGACCTCGCCGATCTTCGAGCGGGTCTACGGGCGACATCGACAGCCTGCCGAGATTCCCCACTAGCCGTCGAGTCCCCGGCGGGATGGGTATGTTGATTTTCATGCGCCCTGAACTGGCCCACCTCGACGCGCGGACGCGAGCAGCTCTTGCGCGGAAGATCAGAAACCAGCTGCCGGTGGCGGACACCCCGTCGGCCGAGCAGGATGTCGTCATCATCGGCGGTGGTGTCGCCGCGATGGGGCTGGCCCTGCAGTTACGGGACAAACGCCCCGACATCCGGGTGCTCATCGTCGAGCCGAAAAGCTATCCCCTGGCCGAGATCACCCACACCGTGGGCGAATCCACCGTGGAGATCTCGGCGCATTATCTGCGCGAGACCCTCGGCCTCGGCGATCATCTCAGTTCCGATCACCTGCGCAAGATGGGACTGCGGATGTTCTTCTCCGACGGCGGCAACGCCGATATCGCTACCCGGATGGAACTCGGCGGATCCTCGTTCGTCCCGCAGGTGACCTACCAGATCGACCGGGGACGGTTGGAGAACGAACTGCACCGCCGGTGTCTGGCGGCGGGTGTCGAAGTGCGCTGCGGTCGAGTGCGTTCCGTCGAACTCGGGGCGGATCCGAGCGTCGTCAGCTACCAGACCGGCACCGCCGACGTCGAGGTCACCGCCCGCTGGGTGATCGACGCATCCGGGCGCAACCGCACCTTGCCTCGGCAGCTTGACCTCAAGCTCAGCAACGAGCACCACTGCAACGCCGCGTGGCTGCGGGTCGCCACCGAGATCGACATCAATGGCTGGAGTGACGACCCTGGCTACCATTCCAGGCTGGTCGAGGGTGACCGCGCCATGTCGACCAACCACCTTATGGGTGAGGGTTATTGGGTCTGGCTGATCCGATTGGGATCGGGGGCCACCAGTGTCGGCATCGTCGCCGACCCGGCGCTGCACCCGTTCGACGGGTTCAACACCCTGGCCAAAGCCAAGACATGGCTCAGTGAGCACGAACCGCAGTGTGCAGCGGTGCTTGCCGAGCACGACGATCAGATCATGGACTTCCGGGTGATGAAGAAGTACAGCCACGGGGTCAGCAAGGTCTACGACGGTGCGCAGCGCTGGGCGCTGACCGGCGACGCAGGCATCTTCCTCGACCCGCTGTACTCCTCCGGGCTCGACCTCGTCGCGATCGGCAACGGACTGATCACCGACCTGATCCATCGCGAGATGTCCGGTGAAGATGTCGCGGCCCGCGCGGCGGTCAGCGACACCCTGTTCCGTTCGCTGACCGAGATGTGGCTGGCGATCTACCAGGACCAGTACGCCGTGATGGGCACGCCGGCCGTGATGTCGGCAAAGGTGGTCTGGGATATCGGGTTCTACTGGGGATTCATCGGCCTGCTCTACATGAACGATCGCTATGTGCGTCTGACCGACGATCCGGAATTCGTCCCGCAACTCGACGGGCTGATCGCCCTGAGCAACCGGATGCAGCAGTTCTTCCGGGAGTGGTCGGCGGTGGAGGATTCCGGGGTGACGGTGCCGTTCCTGGATCTGTACGCACCGCTGAACTTCATGGTGACGCTGCACCACGCGATGATGCAGGCCCGACCGGATTTCGACACCCAGTTCGCCGCCAACGCCCGACTCTTGCGCCAGATCGCCGGGCAACTCGTGGAGACGGTGCTCACGGCGAAGTCGACGGCGTTCGACGACGACCGGGTGATGCGCCAGGTGCAGGAGTGGCAGCGCGACGGCCTGTTGCGCGAGCTGCGCACCCTCTATCGCCACGAGCAGGCAACGGACCCGATCATCGGCGAATGGATCGTCACTCGGTCGCCGGCCCTGCAGGCAGGCTGACCACGTCGACATCGGTACCTGAGAAAAACGGGGAAGACCCGTCCAACCCCGTCGCGGCTACGAATGCAGTGGAGCCGTGTAGCGCCGCGAGAAAGTGCCGATGTCCGTGACCGAACTGCCCACCCACCGTGAACCCCTGGCGATTGTGGGGATCGGCTGCCGTTTTCCCGGCGGCGCCGACACCGCGACCAGCTTCTGGCGCCTGCTGCGCGACGAGGTCGACGCCACCGGCGATGTTCCGGCGACGCGGTGGAATGCCCAGCGTTACCACGATCCCAATCCGGCCAAGATGGGCAAGGTGGTGACTCGCCGGGGCGGTTTCCTTTCCGAGATCGACCAGTTCGACCCCCAGTTCTTCGGGATCTCGCCGCGCGAGGCACACTCCCTGGACCCTCAGCAGCGACTCCTGCTGGAGGTCACCTGGGAGGCGTTCGAAGACGGTGGCATCCCTGTCGACCGTCTCGCCGGCACCGATGTGGGTGTGTTCATCGGCGGATTCACCCTCGACTATCAGCTGTTGCAGAACCAGGGTCGGACCAGCCGATACCGGTTCAAGCCGCATTCGGCCACCGGCATGATGATGACGATGCTGGCCAATCGGCTGTCGCACGCCTTCGATTTCCGAGGGCCCAGCATGACCGTCGACACGGCCTGTTCGAGCTCGCTGGTCGCCGCGCATCTGGCGGCCCAGAGCATCTGGAACGGCGAGTGCGAGCTGGCGGTGGCCGGCGGAGTCAACATCATGGTGGGACCCAACACCGCGATCGCCGAATCCCGCAGCGGTTTCCTCAGCCCGCAGGGGCGCAGTCGCGCCTTCGACGACGCCGCCGACGGCTATGCCCGCGGTGAGGGCGGCGCCGTGGTGATCATCAAACCGTTGCAGCAGGCCCTGCGCGACGGCGACGAGATCTATGCCCAGATTCTCGGCACGGCGGTCTCCCAGGATGGGCACACCGACGGCATCACGGTGCCTCGTGAAGATGCCCAGAGCGCGGCGATCAAAGCCGCCCTGCGGCGCGCCGATCTGGACCCGGGCCAGATCGGCTATGTGGAGGCGCACGGAACCGGCACCCCCGTCGGAGATCCGATCGAGATGCGGGCGTTGGCGCAGGCGCTGACCACGGACCGGCCCGCGAGCCGACCACTGGTGATCGGTTCGGTCAAGACGAACATCGGCCACCTGGAGGCCGGCGCCGGTGTGGCCGGCCTGATCAAGGCCGCCATGGTGGTCAAGCACGGCTTCATCCCGGCCAATCTGCACCTGCATAATCCCACCTCGCACGTCTCACTCGCCGAGCTCAAGCTCGACATCCCGCCGACGGGCCGGGCGTTTCCGCCGGCGTCCCGCCGTATCGCCGGGGTGAACTCGTTCGGTTTCGGCGGCACCAATGCCCACGTCGTGCTCGCCGAACCGCCGGCCTCGCCGACCACACCCGCGTCGGTGAACCCGTTGCCGCTGGCCACGATCCCGATCTCCGCCCGCAGCGCGGATGCGCTGGTCGCCACCGCAGGCCGACTGGCCGACCATCTCCAGGCGCACCCCGACATCGCGCTGACCGATCTCGGCTGCACGCTGGCCCGCCGACGCACCCATCTGAGCCACCGGCACACCGTCATCGCCGAGAACCTCGCCGATGTGCGCGCGCAGTTGCGTGCGCTGGCCGACGGCGGTCCCGTGGAGGCCGATCGGATCGGTTCGGGCACAGCGAAGTTGGCCTTCGTCTGTACCGGAATGGGGCCGCAGTGGTGGCGGATGTGCCGGGGGCTTCTTGACGTGGCGCCGGCATTCACCGAGAGCATCCGCCGCACCGACCGTGAGCTGTCCCGGTACGCCGACTGGTCGCTGATCGAGGAACTGCGCCGCGACGAATCCGAGTCCCGGATGGCCGATACCGAGATCGCGCAACCGGCCAACTTCGCGATCCAGGTGGCGCTGGCCGCGCAGCTCGCCGAGTTCGGGATCGTTCCCGACGCCGTGATCGGCCACAGCGCAGGGGAAGTGGCCGCTCACCACCTCGCCGGCCTGCTCAGTTTCGAGCAGGCCGTCCGGGTGATCTACCACCGCAGCCGACTGCAACAGCGCACCAGCGGGCAGGGGCGGATGCTCGCGGTGGGTTTGGACGCCCAAACCCTGATGCAGACCATCGACCCGAAGATCGCCGACGAGTTCGGCCATCGGGTGTCGGTCGCGGCGATCAACAGCCCGTCGGCGGTCACCGTCGCCGGCGACGGTGACGTGCTGGAAGATATCGCCAGGCAGCTCGACGAGGCGGGAATCTTCAACAGATATCTGGCCGTGCGGGTTCCGTATCACACCCACTACATGGACGCGGTGCGTGCGGATCTGCTCGACTCGTTGGCGGGGCTGTCGGCCGATCCGGCGCACCTGCCGCTCTACTCCACGGTCACCGGCGAGTTGCTCGACGGCTACGACGCCGGTGCCGCCTACTGGTGGCAGAACACCAGGGCGACGGTGTTGTTCGAGCCGGCGCTGCGACGCATGCTCGATGACGGATACACGCACTTCGTCGAACTCGGACCGCATCCGGTGCTGGCCGCATCGATCCTCGAAACAGCAGGGGTGCAACGCATTTCGGTGATGTCGACGCAGCGCCGCGAGCATGACGATGTTCGTACCCTGCTCACCTGCCTCGGTGCGCTGCACAACGCCGGGCATGAGGTGGCCTGGGACCGGGTGTACCCCGGCAACCGATCCCATGCGGTCAGCCTGCCCCATTATCCGTGGCAGAAGAAGCGCTACTGGTACGACAACTACGAGGTCGACGAGGCGCTGTTCTACACGCCGGTGCACCCGCTGCTCGGCCAGCCGGTGCGCGGTGTGCACCCGACCTGGGAGGTCGAGATCAGCACCGCCGCACACGGTTTCCTGGAAGGGCACCGCGTTCAGGGCAGTGTGGTGGTACCCGGCGCGGTGTATGTCGAGATGGCGCTGGCCGCGGGCCGGCAGACCTACGGATCCGAGCACAGCGTCGACAATCTGGTGCTGCACCGCGCGGTGATCCTCGATGACCGGTGCGACCCGATCATCCGTACCACGCTCAATCAGGACGACGGCACCATCGAATTCGCCTCGTTCACGGCCACCGGAGACGGCGATCTCAAGTGGGCGATCACCGCGACGGCCGAACTCGGCACCTGTGCTGGGGTGGGGTATGCCCGCCCGGCCGGGACCGGCCCGTCCAGCTCGATGGATGGTGAGCAGTTCTACCAGGGCACCCAGGCCATCGGTTTCGACTACGGTGGCGCATTCCGGTCGGTGGCCGCTGTTCGAGCCGGGCACGACTGGGCCACCGCCGAATTGCGGGTCCCCGCCGAGATCGCCGGGGAACTGGGCGATTACCGATTCCACCCCGCGCTGATCGACGGGGCGTTCCAGACCCTGTTCGGCGCCCCGTTCTCCGGTCAGGAAGAGAACGAGGATCCCTATCTGCCCACCCGGATCCGGCATTGCGCCGTGTACGGGTCACCCACACCCAGCATGACCGTGCAGGTGCACGTCGTCTCGGCGACCAGGGACGCCGTCGAATGCGATATCACCGTCACCGACGACCACGATCAGGTGCTCGCGGTCTTCGACGGGTTCACCGTGCAATCACTGAGCTCCTCGTCGCGGATGTCGGTAGACCACATCGACAAGGGGCTCTACGAGCTGCACTGGTCGCCGGCCGAGGACACGGTCGAGTCCGCACCGGCGAACGCCGATGAGTCCTGCTGGCTGGTGTTGGCCGACCGCGGGGGTGTGGGGGAGCGGGTCGCCGCCGCATTACGCGCACACGGCCGTCGCGTGCGCACGCTGCGCCACCAGACCGACGGAATCGACTGGGCGGCAGTCCTCGACGAGCACGACGGCGATCTGGCCGGCATTGTCGACTGCTGGCCGGTCGATATGGTCGACGGGGCGACGGACAACCTCGACATGGGCCCGTTCAGTATTCTGCGATTGGTCAGATCGCTGGCCGACCGACGGACGGTCAAGCCGAAGATCTATCTGGTCACGGCCAATGCCCAGGCGACCCCGGGCACCGCGGTGGCCAATCTCGACCAGTCGACCATCTGGGGACTCGGCCGTGTCATCGGCCATCAGGAGTTCTCGGATATCTGGGGTGGGCTCATCGATATCGACGCCGGCGATGACGGCGCGCAGACCGCCACTCGGATATGCGAGCACGTCCTCGGTGCCGCGGCCGAGGATCAGATCGCCATCCGTGGCGCTGCCACCCTGGTCCCGCGACTGCGGTTGTGCGCGGGGCTCACCAAGCCGTTCCCGATGAAACTGTCCGCCGACGCGACCTATGTCGTCACCGGCGGCGCGGGCGCACTCGGCCGTGTCGTCGCCGGATTCCTGGCCGAGCGCGGTGCGCGGCACATCACCCTGATCGGGCGAACCGCCCTTCCGGCACGCGACGAGTGGTCGACGCTGCCCGAGGACCACCCGCACAGCAAGGTCGTCGACGCATTCCGGCTGATCGAGCGCTTGGGTGTCCAGATCGAGACCGTCAGTGCCGATATCACCGACGCCGAGGAGATCAACCGGTGGTTGACCGGGCACCTGCGCGGTGGGGGCCGGCCGGTCCGCGGTGTCGTACATGCCGCGGGGTCGGTGAACGACCAGCTCATCGTCAATATGACCGAGGACGACTACGCGCGGGTGCTGGCTCCGAAGATCACCGGCACCAGGGTGTTGCACGATGCGTTCGCCGGACACGACCTGGACTTCTTCGTGCTGTTCGGGTCGGCCGGATCCACCATCGCCGCGCCGGGGCAGGCCAACTACGCGGCTGCCAACGCCTTCCTCGATGCCTTCGCCCATCATCGGCGGGCGCAAGGGTTGCCCGCCCTGACCATCGGGTGGGGACCGTGGTCGGTGGGGATGGTCGAGGAGCTCAGGCTGGAGAAGATCTACGCCCAGCGGGGGATCGAGCTGATCACCCCGGCCGTGGGTGCCCGCATCCTGGGCCGGCTGATCAATCAGCGTGTCCCCAATGTGGTTGCCATCACCGCCGATTGGGACCGGGCCCGGCAAGCGGGAATGGGTGGACGGCTGCCCGCGATGTTCGCCGACCTCGAATCGGCCGGGTCGGCCGTGCCGACCGAGGGAGCGGGCTCCTCGATCCTCGACGTCCTCGCCGCGACGCCGGAGGCGCAACGGCGCAGCCTGATCGCCGAACAGGTGCAGCGGGTGGTCGCCGACGTGTTCGATTGCGGGATAGCCGATATCCGTCCCGATGACATGCTCGACGATATCGGGCTGGATTCGATGATGGCGATGGACTTCCGGGTACGCATCAACGCCGTGTTCGCCATCGACATCCCGGTGCTGGAGATCCTGCGCGGCGTGAGCGTCAACTCCTTGTCCGACCGGATCCTCGACGAGCTGCATGCCATCCACGGTGCGGTACCGGTGGCCGAAGCCCATGACCTAGCAGCCGATACCGCCGCCGCCGATGTGACCGACGGCCAGGCCGACACCGACGTGGACGACCTGTTGGCCGAACTCTCCGAGGATGAGTTGCGCACCCTGCTGGCCGAACTCGAAGCCGACGGCGAGGCAACCGCTCCGTGACGGTGCCCCTTCCGGACATGGCCGTGCATGTGCGCGGATTGTCCAAGCGGTATGGCGAACGCTGTGCGGTACGGGATCTGGAACTCGACGTCGAGTACGGCGAGGTGTTCGCGATCCTGGGCCCCAACGGCGCGGGGAAATCGACGACCATCGAGATCCTGGAAGGTAACCGGCGCCGCGATTCCGGCCAGGTGCTGGTCCTCGGTGAGGATCCGGGCACGGCCGGTAGGCACTGGCGGGCGCGCATCGGCATCGTGCTGCAAGAGGTCAGCGACGCGGGGATGCTGACGGTCCGCGAGACCGTCCAGATGTTCGCCAGTTGTTACGGTACGGCGCGTCGGCCGCGGGATGTGCTGTGCCTCGTCGGCCTCGACGGTGCCGCCGATGCCAAGGTCAGGACGCTGTCCGGTGGCCAGCGGCGTCGGCTCGACGTGGCCCTGGGGATCGTCGGGTCCCCGGAGCTGCTGTTCCTGGACGAGCCGACAACAGGATTCGATCCCGAAGCGCGCCAACAATTCTGGGAGCTGATCAGACTGCTGGCGGCCGACGGGACGACGATACTGATGACGACGCACTACCTGGAGGAGGCCGCGGCCCTTGCCGACCGGGTCGCGGTGGTGGCCGAGGGAACCGTCGTGGCGGTGGACTCGCCGGCCCGCCTGACCGAACATGTCGACACCGCGGCGACGGTCCGCTGGTTCGACGGTGACGTCGAGCGCATCGAGCGGACCGCGAGGCCGACGGAACTGATCAGCCGACTCGGCGCCGACGGGCGGGAACTGACGGGTCTGACGGTGTCGCGGCCGACGCTGGAGCAGGCTTACCTGCAGTTGATCGAGCATTCATGAGTGCCGGCGCGCACGCCGCGGTACCTGCCCGCGCTGTTCCCTCGGTGGTACGCATCGGGTTCTCCCGGGTGCTGCCCGAGCTGAAGATGTTCTACCGCAGGCCCGAACAGATGGTCCTGACGTTTTCGATGCCCGCGGTGATCTGTCTGCTGCTCGGCTCGATCTTCTCGGAGAAGCTGCCGGTCGGTGGGGTCAGCACCGGGTCGGTGATCGCGGCCAGCATGCTCGCCTACGGGATCCTGTCGACATCGTTCGTCAACCTGGGCATCAGCATTGCGGCCGACCGCGATACCGGTGCCTTGCGCCGACTGCGTGGCACGCCGACAACGGCCACGTCGTATTTCATCGGCAAGATCATGCTGGTGCTGGTCGTCAGCCTGGCCGAGGCGGTCCTGCTGCTGCTGGTGGGGGTGTTGGCCTTCGGGCTCAGGTTGCCCGCCGATCTGTTCGGCTGGTTCACCCTGAGCTGGGTGTTCCTGCTCGGGGTCATCAGTTGTTCGCTGCTCGGAGTGCTCATCAGCAATATCGCGAGCAACGCGGTGTCGGCCGCGGCGCTGACCAACGGGCCTGCGGTCGGCCTGCAGTTCGTGTCCGGCACGTACGTCCCGATCATGGCGCTGCCCACCTGGATGCTGGTCATCGGTTCGCTGTTTCCCGTCAAGTGGATGGCGCAGGGGTTCCGATCGGTGCTCCTACCCCCGGAACTCGCTGCGGTCGAGCCCGCGGGCAGTTGGGAGCACTGGCGGATCTTTGTCGTCCTGACCGTGTGGTGCATCGGCGGCCTGATCGGTTGTCTGGCGGTCTTCCGGTGGTCGGATCGCGGCTGACGGGCCTCAGAACTGCTCGCGCAGGAAGCTCAAGAACCGGCGGCCGACCGGGGTCGCGGCGGTCGTCGACCAGGCCAGCGCGATCTCACGCTGATATGTGGCGGGGCTGAGGGCGATCTCGGTGGTGCCTGGTGCAATTGCGCCGTCATGGGGTAGCAGGGCGATACCCAGCCCGCGGCCGATGAGCTCGCGCATGGTGGCGAACTCGGTGATCTCCAGCGCCATTCTTGGCGTGAATCCGGCTTCCTGGCACCAGCTCTCGGTGAGCTGGCGCAGGTTGTAGCTGGTGGGGTTGGCGATGAAGGTCTCGTCGCGCAGCTCGGAGAGCCGGATCCGACGCCGGACGGCCAGGCGGTGGCCGGCCGGCAGCACGGCGTGGATCGCCTGCACGCCGATCACGGTGTGCTGCAGACGCGGCGACGCCGGGATGAGAACGGCGACATCGAGTTCTCCGGATCGGATATCGGCCGCCAGCGCCGATCCGTGCGCCTGTTTGAGTTGCAGCCGGATACCGGGTGCCCGGCGATGGAACTCCGCGATCAACGTCGGCAGCCGACCCGATCCCATGGTCAACGGAAATCCGAACCGCACGATCCCGTGATCGGCATCGGCATCACCGATGACGGACTCGATCCCCGATTCCATGGCACGCAGCGGATCGCGGATTCGCCCGGCCAGCCGGACCGCGGTCGGGGTCAGCCGCACCGTTCGGCCGTCCTGGATCACCAGGGGCACACCGAGTGACTTCTGTAGCGCATGGATCCTTCTGCTCATCGACGATTGCGGGATGCCCAGTCGCTCCGCCGCGCGAGTCATGTGTCCGTCGCAGGCGACCAGCTCGTCGAGCGCTCGCAGATGCGGGGCCAGCAAGCCTGAAAATTGATCCATATTCGGATGATATTTGCCAGAACATTCATTGGACGGATCGATGCTCTCCGACCGATAGTCATGTCATGACGACCGAAAGCCACACCGTCGACGTCGATGTCGCACTGATCGGCGGCGGCATCATGTCTGCCACGCTCGGCGCGATGCTCGCGCTGGTACAACCGGACTGGCGGGTGGTCATCGTCGAGCGTGCCGACGATATCGCCACCGAGAGCAGCCATCCCTGGAACAACGCCGGCACCGGTCACTCGGGATACTGCGAGCTGAACTACATGCCCGATCCCGCCGACGGGGATACCGCGGCCGCCGTCGCCGCGCAGTTCGCGGCGTCCCGGCGATGGTGGGCGCACCTGGTCGACACCGGTCTGATCACGCCTGGCTTCATGACCACCACGCCACATATGGATGTGGTCTTCGGTGACCGCGATATCGCCTATCTGCGGCGACGTTTCGATACGCTGCGCGCCCTTCCGGCCTTCACCGACATGCGGTATTCGCAGGACCCCGCGGTCATCACCGGATGGGCGCCCCTGGTCATGGCCGGCCGCGACCCAGCGCAGCGGGTGGCTGCCACCTGGCATCCGTCGGGCACCGATATCGATTTCGGGGCGCTCACCCGCGAACTGACGCGGCTGATCACCGGCGACACGCTGCTCGGTCACGAGGTCCACACCCTGAATCGGATGCCGACCGGCGGCTGGCGGATCACCGGTCGGTGCGGCCGACAACGGTTCGAACTGGACGCCGCCCGCGTGTTCATCGGAGCGGGCGGACACACGCTGACGCTGTTACAACGCGCAGGCCTGCCCGAGATCCGCGGTTACGGCGTGCTGCCGGTCGGTGCGGCCTTCCTGCGCTGTTCCGATCCGGAGATCAGCAAACACCACAACGCCAAGGTCTACGGCCAGGCACCCACCGGTGCGCCACCGATGTCGGTGCCCCACCTCGATCGTCGGATCGTGGCCGGGCATGCACACCTGATGTTCGGGCCGTACGCCACCGTCAGCTCCCGACTGCTCACCCGCGGCCGGATCACCGATTTCTTCGGCACCGTACGCCCCCACAACGTGCGCGCACTGATCCGCGCCGCGACCGATAACCGGTCCCTCATCCGGTATCTGATCGGTCAGCTGCTGGCCTCGCGCGGACGCCGCTTCGACCAGCTCCGTCGCTACTATCCGGACGCCGACCCGCGGGACTGGGAATGGATCAGCGCCGGCCAGCGCGCCCAACTGGTCGCACCGGACGGCGAATTGCGCACCGGAACCGAACTCATCGTCGCCGCCGACGACACCATCGCGGGCCTGCTCGGCGCCTCGCCGGGGGCGTCGACATCGGTGCCCATCATGATCGACCTGCTGCGACGGTGGTTTCCCCGCGAATGGCAGTCGTGGCGTCACCGCGCCGGGTTCGGGCTTCTGGCATCCTGAGGGCATGACGGATCCGCAGTCCCATCCGCAGCCACCCGAGCCAGGGAACTTCGGCCCGCCGCCGGGCTACCAGCCACCCCCGTATCAGCCGCCCCAGTACCAGTCGAGCCAGTTCCCCCCGCCGTACCCCGGCGGATACCCGGGGCCGGGCGGCCTGCCCGGATACGACCCGGCGGCCCCGTTCGGCAGGCATCCGGTCACCGGGGAACCGTTCTCGGACAAGTCCAAGACGATCGCGGGTCTGTTGCAGTTGCTCGGGCTCTTCGGCCTGGTCGGTATCGGGCGCATCTATCTCGGGCAGACGGGCTTCGGTATCGCCCAGCTGATCGTGGGATTGGCGACCTGTGGCATCGGCGCGGTCATCTGGGGTCTCATCGACGCCATCTTGATCCTCACCGACAAGGTGCGTGATCCGCACGGCCGCCCCCTGCGTGATGGCACCTAGCACGGTCGCTCTCGGACGGGCCGGGGTCCTCGGTGCCGGGCTCGGTCTGGCGGGTGCGCTGACCTATATCGGCCTCGGCGACCCGCACCGGCCCGGGTTCTTTCCGGCCTGCCCGTTCAAGACACTGACCGGGTTCCAATGCCCGGCATGTGGCGGTCTGCGGATGACCCACGATGTCCTGCACGGCGATCTTGCCGCCGCCGTAGTCGACAATGTTTTCATGCTCGTCGCCATCCCGATGTTGCTGCTGTGGTTGGCGGTGCGCTGGCGGCAGGGGCGCAGGCTGATGCCACCCGCTGCCACGGTCACCGTGGTGCTGGCCTTGGTGGCCTGGACGGTGGTGCGCAATTGGCCGGGTTTTCCGCTGGTACCGACGGTTTCTGCCGGGTAGCGAACCGGCCGCGCTGATACACTGCTGGTGCGGGCCGACGCAGTCCCTTCGATACGCCATGAAGACTGCGGAGGCACCCGGTTGCTGTTCTCAGCGCTCCCACCAGCTCAGGGTCTCTATGACCCGGACAACGAATCCGACTCCTGCGGCGTCGCGATGCTCGTCGACGTCGAGGGTCGTCGCTCGCACGAGATCGTCGCCGACGGTCTGACCGCCCTGGCGCACCTCGAGCACAGGGGGGCCGCCGGTGCCGAACCCAACAGCGGGGACGGCGCCGGGATCCTGATCCAGCTCCCGGTCGAATTGCTCAGAGCCGTCGTTGATTTCGCGCTGCCGGCCGAAGCCGCCGATGGCACCAACAGCTTCGCCGCGGGCATCTGCTTCCTGCCCCGGGACCCGACGCAGCGCGCCACATCGCAGGACCGTATCGAGCAGATCGCGCACGAGGAGGGCCTCCAGGTCCTCGGCTGGCGCACCGTCCCGGTCGACCCCGACGGCGCGGAGATCGGTGCCACCGCATTCGGTTGCATGCCACACATGGCGCAGTTGTTCGTGGCGGCACCCACGCGGTGCGGCGGTATCGACCTCGACCGGTTGGTGTACCCGCTGCGCAAACGTTCCGAATCCGAGGATCTGGGCGTGTATTTCGCGTCACTGTCGAGCCGGACCATGGCCTACAAGGGCATGCTCACCACGATGCAGCTCCCGTTGTTCTTCCCCGATCTGCGTGACGAACGCTGCGCCAGCGCCATCGCCATTGTGCACAGCCGGTTTTCGACCAACACGTTCCCGTCCTGGCCGCTGGCGCATCCGTTCCGGTTCGTCGCCCACAACGGTGAGATCAACACGGTGCGGGGCAATCGCAATCGCATGCATGCCCGCGAGGCAAAACTCGCCGGCACCCTGATTCCCGGTGATCTGGCCCGGCTTTCACCGATCTGCACACCCGACGCCTCCGACTCGGCGTCTTTCGACCAGGTCCTGGAACTGCTGCATCTCGGTGGGCGCAGCCTGCCGCATGCGGTGCTGATGATGATCCCGGAGGCGTGGGAGAACAACACCGGGATGGATCCGGCGCGTCGCGCCTTCTGGCAGTATCACGCCTCGCTGATGGAACCGTGGGACGGACCGGCGTGTGTCACGTTCACCGATGGCACCGTGGTGGGAGCCGTGCTGGACCGCAACGGGCTGCGTCCGGGGCGCTGGTGGCGCACGATCGACAACCGGATCATCCTGGCCAGCGAGAGCGGTGTACTCGACATCCCCAGCGCGCAGGTGGTGGCCAAGGGGCGCCTGGAACCCGGGAAGATGTTCCTCGTCGACACGGCCAAGGGCGCCATCGTCACCGACGATGAAATCAAGGACGAACTCGCCGCCGCCGAGGCGTACGACGAGTGGCTGCACGCCGGATTGCTCGATATCACCACCCTGCCGAGCCGGGTGCGCGTCCAGCCCAACCACGATTCGGTGGTCCGGCGCCAGGTGGCGTTCGGCTACACCGAGGAGGAGCTGCGGCTGCTGCTCACCCCGATGGCCGCCACCGGTGCGGAACCGTTGGGCTCCATGGGCACCGACACCCCGCTGGCCGTGTTGTCCCAGCGTTCCAAACTGCTCTACGACTATTTCGTCGAGCTTTTCGCGCAGGTGACCAACCCTCCGCTGGATGCCATCCGGGAGTCGGTGGTGACCTCGATGCGCCGCGTGATGGGCCCGGAACAGAATCTGCTCGAACCGACGGCCGCCTCGTGCCGGCAGATCGCGCTGAGCTGGCCGGTGCTGGACAACGACGATCTGAACAGGATCGTGCACATCAACGACGACGGTGAACACCCCGGCCTGCGCACCGCAGTCCTGCGCGCCCTCTACGACGTCGAGCGCGGCGGCGAAGCCATGGCCGAGGCACTCGACGAGCTGCGCGCGCGAGCCTGTGATGCCATCGCCAAGGGCGCCCGCACACTCGTGCTGTCCGACCGCGATTCCGACCACACCCGGGCGCCCATCCCGTCGCTGCTGGCGGTTGCCGCGGTCCACCATCACCTGGTGCGGACCAAGCAACGAACCTGCGTTGCGTTGGTGGTCGAGAGTGGCGACGCCCGCGAGGTCCACCACATCGCGCTGCTGATCGGTTTCGGAGCCGCGGCGGTCAACCCGTACCTGGCCTTCGAATCGATCGAAGACCTGATCCGCGAGGGCGAACTGACCGGTATCGACCCGGCCGCCGCGGTACGCAATTACCTCACCGCACTCGGCAAGGGTGTGATGAAGGTGATGAGCAAGATGGGCATCTCGACGGTGTCCTCCTACACCGGTGCGCAGGCCTTCGAGGCCATCGGGCTGGACCGCGCCGTCATCGACGAGTACTTCACCGGCACACCGATGCAACTGGGCGGGGTCGGACTGGACGTGCTTGCCGAGGAGGTCAGGTTCCGGCACCGCCGGGCGTATCCGGAGAATCCGACCGAGCGAGCCCATCGCAGGCTGTCCGTGGGCGGTGAGTACCAGTTCCGGCGCGACGGTGAACTGCATCTGTTCACCCCGGAAGTCGTTTTCCTGCTCCAGCATTCGACCCGCACCGGCCGCCGCGACGTCTTCGCCAGGTACTCCGAGGAGGTGAACAGGCTGGCTCGCGAGGGCGGAGCCCTGCGCGGCCTGTTCGAGTTCCGCGCCGGTACGCCGGTGCCACTGGACGAGGTCGAACCCGTCGCCGATATCGTCGCCCGCTTCAACACCGGCGCCATGAGCTACGGCTCCATCTCCGCCGAGGCGCACGAGACCATGGCCGTCGCGATGAACGCCCTTGGCGGGCGGTCCAACTCGGGCGAAGGTGGTGAGGACACCGATCGGCTCTACGATCCCACCCGGCGCAGCGCTGTGAAGCAGGTGGCGTCCGGCCGGTTCGGGGTGACCAGCGATTATCTGGTCAATGCCTCCGATATCCAGATCAAGATGGCCCAGGGGGCCAAACCCGGTGAGGGTGGCCAGCTTCCCGGTTACAAGGTGTACCCGAACATCGCCAAGACCCGGCACTCCACGCCGGGCGTCGGTCTGATCTCACCGCCGCCGCATCACGATATCTACTCGATCGAGGATCTGGCCCAGCTCATCCACGACCTGAAGAACGCCAACGACACCGCCCGCATCCACGTCAAGCTGGTCAGCTCCGTCGGGGTCGGCACGGTGGCTGCCGGGGTGTCCAAGGCGCATGCCGACGTGGTGCTGATCTCCGGCTACGACGGCGGTACCGGTGCGGCCCCGCTGACCAGTCTCAAACATGCGGGGGCCCCGTGGGAGATCGGCCTGGCCGACACCCAGCAGACGCTGATGCTCAACGGTTTACGTGACCGGATCACCGTGCAGTGCGACGGCGGCATGCGGACCGCCCGCGATGTCATGGTGGCCGCGCTGCTCGGTGCCGAGGAATACGGTTTCGCGACCGCACCGCTGGTGGTCGCCGGCTGCATCATGATGCGGGTGTGCCATCTGGACACCTGCCCGGTGGGGGTGGCCACCCAGAACCCGCAGTTGCGCGCCCGGTTCACCGGTAAGCCGGAGTTCGTGCAGAACTTCTTCGAGTTCATCGCCGAGGACCTTCGGATGATGCTGGCCGAGCTCGGTTTCCGAAGCCTGGACGAGGCGATCGGTCGGGTCGACATGCTCGATACCGCGACCGGGGTGGCGCACTGGAAGAGCGCCGGACTGGATCTCAGCCCGATTTTCGCCGGCCCCACCGACGCGGACGGGTCCATCACCCGGCGGCGGACGCGCGATCAGGACCACGGGCTGGACAAGGCGCTCGACCAGACCCTCATCCAATTGGCCGAGGGCGCGTTGGAGGATGCCCATCCCGTCCGGCTGGAACTGCCGGTCCGCAACGTCAACCGCACGGTCGGCACCATGTTGGGCGCCGAAGTCACCCGCCGGTACGGCGCGACCGGGCTGCCCGACGACACCATCGTGGTGACCCTGTCCGGATCGGCCGGGCAGTCGCTGGGCGCATTCCTGCCGCCCGGTATCACCCTCGATCTCACCGGGGACGCCAACGACTATGTGGGCAAGGGGCTTTCGGGCGGAAAGGTCATCGTGCGACCGCCCGATGACGTGCTCTTCCTGCCCGAGGACAACGTCATCGCCGGTAACACGCTACTGTTCGGCGCCACCTCGGGCGAGGTCTTCCTGCGCGGACGGGTCGGGGAGCGATTCTGTGCCCGCAACTCCGGGGCACTCGCCGTCGTCGAGGGTGTCGGTGACCATGCGTGTGAATACATGACCGGCGGCCGGGTGGTGGTGCTCGGCGACACCGGACGCAACATGGCCGCCGGGATGTCCGGGGGTATCGCATTCGTCCTGGGATTGGACCCGGCCAAGGTCAACACCGAGATGGTGGCGTTGCAGAAGTTGGAGGCCGAGGATCTGAGCTGGTTGCACGACGTGGTGAGCAGGCACGCGCAGGCCACCGGTTCGACGGTGGCGGGCTCGCTGTTGGCCGACTGGCCCCGGCGCAGCGCCGGATTCACCAAGATCATGCCGGTCGACTACGAGCGGGTGCTGCGCGCCACCCGGCTGGCTCGTGCCGAGGGCCGTGATGTGGAGACCGCGATCATGGAGGCGAGCCGTGGCTGATCCCACCGGATTTCTGCGCGTCGGTAAACACGAGGCCGTCAAGCGTCCGGTCGACGAGCGAGTGGGGGACTGGCGGGAGGTCTATGAGAGCAGCCCGCCGGCGGAGCGGGCGGCCGAGGTGTCCCAACAGGCCCGTCGCTGTATGGATTGCGGTATCCCGTTCTGCCACTCGGGAACTGCGGGCTGCCCACTGGGCAACCTGATCCCGGAATGGAACGATCTGGTCCGGCGCGGACGATGGGACGCGGCGAGCGATCGGTTGCACGCCACCAACAACTTCCCCGAATTCACCGGTCGGCTGTGCCCGGCACCGTGTGAGGCGGCGTGCGTGTTGTCCATCGCCGAGTCCGCCACCGGCGGCAGCGTCACCATCAAGCGCATCGAACAGACCATCGCCGACCACGCCTGGCTGACCGGTGCCGTGGTGCCGCAGCCGGCCGCCATCTCCACCGGACGCAGTGTGGCCGTGGTCGGTTCGGGCCCGGCGGGTCTGGCGGCCGCCCAACAGCTGACCCGGGCCGGACACGAGGTGACCGTCTACGAACGCGACGACCGCATCGGGGGACTGATGCGCTACGGCATCCCGGAGTACAAGCTGGAGAAATCCGCGCTGGACCAGCGGTTGGCCCAGATGCGGGCGGAGGGAACCCGATTCGTGACCGACTGTGAGGTCGGTGTCGACCTGTCGGTCGAGGCGCTGCGGGCACAGCATGACGCGATCGTGCTGGCCGTCGGCGCGCTGCAGGCCCGCGATACCGAGGTGCCCGGCCGCGATCTCGCCGGGGTTCACCTGGCCATGGAGCACCTGGTCGCGGCCAACAAGGAGTGCGAGGGGGATCGTGCCGCCGAACCGACCGCCGCAGGCAAGCGTGTGGTCATCATCGGCGGCGGTGACACCGGTGCGGACTGTCTGGGTACCGCGCACCGGCAGGGTGCGGACTCGGTGACCCAACTCGACTACAACCCCGAACCGCCGCGGACCCGCGACGAGGAGCGCTCGCCGTGGCCGACCTGGCCGCTGGTGCTGCGGACCTCGCCGGCGCACGCCGAAGGTGGGGCGCGACGGTTCGAGGTCGCGGTGCAGCGTTTCCTCGGTGACGAGCAGGGAGCGCTGCGTGCGGTGCAGATCGCCGAGGTGCGGGTGCAACGTGACGACGACGGCCGCCGGCAGATCGTCCCGGTGGGCGAGCCGTTCGAGATCCCGTGTGAGCTGGCATTGCTGGCCATCGGTTTCGAGGGTGTCGAGCCGATGCCGCTGATGGCGGGTCTGGGGCTCACCCCCAACGGCCGTGGCGCGCTGCCGTGCGGATCGGACTGGCAGACCGAGGAGCCCGGGGTGTTCGTCTGCGGTGACGCCCACCGCGGCGCGTCGCTGATCGTGTGGGCCATCGCCGAGGGGCGCAGCGCCGCGCGTGCGGTCGACCTCTACCTGATGGGCGAGTCCGAGCTGCCCGCCCCGGTGCGGCCCGGGTCACTGCCGCTGGCCGCTGTCTGACACTCCGGTCTGATACGTCGTCTGACACGTGGTCTGAATGGTCATCTGAATCGATCAACGAGTAAGCTCACCAAGCGTGAATAGACGCGGGAAAATCGTCTGTACCCTCGGCCCTGCCACCGCCACCGAAGAGTCCGTGCGTGATCTCGTCGAGGCGGGCATGGATGTGGCGCGGCTGAACTTCAGCCACGGCGACCACGCCGACCATGAAGAGTCCTACCGCCGGGTCCGGGCCGCCTCCGATCACACCGGGCGGGCCGTCGGCATCCTCGCTGACCTGCAGGGACCCAAGATCCGGCTGGGAAGGTTCGCCACCGGCGCCACGCTGTGGCAGGCCGGCGAGACGGTGCGGATCACCGTCGACGACTTCATGGGCACCCACGATCGGGTGTCCACCACCTACAAGCAGCTGGCCGTGGATGCGGCACCCGGTGACCGACTGCTCGTCGACGACGGCAACGTCGGACTGGTCGTCGAGCACATCGATGGCAACGACGTCGTCTGCCAGGTCACCGAGGGCGGCCGGGTCAGCAACAACAAGGGCCTCTCGCTGCCCGGGATGAACGTCTCGGTGCCTGCGCTCTCGGAGAAGGACATCGCCGACCTGGAGTTCGCGCTGCGTCTCGGCGTCGACCTGGTGGCGTTGTCGTTCGTGCGTTCCCCGGCCGATATCGAGCTGGTCCACGAGGTGATGGACCGGGTCGGCCGGCGAGTGCCCGTCATCGCCAAGCTGGAGAAGCCCGAGGCCATCGAGAACCTCGAGGCGATCGTGCTGGCCTTCGACGCCATCATGGTGGCCCGCGGTGACCTCGGCGTCGAACTGCCCCTGGAAGAGGTCCCGCTGGTGCAGAAGCGGGCCATCCAGATGGCCCGCGAGAACGCCAAGCCCGTCATCGTCGCCACCCAGATGCTGGAGTCGATGATCGAGAACTCCCGGCCCACCCGGGCCGAGGCCTCCGACGTCGCCAATGCGGTGCTCGACGGAGCCGACGCGGTGATGCTCTCCGGTGAGACCTCCGTCGGCAAGTACGCCCTCGAGGCGGTGCGCACGATGGCGCGCATCGTCAAGGCGGTGGAGTCGAACTCCACCGAGGCGCCGCCGCTGACCCACGTCCCGCGCACCAAGCGCGGCGTCATCTCCTACGCCGCCCGCGATATCGGCGAGCGGCTGGAGGCCAAGGCGCTGGTGGCGTTCACCCAGTCCGGTGACACCGTCCGCAGATTGGCCCGGCTGCACACGCCGTTGCCGCTGCTCGCCTTCACCGCGCTGCCCGAGGTGCGCAGTCAGCTGGCGCTGACCTGGGGGACCGAGACGTTCATCGTCCCGCACATGCAGACCACCGACGGCATGATCCGCCAGGTCGACCAGGCGCTGCTGGACCTGGGTCGCTACAAGCGCGGCGACCTGGTGGTCATCGTCGCGGGCGCTCCTCCGGGCACAGTAGGCTCGACCAACCTGATCCACGTGCACCGGATCGGTGAGGACGACCACTAGGGGAGCGACTTGTCGGCAGAACATCTCGAGGAACTGCTGACGGTTCTGGCGCTCACGCCTGTCGCATCGTCCGGCTCGCCGGGCACCGGCCCGGACGCGTTCACCGGAACGCATCCGAGCCGCAACCCGATCCGGACGTTCGGCGGCCAGATGATGGCCCAGGCCTTCGTCGCCGCCAGCCGTACGGTGTCGCCGAAACTGCCGCCGAGCACGCTGTCGATGCATTTCATCGCCGGTGGCGATCCCACGAAAGACCTGCATTTCCAGGTGGTTCGGCTGCGCGACGAGCGTCGTTTCGCCAACCGGCGGGTCGATGTCACCCAGGACGGCGTGCTGCTCGGCACGGCGCTGGTCTCGCATCTGGCCGGCGGCCGAGGGCTGGAGCACAACGTTCCCGCCCCGCAGGTGCCGCATCCCGACGAATTGCCGACCATCGAGGAGCTGCTCGTCGGCTACGAGCAGACCGTGCCGTTGTTCGTCGAGGCGCTCAAGCCCATCCAGTGGCGCTACACCAACGATCCGGCGTGGGTCATGCGGGACAAGGGCGATCGGCTGGAGCACAACCGGGTCTGGATGACCGCCGATGCACCGATGCCCGAGGACCCGGTGCTGCACGCCGCGGCGCTGGTGTACTCCTCGGACACCACGGTGCTGGACTCGATCATCACCACCCACGGGCTGTCCTGGGGCTTCGACCGGATCTTCGCCGTGACGATGAACCATTCGGTGTGGTTCCACCGGCCGATCTGCTTCGACGACTGGGTCCTCTACGCCACGTCGTCACCGGTGGCCGCGGACTCCCGCGGGCTGAGCAGTGGACACTTCTTCGACACCGACGGGCGCGTCCTGGCGACCGTCGTGCAAGAGGGCATCGTCAAGCACTTCCCCGGCGCGAGTTAGCCCCTGGCGGTTCCCAGGCCGGAGATGTGCTCGATGCGATCACGAAACTCGTTCTCGCACTTCTGCTGTGTAGCGGGGTCGAGTGAGGTGCCGGATTCGCCGATCGCCTTCTCCATGCAGCTGAGGTAATCGCCGACCCCGGCATCGCCCAGAAATCCCGACCACACCGGGACGGCCGCGATCCCGATGACCACCGCGAGCGCGCCCAGCGCCATGCCTACGGTCGCGACCGGGCCGTTGTCTGCCTCGCCACGACGCGCGCGGGCGCGGCCGGTGACACCGAGGACCACAGCGACGATGCCGCCGATCACGCCGCCGATGACACTCCACGAGAACACCAGCGCGGCCACCGCCACCACCAGCGCCCCGGCACCCACTCCGTTGCGGGGCCCGGCCTGCCGGACCGGGTGCGGCGGTGGCGCCGCGACGGGCTGGTAGCTCATGGAGGGCCACGTTACCCGGCAGGTTGCGGCATCCGGATGGTCGGGCAATCGAGGCGGTCGGGAAGGTGATGGGTGGCCACCACGACGGCGCGATGGGCGGCGAACAGGCCGCCGGGGGTGAGTATCTCGGTGAGGAGGCGGTCACTGTCGGCGGCGTCGAGATGTTCGGTGGGCTCGTCGAGCAGCACGATCGGAAAATCGGTGATCAACGCCCGCGCCAGCAGCAGCCGACGACGTTGGCCTGCCGATACCGCGGCCGCACCGCCGGTCAGCACGGTGCCCAGCTCTTCCGGCAGTCCGGCCAGCCACTCGCCGAGGCCGACCTGGCCCAGGGCGGCCCTCAGCTCGGCATCGGTGGCATCACCGCGGCCGACCAGTAGGTTGTCACGCACGGTGGTGTCGAACAGATGCGCGTCCTCGGCGAAGAATGCCGCGGTGACCGGGTTTTCGGGATAGTTCGCGGCAATCGCCATGAGCAGGGTGGTCTTGCCGCTGCCACTGGGGCCGACGACGGCGATCCGGTCGCCGGGGGCCGGCGTGAGAACCGGGACGGTCGGCCGGACCCGGCCGGAGGGTTCGGCCGCGGTCAGCTCGGCCAGCTGCCGCGCGGCCAGTGTGGAGCGCACCCATTGTGCGGCGGCGCCCGGCAACGCGCTGGTGGCCTCGAACGCCGACAGAGGCAGCAACATCAGGATGGCCAGCGCCGTCGGTGCGGTGTGGTCGGCGAGCAGGATGCCGATGAACACCGCGCCCAGCACCGATACCCCGACTGCCGCGGTGGACACCGCGGTCGCGGCCGCCGCCGGTGCGGCCGCGGCATCGGTGGCGGCACCGAATTTCCGGTGCGCTCGTTCGGATTCGGCGATCATCCCGCCCAGGCGTCGCGCCACGCGGAGCTCATCGGCGTGCTCGAGGGCGACCAGGGTGGCGGTGTCACGCGCGCCGTGATGCCGCGCGGCCAGCAGCTCGGTGGCCGCCGCCGCCCGCCCGGCCAGCACGGGTGCCAGCACGCCGGCGACCAGCAGACAGGCCGCCAGCACCAGGGCCGCTGCCGGGGAGATCACCGCGATGACACCCACCGCGGCGACCGAGAGCACGGCGGCCACGCACATCGGCAGCACCGACCGCACCAGCACATCGGCCAGTTCGTCGACGGAGTTGCCGACCCTGGCCACCAGTTCGCCGCCGGCCATCCGCAGCACCGATTCCGTTTGCGCGGCGGCCAGGCGTCGGTACAGCCCGACCCGGGCATTGCCCGCGGCGCGCAGCGCGGCGTCGTGGATGGCCAGCCGTTCGCAGTAACTGAAGATCCCGCGCGAGATTCCCAGCGCGCGGACGGCCACCACCGCCACGGTCAGATCCAGTACCGGCGGCATCTGCCAGGCCCTGGTGATCAGCCAGGCCGCCACGGCGGCCAGGGCCAGTGCGCTGCCCAGTGCCAGCGTCCCGAACAGCACCGCCAACGCCAACCGGGGAAGCCGCGGACGCAGCAGCGCGATGACCTCACGGATGGGCATCGACGGCACCTCCCAGCGGCACGACCCGGTCGGCGATCTCCAACACCGGAGCGCGGTGGCCCACCACCACGACGGTGCATCCGGCCCGCGCCCTGGCCCGAATGGATTCCAGGACAATCCGTTCGGCGTCGGTGTCCAGGTGCGCGGTCGGCTCGTCGAGCAGCAGCACCGGGGCGCAGGATCCCAGCGCGCGAGCCAGGCCCAGCCGTTGCCGCTGTCCCAATGACAATCCGGTCCCGTCCCGGCCGATCACGGTGTCGAGCCCGTCGGGCAGTGTCGTCAGCACCGAACCGAAATCCGATGCCCGGCATGCGGCGTCGAGATCGACAAGCGGTCCGAACAGTTCCAGGTTGGCTCGGATGGTGCCGGGTAGTAGGGCGGGCCGTTGCGGTAGCCAGGCCACGCGGGTCCACCACTGTTCCCGATCGATGTCTTGAAGATCGATGCCGTTGATGCGAACCTGTCCGGCGTCGGGATCCAGCAGACCCAGGATCGCCTGCAGGGTGGTGCTTTTGCCCGCCCCGTTGGGCCCGGTGAGCACGGTGACCGCACCGGGTCGGATCGATTCGGACAGGTCGTCCGGGGCCGCGCCGTCACGGCCGTGCACCGTCAGACCGCGCAGGTCGATCTCGATGTGCTCCCCGGTGACATGCTGTGTTCCGTTCGGCTTACTCGGGTGCCTCTGCAACAGGTTCAGCGCGGCGTCGGCGGCGGTCTTGCCGTCCTGGGCCGCGTGAAACTGCACTCCGACCCGGCGCAGCGGCCAGAACACCTCGGGGGCCAGTAGGAGGGCTGTCAGCGCCGCGACCAGCGTCATATCGCCGAACACCAGGCGCAGGCCCACATTGACCGCCACCAGCGCCACGCCGAGGGTGGCGATGAGTTCCAGCACGGCCGCCGACAGGAAGGCGATGCGCAGCGTCTGCATCGCCGAACGCCGGTGCGCCGCGGCCAGGGTCGCGATCCGGTCGGCCGGCCCGCCGGCACGGCCGAGGGCGCGCAGGGTGGGAATGCCGGCGACCAGGTCCAGCAACCGGGATTGCAACGTCGTCATGGCGGCCAGGGCGGCGGCCGAGCGGTCGGCGGTGAGCTTACCGATCAGCACCATGAACAGCGGGATGAGCGGCAGGGCGACCGCCACCACCGCCGCGGCCTGCCAGTCCGCGATGGCGATGACGACAACCGTTGCCGGGGTGAGGATTCCGGCCAGCGCCACGGTGGGCAGGTATCCGGTGAAGTACGGCCGCAGACCGTCGAGCCCGCGGGTCACCACGACGGTGGCCTCGTCGAGCACCTGCTGCCTGCGCTGCGGGTTCATCTCGGTCACCGTGTGCAGCACCCGCGCCGACAGGTCGCCGATCGCCGCGGTGGCGGCGCGCTGGCTCAGCCGTGCTTGCAGCCATTGAGCCGTTACCCGGATCACCCAGATGGCCGCCAGCGCCCCCAGTTGCAGGCGCCAGTGCACCAGATCGCGGGTGGCCGGTTCGGTGATGACACCCGCCACGATGTGGGCGAGGATCCAGGCGGCGGCGATGGTGGCCGCCGCGATCACCGTGCCGTAGGCCACCATGGCCGCGATGTAGCGGCGCATACCCGACTGGGTCGACCGAAGCGCTTCCGGCGGGCCCGGTGCGGCCGACCTCACGGTATGCGCGGTGAGAGCCCGGCCGGGTCGGGGATGCGCTCAGCCGAGATGCGTTGCCGGAAAACCCAATACGTCCAGCCTTGATACACCAGCACGAGCGGGGTCACCAGCACTGCAGCCCAGGTCATGATTTTCAGGGTGTAGGGCGAGGACGAGGCGTTCTCGATGGTCAGGCTCCACGCCGGATCCAGTGTCGACGGGATCAGGTTCGGGAACAGGCTGCCGAAGATCAACACCACCACGGCCATCACCACGGCGGTGGTCAACGCGAACGACCAGCCGTCGCCGCCGTCGCTGAGCACCAGCATGACCACGCCGAGCTGGCAGACCACCGCGACACCGAGTACCAACCAGGTCCAGTCGGTGCCGTAGGACAGCTGGGTCCACAACCCGAAGGCGGCCAGCACCACCGTCACCGGTAGGGCCAGCCGGGCGGCGACGCGTCGGGCGTCCGCGCGCACCGCGCCCTCGGTCTTGAGGCTGAGGAACACCGCCCCGTGCAGCAGGAACAACCCGCAGGTCGACAGCCCGCCGAGCAGTGTGTACGGGTTGAGGATGTCGGCGAAGCCCAGGTCGATCTGGTGGTCGGCGTCGACCGGCAGGCCGCGGACCAATGCCGCGAAGGCGACACCCCACAGCACGGCCGGTACCCAGGAACCGACGGCGATCCCGATATCGGCCCAGCGCCGCCACTGCGGATCGTCGACCTTGCCCCGCCATTCGATGGCGCAGATCCGCACGATCATCGAGAGCAGGATGGCCAGCAGCGGCAGGTACAACCCGGAGAACATGGTCGCGTACATCCCGGGGAAGGCCGCGAACATCGCACCGCCGGCGGTGATCAGCCATACCTCGTTACCGTCCCACACCGGGCCGATGGTGTTCAGTACCGCGCGGCGATGTTTGTCGGGGTCGCCACCGACCCGCCGCGCACTCCGTCCCAGCGGCGCCATCAGCATGCCGACGCCGAAGTCGAAGCCCTCCAGCACCAGGAAGCCCGTGAAAAGGACTGCCAGGGTGATGAACCAGAAGATCTGAAGGTCCATGGCACACCTCCTAATAGGCGAACGAGAGTGGCTTGACCTCGTCCTCACCGGGTGGTGTCGGTGGGATGGGCTCGGTGTCGTGCTCCAGCGGTCCCTCGACCACATAGCGGCGGATCAGCCAGAACCAGATGACAGCGAGCAGCGCATAGATCGCCGTGAAGACGATCAGCGAGGTCAGCACCGTCGCCACCGAATGGTGGGACACGCCCTGTGAGACCGTCAGTCGCAGGACCGGGTCACCGGTCGGATTGGGGGCGACGACCCAGGGTTGTCGCCCCATCTCGGTGAAGATCCAGCCGGCGCTGTTGGCCAGGAACGGGGTGGGCAGGGTGAGCAGTGCGAACGTGCCGAACCAGCGTTGGCGGGGGATGCGGCCGCCGCGGGTGAGCCACAACGCGGTGAGCGCGAACAGCATCGGGACCGCGAGGAAGCCGATCATGGCGCGGAAGGACCAGTAGGTGACGAACAGGTTGGGCCGGTAGTCGCCGGGCCCGAACTTCTGCTCGTATTCGGCCTGCAGGTCCTGCACCCCCTGTAGTTCCACACCGCTGAACTTGCCCTCGGCCAGGAACGGCAGGACATAGGGCACCTCGATCAGGTGGACGACACTGTCGCAGTTGTTGTGGGTCCCGACCGTCAGTACGGAGAAATTCGGGTCGGTTTCGGTGTGGCACAACGATTCCGCCGAGGCCATCTTCATGGGCTGCTGCTGGAACATCAGCTTGCCCTGCACATCCCCGGTGTAGGTCAACGCGGCGGCGGAGGCAAAGGCGATCAGGCAACCGAGGATCGCGGCGGGGCGATGCATGCTGCGTGCGTCGGGGCCGTCGGGATCACGCACCATCCACCAGGCGCAGACGCCCGCGACAAAGGTGCCCGCCACCAGGAACGCACCGGCGACGGCGTGCGGGAACGCCGCCAGCGCGGTGTTGTTGGTGAACAGCTCCGTGATGCTGGTCAGTTCGGCACGCCCGGTCTCGGGGTTGAAGCGGGCGCCGACGGGATGCTGCATGAAAGAGTTCGCGGCGATGATGAAGTAGGCCGAGGCGTTGACGGCGAAGGCGACGATCCAGATGCAGGCCAGATGCACGAGCTTGGGCAGCCTGGTCCAGCCGAAGATCCACAGTCCAAGGAAGGTCGACTCGAAGAAGAAGGCGACCAGCCCCTCCATCGCCAGCGGTGCGCCGAAGACGTCACCGACGAATCGGGAGTACTCGCTCCAGTTCATCCCGAACTGGAATTCCTGCACGATGCCGGTGGCCACGCCGAGGGCGAAGTTGATCAGGAAGAGCTTGCCGAAGAACCGGGTGAGTCGATACCACGCGGTGTTGTCGGTGACGACCCAGATGGTCTGGAACACCGCGATCAGCGGCGCAAGGCCGATCGTGAGTGGCACGAAGATGAAGTGGTAGACGGTGGTGATCCCGAACTGCCACCGTGCGACGTCGAGCGCTTCCATGGGCACCAACTTCTCGGCTGTGGGTCGAGCTCCTTTGCTCGACTACGACAGAGTGTAGTAGGTCTGTGGTCCCACCGCGCCTAATCGTGGTGCGGATTACTCAGCTGGTGGGTGGGTCCGTCGGTGCGGCCGGCGTGGCCGGCGCTGTCGGTTCGGCGGGCACCGCCTCGGTGGCGGCCGGCGCGGTGGGGGTCGGTGCCTCGTAGGCGGAATCGCGTTTGTTCCACGCCGACCTGATGCCCAGTGCGGTCACCACCTCCATCACGCCGATCACGATCAGCCAGATGCCGGTGACCAGCGCCAGCGTGCCGATCGACTCGAACGGTGCGGCCAGCACCACGATGCCGGCGATCAGGCTGATGACACCGAGGAAGATGTTCCAACCGCGGCCGGGCAGGGTGGGATCGCTGATCGCCGAGACCGCCGTCGCCACGCCGCGGAAGATGAAGCCGATGCCGATCCAGATGGCCAGCAGCAGCACCGCGCTGCCCAGCTGACGGAAGGCCAGCACCGCGAGCACCACCGAGGCCGCGCCGCTGATGAACAGCAGCACCCGGCCACCGGCCGACACGTCCAGGCTGAAGGCGAACACGACCTGAGCAATGCCGGTCACGAGCAGATACGCGCCGAAGAATATGGCCGCCACCAGGACCGAAATCCCTGGCCAGGCCACCACCGCGATGCCGAGACCGGCCGCCAGCACACCCGAGATGAGCGTCGACTTCCACAGGTGCTGCAACAGGCTTGGGGGAGCAGGGGTTTGCATGCCGTGAGTGTCCCACACGGGACGACCGTGCCGCCCGGCATTGTGGCCGGGTAGTCGGGTTTTCTGGACAGCGCGACCCCGGCCACCACGCGAGTCAGATCGGCGTTCGGCCGACTCTCACGTTACGGCTCCACTACTGTTCCGTTACCGGCGCTGCGCGCCGGATCATCGGTCGTTAACGTCTTCGGCTGGAGCTGTCGACGGACCAGACCGTGACGGCTCGGCAACAGAAAGTAGAGGCACACCGTGTTGGGTGGAATCCAAGACCGCCGGACCAGGCTCTGGCGCTATGCCGCCGTGTTCGCTGCGACCGGCGCCCTGGCGCTGTCGGGCTGTTCGAGCTCGGAACCGAGTGGCGGACAAGAGTCCCCGACGGCGGCCGCACCGGCCGAGAAGGTGGAGGCGATCGCCAACACCGTCCCCGAGGCCATCAAGGCTTCTGGGAAGCTGATCGTCGGCGTCAACATCCCCTACGCACCGAACGAGTTCAAGGACGAGTCCGGCAAGATCGTCGGGTTCGACGTGGACCTGATGAACGCCGTCGCCGGGACGCTCGGATTGCAGCCCGAGTACCGCGAGGCCGACTTCGCCAAGATCATCCCGTCGATCCAGGGCGGCACGTTCAACGTCGGCATGTCCTCGTTCACCGACAGCAAGGAACGCGAGCAGCAGGTCGATTTCGTCACCTACTTCTCGGCGGGCACGCTGTGGGCTCAGCCCGCCGGCGGCTCGATCAACCCGGAGGACGCCTGCGGTAAGAAGGTCGCCGTCCAGGCGACCACCGTGCAGGAGACCGACGAACTGCCGGCCCGCAGCAAGAAGTGCACCGATGAGGGCAAGCCGGCCATCGACATCATCCCGTTCGACAGCCAGGACGCCGCCACCAACGCGGTGGTGCTCGGCCAGGCCGACGCCATGTCGGCGGACTCGCCGGTGACGCTGTACGCGATCAAGCAGACCAACGGCAAGCTCGTGCAGGCCGGCGAGACCTTCGATTCGGCTCCCTATGGCTGGCCGGTGGAGAAGGGCTCGCCGCTGGCGCAGTCGCTGCTGCAGGCCCTCGAACATCTCATCGAGAACGGCAAGTACAAGGAGATCGCCGCGAACTGGGGTCTCGAGGAAGGGATGATCGACAAGCCGGTCATCAACGGCGCGGTCTCCTAGCGATATCGACACACAGGGATATCGACACACATGAGTGATGCCGGCTCGCCGCCACCGTCCAACTCGCCGGAAGCGATCGACGCCATACCGCTGCGTCATCCGTGGCGGTGGGTGGCGGCGGCCGTCATCATCGTCGTGGTCGGCCTGTTCCTCTACGGCGCGGCCACCAACCCCGCCTACGGGTGGTCGACATTCGCGAAGTACCTCTTCAACGACCGGATCCTGCTGGGTGTCGCCAACACCTTGCAGTTGACCGTCTACTCGATGGTGATCGGCATCGTGCTCGGCGTGGTCCTGACGATCATGCGGTTGTCCGACAACCCCGTGCTCAGCGCGGTCGCCTGGGTTTTCCTCTGGGTCTTCCGCGGAACCCCGGTGTACGTGCAGCTCGCGTTCTGGGGGTTGATGCCCACGATCTACCAGAAGATCCAGCTCGGGGTTCCGTTCGGCCCGACCTTCTTCCACATCGACCTGCAGAACCTGTCGTTCCCGTTCGCGCTGGCCGTGATCGGGCTGGCTCTCAACGAGGCGGCCTACATGGCCGAGATCGTCCGCGCCGGTATCACCTCGGTGCCCGAGGGCCAGCTGGAGGCGTCGACCGCGCTGGGGATGTCGTGGGGGCTGGCGATGCGGCGCACCGTGTTGCCGCAGGCGATGCGGGTGATCATCCCGCCGACCGGTAACGAGGTCATCAGTCTGTTGAAGACGACATCGCTGGTGACCGCGGTGCCGTACGCCTTCGACCTGTACAGCATCGCGACCCGTGAGATCGCCGCCCGCATCTTCGAACCGGTGCCGCTGCTGTTGGTCGCCGCGACGTGGTATCTGGTCATCACCAGCATCCTGATGGTCGGCCAGTTCTACCTGGAGCGCTACTTCTCCAGGGGCGCGTCGCGCAAGCTGAGTCCCAAACAACTCGAGGCGCTGGCCAAGGCGCAGATCGGTACGACGGCGTGACGGATACGCAGCCGATGGTGAAGGCCGAACTCGTCTGCAAGGACTTCGGCGCCCTGAAGGTGCTCAAGGGCATCACCCTGGAAGTTCAGAAGGGTCAGGTGCTGGTGCTCGTCGGGCCCTCGGGTTCCGGCAAGTCGACGTTCCTGCGCTGCATCAACCATCTGGAGACCGTCAGTGCGGGCCGGCTCTACGTAGACGGTGCCCTGGTCGGCTATCACGAGCGCGCCGGCAAGCTGCACGAGATGAAGCCCCGCGAGGTGGCGCGCCAGCGCCGCGACGTCGGCATGGTGTTCCAGCATTTCAACTTGTTCCCGCATCGCACCGCGCTGGGCAATGTGATCGAGGCCCCCACCCAGGTCAAAGGGCAGAACAAGAAGCAGGCCACCGAGCGGGCAATGGATCTGCTCAATCAGGTCGGCCTGGCCGACAAGGCCGGCGCCTATCCGGCCCAGCTCTCCGGCGGCCAGCAGCAGCGGGTCGCGATCGCCCGCGCCCTGGCCATGAGCCCGAAGCTGATGCTCTTCGACGAGCCCACCTCGGCGCTGGACCCCGAGCTGGTCGGTGAGGTGCTCTCGGTGATGAAGAAACTGGCCTCCGAGGGGATGACTATGCTGGTGGTGACCCACGAGATGGGCTTCGCCCGCGAGGTCGCCGACGAGCTGGTCTTCATGGACGGTGGTGTGGTGGTCGAGCGCGGCAAGCCGACCGAGGTGATGAGCAACCCGCAGCACGAGCGCACGAAGGCCTTCCTGTCCAAGGTGATGTAGCCCCGATGACCGTGGCGAGGGTGGACCCGGTCGCCCCGCTGTGGCGGGCCGCGCAGGTGTTCCGGCTGCTCAGCTGGAGTTATGCGCTGTACTTCCAGGTCTCCAAGTACCACGAACTGGACCGGCCCGGATTGAGCTGGGTGTTGTTCGGGCTCCTGACGGCATGGACCGTCGCGTGCGGTGCGGCCTATCTCGGCGGATTCGGCAGGCGTCGCGGCTGGGTGATCGGCGAGGCCGCTGTGGTGATCGCGTTCATGGGGTCCACCCTGTTGGTCGCTTCCGAGCAGTGGGTGCTCGACAACCAGTCCTGGCCGACCACGCTGTGGGCGACCAACGCGGTGGTCTCGGCGGCGATCCTGGCCGGGCCGGCGGCGGGCATGGCGATGGGTCTTGCCGTGATGGGCACCGCCGCGGCGCTCAAGGGGGCGATCGCGGTGGATCTGGTGCGCAGCCCGACCATCCTGATCGAGTTGGCGGTGGGGTTGGCCGTCGGGATGGCGGCGACCACTGCGCGCCGGGCACATGCCGAACTGGAGCGGGCCACCCGGCTCAGTGCGGCGCTGGCCGAGCGGGAACGCCTGTCCAGGCAGGTGCATGACGGGGTGATGCAAGTGTTGGCGATGGTCGCCCGGCGCGGTCGCGAAATCGGTGGCGAGACAGCCGAACTGGCGGAGGCCGCGGGGGAGCAGGAGCGCGCGCTGCGCCGGTTGCTCAGCACCGAGGACACCCTCGTCGGCCAGGCGCCGGCGGCGGCGAGTGATCTCGGGGCGTTGTTGCGCGGGCACAGTGCCGACCGGGTGTCGGTGAGCGTGCCGGCGGCGGCGGTATACCTGGACAGTGCGGTGGCCGCCGAGGTGGAGGCGGCGGTGGTCAACGCGCTGACCAATGTGGAACGCCACGCCGGTCCGCAGGCGCGGGCCTTCGTGCTGCTGGAGGATCTCGGCGACGAGGTGGTGGTCAGCATCCGTGACGACGGTCCCGGTATCCCCGAAGGGCGGCTGGCCGCCGCCGTGGCGCAGGGGCGGGTCGGGGTGAGCAAGTCGATCAGGGGCAGGATGGCCGCACTCGGCGGTCGCGCGGAGCTGACCACACCGCCCAGCGGCGGTACCGAGTGGGAACTGACGGTGCCCCGATCGGGCAAGGGAGGACACTGATGCCGACGGTGATGGTGGTCGACGATCACCCGATCTGGCGCGATGCGGTGGCACGCGATCTGGCCGATGACGGTTTCGAGGTGGTCGCGACCGCCGACGGGGTCGCCTCGGCGCGGCGCCGGGCCGAGGTGGTGCACCCCGAGGTCGTGGTGATGGACATGCGGTTGGCCGACGGGACCGGCGCCCAGGCCTGCGCGGAGGTGCTGGCGGTATCGCCGGCCTCACGGATCCTGGTGTTGTCGGCCTCCGACGAACGCGCCGACGTGCTGGAGGCCGTGAAGGCAGGGGCCACCGGGTATCTGGTCAAGAGTGCGTCGAAAACCGAACTGGGCGAAGCGGTTCGGGCCACCGCGGCGGGCCGAGCGGTGTTCACGCCGGGCCTGGCCGGCCTGGTGCTCGGCGAGTATCGGCGCATCGCGGCCGAACCGGGCAGCGACAGGACCGGCCCCGCGGTGCCCAGCCTCACCGACCGCGAGACCGAGATCCTGCGTCATGTCGCGAAGGGGCTGACGGCCAAGCAGATCGCCGAGCGACTGTCACTGAGCCATCGCACCGTCGAGAACCACGTGCAGGCGACGTTCCGCAAGCTGCAGGTCGCCAACCGGGTCGAACTGGCCCGCTACGCGATCGAGCACGGACTCGACGAATGATCGAGTAGTCCTACTCATCTCCTCCGGTGGGTTCGTGGGTGACCATGTCTGCCATGACCGAACCGCAGCAGGTGCTCACCCGACTGTCCGCCGAGTTCGTGGCCATGTCACACCAGCTGGCCCGGGCGTCGGCCGAACTGACGCACTTGTCCGGCGCCCTCGGCCAGTCCGCGCCACCCGTCCAACAGCAGTCCTGGTGGGGTTATCCGAACCATGCGCAGTATCCGCAGTACGCGCAGCATCCGCAGTACGCACCGGCCCCGCAACATCCCGGGTATCCCGCCGCCACCGCTCCGCCGGTGCCGGCGCCGGTCACGCCCGTCGCGGTGCCCACCGTCGACACCGCGCCGTCGGCGCGTCCGCAGAACTGGATCGGCAAGGTGCTGGCGGCCGCCGGGGTGGCGGTGACGCTCATCGGCGTCGTGCTGTTGGTGGTGCTGGCCGCCCAGGCAGGCCTGCTCGCCCCGCCGGTCCGCGTTGCCGCCGGCGCCGCGCTGGCCGCCGGCCTGGTCGCCGGGGCGCTCTGGCTCACCACCCGATCGGGTGGCCGGGTCGGTGCCATCGCGTTGGCCGCAACGGGTATCGCGACCGCGTACATCGACGTGGTGGCGGTCACCACGATCTACGGATGGGTGGCGCCGGTCATCGGGCTGGTGCTGTCGGCCGTGATCGCAGGCGGTGGCCTGGTGCTGGCGCGGCGGTGGGATTCCGAACAACTTGCGCTGCTTGTGCTCGTCCCGCTGACCGTGCTGGCGCCGGTGGTGGTCGGCGATGTCGATCTGCTGCTGATCGGATTCCTGCTGGCGCTGTCGGCGGCGACCCTGCCGGTGCAGCTCGGCCGCGACTGGACTTGGATGTATGTGGCCCGGACGGCCGCGGGTAGTGGGCCGGTGTTGCTGGCGCTGATCGGCGCGGCCTTCGGCTCCGACGACCACCCCTGGCTGGCCGGTGGATCGGCCATCGCCGCGGTACTGGCCATCGGATCGGCTCTGATTCTGTTGTCGCACAGTACACATCGCACCGCGATGACGGTGGTCTCGACGGTCGGTGCGGCACCGTTGCTGCTGGTGTCGGTCGCTGTGGACGAGCGGATCGCCGCGCTGATGATCGCGGCGCTGTCACTCTCCCTGTTGGCGGTCGTGCTGCTCGGTGATCGCGTTCCCGGTATGGCCGGACCCGCCCGCCAGGTGTGGTCGGCGCTGTCGTTGGTCGCCGCGCTGGTCGCCGTCGCGGTGGCCTTCGACGGCCGCGCCGCAGGCCCGCTGCTGCTGGCGCTGGCGGTGGTGGTGGCCGTGGCGGGGCGGCACAGCGGTGGCGCACAGATCGCCGCGCTGGTGTTCGGCACGGTCGGCGGCCTCTACTACCTCGACCTGGCGGCCCCGGACACGATCACGACGGCAACCGAGCGGTCGTGGGCCGAGGCGGTGTCGGTGCTGATCTCCAGCCTGCTGGTGGTGCTCTACGGCGCGGCGCAGACATGGTCACTGACGCGACGCCACCGCGACGCCGACACCGGGCGGCTGCTGCTGGCCGGGGCCGCCGTGCTCAGCGCCTATGCCGTCACGGTGCTCACCGTGACGGCCAGCGTCCTGATCGGCGGAACGGACGGTGGATTTCTGGCCGGGCACATGGCGGCGACCATCTGCTGGATCGTGCTGGCGGCCGGTCTGCTCTGGTACGCCGTGCGCCTGGACCGGGCGGATCGTTCGGTGCCCCTCGGTGGCGGTATGGCGCTGGTGACGGTGGCCATGGCCAAGCTCTTCCTGTTCGATCTGGGCACCCTCGACGGGATCTTCCGGGTTGCGGTGTTCATCGTCACCGGCCTGGTGCTGCTCGGTATGGGCGCGGGCTATGCGCGTCTGCTGTCGCAGCAGGATCAACAACGTGCCGAAGGCACGCAAATTCTGGAATGATTCCAGAAAAGATGGCGTTGCCCCTCATATGACGACAACACGGCGCACCGAAAGCGATATCCAGGGCTTCCAAGCCTCACCCGAACTGCGGGCCGGCCTGCAACAGGTTCTGGTCGACATGATCGAACTGCACCTGCAGGGCAAGCAGGCGCACTGGAATGTGGTCGGTACCAACTTCCGGGATCTGCATCTGCAGCTCGACGAGCTCGTCGATTTCGCGCGAGTGGGTAGTGACACCATCGCCGAACGCATGCGCGCGCTCTATGCGGTGGCCGACGGACGCTCGGACACCGTGGCGGCCACCACCACCCTGCCGGCATTCCCGCCGTATGAGCGCAACACCACCGAGGTGGTGGATCTGATCGGTACCCGGATCTACGCGACCGTCGACACGTTGCGGGGTGTGCACGACGGTGTCGACGCCGAGGATCCGAGCACCGCGGACATCCTGCATCAGCTCATCGACGGCTTGGAGAAACTGGCCTGGCTCATCCGGTCGGAGAATCACAAGGTGTAGTGGCGCCGCCGCCGGAAAGCACGTCGGGACCGGAGTCGGCGAGATCGTCGGCCGACCGCCGACCCACCAGGTACCAGGTGTGCATCCAGCCCTTGCCCTTCACGGCGACCTCGCCGCGCTCTTCGAACAAGTAGGAGTCATTGATGCGCTCGTAGACGTCCTGGGGCACCTGGATACGGCCCTCCTCGTCGGTGCTCTCCATGCGAGAGGCCACGTTGACCGCGTCGCCCCAGACGTCGTAGAAGAACTTGCGTGATCCCACCACCCCGGCGACCACCGGGCCGGCGGCGATCCCGATGCGCAGCGGTACCTCGCGGCCCTGTGCGTCGCGGAGCCCGTCGACGGCGTGGGCCATGTCCAGCGCCAGACACGCCAGCGACTCCAGGTGGTCCGGGCGGGGGATCGGCACGCCCGAGACGACCATGTACGAGTCACCGCTGGTCTTGATCTTCTCCAGGCCGTGCCGGTCGACCAGGCCGTCGAAGTCGGTGTAGAGGCGGTTGAGGAACAGCACGAGGTCCGCGGGATCGGTGTCGCTGGCGCGCTGGGTGTATCCCGCGATATCGGCGAACAGGATGGATGCGTCGGCGAATCCGTCGGCGATCATCACATCGCGCCGATCCTTGAGTCGGTCGGCGATGCTCGTGGGCAGGATGTTGGCGAGCAGCGCCTCGGATTTGTCGAATTCGGCCCGCAGCGCACTTTCGGCGCGGTCGATCCGGCGCATCGCCGAGGCCACGACGACGATCACCATGAGGCTTGCTGTGCAGGCCGTGACGACGAAGTTGGCGCGCATGGCGGCCTCGGAGAAGACCCCGGTGTTGTCGGGCACCAGCCATTCCAATGCGATCGCAAGGACCGGTCCCGAGGCGGCCAGGGCCGAGGCGATCACGAGGTGGTCGGTGCCGATCATCAGGATGATCAGCGCCGCGCCGACGAAGAAATAGAACTGCAGACCGGTATCGGTGCCGAGTTGGCTGCACATGTAGGCGGTGCTCGCATAGGCGATGGTGACGAAGGCGGCGAGCGCCGCCAACGGGCCGAAGCGGTAGAGCAGTGGAATGGCCAGAAAAAGCGCCGCGCTGACCACGTTGACCAGGCCAATATGCGGTACTTCGGGTACCAGGACCAGCTCGGCAAAGCCGTAGATGCCGACTATCGCGGCCGCGATCCGCGTGCTGACAGTCAGGGTTGCCAGTCGCCGACTGGCCGCATCCTCGTACTGCCGGCTGCCCTCGGGGAGGTCGGGGAGGCACCGGCCGGGCACCCTCGCTGCCACTCTCGGAGCGTACTCCCCGTGTGGAGGCTCACAGCCGCAGTTTCGGCGGATCCGTGGAGATGCCTGGCAAACCTTGTCCAAAACTGTGGCTCGGGTGCATGTCCCCCAATCGGGGGACAGGGCCGCATGTTAGCTGACATTGTCGTCAATATTCGCTGACACGCCGGGCGGATCAAGATCGAATCACTCCTGTGTCACGAAAAGCTAACGGACATGGGCAAACTGATGTGACTCAGGTCACAGGATGGTTGCGACTCGAATGCGATCTTGAAACGCGATTCCTTTGCCATCTTTGGCGCTCTGGAGGCGAATCGCAATTCTGCAGACCCAGACATGAGTTTGCTAGAAATGGATTATTCGGCACAGAAATCTGCACTTCAGAGCGACTTTTTTACTTATTTGGCAATTTGCTGTCGGGTGGGTTAATTTCATGCGGAGTGCGTAGGCAACGCCGAACGACCAGGTCCGAGAACGGGAGTCGCCATGTGGGACAAGATGCCCAAGGCTGTCCACAGAGTTGCCATCAGAGGAGCGATAGCCCTAATAGCCGCGTCGCTATTCGCGGCGACTTCTAGTTACTTTGTCTTGCCAGCGAGCAAACACAAGTCGTATGAAGTGCAGCCCGTGGCCGCCATCGTGGAGTCTCCTTCGACCATTGGCATCGCCGACTCGGAGATCTATATGTCGGCCAGCATCGAGGAGATCAACGAACGCCTCGACATGATGCAGTCGCTCGGGGTGACCAACGTCCGGATCATGGTCCCGTGGGCCGGTGTGCAGCCCCTGCACCCCGATACTCCGTTCGGACTGGGTGCCCCGCGCTGGGACCAGCTCGACAAGGTGGTCAATGCCGCGGCGGCCCGCGGCATGGGCATCCTTGGCGTACTGAACTCGACCCCGATGTGGGCGTCGTCCACCACACCGCTCAACGGCGAGCCCGCCAACTTCGACCAGTTCGCCGCCTTCGCCAAGTCCGTCGCGCTGCGCTACGGCGACAAGATCTCGGCCTACGAGGTGTGGAACGAGCCCAACTCGATCCAGTTCTGGAACACCCTGGACCCGGCCGCGTACACCGCGATGCTGAAGAAGACCTACACCGCGCTCAAGGACGCCGCCGCTCAGATCGGCACTGACATCACGGTCATCGGCGGTGTCATCGGTGCAGGTAAGACCTGGCCCGGGCTGACCCTGAACCCGATCGACTTCGTCAAGGGCATGTACGACGCCGGCGCCCACGGCTTCTTCGACGCGCTGTCATTCCACCCGTACAACTTCGAATGGAAGTTCTCCGTCGGCGAGGACCTGGCGTGGAAAGAGGGCATGCCGCTCTACCAGCTCAACAAGATCCGCGAACTGATGGATTCGCACCTGCAGGCGGGTGAGGAGCAGATCAAGATCTGGATCACCGAGTACGGCATCCCCACCAACCGGGTCGACGAGGCCACCCAGGCCGCCTTCGTCCGCGACATCATCGAGTTCTGGCAGACCATGCAGGGCGCGGGTCCGATGTTCCTCTACACCATCAAGGACTGGCTGAACCCGCCGAGCGACAACGACGAGGCCAACCTGGGCATCTTCCGTCCGGACGGCACCATGAAGCCCGTCGGTCAGGTCATCAAGGAGCTCATCGAGTACCTCGGCAACCCGACCAATCCGGGACCGGGCACCAATCCGGGACCGGGCGCAGGTGCCGAGCCGTTCAACCCGATCGCGGCGTTCCTGCAGGCCATCCAGCAGGCGTTCACCAGCCTCTTCAACTTCGGTGGACTGTTCAACGCCATCGGGGCCATGGTGTCGAACTTCTTCAACGGCATCTTCGGCATCCGGCCGACCGCCGCCGCCGAGCCGGCATCGGCGATGCGGATGGCAGCCGTCGAAGAGTCCGACGCGCCTGCCGAGACCGACAAGGCCGGAACCGAAGCCGCCACGCCGGCACTGTCCGAGCACGGTGTGCAGGCGGGTGCGGTGACCGAATCGTCGCCGGCTTCCGAGCAGGTCGAGGCACCGGTGGCCGAGACCGCCGTGGAGGAAACCCCGGTTGCCGAGGCTCCGGTGGAGGAGACCCCGGTCGCCGAGCTTCCGGTGGAGGAGACCCCGGTTGCCGAGGTTCCGGTCGTGGAGACGCCGGTCGTCGAGGTTCCCGTGACCGAGATCCCGGTCGAAGAGGTCGTGGTCGACGAGACCACCACCCCGAAGGCTCCCGAGAAGGAGGACACCTCGACGTCGGTCAAGGAATCCGAGAAGGAGACCGCGGCTCAGGAGAAGGACCTCAAGTCCGATCTCAAGGCCGATACCGAGTCCGACGGCACGCGGGACGCCAAGTTCTCGGTGCGGTCCGAGGACACCGATGCGGTGCGCCCGAACCTGAAGGCCCGCGACGAGATCAGCGTCCGGAACCCGAAGGGGCCGCGCAGCGAATCAGGCACCGAGGTGCGCACCAGCACCGAGGCGAGCGAGCGTCCGCGCAACAACGAGAGTGTCTCGGCGTCAACGTCTTCTGGTGACAGCGAGTAGCCGACTCTCGATACGCGAGGGGAATGCCGCTGCAGGGTTTCAGCACCTGCAGCGGCATCTCCGCGTTCGGGGTCGGCCGGTGTGCAGGGTGTGCAGGGGGGGCCGGTATCAGCCGCGGTCGCGCCCGCGCGCCTGTGGGGCGCGCCAACGGAAATGCAGGGCCAGCGCCCGGAAGACGAACACCGATGCGGCGACGGCGCCACCGGTGAGCGCGCCGAAATGTCCGTACTCGATGAGCACGGCCGTGATGGCGGCGCCGAAAAGCGCTGGTATCGCGTAGATCTCCTGATCCGGGCGCAGGATGCTGGGGGTCCGACCGGCGAGCACATCGCGAATCACCCCACCACCGACGGCCGTGACCACACCGAGCAGCGCCGAGGATGCCGGCCCTAGTCCATGGTTGGCCGCGGTGACCGTACCGGTCACGCAGAATGCGCCGAGCCCCAGTGCGTCGGCAAGGTCGAGTGGGCGGCCCAACAGTCGCGCCGGCGGCGACCACACGAAGACCACCAGCGCGCTCACGACGGCCACAGCCAGATAGCGCAGATCCACGAATGCGGTGGGCGGCGTTTGGCCGATGATGAGATCGCGGATCACCCCGCCGCCGCAGGCCGTCATGGCGGCCAGGGTGAGCGCGCCGACGATATCGAAATCGCGACGGATCGCCAGCAATGCGCCCGATATGGCGAACGCCGCGGTCCCGATCAGATCGCCTGCGTTGCGGGTCCACAGGGCCGCGGAGTCCCAGTCCGTCGCGTAGACCAGTGTGTTCATCGATCCACCGGGGACGAGAGCGGTTTCATAAGGTGTTCCTGGAGGTGTTACTGGTGCCCTCGGTGAGATTCGAACTCACACTGCACGGGTTTTGAATCCGTTTCCTCTGCCAGTTGGGATACGAGGGCGAGCGTTCCTGCGGTCTCCCACCTTAAGGGATGCGTGCGGGCGCCTTGACCGCAGGGACCGGCTGGGCCTTGTTCACCCCGCGGTCGCCTGATGTCGGCAATCGCGACACAATGTCAGCCATGATGGCATCCATGACCGAAGCCTCCGCCGCGCGCCGCGTGCTGATCGCCGAAGACGAAGCGTTGATCCGGATGGATCTCGCCGAGATGCTGCGCGACGAAGGGTATGAGGTGGTGGGCCAGGCCGGTGACGGCCAGGAGGCGGTCGACCTCGCCGAGAGTCTGACCCCTGACCTGGTGATCATGGATGTGAAGATGCCGCGCCGCGACGGTATCGATGCCGCCTCCGAGATCGCCGCCAAACGCATCGCACCCATCGTCATCCTGACGGCCTTCTCCCAGCGCGAGCTTGTCGAACGAGCCCGCGATGCCGGTGCGATGGCCTATCTGGTCAAACCCTTCTCCATCACCGATCTGATCCCGGCGATCGAACTGGCCGTCAGCCGGTTCAGTGAGATCTCGGCGTTGGAGAACGAGGTGGCCACCCTCTCGGAGCGACTGGAGACACGCAAGCTCGTGGAACGCGCCAAGGGGCTGTTGCAGGCGAACCAGGGGATGACCGAGCCCGAGGCCTTCAAGTGGATCCAGCGGGCCGCCATGGACCGGCGAACCACCATGAAACGCGTGGCCGAGGTGGTGCTGGAGACGCTGGACGCCCCCGGCGAGGATGCCGCCGAACCGCCGAAGTAGTGCGAGCGCGCCGCGCTGTCGGTTAAGACTGCGTTTCCGACCCCGCTCTTTGGGCTCCAGGCCGAGCCGATCCGCGCCACACGTCGCCGAACAGCACGCGATACGGCGACGTAGTGGCTAAGGTCGTCGGCGAAGCATCGCCAGTTCCGGCCGTTCGGCCCGGTCCGAGGATGCCCGACGGAGAACAGGGAACGGGAGGTGAGACGTGCGCGGTCACGTGGCACGCAAGGCATTTGCGCTCGGCGGGGCGAGTCTGATGGCGCTGGCGATTGCCGGCTGCAGTCAGAGCACACCCGAAGAGGAGGCGGCTCAGACGAATCTCAAGATCGTCGAGAAGGTCCAGATCGACGAGAACGGCGGTGAGGTCGCGGCGGCTGCCGGCGCAACCCCGGCCGATCCCGCCGGGGACGGCAAGGCGACCTGCCCGCCGCTGTCGCTCGCGATGGCCGGTGCGCTCAACGGTCCGGATGCCGCGCTGGGTATCAACATCCGCAACGGCGTCCAGCTCGCCGTCGACAAGCACAATGCCGCCAACCCAGGCTGCCAGGTGCAGCTCAAGACGTTCGATACCGAGGGTGATCCGCTGAAGGCGTCCAACATCGCCCCGCGCATCATCGAGGACCAGTACACGATCGGTCTGGTCGGCCCGGCCTTCTCCGGGGAGACCAAGGCCACCGGCGGCGTCTTCGACCAGGCCGGCCTGGTCGCGGTCACCGCATCGGCGACCAATGTCACGCTGTCGGAGAACGGCTGGAAGACCTTCTTCCGCGGCCTGGCCAACGACGGTGTGCAGGGCCCCTCGGTGGCCAACTACCTGAAGAACACGCTGGGACACAAGAAGGTCTGCGTCGTCGACGACAGCACCGACTACGGCCTTGGCCTGGCCACCGCGGTGCGCGACACGCTCGGCCCGGTCGCCGATTCGGCCTGCAACATCTCGGTCAAGAAGGGCGATAAGGACTTCTCCGCCGCCGTGACCCAGATCAATGGTGCCGCACCGGATTCGGTGTTCTTTGGCGGGTATTACGCGGAGGCCGCGCCGCTGGTGCAGCAGCTGCGTGACAGCGGCTTCGGCGGCACCTTCGTCAGTGCCGACGGCAGCAAGGACAACGAGTTCGTCAAGCAGGCCGGCGAGTCTTCCAAGGGTGCGCTGCTGGCCTGCCCCTGCGGCCCGGCCACCGGCAGCTTCGCCAAGGAGTACACCGACAAGTTCGGTCAGGAGCCCGGTACGTACAGCACCGAGGGATATGACCTGGGCACCATCCTGCTCAAGGGCATCGACTCGGGTGCCATCACCCGGCCGGCCCTGCTGGACTATGTACGCAACTACCAGGGTCAGGGAGTTGCCCGCGAGTATCAGTGGACGCCCGTGGGTGAGCTCACCTCGACACTGATCTGGGTGTACGACGTCCAGTAATCGTCGACGCGAAGCGCGTCCGGGAGCGCCTGCCCTCGGACGCGCTTCGTTCGTCTCGGACCATCCCGAGTCACGACACACTGAGGAGCCCAGTCCCGGATGAATCTGGCCGCCAACATCAACTTCAACGTCGGTGCGCTGGTCGACAGCTTCTGGCAGTTGACGATCGACGGCCTGTCATGGGGCGCGATCTATGCACTGGTCGCCGTCGGTTACACGCTCGTCTTCGGAGTGCTACGACTGATCAACTTCGCCCATTCCGAGATCTTCATGCTGGGGATGTTCGGTGCCTACTTCGCCCTCGACGTCATCCTGGGCTTCACCCCGAGCGGTAACGCCTACAACAAGGGGATCGCGCTGACGATCCTGTACCTGACCGTGGCCATGGTGTTCGCGATGCTGGTCTCCGGTGGTGCGGCGGTGGGTTTGGAATTCATCGCCTACCGCCCGCTGCGCAAGCGCAATGCGCGTGCGCTGACCTTCCTCATCACCGCCATCGGCATGTCCTTCGTTCTGCAGCAGTTCGTGTTGTTCATCCTGCCGACGTTGATCCCCGGCTACGGCGGACCCAACGCTCAACAACCCATCGTGCTGGTGCAGCCGAGAACCCAGTTCGAGATCTTCGGAGTGGCGATCTCCAACACCACGATCGTCATCATCGGTTCGGCGCTGCTGCTGGCGTTGCTCACCGATCTGGCGCTCAACCGGACCAAGCTGGGACGCGGGGTGCGCGCCGTCGCGCAGGACCCCAATACCGCGACCCTGATGGGGGTTTCGCGGGAGCGGGTCATCATGACGACCTTCCTCATCGGCGGTCTGCTCGCCGGCGCCGCGGCCTTGCTGTACACGTTGAAGGTGCCCCAGGGCATCATCTACTCGGGTGGATTCCTGCTGGGCATCAAGGCATTCTCGGCGGCAGTGCTCGGCGGTATCGGTAATCTGCGCGGCGCATTGCTCGGCGGGTTGTTGCTCGGAGTGATGGAGAACTACGGACAGGCCGTGTTCGGCACCCAGTGGCGCGATGTGGTGGCCTTCGTCCTGCTCGTGCTGGTGTTGTTGGTCAGACCGACCGGCATCCTGGGCGAGAGCCTCGGAAAGGCACGCGTATGAGCATGGCGAAGGTCATGGACTGGTGGGACGGTCTGAATCGCCCGCAGAAGTGGGTGTTCGGCATTGTGCTGTTCACCGGGTTGGCGCTGTCACCGCTGTTCACACCGGGTTTCATCGACACACCCGGCATCAGCTTCGGTGGCACGATGGCGCAGTTCGCGATGATCGCCATCATCGCCATCGGGCTCAACGTGGTCGTCGGCCAGGCGGGTCTGCTGGACCTGGGCTATGTCGGGTTCTACGCCGTGGGTGCCTACACGGTCGCGTTGCTGACCAGCCCGGAAAGCCCCTGGAACCAGATGAGCGCCTCGGGCTTCTTCAGCACACCATGGGCCTGGCTGTCCTGCCTGCCCATCGCCATGGCTATCACCGCGCTGAGCGGATTGATCCTCGGCACCCCGACGCTGCGGTTGCGTGGCGATTACCTGGCCATCGTCACCCTCGGTTTCGGCGAGATCATCCGGCTGCTGGCCGACAACCTCTCCGATGTCACCAACGGTCCGCGCGGCCTCAACGAGGTTGCCTTTCCGCACTTCCTGGAATCCGAGGAGCACCCCGAGGGCGTGTTCTCGGTGTCCAACTCCGGCGGTGACACCAACTACGGGACCTGGTGGTTCTGGTTGGGTCTCGTGCTGGTGGTCATCATCTTGCTGCTCGTCGGGAACCTCGAGCGCAGCCGCGTCGGCCGCGCCTGGATCGCGGTCCGCGAGGACGAGGACGCCGCCGAGGTGATGGGCGTCAACGCGTTCAAGTTCAAGCTGTGGGCGTTCACCATCGGCGCGGCCATCGGCGGGTTGTCCGGCGCCCTCTACGCGGGCCAGGTCCAGTACGTCGCACCGCCGACCTTCAACATCATCAACTCGATGCTGTTCCTGTGCGCCGTCGTGCTCGGCGGGCAGGGCAACAAACTGGGCGTCATCCTTGGCGCGTTCATCATCGTCTACCTGCCGAACCGGCTGCTCGGTGTGCACTTCCTCGGCATCGACATGGGCAACCTGAAGTACCTGTTCTTCGGACTGGCGCTGGTGGTGCTGATGATCTTCCGCCCCCAGGGGCTGTTCCCGGCCCGTCAACACCTGCTGACCTACGCCAAGGCGGCGCGAAAACTGTTGCGGGCCAATCCGACCGACACGGAGCCGGCCAAATGACCGCACCGGAGAACTTCGAGGACAATGTCGCCGAGATCGCGGGCGTACACCGTGAGATCCAGACCGACCAGGGCGAGATCCTGCTGCAGACCAACGATCTGACGGTCAAGTTCGGTGGCCTGACCGCCCTGGACGCGGTGACGTTCGATATCAAGCGGGGGGAGATCCTGGGTCTCATCGGGCCCAACGGGGCGGGCAAGACCACCTGCTTCAACGCCATCACCGGGGTGTACCGGCCCAGTTCGGGCTCGGTGGTCTTCGACGGCTCACCGATCGGGCGTATCAAACGCCACCAGATCACCCGCCTCGGTATCGCGCGGACCTTCCAGAACATCCGGCTGTTCGGTGAGATGACGGCGCTGGAGAACGTCATGGTGGGCACCGACGCGCGCCACCACACCTCGGTGCCCGGCGCGCTGTTCCGCTCGAGTCGCCATCGCCGGGAAGAGAAATCGGCCATCGAGCGGTCGGCGGCGCTGCTGCACTTCGTGGGTATCGCGCACCGCGGCGAGGAGAAGGCCAAGAACCTGCCCTATGGTGATCAGCGTCGCCTGGAGATCGCCAGGGCACTGGCCACCGAACCGAAGCTGCTGTGCCTGGATGAACCCGCGGCCGGGTTCAACCCGAGCGAGAAGTCGGCCCTGATCGACCTGATCCGCAAGATCCGCGACGACGGGTACACCGTGCTGTTGATCGAACACGATATGCGGCTGGTGATGGGGGTGACCGACCGCATCGTGGTGCTGGAGTTCGGCCGCAAGATCGCCGACGGCCTGCCCGCAGAAATCCGCGAGGATCCGGCGGTCATCGCCGCTTACCTGGGAGTGCCCGATGACGAACTCGCCTGAGGTCGATACCCGCAAGGTCCTGCTGGAGGTGCGCGATATCGTCGTGCACTACGGCAGGATCCGAGCCCTCAACGGTGTCTCGCTGACCGTGCACGAAGGCGAGTTGGTGACCCTGCTGGGGTCCAACGGCGCGGGCAAGACGACCATGATGCGGGCCATTTCGGGTCTGCTGTCGCTGACCTCGGGCTCGGTCTGGTTCGACGGTGTGGACGTCAGCAAGGTCAAGGCGCACAAGCGGGTTACCGACGGGCTCATCCAGGCTCCCGAAGGGCGCGGGGTGTTCCCGGGGATGACCATCATCGAGAATCTCGAGATGGGTTGCTACGGACGCAAATTCCCGTCCAAGGCCGAACATGACGCGAAGCTCGACTGGGTGCTGACGACATTCCCGCGGCTGGCCGAGCGGCGTACCCAGGTCGGTGGCACGCTCTCCGGTGGGGAACAGCAGATGCTGGCGATCGGACGGGCACTGATGGCGCGGCCCAAGGTGCTCCTTCTCGACGAGCCGTCGATGGGGTTGGCGCCCATGGTGATATCGCAGATCTTCAAGATCATCTCCGAGATCAACAGCCAGGGCACGACGGTGCTGCTGGTCGAGCAGAACGCGCAACAGGCGCTCAGCCGTTCGGACCGCGCGTACATCCTGGAGACCGGTGAGGTGACCCGCACCGGGGTCGCCCGCGACCTGCTGCACGACGACAGCATCCGCGCGGCCTACCTCGGCGTCGCCTAGGTGCCTTCACGTCAGGCGATCCTTCACGTCAGGCGATACGGAATCGCTTGACCCGCGCGGTCGCCCCGGATACCAGTTCCAGGCGACTGCGCGGCACCCCCAGATGGGCGGCGAGCAGCTTGGTGACGGCCGCATTGGCCTTCCCGTCCACCGCACGCTCGGGCACATGGACGGTCAGTTCCCCGTCCTCACCGACCTCGACGAGCGGACCCTTGCGGCTACCGGGTTTGACCCGTACGACGACGCTTTCGCTCACCACACCATCTTCGCGCGAGCGTGGGTGCAGTGGTGTCGGGGCCCGGGGTGGGGTGTTACTTGGCGACGATGACCGAGGAGCCGTGGCCGAACAGGCCCTGGTTGGCGGTGACGCCGACTTTGGCGTTTTCGACTTGGCGGCCGGTGGCCTGTCCCTTGAGTTGCCAGGACAGTTCGCAGACCTGGGCGATGGCCTGGGCGGGGATGGCCTCTCCGAAGGAGGCCAGCCCGCCGGAGGCGTTGACCGGGATGCGGCCGCCGATGGTGGTGGCCCCGGAGCGCAGCAGGTGTTCGGCTTCGCCTTTGGCGCACAGGCCGAGGTGCTCGTACCAGTCGAGTTCCAGGGCGGTGGACAGGTCGTAGACCTCGGCCAGGGAGAGGTCCTCGGGGCCGATGCCGGCTTCGGCGTAGGCGGCGTCGAGGATCTGGTCTTTGAACACGCGGTCGGGTCCGGGGACCACGGCGGTGGAGTCGGTGGCGATATCGGGGAGTTCGGGCAGGTGCTGGGGGTATTGGGGCGATTGCAGGCTGACCGCGCGGACCGAGGGCACCCCGGCCAGTGAGCCGAGGTGTTTTTCGGCGAAGGACTTGCTGGCGACGATCAGGGCGGCGGCGCCGTCGGAGGTGGCGCAGATGTCGAGCAGGCGCAGCGGGTCGGAGACCATGGGGGAGGCCAGCACGTCGTCGACGGAGGCTTCCTTGCGGTAGCGCGCGTACGGATTGTTGAGGCCGTGGCGGGCGTTTTTGACCTTGACGTTGGCGAAGTCTTGCAGGGTGGCGCCGTAGAGGTCCATGCGCCGGCGGGCGAGCATGGCGAAGTAGACGGTGTTGGTGGCGCCGATCAAGTGGAAGCGCTGCCAGTCGGGATCGTTTTTGCGTTCGCCGCCGACGGGGGCGAAGAAGCCTTTGGGGGTGGTGTCGGCGCCGATGACCAGGGCGACGTCGCAGAATCCGGCCAGGATCTGGGCGCGGGCGCTCTGCAGGGCCTGGGATCCCGAGGCGCAGGCGGCGTAGCTGGAGGTGACGGGAATGCCGTTCCAGCCGAGTTTTTGGGTGAAGGTGGCTCCGGCGACGAAGCCGGGGTAGCCGTTGCGGATGGTGTCCGCGCCGGCGACGAGTTGGATCTGGCGCCAGTCCAGGCCGGCCTCGGCCAGGGCGGCGCGGGCGGCGACGACGCCGTATTCGGTGAAGTCGCGTCCCCATTTGCCCCAGGGGTGCATGCCTGCGCCGAGGATGTAGACCGGTTCCGGTGCCATTATCGAGCGATCCTCCAGGCGTGGGTGGTGCGTTCGGTGCCGTCGTCGTCGGTGTAGAGGGTCATGGTGGTCAGTTCCATCTCCATTCCGACCTTCAGGTCGGCGGCCAGGGTGCCGTCGACGACCTTGCCGAGCACGATGAGGCCTTCGTCGGCCAGTTCGACCGCGGCGACGGCGAACGGTTCGAACGGGTCGGGGGAGGGATAGGGCGGGGGTGGTGCGTAGCGGTTTTCGGTGTAGCTCCACACGGTGCCGCGCCGTGACAGTGGGACCAGGGCCAGGGTGTCGCTGTCGCAGCCGGGGTTGGGGCAGTTGTTTTCCCGGGGTGGGAAGACATAGGTGGCACACGCGGTGCACTTACCGCCGATCAGATGGGTGGCCCCGGACTCATCGGTGGCGAACCACCCTTCCACCGCGGGAGCTGTCGATGCTGCTGGCACGGACGTCAGAATACCCAGACCGGGCGCAAAACTGAAACGTGTTGCAGTTCTCATGTCGAGCTCAGCAGGATGCGCAGCAGATCATCGGGATTGTCGCGCATGAGGTTGTGCTTGCCCGCGAGTTCGTGGACCACCCAGCTCGGGTCGTCACGCACCCGTTCATAGGAGGGGCGCAACGGCGAATCGCCAGGCCAGCCCAGTGCGTAGACGAAGACCCGTCGACGGAACCGGTTCGGATCGCCGTCGAGTCGCAGCGGTTGTAGGACGGTGGCCAACGGGTGCGCGGTCGCGCGGTCGTCGAAGAACGGCATCGGTGGTACGCCGAAACCGGTGTCGTCGACTCCGAGGTACCACTGACGTTCCTCGTCGTTGACCAGATCCCAGCAGGACTCGCCGTCGCGGGGGACCACTGCGTCGACGAAGATCAGGGATGCCACCCGGTGCGGGATGCGGTCGGCGACGCCGGTGATCACCATCCCGCCGTAGCTGTGCCCGACCAGGACGAGGTCGTCATCGCCGTCGGCACCCGCGTCGATGGCCGCAACCACATCGAGGAGATGGGTGTCCAGGTTGACCCCGCCCGGCAACAGGTGGGCTCGTTCGGCGACGCCGGTGAGTGTCACCGCCAGCACGCGGTGGCCTTCTGCGCGCAGTGCCGCCGCCAGATCGTCGAAACACCAGGCTCCGTGGCACATTCCGGGAATCAACACATAGGTCGACATCAGTGGTTGCTCCTTGCCGTGTCGTTGCGGTACTTGGCGGTCATGCGCTGCAGGTCGGCCGTGGTGTGACCGGACGCGCGGTGCATGACACGGTTGGCGACGATCACCTCGGCGGTCTCACGGCGTCGCTGCTCGGCGTAGCGGCGCAGCCCGGGGACCTCGTGCGCGGCATACTCGTCGGCCAGCACCCGGGCGTCGACGATGGACTGGGATCCGCCGTTGGCGCCCACCGGATACATCGGGTGGGCCGCGTCGCCGAGGAGAGTCACCCGCCCGGTTCCCCAGTGCGGCAACGGTTCCCGGTCCACCATCGGGTACCGGTAGATCTGCTCGGTCGCCTCGATCAAGGCCGCGGGGTCGAGTCGGCCCAACCGCCAGTCCGCGATATGCCCGCGCACCTGCGCTGCGTCGGCCGCCGCGTTCCATTGCGCAGCACCGTCGAGCACGCCTGCCCGGCCGGTGGGCACCTGCAGAACCCAGTTCACCAACCGCTCGCCGATCGGGTACGCCACCAGGTCGATTCCGTCTTCGCCCTTGACGATCGCCATCGTCTCTCCATCGAGGAATGCCGGGATATCGGCGACCCCGCGAAACATCGTGATACCCGACCACATCAGCGGGTCGGCCCCGGGGTGCAGCGTGCGGCGTACCGCCGAGTTGATTCCGTCCGCGCCGATCAGTGCTGCGCCACAGATGTTTTCGACCGTGGTGTGCACCTGGATGTCGTCGGCGCTCTGGGTGAATCCGGTGACACCGACTCCGCGTCTGATCGCGGCATCGCCGACGCGCTCGGTGACGGTATCGAGCAGCAGCATCTGCAGCGTGCCGCGATGGACCGACAGCTGTGGGTGGCTGTCACCGGCAGCGCGCCCGCGCGGTTCGCGGAACAGAAGCTCGCCGGAGGAGGCGTAGTACTCGATCGAATGCGGGGCGATCGCGATATCGCCCACGGCGGCGGCCAGTCCGAGTTCGTCCAATTCCCGCACCGCGTGGGGCAGCAGGTTGATCCCCACGCCGAGGGGGCGCATGGTGCTCACTTTCTCGAGGTTGACGGTCCCGACGCCGCGGGCGTGCAGGGTCAAGGCTGCGGTCAATCCACCGATGCCGGCCCCGGCGATGACTAGCTCCGTATCCATATCTCTACCCTGCGTGAACAGCATGCATAACTCCAATACATCTCTGTTCTGGCTTCTATAATCAGAAGTTATGGAGCTTCGGCAACTGGAGTACTTCGTGGCGGTGGCCGAGGAACGCAGTTTCACCAGGGCCGCCGAGCGGGAGCGGGTGGCGCAACCGGCGGTGAGTGCGCAGATCCGGCGCCTGGAGCGTCAGGTCGGGCAGACCCTACTGATCCGCTCCAGCCGGGATGTCCGGCTGACCCAGGCCGGTCTCGTGCTTCTGCCTCACGCGCACGCCGCGCTGGCCGCCGTGCGCGCGGCCCGACGCGCGGTCGACGAGGTCGCCGGCCTGATCCGGGGTGCGGTTGCGATCGGCACGGTGACACTGCATCCGGTGGATATCGCCGGACTGATCGCCGACTTCCACGGGCAGTATCCGGCGGTCGAGATCACCTTGGCGACAGACAATTCCGATGCGCTGGTGGAGAAACTCGCCGACGGACGGCTCGATCTGGCCATCGTCTCCCTCGGCCTCGACGAGCATCCGCCCGGGCTGGATGTCCACACGGTGACCGACGAGGCCGTCGTGGCCGCGGTGGCCCCGGACCATCCGCTGGCCGGCCGGGCGAGGTTGCCGGTGGCCGAGCTGTCCGTCCACCCGCTGATCTCGCTGCCGGTGGGGACGGGACTGCGAACACGACTCGACAATGCTTGTGCCGATGCGGGAATCACCGCGAATGTGGCGTTCGAGGCGACCAGTCCGCTGGAACTTGCCGACCTGGGCGCGCACGGTCTCGGCGTCGCGATCCTGCCCGAGTCGATGGCCCGCGATCGCCCCGGGCTGCACGCAATCGATCTCGACCCGCCGCTGCGGGGGCGACTGGTGTGGGCGTGGCGACGGGACATGAGCGGTCCCGCTTCGCGCCTGTTGCGGGATCGGGCGACCGCTGCCCGCGACGGCTCAGGGTAGCGGTGCGAGACTGTCGGAGCGGGTGCCTAGAGTTGGGTGCGTGAGCCCCGCGAAGACCGAGAGCACCGCCAAGAAACCGACCGGCGACGCGTCGACCGATGGTCAGAAGCCGACCCTGATGTTGTTGGACGGCAACTCTCTGGCCTTCCGGGCCTTCTACGCGCTGCCCGCCGAGAACTTCAAGACCCAGGGTGGGCTGACCACCAATGCGGTCTACGGATTCACCGCGATGCTGATCAACCTGCTGCGCGACGAGCAACCCAGCCATATCGCCGCCGCGTTCGACGTCTCCCGGCAGACCTTCCGCAAAGAGAAGTACCCGGAGTACAAGGAGGGCCGCTCGGCCACTCCGGACGAGTTCCGCGGGCAGATCGACATCACCAAGGAGGTGCTCGGCGCACTGGGCATCACCGTGCTGGCCGAGCCCGGATTCGAGGCCGACGACATCATCGCCACGCTGGCGACCCAGGCCCAGGACGCCGGGTATCGAGTGTTGGTGGTCACCGGAGACCGTGACTCACTGCAGTTGGTGAGCGACGATGTCACGATCCTGTACCCGGTGAAGGGCGTCAGTGAACTGACCCGATTCACCCCGGACGCGGTCGCGGCGAAGTATGGCCTCACGCCCGCGCAGTACCCGGATTTCGCCGCGCTGCGCGGCGACCCGAGTGACAACCTGCCGGGCATCCCGGGTGTGGGGGAGAAGACCGCGACCAAGTGGATCGTCGAGCACGGCTCCCTGCAGGGTCTGGTCGACAACGTGGACAAGGTCAAGGGCAAGGTCGGCGATGCGCTGCGCGCCAACCTGTCCTCGGTGGTGCTCAACCGTGAGCTCACCGAATTGGTCAAGAACGTGCCGCTGCCGCATACCCCGGACACGCTGCGGATGCTGCCCTGGGACCGCGACCAGATCCACCGGCTCTTCGACGACCTGGAGTTCCGGGTGCTGCGCGATCGGCTCTTCGACACGCTGGCCTCGGCCGATCCGGAGGTCGACCAGGGTTTCGACGTGCGCGGCGGGGCGTTGGCGCCCGGGGAACTGGCGGCCTGGCTGGCCGAGCACAGCCTGGGCAACCGGTTCGGTGTCGCCGTGGTGGGTGCGCACCTGGCCTTCGACAGCGACGCCACCGCGTTGGCGATCGTCGCCAACGACGGTGACGGGCGCTATATCGACACCGCCACCATCCATCCAGACGACGAAGCCGCCCTGGCGGCCTGGCTGGCCGACCCGGGCCCGCCGAAGGCGCTGCACGAGGCCAAGCTCGCCATGCACGACCTGGAAGGTCGGGGCTGGAAGCTGGCCGGTGTCACCTCCGATACCGCGCTGGCCGCCTACCTTGTGCGGCCGGGGCAGCGCAGCTTCGCCCTCGACGACCTGTCGCTGCGCTATCTCAAGCGCGAGCTGCGTGCCGAAAACCCTGAGCAGCAACAGCTTTCGCTGCTAGACGACAACGAGGGCGTGGACGAGCAGGCCGTGCAGGCGGTACTGCTGCGGGCGGCCGCGGTGATGGACCTGGCCGATGCACTCGATGAGGAGCTGGCCCGGATCGACTCCTCCTCGCTGCTGGAACGCATGGAGCTGCCGGTCCAGCGGGTGCTCGCCGAACTGGAGAGCACCGGGATCGCGGTCGACGTGGATTTCCTGCGGGGGCTGCAGAGCGAGTTCGGCGACCACATCCGCGATGCGGCCGAGGCTGCCTACGCGGTGATCGGCAAGCAGATCAACCTCGGGTCGCCCAAACAGCTGCAGGTCGTGCTGTTCGACGAGCTGGAGATGCCCAAGACGAAGAAGACCAAGACCGGCTACACCACCGATGCCGATGCGCTGCAGGGACTTTTCGACAAGACCGGGCACCCGTTCCTGCAGCACCTGCTGGCCCATCGCGATGCCACCCGGCTCAAGGTCACCGTCGACGGGCTGCTGGCATCGACGGCCGCAGATGGCCGCATCCACACCACGTTCAACCAGACCATCGCGGCCACCGGCCGGCTCTCGTCGACCGAGCCGAACCTGCAGAACATCCCGATCCGCACCGAGGCCGGCCGCCGGATCCGCGACGGGTTTGTCGTGGGCGATGGTTACGCCGAGTTGATGACGGCCGATTACAGCCAGATCGAGATGCGCATCATGGCGCACCTGTCCCGCGACGAGGGCCTGATCGAAGCCTTCAACACCGGCGAGGACCTGCATTCATTCGTCGCATCCCGGGCCTTCGATGTGCCGATCGACGAGGTCACCCCGGAGCTGCGGCGCCGGGTCAAGGCGATGTCCTACGGCCTGGCCTACGGGCTGAGTGCCTACGGCTTGTCGGCGCAGCTGAAGATCAGCACCGAAGAGGCCAAAGAGCAGATGGACCAGTACTTCGACCGGTTCGGCGGCATCCGCGATTATCTGCGTGATGTGGTCGACCAGGCCCGAAAGGATGGCTACACCTCGACGGTGCTGGGCCGACGCCGGTACCTGCCCGAACTGGACAGCAGCAACCGCAACGTCCGTGAGGCGGCCGAGCGGGCCGCGCTGAACGCCCCGATCCAGGGCAGTGCCGCCGACATCATCAAGGTGGCCATGATCAATGTCGACCAGGCCATCAAATCGGCCGGGCTGACATCGCGGATGCTGCTGCAGGTGCACGACGAGCTGCTGTTCGAGGTCTCGGAAGGGGAACGGGAGGAGCTCGAGAAACTGGTGCGCGAACACATGGGCAACGCCTACCCGCTCGACGTGCCGCTGGAGGTTTCGGTCGGCTTCGGACGCAGCTGGGACGCCGCGGCGCATTAGCGCCGGGCAGGGCGGCCCCGTGCCTATGAACTCCGACGGCGATCAGCAGATCCGCTTCCTGGCCCGGCTGGGTGCGGCCATGTGTGCTGCGAACTACCCGGTGACGCTGGTGCGCCAGACGCTCGACCGCACCGCGGCCCGGTTCGGGGTGCGCAATGACGGCATCGCACTGCCCAACCACGTCCAGGTGGTCGGCCCGGATGGCTCCGGCGGCACGGCGGTGCACGGTGCCCGCGTGGACGCCGATCTGCGGTTCGATCAGATCTTTCCGCTGGCCCGCCTGGTATCGGATGCACTGGCCGGCCGGGTGTCCGCCGAGCAGGGCGAAACCCGACTGGACGCCATCGGTGCGGCCGCGCGGCGTTACCCGTCCTGGGTGACCGTCATCGGCTATGGCATCCAGAGCGCCGGGTTGTCCCTGGTGCTGGAGCCCACATTCCTCAACGTGCTGGCCGCGCTGGCCCTCGGCGCCATGGTCGGCGGCCTGCTGGTCGCCGGTCAGCGCGTCCCGATACTCGCCCAGTTGGTGCCCACGATCAGTGCCTTCGCGGTCGCCTCGATCTGCATCGTGGCGGCCTTGAGGCTGGACCTCGACCATGTCGGGCTGCGTGCGCTGATACCGCCGCTGGCGGTGTTCCTGCCGGGCGCGGCGATCACGCTGGCGGTGATCGAGCTGACCTCGCGTGATGTCATCGCCGGCACGAGCCGGCTGATCGCCGGATTCGTGCAGATCATCCAGCTGGCGTTCGGGATCCTGATCGCCACCCAGTTGCTCGGCATGCGCGAAGACCAGCTGAGCTCGGAGGCGGTCAACCACATCGGCCCGTGGGCCCCGTGGCTCGGCGTCGCCGTCTACAGCCTTGGCGTGCTGCTGTTCCTGGCGCCACCGGTGTCGTTCCTGCCCTGGCTGTTGCTCATCACCTACACCGCGTTCGCCGCGCAGTACGCCGGCGATCTGTTGCTCGGCAGCTACGCCAGCGGCTTCTGCGGCGGTCTGGCGCTGACACTGGTGGCGCTGGCGGTGTCGCGGCAGCGTGGCGCGCCGCCGGCGATCACCATGATCCTGCCCGGGTTCTGGCTGTTGGTTCCCGGCTCGATGGGGCTGATCGGTGTCACCGAGTTGTTCGGCGCCGACGGTGATTCGGCGCTACCGGCCACCTTGATATCGATGATTTCGGTGGCATTCGGTCTGCAGGCCGGGTTGGTGTGCTGGCAGATCATCCGGCGGGGCCGCCGCGCCGGCCTGCGTCAGCGGTCGGGTATCCGGTAAGCGGCCAGGTACTGCAGCTCCGGTGTGGCGGCCCGCGCCGCATGCACCCGATGGGCTTCCTCGGTGAGCATCGCCTGCACCCGGGCGTCGCCGAATCCGCGGTCGATGCGATCGCGCACGAAGGCGAGCTCCACGACCTGGGTGGCGAAACCCTTCACCGCCTTGCCCGCGGCCTTGCCCCGATGTCGGGTGACCTCTGCTACGGCGAGCTTGCGGGTGCGGATGGACCGCAGCCAGCTTGCCTCGTTCGCGGTCACCAGCCCGGCGGCCACCATGTTCGGCAGCTTGGCGGCCACCACCTGCTGCTCACGGTGCCTGCTCTTGACGGCCAACCAGATCGCCAGCACGAACACCGGCATCATCCAGAACACGTACACCAGGAAGTACGCCTCGATGCTGATCACCGATGATCCGTTCCACATCGCGTGCAGCACCACCGCGCCGACGTAGCCGGCCACGATGCAGCCCAGCTTGGCCAGCGGGTTGCGCCGATGCAGCGCGAAGTACACGCCGACGGCCAGTGCCGAGACGAACAGCGAATGGGCGAACGGCGCCATGATCAGCCGCAGCGCGGCGGTCACCAGCGAGCCGGCCGGCGATTCACTGTTGGCGATGTAGAGGATGTCCTCGAACCACGCGAAACCCGCTCCGACCAAACCGGCGTACACCAGGCAGTCGGTCAGCGAGTTCAACTCGTGGCGGCGCCGGCCGGTCATCATGATCAGCAGGAACAGGCCTTTCGCGGCCTCCTCGATGATCGGTGCGCGCAACGCGGTCGATTCGAAGCCCTCCGGCAAGCCCGGGGTCGGGATGAACACGGCATCGGCCCACAGCTCAAGGACCAGCGACAAGATGATGGCCACCGAGGCGCCCCACAGAAAGGCCAGGATCAGCAGCCGCGGGGGTTCGGGCTCCCACCGGTCCAGCCACAGATAACACAGCACCACCAGGGTGATCGCGATGCTGGACAGCACGAACCCGATGGCGGTGCCCACCGGGTTGGTCGCGGTGAGCAGGATCATCAGCAACCCGACGATGACGCTCAGCCCGATGATCACCCCCAGCGGGGCGCCGACCTTGCGAACGGTCGGCGGCCAGATCGGTAGGTGCGATGGTGGCGTCAGCGCGGGCACGTGAGGAGATTAACCACAGCCGGCCGCGGGGGCCGGGTTTGTCCAGCGTGTACCACCTCTAGTACCCTCGAACAGTACCTGTGCGTTCCGTCATGTCTCGGGCCCCGCGGGAACACCGCATCATCGACGTGCCGGGTGTCGAATCTGCCGCCCGGCCTGCGATTGTGCAGCACGACCACATAAGCACCACACTCATTGTCCCTACGATTGAACCTGTCCGGAGCAAGCCACCACATGCCAAGTCCCTCCGTCACTTCCCCGCAGGTAGCCGTCAACGACATCGGCTCCGCGGAAGACTTCCTCGCCGCTATCGACAAGACCATCAAGTACTTCAACGATGGCGACATCGTCGAAGGGACCATCGTCAAGGTGGACCGCGACGAGGTCCTGCTCGATATCGGCTACAAGACCGAAGGTGTCATTCCTTCCCGCGAACTGTCCATCAAGCACGATGTCGACCCCAACGAGGTCGTTTCCGTGGGCGATGAGGTCGAAGCCCTGGTCCTCACCAAGGAGGACAAGGAAGGCCGCCTGATCCTGTCCAAGAAGCGCGCTCAGTACGAGCGTGCCTGGGGCACCATCGAGGAACTCAAGGAGAAGGACGAGGCCGTCAAGGGCACCGTCATCGAGGTCGTCAAGGGCGGCCTGATCCTCGACATCGGCCTGCGTGGCTTCCTGCCCGCCTCCCTGGTGGAGATGCGTCGTGTCCGCGATCTGCAGCCGTACATCGGCAAGGAGATCGAGGCCAAGATCATCGAGCTCGACAAGAACCGCAACAACGTGGTGCTGAGCCGTCGTGCCTGGCTGGAGCAGACCCAGTCCGAGGTGCGCAGCGAATTCCTCAACCAGCTCACCAAGGGTGCCATCCGCAAGGGTGTCGTCTCCTCGATCGTCAACTTCGGCGCCTTCGTCGATCTCGGCGGCGTCGACGGCCTGGTGCACGTCTCCGAGCTGTCCTGGAAGCACATCGACCACCCGTCCGAGGTCGTCACCGTGGGCGACGAGGTCACTGTCGAGGTGCTCGACGTCGACATGGACCGCGAGCGGGTTTCGCTGTCGCTCAAGGCGACTCAGGAAGATCCGTGGCGCCACTTCGCCCGCACCCACGCCATCGGCCAGATCGTGCCGGGCAAGGTCACCAAGCTGGTGCCCTTCGGTGCGTTCGTTCGCGTCGAAGAGGGCATCGAGGGCCTGGTGCACATCTCGGAGCTCTCCGAGCGCCACGTCGAGGTCCCGGACCAGGTGGTCCAGGTCGGCGACGACGCCATGGTCAAGGTCATCGACATCGACCTGGAGCGTCGCCGGATCTCGCTGAGCCTCAAGCAGGCCAACGAGGACTACACCGAGGAGTTCGACCCCTCGAAGTACGGCATGGCCGACAGCTACGACGATGCGGGGAACTACATCTTCCCCGAGGGCTTCGACGCCGACACCAACGAGTGGCTCGAGGGCTTCGACAAGCAGCGCACCGAATGGGAGGCCCGGTACGCCGAGGCCGAGCGTCGGCACAAGATGCACACCGCGCAGATGGAGAAGTTCGCCGCTGCCGAGGCCGAAGAGGCTGCCCGCCCGTCGTCCTCCAGCAGCTCGTCGCGCTCCGAGGGTGAGTCGGCCGGCGGTTCGCTGGCCAGCGACGCCCAGCTGGCGGCGCTGCGGGAGAAGCTCGCAGGCAACGCCTAGCAGTTCGCAGTACGAACGCCCCGGCCCTTTGGGTCGGGGCGTTCGTCGTTTCCGGGCTTCATGACGAGCAGTCGCAGAACTGCTCACATCGGCCATATTTCGGCACTTTTGCGTCTGCTCGCGCGGCCCTGACAGACTGTCGGGCGTGCTTCGTATCGGACTGACCGGCGGTATCGGCGCCGGCAAATCGACGGTGTCCTCGACCTTCAGCGAGCTGGGCGCGATCATCGTCGACGGCGACGTCATCGCCCGCGAGGTCGTCGAACCCGGCACCGAGGGTCTGGCCGCGCTGGTCGATGCGTTCGGCCACGACATCTTGCACGCCGACGGCCCCGATGCCGGCGCGCTGAATCGCCCCGCGCTGGCCGCCGTCGCGTTCAGCGACGAGGAGAAGCGCCAGACACTCAACGGCATCGTGCATCCGTTGGTGGCGCACCGCCGTTCGGAACTGATCGCCGCAGCCTCCGAGGACGCCGTCATCGTCGAGGACATCCCGCTGCTCGTCGAGTCGCAGATGGCACCGCTCTTCCCGCTGGTCATCATCGTCAACGCCGATGTCGAACTGCGGGTGGCCCGGCTCATCGAGTATCGCGGCTTCTCCGAGGCCGACGCCCGGGCGCGCATCGCCGCTCAGGCAACGGAGGAGCAGCGCCGCAAGGTAGCCGATATCTGGCTGGACAACTCCGGTTCGCCGGGCGCGATCGTCGAGCAGGCCCGCGCCCTCTGGCACGAGCGCATCCTGCCGTTCGCTCACAATCTGGAGGCGGACCGTCCCGCGCGGCGCGATGCCGCGGTCGTACCCTACGACCCGAGCTGGCCGGATCAGGCGCAGCGGATCCTCGCCCGGCTGAACACGGCGTGCGGGCACCGCGCGACGCGTATCGATCACATCGGTTCCACCGCGGTACCCGGGATGGACGGCAAGGACGTCATCGACGTCCAGGTGACGGTCCCGTCGCTGGAGGTGGCCGACGAACTGGCCGATGCGCTGCGCAAGGCCGGCTATCCGAGGCTGGACGGCGTCGACGCGGACTCCGCCCACGGCGACGATCCGTCGTTGTGGCATAAGCGATTTCACGCCTCGGCCGACCCCGGCCGCGCGACCAATGTGCATCTGCGTGTGCAGGGGTGGCCCAATCAGCAGTTCGCGCTGCTGTTCGTCGACTGGTTGCGGGCCAACCCCGGTGTGCGCGAGGACTACCTGACCGCGAAGCGTCGGGCGCTGACGGCGCCGGACTACGCCGAGGCCAAGGAGCCGTGGTTCCTGGACGCCTACCGCCGCGCCGCCGAGTGGGCGAAGACCACCGGCTGGCGCAGCTGAATTCTCAGGCCGGCGGTGGCGGTGCGGCGGGCTGTCCGGGGTAGCCCGGCAGCGCGGGCACACCGAGGGCCGCGGCACCCGAGGCCGGATCGTTCAGCGGTGCACCGCATTGGATCGTTCCGTAGAGCGGATCGTCCTTGGGCCGGAAGAGCCGCGGTGCGATGAACTGGTCGGCCTGGGCGACGATCTGATCGTCGACGAGGATCTCGCAGTGCAGGTTCGACCCGTAGGGCCATTCGATGGACAGCTCCATGCCCGCGAGTTTCGCGTCGGTCATCACGGTGTTGACCTCGAAGGTCTGGCCCGGCAGCAGGGTGGGCTGCTCGCTGTTGACGTTCTGGTCGTCGGCCTTGTAGGCCACGATCGCGCCGCGCGAGGTGCCGTCGGCCCGCGCGCGATAGGTGATGTTGTGCAGCAGCGGCGCCGGGGCGGCGTCGGTCGCCACCGGCTCGGGTTGTCCGGTATCGGGCTCGGCGACCGCCGAGACCGGGAGGAGCTGTCCTGCCAGCAGCAGCCCCGCTGCGGTGGCAGCCAGCGCCGCTGCGTGCCTGCGAACACTCATGACGGTGACTTTACGCCCGCCACGTCAGTACCACACCGTGCCCGGCCAGCCAGCGGTCCAGGTCATAGCCGTTGCGGGCCAATCCGTCGACCGTCGTCGTCGCGGTGGTGATCGCCCGCTCTGCGACCGCCGTTGTCACCAGCTGCTCGCATACCGCGGCGATGAGCTCGTCGGTGTCGGTGAGAACGACCTCCCGCCCGGTGCGCACGACCAGGTCGAGATAGTGGTCTTCGGCCGACCAGCCGTCCACGCCGGCGGTGTAATCCCCGATATCGAGATAGAAATCCTGGTCGCGTTCGTGGCCGGGGTTGAAGTGGAAGATCGTGGCGCGCAGGTGCAACGCCGGCAGCAGCCACGACTCCAGGTAGTGGAACTGGGCCCGGCCGGGGGCGGGCCGGGCCATGTACAGACCCCAGGGGCGTACGTCGAACACATCCACATCGCGCACGATGCCCTTGGGGTCGGTGTTGGTGCCGGCGCGCAGGTCGAAGTACTCGCGTTTGGGTGGGTGCATGTCAGCGCCGACGGCGCAGGTCGCGCGGCGCGTGCCCGGGCGGGCGGTTGACGCAGCCGATGCCCGCCACCGTCAGAATCAACCCCGAGGGTCGCAACGGGACGCGCGCGGTTCCGGACACCGCGTCACGGTAGCGCGGCCGGGGCGATCGCGGGGAATGAACTTGTCGGTGCCCGCGCTTAATCTGGAGATATGGCTTTTGCTACCGAACATCCCGTGCTGGCGCAGTCGGAATACCGGCCTGCTGCCGACGCCGTCGACGGCATCGTGCGCTCGGGTGGCAAGTTCGAGGTCGTCAGCGAGTACGAACCGGCGGGTGACCAGCCGGCGGCCATCGACGATCTGGAACGCCGGGTCCGCGCCGGCGAGCGAGACATCGTCCTGCTGGGCGCCACCGGTACCGGCAAATCGGCAACCACCGCCTGGCTGATCGAGCGGTTGCAGCGGCCGACGCTGGTGATGGCGCCGAACAAGACACTGGCCGCGCAGCTGGCCAATGAGCTGCGCGAAATGTTGCCGCACAACGCCGTCGAATACTTCGTCTCGTACTACGACTACTACCAGCCCGAGGCGTACATCGCCCAGACCGACACCTACATCGAGAAGGACAGCTCGATCAACGATGATGTCGAGCGGCTGCGGCACTCGGCGACGTCGAGCCTGTTGTCGCGCCGCGATGTCGTGGTGGTGGCCTCGGTGTCGTGCATCTACGGTTTGGGCACCCCGCAGTCCTACCTGGATCGCTCGGTCGAGCTGAAGGTCGGCGATGACGTGCCCCGGGACGGCCTGTTGCGGCTGCTGGTCGACGTGCAGTACGACCGCAATGACATCGCCTTCACCCGGGGCAGCTTCCGGGTGCGCGGTGACACCGTCGAGATCATCCCGGCGTACGAAGAGTTGGCGATTCGCATCGAGTTCTTCGGTGACGAGGTGGAGGCGCTGTATTACCTGCATCCGCTGACCGGGGACGTGGTCCGCAAGGTCGATTCGGTGCGGATCTTCCCCGCCACCCATTACGTCGCGGGGCCGGACCGGATGGCCGTGGCGATCTCCAGCATCGAGACCGAGCTGGAGCAGCGGCTGGCCGAGTTGGAAGGCCAGGGCAAGCTGCTGGAGGCACAGCGGTTGCGGATGCGCACCAACTACGACCTGGAGATGATGAAGCAGGTCGGGTTCTGTTCGGGCATCGAGAACTACTCGAGGCATATCGACGGCCGCGGCCCGGGTACCGCGCCGGCCACCCTCATCGACTACTTCCCGGAGGACTTCCTGCTCGTCATCGACGAGTCGCATGTCACGGTGCCGCAGATCGGCGGCATGTACGAGGGCGATATGTCGCGTAAGCGCAACCTGGTCGATTTCGGGTTCCGGCTGCCGTCGGCGGTCGACAACCGGCCGTTGACCTGGGAGGAGTTCGCCCAGCGCATCGGTCAGACGGTGTACCTGTCGGCCACCCCGGGCAACTACGAGATGGCCCAGGCCGGTGGTGAGTTCGTCGAGCAGGTCATCCGCCCGACCGGGTTGGTCGACCCGCAGGTGCACGTCAAACCGACCAAGGGTCAGATCGACGATCTGATCGGCGAGATCCGGCTGCGCACCGAGCGTGACGAGCGCGTGCTGGTCACGACGCTGACCAAGAAGATGGCCGAGGATCTCACCGATTACCTGTTGGAGATGGGCATCCGGGTGCGGTACCTGCACTCCGAGGTCGACACGCTGCGTCGCGTGGAGTTGCTGCGCCAGCTGCGGCTCGGCGAGTACGACGTCCTGGTCGGTATCAACCTGCTTCGTGAGGGGCTCGACCTGCCCGAGGTGTCGCTGGTGGCGATCCTCGACGCCGATAAGGAGGGGTTCCTGCGGTCGCCGCGCAGCCTCATCCAGACCATCGGCCGCGCCGCGCGCAATGTGTCCGGCGAGGTGCACATGTACGCCGACAAGATCACCGACTCGATGAAAGAGGCGATCGACGAGACCGAGCGCCGCCGCGCCAAGCAGATCGCCTACAACGAGGCCCATGGCATCGATCCGCAGCCGCTGCGCAAGAAGATCGCCGACATCCTCGACCAGGTGTACCGCGAGGCCGACGATACCGAGAACGTCGAGGTCGGCGGGTCGGGCCGCAACTCCTCGCGCGGCAGGCGCGCGCAGGGCGAGCCCGGGCGCGCCGTCAGTGCCGGCATCGTGGAGGGGCGTGACACGGCGAACATGCCGCGCGCCGAGCTCGCGGATCTGATCAAGGATCTGACCGAGCAGATGATGACGGCCGCGCGCGATCTGCAGTTCGAGCTGGCGGCGCGCATCCGCGACGAGGTCCAGGACCTGAAGAAGGAGCTGCGCGGCATGGATGCCGCCGGGCTGAAGTAGGGGAGTGGCGACCCTCCGAGATGGCGACTTGAACTCAACCGCGGTTGAGCTTTTAGGTTGACGTGGTGACCGACACCCACCTCTCGAGCAACGGCTGGCGTGCCCTGCTCGGCCCGAAACACCTTGGCGTATCGACGGTTCTGGCCGGCGGCGTGGCACTGTATGCAACCAACGAGTTCCTGACCATCAGCCTGATGCCCAGCGCCGTCGCCGAGATCGGCGGGCAGCGCTTCTACGCGTGGGTGATGACGGTCTACCTGGTCGCCTCGGTGGCGGCCGCGACGACAGTCAGCGCGGTGCTGGCCCGGTTCGGCCCGCGGTCGGCGTATCTCGGGGCCCTGACGGTATTCGGATCGGCGGGCATCGCCTGTGCGCTGGCGCCGACGATGGAACTGCTCTTGGTGGGCCGCACCGTCCAGGGCGGGGCCGGCGGCCTGCTGGCGGGCCTGGGCTACGCGGTGATCAATACCGCATTACCGCAGGCGTTGTGGACACGGGCCTCGGCGCTGGTATCGGCGATGTGGGGTGTCGGAACGCTCCTGGGGCCGGCGGCCGGCGGGATGTTCGCCCAGTTCGCCTCGTGGCGGTGGGCTTTCGGCGCCCTGGTGATCTTGACCGCGGTGATTGGCGCGCTGGTGCCGAAGTCGCTGCCCAAACGCAGCCGCGGCGATCGGGTCGCGGCAAGCGGGGTGCCGATCTGGTCGCTGGTGCTCTTGGGCGCCGCGGCCCTGCTGGTCAGCGTGGCAGGTCTGGCGTCCGACCTGCTCGTGACGGGTCTGATCCTGGCGCTGAGTGTGGCGCTGATCGGTGCGTTCATCATCGTCGATCGCCGGGCGGCGCTGGCGACGGCCGGCCCGGCGACGGGTCGCTCGGTCCTGCCGCGCACGGCTTTCCGGCGCGGGCCGCTGAAGTGGATGTATCTCACTCTGGGGCTGCTGATGGCCTCGACCATGGTGGACATGTATGTCCCGCTGTTCGGCCAGCGGCTGGCGCAGCTGGCGCCGTTGGCGGCCGGCTTTCTGGGCGTGGCGCTCGCCGTGGGTTGGACCATCAGCGAGATCCTGAGCGCCTCGGCCGACCGGCGCGCGGTCGTGGTCCGGATCGTGATGGCGTCGCCGGTGGTGATGCTCCTCGGGCTGGTGGGCTCGGCGTTGGTGGTCGGGCGCTCGATGACGGGGTGGTCTGTCGGGCTGTGGGTGGCGGCGCTGGTGGTGACCGGAATGGGGATCGGGATGGCGTGGCCGCACCTGTCGGCGTGGGCCATGGGCAGTGTGCACGACCCGGCCGAGGGGCCCGTCGCGGCTGCGGCCATCAATACCGTCCAGTTGATCTGTGGTGCGTTCGGGGCCGGCTTGGCGGGTGTCGTCGTCAACCACACCGCGGCCGATGACGTGCGTGCCGCCCGGGTGCTGTTCACCGTGTTCGCTGCGCTGGCTTGCGTGGCGGTCATCGCTGCCTGGCGGGCCACCCGCCGGGACGATGTCACCGGAGTCTCAGATGGCATCTCACATCGCAAGACAGGTGTCGAGAGGTGACACCGTGTCCGATGTCGGCACTCGTTGTCCAGGCTCGGGGGCGGACTTTGCCCGCGTCGGCCGCGCCAGCGCATCGGACTTAGCTGGACGGCGGTTGGTGGTACGGCTGAGTTCTGCTGTGACGACGGACAACCGTTGATGTACGTGAGAAGCCTGCTCCCAACTGGACTATTGCGTCTGCTGTGACCGCCGGGATCGCGCGCAGTGCGGGCGGCCGGGTTTTCGGCATATTTGCCAGAATCGCAGCCGCTGGCGAATATATGAATATTACCGAGCTGCCAATTATTTGCTGGATAATGGTCCAGTTATGTACCGCTGAGCAATTCTCACATTACTTTGGAGTAAGTTGCGCGAAAGGAGGTCGGGTCCGCTAATTTCCCTGCATTGTCGATCCCTGCAGGTTCGACGCCATTACTGGAGAGCTGGGTGGTCATATGTGGGGTCGCGGTCGTCGGTTGGTACACGCTTTTACCAACCGAATCGTTATTGGCGTCGCAACGGTTGCCTTGGTTGCGGCCACCGGTAGTCACTTTGCTATCCCCACCACCCCTCGCGTCGTTGCTCATGGGGTCGTCAACGTCGCCGCGATCGTGGAATCACCGTCGACCGTCGGCATGGCCGACTCGAACATCTACTTCACCGACAGCCTCGAGCAGGTGATCGAACATCTCGATCTGATCGAGTCACTCGGGGTGAAGAACGTCCGGCTGCTGGTGCCGTGGATCTTCGTCCAACCCACCGACCCCATGGGCGGCCAGGTCGACTGGGAGGCCGACCTCGACTGGGCCAAGCTCGATCAGATCGTCTATGAGGCGGACCGTCGCGGAATGGGCATCCTCGGCGTCCTGCAATGGTCGCCCGACTGGGCGACCGACGGCCCGACCGGTAGCGGGCATCCGTCCGATGTGCAGGACTTCGCCGACTTCGCCGCCGCTGTCGCCGACCGGTACCGAGACAAGATCACGGCCTACGAGGTGTGGAACGAACCGAACGCATCGTTCTTCTGGAATCCGATCGATCCGGTGGAGTACACCCGGCTGCTGCAGGCGACCTACACCTCCCTCAAGTCGGTCAATCCGGACATCACCGTGGTCGGCGCCGTCGTCAGTGCCACCCTCACGTGGGGTGATGCCACGATGAACGCCGTCGACTTCGTGGAGGCGATGTACGCCGCCGGCGCCGACGGGTTCTTCGATGCGATCTCGATCCACCCGTACAACTTCGACACCAAGTTCTCCGAGCAGGACGACCTGGACTGGCGCGAACTGATGCCGCTGTTCCAGATCCAGAAGATCCGCGAGTTGATGGATCAGCATCAACAACCGGGCGAGGAACAGCTCAAGATCTGGATCAGTGAGTACGGTCTGCCCACCAGCGTCGTCACTCCCGAGAAGCAGCTGGCGTTCATCACCGATCTGCTGAATGCCTGGCAATCGTTCTCCGGCGGCGGTCCCATCTTCATGTACACGACCAAAGACGATATGAACGCCATCGGCGACGAACGCTTCTTCGGGCTGTTCGACCAGTACGGGAACTTCAAGGGCACACCCGAGGCGCTGCGTGACTTCCAGCGGCTGATCGATTGCCTGGACGGGTGCTCTCCGGGTAATCCGGGCAACCCGTCGAATCCATTGGCCTCGCTGCTGGAACTCATCCAGCACGTGGTGACCCAGGTGCTGAGCTTCGTGCCGAATCTGGTGGCAGGCGTGGTCTCGGCGGTCACCAACCTGCTCGGGTCGATCCTCGGCGCGCTGTCCGGCGCGAGCGCCGCGACCGAACCGGTCGGTGTGGGCGCGGGCATGCGGGCCATGGCGGACGAGCAGGCCGGGACGGATGTGCCTGCGGAGGCCGATAAACCGGAGTCGCTCGACAGCTCACGGTCCCTCGGCGCCGCGGTCACTGAGCCGCTCGGCGAGGCGGTGGCGGACGAATTGCCCGTCGCCGGTGAGGAACTGGTTGGTGATGCGGGGGTGGAACCCGTTGCCGAACCGCTGCCGGAGGATGCCGTTGGCGGGGAACCGGTCCTGGAAGAGCCTGTCCAGGACGTCCCCGCGGTGGACGAGCCCACCGTGGATGTGCCTGTGGTCGACGAGCCCGTCGTCGAGGCCCCTGTTGTGGACGAGCCGGTGGTCGACGAGCCCGTGCTGGACGAGCCGGTTGTGGACGAGGAGCCGGTTGTCGAAATCCCCTCGCTGGAACCGGTTGTCGAACCGGCCGATGATCCGTCGGAGTCCACCGTCGCCGAGGAGACCACGCCGACGCGCGCGGAGGCGGAGTCGTCCGAAGCATCGATCCGGGCCGAGCTCACCAGGCCCTCGAGTCGGTCGTCGGCCGGTGACAGCTTCGAGGACAAGACCGACCGCCCGGCGGTGGGCCGGGAGCCGAGTCGCACCGAGGCCAGCGCCGCCGAACCGGGCATGCGGTCCTCGGAGCGTCCGGTGGGGCGGGAGAACGACGGTGCGACCGGAGTGACGGGAGATAAGGGAAGTAACGATCACGCCGAGCACAACTCTGGGACATCGTCGCCGTCGGTGGCAGATTGAGCGGTGCTGCGGGTGTGGCTGAGTGGCTAGGCACCGGCCTGCAAAGCCGTTTACACGGGTTCGAATCCCGTCACTCGCTCGTAGCCTTCTCGACGTCTATCGGTCCCTGTCCGCCGGCGGATCAGATCCGGTGGTGGATACCGAGTTCGTCGAGGAGTCCCCGAACGCGGCGTTCGATGTCGTCGCGGATGGGACGGACCGCGTCGATGTCCTGGCCGGCAGGATCGGCGAGTTCCCAGTTCTCGTAACGCTTGCCGGGAATGTAGGGGCACTCGTCACCGCAGCCCATGGACACCACGACATCCACCGCTTCGACAATGTCGTGGGTCCACCGCTGCGGCTGCTGACCGGAGATGTCGATGTTCTTCTCGGCCATCGCGGCTACGGCGGCCGGGTTCACGGCGGCGGCCGGTTCTGACCCACCCGAGTACACGTCCGCACGGTTCTCGGCGAGGTGGCGGAAGAATCCCATGGCCATCTGGGAACGTCCGGCATTGTGGGTGCAGAGAAACAGCACTGCGGGTTTGGTGTCGCTCATGTGGTCGGTGCTTTCGTGTGGCGCCAGAAGCGCGTGCGCAGGAACAGGGATACGTACACGAGGGCGACCAGGACCGGCACTTCGATCAGCGGCCCGACCACCCCGGCGAGCGCCTGGCCGGAACTGGCTCCGTAGGTGGCGATGGCCACGGCGATGGCGAGCTCGAAATTGTTGCCGGCGGCGGTGAACGCGAGCGTCGTGGTGCGCTCGTAACCCAGTCCGAGCGCGGCTCCGAGCAGGTATCCGCCTCCCCACATGACGGCGAAGTAGATCAGCAGCGGAACGGCGATGCGCAGCACGTCGAGTGGGCGGCTGGTGATCTGCTCGCCTTGCAGCGCAAAGAGAATGACGATGGTGAACAGCAGGCCGTAGAGCGCCCACGGCCCGATCCTGGGCAGGTATCGGGTTTCGTACCAGGTGCGGCCTTTGGCTTTCTCGCCCAGTCGCCGGGATAGGTAACCCGCCAGCAGCGGGATACCCAGAAAGATCAGCACCGATTGGGCGATCTGCCACGGGGAGGCGCTGATGGACGCGGTGTCCCAGCCCAGCCAGCCCGGCAGTACCGAGAGGTAGAACCAGCCCAGCGCAGCGAACATCGCGACCTGGAACAGCGAGTTGAGCGCGACCAGCACGGCGGCGGCTTCCCGGTCACCGCACGCCAGGTCGTTCCAGATGATGACCATGGCGATGCAGCGCGCCAGGCCGACGATGATCAGCCCGGTGCGATACTCGGGCAGATCGGGCACCAGCAGCCAGGCCAGCGCGAACATCAGCGCGGGACCGATCAACCAGTTCAGGACAAGCGAACTCAGCAGCAGCTTGCGGTCGCCGGTGACGGTATCCAGCCGGTCATAACGGACCTTCGCCAGGACGGGGTACATCATGATCAGCAGGCCAAGGGCAATGGGAACCGAAATGCCCTGAACCTGAACACTGTTGAGCGCGGTGTCGACGCCGGGAACCAGCCGCCCCAGCAGCAGACCGGCGACCATGGCCACACCGATCCAGACCGGGAGGAATCGATCGAGCGTCGAGAGCTTCCCGACGACGGCGGATCCGCTCTCGGCATCGGTCTGGTGGGTCATGCCGAAGCGGGCGTGCTGTCAGTGGTGCAGCACGGTCCCGTGGCGCTGCCGTCGGTGCCCAGGGCTGTCGAGTTGGTGCCGAACGTGTCGGAATCGGCCAGCACGGTGTAGACCTCCCATTTTTCACCCGCCGGGCCGGTCACCCACACCTTGTCCTGGGTGGCGAAACAGCAGGTGGTGCCGATTTCCTCTTCGGTGAACATGCCTTCGTCGGTCAGGCGGGCAATCTCGGCGTGGACAGCCTGGCTGGATTCGACTTCGACACCGAGGTGATTGATGGTTCCGCCGTGGCCGGGATTTTCGATGAGCACGAGTTTCAGCGGTGGTTCGGTGACCGCGAAGTTGGCGTATCCCGGTTTCACTTTCGCCGGGGAGGTGTTGAACAGCTTGGAGTAGAACGTGATGGCCTGGTCGAGGTCATCGACATTGAGGGCGAGTTGGGCGCGGGACATGGCCATCTCCTACCTTTGTGGCTTATATCGAACTACTGGCAGCGTCGATCCTGCCACCTCTTCGATATTTGTCAATAAGGTGTGGCAGGATGGACTCATGCCGAAAGCGCTGCCGACCATCGACGTCTCCGCACCGGTCTGCTGCTCGCCGGTCGCCGCCGGCCCGGTCGAGGACGATGCGGCCTTGGAGATTGCCTTGCGCCTCAAAGCGCTGGCTGATCCGGTGCGTGTGAAGCTGATGTCATTGCTGTTCAGCAGTCGTGAGGGCGAAGTGTGCAGTTGCGACCTGGCGGCGGCGGTGGAGCTGTCGGAATCGACTGTGAGCCATCACCTGTCACAGTTGCGGCGGGCGGGCTTCGTCGAGTCGGAACGGCGCGGAATGAACGTCTATCACCGTGCCCGCCACGAGTCTCTGGTCGCGCTGTGTTCGGTGCTCGACCCGAACTGTTGCCCCTAGCGCACGGGTACCTGTCGCTGGCCGGTGCGCGGTCCGACGGGCCAGTTTCGGCACGGTCTCACCGACCGGTGACGACCACGTCATCCCAGCTGGCGGTGATTTCGGCGGTGTCGACACCGATCGTCTCGCGCAGCACGGCCGCCGCATCGCGGCGCAGCGAATCCCCGTCCTGCAGGTAGGTGTGTCGTCGCTGCTCGGCGCCGATACCGATGAGATGGATGTGGACGGCGGTCAGGACATCATCCTCGACGCTGAGCTCGACATCGGCGACCGCCGCGGCGACCCCGGCCGCCGGCTCGGCCAGCGCCCAGGTGAGTAGCTTGGCCAGCGCGATGTGCGTGACGCCGATCCCCTTGCGTGCGGTGCGGATCAACTTGCCTCGCCGCGGCAACGCCGAAATGCGTTGGGCGATACCACTTCGTAGCTCACTCAACGCCGAACCGGTTTCGGCCCAACGGTTATCGCTCTCGGCCTCCGGTTCGCGCAGACCGGCAAATCGACGGGTGGCATCGGCGATCCAGGCCGCCGCCTCGGCGGTGGCTTCGTAATCGTCCCGCGCTGCCGTGCTCATGTCATCTCCAGTGTTGCCCACCGGGGCGCCACTGTAAAACCGGCCGGTCGTCCTCATGGTCGGAACTCCTCCAGTGTGGTGGCCAGACGTTTCCGTGTGCGCTGCAGCAAACCCCGGACCGAACCCTCGGTCGTGTGCAGCACCGTGGCAATTTCGGCCACCGGCAGGTCATAGACCTCACGGAGCCACCACGCGGCGCGTGCCTGGTAGGGAAGCTTGGCCAGTTCGCGGTTCAGGGCAGTCAGGAACGCGGCATGCTCGGCGCGCTGTCCGGGGCCGGGGCGGAGGTCGGGGGTCTCCGGCGCCGAATCCAGATCATTCTGCGGTCGCCGCCGGCGCATCGCGTCGACGGTCTTGCGAGATGCCAAGGAATACAGCCACGTTCGGAAGGCGGAGCGGAAAGCGAAGTTGGGCAGCGCCTTCCAGGCTGCGATGAAGGTTTCCTGGACGATATCGTCGCAGTCGCCCGACTCCGGATACGTTTGCCTGACAAACTTCAGCAACGCCGGTGCGTGCCGCACGACCAGTGCGTCGAACGCTGCCGGGTCACCCCGTTGAGCGCGTCGGGCGAGCGTCTCATCGGGTAACGAGTCGAGCACCTCGCACTAGTTGTCCACTTTGCGCACAGTTCAAACCCGCTGTGTTCTACATCTCCTGTGCGTGCGCTCCGCGCTTCCGGCGCCGACTAACCATGTGAGCCGGACAAACGGGTCCGAGCTGGAGGAACTCATCAAGGAGACTCGCATGACCACCGCAACACCGTCCCGTGAGGCCAGCTCCGCAGCCAAGGCGGACAGCGCAGGCAAGGAGCTCGAGAAGCTGGCTACCGACCACGGCGTGACCACCATCGCCGACGTCGTCGTGTCCAAGATCGCCGGCATCGCGACCCGCGAGGTCGACGGCGTCTACGACCTCGGCGGTCAGGCCGCACGGGTTGTCGGGAAACTGCGCGAGACTTTGCCCGGTACTCAGAACCTCACCCAGGGCGTCAACGTCGAGGTCGGCGAGCGCCAGGCGGCCGTCGATATCGGCATTGTCGCCGAGTACGGCGTGGCCATCCACGACCTCGCCGACGGCATCCGAAACAACGTCATCTCCGCGGTCGAGAACATGACCGGCCTCGAGGTGACCGAGGTCAACATCACCGTGCACGACGTGCACTTCGCCGATGACGACAACGGCGAGGAGACCGCGACCGACGCGCAACCCCGCGTCCAGTGAGCGCCTCGGGTGAGCGGGTCGATCGCGTCGTCGCGGCGGTGACCGCCGTCGACGGCGTGGTCGGCCTGCACTCGGGCCCCGGTGTCCCGACCACGTATCTGCCCGGCCGCACGGTCGGCGGAATCCGGTTGGGCGCCCAGGACGGCAAGGTTCACGTCGTCCTGGCACTGCAGGGCAACCTGCTGGATACCGCAGCCCAGGTTCAGCAGGTCGCGAGTACCGCCGCCGGGGTGCCCGTGGATGTCGTGGTCGGAGACGTGGCGGCACCGTAGCCGCCGGGTGTACACAGAGGAGAAGACAATGACTGAGAAGTATGTGATTCCAGGGCTTTTCGCCGGCCTGCTGGTGGCCATCGCCGCGGTAACCGGCGGGCTGATCGGCTTTCTGCTGGCCCTGGTGCTCGGGGCCGCCGGTGCGGCCATCGGTGCCCACCTCGACGGCACCATCGATCTGACCGCGCTCGGTCGCAGGTCGGGGAGCTGACCATGACCAGCGAGGCGGTGACGCCGGTGGCGGAGCCGGCCACCCGCGGACGGACGCTCATCGATGACCGGGTGCGCGAACGAGTGATCGAACGTGCCGTTCTGGCCACGCCCGGCGTGGTGGCGCATAAGACGATGGTCCCGGGACGGAAATTGCCCTCGGTCCAGATCGCCGATCACACCGAGGGAGTAGATGTCCAGATTGCCGCGGCGTGGCCCGTCGACAGTGCCTCGGTACTGGCCTCGGCGCGCTCGGCAGTCGAGCGCGAACTCGTCGGCACGCTGGGCGAGCATCCCGACCGGGTCGAGGTGACCATCACCCGCATCGAATCGGGACGGACACCAGCCCAGATCGCCGACGCCTACGCCGATGTCCCGGTGCCCGATTCCTCGGTTACCGCGTCACGTCGCTTCGCTCCGCGCCGGATCGCCGGCGCCACCTACTGCGGTGTGCTGGTCGCCGTCCTGCTGATGGCGCTCGGTGCGGTGGCCATCCGCGACGCGCTCACACCGGATGACCCCTGGATCGCGCCCGTGCTCTCGGCGCTGACCGACGCGCACTGGCAATGGTGGACCTGGCCGGCTGCGGTTGCGGCGGCGCTCATCGGGGCCAGCCTGTTGGTCACCGCACTGAAACCGCGCAAGCGCACCCACGAACCCGTCGATGACCTGGTCTGGGTTCGGCGCGGCCGAAAACGGCAATGGCTGGACGAACAGAACTTCGGGGATGACGGGGGGAGTGTGCGATGAGCACGTCACTGCGGGTATTCGACCGGGTGCTCACCGCCCTGGTGGCGCTGCTGATTCTCGCCGGCGCGGCCTGGGTGATCGGTTACGGCGCCGATGTCGCCGTGGCAAGGGATGCCGCGGCGCGCATCGACCCCACATCGCTGGGACGCGCGACCGAGTGGCAGCTGTGGCAGCCGGCGCTCGGTGCCGGTGGGGCGGTGTTGCTGGTTGTCGGCGCCTGGCTGATCCTCGTGCACCTGCGTCCGCGTTCGGTGCGGGCGGTGTCCACCGCCCACGTCGGCGCCGTCGATCTGGCCCGGTTGGCCGATGCCGCGGCGGCAGATCTGGGTAACCATCCGGCCGTGTCATCGGCAAAAGCGGCTACCCGCACCGTGTCCGGACGGCCGGTGGCCCGCATCACCGCGCAGTTCCCGGTGACCACCGATCTCAACCGGATCCGCCAACTCGCGCATCGGTGCGCCGACGACCTTCGCCGCGCTGCCGACACCGAACTGGAATTCCAACTGCTCGCCGAACGCACGTCGAAATAGGCCGAGACCGCAGAACCCTGCGAGCTCACACACGAAAGGAAGAAAAATGGGAATCGCCGACAACGCAAAGAACAAGGCCGAGGATCTGAAGGGCCAGGCCAAGGAGAAGGTCGGCTCGGCCACCGGCAACTCTGATCTGGAGTCCGAAGGTCAGGTCGACCAGGCCGTCGCCGCGGTCAAGGACCATCTCACCAACGCCGCGGACAAGGTCAAGGACGGCGTCGAAGCCGTCAAGGACAAGCTCACCGGTAAGTGAGACTGCCTGACACACAGGTAAATCCAGATAGCGGGCGGTACCGGGCATGGTCCCGGCACCGCCCGCTCTGGTCCGCACCCGGGGTGTCGCGTGCATCCAGCAAATGCCGCACCCCCACGCGGCGTACGTGGATCGACGTGTCGGACATCACCGGAACCCGGGTGCTGCGATACGCCAGATCGGCCCGCTGGCCTGGTCATCTAGGTCACGGAACGGTTTGCGCGAGGCTCGTGCGGGCTACGATTTGACGTGACGTACACCGACGAAACGTCGCCCGTCGCGGGTCGTGTGGCCAATCACGCCCGGGTCCGTTGGGGGAGGCGTTAGGGTCTCGGTGGCTAGCTATCGATTTGACATCGAACTTGGAGGGCATGAATGAGCGCCTATCGGACCGTCGTGGTCGGCACGGACGGATCGGACTCGTCGCTGCGTGCGGTGGATCGCGCGGGCGAGATCGCCGCGGGCTCTGGAGCGAAAGTGGTCATCGCCACCGCATATTTCCCGCAGAGCGAGGACCATCACGCCGCCGATGTGTTGAAGGACGAGGGCTACAAGACCACCGGCAACGCGCCGATCTACGCGATCCTGCGGGAGGCCACCGACCGGGCCAAGGCTGCCGGTGCCAAGGAGGTCGAGGAGAAGGCCGTCGTCGGTGCGCCCGTCGATGCGCTCGTCGACCTCGCCGAGCAGGTCAGCGCCGACCTGTTGGTGGTCGGCAACGTGGGCCTGAGCACCATCGCCGGCCGTCTGCTCGGATCGGTGCCCGCCAACGTGGCGCGTCGGTCCAAGGTCGACGTGCTGATCGTGCACACGTCCTGATCGCTTTCTGAACCCGAAGCCCGGTGTCGCCGCGAGTGTGGGCGCGCCGGGCTTTCTGGTTTCTCCGATCGCCTTCGCTCGTGTGCCGGTTACCAGCCCATCGACCCCGGGATGCCCTTGAACGGCCCCCTGACCCAGCTGGTGATCCATCCGCCGTAGAAGCCGCCCGGTTGGGGCAGCACGGTCTCGCCGTTGACCGTGCACCGGCCCACTGCGGCGGCCATCACCGCAATCGCGCCGGCGATGGGTTCGAAACCGCGGGTCGGCGATGGATACGTCCAGGCCGCCCGCTCGCTGACGAAGTCGTCCGACACCAGGTCGAAGTAGCTCGCCTGCCCCTTCCATTCGCACCAGGACGAGCCGACCGTCGCGCGCAGTGCGCCCGGCCGGAAGGCCTCGGCGGGCAGGTAGTAGGTCGGTGGATGACTGGTCTCCAGTACGCGCCAGCCGCGTTGGGTGGTGGCGATTTCGGTCCCGCCGAGTTCGACGGTGATCGAGCCGCGGAACTCCTCGAGCCGCGGCGGACGCGGGTAATCCCACACCGATTCCTGTCCCGGGCCGGGCTTCTCCGGTACCGGTTTCACCAGCCGCGTTCCTTCCACTCGGCCAGGTGCGGACGTTCGGCACCGAGCGTGGTGTCGTCGCCGTGGCCGGGGTAGACCACAGTGGAATCCGGGTACACGTCGAACAACTTGTCGGATACGTCGCCGAGCAACCGGTCGAAGTCACCGTCCTTCCAGGTCTTGCCGACTCCGCCGGGGAACAGGCAGTCCCCGGTGAACAGGTGGGTGGTCTCGCCGTCGGCGGCCGTCAAGGCGAGGGCAACCGAGCCCTCGGTGTGCCCCTGGAGGTGGATCACGGTGAAGGTGAGGTTGCCGACGGTCACGGTGGCGCCGTCGGCCAGGATGCGGTCGGGAGTGACCGGCAGCGGTTCGGCATCCAGCGCGTGCGCGGCAGTCGGTGCTGCGGTGGCCTTCGCGACCTGCTCCAGGGCCTGCCAATGGTCGTAGTGCTGATGGGTGGTCACGATCAACTGCACGTTCGGGGCGTGCTCGGAGATCAGCGCGACGAGGGCGTCGCCATCGTTGGCCGCGTCGATGAGCAGCGTCTTCCCGGTCGCGGAACAGGTCACCAGGTAGGCGTTGTTGTCCATGGGGCCGACGGAGGCCTTGATGATCGTCGCCGCGGGCAGCGTGCGCCGAGCGGCGGTGCCATTGTCGACGTGGCCGGTGTAGGACTCGCTGAGCGGGATCTGGTCGCTGGTCACACCCCCACGCTATCCGGCTCGACTCCAGCTTGTCGGTGGGTGCACTTAGCATGGGCCGTGAATTCTGTCTTGGGAGGAAAACCCGTTGTCTGACCGTCTGATCGTCAAGGGCGCGCGCGAGCACAATCTGCGCGGAGTCGATCTTGATCTACCCCGCGACGCCCTGATCGTGTTCACCGGCCTGTCGGGTTCGGGGAAGTCCTCGCTGGCCTTCGACACCATCTTCGCCGAGGGGCAGCGCCGCTATGTGGAGTCGCTGTCGGCCTATGCCCGCCAGTTCCTCGGGCAGATGGACAAGCCCGATGTCGACTTCATCGAGGGCCTGTCGCCGGCGGTCTCCATCGACCAGAAGTCGACCAACCGCAACCCGCGATCCACGGTCGGCACCATCACCGAGGTCTACGACTATCTGCGCCTGCTCTACGCCAGGGCCGGCACACCGCACTGTCCTGTCTGCGGTGAGCGCATCGCCAGGCAGACCCCGCAGCAGATTGTCGACCAGGTGCTCGCGATGGAGGACGGCACCAAGTTCCAGGTCCTCGCTCCCGTGGTGCGCACCCGCAAGGGTGAGTTCGTCGATCTGTTCGACAAGCTCAACAGCCAGGGATACAGCCGGGTGCGGGTCGACGGCGTGGTCTATCCGCTGACCGAGCCGCCCAAGCTCAAGAAGCAGGAGAAACACGATATCGAGGTGGTTGTCGACCGCCTGACCGTGAAGGCATCCTCGAAGCAGCGGCTCACGGATTCGGTCGAGACGGCCCTGGGGCTGGCCGACGGCATCGTGGTGCTCGACTTCGTCGACCGCGAGGATGACCACCCGCATCGCGAGCAGCGGTTCTCCGAAAAGCTCGCCTGCCCGAACGGCCACCCGTTGGCCGTCGACGACCTGGAACCGCGGTCGTTCTCGTTCAACTCCCCATACGGCGCCTGCCCGGAGTGCACCGGTCTGGGCATCAAGAAGGAGGTCGATCCCGATCTCGTCGTGCCCGATCCGGAGTTGACGCTCGCCGAGGGTGCCGTCGCGCCGTGGTCGATGGGTCACACCTCCGAATACTTCACCCGGATGATGTCGGGCCTCGGTGAGGAGCTGGGGTTCGACGTCAACACCCCGTGGAAGAAGCTGCCCGCCAAGGCGCGTAAGGCGATCCTGGAGGGCTCCGACCATCAGGTGCACGTCCGCTACAAGAACCGGTACGGACGTACCAGGTCCTACTACGCCGACTTCGAAGGCGTGCTGGCCTTCTTGCAGCGCCGGATGGAGCAGACCGACTCCGAGCAGATGAAGGAGCGCTACGAGGGCTTCATGCGCGATATTCCCTGCCCGGAATGCCAAGGGACGCGGCTCAAGCCGGAGATCCTCGCGGTGTCCATGTCGGCAGGAGCGCTCGGCGCCAAGTCGATCGCCGAGGTCGCCGAACTCTCCATCGCCGACTGTGCCGAGTTCCTCAACGCGCTCACCCTGGGTGCCCGCGAGACGGCGATCGCCGGCCAGGTGCTCAAGGAGATCCAGTCCCGGCTGGGCTTCCTGCTCGACGTCGGCCTGGAGTACCTGTCCCTCTCCCGTGCGGCGGCGACGCTGTCCGGTGGTGAGGCCCAACGTATCCGGCTGGCCACCCAGATCGGTTCGGGTCTGGTCGGCGTGCTTTACGTTCTCGACGAGCCCTCGATCGGTCTGCACCAGCGCGACAACCGCAAGCTCATCGACACCCTGGTGCGGCTCCGGAATCTGGGCAACACGCTGATCGTGGTCGAGCATGATCTCGACACCATCGCGCACGCCGACTGGGTGGTCGACATCGGCCCGGCGGCGGGCGAGCACGGCGGCCGCATCGTGCACAGCGGCTCCTACAAGGAGCTGTTGCGCAATCCCGAATCACTCACCGGCGCCTACCTTTCGGGCAAGGAGAGTATCGAGGTGCCGGCCATCCGTCGGCCGGTGGACCGCAAGCGCCAACTCACCGTGGTCGGTGCCCGCGAACACAACCTCAAAGAGGTCGACGTGGCGTTCCCGCTCGGGGTGCTCACCTCGGTCACCGGGGTCTCCGGTTCGGGTAAGTCGACGTTGGTCAACGACATCCTGGCCACCGTGCTGGCCAACAAACTCAACGGCGCCCGGCAGGTTCCCGGCCGGCACACCCGGATCAACGGTATCGATCAGCTCGACAAGCTCGTGCGGGTGGACCAGTCGCCGATCGGGCGTACGCCGCGGTCCAATCCGGCCACCTACACCGGGGTGTTCGACAAGATCCGTACGCTCTTCGCCGCCACCACCGAGGCCAAGGTCCGCGGCTACCAGCCGGGCCGCTTCTCGTTCAACGTCAAGGGCGGCCGGTGTGAGGCCTGTTCGGGTGACGGCACGCTGAAGATCGAGATGAACTTCCTGCCCGATGTCTACGTGCCCTGCGAGGTGTGCCACGGCGCACGGTACAACCGCGAAACCCTCGAGGTGCACTACAAGGGCAAGACCATCTCCGAGGTGCTCGACATGCCCATCGAGGAGGCCACCGAATTCTTCGAGCCGATCTCCTCGATCCACCGTTACCTCAAGACGCTGGTAGATGTCGGACTCGGTTATGTCCGGCTCGGCCAACCCGCGCCGACACTCTCAGGTGGTGAGGCGCAGCGGGTGAAGCTGGCCGCCGAACTGCAGAAGCGTTCGACCGGCCGCACCGTGTACATTCTCGACGAGCCGACCACCGGCCTGCACTTCGAGGACATCCGCAAGTTGCTCAAGGTGATCAACGGCCTTGTGGACAAGGGCAATACGGTCATTGTCATCGAGCACAACCTCGACGTCATCAAGACCTCGGACTGGATCATCGACATGGGACCCGAAGGTGGTGCCGGCGGCGGAACCGTCGTCGCGCAGGGCACTCCGGAAGATGTCGCGGCCACCCCCGAGAGCTACACCGGACAGTTCCTGGTGGAGATGCTCGACCCGGCGCCTGCCGAGGAGCCGCCTGCGCCCAAGACGCGACGGCGCCGCAGCAAGGTCAGCGCCTGACGGGCCCGCCCGGCCACAGTGCACTTCCCGAAGTGGTACTACCGGCAGGCAGTATCACGCGCTGCAGTAGTACTGCCGGTAGTACCACTGTTGCGGTAGCACCATCGCGCGCCTCGCGGTATCCGTGTGGCGTCAGGCGATCTGCAGTGTGTGGCAACGCCTTCCGGGCATCCCGTCCGACATCGGTGATGACCTGCGCCGCGACGTCGCGTCAGTCCTGGTCGGACTTCATCGATTCGCGGATCTGCGCCAGCCGATCCGCGGCGGCGCGCTGTCGCGCCTCATACTGTTCGTCCACCGAACGTCCCTCCGGTGTCTGCTCGGCCAGCTCGGCCCCACCGATCGCGGTGCCGAGCCGGGTCTCGATCTTCTCGCGCACCGAGTCGAAGGTCGGCACACCCGCTTCGGTGTAACCGGTATCGGTGGGAACCGATACGGGAGCCAGCGGCGCCGAATCGACCGGCACGACGTCGACCTCGCGGGGCTCCTCGGCACAAGACTGCTGCTCATCGGCCATGTCGTCACCGTACCCGCACCGAAGTTTGGGATCGGTAGCAATCGCGGATCGCTGTACTGATCCCACGACGACGCCACAGGGGCGACGGGCGAATGAAGGGGACACACATGACGAAGAATCGCGTTCTGGCTGCTGGCATCGGAGTGCTCGCCGCAACGACCATCCTGGTCGGGTGCTCTGATGACAAGGGCAGTGAGCCGGCCGCGTCGTCGAGCGCGGGCAACAGCACCGCGCAGGTCGNCGACACCGAAGTCACGGTGGACGGCCAGGACCTGGCCGGCCTGGACCTGAAGTCGGTGACCTGTGTGAAAGCGGGCGGGAAGATCAACGTCGCCAGCGCCGCCGTGGGTGGCCAGCAGGGCCTCGGTGTGGTGATGACCGACGAGGCCACCCCCAAGGTCGAGTCGGTGGGCCTGGTGGTCGACGGTAACGCGCTTGCTGTTGCAGCCATGGGCGGTGCGAGCACCGGGTCAGCGGAGGTCAAGGTCGACGGCAGCACGTACACCATCACCGGCGAGGCCACCGGCGCGGACCTGAAGAACCCGATGGCCGGGATGATCACCAAGAAGTTCGAGATCAAGGTCAGCTGCAACTGACATGGAACGTCCGGCGGCGGACGCGCATCTGCGTCCGCCGCCCGCCGCCGTCCTATGATGACGCCGTGTCGATCACCGATGCGCTCGACCGGGCACGGCGGCTGGCGTGGGCATCCGACGAGTCGGCGGCCAAGGACCTGCTGCTCGCGCAGCTCCCGCTGATCGAGCAAGCCGACCGCGACGATCTGGCGCTGGAGGTCTTCGCCCAGCTCGGTGAGATCTACCTGGTGCGCACCGCGTATGCCGGTGTCGTCGAATGCATCAACCGGATCCGGGACTGCCTCGCCGCCTACCGTGCTCAGCCCGGTCGAAGCGCCGAGGTCGACGACATGATGTGCCGATACGCCCGCCGTGCGGATTTCCTGCAGACCGGGTTGCACGCCGCCCGGGGAGAACATGAACAGGCCGCCGCCGTGCGGGCCACGTTGGCCGCGTCATCCGGACCTACCTATCTGGCTGCCGAGCAACGCTTTCTGGTGGCCTGCGCCCAGATCCTGTGCGCCCAGGCGCTCGCCGACGACGATCTGCACCATATGGCCGTGCCGCTCTGGGATCAGGTGCTCGACGGTATCGACCTCGCGGCCGATTCCGGAGGTCACCACGACCGGCTGCTGGTGCTTGCCGGAATCGGCTACGGCGGCTTCTGCGTACAAACCGGTCGGCTTGCCGAGGCCGAACCGTGGCTGCGCCGCGCAGGCGCCCGGGCCGAGCTGAACGGATGGGAACTCGACACCGCCAGAACGCAACTGGAGCGTGCCATCGGTAACTGGTCGCGCGGCGACCACACCTCGGTCGAGGAGTTGATCAACGAGGCCTACCCCGTCATCGCGCGCTACGCCCGCGCCGACGATGTGTCCCGCTGCTGGTTCCACCTCGGTCTGACCAAACTCGCCGCGGGCAACCTTGCCGAGGCGGATCAATGCTGGGAGCACGCCGAGCGGCACTGGCGTGAACTCGGAAAACCACTGCACATTCATCGGATCCTGCTGCAGCGCAGTTGGATACCCATCTTCTTCGGCAGGTTCGGCGCGGCCGTCGAACTCATCGCACAGGCGCGCGCACTGCTCGACGACTGGCCGCGCAGCAGCTGGCTGCAGTACGCCCGGTGTGACGACCAGCTGGGCACCGTATGGCGTGCCGATGCGCTGGCGGACCTGGGATTCGACGGATCCGGTGACCCCGACGACAGCTGGGACGAGGTGGAGGCCAAGCACGCCGCGTCGCTGGGCACGACGAACGCCGAGACCGGAAGTCCGGGCTTCCACCGTGCCATGGCCAAGCTGGAACAGGCGGCCCTGCTGAAGGTGCCCGCCGCACTGGCCGTGGATTCGGTGCGCCACACCATTGTCGACGCCGATGCGCGCGCACACTGGGCGGCCCGGGTGTCGGCCCCGATGCTGGCCGGCGCCTTCGCCGTGGCCTGGGAGTGGGAGAACACGGCGTTGATCGCCGAGCTCATCGAATATCACAGTGCCCGCGGTAGTTTCACCACCGCTACTGGTCGGGAAGTCGAGGCGCCGATATGGGCCGGGGCGCAAGCGGTGCTGGTGGACAGTGAGCTGGAGCTGTCCGAGCCCCAACTGGCCGATATAGCCTCCGGTTCGGTCACCGGTGGTCCGTCGCTGACCAGGCTCGGACCGTTACCGCCGCTGCAGATGGATCCCGGCGCCGAACCCATCCTGGCCCAATACCGGCACCTCGCCCGGCAGCGCTACGGCCGGCGCGTCACCGCCGATGAACCGGCCTGGTCGACGTGGATGTGAGCGACCGGCCGACGCTGGTCCTGCGCTACGCCGACGTCGGCATTGCCACCTACGCCAGTCTGCGCGTCGTCGGGCTCCCAGAGCGCACCGCCACCTGGGTGGTCGAGGAGACCATCCTGCTGGCCGCGCTCGAGGAGATCGCGGGTGCGCTTCCGGATCCGCGCGGCACCGAGTCGCCGGCCGACGCGCTGGCGCGGGCGCTGACCCGCGGCGCGTTCGCCGATCCCGAGTCCGAGCTGATGCTGGCCTATCGGCTCGGGGTGCTGCTCATCGGAACCGAAGGCTGGCGGCTGCTCGACGCGTATACCGATCAGGCCCCGGTGCTGCACATCGCGCCGAGCCCACGGCTGGGCCGCATCCCGTGGGGTCTGTTGGCGCGACCGCTGTTGCGCCCTGATGTGACCGCGATGCTGCAGGCACGCCAGGACGCCATCACCCCCGACGGACCGCAACCCGCCGTGATTCCCTGGCCGGCCGGTGCGCCGGCGGCGCTGAGCTCCGGTGTGCGGCTCATGGAGCTCGCCGATCTCGTGATGGCCGTTCCGGCCAACATCGCCCGGATCCGCCGCGTCAATCAGCCTCGGCCGCAGGGAGATCCGCTGCTGCTACTGGATCCGCGAGTGCCAGGTCAGCGGGCCGACTCCACGCTCGGATCGGTCCTTGGACGACCGTCGGCCGACACCGTGCTGTCGCGGCACTACGCCGAACTGATGCGCAACCGGTCGGTGTTGCCCCTAGCCGAGTCCGCCGTCGAGTTGTTCCGCAGGACCGATACCGATCGGCACTGGCTGGCCGCAGCGCTGGCGCAGCGGCCGGGCAGGCTTGTCTTCGTCGGACATGCAAGCGTGGGTGACAGCGCACATGACGCCGATGCCGAGGCCGGTATCGGGCGCGCCGAACGCGCGGCACTACATCTGGCCTGCCGGTCGTCGGTCCCCGGTTATGCGGATCCGATCGGCGATCACCGACCGTTGACCGCCGCCGACCTGCTCGTCGCCGAGCTGACCTTCCCGACGCGGGTCGCCCTGCTCGCGTGCGCCTCCGGCGGTGACTACCGGTTCGACGAGGCCACCGGTCTGGTGGCGGCCATGGTCCTCGGCGGCGCTGAGTTGGTGACGGCGACGCTGTGGTCGCTACCGACCAGCGCCGGATACCGTCGCTTCACCGACGGAGCGCATCCGGATCCGATGGGCACGGTGATCGCCGCGGTGGACACGGCCCACCAGGAGATCACCGATTTCGGTGCCGCGTGTGCGGTGAACCGTTGGCAGCGGACAGAACTGGAGCGGTGGCGGGCCGGCGACCGGCTGGCCGCGCCGGTGTACTGGGCGGCGTTGGTCTCCTTCGCCGTCGGTCAGGCGGGCGGGATACACACCGCCACCGAGGATTCGTCGTCGCGGAAATAGTAGGCATCGATCACCGATCCGGGGGATACCCGGCGCAACGCGGTCGACGGGATCAACGTTGTCTCGTGTGCGGGGAACTGGCCGCCCTCGGGCCTACGAACCATCAGATCGAGCACGACCTCGCAGTGATCCTCGCGCGCGGCGCCGGTCGGCCGGGCGGCGGTCACCACGCCGGTTCCGCGCACCCCGTGCCGGATCAGGTTCAGCTGCGATTCGGTGACCAGCCCCTTGCCGACCAGCATGGAATCGAAGGCGGCGCGGATGGCCGCCATGTCGTCGGGCAGCCAAAGATCCTCCCGCGCTGCGGGATCGAAGACCACCAACAACACCACGCCGGGCCGGATGCCTGCTGCGATCGGATCGTCGGGAACCAGCAGCCGGCCGGTGAATGTCCCGGCGGACACGCTGTGTACCTCCACGGTGATGGTGTCGCTGCCCGTCGGCACCGATGCCACCGTGCCGATACCCACCGATGTCTGCGCGGACGTCACGGGGCGTCGGGGGCGACTGCGGCAGGCGGTCGTCAGCAGTGCCAGACCGACGGCCGTGGCGACGGCGAGCAGGACGACAAGAGGGTGCGCGGACATGAGGTCCACGTTCACCCTGTGATCGCGCTACCGAACCCAACTTTTTTTGCGGTGCCTATCCTGATCGGGTGAGCTCCGTGCCCGAGACGACACCGCGGGTCGCCGATGCTGTGCCCGCGCACCCGCGCCGGGCCGTCATCGATCGCGCCTGGCGGGCGATCGGGCCCGGCGTGGAGATGCTGAGCACCGCAGACGGTGGCCCGCTGAGTCGCACTGTCAAACGCATCATCGATCCGCTGGTGTTGCGCTTGCGGGCCAATCCGCAGTTCTCCGCGCCGGTGGTCTCCGGCGCGGTGGCCGAACGGATGCACCGGACGATACTGGACCAGTCCGCCACACTGTGCGCCGCGGCGGACTGGTTCGCCGTGCTCAAGGCGCACCGACGCAAGCTGCGATTGACCACCGGTAACGCCCAAGAGTTGTACTTCCCGGTGTGTTTCGAACTTGCTATCACCAAAGGGGCGCCACAACAGGGCGATTCGGACACTGCGGTCAGTGTGTTACGTCATCTGCACGACGACCGCGACCGCAACGCGATCGAGGTGCTCAACCGCCACATCGCCGATGATCGGATCGTCCGGGAGTTGGCTGCCCAGGTGCAGCGCAGCTGGGCCGACGTGACGGCGAGACCGGCCATCACCGACCCGTTCCTGGCCGGGTTGACCACAGTCCTGGGCGATGCGGTGACACACGGCGAATCTGCTGCCAGGCAACGCGTCTGGGCGGCGCTGGTGGCCGATGCGACCCCCTACAATCTCGGTGCCCGGGCCCATTGCGCAGAACCCGGCCTGCCGTGGTCGCTCATCACGATAGGCCTGAGTTCGACGGTGCCGCAGCTGCCCCCGCCGGTCAGGGGTGGGAGCGAAACCGCCCGCCCGCTGAACCGCAGTGTCTACGATCGGGTGCGCGCCACACTGCGGCGGGCGATGGATCGCGACGAGCTTCCCGACGTGCCACAGTTGCTGGCCGAAGAAGTCGACCGGTCCTGTGCCCCATGGGGTCTGCTGGCCGAGGACATCCAGGCCGCGCTGGTCGCCGGCATCGAGGTGGCCGTCGAGCTGACGCCGTTGCAGGAGAGAGCGATGCCGGGCTACCCGTTGGCCGCTCGGATCCAGGCCCGATTACGCAAGGAGGCCTACGTGTTGCACGCCCGTCGCTACCTGGCCGCCGGCGCGCCGCTGCATCCGCGCCAACAGCAGGTCACCGAGGACCTCGCCACCTTCGCCCGACCGTACCTGAGCAGGTTGTGGGCGCGCCTGCACGGCCGTGATGTGTGGCAGGAGAGTTGTCGTGACGTCGAGGACCTGCACGCGCTCCTGGCGGGGGTGGCCCGGTCGGTCAGTCTCGACCACCGGCAGCGCATCAAGTCGATGCTCGAACTGGAGGCCGTGCGATGAAGCTGATCGCCCACGACGGTCTCTGGACCACCGGCGGTGCGCCGGCCGCGCCGCCCGCGGTGGCGGTGCTCGAGGTCGCCGGTGCCGTGCTGGCCTGGCCGGTCGATGAACCCGAGGCACCCGTTCACCTCACTTTCACCGATATCGCCGCCGCCGACTGGCTGTGGCGGGCGGCAGGTGAGTCCGGGCATGTCGCGCTGGTGGCCGCCGTCGGCGCCGTGGTGCCGGATCCGTCCGCGGTCATCGATGTGCCGGGGGTGGAACTGGCTGCCGAGACGCTGGCGCCGCTGCGGCGGTTGGCGTTGGGGCACTGGCTGCGCCGATGGTGGCCGGCGAGCATGCGTGACGCAATCGCCGAACTCGATGCCGCGGTACTGGATGCCGAGATCGCGATCCTGACCGCCGCCGCCCAGGACTACTTCGTCGAGGACACCTTCGACAGCGATATCGATGAGCTGCTGCGTCCCCATCGGGCCGTGCTGGCCGGTCTGCGCAGTTCGGCCGACCCACGCGTCGCCGAATTGGCGGAATCCTGCGCGGAGCTGGTGGATCTGCCGGATCCGGTCGATATCGGGCTGCCGCGGCACCGCGATGACTACGCGCTGGCGGCCGGGGGCCCGGGCACGGCGACGCGGGCGCCGATCGGCGGCGGCACCGCCTCGATCTCCTGGGGTGCGGTGCCTGCCGGCGTGTTCGACGCGGCCGAGGACACCGTGGACTGGTCGGTGCACGCCGATGATGCGGGCCGGGTCATCCTGACCGTGCGCACAGCGGTGATGGCTCCCGCCGACGGTATTGCCGTGCGGTTGCGCAGCGACGGGATCACCGCCGAGGCGGTGCTGGCAGCAGACGGCACCGCATCGGCCGCGTTGCCGATCACCGAACCTGCCGCGTGGAACCACGATTGGCGTGCCGCGTCGCTGACTGTGGGTGGCCCGGCCACCGAGGATCGCGACGGCAGGGACCGGATTCGGGCGTTCGTGCGGCGCCGGTTACGGGCGGGCGCTCCCGATGCCTTCCTCGCGGAGGTGCTCGCCGCCGAGGGCGATTACTGACCGGCCCGGTGGTTGGCCACCGGCTGCACCGCCGGAACCGCCGGTGCGGTGTGCATCGGCATCGCCGGTAGCGGCGCGGCCGGACCTGCCGGAGGCGGGGGAGGCGGGACCGGGGCAGCGGGTGCGGCCGGCGCGGGGCCAGTCGGCGCCGCGGCGGGAGCCGGCGCCCCGGTGGGGATCGGAATCGGGGCGACCTCAGGGGTGTGCACCTTGGCCGCCAGCCAGGGCAACGCCTCGGCCAGCGCTGATCCCGCGTAGGCCCAATCGTGATTTCCGGGTCGGGTGACGATGCCGCACTCGATGCCGTGGCCGGTGCCGACGTCGCACAGCGTCTTGGCCGCAGCGGCCTGCGGCGGAGGCGGCAAGACGCCCGCACCGTTGATCGCGAACCAACCCGACACCCCCGAATACTGTCCGTGCCGGTTCATCACGGTGACCGGATCGAACTCGTCGTAGGCAGCGGCGTTGCCGCCGAAGAGGCGATCGATGGTCTGCTCCCGATTACCGGTGTTGGGAGCGAGATCACCGGCGATGTCGACGAAGCTGGAGAAGTGATCGGGGTGCATCGTGACGAGGTCCACCGCGCAGGTGCCGCCCATCGAGAAGCCGGCGACACCCCAGTTCGCCGGGTCCGCGCTCACCCCGAACTTCGAGATCACGAAGGGGACAACATCCTTCGTGAGGTGGTCGGCGACGTTTCCGCGAACACCGTTGACGCATTCGGTGTCGTTGCTGAACGCACCGGCCACATCGGCGAACACCAGCACCGGAGCGTTCCCGTGGTGCTGGGCGGCGAAGTTGTCGGCCGTCTGCACGGCAGCGCCGGCTCGTGCCCAGTCTTCGGGCGTGTTCAGCTCGCCGCCGATCATCATCACCGCGGGCAGCCGCGGCGGCGGATTGGAGGCGAACCAGGCCGGCGGGAGATAGACCAGCTCACCGCGGTGTTTGAAGCCAGAGTTCGCATTGCCGGTGTCCACGGCGATCAGGGATCCCTTGGGCGGCAGGGAATGTCCGATGTGGTACGCGGTCAGCGTGGCCAGGTCGGTCTGGTCGGGCAGCGGTTCGTCGGTCAGTTGGCCCCAGGCCGAACCGACGGTGGGGAAGTAACCCGTCCAGACGTTGACGGCCAACGCCACACAGACGGCGCTGAGCGGAACGGCGCTGAACATCGCGGCCCGGCGCAGGAACCGGGCCCCGCGCCAGCCGGCAAGCAGTGCGCAGCAGGCGAATCCGGTTGTTCCCACCCAGATCCACAGTGCCGGCGGCGCGGGTTCGTCGGCAAGGCCCTGACTGTTGATGTACCAGTTGGTCGCGAGGATCGCGGCAAGGCCGACGGCGGCGGCCGCGATCAGCACGCGCGGGCGCTGCTTGCGCAGCGCGATCAACACGATGGTGCCGGTGACGATTTGGATCGTCGTCGGCACCGAACCGTGGGTGAGCGACATCAGCGTCGGATGGGTCACGCCATCCATGTTGACGGTCTTTGCTGGGAAGTGGCTGTGACCCCTCAGCGCGGCTTCGCCAGTGGGAACGGCAAGGTTTCCCGGATGCTGCGCCCGGTGATCAGCATCACCACCCGGTCGACACCCACGCCGAGTCCACCGGTCGGTGGCATCGCGTACTCCAGGGCTTGGAGGAAGTCCTCGTCCAGTTCCATCGCCTCCGGATCTCCTCCGGCGGCCAGCAGGGACTGCTCCTGCAGGCGGCGCCGCTGCTCGACCGGATCGGTCAGTTCGCTGTAGGCAGTGCCCAACTCGACACCCCAGGCGACCAGATCCCACCGTTCGGCCACCCCGGGGATACTGCGGTGCGGTCGCGTCAGCGGCGACACCGAGGTGGGGAAGTCCTTGTAGAACGTCGGGTGCTCGGTCTGCCCCTCGACCAGTCGCTCGTACAGTTCCAGCACCACCGCACCGGCATCCCAATGCGTCAGGTAGGGCACCCCGGCACCATCGCACAACCCGCGCAGCGTCTGCAGGTCGGTGTCCGGGTCGATATGGGTGCCCAGCGCCTCGGACACCGCGCCGTGGACGGTTTTCACCGGCCAGTCCCCGGAGATGTCCACCGCCACCAGGGCGCCGTCGGCGCCGGGGCGCATCACCACCTGAGAACCGTTGGCCGCCTGCGCGGCGTTCTGGATCAGTTCACGGCACCCGTGCATCCAGACGTTGTAATCGGCATGCGCCTGATACGCCTCCAGCAGTGTGAACTCGGGATTGTGGCTGAAGTCCACACCTTCGTTGCGGAACGCGCGGCCCAGTTCGAAGACCCGCTCGACACCACCCACGCACAACCGCTTCAGGTACAACTCGGGCGCGATCCGCAGGTACAGATCCAGATCGTAGGCATTGATGTGGGTGATGAACGGGCGGGCGTTCGCACCGCCGTGGATCTGCTGCAAGATCGGTGTCTCCACCTCCAGGAAACCCTTGCCGACCAACGTTTCCCGGATGGCATGCAGGATCCGGCTACGAGCGGTGATCAGGTCCCGCGCATCGGTGTTGATGGCCAGATCGACGTAGCGGGTGCGAACCCGGGCCTCCGGGTCGGTCAGGCCCTTCCACTTGTCGGGCAGTGGGCGCAGGCATTTGCCGATCAGACGCCATCTGTTCACCAACAGCGACGGGGTCCCGTTGCGGCTGTGACCCATGGTTCCGGTGACCTCGATCAGATCGCCGAGGTCGATCGCCGCGGTGAAATCGGCGTTGCGCCCCTGGGTCAACCGCGAATCATCGAGCAGCAACTGCACGTCGGCCGACCAGTCCCGCAGCTGCACGAACAGCACCCCGCCGTAGTCGCGGAGCCGCAGGATCCGGCCTGCCACCGTGACGGTCTCGTCGGGAGCGGTGGTCGCCAACGCCTGGGCCACCGTGTGGCTGGGTGCCTCGCCGACAGGGTAGGCATCGATCCCGCTGTCCTGCAGGGACTTCAGCTTCGCCATCCGGACCCGAACCTGCTCGGGGAGCCGATTCTCCTGCGCACCGGGCAGATCGTGGGCCAATGAGCTCGTATCGGGCGCGCTGCCGTCTTCGTGCAGCAGACCGCTGTCGACGAGAACCTTCGGCGCGGCGACGTGCTCACCGGTGTGTTCCTTGCGCCGCGAGAAGGGCAGCACCAGGAAGCCCTCCGCGATCACCGATGCCACCCCGACACGCGGGATCTCGCGTGTCTCCTCGTAGCAGGCGTAACGCGGCACCCACTCCGGCTGGTACTTCATGTTGGACCGGTACAGCGTCTCCAGCTGCCACCAGCGGGAGAAGAACACCAGCAGTGCGCGCCACAGCCGGGCCACCGGACCGGCGCCCAACTGGGCGCCCTGCTCGAACGCCGACCGGAACATCGCGAAGTTCAGCGAGATCCGGGTGACCCCGAGGTCCTCTGCCTGCAGGCATAATTCGCTGACCATCAGCTCGATGGTGCCGTTGGGCGACTGTGGCGAACGACGCATCACGTCCAGCGACGCGCCGTTGGCACCCCACGGCACCAATGACAGCATGGCGACAACCTGGTCCTCGTCGCCGGATACCGCCTCGACCAGCAGACAGTCACCGTCGGCCGGATCACCGAGCCGTCCGAGCGCCATCGAGAAACCGCGCTCGGTTTCGGTATCGCGCCATTCGTCGGCCCTGGCGATCACCATGGCCATCGCGTCGGCGGTGAGATCACGGTGCCGGCGGATGCGCACCGTCAGCCCGGCCCGGCGCGCGCGGGTCACGGCCTGGCGCACGGGCTTCATGTCCGGTCCCGAGAGTTTGAAGCGGTCGGGATACAGGATCGCCTCGTCGCCGAGCTCCACGGCGTTGAGTCCCGCTTCGCGGAACGCCTGGGCGGCGGTGGCGCTGGCGCCCATCACCCCGGGTGCCCAACCGTAGGACTCACACAGCTTGAGCCAGGCCGCGATGGCCCCGGGCCAGGCGCGCGGATCGCCGACCGGGTCGCCGCTGGCCAGGCAGACCCCGACCTCCACCCGGTAGGTGATGGCGGCGCGGCCGTTGGGCGCGAAGACCACCGACTTGTCCCGCCGGGTCGCGAAGTATCCGAGCGAGTCGTTCTTGCCGTACAGCTCCAGCAGGCCACGGATGGCGGACTCGTCCTCACCGGTCAGCGCATTGGTCGCCCGCTGGGAGCGGAACAGCACGATCGCCGCGACCATCAGCGCCAGCGCGCCGAAGAGGCCCAACAGTGCCCGCACGAGGACCCCGGGGTGCTGGCCGTCGAAGACCTCCGCGTCGACTCCCGAGAACGCGACCACCCGGTTGGCGGCGTACCCGAGCCGGTAATCGGGTTCCAGCGAGCCGGGGAACAGTTCCAGCAGACCCCAGCCGATCAGTATGCCCACCGCCATCCCGGCCACCAGCGTGCCCACCGCCTTGATCAGCGCCCCGCGGCGGACCTTGGCCCAGAACTCGTGACGGGCCAGCACCAGGAAACCGATGGAGGCCAGGTGGAACACCAGGCCGACGACCTCGCCGATGTCCTCCATCACGGTCTCGTCGCCGGTCAGCAGGTCGGCAATGTTCAGCGCGGCGGCACTGACCATGTAGAGCACCAGGATCCACCACGCGATGCTCTTGCGGGCGGCCAACGCCGCCGCCAGCAACGCCAGCACGAAGGCCCAGGCGAAGCTGGTGTCGGGGAAGTTGAAGATGTAGTCGTTGACGAATTCGCGCGGAATCCGGATGACCGCGCGGACGAACGGCGAGATGCTCGCCATCAACGACAGGGTGGCGATGACACCGACGATCCAGCCCGCCGCGGTGGGGACCCAGGCGAAACCCGATGGCCGGCGGGGTGTCGCCGCGGGATTGGGCGAGGGCACAGCTGAGGTGGCCGTCATGGGCGCGACAATATGCGCTAACCGGACGTGACGGGTGATTCTGGGGACGCCACGGGGTGTGTCGAGGCCGGGATCACCAGACCGGGCCGGTGTACTTCTCACCGGGGCCGTGCCCTGGCTCCTCGGGCGCGACGCTGGCCTCGCGGAACGCCAGCTGCAGACTCTTGAGCCCGTCGCGCAGGGGACCTGCGTGCAGGCCGAGGAACTCCGCCGAGGAGGTCACCAGGCCGGCCAGCGCGGTGATCAGACGGCGGGCTTCGTCGAGGTCACGGTGCGGGCTTTCGTCGGGGTCTTCGGATCCCAGGCCCAGCTTCTCGGCGGCCGCGCTCATCAACATCACGGCCGAGCGGGTGATCACCTCGACCGCCGGGATTTCCGCGAGCTCTCTCACCTGCGGGTCTTCGGCGGACTGGGTTTTCTGATCGTCGGTCATGCCTGATAGAGTGGCATGATCGACCGTCCCGGCGAACGCCAGGGACAGTAAGTGGAGTCCCGCTCCCACCGCTGACCATACCGGTCCAGCGGTCCGGTCACAGGCATCCGCGGATGCCCTGTTCTGCGTTTACGCAGACGGCGAAAGCCGTGATCGGTCGGCATCGGGCCCTGCTATATGCAGGGCCTTTCTGCTGATGGCGTGGTGTTCTTCCGCTACTGACCCGGTATTCCACACGGTCGTGGCACGAGAAGACAACGTAGGAGGCCCCATCAGCACTGAGACCCGCATCAACGAGCGTATCCGCGTACCTGAAGTCCGCCTGATCGGACCCAATGGCGAACAGGTAGGCATCGTTCGCATCGAAGATGCACTCCGCGTTGCCGCGGATGCCGATCTCGACCTTGTCGAAGTAGCACCGAATGCCAGGCCCCCGGTCTGCAAGATCATGGACTACGGCAAGTTCAAGTACGAGACGGCACTCAAGGAGCGCGAGTCTCGCAAGAACCAGCAGCAGACCGTCGTCAAGGAACAGAAGCTGCGACCGAAGATCGACGACCACGACTACGAGACGAAGAAGGGCCACGTCGTCCGCTTCCTCGAAGCCGGGTCCAAGGTCAAGGTCACCATCATGTTCCGCGGTCGCGAGCAGTCCCGGCCCGAGTTGGGTTACCGACTGCTGCAGCGCCTCGGCGCCGACGTGGCCGATTACGGCTTCGTCGAGACCTCGGCCAAGCAGGACGGCCGCAACATGACGATGGTGCTGGCGCCGCACCGCGGTGCGAAGACTCGTGCCAAGGCGGCCCACGACGCAGATACGCCGGCGCGCCGCCCAGCTTCTGAGGCGGCCCCCGCCGACCCCGCAGAGCCCACGCAGAACTGATTCACCACACGAACTGAGGACAACATGCCCAAGGCAAAGACCCACAGCGGCGCATCCAAGCGCTTCCGCGTCACCGGAAGCGGCAAGGTTGTCCGCCAGAAGGCCGGTAAGCGCCACCTGCTCGAGCACAAGCCGAGCAAGCAGACCCGTCGGCTCGACGGCCGCACCGTGGTGGCCGCCAATGACACCAAGCGCGTCAAGAAGCTGCTGAACGGTTAATCACCGCTTCACCGACCAACTTTCACCCCGTTAGACAAGGAACACTCTCATGGCACGCGTGAAGCGCGCAGTCAACGCTCAGAAGAAGCGGCGCACAGTACTCAAGGCGTCCAAGGGCTATCGCGGACAGCGTTCGCGGCTCTACCGCAAGGCCAAGGAGCAGCAGCTCCACTCGCTCACCTACGCCTACCGCGACCGCCGCGCGCGCAAGGGTGAGTTCCGCAAGCTGTGGATCTCGCGCATCAACGCCGCGGCCCGCGCCAACGACATCACCTACAACCGCCTGATCCAGGGCCTCAAGGCCGCCGGCGTCGAGGTGGACCGCAAGAACCTGGCCGAGATCGCCGTCAGCGACGCGGCCGCGTTCACCGCTCTGGTCGAGGTCGCCAAGGCGGCCCTGCCCGAGGATGTCAACGCGCCGTCGGGCGAAGCCGCCTGAGACACCGCTGAATGAGTGGCTTCTCCACGCCGCTCACCGAGCGCGCAGATCGGGTAGCCGCAGCGATCAAGCTGCAGCGACCTGTCGAACGTCGCCGCGCCGCACGCTTTCTCGCCGAGGGACCCAACCTCGTCGAGGCGGCGTTGCGGCGCGGAGTCGTTTCCGAGGTGTTCGTCACCGAGGACGCGGCGGTCCGGTTCGCGTCCCTGCTGGATGACACGCCGACCTACGTCGTGACCGACAAGGCCGCAAAGGCGCTGTCGGACACCGTCACTCCGGTCGGACTGGTTGCGGTGTGCCGCATTCCCGAGGTGTCGTTGCCGGACCTGCTCTCCGGTGATCCGCGGCTGATCGCGGTCGCCGTGGAAACCTCGGACCCGGGCAACGCCGGGACCCTGATCCGTCTCGCCGACGCGATGGGTGCCGATGCGTTGATCCTGGCCGGCAACAGCGTCGACCCCTACAACGCGAAATGCCTACGCGCATCGGCGGGCAGCATCTTCTCGGTGCCGGTGGTGTCCGCGCCCGACACGCTCGCGTTGATACCGGAGCTGGTCCATGCCGGCCTGGTGGTGATGGCCACCACGCTCGACGGTGAGGCCTCGCTGGCGACCCTCAAGCTCGACGTGCCCACGGCGTGGCTGTTCGGTTCGGAGGCCCACGGCCTGCCCGGCGAGGTGGCTGCCGCCGCCGACGTCCGGGTGCAGATTCCGATGAAGGGCGGCGCCGAGAGTCTCAATGTGGCTGCGGCCGCAGCGATCTGCCTGTACGAGAGTTCGCGGGCGCTCTCCTGACAAGGCAGCTGCCACCGAGATTCACCTCAGGGTCGCGTCCGGGCCGCAATCCGTCCCTGACGTGAATCTCGCCGCCGGAAGTCAGGCGAGTAACCCCTTGGCCACGTGGGTGATCTGCACCTCGTTGGAGCCCGCGTAGATCATCAGCGACTTCGCATCGCGGGCCAACTGTTCCACCCGGTACTCGGTCATGTATCCGTTGCCACCGAACAGCTGGACGGCCTCCATGGCGACATCGGTGGCGGCCTGCGAGCAATACCACTTGATGGCCGAGGCTTCGGCCAACGAGATGGGGGAGCCCTTCTGGGCGGACTCGATGACCCGGAACAGCATGTTGCGCACGTTCATCCGAGCCACCTCCATATTGGCCAGCTTGAGCTGGATCAACTGGAACTGTCCGATCTCCTTACCCCACAGGACCCGCGTCTTCGCATAATCCACCGACAGTCGCAGGCACTCCTCGATCACCCCGAGTGCCATCGCCGCCACGCCGATCCGTTCGGCCGAGAAGTTGGAGCGGGCACTGTCCCTGCCGTCACCCGCGGCGGTGTTCTCGGTCTCACCGAGGAGCCGATCGCGTCCCAACCGCACATTGTTGAAGAACAACTCACCGGTGCGGGAGGAGTGAATGCCCATCTTCTGGAACGGTTTCGACTGCACGAAACCCTCCATGCCGCGATCCAGCACGAAGGTGAGGACCTTGCGGTCGCGCCGGTCCGCCCCGTCACCGGAGTCGAGCTTGGCGTACACCACCACCACATCGGCATCGGGGCCGTTGGTGATGAACGTCTTCTGCCCGTTGAGGATATAGTCCTCACCGTCGCGCACGACATAGGACTTCATGCCACCGAAGGCGTCGGAACCCGAATCGGGTTCGGTGATCGCCCACGCGCCGATCTTCTCGTAGGTCACCAGCCCGGGCAGCCAGCGTTCCTGCTGGGCCAGGGTGCCGCGACTCTGGATGGTCGGCACCGTCAGGCCCAGGCTGACGCCGAGCCCCGTCACCAGGCCCATCGACACCCGGCAGAGCTCGCTGATCAACACGAAACCCATGCCTGCCTGGTCGGGTCCGCCGCCGAACATGCCACCGGAGGATTTCGGCCGGCCGCTCGAGCTCCCGTCGCGCAGCCGGGACAGCCTGCGCTCCAAGGATTCCCGTGCCATCGCATCGATTCCGAAGGCGGCAAAGAGCTTACGGATGATCGGATAGGGCTCCATGTCGCCGCTTTCCAGCGCGTCGATGTGGGGCCGTATTTCCTTGTCGACGAATTCGCGCACCGCATCGCGCACGGCGATGTCGACATCAGACCATTCCAGCATCGAGTCAGGCAGCCTTCCGTTTGGCGGCCGGACGCAACCCGGCCAGGGAGAATGTGGTGTGCAGCAGAGAGCCCGCGCGGTCGAGCAGCGACCGGTGCGGGGGCTGGTAGTGCATCGGCAGACCGCGACGGTCGGACGGGGGAGCCATGAAGCCCGGCGCCTCCACCAGCGGGGCGTCGGCGGCGATGCGCCCGCCGGCCCGCCGGTAGGCCGATACCGCGCGCGGATGCAACCGGATCTCGTCGGGAACGGCGACGAACGCGAGCTCGACGGCCTTGCCGAGCAGCCGCAGGATGATCTCGTCACCGGCGGTCCAGCGCATCCCGGCCTTCTCGCGCAGGGCCGGGTCGAACACCCCGGCGGCCACCCAGCGCTGGGCGCCGACGAGCGGTTTGAAGATCTGGTCCCACACCGGGGTCGGCATCAGCACGAACCAGGGTTTGGGGATACGGATCGAGAAGATGTCGAGGGTGGCCTTGTTGATCTCAAGTTCCTCGCGGCACTTGTGGTCCCAGTACTCGCAGAACTCCTCCCAGGAGGCCGGCACCGGACGCATGCTCATGCCGTACATCCGGTACCACTGCACATGCTCGTCGAAGAGTTGGTGCTTCTCGGCTTCGGTGAGCCCTCCGCAGAAGTACTCGGCCGTCTTGATGATCAGCATGAAGAACGTTGCGTGCGCCCAGTAGAAGGTCTCCGGGTTCAGGGCGTGATAGCGCCGGCCCTGTTCGTCCACGCCCTTGATGTCACGGTGGAAACTCTTGATTTGCGCGCCGGTGTCCGTTGCGCGGTCGCCGTCGTAGACGACGCCCATGATCGGGTAGACGGACCGGGCGACCCGTTGTAAGGGCTCGCGCAGCAGGATCGAATGATCCTCCACTCCCGCGCCGAGTTCGGGGTACATGTTCTGGATCGCGCCGATCCAGACACCGAGCAGGCCGGTTCGCAGGTCTCCGAAGTACTTCCAGGTCAACGAGTCGGGGCCGAGCGGTATCGGCTTGGGAACGGCTGTCCGGTCAGTGCCGGCGGATGCAGCGGTCATCGGCGTCCTCGTCGAGCCTCGAAACCACGGGTGTCCGGCCACGATATGCCTGACAACGCGCGTTGTCTATGACGCCGCGCGCAGGTGTGCCGCGTCGTTACCGGTTGGCGATACCCCTGCCACACCGCCGTGACCAGGACATTCCCCGGCCGAGGCGCCATGTGATCAAGGTCGTCGCACAACCTCATTGCCGGTACCGGCGGTGCCACCTAGGGTGGCGCTGTGGCCGCCGAATCGTTCGAGGAACGATCAGCGCACACCCCGGCGGTGTCGCCGCCGCAATTACCGCGCCAGGCCGGTCCGTTCGGTTGGCTGTCGGCCACCAACCACAACCCCGGTGTCGTGGCGATGATCAGACGGGCGCGGCGGGCACTACCCGGCGATCCGGAGTTCGGCGACCCGCTGTCCGCCGCCGGCGAGGGTGGCCCGCGCGCCGCCGCCCGGGCCGCGGACCGCCTGCTCGAGCGCGAGGCCGTCTCCCGTGAGATCAGTCTCGGCGCTCTGCAGGTCTGGCAGGCGCTCACCGAGCGCGTCTCGGGCAAGCCGGCCAACCGGGAGATGACCCTCGTTTTCACCGATCTGGTCGGTTTCTCGGCCTGGTCGTTGCGCGCCGGGGACGACGCCACCTTGCGCTTGCTGCGCCGCGTCGCACAGGTCACCGAGCCGCCGTTGCTGGCCCACGGTGGACACATCGTCAAACGCATGGGTGACGGTGCCATGGTTGTGTTCACCGACCCGGCCACGGCCGTCCACGCGGTGCTCGCGGCCCTGGAGGCGGTGCAATCGGTCGAGGTCGACGGCTACACACCGCGCATGCGGGCCGGCATTCACACCGGGCACCCGCAGCGCATCGGGTCGGACTGGCTGGGTGTGGACGTCAACATCGCCGCACGGGTGATGGAGCGGGCCACCCGCGGCGGACTCGTCATCTCGCACACCACGCTCGACGCGGTCGGTGGCCCGGACGCGCCGGCCGCGCTCGGGATCTCGGTCAAACGGGTGCGCAAGCAGCTGTTCGCGACCAAGCCCAGTGGGGTTCCCGAGGACCTGGTCATGTACTGGGTCAAACCGCTGTCGAAGCCGGCCGTCGCCGACGGGGCCGCTGACGACCGCGAGGGTGCGTGACGTCGCTCTCAACGGGCCATCACCTATGATCGCCGGGTGACGGAGCTCTCAGAAGATGTCCTGATCAGCGCAGTTGCCGCGGCCCGGCAGGCCTTCGACGCCGCCGCGGACCTGGAAGCGCTGGCCAGAGCGAAGACCGAACATCTCGGGGATCGTTCCCCGATCGCCGTGGCCCGTCAGGCGCTGGGCACCCTGCCCAAGACCGAACGCGCCGATGCCGGCAAGCGGGTCAACATCGCGCGCACCGAGGCGCAGCAGAGCTTCGATGAGCGGCTCGCCGCCCTGCGTGCCGAGCGCGATGCCGCCGTGCTCGTCGCCGAACGCATCGACGTGACGTTGCCCTCGACGCGACGCCCGGTCGGGGCGCGGCACCCCATCACGCTGCTCACCGAGCGGATCGCCGACACCTTCGTGGCGATGGGCTGGGAGCTGGCCGAGGGCCCGGAGGTCGAGACCGAGCAGTTCAACTTCGACGCGCTGAACTTCCCGCCCGATCACCCGGCCCGCAGCGAGCAGGACACCTTCCAGATCGCCCCCGAGGGATCGCGGCAGGTGTTGCGCACGCACACCTCGCCGGTGCAGATTCGTGCGCTGCTGGAGCGCGAACTACCGGTCTACATCATCTCGCTGGGCCGGACTTTTCGCACCGACGAGCTCGACGCCACCCATACCCCGGTCTTCCATCAAGTCGAGGGTCTGGCCGTCGACAAGGGCCTGACCATGGCCAACCTGCGTGGCACCCTGGACGCGCTGGCCCGCGCCGAATTCGGCCCGGCTGGGCGCACCCGGTTCCGGCCGCACTTCTTCCCGTTCACCGAGCCCTCGGCCGAGGTGGACGTGTGGTTCGAGAACAAGAAGGGCGGCCCGGGCTGGGTCGAGTGGGGTGGTTGCGGCATGGTGAACCCGAATGTGCTGCGCGCCTGCGGTATCGACCCGGCCGAATACTCCGGCTTCGCCTTCGGTATGGGATTGGAGCGAACCCTGCAGTTCCGCAACGGTATTCCGGATATGCGTGACATGGTCGAGGGTGACGTGCGGTTCTCGCTGCCGTTCGGGGTGGGTGCCTGATGCGCGTTCCCTACAGCTGGCTGCGCGACACCGTCCGGCTCGGCAACCCCGGCTGGGACGTCTCTGTCGAGGAGCTCGAAGCGATCCTCATCCGGATCGGCCACGAGGTGGAGGAGATCATCCCGGTCGGGCCGGTCACCGGACCGTTGACCGTCGGCCGCGTCGCCGAGATCGAGGAACTGACCGAGTTCAAGAAACCCATCCGCGCCTGCAAGGTCGATGTGGGTGAGGATGCACTTCGCGATATCGTCTGCGGTGCAAGGAACTTCGCTGTCGGTGACCTGGTGGTTGTCGCGCTGCCCGGGACGGTGCTGCCCGGTGATTTCGCGATCGCCAAGCGCAAGACCTACGGCCGCACGTCCGACGGCATGATCTGCTCCGGCTCGGAACTGAACCTCGGTGGCGACCACTCCGGGATCCTGGTGCTGCCCGCGGGCACCGCCGAGCCCGGGGCGTCGGCCATCGATGTCGTCGGTCTCGACGATGTGGTGTTCCATCTGGCGATCACCCCGGACCGGGGCTACTGCCTGTCGATGCGTGGCCTGGCGCGCGATATCGCCTGCGCCGCCGACCTGGAATTCGTCGACCCGGCAGACGTGCCGCCGTTGCCCGCACACGGCGAGGCCTGGCCGCTGACCGTTCAGCCGGGCACCGGCGTGCAGCGTTTCGGTCTGCGCCCGGTCACCGGTATCGATCCCGACGCGGTGTCACCCTGGTGGCTGCAGCGCCGGCTGCTGCTCTCCGGTATCCGGGCCATCTCACCGGCCGTCGACGTCACCAACTACGTGATGCTCGAACTCGGCCATCCGATGCACGCCCACGACCGGTCGCTGATCACCGGCGGCTTCGACGTCCGGTTCGCCACGGCGGGGGAGCAGGTCACCACCCTCGACGATGTCACCCGCACGCTCAACGACACCGATGTCCTGATCGTCGACGAGGTCGCCACCGCGGCGATCGGTGGGGTGATGGGCGCGGGCACCACCGAGGTGCGGTCGTCGACCACCGATGTGCTCCTGGAGGCCGCCGTCTGGGATCCGGCCGCCGTGTCTCGCACCCAGCGCCGGCTGCGTCTGGTCAGCGAGGCAGGCCGGCGCTACGAGCGCACGGTCGACCCGGCCATCTCGGTGGCCGCGCTGGACCGCTGTGCCACACTGCTCGCCGAGATCGCCGGGGGGACAGTCGATCCGACGCTTACCGACTGGCGTGGCGACCCGCCGCGCAACGACTGGTCACCGGCACCGGTGAGCATGCCCGCCGACCTGCCCGACCGGGTCGCCGGGGTGAGCTATCCCGCCGGGGTGGCCGTGCGCCGGCTCACCCAGATCGGCGCGCAGGTGAGTGAGGAAGCCGACGGCGTCATCACAGCCACACCGCCGAGCTGGCGTCCCGACCTGCGCGAGCCGGCCGACCTGGTCGAGGAGGTGCTGCGGTTGGAGGGCCTGGATGCCATCCCCTCGGTGCTGCCCCTCGCGCCGCCGGGACGGGGGCTGACCCCGGTGCAACGCCGTCGCCGAGCCGTCGGCAAGTCGCTGGCGCTGGAGGGTTTCGTCGAGGTGCTGCCGACACCGTTCCTGCCGACCGGGGTGTTCGACGCCTGGGGGCTCGATGCCGACGATCCCCGGCGATCGGTGGTCACACTGCTCAATCCGTTGGAGGCCGACCGGCCCCAACTGGCCAGCACGCTACTGCCGGGCCTGCTGGAGGCGTTGACACGCAATGTGTCCCGCGGTGCCGTGGACACCTCGTTGTTCGCGATCTCGCATGTCGCCGTGCAGACGGCCGAGACCCGTGCGGTACAACGGATCCCCACCGACCGCAGGCCCACCGACGAGGAGATCGCCGGGCTGGACCGGTCGCTACCGCACCAGCCCGAGCATGTGGGCATCGTGATGGCGGGGCTGCGTGAGCCTGCCGGACCGTGGGGCCCGGGGCGCAAGGTCGAGGCCGCCGATGCCTTCGAGGCGGTCCGCGCCATCGGCCGTGCCGTCGGGGTCGAGTTGACCCTGCGCGCCGACGCGCAGCTGCCCTGGCACCCGGGGCGGTGTGCGGCGGTGCTCGTCGGGGACGTGGTCGTCGGTCACGCCGGCCAATTGCACCCGGCCGCCATCGAGCGGGTCGGGCTGCCTGCCGGAACATGCGCGGTCGAGATCGATCTCGACGACATCCCGATCGTCGAGCGGCTGCCTGCGCCCTCGGTGTCGCCGTTCCCCGCCGTGTTCCAGGACATCAGCCTCATCGTCGCCGACGACGTTGCCGCGCAGTCGGTGATCGACGCCGTTCGCGGCGGTGCCGGCGAGCTGTTGGAGGATGTCCGGTTGTTCGACGTCTACACCGGCCCGCAGATCGGGGAGGGGCGCAAGTCGCTGACCCTCGCGCTGCGGTTCCGGGCCGCCGACCGGACCTTGACCGAGGATGAGGCCAGCGCCGCAAGGGACGCCGCGGTCGCCGCCGCGGCCGAGCGGGTCGGCGCGGTCCAGCGCGCCTGACCTTGGCGGACACGTGCTGTAATGAGTTTGCATTCGACTGCATAACAATGCAAGGATCGGGCTCATGACATCAGTAGCTGTCGCCGGCGCCAGCGGATACGCCGGCGGCGAGATCCTGCGTCTGCTGCTCGGCCACCCCGCCTACGCAGACGGTCGGCTGACCATCGGCGCGCTCACCGCCGCGGCGAGCGCGGGCAGCACCCTTGGCGAGCATCACCCGCACCTGCTGCCGCTGGCCGATCGGGTGCTGCAGACCACCGACGCTGCGTTGCTCGCCGAGCACGACGTGGTGTTTCTCGGCCTGCCGCACGGCCATTCGGCGGCGCTCGCCGAACAACTGGGCGACACCGTCATCATCGACTGCGGCGCCGACTTCCGGTTGACCGATGCGGCGGACTGGGAGAAGTTCTACGGCAGCGCGCACGCCGGCACCTGGCCCTACGGGCTGCCCGAATTGCCCGGGGGCCGAGACGCGCTCAAGGGCGCCACCCGCATCGCCGTACCCGGCTGCTATCCGACCTCGGCCCTGTTGGCGCTCCTGCCGGCCATCGAGGCCGGCCTCGCCGAACCCGCCGTCACCGTCGTGGCGGTCAGCGGCACCTCCGGAGCGGGCAAGTCCGCCAAGGTCGACCTGCTCGGTGCCGAGGTCATCGGATCGGCGCGGGCCTACAACATCGGCGGGAAGCATCGGCACACCCCCGAGATCGCCCAAGGTCTGCGCAAGGTCACCGACAAGCCGGTGACGGTGTCGTTCACCCCCGTGCTCATCCCCACCTCGCGTGGCATCCTGGCCACCTGCACCGCGCCGACGCGGGCATCCGAATCCGAGATTCGGGCGGCCTATGAGAAGGCCTATGCCGACGAACCATTCATCCATCTGCTGCCCGAGGGGCAGCTGCCCAAGACCGGATCGGTGATCGGCAGCAACGCCGCCCAACTCGCCGTCGCCGTCGACGTCGAGGCCGGCACGCTGGTGGCCGTCTGCGCCATCGACAACCTGACCAAGGGCACCGGCGGAGCCGCGGTGCAATCGATGAATCTGGCCTTGGGATGGCCCGAAACCGAAGGACTGTCGACCGTGGGAGTGGCACCGTGAACCGGGCAGTGGGCAAGCTCGTACGTACTCAGGGCGTCACCGCCCCGGCCGGCTTCCGGGCCACCGGCATCCCGGCCGGTATCAAGGCCTCGGGAGCGCTCGATCTGGCGCTGGTGTTCAACGAGGGCCCCGATCATCACGCCGCCGGCGTGTTCACCCGTAACCAGATCAAGGCCGCGCCGGTGCAGTGGTCGCAGCAGGTGCTCACGACGGGCAGGCTGCGCGCGGTCATCCTGAACTCCGGAGGTGCCAACGCCTGCACCGGTCCCGGCGGATTCCAGGACACCCATGCCACCGCCGAGGCGCTGGCCGCGGCACTGAGCGACTGGGGTACCGAGACCGGGGCCATCGAGGTCGCGGTGTGCTCGACCGGCCTGATCGGCGACCGGCTCCCGATGGACAAGGTGCTCGCCGGGGTCACCGAGATCGTGCACGAGATGGCCGGCGGCCTGACCGGCGGCGAGGAGGCCGCCCGGGCCATCATGACCACCGATACGGTGCCCAAACAGGTTGCGCTGCACGCCGACGACTGGACCGTCGGCGGTATGGCCAAGGGTGCGGGCATGCTCGCACCGTCGCTGGCCACCATGCTGGTCGTGATCACCACCGACGCCGTCGCCGGTCCACAGGCGTTGGACACCGCGCTGCGGCGGGCCACCGCGGGAACCTTCGACCGCCTCGACGTCGACGGCAGCTGCTCCACCAACGACACCGTGCTCCTGCTGGCCTCCGGCGCCAGCGAGGTCACCCCGAGTCAGGACGAGCTGGATGCGGCCGTCTTCGCCGTCTGCGACGACCTGTGCGCGCAGCTGCAGGCCGATGCCGAGGGTGTAACCAAACGCATCACCATCACCGTCGGCGGTGCCGCCTCCGAGGATGACGCGCTGGTGGCCGCCCGCACCATCGCCCGCGACAGCCTGGTCAAGACCGCACTGTTCGGGTCCGACCCCAACTGGGGCCGGGTGCTCGCCGCCGTCGGTATCGCGCCGGTGACACTCGATCCGCACCGGATCAGTGTGTCGTTCAACGGTTCTCCGGTGTGCGTCGACGGTGCCGGTGCCCCCGGCGCCCGTGAGGTCGACCTGTCCGGTGACGAGATCGAGGTACTGGTCGACCTGGCCTCCGGCGATGCCTCGGCGTCGATCCGGACCACCGACCTGTCTCACGCCTACGTCGAAGAGAACTCGGCCTACAGCTCATGAGCGACACCGGCGAAGAGCATTCGACGCGGGCCAAGGCCGCGATTCTCGCCGAGGCGTTGCCCTGGCTCAAACAGCTGCACGGCAAGATCGTCGTGGTCAAGTACGGCGGTAACGCCATGACCGATGACGCGCTCAAGGCGGCCTTCGCCGCGGACATGGTGTTCCTGCGCAATTGCGGGATCCGGCCGGTCGTCGTGCACGGCGGCGGCCCGCAGATCAGCGCGATGCTCTCCAAGCTGGGCATCGCAGGCGATTTCAAGGGCGGGTTCCGGGTCACCACACCCGAGGTGCTCGACGTCGCCAGGATGGTGCTGTTCGGTCAGGTCGGCCGCGAGCTCGTCGGTCTGATCAACGCCCACGGTCCCTACGCGGTCGGCGTCACCGGTGAGGACGCCCAGCTGTTCACCGCGGTACGGCGCAGCGTGACCGTCGACGGTGTCGCCACCGATATCGGGCTGGTCGGCGACGTCGAACATGTCAACGCCGGCTCGCTGCTGGATCTCATTGCTGCAGGCCGCATCCCGGTGGTCTCCACCATCGCACCCGATATCGACGGTGTGGTGCACAACATCAATGCCGATACCGCGGCCGCGGCGTTGGCCGAGGCGCTCGGTGCCGAGAAGCTGTTGATGCTCACCGATGTCGAGGGCCTCTACACCGACTGGCCGGACCGCACCTCGCTGGTCAGCGAGATCGACAGCGCGGCGCTGACGCGACTGCTGCCCACACTCGAATCGGGCATGGTGCCCAAGATCGAGGCTTGTCTGCGCGCCGTCGACGGTGGCGTGCCCAGCGCGCACGTCATCGACGGTCGGGTCGAACACTGTGTGCTCGTCGAGCTTTTCACCGACGAAGGAACCGGAACGAAAGTGATTCCCGCATGACACTGCAAACCCGCTGGGAAGCGGTCATGATGAACAACTACGGCACCCCACCGCTGGCCCTGGTGGCCGGCGACGGCGCCGTCGTCACCGATGAATCCGGCAAGAGCTATCTGGACATGCTCGGTGGTATCGCGGTCAATCTGCTCGGCCATCGTCATCCGGCCGTCATCGAGGCCGTCACCGCCCAGCTGAACACGCTGGGGCACACCTCGAACCTGTATGCCACCGAGCCCGGTATCGCGCTGGCCGAAGCTCTGGTCGGCCATCTCGGTCATCCGGCGAAGGCGTTCTTCTGCAACTCCGGTACCGAGGCCAACGAGGTCGCGTTCAAGATCACCCGGCTCACCGGGCGGACCAAAGTCGTTGCGGCAGAAGGTGGGTTCCACGGTCGCACGATGGGATCGCTGGCGCTGACCGGCCAGCCCGCCAAGCGCGCACCCTTCGAACCGCTGCCCGGACAGGTCAGCTTCGTGCCCTACGGCGATATCGACGCGCTGCGCAGCGCCGTCGACGACGGGACCGCCGCGGTGTTCCTGGAACCGATCATGGGGGAGAGCGGCGTGGTCGTCCCGCCGCCGGGCTACCTGGTCGCGGCCCGTGAGATCACCGCCGCACACGGTGCCCTGCTCGTCCTCGACGAGGTGCAGACCGGCGTCGGGCGCACCGGAGCCTTCTACGCCCACCAGCACGACGGCATCACCCCCGATATCGTCACCCTGGCCAAGGGGCTGGGCGGCGGATTGCCGATCGGCGCGTGCCTGGCCATCGGCGCGACGGCGGGCCTGTTGACCCCGGGTCTGCACGGCAGCACCTTCGGTGGTAATCCGGTGAGCACCGCGGCCGCCCTTGCAGTGCTGCGGACGCTGGAGGCCGAGGACCTGGTCAACCGGGCCGGCGCGGCGGGCAAGACGATCAGCCACGGCGTGGAGGAGATCGGCCATCCGCTGGTCGACCACGTCCGCGGCAAGGGTCTGCTCATCGGCATCGTGCTCAACCAGGACAGGGCCAAGGCCGTCGAGGCGGCCGCCCGCGAGGCGGGCTTCCTGGTCAACGCCGCCGCGGCCGATGTCATCCGATTGGCCCCGCCGCTGATCATCACCGATGCCCAGATCGACGAGTTTCTCACCGCACTGCCCGCGGTACTCGACAACGGAGCCAAGGGGTAAAGCATGACCCGCCATTTCCTGCGTGACGACGACCTGACACCCGATGAACAGGCCGAGGTGCTGGCCCTGGCTGCCGAACTCAAGGCGGCGCCGTTCTCCCGGCGCCCGCTGGAGGGCCCGCGCGGTGTCGCGGTCATCTTCGAGAAGAACTCCACCCGTACCCGGTTCAGCTTCGAGATGGGGATCGCCCAGCTCGGCGGGCACGCCGTCGTCGTCGACGGCCGCAGCACCCAGCTCGGTCGCGAAGAAACCCTCGAGGACACCGGCGCGGTGCTCTCGCGCTATGTCGACGCCATCGTGTGGCGGACCTTCGCCCAGGAACGCCTGAGCGCCATGGCCTCCGGGTCGACCGTCCCGATCGTCAACGCGCTCTCCGACGAGTTCCACCCGTGCCAGGTGCTCGCCGACTTGCAGACCCTCGTCGAGCGCAAGGGCGCGCTCCACGGCCTGACCATGACCTATCTGGGCGACGGCGCCAACAACATGGCGCACTCGCTGATGCTGGGCGGGGTCACCGCCGGAATCGACGTCACCATCGCCGCGCCGGCGGGTTTCGAACCGCATCCGCAGTTCGTCGACGCCGCCCGCCGTCGCGCCAGTGAGACGGGAGCGACCGTCTCCGTCAGCGCCGACCCGAGGGCCGCCGTCGACGGTGTCGACGTCCTGGTCACCGACACCTGGACCTCGATGGGCCAGGAGAACGACGGGCTCGACCGGGTGCGCCCGTTCCGCCCGTTCCAGGTCAACGCCGACCTGCTGAAGCTGGCCGATCCCGACGCCGTTGTCCTGCACTGCCTTCCGGCGCACCGCGGACACGAGATCACCGACGAGGTCATCGACGGCCCGCAGAGTGCGGTGTTCGACGAGGCCGAGAACCGGTTGCACGCTCAGAAGGCACTGTTGGCCTGGCTGCTCGAACGGCGGTCGTGAGCACCCCGACCCGGGCAGGCCGGCAGGCCCGCATCGTCACGCTGCTGTCGTCGAACGCGATCAGCAGCCAGACCGAGTTGGCCGCCCTGCTCGCCGCCGAGGGCATCGAGGTCACCCAGGCCACCTTGTCCAGGGACTTGGAGGAGCTCGGTGCGGTGAAGCTGCGCGGGGCCGACGGTGGGGTCGGGGTCTATGTGGTGCCCGAGGACGGCAGCCCGGTACGGGGTGTCTCCGGGGGAACCGAGCGGGTCACGAAGCTGCTCGGCGAGCTGCTGGTCTCCACCGATTCCAGCGCCAACCTGGCCGTGCTGCGCACCCCGCCCGGGGCCGCGCACTACCTGGCCAGCGCCATCGACCGTGCATCGTTGCCCCAGGTTGTCGGCACCGTCGCCGGTGATGACACCATCTTCGTGATAGCCCGCGAGCCGATGACCGGCGCAGAGCTCGCGAGCATGTTCGAAAACTTGAAGTAACAGTTCACTACAAAGGGAGATCAACCAATGTCCGAGCGCGTCATCCTGGCGTATTCCGGCGGTCTGGACACCTCGGTGGCCATCAGCTGGATCGGCAAGGAAACCGGCAAGGAGGTCGTCGCCGTCGCCATCGACCTCGGCCAAGGCGGCGAGGACATGGATGTCGTGCGTCAGCGCGCCCTTGACTGCGGCGCCGTCGAGGCCGTCGTCGTCGACGCCCGCGACGAGTTCGCCGACGAGTACTGCCTGCCGACCATCCAGTCCAACGCGCTCTACATGGACCGCTACCCGCTGGTGTCGGCCATCAGCCGGCCGCTGATCGTCAAGCACCTGGTCAAGGCCGCGCGCGAGCACGGCGGCGGCATCGTGGCCCACGGCTGCACCGGCAAGGGTAACGACCAGGTCCGATTCGAGGTCGGATTCGCTTCGCTGGCACCGGATCTCGAAGTTCTTGCCCCGGTGCGTGACTACGCCTGGACGCGTGAGAAGGCCATCGCCTTCGCCGAGGAGAACGACATCCCGATCAACGTCACCAAGCGTTCGCCGTTCTCGATCGACCAGAACGTCTGGGGCCGCGCGGTGGAGACCGGGTTCCTGGAGCACCTGTGGAACGCGCCCACCAAGGACGTCTACGACTACACCGAGGACCCCACCCTCAACTGGAGCAGCCCCGACGAGGTCATCGTCGGCTTCGACAAGGGCGTACCGGTCTCCATCGACGGCCGTCCGGTCACCGTGCTGCAGGCCATCGAGGAGCTCAACCGGCGCGCCGGCGCCCAGGGGGTCGGGCGGCTCGACGTCGTCGAGGACCGGCTGGTCGGCATCAAGAGCCGCGAGATCTACGAGGCACCCGGCGCCATGGTGCTGATCACCGCGCACACCGAGCTGGAGCACGTCACCCTGGAGCGCGAGCTGGGCCGCTACAAGCGCGGCACCGACCAGAAGTGGGGCGAGCTGGTCTATGACGGACTCTGGTACTCGCCGCTCAAGCGCGCGCTGGAGTCGTTCGTCGCGCACACCCAGGAGCACGTCACCGGCGAGATCCGGCTGGTCCTGCACGGCGGGCACATCGCGGTCAACGGTCGTCGCAGCCCGACCTCGCTCTACGACTTCAACCTGGCCACCTACGACGAGGGCGACAGCTTCGACCAGTCCAGCGCGAAGGGCTTCGTGCACGTGCACGGCCTGAGCAGCAAGATCTCGGCCAAGCGCGACCTGGGCCTGTGACCCCACTCCTCCGCGAGCGTGCGCGTCTGCGGGCGACACGCCGCTGCCAGACCGGAGTTCACGCACGCTCGCGGAAGGAAACTGCATGAGCACCAACGAAGGATCGCTGTGGGGCGGCCGGTTCGCCGACGGACCGTCCGACGCGCTGGCCGCGCTGAGCAAGTCGACCCATTTCGACTGGGCGCTGGCCCCCTACGACGTCACCGCCTCCAAGGCGCACGCCAGGGTCCTGCATCGGGCAGGCCTGCTCACCGATGAGCAACGCGACGGCCTGTTGGCCGGTCTGGACAGCCTGGGCGCCGACGTAGCCGACGGCAGCTTCGGGCCGCTGCCCAGCGACGAGGACGTGCACGGGGCACTGGAGCGCGGTCTGATCGATCGGGTCGGCCCCGAGCTCGGCGGCCGACTGCGTGCCGGCCGATCGCGAAATGACCAGGTGGCCACGCTGTTCCGGATGTGGCTGCGCGACGCCGTCAAGGCCGTCGGCGACGGGGTGCTCGACGTGGTCGCGGCACTGGCCACCCAGGCCGCCGCGCACCCGACGGCGATCATGCCGGGCAAGACGCACCTGCAGTCCGCGCAGCCGGTGTTGCTGGCCCATCATCTGCTGGCCCACGCGCACCCGTTGTTGCGCGACGCCGAACGCCTCGTCGATCTGGACAAGCGGACCGCGGTGTCGCCGTACGGTTCCGGTGCATTGGCCGGCTCCTCGCTGGGGCTCGATCCCGATGCCATCGCCGCCGAGCTGGGCTTCGATGCCGCCGCCGACAACTCCATCGACGCCACCGCGGCACGGGATTTCGCGGCCGAGGCGGCCTTCGTGTTCGCGATGATCGCGGTCGATCTCTCCCGGTTGGCCGAGGACATCATCCTGTGGAGCACCACCGAGTTCGGTTATGTGAAACTGCACGACGCCTGGTCGACGGGCTCCTCGATCATGCCGCAGAAGAAGAACCCGGACATCGCCGAGCTGGCCCGCGGAAAGTCCGGGCGGCTGATCGGCAACCTGACCGGTCTACTGGCGACACTCAAGGCACAGCCGCTAGCCTACAACCGGGATCTGCAGGAGGACAAGGAACCCGTCTTCGACTCGGTGGCGCAACTGCGGCTACTGCTGCCGGCGATGGCCGGATTGGTCGCCACCCTGACCTTCGACACCGACCGGATGGCCGAGCTGGCGCCCCTGGGCTTCACGCTCGCCACCGATATCGCCGAATGGATGGTGCGCCAGGGTATTCCGTTCCGGGTCGCCCACGAGGCGGCCGGGGCGGCGGTCAAGGCGGCCGAGGCGCGCAACGTCGGGTTGGAGGAACTCGCCGATGATGAGCTGGCCGGTATTCACCCAGGGTTGACGGCCGAGGTACGTGCGGTGCTGACCATCGCGGGTTCGGTCGACTCGCGGAATGCCCGCGGCGGCACGGCGCCGGTTCAGGTTGCCCGTCAGCTCACCGTGGTGCGCGACACCGCCGACCAGCTGCGGATCAAGCTGCGCTGATCCGAATTTCGCGCCGGTTCACCCGACGAGCTCGGAGAGCTCCAGCCATTTTTCCTCGAGCTGCACGACCTCGGATTCCAGCTCTCGCAGCTCGCCGCTGAGCCGTTGTAGCCCCTCGTAGTCGTCCTGATCGTGCTCGGCGAGCCGGACATGGGCGGCGTCGATCTGGGAGGTGAGCTTCTCCAGTTTGCGTTCGATCGCCGAGATCTCCTTCTGCGCGGTGCGCAGGTCGGCACCCGACAATCCCTCCTGGACCGTCGGTTTCGCGGTCGCCGGCCCGGTCTGCGACGCGTGTGCGGCCCGCAGCCGCAGGTACTCGTCGACCCCGCCGGGCAGATGCCGCAGCTGCCCACCGAGGATGCCGTACTGCTGGTCGGTGACGCGCTCCAGGAAGTACCGGTCGTGGCTGACCACGATCAACGTGCCCGGCCACGAGTCGAGCAGGTCTTCCATGGCCGCCAGCATGTCGGTGTCCAGGTCGTTGGTCGGCTCGTCGAGGATCAGCACATTGGGCTGCTCCAACAGGATCAGCAGCAGCTGCAGACGTCGTTGCTGGCCACCGGATAGATCCTTCACCGGTGTCGACAGCTGCGCGCTGCCGAACCCGAGACGCTCGAGGAGTTGGCTCGGGGTGAGCTCCTGGGCCTTGGAACCCGACCCGAACGTGTAGGTGGTGGCCAGCCGGCTCAACACCACCCGGACCGGTTCGTCGAGATGGTCGGCGAGCCGATCGGAGCCCTGGGTCAGGGTGGCGATATGGACCGTCTTGCCGGTTTTGACCCGCCCCTCGGTGGGCTGCACGGAACCGTCGACGAGACCGAGCAGGGTGGATTTACCCGCACCGTTCACCCCGAGGATGCCGGTGCGTTCACCCGGTGCGATCCGCCACTCGACATCGCGCAAGACGGCCTTCTCGCCGTAGCTGACCGAGACGTCCAACAGGTCGACCACCTGCTTGCCCAACCGGGTGACCGCCAGCGATTGCAGGGCGACCTTGTCCCGGATCTCGGGTACGTCGGCGATCAATGCGTTGGCCGCGTCGATACGGAACTTGGGTTTGGAGGTCCGTGCCGGTGCGCCGCGGCGCAGCCAGGCGAGCTCCTTGCGGGCCAGGTTCTGCCGGCGCGCCTCGATGGTGGCTGCCTGCCGGTCGCGTTCCACGCGCTGCAGGATGTAGGCGGCGTAGCCGCCGTCGAACGGTTCGACGATCCGGTCGTGCACCTCCCAGGTGGTGTTGCACACCTCGTCGAGGAACCAACGGTCGTGCGTGACGACCAACAGCCCTCCCGCTGATGCCGACCAGCGTCGTTTGAGATGTTCGGCCAGCCAGGTGATGGCCTCCACATCGAGGTGGTTGGTCGGCTCGTCGAGTGCGAGCACGTCGTGGTCACCGGCCAGCAGTCGGGCCAGCGCGACCCGTCGCCGCTGACCGCCCGAGAGCGTCCCGAGCACCGCATCCCAGCTCAGATCGCCGAGCAACCCGGCGATGACATCGCGTCCGCGCGGATCGCCTGCCCACACATGTTCGGGAACGTCGCCGACGACGGCGTGCCCGACGGTGTCGTCGGAATCGAGGGTGTCGGCCTGATCGAGCACCCCGACCCGCACCCCGCCGCGCACCGTCACCCGGCCCGAATCTGGTCGCACCCGGCCGGCCAGCATCGCCAGCAGGCTGGACTTTCCGTCGCCGTTGCGCCCGACGATGCCGATCCGGTCGCCCTCGTTCACTCCGAGCGAGACCGAGTCGAAGACGACCTTGGTGGGATATTCCAGATGTAGGGCCTCGGCCCCGAGAAGATGCGCCATGTCGGAGTCCAGGTTAGGCGGGGCCGCGCCGCACATTCGCGGCGGCCGACCAGTGGCGCTGTGCCATGATGTCGGGGCAATCGGGGGATTGGCGCTGGTGTCGGGACTCTTACGGTAGGGGAGCACTGTGGTGGATTTCTCACTGGTCACCGGTCCGGTGAGCCGACTGCTGGCCACGGCGCAGAACGGCATCGAGGTGCTGCGCTACGGGGGCCTGGAGACCGGGGCCGTGCCGTCGCCGTACCAGATCATCGAGAGCGTGCCGATGTACCGGTTGCGGCGCTACTTCCCGCCGGACTCCCGGCAAGGCAGTGCACCCGCCGGTCCGCCGGTCCTGATGGTGCATCCGATGATGATGTCGGCCGATATGTGGGATGTGACTCGTGAGCACGGTGCCGTCGGCATCCTGCACGCGGCGGGTATCGACCCGTGGGTGATCGATTTCGGGTCACCCGATCAGGTCGAGGGCGGGATGCAGCGCAACCTGGCCGACCACGTGGTGGCGCTCAGCGAGGCCATCGACACCGTGAAGCGGGTGACCGGCAGCGATGTGCACCTGGCCGGGTACTCCCAAGGCGGCATGTTCTGCTATCAGACCGCGGCGTATCGCAGGTCCAAGGATCTGGCGAGCATCATCGGGTTCGGGTCCCCGGTCGACACGCTGGCCGCACTGCCGATGGGTATACCGCCCAATGTCGGCGCGGTGGCCGCCAACTTCATGGCCGACCATGTGTTCTCCCGGATCGACATCCCGGGATGGTTGGCCCGCACCGGGTTCCAGATGCTCGACCCGATCAAGACGACACAGGCCCGGCTGGACTTCTTGCGCCAACTCCATGACCGGGAGGCACTGCTCCCGCGCGAGCAACAACGCCGGTTCCTCGACTCGGAGGGCTGGATCGCCTGGTCGGGGCCGGCCATCTCGGAGCTTCTCAAGCAGTTCATCGCACACAACCGGATGATGTCGGGCGGGTTCAACATCCGCGGTGAGTTGGTGACGCTCGCCGATATCAAATGCCCGGTGCTGGCCGTCGTCGGCGAGGTCGACGATATCGGCCAGCCCGCTGCGGTACGCGGGATCAAAACCGCGGCACCGCAGGCCGATACTTACGAATACCTGATCCGCGCAGGGCATTTCGGATTGGTCGTCGGATCCAAGGCGGCCACCCAGACCTGGCCGACGGTGGCCTCCTGGGTGAAGTGGCGCAGCGGTGGCGGCGAGTTGCCCGAGTCCGTCGTCCCGATGGGGGAGCAGCCCGCGGAGTCCTCTGACAGCGGTGTGGCACTGGCCTCCCGCGTCGCGCACGGCGCAGCGGCCGCCTCCGAGTTGGCCTTCGAGCTGGCCCGCTCGGCCGCCGATGCCGTTGTCGCGACCAACAAGTCGGCGCGCACGCTGCTCGTGGAGACCGCCCGCACCCTGCCCCGGCTCGCGCGGCTGGGCCAGATCAACGACCACACCCGGATCTCGCTGGGCCGGATCATGACCGAACAGGCGCTCGGCCATCCCGACGGCGAGTTCCTGTTGTTCGACGGTCGCGTGCACACCTACGAGGCCGTCGACCGCCGCGTCAACAATGTCGTGCGTGGTCTGATCGACGTCGGTGTCCGCCAGGGCGTGCGGGTCGGTGTGCTGATGCAGACCAGGCCCAGCGCTTTGGTCGCGATCGCCGCACTGTCCCGGCTGGGCGCGGTCGCGGTGCTGATGCCCCCGGACGCCGATCTGGCGCTGGCGGCCCGGCTCGGCGGGGTGGTCGAGATCCTGACCGATCCGGCAAACCTCGAGGCCGCCCGCACACTGGACCGTCGGGTGCTGGTGTTGGGCGGCGGCGAGACGCGCGAGCTGCAGTTGCCCGAACCGGGCAGCGGTTCCGCCGCGGTGATCGACATGGAGCGCATCGACCCGGATCGCGTCGAGCTGCCCGGTTGGTACCGCCCCAATCCCGGCTTCGCCCGCGATGTCGCCTATATCGCCTTCGCCACCGTCAACGGTGAACTGGTGGCCCGCCAGATCACGAACTATCGCTGGGCGCTCTCGGCGTTCGGCACCGCCTCGGCGGCCAACCTCGGCAACCGCGACACCGTGTACTGCCTCACCCCGCTGCATCACCCCTCCGGACTGTTGGTGAGCCTCGGTGGCGCGGTCGTCGGCGGCGCACGGATCGCCCTGTCGCGTGGGCTGGCCCCCGATCGGTTCCTGCACGAGATCCGCCAGTACGGCGTCACCGTGGTGTCCTACACGTGGGCGATGCTGCGCGAGGTCATCGATGATCCCTCGTTCGTCCTCAACGGCACGCTGTCGGTGCGCCTGTTCATCGGTGCCGGTATGCCGACCGGATTGTGGCGGCGGGTCAGCGAGGTGTTCGCGCCGGCTCACGTCGTGGAGTTCTTCGCGACCACCGACGGGCAGGCCGTGTTGGCCAACGTGGCCGATGTGAAGCCCGGATGCAAGGGCCGGCCGCTGCCGGGTGGCCCGTTCGTCGAGCTGGCGGCCTATGACGTCGACGAGGATCTGATCCTGGAGGACGAGCGCGGTTTCGTGCTGCGGGCCCAACCCGGCGAGGTGGGCCTGTTGCTCGCGCGCCCGCGGGGGCCCATCGACCCGACCGCCTCGGTCAAGCGGGGCGTCTTCGCGCCCGCCGACACCTGGGTGTCCACCGAGCAGCTCTTCCGCCGCGATGACGACGGCGACTACTGGCTGGTCGACAGCCGCAGCGCGGTGATCCGCACCCCGCGCGGTGTGGTGTTCACCGCCGCGGTCAACGATGCGGTCGGCCGGATCGGCGCGGTCGATCTCGCGGTCACCTATTGCGTGGACGGTCCCGGCGGCCCGCTGGTGCTCACAGCGGTGTCGTTACGTCCCGGCGGCAGCGTTCCCAGCGCCGAGGTCACCGAGGCACTTGCCGCCCTGCCGGTCGGCCGTGCCCCTGATGTCGTCTATGTGGCACCGGAGATGACCCTCGGTGCGTCCTATCGGCCGGAGGTGGGTCCGCTGCGTGCCGCGGGCATTCCGAAGTCCACCCGTAACGCCTGGTATTTCGACGGCGATACGTTGCAGTACAAGCGCATGACCGCTGCGGTGCGCGCAGAGCTGGGTCTGTGAGACCGAGCCCGGCGTGCGGTGCGCTGTTAGGCTCCCGGCTAGGAGGATCGTGATGACATCATTCACTCGGCGTTCGTTGGCGGCAGCCATGATCGCCGCCGGGTTGCTGACCGGCGGCACCACCGCGACCGCCCATGCCGACATCTTGGACAGCCTCGCGGATATCTACGCGTCCGGCGCGTCCGGCGGTCAGGTATCCAAGCTGCTGGATTCCGCCATCACCCTCCGCAATCGCGGCATTCCGCCGTCGCCCGGCAACCAGGCGGCGTTGCGGGCCGCGATGGACCAACGTCCCAACCTGGTGCCGCTGACCGAGGCGCTGCAGGCGACTGTTGCCCAGCAACGCCAGGCTCTGCAGCGCGCCGCGGCAGGTAAGGCGAGCCCGGCACCGGTCGGTCCGGCCGCCCCGTGGGTGCCGCCGGACCCCGACAATGACCAGCCGCTGGCGCCTCCGGGGTGGGGCAGCAGCATCGCACCGTTCGGCTGATCGTGACTCTCGACGCCAAGCTTCTGCAGATCCTGGTCTGCCCCGAGGACCGCGGCCCGCTCCATCATGTCCCCGGTGAGTGCCTGTACAACCCTCGCTTGCGCCGCGCTTACCGCATCGACGCCGGTATTCCGGTGCTGCTGATCGACGAGGCGGTCACCATCACCGATGACGCCGAGCACGCGCGCCTGGTCGGCTCGGCACCTACGGATCAGCGCTGACCTTGCGCGGTTGGTGACAACCGGTCCGATCCGGGCACAATCGGTGCGTGGGCGCAGCGGAGTTGTCCGGAGATCCGGTGGACTCGGCACGTCGGCTGGTCGGTGCGCGACTGTTCGGCCGCGGGGTCAGTGCCACCATCGTCGAGGTCGAGGCCTACGGAGGACCACCCGACGGACCATGGCCGGACCCTTCCGCCCATTCGTTTCGTGGCGTGCGGCCGCGTAATGCGGTGATGTTCGGTCCGGCCGGTCGGCTCTACACCTATCGCAGCCACGGGATCCATGTGTGCGCCAACGTGTCCTGCGGACCGGACGGCGTCGCGGCCGCAGTGCTGCTGCGTGCCGCGGTGATCGACGACGGCCAGCCGGTCGCGCGATCGCGACGGGGCGTCGTCGCACCCGATCACGGCCTGGCCCGAGGTCCGGGAAACCTGTGCTCGGCACTGGGAATCACCATGGACGACAACGGTATTGACCTTTTCGAGCCCACTTCGGCGGTGCGTCTACAGTTGACCGACCCGGCAGTCGCGGTCGACGGACCGCGGGTGGGGGTCAGCACGGCCGCCGACCGGCCCTGGCGGTTCTGGTTGCCCGAACGGCGGGAGGTGTCGGCATATCGGCGCAGCCCGCGGGCACCCGCGCCGGGTGCCAGCGACTGATGGGCGAAGATGTCAGCGTGAGTACGGGCATCCTGGATGAGCTGCAATGGCGCGGATTGATCGCGCAGTCGACCGACCTGGAGGCGCTGGCCGGTGCGCTGGCCGACGGCCCGTTGACGTTGTATTCGGGCTTCGATCCGACCGCGCCGAGCCTGCATGCCGGTCATCTGGTGCCGCTGCTGACGTTGCGCCGATTCCAGCAGGCCGGGCACCGACCCATCGTCCTGGCGGGCGGGGCCACCGGAATGATCGGCGACCCGCGCGACAGTGGTGAGCGCACGATGCAGACCGTCGATACCGTCGCCGACTGGGCCGATCGCATCCGCGGTCAGCTGGAACGGTTCGTGGAGTTCGACGAGTCCGCGACCGGTGCCGTGGTGGAGAACAACCTGTCCTGGACCGGCCCGATGTCGGCCATCGAGTTCCTGCGCGATGTGGGCAAGTACTTCTCGGTCAACGTCATGCTCGACCGTGACACGGTCCGGCGCCGGCTGGAGGGCGACGGCATGTCCTACACCGAGTTCAGCTACATGCTGCTGCAGGCCAATGACTTCGTGCAGCTGCACGACCGGTACGGGTGCGCCCTCCAGATCGGCGGATCCGACCAGTGGGGCAACATCGTCGCCGGCGTACGCCTGGTGCGCCAGCAGCGCGGGGCCACCGCTCACGCGCTGACCACACCGCTGGTCACCGACTCGACAGGAAAGAAGTTCGGCAAGTCGACCGGCGGTGGCAACCTCTGGCTGGATCCGGAGTTGACCAGCCCGTACGCCTGGTATCAGTACTTCGTCAACACCGCCGACGCCGATGTCGTGCCGTATCTGCGCTGGTTCACCTTCCTGAGTCGCGATGAGATAGACGAGTTGGCCGAGGCCACCGAATCGCGTCCGCACGAACGAGCCGCCCAGCGTCGGTTGGCGCGCGAACTCACCACCCTCGTGCACGGGCAGGCCGCCACCGACTCCGTCGAATTGGCCAGTCAGGCCCTGTTCGGCCGCGCCGAACTGGCCGATCTCGACGAATCGACGTTGGGTGCGGCGTTGAGGGAGGCCGGTGACGGCGCGGTGGCCGAACTGCCGGGCGATGGCGGCGACGGCATTCTCGACCTGTTGGTCGCCAGTGGGTTGGTGGCCAGCCGCGGCGCTGCGAAACGCACTCTTGCCGAGGGTGGGGTGTACGTGAACAACGTGCGGATCGAAAGTGACGAGTGGATACCACAGGCGTCGGACTTTTTGCATGACCGTTGGCTGGTGTTGCGACGTGGCAAGCGCAACATTGCCGGGGTGGTGCGAGTGGCTGCCGCTTCGTAGCGGAGTCGGCGTCCTGACCAGCATCGATGCCGAGCTGACCAGGCGATTTGACTCGCTGTTAGCCCTGCCGTAACTTATTCCAGGTCAGAGCGACACGGCCTCAAGCCGGAGAGCGAAGACCAAATCCGAGAGAGAAACCCTTAACGGGGGAGTACCTCACTGCCCGCACTACGGACCGCGGCTTTTAGCCGCGGACTTGTTGCGCGGTCTGAATCGGGCGTGTTGTTTGAGAACTCAATAGTGTGTTTGGTGGTTTTTGTTTGTTGTTTTTGGCCATCTTGGTGGGGGACTCCCCGTCTTCCTGCCACATGAGATGGTTTGTTTTTTTTGATGCCAGTTTTTGGTGTCTTTTGTTTGTGATCGGATTTTTCTGATTCGAATTCTGCCTCGCTTTGTGTGAGGGGTTTTTGTTTGGAGAGTTTGATCCTGGCTCAGGACGAACGCTGGCGGCGTGCTTAACACATGCAAGTCGAACGGAAAGGCCCTTCGGGGTACTCGAGTGGCGAACGGGTGAGTAACACGTGGGTGATCTGCCCTGCACTTTGGGATAAGCCTGGGAAACTGGGTCTAATACCGAATATGATCATCGGCTTCATGGTCGGTGGTGGAAAGCTTTTGCGGTGTGGGATGGGCCCGCGGCCTATCAGCTTGTTGGTGGGGTAATGGCCTACCAAGGCGACGACGGGTAGCCGGCCTGAGAGGGTGACCGGCCACACTGGGACTGAGATACGGCCCAGACTCCTACGGGAGGCAGCAGTGGGGAATATTGCACAATGGGCGCAAGCCTGATGCAGCGACGCCGCGTGAGGGATGACGGCCTTCGGGTTGTAAACCTCTTTCAGCACAGACGAAGCGCAAGTGACGGTATGTGCAGAAGAAGGACCGGCCAACTACGTGCCAGCAGCCGCGGTAATACGTAGGGTCCGAGCGTTGTCCGGAATTACTGGGCGTAAAGAGCTCGTAGGTGGTTTGTCGCGTTGTTCGTGAAAACTCACAGCTTAACTGTGGGCGTGCGGGCGATACGGGCAGACTAGAGTACTGCAGGGGAGACTGGAATTCCTGGTGTAGCGGTGGAATGCGCAGATATCAGGAGGAACACCGGTGGCGAAGGCGGGTCTCTGGGCAGTAACTGACGCTGAGGAGCGAAAGCGTGGGGAGCGAACAGGATTAGATACCCTGGTAGTCCACGCCGTAAACGGTGGGTACTAGGTGTGGGTTTCCTTCCTTGGGATCCGTGCCGTAGCTAACGCATTAAGTACCCCGCCTGGGGAGTACGGCCGCAAGGCTAAAACTCAAAGGAATTGACGGGGGCCCGCACAAGCGGCGGAGCATGTGGATTAATTCGATGCAACGCGAAGAACCTTACCTGGGTTTGACATGCACAGGACGCCAGTAGAGATATTGGTTCCCTTGTGGCCTGTGTGCAGGTGGTGCATGGCTGTCGTCAGCTCGTGTCGTGAGATGTTGGGTTAAGTCCCGCAACGAGCGCAACCCTTGTCCTATGTTGCCAGCGGGTTATGCCGGGGACTCGTAGGAGACTGCCGGGGTCAACTCGGAGGAAGGTGGGGATGACGTCAAGTCATCATGCCCCTTATGTCCAGGGCTTCACACATGCTACAATGGCCGGTACAAAGGGCTGCGATGCCGTGAGGTGGAGCGAATCCTTTCAAAGCCGGTCTCAGTTCGGATCGGGGTCTGCAACTCGACCCCGTGAAGTCGGAGTCGCTAGTAATCGCAGATCAGCAACGCTGCGGTGAATACGTTCCCGGGCCTTGTACACACCGCCCGTCACGTCATGAAAGTCGGTAACACCCGAAGCCGGTGGCCTAACCCTTGTGGAGGGAGCCGTCGAAGGTGGGATCGGCGATTGGGACGAAGTCGTAACAAGGTAGCCGTACCGGAAGGTGCGGCTGGATCACCTCCTTTCTAAGGAGCACCACGAGACCTCGGCCCGCCCACATCGTGTGGGGGTTCGGTGATCGGGGCGATTCGTTGGATGGCTCGACCTCTGTAGTGGAGGCGGGTCTGGTGCACGACAACAAACTTTTGAAGACTGCCAGGCACACTATTGGGCTTTGAGACAACAGGCCCTGCGATCGCATGCTCGTTGGAGTGTGTGGGTCGGCCGTGAGGGACCAGGCGTTGTTCTGGTGTTTTCGACGGTGTTTGTTGTTGCCCTGCTTTGGTGGTGGGGTGTGGTGTTTGATTTGTGGATAGTGGTTGCGAGCATCTAGCACGCAAGAAGGCTCTGATTGGGGCGCTGGTCTTTGGGCTGGTGTTGTTGGTTGGGGTGTTGTTGTGTGTGTTTGATGTGCAATTTCTTTTTTTCTTTTTCTGGTTTTTTGTGTTGTAAGTGTTTAAGGGCGCATGGTGGATGCCTTGGCATTAGGAGCCGATGAAGGACGTGGGAGGCTGCGATATGCCTCGGGGAGCTGCCAACCGAGCGTGGATCCGAGGATGTCCGAATGGGGAAACCCAGCACGAGTGATGTCGTGTTACCTGCATCTGAATATATAGGGTGCAGGGGGGAACGCGGGGAAGTGAAACATCTCAGTACCCGTAGGAAGAGAAAACAATTGTGATTCCGTGAGTAGTGGCGAGCGAAAGCGGAGGATGGCTAAACCGTATGCATGTGATACCCGGCGGGGGTTGTGTGTGCGGGGTTGTGGGGCGTTTCTTCTCAGCACCGCCGTGCTGGGCGACAGTGAGAAAAGTGTGTGTTAGTCGAAGGGCCTGGGATGGTCTGTCGTAGAGGGTGAGAGTCCCGTAGGCGAAAACATGCACTCTGTTGTGAGACTGTTCCCCGAGTAGCAGCGGGCCCGTGAAATCTGCTGTGAATCTGCCGGGACCACCCGGTAAGCCTGAATACTTCCTAATGACCGATAGCGGATTAGTACCGTGAGGGAATGGTGAAAAGTACCCCGGGAGGGGAGTGAAATAGTACCTGAAACCGTGTGCCTACAATCCGTCAGAGCCCTCCCTTGTGGTGGGGTGATGGCGTGCCTTTTGAAGAATGAGCCTGCGAGTCAGGGACATGTCGCGAGGTTAACCCGTGTGGGGTAGCCGCAGCGAAAGCGAGTCTGAATAGGGCGTATCCGCACAAGAGTGTGTGGTGTAGTGGTGTGTTCTGGACCCGAAGCGGAGTGATCTACCCATGGCCAGGGTGAAGCAGCAGTAAGATGTTGTGGAGGCCCGAACCCACTTAGGTTGAAGACTGAGGGGATGAGTTGTGGGTAGGGGTGAAAGGCCAATCAAACTCCGTGATAGCTGGTTCTCCCCGAAATGCATTTAGGTGCAGCGTTGCGTGTTTCTTACCGGAGGTAGAGCTACTGGATGGCCGATGGGCCTCACAAGGTTACTGACGTCAGCCAAACTCCGAATGCCGGTAAGTGAAAGCGTGGCAGTGAGACGGCGGGGGATAAGCTCCGTGCGTCGAGAGGGAAACAGCCCAGATCGCCGGCTAAGGCCCCTAAGCGTGTGCTAAGTGGAAAAGGATGTGCAGTCGCGAAGACAACCAGGAGGTTGGCTTAGAAGCAGCCACCCTTGAAAGAGTGCGTAATAGCTCACTGGTCAAGTGATTGTGCGCCGATAATGTAGCGGGGCTCAAGCACACCGCCGAAGCCGCGGCATCAACTTCGTGTTGATGGGTAGGGGAGCGTCCTGCACCCAGTGAAGCAGCCTGGTAATGGAGCTGTGGAGGGTGTGGGAGTGAGAATGCAGGCATGAGTAGCGATAAGGCAAGTGAGAACCTTGCCCGCCGAAAGACCAAGGGTTCCTGGGGCAGGCCAGTCCGCCCAGGGTGAGTCGGGACCTAAGGCGAGGCCGACAGGCGTAGTCGATGGACAACGGGTTGATATTCCCGTACCCGTGTGTGCGCGCCCATGATGAATCAGAGGTACTAACCACCCAAATGGTGGCCTATCCAATCCTTCGGGAGCGGAAAGTCGCCGGCTGCGTGGGACCTTCTCTGGTAGTAGTCAAGCGATGGGGTGACGCAGGAAGGTAGCCGTACCAGTCAGTGGTAATACTGGGGCAAGCCTGTAGGACGAGTGATAGGCAAATCCGTCGCTCATATGTCTGAGAGGTGATGCATAGCCGAGTGAGGCGAATTCGGTGATCCTATGCTGCCGAGAAAAGCCTCTAGCGAGCTCACACACGGCCCGTACCCCAAACCAACACAGGTGGTCAGGTAGAGAATACTAAGGCGTACGAGTTAACTATGGTTAAGGAACTCGGCAAAATGCCCCCGTAACTTCGGGAGAAGGGGGACCTCCATACCGTCAACACCTTTGCGGTGGGTAGCGGGAGGGGGTGGCACAAACCAGTGAGAAGCGACTGTTTACTAAAAACACAGGTCCGTGCGAAGTCGCAAGACGATGTATACGGACTGACGCCTGCCCGGTGCTGGAAGGTTAAGAGGACCCGTTAATCCTTCGGGGTGAAGCGGAGAATTTAAGCCCCAGTAAACGGCGGTGGTAACTATAACCATCCTAAGGTAGCGAAATTCCTTGTCGGGTAAGTTCCGACCTGCACGAATGGCGTAACGACTTCTCAACTGTCTCAACCATAGACTCGGCGAAATTGCACTACGAGTAAAGATGCTCGTTACGCGCGGCAGGACGAAAAGACCCCGGGACCTTCACTACAACTTGGTATTGGTGCTCGATACGGTTTGTGTAGGATAGGTGGGAGACTGTGAAGCATGCACGCCAGTGTGTGTGGAGTCGTTGTTGAAATACCACTCTGATCGTATTGGGCCTCTAACTTCGAACCGTATATCCGGTTCAGGGACAGTGCCTGGTGGGTAGTTTAACTGGGGCGGTTGCCTCCTAAAATGTAACGGAGGCGCCCAAAGGTTCCCTCAACCTGGACGGCAATCAGGTGTTGAGTGTAAGTGCACAAGGGAGCTTGACTGCGAGACGTACATGTCGAGCAGGGACGAAAGTCGGGACTAGTGATCCGGCACCTCTGAGTGGAAGGGGTGTCGCTCAACGGATAAAAGGTACCCCGGGGATAACAGGCTGATCTTCCCCAAGAGTCCATATCGACGGGATGGTTTGGCACCTCGATGTCGGCTCGTCGCATCCTGGGGCTGGAGCAGGTCCCAAGGGTTGGGCTGTTCGCCCATTAAAGCGGCACGCGAGCTGGGTTTAGAACGTCGTGAGACAGTTCGGTCTCTATCCGCCGCGCGCGTCAGAAGCTTGAGGAAATCTGTCCCTAGTACGAGAGGACCGGGACGGACGAACCTCTGGTCTACCAGTTGTCCCACCAGGGGCACTGCTGGATAGCTACGTTCGGACAGGATAACCGCTGAAAGCATCTAAGCGGGAAACCCCTTCCAAGACCAGGCTTCTCACCCTTTTAGAGGGATAAGGCCCCCCGCAGACCACGGGATCGATAGACCAGACCTAGAAGACTAGTAATAGTCGCAGGGAACTGGCACTAACCGGCCGAAAACTTACACACACCCACCCCCCGGGGCGGGTAACAAACAACCATGTGTAAGAAAAACAAGACGCACCATCAAACGTGACGCCCGCAACCACACACATCCACACCAATTGGACACGAGAAACCCACAAGGGTTTCACGCACCCCACCACCAAAACACAAAGATTTCCCACAACCAATACAGTGGGACGCCCAGAAAAGGGTGAATAAAGTTACGGCGGCCATAGCGGCAGGGAAACGCCCGGTCCCATCCCGAACCCGGAAGCTAAGCCTACCAGCGCCAATGATACTACCCAACAGGGTGGAAAAGTAGGACACCGCCGAACACACATTAGCCCTCGGCCCTCCAACACCGCTTGGAGGGCCGAGGCATTTGTGCA
>JBQEMX010000017.1:0-119192 GCA_052044345.1 Mycolicibacterium sp. 22603
GGCGGCTGCGACTCCACAGATCGCAGAGGCGCAGACCGTGGACTGCGCGGTGGTCAGATGCGTCGCGCTGACCTTCGACGACGGGCCGGCAGCCCCCACCGACAGACTGCTGCGCGTACTGACCGCCAACGGTGCCGGCGCGACGTTCTTCCTGATCGGGGACAAGGTCGCCGCCGACCCGGCCGCCGCCGCGCGGATCGCCGCGGCGGGGATGGAGATCGGTAATCACACCTGGAGCCATCCCGATCTGACGACCATCCCGGCCGATCAGATCGCCGGCCAGCTCGGCCGGGCCACCGACGCGATCGTCGCGGCGACGGGGCAGCGGCCCACGCTCATGCGACCGGGGTTCGGCAAGGTCGACGACCGGGTGCTGGCCGCGGCAGGCGCGCAGGGCCTGGCCGTCGTCAACTGGGATGTCGTGCCGTATGACTGGATTCACGACCGGGACATCGCGGCCAGCCGCGAGCTGCTGATGCGCCAGGTGCAGCCCGGGTCGGTGGTGCTGCTGCACGACATCTTCGACTCGACGGTCGATCTGGTCGAGCAGTTCCTGCCTGTGCTGCGGGCCAACGGCTACCACGTGGTCAGCGTCGGACAGCTACTCGGGCCGCGGGCACCGGGCACGCTCTACGGTGGTGTCGAGAACGGGCCCGCGGTCGACGCGCTGCGCTGACGTTTACCGATTTCGCCGATCGGATATCCGAAGGCATGGCGACTTTGGTGGAGCAGTACGTCGGAGCAACCGTTTACGACGTGGCGGGGGAGAAGATCGGCAAGATCGACAAACTGTTCGTCGACGACACCACCAGAGAACCGAAATGGGCCATCGTGCGTTCCGGATTCCTGGGGATGTCACACGCGGTGGTGCCGCTGAAGGGCTCCCGCCGCGGCGAGGGTGCCGTCAGCCTGACGGTGACCAAGGACGCCGTCAAGGACGCACCCTCGGTCCAGACCGACGAGGGCATCACCGTCGACGAGGCCGACCGGCTCAGCAGGCACTACCGGCTCGACGAGGAACATCCGGATGCCCCGGAACCGCCCCCGCCCAGCAGCCACTCCTCGGTGCTCGATATCGCCTCTGCTGCAGCGGGTATCGGCGGCACGGCGGTGAACACCGCGGCCTACACCGACACCACCGCCGAGGACTCCGTCGAGTCCGGCGACTCCCCGCCACGCTGAGCGCGCCCACCACACACGTGTGCCCCCGAAAGCCGCGGCTTTTCGGGGGCACACGCGCGTGCTCGCGAGGTGGGCTACTCGCCCGGGGCGACCTTGGCCATGGCCAGCACATCGAGGCGCTTATCCAGTTCGGCCTCGGTGAGCTTGTCGCCGATCAGGCCGCGGTCGATCACGGTCTGGCGGATGGTCTTTTTCTCCTTCAGCGCTTCCTTGGCGACCTTGGCGGCCTCCTCGTAGCCGATGGCGGAGTTCAGCGGCGTCACGATCGACGGTGAGGACTCGGCCAGCTGCAGCAGGTGCGCGTCGTTGGCCACCAGGCCGTCGATGCACTTCTCGGCGAACAACTTCGACACGTTGGCCAGCAGGGTGAACGACTCCAGCACGTTGCGGGCCATCATCGGGATGTAGACGTTGAGCTCGAACGCACCCGACAGACCGCCCACGGTGACCGCGGCGTCGTTGCCGATCACCTGTGCGGCGACCTGCGTGACGGCCTCGGGCAGAACGGGATTGACCTTGCCCGGCATGATCGAGCTACCCGGCTGCAGGTCGGGCAGCTGCAGCTCGCCGAGCCCGGTGAGTGGACCCGATCCCATCCAGCGGATGTCGTTGGCGATCTTGGTCAGCGATGCGGCGATCGTCTTGAGCGCACCGGACGCCTCGACCAGGCCGTCACGAGCGGCCTGGGCCTCGAAATGGTCGACGCACGGCCGCAATTCGGCGATGCCCGTCTCGTTGACCAGCACCTCGACGACCTTGTCACCGAACCCGTCCGGCGCGTTCAGTCCGGTGCCGACGGCGGTGCCGCCGATGGCCAGCTCACCGAGACGGGGGAGTGTCGCCTTGACCCGTTCTATGCCGGCCTCGACCTGGCGGGCGTAGCCGCCGAACTCCTGGCCGAGGGTCACCGGCACCGCGTCCATCAGGTGGGTGCGACCCGACTTGACGGTGGTCCGCCACTGCTTGGCCTTCGCCACGAGCGAGGCGTGCAGCAGCTCGAGTGCCGGAATGAGATGGCGCACAGCGGCTTCCGTCGCGGCGATATGCGTCGCGGTGGGGAAGGTGTCGTTCGAGCTCTGCGACATGTTGACGTCATCGTTGGGGTGCACGGTGACGCCGTTGGCGGCCGCGATCGAGGCGATGACCTCGTTGGCGTTCATGTTGGAGCTGGTGCCCGAACCGGTCTGGAACACGTCGATCGGGAACTGGTCGTCGTGGCGGCCGTCGGCGATCTCGGCGGCGGCGGCGATGATGGCATCGGCCTTGTCGGCGGCCAGCAGGCCCAGGTCCTTGTTCACCTGCGCGCAGGCGCCCTTGAGCAGACCCAGGGCGCGGATCTGGGTGCGCTCCAGCGGCCGGAAGGAGATCGGGAAGTTCTCCACGGCCCGCTGGGTCTGGGCACGCCACAGGGCGTTCTTGGGCACCCTGACCTCGCCCATGGTGTCGTGCTCGATGCGGTATTCGGTGTTGTCGACAGCGCTGTCGGGCATTGTGCTCCCTGTTTCGTTGAGGTGTGATCGATTACGGAAGTGGATACGCGGCCGAGCTGTCGCCGGTGAAGTTGACCGCGGAGTATTCGTTGAGCTTGGACAGGCGATGGTAGGCGTCGATCATCCGGACGGTGCCGGACTTGGACCGCATGACGATCGACTGGGTGGTGCACCCGCCGCCGAAGTAGCGCACACCCTTGAGCAGGTCGCCGTCGGTCACACCGGTGGCGCAGAAGAAGACGTTCTCGCCGGCCACCAGATCCTTGGTGGTCAGCACGCGGTCCAGGTCGTGGCCGCGGTCGAGCGCGCGCTGGCGCTCTTCGTCATCGGTGGGGGCCAACGTTGCCTGGATCTCCCCGCCCATACAGCGGATGGCGGCGGCGGCGATGATGCCCTCGGGAGTGCCGCCGATACCGACCAGCAGATCGGTGCCGGAATCGGGCCGGCAGGCCGCGATGGCGCCGGCGACGTCACCGTCGGAGATCAACCGGATGCGGGCACCGGCCGAGCGCACCTCCTCGATCAGCTTGGCGTGCCGGGGGCGGTCCAGGATGCAGACCGCGACATCGGAGACCGAGGCCTTGCGGACCTTGGCGATGCGCTGGATGTTCGCCGCGATCGGGGAGGTGATGTCGATGAAGTCGGCGACATCGGGTCCGCCTGCGATCTTGTTCATGTAGAACACCGCCGACGGGTCGAACATGGCGCCCCGCTCGGCGACCGCGAGCACCGAGATGGCGTTCGGCATGCCCTTGCTCATCAGGGTGGTGCCGTCGACGGGATCGACGGCGAAATCGCAGTCCGGTCCGTCGCCGTTGCCGACCTCTTCACCGTTGTAGAGCATCGGGGCGTTGTCCTTCTCGCCCTCGCCGATGACCACGACGCCCTTCATCGAGACCGAGTTGACGAGCTCGCGCATGGCGTCGACGGCGGCACCGTCCCCGCCTTCCTTGTCGCCGCGGCCGACCCAGCGGCCGGCGGCCATGGCACCGGCCTCGGTGACACGGACGAGTTCGAGGGCAAGGTTGCGGTCCGGCGCTTCCCGGCGCGTAGGCGTCATAGCTGCAGATTGTCCCATTAGCGGGGTCGACTGAGGGAACTGGGATACTGGCTGTCATGAGCACCCCGGAACCTGGCCAGGACGGCGGCCGCGACGAGACCGTGGTCGTGCCCGTCGCACGACCGGCCAAGGACCGACTGTTACACGACGGCCGCGATATGTTCTGGTCGATGGCGCCCCTCGTGGTGGCCTGTGTGGTGCTCGCCGGGTTGCTCGGCATGTGCTCGTTCCAGCCCAGCGGTCCAGGTCAGGGCGCTGTGCCCAGCTTCGACGTGCCGACCGCGCTGAAGTCCGATGCCCAGACGCTGAAGTTGGCGGTGCGGTTGCCTGCGCTGCCGGAGGGCTGGCAGGCCAACTCCGGTGGCCGCGGCGGCATCGATGGTGGGCGCACCGATCCGGCGACCGGCCAGTCGGTACGCGCGGTGACATCACGGGTGGGCTACCTGGCGCCCGACGGGATGTATGTCAGCCTGACCCAGAGCAACGCCGACGAGGCCCGGCTGGTCGGCTCGATCGACGTCGAGGCGGTGCCGACCGGCGCCCAGGATGTCGACGGAGTGACCTGGGTGGTCTACGAGGCCGGGGAGGGTGAGCCGATCTGGACCACCCGGTTGTCGGGTCCGGCGCAGGTCGCCATCACCGGCGCGGGAAGCCCCGACGACTTCCGCACGCTGGCCAAGGCCGTGCAGACCCAGCAGCCGTTACCGACGAGCTGATCCGCGCGCCGACGGTGCGCACAGATCGTGTTCTCAGCCGATTTCGCGGTCTTATGGCACCGTCGGCGGTGGTGTCGGGGTCACTCGGCTGGCTCGCGCCTTGGCGATGAGTTGCCGTAATCGGCCGGGTTCGTCGGGCTCGTCATCGGCCTCGGTGCCCAGGTCCATCGGTACGCCCCGGTAGACCCACAGGTAGACGCTGATGGTGGTCACGATGACGATCATCACGACCGGCCCGATCACGATGCCGAGGAACCCGAACATGGTGATGCCGGCGAAGACCGAGAGCAGCATCAGCGCCGGATCCAGCTTGGCCTCCTTGGGCACCAGGATCGGGCGCAGCACATTGTCGATGTTGGTCACCACGAGGATGTGGAAGGCGACGACGAAGATGCCACCGATCACGTTGCCGAACAGGACCATCCCGATACCGAACGGGATCGTCACGATGCCGCTGCCAAGCGGGATCACCGACAGCGCCGACAGCAGGATCGCGAAGATGAAGAAGCCGTCGTGGAAGCCGGCGATGTAGATCGAGATGGCGCCCGCGACGCCCTGCACCACCGCGATGACGAACTGTCCGCGCACGGTGCCGCGGACCATGGCGGCCATCTTGGCCAGGTACAGATCGGTGGCCTCCTCGCCGAGCGGGTTGAGCCGGCGGATGAGCACGCGTAGCTCGTCACCGTTGACCAGCAGCGAGATGAACACGTACAAGAAGATGATTGCCGCGGTCAGACCGCCGAACAGGCCGCCGAGCGCGCCCTGCAGGAAATCCAGACCCCATTCGCCCGCACGTTGGGCGAAGGTCACCACCCAGTGCTGCACCTGCTCGGTGGTGATCTCGGTGCTCTTCATGAATGGCACCTTGTCGAGCAGGGTGTTGACCGCCTTGAGGGTCTTGTCGCCGAGTCCGCTGAGATCGGTGCGGCCCACCCAGTCGGCCACGCTGCGGATCATGGTGCTGATCTGCATCACGCCGATGGTCACCGCGCCACCGATCGGGATGATCACGACGGTCAGGGCGGTCAGCAGCGTCAGCGTCGCCGACAGACCGGCACTGAACCGGGCGGTGAGGCGGTCATACAGCGGATTGAACAGATAGGCCACCACCGCGGCGACCACGATGAGGATGAAGAAGCCGCGCAGGAAGTAGGCGCCGAACACCAGGGCGATGACGGTCGCGACAGCCAGGGCCCGCTTCTGGCTGAGAGTGAACTCAGTGTGCACGGGTCTATTTGACCGGTTATTTCACTGCTGCGCGAGCTTCACGATGTGACCGAGCAGATCCGGGTAGCGCTTCATGTGCGCGCCGCCGTTGAGGTCGAGCACCTCACCGGTCAGCCACGAGGACGCGGTGAGGAAGACGACCGCCTCGGCAATATCCTCCGGGGTCCCCGCCCGGCCCAGTGGTGTGTTCTCCACGTACTCCTCGACGACACCGGGAATCAGTGCGGCCCCCTCGGTCAGCGGAGTGTGTACGAATCCGGGTGCGATCGCGTTGACCCGGATGCCGCGCGGTGCGAACTCCAGCGCGGCGACTTGGGTGAGCATCGACAGCCCGGCCTTGGCCGAACAGTAGGCGCTCATCCCGGCGGCGGGCTGACGGCCGTTGAGCGAGGAGATGGATATCAGCGTGCCACCCTCGGTGAGGTGCGTGCCCGCGTACTTGGCGACGATGAACGCACCGTTGAGGCAGACGTCGATGACATCGCGGAAGTCCTGGACGGCGAGGTCGACGATGAGGCCGATGGTGGAGAAGCCGGCGCAGCTGACGACGGCCTGTACGGGGCCGATGCTGTCGAAAAGTGTTGCCACCGAGGCTTCGTCGACGACGTCGACTTCTGCGCCGCGGTGTGGGTCGCCGAGTTCGGCGGCGCGGGCTGCTGCGCCGTCGCCGTTGCGGTCGGCGATGACGACGCGGTAGCCCTCGGCCGCCAGCGCCTGCGCGGACGCCCAGCCGATACCGGAGGCGCCGCCGACGACGATCGCGGTCTTGGCTGTGCTCATGCCTCGTCTCCCGTTCGCTCCGGTCCTCGCTCGTTCCTCGCTGCGATCCTCACTCGCGGTCGGTTTCGGGTGCTCATGCCTCGTCTCCCGTTTGCTCCGGTCCTCGTTCGTTCCTCGCTGCGATCCTCACTGGCGGTTGACTTCGGGTGCTCATGCCTCGTCTCCCGTTTGCTCCGGTCCTCGTTCGTTCCTCGCTGCGATCCTCACTGGCGGTCGACTTCGGGTGCTCATGCGTGTGCTCCGTCCGGTCGGGGGTCGCCCCACTTCTCGGTGATGGCCGCCCACGGGTCGGCATACCTGCGTCCGCTGCCGTGATAGGGGCTCACCCTGGTCAGGACCTGTTTGGCCAGCGGTGCGACCAGTCGCAGCAGCGGCCTTTTGATGCCGGCGTTCTCGGCAGTCTCGATCAGCATGTCCGGCCACGAATGCTGTTGGAACTTCAGCACCTGTTGGGCCCGGGTGGTGTCCATCCAGTCGGTGTTGAACCAGGCGGCGTCGTCGCCGGGGTTGCCCTTGAGCCCGGTCGGCAGTCCGCCGACCAGACCCAACGCGGCGGCCATCGCCGGTGCGATGTCACCCTGGACGAGCCGATGGGTGGTGTCATCACCACCGATCAGCAGAGTCTCCCCGACGGCGTCGGCGGTGGTGGCGGCCGCGAAGGCACGGGCCACGTCGCGCACGTCGACGGTCTGGATCCGGCCGTCGATGGGCAGCATGGCCTCGAAGGAGAAGTTGTCGAGCTTGACGTAGGACCCCGGGTTGGTCGTCAGGACGCCGCCCAGACGCAGGATCACCCAGTCCAGGTTCGCGGTGCGCACGATCTTCTCGGCCTTGACCTTGTGGTCGCCGTAGATATCGGCCGGATTGACCGGGGTGTCCGCGGTGAGTACGCCATCGACGGTGTGCGGGTTGCGCGATCCGTACACCGCGATGCTGGAGGCGAGGACGAATCGCGGCGGCTGGGAAAGCTTTTCGGCCGATCGCACCAGACTGGCGGTCGCGTCGACGTTCACCTTCTCGGCAAGTCCGCGACGTTGGTAGATGAAGGGCGGGATGACGGCGGCCAGATGGATGATCGCCGAGGGTGCTGTCTGGGTCACCAACGCCCCGACGGCCGCTGGGTCGGTCAGGTCGGTCCAGCGCACCGCGACCTCGGGGGGAAGGGATTCGGCGGCTTTGCGATTGGGCGCATTGTCCAGATCGGTGGCCACCACGCGGCGCCCGTCGGCGGCCAACCGCCGCACGGTCGCGGAACCGACCAACCCGAAAGCCCCGGTCACCAGCACAGTATCGGTCATCGCAACCCCATCAGCCGCTGGACAGAACGCCTGTCACAGTAGCGAACAAGATCGCGTTGGTTAGGCGGTCTTCGGAACTTTCCCGACGCCGGGCAGGTGTCGGATCGGTGACGTGCCGCTCCGGAGCGCCCGGCCGGCGCCCAGTCGGGCTATCCTGGTTGTAGTCGTGGGTTTCTCGCGTGCCCGATTCATCGGTTGCCGTCTGCGATTGCTCTGATAGTGATGGGAGCATCGCCGGTGGTCGATGCCGAATGTCAGCCCGATACCCGACTCGCGATCTGCGGGCGTACCGATGAGCAGGGCACCGTCGACGGTGCGTGGTGGCCGCCGAACTACGACCTGCGCACCGAACTGCCTGACCTGGTCTCGGTGATGGGTCGCTGGTTGGGTCCCGTGCGTCGAGTTCTCTACGACGCCAGTGTGTTTCCCTCGGCGCCTGCGCGGGTGATCCGTGGTGGCGCGGCGATATCGGTTGATCGGTATGCCATGGTGGCGCCCGACACGCTGTACCTGGTCGGCAGCCACTCGCGCACGGCGTTGCTGTGGGTGATGCCGCCGCAGACGCGAGCGGCCGACGCGCGTGCGCTGCTCGCCACCGTTGCCGCGGCGGCGACACCCATGACCGTCCGACGGTTGCGCGCGATCGTCGACGGAGACCCGTTGAACTACGAACGGATGGGATGAGTTTGGTTTCCCGGTGCGGCATCACGTAACCTTGGAGGCACGCTTCCCCGGTTCTGTAGACTCCGTGCGGGAAGCCAGAGGCCGGGGCGCTACAGCGCCACCGGCCTTGTCCATGTCTCGGGCCTGTTCGGTATGGGCCGACCGAGCGGCGATCAGTTCTTCGGCGCGGCGGCCACGGCGGGCTGGGTGCCCTGGGCCACCATCGTGTCGAACAGTTCGGTGTAGTAGGGCAGGCATTCGGCCATCGCCTGTTCGGTGGTGAACAACGGCTCGTACCCGAGATCGCGCCGCGCTTTGCCGATCGAGAAGTAGTTGTTCAGGTAAAGCCGTTCCACGGCAAGGGGTTCCACCAGCGGCTCGCGGATTCCGTACTTGAAGTGCAGCCACTGCCAGCCCATCATTGCCTTGTGCACCAGCCGGCCCGAGACGCGGAAGTTCGGAAGCGTGCGACCGCACGCGACCACTACCGGGCGGGCGAACTCGAACATGTTCAGCGGTTCACCGTCGTTGATGAAGTAGGCCTGCCCGGGTGCGGTGCCGCCCGGCACCAGATGTTCGGCCGCCAGGATGAAACCGTGAATGAGGTTGTGGACGTAGGAGTTGTCGAGCTTGATGTTCTTGCTGCCGACGAGCACCTTGACGTGGCCGGCCAGCACGTTCTCGAAGACCTTGCGGAACATGGTCTGATCACCGCGGCCCCAGATGCCGCTGGGCCGGATCGAGCAGGTCAGCATGCCGTGCTCACCGTTCTGGCCGAGCACGAACTTCTCGGCCACCACTTTGGTCTCGGTGTAGAGATCGTTGAAACGTGTTGTGTAGGGCAGGGTCTCGTCACCGTTGACGATGTCCTGGCCGCCCATCACGACACTGTTGGATGCCGTGTAGACGAATCGCTCGACTCCGGCTCGCTGGCCGGCGTGTATCAGATTCTTGGTGCCCTCGACGTTGACCGAGAAGCTGCGCTGCCGGTACTGCTCGGTGACGGTGGCCCCGCCCATCAGGTCGATGATGGCCGCGGTGTGGAAGATCGTGTCGATGCCCGCCACGGCGGCACCGACATCCTCGGCGTTGGTGATGTCGCCGACGACGGTCGTCAGCCTGGGGTGCGCCGGCAACGGCGACGGCGCCCGGTCGAAGGAGCGAACCTCGTGTCCGCGTTCGAGCAGCGTCGTCACCAGGTTGGCGCCGACGAAGCCGGAACCGCCCGTCACCAGCACTCGGCCCAGGTCAGTACGCAAAGTTGGGTCACCCATGTGGCGAGGATAACTGAAACGTGTTCCAGTTTTGAAGTCCTGGCCGATAAGTCCGACTAATCCGGCCGCGGTGTCATTCTTCGTCGGCGGTGCCCGCGGCCAGCGTGTCGGCGACCCTCCGGCGGGCCCCTGCCAGGTGTTCCTCGCAGCGTTTGGCCAGTTCCTCGCCTCTTTCCCAGAGTTTGAGGGAGGCGTCGAGGTCCAGTCCGCCGTGTTCGAGCTGGCGCACCACCTCGATCAGCTCGTCACGTGCCTCCTCGTACCCCAACTTACTAATGGGCTTCATCTGCTCCCTCGCTGACTGCGGTGAGGGCGCCGTCGGCAACCCGCACCCGAAGTTGTGTACCGGCCGGTGCATCCGCCGTCGACCGCAGCACCTGGCCGCTGGAGCTCCCGTCGAGCAACTGCACCACCGCGTATCCGCGGGCCAGCGTCGCCGCCGGTCCGAGTGTGCTCAGCCGCGCGGACAGATGCTCCAGCCGATCGGTCTGCACGGCGATCATCCGGTTGACGTCCCGGCGTGCGGTGGCTCGCGCGCGTTCGATCTCCTCGGCGCGGGCGTCGAGAGCCCGCAGCGGGTGCGCCAGCACCGGGCGCGACCGCAGGCCCTCGATGATGTGCGCCTCGCGCCGCACCCAGTTGCGCAACGCCTGAGCGCTGCGCCGGCGCATCTCGGTCACCCCGGCCTGCTCGGCGGCGGCGTCGGGCACCACGCGCTTGGCGGCATCGGTCGGGGTGGCAGCCCGCAGATCGGCCACCAGATCGCAGACCGGATTATCCGGCTCGTGGCCCACCGCGCTGATCACCGGTGTGGTGGCCGCGGCGATGGCGCGGCACAGCGTCTCGTCGGAGAATGGCAGCAGGTCCTCCACGCTGCCGCCGCCGCGGGCCAGGATGATCACGTCGACATGCGGATCGGCGTCCAGCTCGGCCAGTGCGGCCACCACCTGCGGCACACAGTTGGGCCCCTGCACGGCGGTGTTGCGGACCTCGAAATGCACGGCGGGCCATCGCGCCGCCGCGATGGCCATCACATCGTGTTCGGCGGCCGACGCGCGGCCGGTGATCAGCCCGATGGTGTTGGGCAGGAACGGGATCGGGCGTTTGAGCCGAGGGTCGAACAGCCCTTCGGCGTCCAGCAGCCGGCGCAGCCGCTCGATACGCGCCAACAGTTCACCGATGCCGACGGCGCGGATATCGGTCACCCGCAGCGAGAACGTCCCTCGGCCGGTGTAGAACTGCGGCTTGCCGTGCACGATCACCTGCACGCCCTCGGCCAATTTCACCGGCGCGTTGGCCACCAGGTCGCGCGGGCAGGTGATGGACAGCGACATGTCCGCCGCCGGGTCGCGCAGCACCAGCCATGCGGTGTTCGCCCCCGGGCGCATGGTCAGCTGCGCGATCTGACCCTCCACCCAGACGGTGCCCAACCGGTCGATCCACTTGGCGACCCGCGTCGCGACCGCGCGGACCGGCCACGGGTCTTCCGGGGACTGGCCGGGTTCGCTCACTTCGCCGACGCGCGGGTGATCCTGTTGGCGATCAACGTCTGGAACGGGGCGCGGGCCTTGTTGGCCTCCTCGAAGGCCAGCAGCGCCTCCAGATCGGTCAGCTTGAGCGAGGTCAACCGGGCCCGCAGCTGTGCCAGCGTGAGCGTCTCGTAGCCGATCTTGTCCACGATCGCCGGAACCTGTCCGTTGCTCGTGGGTGCGGTTGCCGCCTCCGGTGCCTCGGCACGAGCCTCGCCCTCGCTGAACAGCGCGAAGCGGCCTTCGGAGCGATTGGCAACCTTGTCTCCGGTGAGACGTGTCACCGAAGCAAGGTCGTCGGAGTCGTCGGCGTCGGAGGCATCGGCGAACCGATCACGCGGATCGTCCTCGTCGAACGTCGCCCACTCCGGCTGTTCGTCCTTGGGCGGGAACAGTTCCTCCAGTGCCTCGTCACCGCGATTTACCAGGTCGGCGACGTCCTGCTGCACCTTCATCACCAGATGCGCCAGCTGACTGGCCACCGTCATCGGATAGGTGAGGATGGTCTGGGGGAGTTTGCGGGTCTCGTCCAGGGCCGTCACCGCCGCACCCACCAGCAATCGAACTCCGTATGGTGCTGTTGCCATGGGGTCAGCCTACGGCTGGCCCGTGACGGGTGCGGGTAAGTACCCTGGATGCATGCCACCAACCGTCAACATGGGAATTCCCGGTGCCACCAGCTCGGTGGCCGCACCGGTTGACGGCAAGCGCGTGCTACTGGCCGAACCGCGCGGCTACTGCGCGGGCGTCGACAGGGCCGTCGAGACCGTCGAACGTGCGCTGGAGAGGCACGGCGCCCCCATCTACGTGCGGCACGAGATCGTGCACAACCGCTACGTGGTGGACACCCTGGCCAAGGCCGGTGCCGTCTTCGTCGAGCGCACCGACGAGGTGCCCGAGGGCGCCATCGTGGTGTTCTCCGCCCACGGGGTGGCGCCGACCGTGCACGAAGAGGCCGCCGCCCGCAACCTGCAGACCATCGACGCGACATGCCCGTTGGTCACCAAGGTGCACAACGAGGCCAAACGCTTCGCCCGCGACGACTACGACATCCTGCTCGTCGGCCACGAGGGTCACGAGGAGGTCGTCGGCACCGCCGGTGAGGCCCCCGACCACGTCCAGGTCGTCGACAACCCCGACGCCGTGGACAAGGTGACGGTGCGCGATCCCAACAAGGTCATCTGGCTGTCGCAGACCACGTTGAGCGTCGACGAGACCATGGAGACCGTGCGCCGGCTGCGCGAGAAGTTCCCGACGCTGCAGGACCCGCCCAGCGACGACATCTGCTACGCCACCCAGAACCGCCAGGTCGCGGTCAAGGCGATGGCACCCGAATGCGATCTCGTCATCGTCGTCGGCTCGAAGAACTCGTCGAACTCGGTGCGGTTGGTCGAGGTGGCGCTGCTGGCCGGTGCCAAGGCCGCGCATCTGGTCGACTACGCCGACGATGTCGATCCCGCCTGGTTCTCCGGTGTCACCACGGTCGGTGTCACCTCCGGTGCGTCGGTGCCCGAGATCCTGGTGCGCGGGGTGTTGGACCGACTCGCCGAATACGGTTACGCCACTGTGCAGCCCGTGACCACGGCCAATGAGACCCTGGTGTTCGCCCTGCCGCGGGAGATCCGTCCGCCGCGCGGCTGACCCGGGTACGTTCGGGCGTTGTGGGCTCTCTGCGACGCATCTTTCCCGTGGCCTTGGTGGCCGTGCTCCTGCTGGCAGGCTGTGGTGACAGCGAAGATCGGCTGAAGAATGCCACCGACGGGTTCGCCGAGGCGCTCAGCCGTGGTGACGCCCCTGCGGCGGCGGCGCTGACCACCGACGCCGCGGCAGCGTCGGGAACCCTGGACACCCTCTACGCCAGCCTGGGCACCGACGTCCGCTTCGAGGTCTCCGATGTGCGGCGCCAGGAGGACGCGGCGACCTTCACGCTGGCGGCCACCTGGAAGTTCGGGCCGCAGAAGGCCACCGAGTGGACCTACACCACGACCGGGTCGGCCGCCGCCGAGGGCGATGACTGGAAGGTCCGCTGGGATGCGGCAACCGTCGCACCCGGTCTGGACGAGGGCCCGCTGTCCTTCGGCACGCTGGCCCCGCAGCCGGCGGCCAGAGTGCTCGATCGCACCGGCGCCGACCTGCTCACCCAACACATCGTCACCCTCGTCGACGTCGCCCCCGGCGCCGATGTCAACGCCGTTGCCGCACTGGTCAATCCGATCGCGCCGACCGTCACTCCGGAGTGGCTCGGCGGCGAATTGGCCAAGGGCGCGCCCGTCACCGCCGTCACGCTGCGCGATGAGGACCTCGCCCCGATCCGGGACCAACTGGCCGCGCTGGGTGAGGTGACCCTGCGACCGCAGACCCGGCTGCTGGCCACCGACCGCGCGTTGACCTCCCCGACCCTGTCCGGATTGTCCGAGCTGTGGCAGCAGCGCACCGACGAGGCCGCCGGCTGGGCGGTGTCCGCACAGACCCCCAGCGGACCCACCCGCGTCGGCGGACAGGACCCCGGCTCCGTCGGCGATATCGCCAGCACACTCGATATCGGCATGCTGTTGGCCGGGGAGACCGCCCTGGCATCGCTGACCACGCCCGCGGCCATCGTGGCCATCCAGCCGTCGACCGGCAATCTGCTGGCCGTCGCGCAGAACGCCCCCGCCGACGCGCAGGGCCCGATCGCGCTGACCGGCCTGTACCCGCCGGGATCGACCTTCAAGACCGTCACCGTCTCGGCGGCCCTGCAGGACGGTCAGGTCACCCCCGACAGCATCGTCGGCTGCCCGGGCACCGAGAACATCGAGGGCCGTCAGATCCCCAATGACGACAACTTCGACCTCGGCGAGGTGCCGCTGCACACCGCGTTCGCGCGGTCCTGCAACACCACGATGGGCAGGCTCGCGGTCAACCTGCCGCCCGACGCGCTGACCAAGGCCGCCGCCCAACTGGGTCTGGGCATCGATTTCGTCGCACCAGGGATGACCACGGTCACCGGTTCGGTGCCGACGGCCGACACCTCCGCGCTGCGCGTCGAGGAGGGCATCGGGCAGGGCAAGGTCACCGCCTCACCGTTCGGGATGGCGCTGGTGGCCGCCACGCTGGCCAACGGATCGGTGCCCGCCCCGACCATCGTCCAGGGCTCCCCGGGTGTGCCCGACCGCACGCCCGAACCGTTGCCGCCGTCGGTCGACGAGCAGGTGCGGGCGATGATGCGCGAGACGATCACCGATGGCACCGCGACGGCGCTGCAGGACATCCCCGATCTGCTCGGCAAGACCGGGACCGCCGAATATATCGACGACACGCATGCGCACGGCTGGTTCGTCGGCATCCGCGGTGACCTGGCGCTGGCGGTGTTCGTCAGCGATGCGGGAAGCTCGGCACCCGCGGTCGAAGCGGCGGGCACGTTCCTGCGCGCCGTGCCCTAGCTACTCCCAGTCGTCGCGGCGGTGACTGGCCCGCGGCCGGGTGCGGTGCTCGGTGCGCCGATCGTCGTCGGTGCTGCGATATCGGACCCGCGACACCGGATGGTGCGCCCCCTCGGAAGCGGCGCGGCGCGGCGGCTCCGGATGGTCCGGGTACTGCGGGTAGCGGTCCTCGGGGCGGGGCGGCCGGTAGCCGGGCTGGTAATCGGCATACGGGCTGTCGTACTCACGGCGGCGGCGCGGACGCTCGTAGGGATCCGGGGCGTCCTCGGCGCGGCTGCGGCTCGGCGGCGGCGTGCGGCGCGGCTGACGGGATTCGCGTGGATCGCGGGCAGCCGCATCACGGGTCCGGCGTGCGCGGCGGGGCGGGGCGTCACGCAGGTCCTCGTCGGGGCGGGGACGGCCATAACGCTCCCGGGTGGCGGCACGTTCGCGGCGGTCGGCCGCTGCGGCCGAGGCCGCGATATCCGACTCCGGCGGCCGGTTGTGCCGGGCGCGCGACGGCTGGCCGGTGCGGGTGCGGCGAAGCTCACGCTCCTGGGCGTTACGGGCCGTGGCCTCGCGGGGACGCCGCGACCGGCGTGCCGGCCGCTCCTCGGCATCGGGATCCTGGGATCGGCGCAGCCGGCGAGCGACCCGCTCGGCCAGATCGGGGCCGTCGGATGCGGTGGATTCGGAGACCTCGGCGGAACCGGCGCTCTGCTTGTCCAGGTACCAGCGCGCCACGCCGATCGCCAGCACGGCCACCGAGGTGAAGAACATCAGCGGGAAGCGCTCGATCAGCGGGTAACCGCAGTTGATCAGGATGTCCTTGAGGCCGCTGATCTGGCCGCTGTGCATCAGGAAGTAGGCGGAGGGCACCGAGATGAAGAGGATCAGCGGGGGCTGGATGACCGTGGCGAAGATGCCGGAGCGACGCACCAGCAGTACCGCCGCCAGGCAGCCCAACACATAGAACGTGGCGAACACCGCACCGAGCTCGCCGGTGCCGGCGCCGGCGTGATAGGCGAACCCGACCAGGGTTGCCGTGACGGCCACCAGAACAGCGCCCCACCAGGGCAGCAGTCCCGATGGCCAGCCCGGGATACGGGGTAGGACGGCGCGGTGGGACACCGACTCCGTCGGCTCGGGCTGACCTGACACATGTTGACCGTACCGGCTGACGCTGGGTGGGCGCTGCCAGCACGCGCTGGCGAGCCTGTCACACCCTCTAGACTCTGGAGTCCGTGAGCTTGAACCTCGGAATCGTCGGACTCCCCAATGTCGGCAAGTCGACCCTTTTCAACGCGCTGACGCGGAACGACGTGCTGGCCGCGAACTACCCGTTCGCGACCATCGAACCCAACGAGGGTGTGGTGGCGCTGCCCGACCCGCGGCTGGACAAGCTCGCCGAGATCTTCGGCTCGGAGAAGACCGTGCCGGCACCGGTGACGTTCGTCGACATCGCCGGCATCGTCAAGGGCGCCTCCGAGGGGGCCGGGCTGGGCAACAAGTTCCTGGCCAACATCCGCGAGTGCGATGCCATCTGCCAGGTGGTGCGCGCCTTCGCCGACGACGATGTGGTGCACGTCGACGGCCGGGTGGATCCGCGCTCGGATATCGAGGTCATCGAGACCGAACTGATCCTGGCCGATATGCAGACATTGGAGAAAGCCGTCCCACGGCTGGAGAAGGAAGCCCGCAACAACAAGGACCGCAAGCCGCTGCTCGACGCCGCGGTGGCCGCCCAGGCGGTGCTCGATTCGGGCAAGACCCTGTTCTCGGCGGGGGCGGACGCGACGGTGCTTCGCGAGCTGAACCTGATGACCACCAAACCGTTCCTCTATGTGTTCAACGCCGACGAGTCGGTGCTCACCGACGAGGCCAAGAAGACCGAGCTGCGTGAGCTGGTGGCCCCGGCCGATGCGGTGTTCCTGGACGCCAAGATCGAATCCGAGCTGATCGAGCTGGACGACGAATCGGCGGCCGAGCTGTTGGAGTCCATCGGCCAGACCGAGCCCGGGCTGGATGCGTTGGCGCGGGCCGGTTTCCACACCCTGAACCTGCAGACCTACCTGACGGCGGGTCCGAAAGAGGCCCGCGCGTGGACGATTCACCGCGGCGACACTGCACCGAAGGCTGCCGGGGTGATCCACACCGACTTCGAGAAGGGCTTCATCAAGGCCGAGGTCGTGTCCTTCGATGATCTGGTCGAGGCCGGATCGATGGCCGCGGCCAAGGCTGCGGGCAAGGTGCGCATGGAGGGCAAGGACTACGTGATGGCCGACGGGGACGTGGTGGAGTTCAGGTTCAACGTGTAACCGCGGCCGGCGAAGCCATCTGCCATTCGCAATGTTCCGCTGACAGCGCCGCGAGGCCTATATATCCATGGTGGAGCTGTCAGCGGAACATTGCGGACGGGCCCCGTGGTCAGGCCCCCGGCAGGCGGTCGAGTTCCGATTCAACGTCTGGGTCTCGGTAGTACATTGACGGCTGTGGCTGTGGATTGGCGTATCGAACGTGTCGAGATGCTCCGGTCCCTGATCACCCAGGCCGAATCCGATGTCGTCGAGGAAGTCAAGTGGCGCAAGCCGTCCAACCCGGACGGTGTGCCCACGTTCTCCCTCGACGGCTTGATCTGCACCGTGGAGACCTACAAGGACAAGGTCAAGTTGACCTTCGCCAAGGGCGCGTCGGTGAACGATCCGGACCACCTGTTCAATGCGAGTCTCGACGCGTCGGTCCGACGCGCCATCGATCTGCGCGAAGACGATCAACTGGACGCCGAGGCCTTCAAGGCCCTGATTCGCGAGGCCGTGCGAGTCAACCGCAGTTAGCCCGGGGGGCGCCGCTGCGCTGGACCAGATCCGGCCGAGCCGCCGGACTTCCGGGTCCGCTGGCCGATCGCAATGTTCCGCTGACAGCCTCATCGCGCCTATATATCCATGGCTAAGCTGTCAGCCGAACATTACGTGCACGCAGACGAAACGATGGAGGTGTGTGCGGTGAGCCACCGCATCCAGCGCGCAGCAGCGACGGATCTGGAAGCGGCGGCCGCCACCCTGGCCGCGGCCTTCGACTCGTATCCGTGGACCAGGTGGTCGATTCCGCAGGTCGGCTACGCCGAACGCCTTGAGCAACTGCAGCGGCTGTACTTGCAGTTCGCACACGAGCACGGCATCGTGCTGGTCGCCGCCGAGGCGCGCGGAGTGCTGGCGCTGCTGCCGCCCGACGCGCCGGAACCGCCGCCGGACTTTCAGCAGCAGGTTGCCGATCTGCACGGTGACCGGCTGAAGGTCCTCGGACAGGCCGACATCCCGGCCCAACCCGAGAACGCGTGGAACCTGGCGACCCTCGGTGTGCACCCGGACAGCCAGGGCCGGGGTCTGGGCGGTGCACTGGTCGACGCTGGACTGGCGGCGGTGAAAGCGGTCGACGCCGCCGCGGGCACGGCGTTGGAGACGTCGGACGAACGCAACGTCCGGCTCTACGAGCGGTCGGGGTTCGCCGTCACCGCCACGACATCGATACCCGATGGGCCGGTGGTGTATTCGATGTTCCGGGCCGCTGCCCACTGACTCCTACCGCGGCGCATAGCGCAGCAGGATCGTGCCGCCGGGAAACACCCGATGTTCCAGCAGCCGCAACGACATCCACGATGGCAGCGTCGGGAAGAACGATGTGCCCCCACCGACGGCGGTGGGGGAGATGACCATGCGGTACTCGTCCACCAGTCCGGCCCGCACGATCGGTGCCGCCAACGTCGCACCGGCCACTTCGAGTTGACCGTCGGTGTCGGCTTTTAGTCGCCGCACCACCTCGACGGGGTCGCCACGCTCCAGTCGGGAGTTCCACGCCACGGATTCCAGGGTGGACGAGAAGACCACTTTCGGCATGGCGCACCAGACCGCGGCGAAGTCGGCGGTGATCGGGTCCGCATCCGCTGATTGATGGACGGCGGGCCAGTACTCGGCCATCAGTTCGTAGATGCGTCGGCCGTAGAACGACATGGCGGTGTCGCGCTCGAAGTCATTCCAATACTGGTGCAGTTCGTCGCTCGGATCGCTCCAGTCGATGTTGCCCTGCGCATCGGCGATGTAACCGTCCACCGAGGTGGTGAAACCGTAGATGAGGGTGCCCATACAGATCAGACTCGACCACGGCGCAAAACTGAGCGCGGGCGAGGCGTTTTCACGTTCGCTCAGCGGGGGGTGAGCCGGAAGATCGGGATCGTCCGCCCCTCCGGGGCGGTCTTGTCCCGGTAATCGTCGTAGCCGGCGTATACCCGGCCGGCCAGACCGAACAGCCGGTCGTACTCGTCGGGGTCGGTCACCTGGGAAGCGGTGAAGGGTTCCAGACCGAACTCGCAGTCCGGGTTGGCCTTCAGGTTGTGATACCACTGCGGATGCTTGGCGCCACCGTAATTGGACGCCAACAGGATGACGTCCGCGCCGTCGTGAAAGTACGTCAACTGCACCTGGCGGCGCTTGCCGGACTTTGCGCCGGTCGTCACCAACGGGGCATTGATGATGGGGCCCATGTTGACGCGGCCCCGGGTCAACCGGAATAGGTACGGATCGGTGCGCCGGGCGATGTGCTTGGCGATGAACTGCCCGAACGGCGAGCGCCCGAAGCGCACACTGGCGTGGTACTTGGGACCTCGGGGCCTCTCCGGATCCACATAGCGCAACGGCATCACTGCACCGTACGCGTAGGGTCCCGGTCAGAGAGTGCTGATGCGGGATGTGACGGCTGTCATCGGAACCGGTTACCCGCAATGTCGGCCGTCACGCGCCGCGATGCGTGCTCGTGGTGGACAATTCACGCATGCCGATCCACGTCGACGTCGACAACTTCGTACGGGCCGAAACCCACCGGATGTTCCGCGACAATCAGGCCGTTGCCGGCGGTATCGGTCGGTTCCGGCACAACCGGACTCCGGCGCGTATCGAGGAGCAGACCGTCATCCGGCTCAATCGCGACACGCTGTACAGCTTCGCGGTGGTCGACCTGGCCCAGCCGGTCAGGCTGACGTTGCCGGACGCCGGTGGGCGCTATCTGTCGGCGATGATCGTCAACGAGGACCACTACGTCAACCGCGTCCTGCACGAGCCCGGCGAGCACGTGCTGACCACGGCGGAGTTCGGCTCGCGCTACGCCTTCGTCGCCGTCCGCATCCTGGTCGACCCCACCAGCGCGACCGACGTCGCAGCCGTCACACAGCTGCAGGACGCACTGCAGCTGGTCGGCGACGCACAACAGTCGTTCGTCATGCCCGACTACGACACCGCCGCGCTGGACGCCACCCGTGACGCACTGCTGGCGCTGGCCGCCGGTCTGCGCAATTTCGACAGGACCTTCGGCACCCGCGACGAGGTGGACCCGGTGCGCCACCTGATCGGCACGGCGGCCGGCTGGGGCGGTCTTCCGACGAGCGAGGCGGCGTACGTCGGTGTCGACCCGAAAGTGCCTGCGGGGCAGTATCAGCTCGTGTTCGCCGAGGTGCCGGTCGACGCGTTCTGGTCGGTGTCGGTGTACAACGCCAAGGGGTTCTTCGAGCCGAACTCCGCGGGCTTGTACTCGGTGAACAGCGTCACCGGTGTGCGGGATGCGGATGGTTCGGTGACCGTGCGGTTCGTGCCCTCGGCCCACGGCGATCTGCCGCCGAACGCGATCATCGTCCCGGACGGCTGGAACTACCTCATCCGGTTGTACCGGCCGCGTCCGCAGGTTCTCGACGGAAGTTGGGCCGCACCGGAACTCACGGCGATCTAGTCGACCCGCACCGCAATCTCGTCGCCGAGCGCGTAGCCCGGCGCCAGCCGCAGGGTGTCCCCGCTTCAGAACTTGCCGGGGTCGAAGTAGTTCTCCCGTTTCTCGGTGGTCAGCAGCCCCATTTCTTCGTAGGTGATGGCCACCGTCTCGGCGCAGTAGGCCGTCTCCAGCCCGGTCGACCTGCGCTTGACCTTGTCGCGTTCGGCCGATTCGCGGACCTTGCGGTGGATGACGGGCAGGCCGCGGGTGAAATCGCTGACGATGGGCAGCCGGCCGCGCAGCCACCGCCCGGTCAGGCGTGCCGTCGAGGGAAAGGCGGTGCCATTCATCCGGGCGATGACCTTGAGCATCCGGTCCTCCTGCGTCCGGTCGGCCGGCGGTGTCAGCTGTCGCAACCACGCCTTCTGCCCGTACTCGTGAACCCAGCGTTCGACGACCGCGCGGGCGTCGTTGAGCTGCACACCGCGGTGGTGGGTGCCGGTCCACAGGTCCAGCAGCTTCTGCCCGAGTTCGGCGTGCCAGATCAGCGGCGGCAGATCATCGATCGCCACCGTCATCCCGACATGGTTGACCGGCGCATTGGTCAACGCCTGGATCGCCCGGTCGGGCCCCGAGCCGCCCCGGAACAGCCAGATGTCGCCGGTGCGGGTCTCCTGCAGCGCGCGGGTCAGGTCCACCGTGTGTGCGTCCACCCGGGAAGCTTAGGCACAATCGCAGCATGCGAAGCATCTGGAAGTGGGTGGGGCTTGCCGGTGTTGCCGGTGTGGTGGCCGGCGGCGCGTTGGTCGCCAGGGATCAGCGGATCCGCCGGTCGTACACGCCCGATGACATCCGGGCCCGCCTGCACCAGCGACTGGAAGAGGCCGAGAAGGCCTGATCGCCGCGTTCGCCGGGGTTTAGGAGAGCTCGGTGAGTGCGCGGTCGAGCATATCGACGTAGAAGTCCGCGCCCGCGGTGTCGATGCACAGCGGCGGTTTGGTCTTCAGGATGTTCTGGTGATCGCCGGTCGGCTGGATCACCACCCCGAGTTCCAGCATCCGTTCGCAGATCGCCATCGTCTCCTCGGTGGCGGGTTCCAGGGTCACCGGGTCGCGGACCATCTCCACGCCGAGGTACAGGCCCATCCCGTGCACGGTGCCGATGATCGGATGCTTGTCCGCCAACTGCTCCAGCCGCGACTTCAGATACCCGCCGGTGCGTAACGCGTTCTCCTGCAGTCCCTCATCGCGCAGCGTGTCGAGCACCGCGAGCCCGATCGCGCAGGACAGCGGACTGCCGCCGGTGGAGGAGAAGAAGTAACCCTGTGAGCGGAAACCCTCGGCGATGGCGCGGGTGGTGATGACCGCGCCCAGGGGATAGCCGTTACCGGTCGCCTTGGCCACCGACACGATATCGGGCACGACCTGCTGTTGCGGGAAGCCCCAGAACCACTGTCCGAGACGGCCGTAACCGACCTGCACCTCGTCGGCGATGGCGACGCCGCCGGCCGCGCGCACCGCGCCGTACACCTGCTCGAGGTAGCCGTCGGGCAGCGCCATGCCGCCGGCATTGCCGTACACCGGTTCGCAGATGAACCCCGCGGGCGGGCGCCCGGCGGCCGTCATCTGTTCGATCTGGGCCACGGCTTCCTCGGCGTAGCGGTAGGCATCACCACCGCGGTACTTGCCGCGGAAGCTGTTCGGCGACTCGACGGTGTGCACCCAGTCCGGTCGGGTGGACAGCGCGTTGGGGTTGTCCGCGGTGGAGGTCGACACCGCGTCGGTGGCGTAGGTCCACCCGTGATAGGCCTCGCGGACCGCCACCACATCGCGGCGCCCGGTCACGGCCATCGCCAATCTGATCGCCAGATCGCTTGCCTCCGAACCGGAGTTGACAAGAAACACGGTGTCCAACTGCTCGGGCAGGGTCGCCGCGATCCGCTCGCTGAACTCGACAACGGCCTCGTAGTTGAACCGGGAGTTGGTGTTCAGCTTGCGCAGCTGCCGCGATGCGGCGTCGGCGACCCGGGGGTGCGCGTGCCCGAGCACCGCGACGTTGTTGACCATGTCCAGGTAGACCCGGCCCGCGGTGGACATCAGGTAATGGCGGTGGCCGCGTTCGATCCGGGGCGGGTTGCGGTAGTAGCGCTCCTGCACCGAGGCGAAACTGTCGTCACGTCGTTCCAGCAGATCACGCTGCGGTGCCTCGTGCAGGGGATCGAGCCCCAAAACGGTTCGGGGGTCACAGGACAGCGCCAACCAGCCCGGAGCCAGCTCGGCGGTGCTGAACGCCGGCGCGACGGGCGCGCCCACCGGACGGACCGCCAGCTGCGTCCAGCGGTCGGCCTCGAGTACCCCGAGGTGCTCACCGGCGCGTACCTGACCGGGTGCGGCGCCGGCGCCCAGCCCGACCAGGGTCATTTCGAAGTCGATGCCGCGCAACGTGATCCGGTCGTCGGTCCGGTCGACGACCGCACCGTCCCACGGTGCGAGCACCCGGGTCGTCGTCGCCGACCACAGCGAGATACCGGTCTCGACCACCTGCGGGCTGTCGGGCGAGAGCAGCGGGGCCAGGCCCAGCCGGGGCTTGCCGAACCGCGTGAACACCAGTGTGCTGCCCGCCCGCACCGCCTCGGCGGCCAGTTCGTCCGCGTCGTCGAGGGTGTCCGACAGGTCCAGCGTCACCACGGTGTCCGGGTCCAGATCCGCGATCAGCCGGTTGTCGATCTCCGGCAGTACGGGCGGCTCGGCCAGCCCGAGCTCACCGAGGATCAATGCCGTCATGACGTCGGCGGGCACCGATGTCGCGGTGTCGAACATCCGCCATTCGTCCTCGGACTGGTCGGTGATGTAGCTGTTGTCCGGGTCCAGGACGCCCTGCTGGGCACCGCTGACGATGAGTACGGCGGTGCGCAACACCAGCAGCGGCCACAGCGCCCGCGCCTCGGCGGGCTGTAGTGGCCGGATCGCGTGAAAGGCCTTGACCCCGGGCAGGATCGACGTCGCATCGGCACCGGGATGGCCGAGCACCGAGGACAACGTGATGGCGATCTCCGATACCGCCCAGCTGCGGGTGAGATCCCCGAAATCGATGACACCGTCGGGAACGCCCGACGGGCCGACGATCACGTTGGCGTCGGTGAGGTCCAGATGCACCGCCTGCTGCGGCAACTCGTCGGCAACGGCCGAGATGCGCTCCCAGGCAGCGCGTGCGGCCGCGGCGACCTCGTCGCGGCGGTCGGTGACGTGGGTGATCAACTCGTCGACCACACGGTTGCCGTACCGCAGATCCCACTGCACGATCCGGTCCAGTCCGGGGTGGCTGAACTCGGCGAGCGCCGCGCTGACCCGTCCGGCGATATCGCCGAGGGCGGCCACCACAGCGGGCGACAGATAGCCGCGCTCGTTGAGGGTCCCACCCGACAGGTAGGGCAGCAGCCGGATCTGGCCCGCACCCGAACCGGGGGCGGCGACCGCGAACTTCTGGCCGTCGGTGGTGTCCAGGGGCACCGCCACCCGCAGCTCGGGCTCGGCGTGCGCGATCAGCGCGGCGGCGACGTCCTGGGCGACGAGTTCGGATTCGGTGAAGGCCGGGTTGGCGATCTTGAGGACCGCCACCGGGACGCCTTCCTCGATCACGGTGAAGTTGCAGTCCTGTTGGCTGCCCAGCGATCGCACCGTCCTGCGCAGCGCGTAATGCGTGGCCAGCAGCTCGGTGGCCTGGTCCTCGGTGAGCTGGGGCGCGGGCAGAGCGGGCTGCTCCAGGAAGTTGAACCCCGAGCAACCCGAGCGGCCGGAGCCGGCGGTCGTGGCGCTCACTTGTCGACGAAGGCGACGACGGCGTCGGTGAAGGCGTCGTTGTCATCCCCGGCGGCGGTGTGCCCCGCATCGGACAATTCGACGAACTCGGCGGCGGGCACCTGTTTCAGGAAGCTCTCGACGCCCTCGGTGGACACCACATCGGACAACTTTCCCCGGATCAGCAGGATCGGCACACGCAGATTCTGGGCTGCTTGTTCCAGCATGTCCACCCTGGCGAAGGGGTCGTCACCGGGTTTGGTCAGAAACGCCGGATCCCAGTGCCAGTACCAGCGACCGTCGCGCAGGCGCAGGTTCTTCTTCAAACCCTCGACGCTGCGCGGCCGCGGCCGGTGCGGAAGGTAGGCGGCGACCGCGTCGGCCGCCTGCTCCAGCGAATCGAACCCGTGTACGTGGTTGAACATGAAATCGCGGATGCGCGCGCTGCCATCCTTTTCGAATCGTGGCACCACATCGACGAGCACCAGCTTGGTCACGACGTCGGGGCCTGCCTCGTGGGCGGCCAGAATGCCGGTCAGCCCGCCCATGCTGGCGCCGATCAGCACGACGGGCCTGCCGATCTGCAGGAGCACCTGCTGGACGTCGGCGCTCAGCGTCTCGACGGCGTAGTTGGCGGTGGGGGAGTACTCGCTGTCGCCGTGGCCCCGGCTGTCCATCGCGATCACATGCTTGCCGCGGGCGGCCAGGATCTGGCCGGTGTTCTTCCACGAATGCCGGTTCTGACCGCCGCCGTGCAGCAACAGGATGGTGGGTCCGTCCTGGTCGGACACCTCGGCGCGGTTCCACTCGTCGGCCACCAGTGCCAGGCCGTCGACGCCGCGGAAGGTCACGGTGTGCGGTGTGCTGCCGACAGTGCTCACGGGGTTCCTCTCGCCGATCCGCGAATCTGTGAGCCACGTTACTGACCGGTCGGTTGGCCGCGGCGGCCGGTCTCTAGACTCCCCACCGTGCTGTCCAACGACCCCGGAGCCGCCGAGCGCGGCTCCATCGTCGAGGCGACCTTCGCCTGCCTGGCAGAACCGCATGACGGTCCCATTCCCGTGGCGGCCATCCTGTCCCGCGCCGGGGTGTCCAGCCGCGCCTTCTATCGGCATTACCAGTCCAAGGACGAGTTGTTCCTGGCGATGCTCGACGATGTCACCGGACGGCTGGCGGTGCTGCTGGACGCCATCGCCGCTGCAGCGGGCACGGCGCCGCTGGACCGGCTGCGGGCCTGGCTCGACCAGATGTTCACCTTGGCGATGGATACCGACCTGCACCGTTACCTGGCCGTGCTCGACTGTGACGAGATGCGTTCGGCGAAGGGGTACCGCGAGGCGCGCGAACGATCCCGTTCGCGACGGGAATCCTCGCTGAGCGACATCCTGGCCGCCGGGCTGGCCGACGGATCGTTCCCGCTGGCCGAGCCGGAATACGATGCGATCGCGATCGCGGCGCTGGTCAGCCGGGAGCTCACCTCGACCAGGATTTTCGATGCCGAGCAGGTCCCGGTGGCGCGGGCGCGTGTCGAGGGTTTCGCGCTGCGCGCGCTCGGTGTGTCGGGGTACGTTTCCGGTGGTGATGGGCCGTGACGGGGGTGCGGGGCGGCGAACACGCCAGTTGTGACTGTGAAAATCCTTATGTACGTTCTTCCGCATCCATAGCGACGCCTGTGGTCATATCGTGTTCGGACCGGCCGGTACCTGCCGGCCCCGCGGGCAGCGGGCATCGTCGAAGGGATTTCATGGCCATGCGGAGGTTGTGCGGCGTGAAGGCAACCCGCTGATGGCTGCGCAGGACGCCATTCCCAACGTCGTCGCCAAACCCGTCCGTTCCTTCGGCGGATTCTTCTCGATGACGCTGGACGTTTTCACCCTGATGTTCCGTCCGCCGTTCGCCTGGCGTGAGTACATCCTCCAGTCCTGGTTCGTCGCACGGGTTTCGTTGCTGCCGACGCTGATGCTGACCGTCCCGTACACGGTTCTGCTCACCTTCACCTTCAACATCCTGCTGACCGAGTTCGGCGCCGCCGACTTCTCCGGGACCGGTGCGGCCCTGGGCACCGTCACCCAGATCGGGCCCATCGTCACCGTTTTGGTCATCGCCGGGGCCGGTGCCACCGCCATGTGCGCCGACCTCGGAGCACGCACCATCCGTGAGGAACTCGACGCGCTGCGCGTGATGGGTGTGAATCCGATTCAGGCATTGGTCATCCCACGGGTGCTGGCCGCCACCACGGTGTCGCTGGCACTGTCGGCGACCGTGGTGCTGGTGGGCCTCACCGGCGCTTACCTGTTCTGCGTGTACGTCCAGCACGTCTCACCGGGCGCTTTCGTGGCGGGCCTGACCCTGATCACCGGTCCCTCGGATGTGTTGGTCGCGTTGGTCAAGGCGGCCCTGTTCGGTCTCACGGCCGGTCTCATCGCCTGCTACAAGGGCATTTCGGTCGGCGGTGGTCCGGCGGGCGTCGGTAACGCGGTGAACGAGACGGTGGTGTTCACGTTCATGGCGCTGTTCGCCATCAACGTGGTCGCGACCGCGGTCGGTGTGAAGGCGACGATGTGACCACCACAATGGGCCTGCGGGTCAAGCGAAGTGTCAACAGCGTCGTCGATTCCTGGAATCAGGTCGGCGAGCAAACCCAGTTCTTCGGTCGCACGCTGGTCTCGATCGCTGACGTCTTCCTCCGCTACCCGAAGGAACTCGTCCGCCTCATCGCGCAGATGGGCCTCGGCACCGGCGCTTTGGCGATCATCGGCGGCACCGTGGCGATCGTCGGCTTCCTGACCGTCAGTACCGGAGCGCTGGTCGCCGTCCAGGGCTACAACCAGTTCTCCGAGATCGGCGTCGAGGCGCTGACCGGGTTCGCGTCGGCGTTCTTCAACGTCCGCCTCATCGCGCCGGCCACCACGGCGATCGCGCTGTCGGCCACCATCGGTGCCGGCGCCACCGCGCAGCTGGGCGCCATGCGCATCAACGAAGAGATCGACGCGCTGGAGGTCATCGGCATCCGCAGCATCGCCTATCTGGCGTCCAGTCGCGTCATCGCCGGTGTCATCGTGGTGATTCCGCTGTACTGCGTCGGCGTATTGATGTCCTTCTACGCGGCCAAGCTGGGCACCACGGTGATCTACGGTCAGTCCAGCGGTGTCTACGACCACTATTTCGACACCTTCCTCAACCCGATCGACCTCATCTGGTCCTTCGTCCAGTCGATCGCCATGGCCATCGTGATCATGCTGGTGCACACCTATTACGGCTTCACCGCCAGCGGTGGGCCCGCCGGCGTGGGTGAGGCGGTCGGTCGAGCGGTGCGCACCTCGCTGGTGATCTCCGCATTCGTCGTCGTGATGATTTCCCTTGCCGTGTACGGGCAATCCGGCAACTTCAACCTGGCGGGTTAGCCATGGCAGCCACGAAACGTAGTTCAGGGATCGCGCCGGGCTGGTGGACGCTGATGCTGGTGGTGTTCGTCATCGCCGCCATCTGGTTGTCCTTCTCGCTGTTCACCGGAAGCCTGCGCAGCACCGTTCCGGTGACCCTGACCTCGGATCGCTCGGGTCTGGTGATGGAAACCAATGCCAAGGTCAAGCTGCGCGGCGTCCAGGTCGGCAAGGTCGCCGCCATCAGCGGCGGCGACACCGAGAGCGCAGCGCCGGTGAAGCTGCGCCTGGATATCGATCCCGACCAGATCCGTTTCATCCCGTCGAATGTCGAAGCCAGGATCCGGTCCACCACGATCTTCGGCGCCAAGTTCGTCGACCTGGTGTATCCGGCCGATCCGAAACCCGAACGGCTGAGCGCCGGTCAGGTGCTGGTGTCGCAGAACGTCACCACCGAGGTCAACACCGTCTTCGAGAACCTCGTCGGCGTGCTCGACCAGGTGGACACCGCCAAACTCAACAGTGCGCTGTCGGCGCTGGCCGAGGGTGTGCGCGGCCGCGGTGAGGTCATCGGCCGGGCCACCACCGATGCCAACCAGGTACTGATAGCGCTCAACGACCGCAGTGACACCATCCGGGCCGACTGGCAGGCGCTGCAGGGCTTCAGCGCCGCCTATGGTGATGCCGCACAAGACATCCTGGCCACCCTGGACGCCGCGAGCACCACCGCGGTCACCATCAGCGAGAACTCCCGTCAGCTCGACGCCCTGCTGTTGGCCACCACCGGGTTGTCCAACACCGGAATCGCACTGCTGGCCCCGAATCAACAGAACCTGATCAAGGCCGTCAACACCCTGCAGCCGACGACCGACCTGCTGTTCAAGTACAGCCCGTCCTACACCTGTCTGCTGACCGGTGCGAAGTTCCTACTCGACCACGGTGGCTACGACGCCACCGGCGGTAACGGTAAGTCGTTCATCCTGGATACCGCGCTGATGCTCGGTGATGATCCCTACGCCTACCCGCGCCATCTTCCGATCGTCGGCGCCAAGGGCGGACCCGGCGGCAAGCCGGGGTGTGGCTCGCTGCCCAACGTCGATCAGAACTGGCCGGTGCGCCAGCTGGTCACCAACACCGGCTTCGGCAGCGGTCTGGACTGGCGGCCCAACCCGGGTATCTCCTTCCCGTTCTACGGAAACTGGCTGCCCGTCACCCGTGCGGTTCCCGAACCGCCGAGCATCCGGAACACCTTCGGTGGCCCGGCAATCGGACCGATCCCGTACCCGGGTGCCCCGGCCTACGGCGCACAGCTCTACGCCCCCGACGGCACCCCGTTGTGGCCGGGGCTGCCGCCCGCGCCGCCACCGGGCGCACCGCGTGACCCCGGCCCCCGGCCGGGCTCGGAACCGTTCATCGTGACCAATCCCGGTGTTCAGCCGACGCCGTTGCCCCCGCAGCCGCTACCGGTACCGGCCGCACCCGGCCCGCCGTCCTGAACCCCCGATCCACATCAGAGGAGACCTAGTCAGTCATGAAAGACAACTTGGGAGGCGCCATCTGGCGGCTCACCATCTTCCTGGCAGTGTGTCTGCTGGGTGTCTTCGGGCTGTTCGCGATCTTCTCCCAGCTGCGCTTCGGGGAGACCGAACAGGGTTACAAGGCCGAATTCACCAATGTCAGCGGCATGGAGCCCGGTGACTTCGTCCGCATTGCCGGTGTGGAGGTCGGCAAGGTCGGCGATATGCACATCCGCGATGACGGCACCGTGCTGGTCAACTTCAGCGCCGACTCGTCGGTGGTGTTGACCAAGGGCACCCGCGCCGTCATCCGCTACGACGACCTGATCGGAGGGCGCTATCTCGGTCTGCAGGAGGGCGCCGGCGATACCGAGCGACTGCAGCCCGGTTCGACGATCCCGCTGGCCCGCACCGCGCCCGCGCTGGATCTCGACGCGCTCATCGGCGGTTTCCGGCCGTTGTTCAAAGCCCTTCAGCCCGACCAGATCAACGCGTTGTCGGGCACTTTGATCAGCGCGTTGCAGGGCCAGGGCGCCACCATCGGATCGTTTCTCAATCAGACCGCCGCGCTGACCAACACCTTGGCCGACCGCGATCAACTGATCGGAGAGGTCATCGTCAACCTCAACACCGTGATGGGCTCGCTGGGCGACCAGAACGAGCAATTCGCCAAGGGTGTCGACGGACTGAGTCAGCTGGTCGACGGGCTCGCGCAGCGCCGCACCGATATCGCCAACGGTGTCGCCTACGTCAGCGCCGCGGCGGGCAGCATCGCCGACCTGCTCGAGCAGGCCCGGCCGCCGTTGGCCAAGACCATCACCGAAACCGACCGGGCGGCAGGAATAGTCGTCGCCGACGCGGACTATTTCGACAACCTGATCAACACCCTGCCCGACGCCTATCAGGCGTTGGCGCGCCAAGGCATCTACGGCGACTTCTTCAGCTTCTACCTGTGCGATATCGTGCTCAAGCTCAACGGTAAGGGTGGTCAGCCGGTCTATGTGAAGGCGGCAGGGCAGAGCACCGGGAGGTGCACGCCGCGATGAAATCATTCGCAGAGCGCAACCAATTGGTGGTCGGCGCAATCGGTTTGACGGTGCTGGCCGCGCTCATCCTCGGTGCCCTGAACTACGACAAGCTGCCCTTCCTCAATGGTGGCCGCAACTACTCGGCCTATTTCGCCGAGGCCGGCGGAATTCGCGAGGGTGCCACCGTGCAGGTCTCCGGGATGCGGGTCGGGCAGGTCTCCGGCGTCGAGCTGGAGGGCCAGCAGGTGCTGGTCACGTTCAAGATCGACAACGATGTGCGCATCGGTGATCGCAGCGAGGCCGCGGTCAAGACCAAGAGCCTGCTCGGCACGAAATACCTTGAGGTGACCCCGCGCGGGGATGGCTGGCAGGACGGCACCATCCCGATGGACCGCACCACCCCGGCCTATCAACTGCCCGACGCACTCGGCGATCTGGCCTCGACCATCAGCGGTCTGAACACCGACCAGCTCTCGGACTCACTGCGGGTGCTCTCGGAGACCTTCGCCGACACCCCGCCGGAGTTGCGCGTCGCCATCAGTGGTGTGTCCCGGTTCTCCGAGACGCTCAACGAACGCGACGCCGAGTTGCGCAGCCTGTTGGGCAATGCGAACAAGGCCACCACCGTGCTCGCCGAGCGCAGTCAGCAGATCGTGACGTTGGTGCGTAGCAGCAACGCGCTGCTCGCCGAACTGCGCACCCAGACGGCCGCCCTCGACGCCATCTCGGGCAACATCTCGGCACTGAGCCGCCAGCTGCAGGGCTTCATCGCCGAGAACGACGAGACCATGAAGCCGGCGCTGGAAAAGCTCAACGGGGTGCTGACCATCCTGGACAACCGCAAGCAACGGTTGCAGCGCTCGCTGAAGCTGATCGGTGACTACGCGATGTCCCTCGGCGAATCCGTCTCGGGCGGACCGTTCTTCAAGTCCTATGTGGCCAACCTGCTGCCCGGCCAGTTCGTGCAGCCGTTCATCGACGCCGCGTTCTCCGACCTGGGCCTGGACCCCAATGTCCTGCTGCCGTCGGAGCGCACCGACCCGCAGATCGGCCAGCCGGGCACCCCGGCCATGCCGAACCCGTACCCGCGCACCGGACAGGGCGGTGAACCGCGCCTGACGCTGCCCGACGCCATCACCGGCAACCCGGGCGATCAGGGTTGTGGCCCACCGGGAATCCCGCTGCCCGGACCCACCGGTTGCTATCCGTACCGCGAGCCGCTGCCGGCGCCGCCGCCCGGCGGCCCGCCACCGGGTCCGCCGGCGATCGCCCCGCCGGGCATCGCCTCCACCCCGACCCCACCGGGGCCGGTGCTCGTACCCGCACCCGGCGAGCCCGTCGCGCACGGGTCCGGCGCACAACCGGGAGCAGGCCAGTGACGTCATCTTCGGCTCCGTCCCGGCACAACGCGGTCCGCGTCACGCTGGCGCTGGCGCTCGTCGCGATCCTCGCCGCCGGCGTCTATCTCGTGGTGCGTACCGCCGAGACGCTGCACCGCGTCAACGTGGTGGCCTACTTCGACAGCAGCAACGGCATCTTCGTCGGTGACGATGTGGTCATCCTCGGTGTCCCGGTCGGCCGGATCGAGAAGATCGAGCCGGAACCGGAGCGGGTCAAGATCTCGTTCTGGTACGACGGCAGCCACAAGGTGCCCGAGAACGTCAACGCGGCCATCCTGTCGCCGATGCTGGTGACCTCACGCGCCATTCAGCTGACCCCGACCTACTCCGAGGGACCGGTCCTGCAGGACAACGCCGTCATCGGCCAGGACCGCACCGTGGTGCCCGTCGAATACGACGATGTCCGTGAGCAGCTGCACCGCATCACCGAGACGCTGCAGCCCACCGAACCCGGCGGCGTCAGCGAGCTGGGCGCGTTCATCAACACCGCGGCGGACAACCTGCGCGGCCAGGGCGCCGATATCCGCGCCACCCTGGTCAAACTGTCCCAGGCGATCTCGGCGGTCGGCGATCACAGCACCGACGTGTTCGCCACGGTGAAGAACCTTTCGATCCTGGTCTCGGCCCTGCAGGACAGCACCGATGTCATGCGCGCGCTCAACCAGAACCTGGCCTCGGTGACCGGCACGCTGGCCGACAATCCCACCGAGGTGGGTAATGCGGTCCAGGACCTGTCCGAGACCGTCGGCCTGGTGCAGAACTTCGTCGCCGACAACCGCGAAACCCTGGGCACCACATCCGACAAGCTCGCCGGGGTGACCACGGCGCTGAACGAGAGTCTGGCCGATCTCAAACAGTTCCTACACGTCGCGCCGACCAGCTTCCAGAACTACATCAACATCTACCAACCCGCCCAGGGCGCGGTGTCCAGCGTCCCGGTGATCAACAACTTCGCCAACCCGATCAGCTTCCTGTGCGGTGCGGTACAGGCTGCCTCGCGGCTCAACGCCGAGCAGTCCTCCAAGCTCTGCGTGCAGTACCTGGCACCGATCGTCAAGAACCGGCAGTACAACTTCCTGCCGATCGGCCAGAACCTCGGTGTCACCGCCTCGGCGCGGCCCAATGAGCTGACCTGGAGCGAGGATTGGCTGCGTCCGGACTACATCCCGCCCGCCGGTCCGCCGCCACCGCCCGCGCCGGCGGATCCGAACAGCCCGGCGGCGCCGGTGCCCGGCCCGCCGCTGGCCGCCGAGCTCGCGCAGCCGACCAACCCGGCCGCCGGGCTGCCCGGACTGATGGTGCCGACAGGACCCGGCTCATGAGGACCCGGCTCGTGAGGACACGGCTTGTGAGGACGCAGCTACTCGGCGCGTTACTGATCGTCGCGGCCGCCGCCACCGGATGCCAGTGGAAGGGCCTGAATTCGGTGGCCCTGCCCGGCGTGGAAGGACGCGGGCCGGGCTCGTACACCATCCAGGCCGAGATGCCCGATATCGATCACCTTTCGCCGAACTCGCGGGTGCGGGTCGGGGATGTGACCGTCGGCAACGTGACCGGTATCGAACGACAGGGTTGGCATGCGCTGGTCACCATGAGCCTCAACGGTGATGTGGTGCTGCCCGCCAACGCCACCGCCACGCTCGGCCAGACCAGCCTGCTCGGATCGCAGCACATCGAGCTCGCCGCTCCACCCGATCCGCAGGGCCGCCTTCAGGCCGGGGCGGTCATCCCGCTGGAGTCCAGTGGTGCCTACCCGACCACCGAGCAGACGCTGGCAGCGATCTCGTTGCTGCTCAACGGTGGTGGGCTCGGCAACGTCCAGGACATCACCGCGGCCTTCAGTCAGGCGTTCACCGGCCGCGAGGCCGATCTGCGCAGCCTGATCGAGCAGCTGGACCGATTCATCGCCTACAACAACGACCAGAAGGGCGATATCATCGCCGCCGCCGAGAGCCTGAACTCGCTGGTCGGTCAGGTCGCCGAGCAGAAGCCGGTGGTGGACAAGGCGTTGCAGACGCTGCCCGAGGCCGTCGAGGTGCTCAAGGATCAACGCGAGACGCTCGCCGAGGCGCTGGTGCAGCTCGGCCGGTTCAGCGCGCTGGCCGCAGACTCGACCAACCAGACCCGCGACGCGCTCGTCGCCGAGCTGAAAGCCCTTGGGCCCACGCTGGAATCGCTGGCCAATGCCGGTCCGGCGCTGACCAGGGGACTGAGCTTCCTGACGACCTACCCGTTCCCCAAGGAGACGATCACCAACTGGATGCGGGGCGACTACGCCAACCTCACCCTGGTCGTCGACCTGACCCTGAGCCGGATGGACCAGGGCCTGTTCACCGGGACCCGGTGGGAGGGCGACCTGACGGAGCTGGAGATGCAGTGGGGCCGCACGATCGGGCAGTTGCCCAGTCCGTACACCGCGGTGAATCCCCTTGTGGCGCCGTACCGATGGGATCAGGGGCGATGAGATGGTGCTGACCAGGAGGATCCTGATTCAGGTGGCGGTCTTCATCGCCATCTCCATCGTCGCGATCGGCATCATGACGTTCAGCTACATGCGGCTGCCCAATCTGCTGTTCGGCGCCGGGCACTACCGCGTCACCCTGGAGCTGCCCGAGACCGGCGGCCTGTACGAGCGCAGCAATGTCACCTACCGCGGTTCGCAGGTGGGTCGGGTCGAGAAGGTGGGGCTGACCGAACGCGGCACCGTCGAGGCGGTGCTGTCCCTGGAGTCCGGGGTGGCCATCCCGGCGGACCTGGACGCGGCCGTGCACAGCCAGACCGCCGTCGGCGAACTGTTCGTCGAACTGCTGCCGCGCACCTCCGACGGGCCGGACTTGCGGGACGGGGATGTCATCCCGCTGGACCGCACGACGGTGCCGATGGACGTCAACACCCTGCTCGACGCCACCAACCGCGGGTTGCAGGCAATCCCCGGCGACAACCTGCGCACCGCCGTCGACGAGGCGTATCTGGCCGTCGGTGGCCTGGGACCGGATCTCAACCGCCTGGTGAAGGGTTCCACCGCGCTGGCCATCGACGCGCGCGCCAACCTGGACCCGCTGACCGCACTGATCGATCAGTCCAAGCCCGTGCTGGACAGCCAGACCGATACCGCGGGCTCGATCAGGGCGTGGGCGTCGAACCTGGCGACCGTCACCGCCGAGCTGCGCGATCACGATGGCGCGGTGCGGTCGATCCTGCAGCAAGGGCCCGGCGCGGCCGAGGAGGTGCGTGCCCTCCTCGACCGGCTGCAGCCGACGCTGCCGATCGTGCTGGCCAACCTGGTCAACATCAACGAGGTGGCCATCGCCTACCAGCCCGCGCTGGAACAGCTGCTGGTGCTGCTACCGCAAGGCACCGCGACCACCCAGGCCACCGGTACCGCCAACCGCAACACCAAGCAGGACTACAAGGGCGCGTACCTCAACTTCAACCTGAACCTGAACCTGCCGCCGGCCTGTACCACCGGCTTCTTGCCTGCCCAGCAGCAGCGGGTCGCGGCGCTGGAAGATTATCCCGACCGGCCGGCGGGCGATCTGTACTGCCGCATCCCACAGGACTCGCCGAACAACGTGCGCGGTGCCCGCAACCTGCCGTGTATCACCGTGCCGGGCAAGCGGGCGCCCACGGTGGCCATGTGCGAGAGTGACCAGACCTACGTCCCGCTCAACGACGGCAACAACTGGAAGGGCGACCCGAACGCCACCCTGTCCGGACAGGCCGTTCCCCAACTGCGCCCGGGCCAGCAACCGGCGGAAACGGCACCGGCCCCGGCACCGGAACCGCCTGCCGTCGCGGCCGCCGAATATGATCCGGCAAGCGGCACGTACGTTGGACCGGACGGCAAGGTGTACACCCAGTCCAATCTGGGCCGCACCGCGAACGAGGAGCAAACATGGCAGACGATGCTGCTACCCCCACCGGGGCGGTGAGCGAGTCCGCAGCAGAGACCGCAGCCAACGCCGAGGAGACCGGGTCCGCACAGGACGCGACCGGCGGTGTCGACGAGGGCGCGGCTTCGGAGGTCTCCGAAGAAACCGAGAGTGCTGAAGACTTCGACGAGGCCGAGAAGGCCGCGACGGCCGACAGCGGATCACATCTGCGGTTGGCCACCGTCCTCGGACTCGTGGTGGTGCTCGCCCTTGCCGGCCTGGTCGGCTGGCTGGGTTTTCGGACCTACGAATCCCAGAAGCTCGAAGCCAAGCGTGAGCTGTTCCTGCAAGTCGGCAGGCAGGGCGCGATCAACCTGACCACCATCGACTGGGAGCATGCCGAGGCCGACGTCCAGCGCATCCTCGACTCGGCGACCGGATCTTTCTACGACGATTTCGAGCAGCGTGCCGCGCCGTTCGTCGACGTCGTCAAGCAGGCACAGTCGAAGTCGGTGGGTTCGGTCACCGAGGCCGGACTGGAGTCCGACACCGACACCGAGGCGCGCGTGCTGGTCGCGGTGACCGTGCAGACCTCCAATGCCGGTGCTGCCGAACAACAACCCCGACTGTGGCGGATGCGCGTGACCGTGCAGGACGTCGGCGATGACCAGGTGAAGGTGTCCAACGTGGAGTTCGTGCCGTGACCGAGAACAAGCCCGAATCCGATGCACCGGACGTGGAGTCCACGGCCGTCGAACTCGACGAGACCGTCGCGTCGCCCGAGGACGCCGATGTCACGGAGAGCGCTGAAGGCGTCGAGAGCGCCGAAGCCGCTGACGAATCCACCGGCGCATCCGGCGCGCAGGGGACCCGGTGGGGACGCGTGCTCGCCTACGGCATCCTGCCCGGTCTGGCGCTGATCCTCGGTCTGGTCGCGGGATTCTTGAAGTGGCAGGACAACTCGGTGCGCGATGGTGATCTGGCCCGGATCGAATCGGTCCAGGTGGCCAAGGACAGCACCGTCGCGCTGCTGTCGTATCAGCCCGACACCGTCGAGCAGCAACTGACCGATGCCCGCTCCCTGCTGACCGGCGATTTCGCCCAGGCCTATACCGACCTGACCACCGACGTGGTCATCCCCGGTGCCAAGGAGAAGCAGATCTCGGCGGTGGCGACGGTTCCCGCGGCCGCTTCGGTGTCGGCGGATCCGAACAAGGCCGTGGTGATCGTCTTCGTCAACCAGACCGTCGTGGTCGGCAGTGACGCCCCGACCGATACCGCCTCCAGCGTGCGGGTGACCATGGAGAAGCACGGCGACCGCTGGCTCATCTCCGGTTTCGATCCGGTCTAGCACGTGGTGGCGGGTCCCCTGGAGATCGTCACCGACGATGTCACGCTGCGCGCGCTGACCTGGGGTGACTGGACCGATGCAAAGGCGCCGGTGGCGCTCTGCCTGCACGGCTTCCCGGACACCGCCAACGGCTGGCGCGAGGTGGCGCCGCAACTGGCCGATGCGGGCTGGCGGGTCGTTGCGCCGTTCATGCGGGGTTATGCACCGTCCTCGCTGTCGGCGCTGGACAGCTATCACGTCGGCGCGTTGATGGATGACGCGCTGCGGGTACTCGACGCCGCCGGACCGACCGGTCGCGATGTCATCATCGGGCACGACTGGGGCGCGATGGCGGCCACCGGGTTGGCGGCCATGCCGGACAGTCCGTTCGTGAAGGCGACCGTCATGTCGGTACCACCGTCGGCGGCATTCCGGTCGCGCGCAGGCCTCGCCGATGCCGGCCGGCTGATGGCGCGCCTGCCCCGGCAGCTGCGCCGCAGCTGGTACATCCTGTTCTTCCAATTACCGTGGCTGCCCGAGCGGGTCGCCGAGCGGGTGGTTCCGCGACTGTGGCGCGACTGGTCTCCAGGATATGACGGTGCCGAGGATGTCGGCCAGGTCCTGCACGCCATCGGTGCGCCGGCCCATTGGCGGGCGGCGCTGGGCTACTACCGGGCGATGGTCCGCAATTCGCGACCACCGGCCCGCTACGCCGAACTACAGCGGCACTGGCTGCAGGCGCCGGTGCTGCCGACGTTGTATCTGCACGGTAGCGATGACGGTTGTGCCTCAGCCGATTACACCGAGTGGGTACGACGGGTGCTGCCATCCGGAAGCGCCGCCCAGGTGGTCAGCGGCGGCGGGCATTTCCTGCAGCTCGACCATCCCGATGCCACCGCCCGACACATCCTGGAATTCATCGGAAGTGGCCACCGATAGGATGACCGCGGTCGACGCCCAGATGTTCTGGATGTCGGCCAAGATTCCCAACGACACGTTCCTGCTCTATGTCTTCGACGGTGTGCCCGACGATATCGACGGTGCCATCGCCGAGCTCATCGCCGCGGCGCGCACGTCTGCCGATCTCTCCCGTCGTGTGCGCGACGAATCCCGTTGGCATTACCCGGATTGGGTGCCCGCCACGGTGGAGCGTGAGTACATCACCACCCATCCATCCGGCGCCTGGTCCGACTGCCTGTCGGCCGTGGTGGCTTTGGTCGACGACCAACTGGACGCGCGGGTGCTGCCATGGCGTATCCATCTTTTCGTCGACGTCACCGATGTTCCCGGGATTGCCGGACCGGCAACCGTTGCGGTACTGCAGATCACCCATGCCCTCGGCGGGGGCGGGCGTACCTGCGCACCCGCTGCGGTGATGTTCGGCAGGCGGGCCGCCGTGGAACCGATCCGGCCCAGGCACGGTCACCCGGCGCTGCTGGGGTGGCGCAGCATCGAGGCGGCCAGGTCACACCGAGAGTTGTTGCGCGACGGTGAGATGGGGCGTGTGCCCGCCCCGGCGGCGCCGCGGCCGCCGCTGCGCACCAATGCTCTCCCGACGGGCCTGCGCAGCATGCGCACACTGGTGTTCGACCGCACCGACCTGGCGGGGGCGACGGTGACGGTCGCCGCGCTGTCAGCCATCTCGGCGGCGCTGGCCGGTCAGTTGTCCGCACTGGGCGAGGACACCTCCGCCCTGGGTGCCGAGGTCACGATGACCAAACCGGGCCCGCGTCGCGCCTACAACCATTTCGGCACGGTCGGCGTCGGCCTGCATCCGGATCTGGCTGTCCCACCACGACGTGCGGCCATCGCCGCCGAGCTCGCCGACCGTCGCGCCCGCGCCGCGCACCCGGCGATGCGCGCTGCCGATCGTGCGTTCGCGGCCACCCCGGCCCCGCTGCTGCGGTGGGGGGTGAGCCAGTTCGATCCGGCGGTGCGCCCGGCTGCGGTGACCGGGAACACCGTTGTCTCCAGTGTCAACTGTGGCCCGGCGGATTTTGCCTTCGGCGGTAGGCCGGTGCGGATGGCGGCGGCATTCCCGGGCTTGTCGCCGATGGTCGGGCTGACCCACTGCGTGACCGGCGTCGGCGACACCATCGCGATCAGTGTGTTCGCCGCCGAGTCGGCGGTCGGGGACGTCGACGAATACCTGGAGCGGCTGGGATCCGCCTTCTCCTAGATTTGTGGAGCCGCACCCACGCTGAGGGCGGCTGCGGCTCCTCAGGTCACGGCTGTGGCGGTCAATTCGATCAGCTGCGCGGGGTGGATGAACCCGGCCGCGCCGATCCAGGTGCTGGTGGGCCGGTGTTCTCCAACCCAATCACGCAGTATGGGAAGGCATCCCGACAGCGCAGTCAGGTCGCGGGCATAGATGGTCCAGGCGACCAGCCGGGTCCGGTCGGTGCCCGCGGCGACGAGTGAGCGATCGAGCACGTCGAGTACGAAGCGCAGCTGCTCGGCGAGATCCGGACCAACCACGTCGAATTCGGGTGTCAGGGGTGCGATACCGGAAACGTAGACCGTGTTACCGGCGATGACCGTCTGCGAGATGCCGAGTTCGGCAAACGACTGGGGGCTCAGGTAGCCGATCTCCGGTGCCGACCGGACGATATCGGTCATCGGGGACCCGGCGATATGCTGCGCCTGGTCGCGTACATCAGTGTTCTCAGCGGACAACTCGGGCGGGTCGGATACTGGAATTGCAGGTCCATTCTCATCGGCCCGCTCGTGGACTCATGCGTCCGAACACTACGCGTTTCACCGCTCGTAGAGCATCGATCTCCGGCTTCGATGCCGCCGCGATCCGCAATGTGGACGGGGATGGGCGGCGACCTGACAGATGGCATAGATTCCGTCACGTGGCTTCCGACACAGCGCTACTCGTCCTGCGGCTCGTCCTCGGCCTGACCATGGCCGCCCACGGGTACAACAAGTTCTTCGGCGGCGGCCGGATCCCTGGTACGGCCGGCTGGTTCGACAGCATCGGCATGAAGCCCGGTCTGTTCCACGCCCGGGTGGCCGCCACTACCGAGATCGCTGCCGGCCTCGGCGTGGCGCTGGGCCTGTTGACCCCGATCCCGGCCGCCGGGTTCGTCGCGCTGATGCTCGTCGCGGCCTGGACCGTGCACCGGCACAACGGCTTCTTCATCGTCAAGGAAGGTTGGGAGTACAACCTGGTGCTCGCGGTCGCCGCAGTGGCCATCGCCGGCACCGGACCCGGCCGCTACAGCCTTGATCACCTGCTGTTCCCGGATGCCGGTTGGCTGTCGGGGTGGGGTGGTCTGGCGATCGCGACCGGGCTCGGGTTGGCCGGCGGCATCGGGCAATTGATCCTCTTCTTCCGTCCTCCGAGCACCACCTCTCGGTGAGGTCCCTGAGAGGTCAGCGCAGCAACCGCAACCGCTGCTGCGCCAGCCCGACGGTGATCCGCTGACCCCAGGACAGGCTCAGCGCGTCGGACTCCACGCCGTCGCCGAAGGCGACCAATCGGTCGGACTCGACACGCAGACTCATTGCCGCACCTGCCAACTCACCCTCGACCAGTGCCGTTCCCGTCGCAGGTGATGGCCATGCCTCGCGGACGAACCAGGCCAGCCGTGCTTCTTGCGGATCGGGCAGCCGGACCATGCGCGCCTGTTGCTGCCAGATCGAGCGGCACCACCCGGTCGACCCCGTCCCGGTGGAGACGATCACCCCCGAGGACGCCTGCTGCTCGACCCGGCCGTCGGGCAGCCCCAGGGTGTAGCGGGCGGTCTGGTGGCCGGCATGCCCGACGAAGATCTCGTTGAGTGCGGTCAACTGCTGACCGTCGTCGGTCCTGCCGGCCACCATGGCCCGGAACTCGGCGTCGGCGTCGGGGTGCACCGCGTCCCGCAACAGGCCGGCCGCCGCTGCGGGCGGGTGGTGCACCAGCACGCCTGCGTTGCGGTCTGGATCGGGGTTGATGCCGATGACGGGTTGCCCGAGCAGGTATTTCGCGACGTTGGCTACCAGCCCGTCCTGCCCGACGACGACCACCACGTCCTCGGGCTCGAACAGGAACCGGGACAGGTCCGCGCGCTCGACCCGGCCCCGGCGCCACTCCGCAGGCACCGCGGCGCCGACTGCGGTCAGGGCGTCCTGGACCAGCCGGTGCCGTTGCTCCAGCTCGGCGATGTCCTGGCCGCGGCTGCTCAGGAAGTAGGCCGCCTGCCCGTGCGTTCCGTGCCGGGCCAGTGCGTCGTCCAATTCGGTGCGGCGGTGGACGATGACGGCCCGCGGGGGGAGGGTAGTCACGTTGTCGCTCCCAGCCGCGCCAGCACCGGCGCCAGCAGATCCGGTGTCAACACCAGGTGCTCCACCTTGGGCAGGTTCGCCGCCAACTCCTTGACCGCCAAGCCGATCAGCGTCGCCTCATCCAGGTCGCGGTAGGCCGCCAGCCGAGCCGCCTCGGCATCGGCTTCGGCCGCGCCGACCAATCGTGCGGCCTGTGCCTGCGCCTCGGCCAGTGCGACCTCGCGTCGCGCCTTGGCCTCGGTGGCGATGGCATCGGCCGCCCAGGATTCCTGGGTCTTCAGCCGGTCGTTGGCGCCGTTCTGAGCCACCAATTCCTCTTCGCGACGGGCGAGTTCGATCTTGGTCTGCAACTCGTTCTCACCGATGGCCCGCTCGCGTTCCACGGCCAGCGCGCGCCGCTCGAAGGTTGCCTTGTCGGCGTCCTGCTGCACCTTCTCGCGCGTCGGCGTCTGCAGCGCACGCTCCACCTCGGGTTCGGGCCGGATGGCCACCACCCGCACACCGATCACGGCGATGCCGGTCTCGGCCAGTCGCGGATCGGCGGTCAGTCCGCCGCTCATCCGCTCCCGGACCGCGCTGATCCCGTCTACCAGTGCATCGGTCAGCGCGGTACGTGCCAGCAGATCCAGCGCGTGCTGCTGTGCCGATTCGGTCAACAGGCCGGCCACCTGCTCCAGCGGTGCCGCCCGCCACGCTCCGGTGTCGACGTCGATGGCGAAATCGATACGGGCGGCGGCCAACGCGGGATCGACGATGCGGTAGGTGACCGTCGCCTGCACGGTGACGTCCTGGAAATCGGCGGTGCGGGCGTGGAAGAACAATGGCAGTTCGCGGTCGTCCAGCGGAATCTCCGACAGCGCCGCGGTGAGCGGACGGAACCAGAACGCCAGTCCGGCACCGTCGTGGCTGATCTTGCCCGACCGCAGTGCGCGGATGTGCGCGGTCGGGGCCACCCGCAGGTGACGGATCAGTGGGTATCGGGTGATCACGGCCATCGGGCCACCTCCTCGTTGATTATCGTCATTTCGACGATAAGACGAACCATCGTTTTTCGTCAAGATGACGATTAGGCTGCGGGGGTGTCCTACGACTCCGGTGAACATCCGCGGGCGGCAGTTGCCGTCGATCTGGTGACGCTGACCATCCGATCCGATGAGCTGTGCGCGCTGATGGTGCGCCGGGGCGTGGAGCCGTTTCGCGATCGCTGGGCATTGCCCGGCGGTTTCGTGCGCCCCGACGAGGATCTGGACGCGGCCGCGGGGCGCGAGCTGGCCGAGGAGACCGGCCTGACAACCGACCGGCTACACCTGGAGCAGCTCGGTAGTTACGGTGCACCGCAACGAGATCCGCGGATGCGGGTGGTTTCGGTCGCCTACCTCGGGTTGGCGCCCGATCTTCCGCTGCCCACCCCCGGCGGCGACGCCGACGGTGCACAATGGCTGCCAGTGGACGGGTTGACCGACCTGGCGTTCGACCATGATCGGATCCTGGCCGATGGCGTCGAACGCGCAAGGGCCAAACTGGAATACACCCCGCTGGCCACCACGTTCTGTGCCGGCGAATTCACCGTCGCGGAACTCCGTCGCGTCTATGAGATCGTCTGGGGGACAACGCTGGACAGTCGCAACTTCCATCGCAAGGTCACCGGCGCCGACGGCTTTCTGGTGCCCACCGGCCATACCACCGGCCGCGATGGCGGCAGACCGGCCCAGCTGTACCGGCGGGGAGGCCTGCAGCTGCTGCATCCGCCGATGATGCGCACCGGGTGAGATCGCGGAAGTGCTGGCGGTCGCACTAGAACACGTTCTAATCTGACCGGCATGGGATTCCTGAAGCAGAACACTCCGGTGATCGACTTCGAGGAGTGGAGCAAGGGCACCCGCGCCGAACGGATCGTCCCGATGGCGCGGCACTGGGCCGAGGTCGGCTTCGGCACCCCGGTGGCCCTGCACCTCTTCTACGTCGTGAAGATCCTCGCCTACATCCTGGTCGCCTGGGTGCTGGTGCTGTCCACCACGGACGGCCTCGGCGGATTCACCGACGTCACGTCCTGGTACGCCGAGCCGATCCTGTACCAGAAGGTCGTCCTCTACACGATGCTCTTCGAAGTCGTCGGCTTCGGATGCGGATTCGGGCCGCTGAACAACCGTTTCTTCCCGCCGATGGGATCGATCCTGTACTGGTTGCGGCCCGGCACCATTCGCCTGCCACCCTGGCCCAACCGGATCCCGCTGACCCGAGGAGACGGCCGGACCGTGCTGGACGTCGTGCTCTACGGCGCGTTGCTGGTCATGCTCGTCGTCGCCCTCTTCTCACAAGGCACCGGGCCCATCCCGGAACTGGGGACCGAGGTCGGGGTGCTGCCGGTCTGGCAGACCGCGACGATCCTGGGCCTGCTTGCGCTGGCGGGACTGCGCGACAAGGTGATCTTCCTGGCCGCCCGCGGTGAGGTGTACGGATCGCTGGCGTTCTGCTTCCTGTTCAGCGGCGCCGACATCGTCATCGCCGCGAAACTGGTGTGCCTGGTCATCTGGCTGGGTGCGGCCACATCCAAGCTCAACAAGCACTTCCCGTTCGTCATCTCCACCATGATGAGCAACAACCCGATCTTCCGGTCGCCGGCAATCAAGCGGAAGTTCTTCGAACACTTCCCTGACGACCTGCGGCCCGGCTGGCGATCCCGGTTCATCGGACACTTCTCGACCGCCGTCGAGGGGCTGGTCCCGCTGGTGCTGTTCTTCAGCCACGGTGGTGTGACCGGGGCGATCGCCGCGGCGATCATGTTGATCTTCCATTTCGGCATCCTGAGTTCCATCCCGATGGGTGTGCCGCTGGAATGGAACGTCTTCATGATGTTCAGCGTGCTGACGCTGTTCGTCGGCCAGGCGCCGATCGGGCTCGGCGACCTGAACAGCCCGTGGCCTCTGCTGCTGTTCGCGGTCGTCGCCGGCACGGTCGTGCTGGGAAACCTGTTCCCGCGCAAGGTGTCCTTTCTGCCCGGCATGCGCTACTACGCCGGAAACTGGGACACCTCGCTGTGGTGCATCAAACCCTCGGCCGACGCGAAGATCGCCGCGGGCATCGTCGCGATCGCCAGCATGCCTGCCGCCCAGCTCGAGAAGTTCTATGGCAGCAAGGAGGCCGCGCAGATCCCGATGTACATGGGGTACGCGTTCCGCTCCTTCAACACCCACGGCCGCGCCCTGTTCACTCTGGCCCACCGGGCGATGGCCGGGCACAACGAGGACGATTACACGCTGACCGACGGCGAGCGGATCGTGTCCACCGCCATCGGGTGGAACTTCGGTGACGGCCACATGAGCAACGAACAGTTGGTCGCGGCCCTGCAGTCGCGCTGTCATTTCGAGCCGGGCGAGGTGCGCATCGTGATGCTCGACGCCCAGCCCATCCACCGGCAGACCCAGCAATACCGTCTCGTCGACGCCGCGACCGGAGAATTCGAGCGCGGCCACGTCAAGGTCGCCGATATGGTGACCCGTCAGCCGTGGGATGACACGGTGCCGGTGTACGACGTGGTCAGCTCATCGACTCTGCGTCAGGGGCGCGAAAGTGCGAGTGGCTGAGGCCCTGGCCGCAGAGTCAACGCCGAACGGCTATCCCATGACATCGCGGACCTTGACGGTCTCCATGCCCTTCAGCAGCAGTTCGCGGGCGGTGTCCAGGTGTTTGCGCCAGTGCGCCTCGGCGGCCCCGCCGTCACCCGAGCGCATCAATGTCATCAACCGCTTGTAGGAGCGCATCAGCATCTCGTAGTCCGACTTGGACAGCGGGCGGTTCTCCTTCATGGCGAAGGCGGTGTGCCGCACCGTGATCTCGTGCAGCATCCCGGCCATGATCGTCAGCGTGGCGTTGCCCGAGAGCTCCACCATGCGCTGGTGGAAATCGCCCGTCGCCTCGGCCATGCGGCCCGTCTCGCGTCCCTCGGGAAAGTGCTCGGCGATCATCGTGTCGAGTTCGTCGAAGGCCGCCGTGTTCCCGGACTCGGTGAGCAGGCGCACCGCCATCGGCTCGATGCCGGCGCGGGCGGTCATCACGTCGGCGATGGTGGCACCGGACAGCTCCAGGAGAAGACCCACCGGCCGTGCGACGATCTCGGGACCGGGCACCCGTACCCGAGCGCCGGTACGAGAGCCGCGGCGCACCTCCACGAGGCGTTCGGACTCCAGCACCCGCACCGCCTCGCGCAAGGTGGGCCGGCTGACGCCGAAATGTGCCATCAGTTCGGCCTCGTTGGGCAGGAAGTCGCCCTCCTTGAGCTGGCCGTCGACCACCATGCGCCGCAGCGTGCCCGCGACCAGTTCGGCGGTCTTCGGGCTGCGGATCGGCGCACCGGCCACCGAGGGCACGGCGTCGCGGCCGATCATCGGTGAAAGCGGGGTGCTGCCGGCCACGGTGGGCTCCTCTGGGCTAACGTGCGTCTTAGGTGTTCAACTCAGTAAACCATGTCGATCCACCCGGGGCCGGTATCCGAGTTCACCGATCGTCTACCAACCAGTAGGTTGACCTAGTAAACCTTCTGCTCTACCTTCACCTATATATAGCGCCTACAACCTTCGAAGGAGAAGTTCATGGCTGAAGCGGTCATCGTCGAAGCGGTTCGGTCACCAGTCGGGAAGCGCAACGGCGCCCTGTCCGGTGTGCACGCCGCGGATCTGTCGGCGCAGGTTCTCAACGGTCTGGTCGAGCGTGCCGGAGTCGATCCGGCCCTGGTCGACGATGTCATCTGGGGCTGCGTCATGCAGGCCGGTGAGCAGGCCCTGGATATCGCGCGCACCGCGGTGCTTTCCGCGGGCTGGCCCGAGACCGTGCCCGGTGTGACCGTGGACCGCCAGTGCGGCTCCAGCCAGCAGTCGCTGCACTTCGCCGTTGCCGGCGTCATCGCCGGACATTACGACGTCGTGGTCGCCGGTGGCGTCGAGTCGATGTCGCGCACCCCCATGGGTTCCTCGCTGGCCAACGGCGGACACCCCTACCCGGACGCCTTCCGGGCGCGCTACGACCAGACCCCCAACCAGGGTGTCGGCGCCGAGATGATCGCCGAGCAGTGGGGCTTCTCGCGCACCCAGCTCGACGAGTTCTCGCTGCGCTCGCATGAAAAGGCAGCCGCTGCACAGGATTCCGGCGCCTTCAAGGACCAGATCGTCGGCATCACGACCAAGGACGCCGATGGCAACGACACCGTCGTCCTCGAAGACGGCGGCATCCGTCGCGGTGGCACCGTCGAGTCCATGGCCAAGATCAAGCCGGCCTTCCGCGAGGACGGCGTCATCCACGCCGGTAACTCCAGCCAGATCTCCGACGGCTCGGCCGCGCTGCTGGTCATGTCGGCGGAGAAGGCCAAGGACCTCGGACTCAAGCCGCTTGCCAAGGTGCACACCGCGGTGCTGGCCGGCGCTGACCCGGTCATCATGCTGACCGCGCCGATCCCTGCCACCCAGAAGGCGCTGGCCAAGTCGGGTCTGAGCGTCGACCAGATCGGTGCGTTCGAGGTCAACGAGGCATTCGCCCCGGTGCCCATGGCGTGGCTGAAGGATATCGGCGCCGACGAGAACAAGCTCAACCCCAACGGCGGTGCCATCGCGCTGGGCCACCCGCTCGGCGGCTCCGGCGCCCGCATCCTGACCACGCTGCTCTATCACATGCGGGACAACAACATTCAGTACGGCCTGCAGACCATGTGCGAGGGTGGCGGCCAGGCCAACGCGACCATCCTGGAGCTGTTGTGAGCGACGAGCAGCCGGGCAGCGCCCCGGGGGCGCTGACAGAGAAGCGCGGCAATGTCCTGATCATCACGATCAACCGACCCGACGCCCGCAATGCGGTCAACGCGTCGGTGTCGACCGCGGTCGGCGACGCCCTGCAGGCGGCCCAGGAGGACCCGGATGTGCGGGCCATCGTGCTGACTGGCTCGGGCGACAAGTCCTTCTGCGCCGGAGCGGATCTGAAAGCGATCTCGCGCGGGGAGAATCTCTTTCACCCGGAGCATCCGGAATGGGGCTTCGCCGGCTACGTACGGCATTTCGTCGACAAGCCGACGATCGCCGCGGTCAACGGCACCGCCCTCGGCGGCGGCACCGAGCTGGCCCTGGCCAGCGATCTGGTGGTTGCCGAGGAACGCGCGAAATTCGGTCTGCCCGAGGTGAAGCGCGGTCTGATCGCCGGCGCGGGCGGGGTTTTCCGCATTGTGCAGCAACTACCGCAGAAGCTGGCACTTGAGCTGGTGTTCACCGGCGAGCCGCTGTCCTCGGCCGACGCACTCAAATGGGGCCTGATCAACAAGGTCGTCCCCGACGGCACCGTCGTCGACGCGGCACTGGAACTGGCCGAACGTATCGCGGTCAACGCGCCGCTGGCGGTGCGGGCCAGCAAGCGGGTGTCCTACGGGGCCATCGACGGCGTCGTCGCCGCCGACGAGCCCTTCTGGAAGCAGACGTTCGGTGAGTTCGCGACGCTGCTCAAGACCGAGGACGCCATGGAGGGACCGTTGGCATTCGCGCAGAAGCGCGAGCCCGTCTGGAAAGCCAAGTAGGTAAGGACGTTAGGCAAAAGACTATGAAGAGACTGGTTTTCGAAACCGAGCACGAGCAACTCCGCGAGACCGCCAAGCAGTTCCTGGAGAAGGAGTGTCTGCCGAACGTGGAGAAGTGGGAGGCCAACCGCCTGGTCGACCGCGAAGCCTATGTGGCGGCAGGTAATTATGGCCTCATCGGGTTCAACATGCCCGAGGAGTACGGCGGCGGGGGAGTCGACGATTTCCGCTTCAACGCGGTGATCGTCGAGGAGTTCGCCAAGTTCGGACTGGCCTGCCCGGGCATCAGCCTGCAGAACGACATCGTCGGCCCGTACTTCAAGAACCTGGCTACCAAGGAGCAGCTGGACCGTTGGATGCCCGGCTTCGCCAGCGGTGAGCTGATCGGCGCCATCGCCATGAGCGAGCCCGGCGCCGGCAGCGATCTGGCCGGTATCCGCACCACCGCCGTGCGTGACGGTGACGACTGGATCGTCAACGGGTCCAAGACCTTCATCTCGGCCGGTATCAATTCCGACCTGGTCGTGGTGGTGGCGCGCACCGATCCCGAAGCCGGTCACAAGGGCTTTTCGCTGCTGGTCGTCGAGCGGGACATGGATGGCTTCACCCGCGGTCGCAAGCTGGACAAGATGGGCCAGCACGCCGCCGATACCGCCGAGCTGAACTTCGAGGACGTCCGCGTCCCCGCGGCCAACTTGCTCGGCAAGGAGGGGCGGGGCTTCTACCATCTGATGGAGAACCTGCCGTCGGAGCGGCTTTCGATCGCCATCGCCGGTGTTGCCGGAGCGCGCGCCACCTTCGACGAGACGCTGCAGTACGTCAAGGACCGCAAGGCCTTCGGACAGCCGATCGGCAGCTTCCAGAACAGCCGCTTCGTGATGGCCGAGCTGGAGACCGAACTCGATATCGCCGAACAGTACGTCGATCGCTGCCTGCAGGCCGTCGTCGACGGTGAGCTGACCGCGGTGGAAGCCGCCAAGGCCAAGTGGTGGTGCACCGAGCTGGGCAAGAAGGTCGTCGACCAGTGCCTGCAGCTGCATGGTGGCTACGGCTACATGAACGAGTACCGGGTGGCCAAGGACTACGTCGATGTGCGCATCCAGACGATCTACGGTGGCACCACCGAGATCATGAAGGAGATCATCGGCCGCGACCTGGGTCTGTAACAGTCGACAACGACAACGGCGCCCGTCCTTGCCGGCGGGCGCCGTTTTTCGTGTGTGCGGCTACCTGGTTTCAGCCGCTGGGCGGCGGCCGCTGTGGCCGTTGAAGCCGGGTAGCTCCCACGGCGCTTTTCCCTACCTGGTTTCCGCCGCACGACCGGCGAGGGCCGAGCGACTGCGCGCATGCAGAAACGGCGCCCGACTTTTCAGCGGGCGCCGTTCTGACGGAGAGGGAAGACCTATCCGGCTGCGGTCTGGGTCACCGTGACGGTCACCGGGGTCTCGGCGGCACCGGAGGTCGGCGTCGCCGACGCGGTGGGCTCGGCGGCCGAGGTGCTCGTCGGGGTGGTCTCACTGGTGGAGGTGGCCGAGGTGGTCGTCGGGGTGACGCTCGCCGGCGCTGTGTTCGGATCCAGCACGGTGTCGATGATGTAGACCCGCATGTGGTCGGCACCGATCCCGCCGCAGGTGACCTTGGCCTGCTCGTTGACGGTCAGGTTGTTCTCATCGCCCTTGACGGTCACCGGCTTGCCCTGCTGGGTGTAGATGATGCCCTCGATGTCGTTGGGGGTCAGGATGCCCAGCGCCATGTGGTAGTAGACGGTCGCGGTCGCGGCGACCGGGTCGGTCTTGAGCGTCTCGAGCTGCTCGGGGGTGAGCTTGGCGAAAGCCTCGTTACTGGGTGCGAACACGATGTAGGGGCCGTTGTCGAGGACGGCGGCCACATTCACGGCCGGGTTCAACTGTCCGGACACCAGCTCGCTGAAGGTCGAGATCTCCGGGATGCTGGCCAGCGCGGTCGAGGACTGCGCCTTGGACAGCACGGCCAGCGATCCGGGGCCGGATGCCACCGACTTGACGGCCTCGCAGCCCGGTCCCTTGGGCTCCGGGATCACCATGTTCGGGGTGGTGGGTTCTTCGGCCTGCGCCGTGACCGCGGTTCCCGCGAAGACGATGGCCGCCGATGCGACGGCGACGCCGAAGAGCTTTCCGGTGCGAGCGTGCACGTATTTTCCTCCGCTCAAGACAGGGTGTCTGTGTCCCTGGGTTGGTCGGCGCGCAGCAGCGGAAACTCTGAGATCTCCAGCGTTGCCCACCGTCAGCTAACTGATGTTGACGAGCTATGGCGTCCCCGCAGCGCCGGTTGAATCGTATGCGGCGGCCCCGGTGAGGCCAAATGCAGAGCCGTCACGGGGCCGGGCGGCGCACTGCCGCGCACAGCAGCGCCGCAGCCAGACACAGCCCGGCGGCCAGGTAAAACGCCAGGTCATACTGGCCCTGGAGATCGCGGATCCACCCCGCGCCCGCTGCGGCTGCGGCGGCACCGAGCTGATGCGCCGCGAACACCCAGCCGAACACGATCGGCGCGCGGACGCCGAAGAACTCCCGGCACAGCACGATCGTCGGCGGCACGGTCGCCACCCAGTCCAACCCATAGAAGATGACGAAAACCCACGTGCTCGGCTCGGCGTGCGGTGAGAGCAGCGACGGCAACAGCACCAGCGACAGGCCCCGTCCCGCGTAGTAGACGCACAGCAGGATGCGCGGGTCAACCCGGTCGGTCAGCCACCCCGAGAAGATGGTCCCGACCACGTCGAGCACGCCGATGGTCGCCAGCAATCCCGCGGCCAGCGTCGTCGGCATCCCGTGGTCGTGTGCGGCCGGGATGAAGTGCGTGCCGATCAGCCCGTTGGTGGTCATCCCGCAGATGGCGAAGCTGCCGGCCAGCAGCCAGAACGCCCGCGAACGCAGTCCGATGCGCAGGCCCTCGAAGGCGGCGCCGAACGATCCGCCTGCGACCGCGGCGGGTTCGTCGGTGGTCGCCCCGTACGCGGTCAGGCCGATGTCCGCTGGACGGTTGCGCATGAACACCGCCACCAGCGGGACCACCGCCAGCGCCGCCACGGCGACGATCAGCGCTGCCCATCGCCAGCCGTGCGTCGTGGTCACCTGCGCCACCGCCGGCAGGAAGATGAGCTGTCCGGTGGCGCTCGCGGCGGTCAGGACCCCGGTGACCAGACCGCGGCGGGCCTCGAACCACCGGGTGGCGACGGTGGCCACGAAGCCCATCGAGATCGCGCCCGTGCCGATGCCGACCAGCACGCCCCACAGCAGGACCAGTTGCCAGCCGGTGGTCATCACGATGCTCAGTGCCGATCCGGCCGCGATCAGGGCCAGCGCACCCGCCAGCACCGGGCGGATACCGAGGCGGTCCATCAATGCGGCGGCGAAGGGCGCGGTGACGCCGAACAGCGTCATGTTGACCGACATCGCCAGCCCGATGGTGCCGTGGCTCCAGCCGAACTCGTCGTGCAGCGGCACCATGAACACGCCGGGGACCGACCGGAACGCCGCGGCACCCAGCAGCGCGACGAAGCTGACGCCGGCGATCACCCAGGCCCAATGCACCCGGCCGGGCGCGCGCAGAACTGTCATGCCATGACTGTCACCGACGACGAGGGTGGCGACCAGTGGCATAAATGACAGCACTCGTCGAAAACGTGCCAAACTGGACGCCGTGCACCGCGTCGCCGTGTTGTTGTTGCCGCCGGTGGTCGGTTTCGACGCCACCATCGCCCCGACGCTGTTCGGCAGCGCCACCGACGACGCCGGTGATCCGCTGTACGAGGTGCTCACCTGCGCGGTCACACCGGGCCCGGTGCCCTCGACCAACGGGTTCGCCCTGCTGCCCGCGGCCGGACCCGAGGCCCTGGCCGATGCCGATACCGTCGTCGTCCCCGGGACCCGCTATCGGCCGGCCCGCGTCGACGGCACCGTGGAGCCGGCCGTGCGCGCGGTCTTGGCCGGAATCCGGCCGGGCGCCAGGTTGGTCTCGATCTGCACCGGGGCGTTCGTGCTCGCGGCCGCGGGCATGCTGGACGGTCGGCCGGCCACCACCCACTGGCGGTATGCCGACGACCTGCGGGCGCTGTACCCGGCGGTGCGGGTGGACGAGAACGTGTTGTTCGTCGACGACGGCAACGTGCTCACCTCGGCCGGGCTGGCCGCCGGAATAGACCTGTGCCTGCACATCATTCGATCCGATCACGGTGTCCAGGTGGCCAACGACGTGGCGCGGCATTGTGTGGTGCCGCCGTGGCGCGAGGGCGGCCAGGCGCAGTTCATCGATCGGCAGGTTCCGGTGCCCGATCACGCCTCGACGGCGGCGACCCGGCAATGGGCGCTCGATCATCTGGACCAGGAGCTGACCGTGCACCGGTTGGCGCGGCACGCGCATATGAGTCCGCGCACGTTCAATCGCCGCTTCCGTGCCGAAACCGGTGAGGCACCGGCGAGTTGGGTGCGCAATCGGCGCCTCGACCATGCCAGGGGACTGCTCGAATCGCAGGACCTGACCATCGACGAGGTGGCCCGCCGCGCCGGCCTGGGCTCCGGCGGAAACCTGCGCCACCAGCTGCGTCGTGGTGTGGGGATGTCGCCGTCGAGTTACCGCAAGGCGTACCAGGGGAGCCGGCCGCGGTCCGTTTACCATGACGGCCATGGCTGAACCGCTGATCATCCCCATCCAGGGCCACGCCCCGCAGTTGCACGCCGAATCCTGGGTGGCCCCCAACGCCACCGTGATCGGACAGGTCACCTTGGCCGCGAAGGCCAGCGTCTGGTACAGCGCCACCCTGCGGGCGGAGTTCGAGCCCATCGAGATCGGTTTCGGCTCCAACCTGCAGGACGGCGTCACCGTGCATGTCGACCCGGGTTTCCCGGTGCGGGTGGGGTCCGGGGTGAGTGTCGGCCACAACGCGGTGCTACACGGCTGCACCGTCGAGGACGACTGCCTGATCGGGATGGGGGCGATCGTGCTGAACGGGGCCGTCATCGGCGCCGGTTCGCTCGTCGGGGCCGGTGCGGTGGTGCCCCAGGGGACGGTCGTGCCACCGGGATCCCTGGTGGCCGGTGTTCCCGGCAAGGTCCGCCGCGAACTCAGCGCCGAGGAAAAGGCCGGTAACCAGCTGAACGCGCAGGTCTACCAGGGCCTGATCGAGCTCCACCGCTAGCGGGGCTTAAGTTCGGCGCGGCCTGGGTACGTTGGGGCGTATGCGGATCTTGATGACCGGTGCGACGGGCTACATCGGCTCCCGACTGGTCGGCGAACTGCTCGATGCGGGCCATCAGGTGGTGGTGACCAGCCGCAAGCCCGAACGTCTGCGCGCCTACGGCTGGTTCGACGAGGTGTCCGTCGTGCAGTTGGATGCACGCGAGAAGGACTCGGCGACAAAGGCATTCGCCGATGCCGGGCAGATCGACACGGTGTACTACCTGGTGCACGGTATCGGGGATCCCGGCTTCCGGGAGGTCGACAACCGCGCCGCGGCCAACGTCGCGAAGGCCGCCAAGGCCACCGGCGTGGGCCGCATCGTCTATCTGGGCGGATTCGTCCCCGGTGACGAGGAACTCTCCGATCACCTGGCCGGCCGCGCCGAGGTCGCCGAGGCGCTGACCGAACCCGGTGGCGCGGAACTGGTCTGGCTGGGCGCGGCACTGATCTTCGGTGCCGGGTCGACCTCGTTCGAGATCCTGCGCTACGTCGGCGACCGCTTCCCGGTCCTGCCGATCCCGAGCTGGATGCACAATCCCATCGATCCGATCTCCATCCGCGATGTCCTGCACTATCTGGTCGCCGCGGCCGATCCGGAGCGCGTACCTGCCGGCTCGTATGACATCTACGGCCCGGAGTCCACCACCTACCGCGACCTGCTCGCCAGCTATGCCCGGCTGGCCGGCAATCTCCGGGTCGAGATCCCGGTGGGGCCGGTGCCGACCGTGCTCGCCTCCAAGGTGTCCGCGCTGGCGTTGCCAGTGCCTGGCAGCCTGACCGCGGATCTCACCGCGTCCCTCGACTACCCGATGGTCGCCACCGACACGGGCCTGCGCGACCGGGTACCCGACCCCGATGGTGGTCTGCTCGGCGTGGACGAGTCGATCCGCCGTTCGCTGGCCCGGCATCGTCGTCGCCCGGTCAACGATCTGGCCGACCCGCATCATCTTGCCGACACCGATCCGGACTGGGCGGGCGGCGATTCGGCGCGCATCCGCGACCTGACACCGTCGATCGTGCGGCCGATGCTGGGTGTCCTGGCACCGCTGCCGGGTCCGGCGCGGGCGACGGTGCGCACGGGTCTGGAGGTCCTCGCCGATATCGCGGCCAAGGTGGATCCGAGGTGAGCCCGCCGTGACCAACCGGACCAAGTGGACCGGTGAGCTTCGGCGCATCGCCGGTCGGAAGGCGCCGCCGTCGGCCGAACCGGCCGCCGTGGTCGGCCGCCGCAAGTTCGTGGTCGGCGCGGTGCTGCTGGTGGGTGCCGCGTTGCTCGGTTACTCGCTGAGCCGGCCGCCCGGGGACGACACGTTCGTCTGGCTGACACTCGCGCTGGCCGGGGTATGGGCCGTCGGCGCGTATCTCTCCGGACCGTTGCACATGGGCCGGGTCGACTTCCGCGGGCGGATGCGCCGGCCCGTCATCACCGGGACGGCGATCGGGCTCGGGCTGAGTGCGGTGTTCGTGCTCGGTGGCTTGGTGGCGCGCGAGATCCCCGGCGTCGACGACTACATCCGCGATGTGTTGGAGTACTCGAAATCCGGGCCGCTGTACCTGATCGTGTTCATCACGGTGATCAACGGACTCGCCGAGGAGATGTTCTTCCGCGGATCGCTGTACACGGCCCTGCTGCGGCATCGCCCGGTGCTCACCTCGACGGTGTTGTACGTGATCGCCACCGCAGCCACCACCGGCAATCCGATGCTCGGTTTCGCCGCGATCGTTCTGGGCACCGTCTGCGCGGTTCTGCGTCGGGCCACCGGCGGGGTGCTGGCCCCCATGCTCGTGCACTTTTTCTGGGGTCTGGTGATGGTGCTGGCATTGCCGCCCATCTTCGGGGTCTGATCTCAGCTGTCGAGCGGATGCTCGATCTCATCGCGCGACATCCGGGCCATCAGATACGCCGCACCGCCCAGTAGTACCGGGCCCACCCCGGCCGCCAGGAAGATGGTCTCGACGGCGATCACCTTGGACAGCGGGCCCACCACGGCCATCGATACCGGCATGAACACCAGCGATACGAAGAAGTCCAGGCTGGACACCCGGCCGAGCATCGACGGCGGAACTCGGCGTTGCAGGAGCGTGCCCCAGATGACCATCGCCGCACCGCTTGTCGCCCCGACGACGAAGGACGCCGCCGCCATCCAAACAAACGATGTGGTGTAGCCGATGACGATGATCGGGATGTTGCCCACCGTCCAGGCCGCCATCATCACTGTCAGATAGCGGCGGGGCAGTGTGCGCGAGGAGACCGCGAGTGCACCGATCGCGCTGCCGAGCCCGAATGCGGCCAGCACGAATCCGAAGATGCGCTCGCCATGCTCGAAACGCGCGTTGGTGATGAACGGCAGCAGAACCTCGATCGGTCCCATGATCAACAGGATGAAACCGCTGGCGAACAACAGGGTCGCCAGCAGCCACGGTGTGCGCACCATGAAGCGGAATCCCTCGCCCAGATCGGCGAGCACATGTGTCTTCGCCCGGGTGGCCTCACCGGGTTGCGCGACCGGACGGGTGGCGATCAGCAGGCACAGGCCGAGACCGAAGAGCGCCGCGCAGACGACGGCACCGACCGTGGGGAAGGTGGCGCCGATCAGCACACCGGCGACCGCGGGACCGATCGCCTGTTGCAGTGTCGGGCGCAGGACGCCCTCGATCCCGTTGGCGGCCAGCAGTTGTTCGGCCGGTAACAGCCTCGGCAGGATGGCGCTGTAGGCGGGGAAGAAGAATGCCGCCCCGACGCCGAGCGCCGCGGCCGCGACGGCCATGTGCCACAGGGCAAGCTCGTCCAGCAGGCCGAGCACGGCCACGGCCGTCACCGCCGTGGTGTTGACCGTCTCCACCACGATGATGATGGCGCGCTGGGGAAATCGGTCGGCAGCGATACCGCCGACCAGGACGAATGCCACCAGGCCGATGGCCAGGCAGCTCGCCACCAGGGACAGCGCCGCGGGGTCGTTGCTGATCGCGATGACCTGGAGCGCCATCACGACGGTCCACATACCGGTGGCGAAGATCGAGCACGCCACGGCGGCGATCAGCAACCGGTAATCACGGTTCTCGAAGGGTGCGAGTACCCGCCAGCCACGGGCGTCCACGTGCGTACTCACGCCGACGATGGTGGCGCAGTGCCGACGCTCAGTCCACTGATTTAACTATCGCCGAAGGCGGGTTTCCTGCCCTGCTGGAAGGCCTTGGCACCCTCCACGAAGTCCTTGGCGGCCAGCAGGGTCAACTGACCCTCCCGCTCGCGTTCGATGGCCGCCTCCAGCTCGGTCAGCGTCGCCTCGTTGATGGCCTGCTTGGTCTTACGCAGCGCCACCGCGGGCCCGCCGGAGAGTGTGGCGAGCACCGTGTTCACCGCGTCATCGAGGTCCTCGGGCGCATGCACCGAGGTCACCAGTCCCCAGTCGTAGGCCTGCGCGGCGGTGATGCGCTCGGCGAGCAGCGCCATCCGTTGCGCGCGGATCCGGCCGACCGCCGCCGCCACCAGGGCCGAGGCGCCACCATCGGGCATCAGGCCGATCTTGGTGAAGGCCAACATGAAGAACGCCTTCTCCGAGGCGAGGACGACGTCGCAGGCGATGGCCAGCGACACCCCGACGCCCGCGGCGGGTCCCTGTACCACCGAGACCACCGGTTTGGGCAGTGCGACGATGGCCCGCACCGCGCGGTTGGCACCGTCGAGGGCGCGGCGGGGACCGTCGGTGTCGGTCTCGGAGACGTCATCGGCGCCGATGCTGGCGCCCGAGCTGAAACCGCGGCCCGCGCCGGACAACTTCACGACGCGGACCGCAGGGTCGGTGGCGGCCTGTTCGAGCGTGTCGGCGATGCCGTTGAGCATGTCCTCCGTCAACGAGTTCAGCGTGTCGGGGCGATTCAAGGTCACCGAGAGCACGCCGTCGGCGAGCTGTACGGGGAGCTGATCGATGCTGCGGTAGGTCATCTCTTACCTTCACGTTCGGCGGGCGGGTGGCCCGAAGCCGGTCGACTTGGTTATACAAGTAAGCTATGTCGGCGGTCAACTAATCAGGATTTGAAACTGCGGAGGACGGTAGCCATGGCAGGACCATTACAGGGTTTGCGAGTCGTCGAGCTGGCCGGTATCGGCCCGGGCCCGCACGCGGCGATGATTCTCGGTGATCTGGGCGCCGAGGTGGTGCGAGTGGACCGTCCCTCGTCGAAGAACAGTCCGGGCAAGGACGCCATGCTGCGCAACCGGCGTTCGGTCACCGCAGACCTGAAATCCGATGAGGGACGCCAATTCGTCCTCGATCTGGTCGCCAAGGCCGACGTGCTGATCGAGGGCTTCCGGCCCGGTGTCACCGAGCGCCTCGGGCTGGGGCCGCAGGACTGCGCCAAGGTCAACGAGAAGCTGGTCTACGCACGGATGACGGGGTGGGGCCAGGACGGCCCGCGGGCACTGCAGGCCGGTCACGACATCAACTACATCTCGCTCAACGGTGTGCTGCACGCCATCGGCCGCAAGGGTGAGCGCCCCGTCCCGCCGCTGAACCTGGCCGGCGATTTCGGCGGCGGCTCGCTGTTCCTGTTGCTCGGCATCCTCTCGGCACTGTTCGAGCGCCAGACCTCGGGCAAGGGCCAGACCGTCGATGCCGCCATGATCGACGGTTCCTCGGTGCTGATCCAGATGATGTGGGCGTTCCGTGCCCAAGGTATGTGGAGCGACGAACGCGGTACCAACATGCTCGACACCGGCGCCCCGTACTACGACACCTACGAGACCGCCGACGGTAAGTACTTCTCGATCGGCGCCATCGAACCGCAGTTCTATGCCGAGCTGCTCACCGGTCTCGGCCTGGATGCCGCCGAGCTGCCGGGGCAGAACGATATGAGCCGCTGGGACGAGCTGCGCTCGGTGTTCACCGCCACGTTCAAGACCAAGACCCGCGACGAATGGGCCGCGATCTTCGCCGGCACCGATGCCTGCGCGACCCCGGTGCTGAGCTTCGGCGAGGTCCTCGACGAGGCACACGTGACGGCCCGCTCCACCTTCTACGAAACCGCCGACGGTCTGCAGCCGATGCCGGCGCCGCGCTTCTCGCGCACGGCGCCGGATGTGCCGAGCGCACCGCCGGTCATCGGTGCCGACAACGACACCATCCTCAAGGACTGGGCCTGAGGGCTCTTCCGCCAGCACTGGTCATCTCGAAAACCATCATCCAGAAAGGACATTCAGCAACGTGGAAATCAAGGATTCGGTAGCGGTCGTCACCGGAGGGGCCTCGGGCCTGGGACTGGCCACCACCAAGCGGCTGCTCGACGCCGGCGCCTCGGTCGTCGTCATCGACCTCAAGGGTGAGGAAGCCGTCGCCGCGCTCGGTGAGCGCGCGAAGTTCGTCGCCGCCAACGTCACCGACGAGGACGCCGTCAGCAAGGCGCTCGATGTGGCCGAGTCGATGGGGCCGGTGCGCATCAATGTCAACTGCGCCGGTATCGGCAACGCCATCAAGACCCTCGGCAAGGAAGGTCCGTTCCCGTTGGACGGTTTCCGCAAGGTCGTGGAGGTCAACCTGATCGGCACGTTCAACGTGCTGCGCCTGACCGCCGAGCGGATCGCCAAGACTGAGCCGCTCAAGAACGAGGAGCGCGGTGTCATCATCAACACCGCCTCGGTCGCCGCGTTCGACGGACAGATCGGCCAGGCCGCCTACTCGGCTTCCAAGGGCGGCGTGGTCGGCATGACCCTGCCGATCGCACGTGACCTGTCGCGCAGCCTGATCCGCGTCAACACCATCGCACCCGGGTTGTTCAAGACCCCGCTGCTGGGCTCGCTGCCCGAAGAGGCGCAGAAGTCCCTCGGCCAGCAGGTGCCGCACCCGGCCCGCCTCGGCGATCCCGACGAATACGGCGCCCTCGCCGTGCACATCGTGGAAAATCCGATGCTCAACGGCGAGGTCATCCGCCTCGACGGTGCCATCCGCATGGCCCCCCGGTAAGTAAGGAACCGATATGTCTTTGGTTACCAAGTTCACCGAGGCCTTCGGTGTCGAACATCCGATCGCCCAGGGCGGTATGCAGTGGGTCGGTCGCGCGGAACTGGTAGCGGCCGTGGCCAACGCGGGCGGGCTGGGCTTCATCACCGCGCTCACCCAGCCGACTCCGGCCGATCTGGCCAACGAGATCGCCCGCACCAGGGATCTGACCGACAAGCCGTTCGGGGTGAACCTGACGATCCTGCCGTCGATCAACCCGCCGCCGTATGACGAGTACCGACAGGTGATCGTCGACTCCGGCGTCAAGATCGTCGAGACCGCGGGGTCCAACCCCGGACCGCACCTGCCGATGTTCCATGACAACGGCATCAAGGTGCTGCACAAGTGCACCTCGGTGCGGCATGCGGTCAAGGCCCAGACCCTCGGTGTGGACGGCATCAGCATCGACGGTTTCGAATGTGCCGGCCACCCGGGTGAGGACGACGTCCCGGGTCTGGTGCTGATTCCGGCCGCGGCCAAGGAGATCGAGATCCCGATGATCGCCTCGGGTGGTTTCGCCGACGCGCGCGGGCTGGTGGCCGCCCTGGCGCTGGGTGCTGACGGAATCAACATGGGCACGCGCTTCATGTGCACGGTCGAGTCCTGTATCCATCAGAACGTCAAGGATGCGATCGTGGCCGGCAACGAGCGCGGCACCGAGTTGATCTTCCGCAGCCTGCACAACACCGCCCGGGTGGCGTCCAACGTGGTCTCACGTGAGGTGGTGCAGATCCTCGCCGACGGTGGTCAGTTCGAGGACGTCAAGGATCTGGTGGCCGGGGTGCGTGGCCGCAAGGTGTTCGACGACGGCGATATCGATGCCGGAATCTGGACCGTCGGCACCGTGATGGGTCTGATCGACGACATCCCGACCTGTGCGGAGCTGATCAGCCGCATCGTCGACGAGGCCGAGGACATCATCACCGGTCGTCTCGGCGACATGGTCAAGCTGGACGGCCCCGCGTAGCCGTCGGCCCACCACAAGACGAAGACCGCCCGGTCGGTACCGCAGCGTCGCGGTGATCGACCGGGCGGTCTTTCTTGTCAACGGGCGTCACGCCGCGGACGTCGGCCGCAGAGACAGAACACCGCCCGGCCGGACCCACTATGGGCCGATCGGGCGGTGCAGTGCGACTCTAGATCGTGAGCGCACGGAAATTTGAGGAGAGCCTGACGCCTCCGGGTGGGCCGCGTCAGGGCCCCGCTGTCGAGCAGCTGGTGTCAGACAGCTTCAGCGAGATCTGGGAACTGCTCGGAGGTGTCACCCTCGACCAGGACGTCCCCGTGGTACAGGGCGTCGAAATCAACCTTGATGACATCGGCACTGGTGTCGTCGATCCACATGACACTGAGCGTATGACCGCTCATTAAGGGTTCTTTGAGGCCGCGCTCGCAATTTCGTGGCAATTCTTACCGGTGGGTAGGTTGCCGCTGCTGGCGCGTTTCAAACATGCATTTTCCGCACTGCCAAAAGTGTGCCTGAACTGCTTGTTGATGGTGTTCTGCCGGACTAAACCCCGAATTCGGAAGTTTGCCGGGACCACCGGTTTCGAAGGGTGTCTCAGCAAATTCTTACTCACGAGTAGGGCGAGCCCGCTGTGGTGCTGTGACAGAAGTGATTATTGAGACCTATGAGACTGGAGTGGTTCGCCGGCCGATCCGTGGACCGGGCCCTGGCGCGGTCGACAACCGGCTGAATCGGGGTAGCTCGTGGGCCCGCGCCGACTACCTGTCTGCCGCCGAAGGGGGCGTGGGGGCCGTCTGACTGAACATGGGTAGGTGCCGGGTGGACGGATCGAATGTCGGGGATTGCGATCATTGACTTATCGCTGTTAACTTAACGGCGATATTCCAACGGAGGGGGCGCCATGCTGAATCGGATCGCACAGCTGTCCATGGCGGCACCACGCCGGGTGCTCGCACTCGCGGGACTTCTCCTCGCCGCCGCCGCCCTTTTCGGTGTCCCCGTCGCCTCGACCCTGTCCGCCGGCGGCTTCCAGGACCCGACGTCGGAATCGTCACAGGCGTCCGCACTGCTCGCGGACAAGTTCGGTCAGAGCGATATGCAACTGCTCGTCACCGTCGCCTCACCGCAGGGCGCACTCGCCCCGGAGGCCACCGCTGCCGCCGCCGAGATCACCGACCTACTGAGCCGGTCGCCACACGTCCTGCAGGTGACCTCGGCATGGACGGCTCCACCGGGTGCCGCCGCCGAACTCCTCAGCAAGGACAGGACCGCGGGACTGATCATCGCCGGCATCGCCGGCGGCGAGAACGACGCGCAGAAGTACGCGGCGGCGCTGTCCGACGATATCGGCCACGACCGGCCCGGTGTCACCGTCCGCACCGGCGGCAGCGCGATGGTCTACGCGCAGATCAACGCACAGACCGAACGCGATTTGCTGCGGATGGAGGCCATCGCCATCCCACTGAGCTTCCTGGTCCTCGTATGGGTGTTCGGTGGCTTGGTCGCCGCCGCGCTGCCCATGCTGGTCGGGATGTTCGCGATCGTCGGGTCGATGTCGGTGCTGCGACTCATCACCTTCGCCACCGATGTGTCGATCTTCGCGCTGAACCTGTCCATCGCCATGGGGCTGGCGCTGGCCATCGACTACACGCTGCTGATCATCAGCCGGTACCGCGACGAGCGCGCCGACGGTCTTCCGAGCGACCGGGCACTGACCCGCACCATGACCACCGCCGGGCGCACCGTGCTGTTCTCGGCCACGACGGTCGCGTTGTCCATGGCCGCGATGCTGCTGTTCCCGATGTACTTCCTCACGTCCTTCGCCTACGCCGGGGTGGCCACCGTGGCCTTCGCCGCCTTCGCTGCCATCGTGGTGACACCGGCCGCGATCTGGCTGCTCGGCGACCGGCTGGATGCCCTGAACGTGTTCCGTCGCAGCACCATCCCCAAACCGATCCAGAACCAGTTCTGGTACCGCTGGACCCATGGCGTGATGCGTCGTGCGATCCCGCTCGGTCTCGCGCTGGTGATCCTGCTGCTGGTGCTCGGTGGGCCGTTCCTCGGGGTGAAATGGGGATTCCCGGACGACCGGGTGTTGCCGGCTTCGGCATCGGCGCATCAGGTGGGCGACCAACTGCGCACCGACTTCGCCGACAACTCCGCGACTGCCGTCACCGTTGTGATCCCCGACGCGGACGGCCTCGGTCCCGCCGAGATCGAAAGATACGCCAGCGCGCTGTCCGTGGTGCCCGATGTGGCCGCCGTATCCAGCCCGACGGGCACCTTCGTCGACGGCCGCGCATCAGGTCCGCCGGCGGCGGCCACCGGCCTGGCCGACGGCAGTGCCTTCCTGACCGTGGCCAGTACCGCGCCGCTGTTCTCCGAGGCCTCCGAACGCCAACTGGACGCGCTGCATGCCGTCGTCGGACCGGGGGAGCGTCCGGTGCAGCTCACCGGCACCGCCCAGGTGAATCGGGACAGTGTCGACGCCATCACAGACCGGTTGCCCTGGGTGCTCGGTCTGATCGCGGTGATCACCTTCGGATTGCTGTTCCTGATGACCGGCAGTGTGGTGATCCCGGTCAAAGCGATTGTGCTGAACGTGCTTTCGTTGACCGCCGCATTCGGCGCGCTGGTCTGGATCTTCCAGGACGGGCATCTCTCGGCGCTCGGGACGACGCCGACCGGCACGCTGGTGGCGAACATGCCGGTGCTGCTGTTCTGTATCGCCTTCGGGTTGTCCATGGACTACGAGGTGTTCCTGCTCGCTCGCATCCGGGAGAACTGGCTGGCGCTGCGTGCCACCGGCGGTTCTGCCCGGGTCCACAACGACGAGGCGGTGGCGCTCGGTCTCGCCCGCACCGGACGGGTCATCACGGCGGCCGCACTGGTCATGTCGATCTCGTTCGCCGCGCTGATCGCCGCCGAGGTCTCGTTCATGCGGATGTTCGGGTTGGGACTGACCTTGGCGGTGCTGGTGGACGCGACGCTGGTGCGGATGGTGCTGGTGCCCGCCTTCATGCATGTCCTCGGTGGCTGGAACTGGTGGGCGCCGCGACCGTTGGTGCGATTGCACCAACGGATCGGGATCAGTGAATCCGGCGGGCCCGAGCCTGCCCGCAAGGTTTCGGCGCCGGTGACGGACACTGGGTAACGTGTCCGCCCCCCGACTGAGACGACGCCGCTCCGCGCGCGGGTCTGGCGATCAGCTGCGCGACGAGATCCTCGACGCCGCCACCGAGTTGCTGCTGGAGACCGGACACGCCAAGGCGGTGTCCATCCGGGCCGTCGCACAGCGGGTCGGTGTCACCCCGCCGTCGATCTATCTGCATTTCGCCGACAAGGATGCTCTGCTCGATGCCGTGTGCGCCCGCTACTTCGAGAAACTCGACGAGGAGATGCAGCGCGTCGCTGCCGACCAGACCTCGACCATCGAGGTGCTGCGGGCGCAGGGGCTGGCTTATGTGCGGTTCGCCAGGCGGACCCCCGAGCTCTATCGCATCGCCACCATGGGCGAGGGCAATCCGGGCAGTGACGTCGACGTCACGCTGGCCAGCTCGGCGTTTCAGCACATGCGGGCCTCCGTCGAGGCGTTGATCGCCGAAGGTGTCTACCCGCAGGGGGATTCGACCACCGCGGCGCTGGAGCTGTGGGCGGCGGTGCACGGTGTCGCCGCCCTGCTGATCGCCAAGCCGTATCTGCCGTGGGGCGACGCCGAGGAGTTCGCCGACCGGGTCCTCAGTGCGGTCTGCTGCGGTCGCATCGTCTACGGCATCGTCGGCGCCGATTCCACCCCGGAGGAGACCATCGCGAAGCTGGGTACGCTGAGGTCATGACTGCTCCGGTCGACAATCCCTTCTTCGCCCGGTTATGGCTCGTGACGAGCGGGCACGAACCCGAGTCGGTGCGGCGGCTGCGCGTGGAGAATCTGGCAGGGTTGAGCGGCCGCGTGCTCGAGGTAGGAGCGGGAACCGGCACCAACTTCGTGCACTACCCGGGTGCGGTCAGCGAGGTCGTCGCGCTCGAACCTGAGCGGAAGCTCGCCGAGGTGGCCAGGCAAGCCGCTGCCACCGCACCGGTTCCGGTATCGGTCAGCACCGCCACCATCGAGGAGTTCGAGGCAGCCGAGCCGTTCGACGCCGTGGTCTGCTCGCTGGTGCTCTGTTCGGTGGATGACCCGGATGGTGTGCTGCGGCAACTGTTCTCGGTCCTCAAGCCCGGCGGCGAGCTGCGCTATCTGGAACATGTCGCAGGCACCGGTTGGCGCGCCGCACTGCAACGGGTCGCCGATGCCACGATCTGGCCGCGACTGCTCGGCAACTGCCACACCCACCGCAACACCGAGACGACCATCGCCGGCGCCGGGTTCACGGTGGCCGGGTCGCGACGTGAACAGAGTCTGCCGGCCTGGGTCCCGGTCCCGGTATCGGAGTTGGCGATCGGGCGGGCGGTGCGCGGATAGTCTCCGCGTCAGAGCAGCTGGGGCAAGCGCTGCAGCAGGGTCGGCAGCGCGGTGGCCGAGGTCTCCCGCACCACCGCGGTGCAGGCGGCCGACAGCGGAGTCGGCTGTGGGTTGACCTCGATGACCGGAATCCCGTTGGCCACCGCGGCCTCCGGGAGCCCCGCGGCCGGGTAGACCACCGACGATGTGCCGACCACGATCACCACATCGGCCTTGGCGACCGCCTCCACCGAGCTGTCCCACGCGTCATCGGGCAGCCCCTCGCCGAACCACACCACGTTGGGCCGGATCAGGCCGCCGCACGCGCATCGCGGCGGTTCGACGACCTCCACGGGTTCGGGCATGGCGGGCAGCTCGCCGGCGAACGGTGTACCGCAACGATCGCAACGGAATTCGAACAGGCTGCCATGCACATGGTGGACGCGGGTGCTGCCCGCGCGTTCGTGCAGGTTGTCGACGTTCTGGGTCACCACGTGCACTTCGGCGTAGTCCTCCCAGGCGGCAACCGCCAGATGGCCAGCGTTCGGTTCGACGGCGCTCATCATGTAGTGCCGCCACAGATACCAGGCCCACACCCGTTCCGGATGGCGCTGCCAACCGTCGCTGCTGGAGATCTCGTAGGGATCCACGTGGGCCCACAAACCGGTCTCGACATCGCGAAACGTCGGCACACCGCTCTCGGCGGACATGCCGGCCCCGCTCAGCAACGTCACTCGCACCACACCAAACTAGCGCGTGTGCGTGATACTGGACTCGTGGGAGGTCTGGGGGACTGGATACACCTGGAGGCCGATGCGGGTGCGCCGCTGTTCGATCAGCTGCGCACCCAGATAATCGCCGGGGTGCGCGACGGACGACTGGCTGCGGGTACCCGCCTGCCCACGGTGCGTGATCTGGCGGGTCAGCTGGGCCTGGCGGTCAACACCGTGGCACGCGCCTACCGCGAGCTGGAATCGGCCGGCGTACTCGAAACCCGCGGCCGCTTCGGCACATTCGTCGCCAGAGTAGATCCGGCCGACAACGCCATGGCGGCCGCGGCACACGCCTTCGCCGCGGTGGCGCGCGCCCAAGGACTCAGCAAGGACCGGGCGTTGCGCTATCTGGACGGGCTGCTGGACTGACCCGTCCAGCGCAGGACATCCAGGGCGACAGCCACCTCCACACTGCACGTCGACAGCGGCGCGGGCAGCAGTTCGTCGGCGCGGGCCAGTCGGCGCAGCAGGGTGTTGCGATGGGTATAGAGCTGGGCGGCCGCGCGCGCCGCGTTGCACTGCGCGGCGATGAACACCCCCACAGCGGTGTGCACATCGGCAGGGGCATCGGCGAAATCGCCGAGGACGCGTTCGACGAATCTGGCGGCGCGGTCGGGGTCGGCGGTCACCAGGGCGACCAGTTCGATATCGGTGAACCGTGCAACCTGCTGGTCCGAATGCAGGCGCGCCACCATCTGCTGGGTGGTGATGGCCTCGAAATGGCTGGTGCGAAAGCCCTCGACCCCCTCGCCGGTGGTGCCCAGCGCCACCCTGACCGCGCCGATCGAACCGGTCAGATCATCGGCGTCCACCTGACCGGGTACCCAGACCCAGCGCGTCGCGCTACTGGGTAACACGCTCAGCGGCCGAGCCCCGGCTGCGCGGCCGATCGCCTCCGCCGCGCGATCGAGTTCGGTGAGATTGTGGTCGGTTCCGTCGACCCAGAGCACGGCCGCGGTATGGGCGCCGGTCAGTGCGTAACCGAGGCGTCCTTCGGCGCGGTCCCGGGGGATGGGCGCGCCCTCCAGCAGCAGGGCGACCGTTTCCCGTCGCTCGGCGTGGGTGCCATGGGTGAGTTCGTCACGCTCGAGCTCGATCTGGGCGGTGATACCGGCCAGGGTGGCCTCGACGAAGGCGCTGATCGACCGCGAGCAGATCTGGAGCAGTTCGCGGAGTTCGGCAGGGTCGGAGGTCAGCTCGAACGCGATATCCATCAAGCGCCGCCAGGCGACCCCCTCGCCGATCCGATAGGCGTCCATCGGCAGCGAATTGACCCCGCGCCGCACCAGTTCGCGGGCGATGCTCAGCGGTTCGGGACCGGTGTTCGGCGGGACCGGCCCACCGGGATCCCGGATGTTGGCCGTCGCCCAGAAGACCAGATTGGCGCGGTTGCTGCGACTCACCGCAGCGGCGAGCTCGGGATCGGCGGCGATGGCCGGGCTGCCCGCCAAGATGGTGGTGTCGAGCTCGTCGAGCCATTCCGGGCGCGCGTTGACCACGATCTGCGCGCATTGTCGGATCAGTTCCCGCACTGCGGGCGACGGTCCCGCCGGGTTCATGACCACACCGTAGGCCAGCGAGTGCACATGGCACCAGCGTCGGCGCGTTGTTGGGGCATTTCGCCCTATCGTGGGCGGTGCTGTGGTCGGCACCATCGGCTGATGGACACAGTTGACGTGCTGATCGTCGGCGCAGGCATCTCCGGTATCGGCGCCGCCTACTATCTGCAGCGCGAGCACCCCGGCCGCGACTACACCATCCTGGAGGCGCGTGCGGCCACCGGCGGCACGTGGGACCTGTTCCGCTACCCGGGTATTCGATCCGACTCCGATCTGCACACCTTCGGCTACGAGTTCAAACCGTGGCGTGACGAGTACGCGATCGCCACCGCTGACAAGATTCTGGCCTACCTGCGGGAAACCGTCGACGAGAACGGGATTGCACAGCGAATTCGCTTCGGGCACAAGGTGATCGGTGCGGCGTGGAGCAGCGCCGACGGACGCTGGGTCGTCGATGTCGAACGTGACGGTGAGCTGATCCAGATCGCCGCGAGCTGGCTGTTCTGTGCCGGTGGCTATTACCGCTACGACCAGGGTTACACCCCGGACTTCCCGGGCCGCGACCGGTTCGGCGGCCGGATCATCCACCCGCAACTCTGGCCCGAAGACCTGGACTATGCAGGTAAGCGCGTCGTGGTGATCGGCAGCGGTGCCACGGCTGTGACGCTGGTGCCTGCCATGGCGGCCGACGCGGAGCACGTCACGATGTTGCAGCGGTCGCCGACCTACGTCATGCCGGTTCCGGCGAAGGATGCCTTCGCCAATGTCGCGCGCCGGCTACTCGGCGACGACCGGGGTTACGCACTGGCCCGGCGCAAGAATATTCTCAAACAGCGTGCCGTCTATACCTTCTGCCAGAAGCATCCGGTGCTGGCGCGACGGCTGATCCGCCGGATCAACGCCAGCAAGCTTCCCGGCGGGTATCCGGTCGACGAACATTTCAACCCGGCCTACGATCCGTGGGACCAGCGGTTGTGCGCGGTACCCGATGCCGACCTGTTCGCCGCCATCAGCAGTGGCAGAGCCTCCGTGGTGACCGACCGGATCGCGACGTTCACCGAGACCGGGATCCGGCTGGAATCCGGCGCGGAGTTGGCGGCCGACATCATCGTCACCGCCACCGGCCTGAACATCCAGCTGTTCGGTGGGCTGACCCTCACCGTGGACGGCGAGCCCGTGGATCTGGCGAAGACGGTTGCCTACAAGGGCATCATGCTCAGCGGCGTGCCCAACTTCGCCTTCGCGTTCGGCTACACCAATTCGTCATGGACGCTCAAAGTCGGGCTGTTGTGCGAGCACTTCTGCCGGCTGCTTTCGCATATGGATACCCGCGGGTTCGACCAGGTGCGCCCGGTTCTCACCGATCCCGCCATGCCGACCCTGCCGCTGCTGGACTTCGCCGCGGGCTATGTGCAGCGGTCGATCGACCGGTTACCGCGCCAGGGCACGCGCGGGCCGTGGCAGATGACCATGAACTACACCGTGGACGCGCAGGTGCTGCGCAACGGTCCGGTCACCGATGACTGTCTGCAGTTCAGCCGAACTCCAGCCGGGTCAGCACCGGCCGTACCGGATCCAGCAGTGGCAGCCGGTGGGCGGCCCACAGCAGCGCGTTGAGCACGGTGCCGCGCCCGGTGGGCATGGGCACATCGTGGGCAGCGCGTACCCCGGGCACCGTGTTGACCAGATCGGCGGCCGCGGCGACCGACAGGCTGAACGGCATCGGCGGCACCTTGTAGCGCAGAGATGGGCGCAGCAGACCCTTGCGCGCCCACCAGGCGAACCAGTAGGGCGGTAGGTCGAACATCATCTGCCCGCCGGGAAAACGCTTGGCGCATTCGGTGATCAGGCCCATCGCCTCGGTCGGCTGCAGGTACATCAGCAGGCCCTCGGCGGTGATGAACACGCCATCGGAGGCATCGACGGCATCCATCCAGCCGTAGTCCAGCGCCGACTGCGCGCTGACGGTGATGCGCTCCGACGGCGGGAGCAGCTTCTCGCGCAGCGCTGTGATCGGTGGGAAATCGACAGTGTGCCAACGGAATTCATGACCGACATCACCGTTGTCGAGCCGGTAGAAACTGGTCTGCAATCCCTCGGCCAGCGCCACGACGGTCGCTGCCGGATGGTCGCGCAGGTACCTGCGGGTCTGCTTGTCGAACGCCAGGGCGCGCAGCGCCATGTCCTGGCGGCCGACGAAACCGAACTTGGCGAAGTCGAAATCGATGGCGTCGACCAGATCGACGGCCACCGGGTCATCGATGATCCGATCGTCTCGGGCGGCCTCGGTGGCACGCACCTTCAGCGTCAACAGTGCGGTCTCGGACACGCCGGTCAGCGACCGCGCATCGGCTCTCGGGGAGGTCACCACACCGAGGGTACTCAGCGCCCGGCGAACTCCAGCAGTGTGATGCTGGGCCGGTTTCTGCGGAACGCGCCGACGCGGTCCAAGAACTCCGGGTCGGCCAGTCGCCAGAACCCGCGCCCCGGCGGGTAGGGCACATCGCGCGCCGACCGGACACCATCGATGGTGCCTGCCAACGACACCGCCTCGTCGGGGGTGAGTGCGAACGGCATGGCCGGTGTGAGGTAGCGATCGGACAGTCGCATACCGGCGAGCGTCCTGCGGCTGAACCAGTGCGGGATCGAATCGAACATGAACTGCGCACCGGGAAAACGGGCAGCGCAGTCGGCGATCAGTCCCAGCGCGTCCTCGGGTTCCAGGTACATCAGTAGCCCCTCGGCGGTGATGAAGACGCCATGCTCGGCGTCGACCCGGTCCATCCAGCTGCGATCGAGCGCCGACTGGGCCAGCTCGGTGATCCGGTCGTCGCGGGGGAGCAGTTGGCGGCGCAGCTGCATCACCGGCTCCAGATCGATCGAATACCAGTGCAATTCGTCGGCGACCCCGGTGCGGGCCAACCGCCAGAAGCTGGTTTGCAGGCCCTCGGCCAGCGCCACCACCGACGCCCTCGGATGAGCTTTCAGATACGCGGTGGCCGCCGCATCGAAGGCCAGCGCGCGCAGCGGGTGGGACTGGTTGGGCTTACCGAACTTGCGGTAGTCGTAATCGATCGAATCGAGCAGACTGACCGCCCACGGGTCGCGGATCACACCGTCGGAGCGCTTGGCCTCGGTGCCGCGGTTGTGCAGGGTCCACAACGTCGTCGCGGACACTCCTTCCAGACTGCTTCCGTCGATCCGGGTCATGCTCGGTATCGTAGAGTCGTACGCTCGACTCATGGGGCGTCAGGTGTTCGACGACAAGCTGCTGGCATTGATCAAGGGCAACGCGCTGGGGGTGCTGGCCACCATCAAGCGCGACGGCCGGCCGCAGCTGTCCAATGTGTCCTACTGGTTCGACGCGGCCCACACCGCCTTGCAGGTGTCCATCACCGAACCGCGTGCCAAGACCCGCAACCTGCGTCGCGATCCGCGCGCGTCGATCCACGTCTCCGCCGACGACGGCTGGTCCTACGCGGTGGCCGAGGGGGACGCGGTGTTGACCCCGCCGGCGGCCGACCCGGACGATGACACCGTCGAGGGGCTTGTTGCGTTGTACCGCAACATCGCCGGTGAACATCCGGACTGGGCGGATTACCGGCGTGCGATGGTCGACGACCGCCGCGTGCTGCTGACGCTGCCGATCGCGCACCTGTACGGAATGCCGCCCGGGCTGCGCTGACGGACATATCGAGGACGGGCGTCTAGGCTGTCCGCATGGCCGACGAAACTCCCGAAGACGACACCAAGCGCAAGTTCCGGGAGGCGCTGGAGCGCAAGAAGGCGCAGGCCACCGGGGGTGCCTCGCACGCCGATGGCGGACGCAAGAAGGCCCGCGCGCACGGTGCGGTGGAAAACCGGCGCGAGTTCCGCCGCAAGAGCGGTTAGGCGAGCGCTCGGGCGCCTACCAGCGCCACCAGCATGGCCGCCACGCAGTACAGGCCGAGATCCTTCAGGCCCCACACGCACGAGGCCAGCGTCGCCGCCCCCGCGACGCACAGCAGCGCCCCCACCGCGATGCTCCGGCCGCCGGTGACCACACCACCGTCCCAACAGGGCAGCGGGTTGTTCTCCAGCGGTCGCAGTGCCACGAACAACACCGCCACCACCGCCGCCATGATCAGCATCTGTGCGATGCTCAACGCCAGGAAATGCGGCTGCCCCGGATACCGGGGAAAACCGGCGGTGTCGAACGCCAGATGCACGGCCAGCAGCGCCGGAATATGCCAGAGATACAGCGTCATCGCACCGCTGTTGCCGATCGCGGTCAGCCACCACACCCGCGGCCGGCGGGCCCACCGGTCGATCGCCGGGGCTGCGGCAATCGCAAACGCGCACATCATGATTGCGTGTCCGGCCAGTAGCAACGACGGAGGCATCATGTTCTTGAGCTGTTGGCCGTCGATGCCCACCAGGCTCAGTTCGTACGGCCCGAAACGCAGCAGTGCCATGTTCAACGCCAACATCCCCGATCCCAGCAGCACGGCCTGCGAGACGGTCATCAACCGGTTGCGGTAGGCCACCCCGAAGATGCCGGGGATGAGCCACACCACCAGGTTGAGGTAGCCCAGCCCGCCCCAGCTCGCGTCGTTGACCCGGACGGCGTCGACCGTGGCGATCAGCGTGTAGATCACCATGACGGCACCCGCCATCCGGCCCACGGTCGTGATCGAACGCAGCAGCGGCACCGCGGCGAGAACCAAAACGTAGGCGCCCAGGAACCAGAGCAGCTGAATGGAGATGCCGGCGATCGGCTCGTAGACATGCGTCGGCAACACCCGGTGGCCGATGGCGAGGGCGACCGCCCAGAACGCGAGATAGGAGAACACCGGTCGGTAGAGCCTCGTGCAGCGCTTGAGCAACCAGCCGCCCCAATTGCCGGCATAGGACCCGGCGGAGGCGGCGACACCGGCGAAGAAAAACAGCGGCATGATCTGGAAGATCCAGGTCAGCGCCTGGAAGATCACCGATGTGGTGAGCAGGTTCTCCCAGACGAAGACGTCGTCGCGGATGATGCTGGTGGCCATCACGGTATGGCCGGCGATCACGCCGAGCAGGGCGGTGATCCGGATGACGTCGAGTGCGCGGTCACGCCCGGCCGGAGTGGCCGCGGCGACGTCGTCGATGCTCGGGAAGGCGGAAACGGGCATGTCCCGAATGTAGGGTGCCCGACACCGGTCAGGCTTGAGTAGAACCGCTCAACTGACGTGCCCGCCATTCCTGGACGAGGACCGCGGCCAGGCAGATGAGGGCCAGTACCGCGACGGCGGCGGCGAAACTCTCCCCGGCGGTGCGCAGGCCCCAGGATTGCGCGGCCAGGCCGACGCCGACCACCGGTAGCGCGATCGCCACGTAGGCCACCACGAAGTAGGTCGAGCTGACCGCCCCGCGCTGTTGGTCGGGGACCTGCTCGACGACGGCCGCCAGCCCGCGGCTGAAGCTGATGCCCTGCCCGATCCCGGCGATGACCGCCGCGGCGATGATGCCCGGTAGCGACGAATGCGACAGTGCAACAGCAAGAATGACCATCCCGACGACCAGGATCGCGCAGCCGACTGCCACGGCGAGGGTGGGCGGGATGCGGCGTCCGAGCAGCTGTGCCACGGCCGAGGACAGGAAGATCGAACCGGCCACCGCCCCGCCGACGGCATGGTTGGTCACCCCGATGACCGCGGCGAGGAAGGCCGGTGCGACCGCGGCGAACAGTCCGGTGACGGCGAACCCTGCGAAGGCTGCGGTGGCCGCAGTGAGGAACACGGCGCGGACCTCGGCGGGCACCGCCAGGCGTTGCAACGCGATACGGCCGATCCCGCCGGAGGTCTCCGGGGCCAGCAGCACCGCCGGGATGGCGAGTACCAACAGCGCGATGTGCACCAGGAACGGCAGCAGCAGCGGGTGCGGCGCGTACTGAACCAGCGCCCCGGCCACCAGTGGGCCGCTGCCCAACCCGCCGATGTTGACCATGGTGGCCACCGTCGCCGCCCGGTCACGTTGGTGCGCGGGCACCGATTCCACGACCGCCGCCGTGGCCGTTCCGGTGAACAACCCTGCCGACAGCCCGGACAGCAGGCGACCCACCAACAGCAGCGCGATGTTGTCGGCGAGCAGGAACACCGCCGAACTGGCCAGCGCGAAACCCAGACCGGCCAACAGCACCGGGCGGCGGCCCAGGACATCGGACCAGCCGCCCGCGACCAGCAGTGCGGCGAGCACGCCGAGGGCGTAGACCGCGAACACCACCGTCGTGGTGAACACCGCGAAGTGCATCTGTTCGCCGTAGAGCGCGTACATCGGGGTCGGCACGGTCGTGCCGAGCATGGTGACGGCGAAGGCGTAGGCCAGGGCAGCGAACGCGAACCGGCGGCGGGTGTCCATGAGTGTGAACAACGCCGCCGCCGGTCTCGGTAGTTCCGCCGATAGCCACCGATCGCCTAGTGAGCCCGTTAGTGAGCCACCGCCTTCTCGGCACCCACACCGGTCAGCGAGCGGACCTCCATCTCGGCATTGACCGCCGGATCACCGGTGTCCTTGGAGGTCAGCGTGCCGATGATGCCGAGTGCGAAGGCCAGCGGGATCGACACGATGCCGGGGTTGGCCAGCGGGAACCAGGCGAAGTCCGCCCCGGGGATCATGGCGGTCTTGCTGCCCGACACGGCGGGGGAGAAGACGATCAGCACGATGCAGGAGATCAGACCGCCGTACATGCTCCACAGCGCGCCGCGGGTGTTGAACCGCTTCCAGTACAACGAGTAGACGATGGTGGGCAGGTTGGCCGATGCGGCGACCGCGAAGGCCAGCGCCACCAGGAAGGCGACGTTCTGCCCGTTGGCGAGGATGCCGAGGCCGATGGCCAGCAGGCCCAGGACCACCGCGGTGATACGGGAGACCTTCACCTGTTCCTCCTCGGTCACCTTGTGGGACTTGAGGACCGAGGCGTAGATGTCGTGGGCGAACGAGGCCGAGGCCGTGATGGTCAGGCCGGCGACCACCGCAAGGATGGTGGCGAAGGCGACCGCGGAGATGATGCCGAGCAACACCACGCCGCCGAGTTCCAGCGCCAGCAGCGGGGCCGCGGAGTTCACCCCACCCGCCGCGCCGAGGATGCGGTCGGGGCCGACCAGGGCGGCCGCACCGTAGCCGAGCACCAGGGTGAACAGGTAGAACGCCCCGATCAGCGCGATGGCCCAGACGACCGAGCGTCGGGCTTCCTTGGCCGTCGGCACCGTGTAGAACCGCATCAGCACGTGCGGCAGGCCCGCGGTACCCAGCACCAGTGCCAGCGCCAGCGAGATGAAGTTGATCTGGCTGGTCAGCGAGCCGCCGTACTGTGCACCGGGGGCGAGCACGTCACGGCTGGCCACACCCTCGGTGGTGGATCCGGAGATGGCGGCCTGCGCCGAGGTCAGGATCTCCGAGAAGTTCAGCCCGAACTTCGTCAGCACCATGACGGTCATGAAACCGGCCCCGGCGATCAACAGCACGGCCTTGATGATCTGCACCCAGGTCGTGCCCTTCATGCCGCCGACCAGGACGTAGACGATCATCAGCAGGCCGACGACGGCGATGACGATGGCCTGTCCGCTCTTGCTGTTGATGTTCATCAGCAACGCGACGAGGCCACCCGCGCCGGCCATCTGGGCCAGCAGGTAGAACAGCGATACCGTCAGCGTGGAGGTGGCGGCGGCGACCCGCACCGGGCGCTGCTTGAGTCGGAAGCTGAGCACATCGGCCATGGTGAATTTGCCGGTGTTGCGCAATAATTCGGCCACCAGGAGCAGGGCAACCAGCCACGCGACGAGGAATCCGATCGAGTAGAGGAAGCCGTCGTAGCCGTACACGGCGATGGCGCCGGCGATGCCGAGGAAGCTGGCCGCCGACAGATAGTCGCCGGCGATGGCGACACCGTTCTGCGGGCCGGAGAAGCCACGGCCGCCGGTGAAGAATTCCGCTGCGGTGGCGTTCTTCTTGCTGGCCCGGATCACCACCACCATCGTCACGACGACGAAGAGGCCGAAGATGGCCATGTTGGCGACCGGGTTGCCGACCGACTCGGTGGCGGCCAGATAGGTCGTTGCAGTGTCGATGTTCACTGGGCCGGTCCTTCCAATTCCTCGCGGATGGCGGCTGCGCGCGGATCCAGCTCACGGTTGGCGAACCGGACGTACAGGCCGGTGATGAGGAAGGTGGTGAGGAACTGGCCGAGCCCGATGATCAACCCGACGTTGACGTCACCGAAGACCTTGGTGGCCATGAAGTCATGGGCGAAGGCGCCCAGCAGCACGTAGATCCCGTACCAGACCAGGAAGAAGGCCGTCATGGGGAAGACGAAACGGCGCAAGCGACTGCGCAACTCCTGGAATTCCGGACTCGCCTGCATGGCGATGAACTCTTGACCGGTGGGCGCCGGTCGGCTTTCGGTGGTGGGCACCGTATTGCTCCTGACTGATCGATTGTGTTCCGCAGCGTGAACTGAGCGTATTGAGACTCAGGTCACAATCGAAGCGTCATTCGAGGTCAACCTGTCAGGCGCCGGATGCGCTGCGGTGAGCGGCGCGCTGACCACGATGAGCGGTTGGGCTTTGGTGGGACGGCGTCAGGCGCCCGGCAGTCGCTCGATCCCCATCCCGAGCCGTTCCGGCACGTGCATCCTGGCGAAGATCTGCGCGACGCCCGGGGTGGCCGTGGTGAATCGGCTGACCAGGATCATCGTCGCGAAGGCCACCGGGACGCTGACCGCCGCGGGATAGCCGATCATCACCGCGGGCCAGCCGCCGAGCGCGTCCTCGTCGACGGCTCCGGTGATGGCCACCAAGACCGCACCGCCACACACCATGCCGCCCACCACCAGGCCGCAGGCGGCACCGGTGGCGGTCAGGCCGCGCCACCAGATGCCCAGCACCAGCAACGGGCACAGCGTCGACGCGGCGACGGCGAAGGCCAGGCCCACCGTGCGCGACAGTTCCAGATCGGAAACCAGCAGGGACAACGGAATCGGGATGAGCCCGCCGATGACCGCGGCCACCCGGAAATCGCGCACCCGGCCCTTGAGCACATCGGTGGCCAGTGCGCCGGCGATGCTGACCAGCAGCCCGGACGACGTCGCGAGGAACGCGGCGATGGCGCCCGCGGCGACCAGCGCCGCCAACAGCTCGCCGAAGATGCCACCGATGGCCGCGCCGGGGGCCAACAGCACTGCGGCGTCCGCAGTTCCGGTGATCAGCAGTTGCGGTACGTAGAGGCGGGAGAAGACGCCGAGCAGGATGGGGAACAGGTAGAACAACGACAGCAGGGCGATCACCGCCAGCGCGGTCCGGCGGGCGGCGCGACCGTCGGGGTTGGTGTAGAAGCGCACCAACACGTGCGGCAGCCCCATGGTCCCCAGGAATGTCGCGACGATGATCGACAGCACCTGGTACAGCGGGTGTTCGCCACCGAGTCCGGTGCCCGAGGCGATCCACTCGCTGCCGGTGCTCGGGGTGCCCGCGACCACCGGGGTTGCCGAGCCGGCGGCCAGGGTGAGGCGGGTGTCCGCACCCAGGGTGTGCTGTCCGGGTGCGCCGAAGCCGCTGTCGCGCACGGTGTTACCGTCCAGCTCGCCGGTGATGGTGATACCGGTCGGGTCGATCACCTGGACCACCACGTCGGTCTCGACCAGGACGGTGGTCTGCTGCTCCACACTCGGCGGCAGTGGCCCGCCGAGTTCACCGCGATCGCTGAGGAACAGGCCGAGCAACGCGAGCGCGGGGATCGCGACCGCGGTCAGTTTGAGCCAGTACTGGAAGGCCTGCACGAAGGTGATCGACCGCATCCCACCGCCGACGACATTGGTGATGACGATGGCGCCAACGAGTATCGGGCCGATCCACACCGGCATGCCGAGCAGCGTCTTCAACGCCAGCCCGGCGCCCTGGTACTGCGGGGCGAGGTAGAACAGGCAGACCGCGACCACCACGAGCATGGCGACCTTGCGCAGACGCGGTGAGCCGAGCCGGAACTCGGCGAAGTCGGGCACGGTGTAGGCGCCGGACCGGCGCAGCGGCGCGGCGACGAACAGCAGCAGGCCGAGATAGCCGGCGGTGAACCCGACCGGATACCACAGGGCGTCGGCGCCGTACTTCGCGATCAGTCCCGCGACGCCCAGAAATGATGCGGCGGAAAGGTATTCGCCCGATATCGCGGCGGCGTTCCAGCGTGGCCCGACGCTGCGCGAGGCCACCAGGAAATCGGAGGTGGTGCGCGACAGTCGCACCCCCCAACTGCCGATGGCGACGGTGGCGATCGCAGCGGCCAGCAGCGCAGCCGCCGTCAGCGGTGAGCCGGTCACGGTTCGCTGTCGACGACGCGGACGAAATCGCGTTCGGCCTGCTCGGCCAGGCGCACGTAGAGGCTTCCCACCGCGTAGAGCATCGGGAACGCCAGGATGGCCAGCAGCAGCCAGTTCAGCCGCAGCCCCAGCACCGTCAGATCGGGAAGTGCCGCGGTGAGCACCAGGATGCCGCCGACCGCGCACGCCACGACCACGCTCAGGCGCAGCGCCAGCCCGAGTTGTGCGCGGACCAGCCCGCGCACCAGGGCGTCGCCGACCTGGGTCTGCTCCTGCACCTCGACGCGGGTCCGGACCATCCGGGCGCCGCGCCGGTGGGCCAGCACGACACGCTGGCGCGCCCCGGCGGGCCGGGAATGGGGGCCGGGACGCTCAGTCATCGGCACCTGCCGGTTTCAGGTTGCGCATCGGGTCGCGGACCAATCGGTCGCGCAACTCCCGCGCCTGGCGCCGACTCACCGGCAGCTCCACCGCCGGTGAGGATCCGTTGGCCCGCAACCGGACCAGGACCGCGCCTTCCCCGGTGCGCAGGCCGGTGACCATGCGCAGCGATACCAGATAGGACCGGTGGATGCGTTGGAAACCGTGGTCACGCCAGCGGGTCTCCAAGGTGCTCAACGGTATTCGCACCAGGTGCGCGCCGGTGGCCGAGTGCAGTCTGGCGTAGTCGCCCTCGGCCTCCACCCAGCCGATACTCTCCCGCGGCACCAGGTGGGTGATGCCGCCGAGCTCGGCGGGGATGACATCGGAATCGTGGGTGTCCTCGTCGGGCACATCGGTGGTCCTGGCGGTGGCCACCCGGCGCACCGCCTCGTCGAGGCGACCCTGCCGGATCGGTTTGAGCAGGTAATCGAGGGCGCCGACATCGAAGGCCGCGACCGCCTTGTCATCGTGGGCGGTCACGAACACCACGGCGGGGCGATGGGCGAAGTTGGTCAGCACCCCGGCCAGCTCGATACCCGACAGGCCGGGCATGTTGATGTCCAGGAAGACCGCATCGATGGTGTGCGCGTTGAGCTCGCGCAGCGCGGAGGTGGCGTCAGAGGCGGTGTAGACGGTGGCGATATCGGCATGTTCGCCCAGCAGATAGGCCAATTCATCCAGGGCGGGCGCCTCGTCGTCGACGGCGAGCACGGTCAGCTCGGCGCTCACCCGAAACCACCTCCGTCGGCGCGCACACCGGACCGGAATTTCGGTACCCGCATGATGACCTTGGTCCCCGCTCCGATCGCCGTTTCGACCACCAGACCGTAATCGTTGCCGAACGCCGCGCGCAGCCGATGGTCGACATTGGTCAACCCGACATGCGCGGACTGATCGTGTCCGGCGGACGGGGTGCGTTCGGCCAGCGCGTCGCCGGGCCCGGACCGCAGGGTGTCGGGATCCATTCCGGCGCCGTCGTCCTCGACGGTGATGACGCAGTCCGAGCCGGCGTCGTTGGCGATGATCTCCACCGAACCGCCGCCCCGCCCGGCCAGGCCGTGCCGGACCGCGTTCTCCACCAGCGGTTGCAGCGCAAGGAACGGCACCACGACATTGAGCACCTCGGGGGCGACCTGCAGGCGCACCGTCAGCGCCGTACCGAACCGTGCGCGCTCCAGCGTCAGGTAGCGGTCGATGTTGCGCAGCTCCTCGGCCAGGGTGGTGTACTGCCCGGCGGCACGGAAGGAGTAGCGGGTGAAATCGGCGAACTCCAGGATGAGTTCGCGGGCCCGGGCCGGGTCGGTGCGCACGAACGAGGCGATGGTGTTGAGCGCGTTGTAGATGAAATGCGGACTGATCTGCGCGCGCAGGGCCAGCACCTCGGCCTTGTCGAGGCGGGCGCGGGAGGCGTCCAGCTCGGCCAGCTCGATCTGGCTGGCGGCGTAGCGGGCCACTTCGCCGATGGCGCCGAGCATGCCGGGGCCAGGTGTGCCGGTGGCGACGACGACCAGCACGCCGAGGACCTCGCCGGCCTCGGCCAGCAGCGGTTGGGCCACCACGGTCGTGGTGGGGTCGGCGGCGTCGAGCACCCGGCGTTCACCGGCGATGGAGGCCGNCCGCCGCCGTGTCGGCGACGCTGCGTCGCCAGATGAACTTGTCTTGAGGATCGGCGGCGAGCAGCTGTCCGTCGCCGTCGAAAAGAGCGACCCCGACGGTGCCGGTGAGATCGCGGAGGAACGGTGCTGCGGTGGCGGCCGATTCGGTGTCCAGGCCCCGGCGCAGGGCGCGGGCGGCGAGCGAGGCGGTGTGCAGGGCGGCGTGCACGGCCCGCTCGGTGGGGGTGGCCACCACGCGCCGGGTGCGCACCACGAACACCGCCGCGACGGCCGCCAGCAGCAGCGTCGCGGCCAGCGCGACTGTGAGCTGACCCGACATGGTGGCGCCAACCCTATGCCGCGGCGACTACTGGACGGGGCAGGTGTACTTCCCGGCCACGTCGAACACGGGTCACCGGGCGGCCCACCGACAACGGCTCAGCTCGCCAACCAGGCCAGCGCGGCGACGACGAGGGCCTGGGTGCCGGTGTCCAAGGTGGGCTGGATGACGGGTGCGAATGCCGGTGAGTGGTTGACCGGGATGTCCTGGGCGACCCGGCCGGAGTCGACCGCCTCGCGGTACAGCCGTTCGTCGAGGCCACCGATACCCCAGAAGGTGTACGGCGCGCCGAGTGCACGGGGGAGGTCGCTGAAGTCTTCACTGGCCGCGCCTGCCCCGATCGGTCCGTGCCGTTCGCCGAAGAACTCGGCGAAGGCGTGGCCGACCCGGTCGGTGACCGTTTCGTCGTTGACGGTCGGCGGGAACCTGTCGTGCAGCTCGAAATCGGGTTCCCGCGGGCTATTCGATGCCTGGCATTCGGCGGTGACGACGCGCCGGATGGCGGCCAGCACCGCGTCGCGGACTCCGTCGTCGTAGGTGCGCAGGTTGACCTCCAGCACCGCGCGGTCGGAGATCACGTTGCTCTTGCTGCCGGCGTGAATGGAGCCGACGGTCAGGACCACGGTGTCGGTGGCGGCGACCTCCCGGGACACGATGGTCTGAAGGCGCAGCACGATCATCGCCGCGAGCACCACCGGGTCGACGCCGGACTGCGGCATCGAGCCGTGGGCACCACGGCCGTAGACGGTGATCCGGATGCTGTCTGCGGCCGCCAGCATCGGGCCGGGGTGCGTCACGACCCGGCCTGCCGGTAACGGGAAAACGTGTTGGGCCAGCGCGACATCCACCGATGGCAGCAGATCGGCCAGGCCGTCACCGACCATGCTGCGGGCACCGTCACCGGTCTCCTCGGCGGGTTGGAAGAGGGCGATCACGGTTCCCGACCACTGTGCGGTGGCGCCGGCGAGCAAGGTGGCGGCGCCGAGTAGGCAGGTGACATGCACATCGTGACCGCAGGCGTGCATCACGGGTACGTCGCCGGTGCGCACGGTGCTCGCATACGGCAGGCCGGTCGCCTCCTGGACCGGTAGCGCGTCCATATCGGCGCGCAGCAACACCGACCCACCGCTGCCGTTGCGCAGGATGCCGACGACCCCGGTGCCGCCGATCCGCTCGTGCACGTCGTAACCGGCGGCGCGCAGCCGGTCGGCGACCAGCTGGGCGGTGCGGTGTTCGTGATGGGACAGCTCGGGGTGCCGGTGCAGATCGCGGTACAGCTCCTCCTGCCAAGACCTGATCTCTGGGAGCCGTTGCAACACCGCGGCGGCCGCGCTCATGTTTCCAGTCTGGCAGGAGTCGCCGTGCCGTCGAGGCTTCCGGCGAAACTGGACGTCGTAGGCTTGCCGGTATGACCGGGAATCTGTGCCTGACCCAAGATCCAGCGTCGGACGCATTGCTCGAATCGAACCCGTTCGCGCTGCTGGTCGGGATGATGCTGGACCAGCAGATCCCGATGGAGGTGGCGTTCGCCGGGCCGAAGAAGATCGCCGACCGCATCGGTGACGTGGATGCCCGGGAGATCGCCGACTACAACCCCGACGAGTTCACCGCGCTGTGCTCGGAAACCCCGGCCATCCATCGCTTCCCGGGGTCGATGTCCACCCGGCTGCAGGCGCTGGCCCAGGCCATCGTCGACGAGTACGACGGTGACGTGAGCCGGCTGTGGACCGAGGGTGATCCCGACGGCGCGGAAGTTCTGCGCCGGCTGAAGCGGCTACCGGGCTTCGGTGATCAGAAGGCGCGGATCTTCCTTGCGCTGCTGGGCAAGCAGTACGGCGTGACGCCGAAGGGATGGCGCGCCGCGGCGGGGGATTACGGCAAGGCGGGCACGCACATGTCGGTGGCCGACGTCGTCGACGCCGACTCGCTGCAGGAGGTGCGGGCGTACAAGAAGAAGATGAAGGCCGCCGCGAAGGCTGCGAAGCAGGCCTGAGCCGTAGTGCCAGCGAAGGCTGCGAAGCAGGCCTGAGCCGTAGTGCCAGCGAAGGCTGCGAAGCAGGCCTGAGCCGTAAAGACAGAAGGCTGCGAAGCAGGCCTGAGCCGTCGGGCAACGCGGGTTGGGGACCGACGGTGCGTACGGATCGAACTTTTGGCTGATTTCTCGATCTGAGTGCACCGTCGTGGATGGTTCAGAACGCGGGGCCGTCGAAGCGCTCCCGGGTGACGAACTCCGCGACCGGTTTGCGGGTCAGCCTGCGCACCTGTGTGACGGGTTTGCCCAGCGGCAGCACCGCAGCCAGTGCGTACTCATCGGGTATCGCCAGCAGTTGCTTCACCGCCGGTTCCTCGGCGATGGCCATCGTGGTCAGCACACCGCCGTATCCCTCGTTCCGCGCGGCCAGCAGGATGTTCCACACCAGCGGATAGACCGATGCGCCCGCCACCACGCCGATGCGGTCGAGGTTCTGGTCGAAGGCGGCGACCACGCCGAGGTCGACGCAGATCACCAGCAGCACCTCGGCGTCGAGCAGATGGGTTGCCCGAGGCACCTGTACCGCGGCCAGGTCCTCATCGGACACGCCCATGGGGTGCAACGGATTCCACGGGTTCTCGCCGTTGCGCTTCTGGGCGATATAGCGGCGCGCTCCGGTCACGCTCAGATCGGCCAACGCCGACTTGGTGGCCTGGTCGCGGATGACGATGACGCGGGTGCCCTGCCGGTTGCCGCCGCTGGGTGCAAACCGGGCGTTGTCCAGGATGCGGGTCAGCGTCTCATCGGGCAGCGGTTCCCCGGTGAACTGGCGTACCGCGCCGGTCGTGCGCATGACGTCGTAGGTGTCCATGCTCACCATCTTGGTGCGTATGCGATTGTGGACATATGGCCAAGACACATCTGAACTGCCCCTGCGGAGAAGCCATTCAGGGCACCGATGAGGACGACCTGGTCGCCAAGGCGCAGGCGCATTTGTCCGAATCACATCCCGGACGCGAATATGACCGCGAGATGATCCTGTTCATGGCCTACTGAGGCCGCCGATCTAGGGCACCACCGTCGAGCCGATGGTGGGCATGAACTGGCACTGCTTCTCGGTGGTGGTGACCTGACCGAAGATGGTCGACATGATGCTGCCCGAGCCGGTGTCGGCGATGGCGGTCAGCGTGGTCGGGCCTGCCGGGTTGATATCGGCCTGCGGTTTGAGCGTCGCGGTGCCGGATTTGCCGGTGCTCAGGTTCACCCAGGTGACATTGAGCGGCAGTTTCTGCTCGGCGGCCGGTCCCGGTGTACCCATGGCGGTGAAGATGTAGGCGGTCTGGCCGGGTCCCGGGCCGGGCGCGGGAATCTTCGCCGGGCCGGCGACCGAGATGGCGGCGGCCAGCACGTTGCCGCCGTCCTTGAGGCACCCGTTGCTGATCGACGGGTACATGAAGTCTTGTGTGGTGGGCGCGTCCGGGCCGAAGTCCGGCATCGCGCCGGGCGCCGGCGCGGGTCCTGGCGCGGGAGCGGGTGCGGCCGCGGCGGCAAGCGGTTCGGCCGGGGCGGGCGCCGGGGCAGGGGGCACCGCTTCGGGTGCCGGGACCACGGGCGCGTCGACGGCGGCCTCGGGCGCTGCGGGCAGGGCGTCGGGGATCGGGCCCACCGAGTAGGCGGGGTTGATTCCGGCGGGCAGATGCGCTTCGGCGCCCGCGCCGGCCGCCGGTGTGTGCACCTGCGGCGCGGCGGCGAACTGGTTGACCGCGGTGGCCAGGTTCTGCGAATCAGCCGGGGCCGCCGCGTTCCCCGCGAACGCGGCGGCGGCCGCCATCAGCATCGACGCCGCATCGCCCGGGTTGGCGGCGGCCTGCTGGATGGCGGGTCCGAGAGTCTCCATCGCCGGTAGACCCGGTGCCTGCAGATTGTTGATCGGCAGCGGCATGGGCGCGGCCGGATCGGCGTGGGCAGGTATCACCGAGCCCCCGCCCAGCACCACGAGCGCGGTGGCCGTGGCGCTGGTCAGCGTGGTCCGGATCGATGGCATGTCTCCCCCTGGCTTAGGTGGTGGTTACGGTGGCGGCGCTACTGATCAGGGCAGGCCCGACAGCGGAACGAACATCGGCACCAGGGATTGCGCGGCGTCGGAGGCGTTGGGCAGACCCGCGGCCGGAGCGGCGGGAGCACCCGGTGCTGCCGGTGCCGCGGCGGGCGCGGCGCCGGTCGCGGGTAGCAGACCCGCCAGCGGGGTGCCGGCCGGCATCAGGCCGGCGAGTCCGGGAACCAGATTCTGCATACCGGCCATCGCGGCGGCGGGTGCGGCGGCGGCCGCGGGACCCGCGGCAGCAGGCACGGCACCGGGCAGGGTGGCCGCGGCCTGGGTCAGCGGCGCGCCGGCCGGGGTGATCGGATCGACCGGCAGGCTGCTGGGAGCCTGGTTACCGCCGGTGAGCACCGAGGCGACGCCCTGGATGATCTGCGGGGCGACGGTCTGGATGCTGGCCAGTTGCGGCGCGAACGGCACGTTCGGCGCACCGGGGATCGCCGGCGGGTTGGGCACGGCGGGAGCCGGCTCGGCCACCGCGGCCGGGCTCAGGGTCAACGCGGCCATGGCCGCGCCGGCACCGGCAATCATGCTGGTGGCAAAGAGTTTTCTGAAAGATGACACGGTTCTCCCCGTTTCGTTGGCGGCACGTCTGGAACCGAAGGTAGCGAGTTACTGGTGTTACTCAAGTGACAGGAGTGTGGTTTATTCAACCGTTACTGAGGCGTGCGCCGACGGTGATCGGAACCGCGTTCCGGGGGCCTTCGGTCGGTTCGGCGCCGAGTGCGACACCTCGGCGGGACATGACGCCCTGGGGTGTCGAGGATGCGGGCTCGGCGGGAGCGCAGCGCCACCGGTCGCATCTCGGTCGATAGAGTCGAGCCGGTAAACACCGACCGTGACACCTCCCTGACCGCGCAGCTCCATCGCTGGGCGCCGCTGCTGTTGGTGTTGAGCATCCTGGCCCGGCTGGCGTGGACCTACCTGGTGCCCAACGGGGCGAACTTCGTCGACCTGCATGTGTACGTGGGCGGTGCCGACACGCTGGAGACTCCTGGCGCGCTGTATGACTACGTCTACGCCGAACAGACCCCCGACTTCCCGCTGCCGTTCACCTACCCGCCGTTCGCCGCCGTGGTCTTCTACCCGTTGAGCCTGTTGCCTTTTGGCCTGGTGGCATTCATCTGGCAGCTCGGTATCTTCGCCGCCCTCTACGGTGTGGTGCGCATCAGCTTGAACCTGCTGGGCTGCACCGATACCCGCCCGGCCATGGCCTGGACCGCCGTCGGTATCTGGACCGAACCCCTGCGCAGCACCTTCGACTACGGCCAGATCAACGTGGTGCTGGTGCTGGCCGTGCTGTGGGCGGTGCAGTGCAGCCGGTGGTGGTTGTCGGGGCTGCTGGTCGGGCTGGCCGCGGGCGTCAAACTGACCCCCGCGGTGGCGGGTCTGTACTTCGTGGGCGTGCGGCGTTGGGGTGTTGCGGTGTTCTCCGCCGTGGTGTTCGCGGCCACCATCGGCGTGTCGGCCCTCGTGGTCGGAGAGCAGGCCCGCTACTACTTCACCGATCTGCTCGGCGACGCGAGCCGGGTCGGGCCCATCGGCACCTCGTTCAACCAGTCATGGCGCGGCGCCATCTCGCGGATCGTGGGCCATGACGCCGGCTATGGACCGGCCGTGTTGCTGGCCCTCGCGCTCACCGCGGTGCTGGCCGTGCTCGCCTGGCGGGCGGTCGGCACCCGCGATCGGCTCGGCGGGATCCTCATCGTCCAATTGTTCGGACTGTTGCTGTCGCCGATCTCCTGGACGCATCACTGGGTGTGGCTGATCCCGTTGATGATCTGGCTGCTGCACGGACCGCTGCGTGACAGGCTGGGCGCCCGGGTTCTCGGCTGGGGTTGGCTCGCGCTGACGCTCGTCGGGGTGCCCTGGCTGCTCAGCTTCGCCCAGCCGACCATCTGGGAGATCGGCAGGCCGTGGCAACTGGCCTGGGCCGGGCTCGTGTATCCGGTGGCGACTGTGCTCACCCTCGGCTGGTTGGCCGCCCGGAACCGGCCGCTCAGCCGGCGAGGAGCTGATCGATCGCCTTCGCCAGCTCCACATCCTTGTCCGTGATCCCGCCTTCGGAATGCGTGACCAGCGACAATTTTATTGTGCGCCAACGGATATCGATATCGGGATGGTGGTCGTTGCGCTCGGCCAGTTCGGCGATGCGGCTGACCGCACCGATACCGTCCAGGAACGTCGGGAACTCCACCGATCTACGCAACGCACCATCGGAGCGTTCCCAGCCGTCCAGCTCGGCCAGCACCTCGTCGACACGTTCGTCGGTCAATACAGCCATGAATCCGACGGTATACCGTCGAGCGCGATGACCGAGCAGATCGTCGTTGCGGGCGCCCTCATTTCCGGCGGCGCGCTGCTGGTGGCCCAGCGGCAGCGCCCGGCCGAACTGCGTGGCCTGTGGGAGTTACCCGGCGGCAAGGTGGCACCGGGGGAGAGCGAAGCCGATGCGCTGACCCGTGAACTGCGCGAAGAACTCGGGGTCGAGGTCAGCGTCGGCGACCCGCTGGCCGCACAGGTGACGCTGAGCCCGACGATGACGATGCGCGCCCATCTGGTGACCCTGCGCTCGGGTAGTCCGCATCCCCACGACCACCAGGCGCTGCGCTGGGTGCGTGCCGCCGATCTCGACGGCCTGGCCTGGGTGCCCGCCGACCGGGCATGGATACCTGAGCTGACGGCCGCGCTGAGCTGACGGTGCTGTTACCAGCTGCCCAGCGGCGCGCCGCGGCGGAACTGACCGTTGGCGCGCACGCCGAACGGGTTGGAGGTGGTGCCGGGAACGGCGATGACGCCGTCGCGCACCTCACCCTGGGTTTGGATGCCGCCGCCGTCGGCGCGACGGTTGTCGGCCAGCGCGCCGCGCGCCACACCCTGGCCGGAGCGGCGTAACGCGTTCTTGTCGAACTCCGATGCCTGCCGACTGGTCACGTTGGGTCGCGGGGTGATCTCCTTGACGTCGGCGCTGGCAGTCGCCGCGCCGACGGTGGCGAATGCGGCGGCGACGGCGGCGGTGCCCAGGACCGTGGCGGTCATCTTGGTGGCGACACGCCACACGCTTCGGGTGGTCACAGGCATCGGCTCGAACCCTTCGTCACATCGGACCAATATGGTCGCTCTACTCGTCGCTCAGGAACGGCGAACGTTACCATCCGGGGCCCCGCCGATCGGTGCTTTCGAGTTGCCTTGGCGGCTTTGCTGCCCGAGATGTATTGACGAACAGGGTAATTCGAAATCTGAGAGGTTCTCAGTAGCCGGGCGGGCGCGAATGCCCTTCGGTCGGCGGCCCGGTGGCTGCGGCCGGGTTTGCTCGGCGGCGCATCGGCCCACGCCGATGTGCACCGGTGGGCGGGGTGTCGGGTTGCCGAGTGCGGTAGCCGCCGGTCGCCACCGCGAATTCGGTCGCGAGCCCGCTGGTAGTGACATGCGGCACACCTTCAGCGGTGCGCGGAGCCGCCTGGAGGATCGTCGCGGCCGGGGTGCGGCCGTCGTCGTGGCCGCCTCTGGTGGCGTGGCCGGGGCCATCGTGAGACGGTGTCCACACCGCCGCCCGGATACCGTCGACAGGGCTGTCACGATGCGGTGGTGCCCCCGGGTCAAACACGCATCGCTGCAGTTCACTACGCCTTTCGAGCGAGCTTGTACACCTTCTCCAGATCCTTGCCACGGATCCCGTTGTGCGCCGCCTTCTGCACCTTGTGCAGGACCAGCGGGCACTTCTTGCACCGGGGCTTACTACGGCAGCACTTCTTCTTCGGCTTGGCCAAGAGCAGCTTCTTCACGCACGCCTTCCGCTGGACCCCGTCGTTTTCGTGATCGGGTACTCACACTGCGACAATCACTGACGTGGATTCTCGCCCTAACTTTCGCAACGTAGCCATCGTCGCGCACGTTGACCACGGTAAGACAACGCTGGTCGACGCCATGCTGCGGCAGTCCGGTGCGTTGTCGCACCGTGGCGACGATTCGACCGAACGCATCATGGACTCCGGTGACCTTGAGAAAGAAAAAGGCATCACCATCCTGGCCAAGAACACCGCGGTGCACCGGCACAACGCCGACGGCACCGTCACCGTGATCAACGTCATCGACACACCCGGCCACGCCGACTTCGGCGGTGAGGTCGAGCGCGGGCTGTCCATGGTCGACGGTGTGGTGCTGCTGGTCGACGCTTCCGAAGGCCCGTTGCCGCAGACCCGGTTCGTGTTGCGCAAGGCCCTTGCGGCGCACCTTCCGGTGATCGTCGTGGTCAACAAGACCGACCGGCCCGATGCCCGTATCGCCGAGGTCGTCGAAGAGAGCCACGACCTACTGCTCGACGTCGCCTCCGACCTCGACGAGGCCGCCCAGGAAGCCGCCGAGAAGGCGCTCGACCTGCCCACGCTGTACGCCTCGGGTCGCGCGGGCATCGCCAGCACCACCCAGCCTGCCAACGGCCAGAACCCCGACGGTGAGAATCTCGACCCGCTGTTCGACGTGCTGATGGAGCACATCCCGCCGCCGCAGGGCGATCCGGAGGCTCCGCTGCAGGCCCTGGTGACCAACCTCGACGCCTCGGCGTTCCTCGGGCGTCTGGCGCTGGTCCGCATCTACAAGGGCAAGCTGAAGAAGGGCCAGCAGGTCGCCTGGATGCGCGAGGTCGACGGGCATCCCGTCATCACGAACGCCAAGATCACCGAACTGCTGGTGACCGTCGGCGTCGAGCGCACCCCGACCGAGGAAGCGATCGCCGGCGATATCGTCGCCGTCGCGGGTATGCCGGAAATCATGATCGGCGACACGCTGGCCGATCCCGAGCACGCGCACGCGCTGCCCCGCATCACCGTCGACGAGCCCGCCATCTCGGTCACCGTCGGCACCAACACCTCGCCGCTGGCGGGCAAGGTGTCCGGGCACAAGCTGACCGCACGCATGGTCAAGAACCGGCTGGACTCCGAGCTCATCGGCAATGTGTCGATCAAGGTCGTCGACATCGGCCGCCCGGACGCCTGGGAGGTGCAGGGCCGTGGTGAGCTGGCGCTCGCCGTGCTGGTCGAGCAGATGCGCCGGGAGGGTTTCGAGCTGACCGTCGGCAAGCCGCAGGTGGTCACCCAGACCATCGACGGCAAGCTGCACGAACCGTTCGAGGCGCTGACCATCGACTGTCCCGAGGAACACCTCGGCGCCATCACCCAGCTGATGGCTGCCCGCAAGGGCCGCATGGAGCAGATGGCCAACCATGCCGCCGGGTGGGTGCGGATGGACTTCATCGTGCCCAGCCGCGGCCTGATCGGATTCCGCACCGACTTCCTGACCATCACCCGCGGCACCGGTATCGCCAACGCGGTGTTCGACGGTTACCGGCCGTGGGCGGGGGAGATCCGGGCCCGGCACACCGGTTCGCTGGTCTCGGATCGCAGCGGCCAGATCACCCCGTTCGCGATGATCCAGCTGGCCGACCGCGGGCAGTTCTTCGTCGAGCCCGGGCAGGAGACCTACGAGGGCCAGGTCGTCGGGATCAACCCGCGCGCCGAGGACCTCGACATCAACATCACCCGCGAGAAGAAGCTGACCAACATGCGCAGCTCGACCGCCGATGTGATGGAGACGCTGGCCCGTCCGCTGGAACTCGACCTGGAGAAGGCCATGGAGTTCTGTGCCGAGGACGAGTGCGTCGAGGTGACACCGGAGATCGTGCGGGTGCGCAAGGTGGAGCTGACGGCAAGCCTGCGGGCGCGTGCCAAGGCGCGAGCCAAGCAACAGAACAGCTGACCGATACTCTGAAACTCGTGCCGACAGCCCGACACCGTGTGACCGTGCTTGCGGCCATGCTGTCGGCGCTGGTGGTGGCCGGCTGCACGGTCAGCCCGCCACCGGCCCCACAGAGCACCGAGACGACGCAGACCCCGCCGCCACCGCCGGCGAAGGCCATGCAGATCATCATGGCCATCGACGCGATCGGCGCCGGGTTCAACCCGCACCTGCTCTCGGACCAGTCCTCGGTGAACGCCGCCGTGGCCGCGTTGGTGCTACCCAGTTCGTTCCGGCCGATCCCGGATGCGAACACGCCCACCGGATCCCGCTGGGAGATGGACCCCACCCTGCTGATCTCGGCGGAGGTCACCAACGAGGAACCGTTCACGGTCACCTACAAGATCCGCCCCGAAGCGGCCTGGACCGATAATGCGCCCATCGGTGCCGACGACTTCTGGTACCTGTGGCGCCAGATGGTCAGCGTTCCCGGGGTCGTCGATCCGGCGGGTTATGACCTGATTACCGGGGTTCAGTCGGTCGAGGGCGGTAAGACCGCCGTGGTGACGTTCTCCCAGCCCTATCCCGCCTGGCGCGAGTTGTTCAACAACATCCTGCCCGCGCACATCGTCAAGGACATGCCGGGCAGCTTCGGTGCCGGGCTGGTGCGCGCCCTGCCGGTCACCGGCGGCCAGTTCCGGGTGGAGAGCATCGATCCGCAGCGCGACGAGATCATGCTCGCCCGCAACGACCGCTACTGGGGTCAGCCCGCCGCCCCGGACCAGATCCTGTTCCGGCGCGGCGGATCGCCTGCCGCACTGGCCGATTCGATTCGCAACGGCGACACCCAGGTGGCCCAGGTGCACGGGGGGCAGGCCGCGTTCGCCCAGTTGTCGGCGATCCCTGATGTGCGGACCGCCCGGATCGTCACCCCGCGCGTGATGCAGCTGACGCTGCGTGCCCAGCAGCCGGAGTTGACCGATCTGCGGGTACGCAAGGCGCTGCTGGGCCTGCTGGACGTCGACCTGCTGGCCGCCGTCGGCGCCGGTTCGGACAACACCGTGACCCTGGCGCAGGCGCAGGTGCGCTCCCCGTCGGATCCGGGTTATGTGCCCACCGCCCCGCAGGCGATGAGCCAACAGGATGCGCTGGCCCTGCTTGCCGACGCCGGATACCAGATCACCCCGGTATCGCCCACGACGACGTCGACGCCGGGAACGCCGGCGCCCGATGAGGCGCGCGGTCAGCTCATGCGCGACGGGGAGCCGCTGACGCTGGTGCTCGGTGTGGCCGCCAACGACCCCACCTCGATCGCCGTCGCCAACACCGCCGCCGACCAGTTGCGCAGTGTGGGCATCACGGCCTCGGTGTCGGCACTGGACCCGGTGAAGCTCTATGGCGATGCGCTGGCCGACAATTCGGTCGACGCGATCGTCGGCTGGCATCATGCCGGTGGTGATCTGGCGACCGCGCTGGCCTCGCGCTACGGCTGCCCGGCGCTGGAGGCCACCGCCGTCTCGACCGTCACACCCACCCCCAGCGTCACCGTGACCACCACGACGCCCACATCCGGCGCCCCTGACGAGCCGACGCCGCCGCCGAAACCGTCGACGACCACAGCGCCGAGTACGCCACCGACGACCGGTACGACCGCACCCCAACCGCCCAGCGGCCCAGGGGAATTGGTGCAGGCGCCCAGTAACCTGACCGGGATCTGCGACCGTGGCATCCAACCGAGGATCGATGCCGCGCTGCGCGGCACCGAGGAGATCGGGAAGGTGATCGACGCCGTCGAACCACGGCTGTGGGAGATGTCCACGGTGCTGCCCATCCTGCAGGACACCACCATCGTGGCCGCGGGCCCGCACGTGGTCGGCGTGAGCCTGAGCGGAGCGGTGCCGGTCGGCATCGTCGGCGACGCGGGCAAGTGGGTCAAACAGCCCTGACGGTCAGCCGCCGATCAATTCGGCGAGCCTGGCGCGCACCGCATCCCGGCGCCGGCCGTCGATGCGTTCGATGATCGCCGTGAGCACCACGACGACGGCCAATGCACCGGGATCGGTGGTGCCGATCGCCTTGTCGCCGACATAGCTGGACCGCCCGCGCCTGCCGACCATCGAACTGGTCGCGACCGCGCCGTCGAGGGCGGCGGCCAGCGCGTCATCGTCGAGAGCGCCCCGTGGCGCCTCGCCATCCCAGCCGGCCGGATGCAGGGCGTCGACCATGGTGCGGTCACCGACGCGTGCGCCCCCGGCCCGGGTGATCGCCGACACCCCGTCGCGCAATCCCTGCGCCGCCGCATCGGCCTGGCCCGCGGCACCTTTCGCATCGACACTGGCCGCGACCCTGCCGAGAACCAGACCGAACAGCGGTCCGCTGGAACCGCCGACGTCCTCGGCGAATGCCATGGCCAGTGCCTGCAGGTCGGCGGCGAGGTCGGCATCGGTACCGGTGCCCCGCCGGACCGCGGCGCGCAACGCGTTGTCGAGATTGGTGCCGATGTCGCCATCACCGGCGCGTCGGTCGAGATCGTTGAGCGGCTCGCGGATCCGGGCCACCTCGTCGGCGAGATCTCCGAGCCACGCTGACGGTTCACCCGCCGGCTGCACCGCCTGTTCCCCGGTGATCATCGTGTCGGCTCGCGCCGGCGACGGCAGTGCGGCGGTGCCGTGCGCAGCGCACCAGTCCTGGAGCCATTGTTCGTCGCCCACCGCGGTCACGGTGATCGAGAACCCGGCCATGTCCAGGGCGGAGACGAAGGTCCCCGACACCGCGCTGCGCAGCGGCACCCCGCGATCGGCCAGTGCCCGCGCCACCTCGGCCAGCACATGCCACAGCTCCAGATCCCCGGTGCCGCCGAGACCGTTGACCAGGACGATCACCCCGGCGTCGGTGACATCGAGACCCTCGAGCAGCTCACCGACCATCCGGGTGGCCAGGGCGTCGAGCTCGGGGCGTGCGATCGACTCGCGGGCCGCCTCACCATGGATGCCGACGCCGTACTCCAAGGTCCCGGGTGCCACGTCGAAGGCCGGGCGGTCGGCGCCGGGCGGTGTGCAGGCGCGCTGCGCCACCGCCAGCGAGCGTGATGACGCGACGACCGCCTGACCGAGCGCGACCAGCTCGGGTAGCGACAGGCCGCGATCGGCGGCGGCCCCGAGGATCTTCTCCACCACCGCCGTCGCGCCGGTGCCCCGCCTGCCGACGTCGTGGCCGTGCGAGCCGAGATCATCATCGACGAGCACCCGATCGACCTCGATACCGTCCGCGCGCAATCGTTCGGCGGCGATCGCGAAGTTCAGCACATCGCCGGTGTAGTTCTTGACGATGTGCAGTACGCCGCCGTCACCGGCGACTTTCGCACTCGCCGCGTGGATCTGGCGATTGTGCGGTGAGGTGAACACCTCACCGGGACAGACCGCGTCCAGCCCGCCGCGACCGAGAAACCCGGCATGCATGGGCTCATGGCCTGCCCCGCCGCCACTGACCAGGGCCACCCGGCGCGCCGGATCGGCATCCCTGGCCCAGGCATAGACCGGGTCCAGGTGCACCCCGACGCGGGTGCCGCCGGTCACGGCCAGCGCGGACAACGCGTGCCCGGACGCCGACGGCACCGCCGAGTAGAAGTTCGTTCCCATCAGGTGGTCCTTCCGGTGGGTGGCCGATGCCTCGACCGTACCGATCACGCGCGGTCAGCGGCGGGCTGCCATACCCGGGCGGCCGTAAACGCCGCCAGGGCGAACACCGCGAGCAGCCAGACCGGTGGGTGGGCCAACTCCCAGACGAACACCGCGGCGAAGACCGGAGAGCGTTGGGTGATCGCCAGCACCCCTGCCGCGCACGTCAACGCCAGCGCCGCGGTGTTGACGTGGACTCCCGTCATCGGCGTGAGCTCGTTGATCAGCAGTGCCACAAGGCATCCCGCGGCAGCGCCGGTGGCCAGCGCCGGGGTGAGCAGACCGCCGACGGCACCCGCGCGCAGGAACAGTGCCGTCAGAACGGGTTTGAGTACCAGGATCGCCAGTGCGGAGGGGATGCTCAGTTGGGTGTCGACGCTGACCACCAGGATGCTGTGCCCGTTACCGGGCAGCTGCGGCCACCACAGGGAGCAGATGCCGGTCAGCAGACCCGCACCGGCGATGGCAGGCACCAGCCACCGCCCGGCAGGTGGTGCGCCGCGGGTTGCGGTGACACGGAGGAACATTGCCGCGACACCGGCGGACAACGGTGCGATCAGGATGGCCAAGGCGACGAACAGGTAGGACAGGCCGGCGTCGGGCCAGCGCAGCGAGTGCTCCAGGTGGGTGACCGGGGCGGCGACGGCCACCGCGAGGCTCGAGGTGATCAATGCGGTGCCCACCACCCGCGGGTGCCAGCTGCGCGCCAGGATGCTGATGGTGAACAGGGCACCGCCCAACGGCACGCTGTACACCGCGCCCAGCCCGGCGCCGGCGGCGCAGAACAGCAGGATCTCCTTGTCCCGCGCCGTCAGATCCAGCCGCGCGGTGGCGGCGTCGGCCAGTACCGCGGCCAACTGGCGCGGTGCACCTTCGCGGCCCAGCGAGGCCCCGGACCCGACCACCAGCACCTGCAGTCCGGCATCGACGGCCATCGGGCCGCGAGCCAGCGGCCGGTGCGCGGCAATCGAGGCGGACAGCCCGGGCACCGCGGTGCGCCGCCGCAGCCACCACCAGCCCAGCCCGGCGAGCACACCGCCGACCGCAGGCCCGAGGACGCGCCGCAGCGGGTCGCTGGCGCTCACACCGTCGAGCAGGCTGCCGAACCGGTAGTGATAGGTCAGGTGCTCGATTCCGTGCAGCGCCACGGTGGTCGCCGCCCCCGCCACGCCGGCGAGCAGGCCGGTCGCCAGGATCGCGCAACCGAACTGCAGACCTCGGCGTCTCGCATCGGTTGGCGGCACACGGTAAACCTAGGGGAGTGGAAACGCCGCGGCTTCTCTTTGTCCATGCCCATCCCGATGACGAATCGCTGACCACCGGAGCGACGATCGCCAAGTATGCCGCCGCCGGTGCCGACGTGCGGGTGGTCACCTGCACGATGGGCGAGGAGGGCGAGGTCATCGGCGAGCAGTGGGGCGGACTGGCCGTCGACCACGCCGATCAGCTCGGCGGCTACCGGGTCGGCGAGCTGACCGCGGCGCTGGCCGCCCTCGGCGTCGGGGCCCCGCAATATCTCGGCGGAGCGGGCCGCTGGCGGGACTCCGGTATGCCGGGCACGCCGGCCCGGCACCGGCAGAGTTTCGTGGCGGCGCCGTTGGCCGATCCAGTGGCCGAGCTGGTCGCCGTCATCACCGATTTCCGTCCGCATGTCGTGGTCGGCTACGACCCCAACGGTGGGTACGGCCATCCCGATCACATCCGGGTGCACGAGGTCAGCACCGCCGCCGTGGCAGCGGCCGCCGAGGCCGGGTGGGCGGTGCCGAAGTTCTATTGGACGGTCATGGCGGTGTCCGGGTTCGTCGAGGGGTTCCGCAACATCGGTACCCCGCCCGAGGATTGGGTGGTCATCAAGGCCGAGGACTTCACCTTCGGATTCCCCGATGATCAGGTCGACGCCGTCATCGACGCGACCGACCACCTGCCTGCCAAGGCCGCGGCCCTGCGTGCCCACGCCACCCAGGTGATGGTCGCCCCGGACGGGCGCTCCCTGGCGCTGTCGAACAAGATCGCGCTGCCGCTGTGGGGCATCGAGCATTACGTCCTGGCAGCGGGCGACCGGGGGGCCGACGGTGTCGAATCCGATCTGTTGGCTGGGCTGAATCTGCAATAGCCGGGCGCGGACGCGGTATGGTCACCGTCATGGACCCGGACTTGGATCCCAACCTGCAGCATCAGCAGGATCGCGCCGACAACTTCCAGTGGGTCGTCGGCTCGTTGGTCGCACTGCTCGACAGCATCCCGACCTGAGGGCCGATCGTGCGGACGGGCCGGCCTGGCTGCCGCCCGTCGTCCTCGGTGTGCTCGCTCTCGACGGTGTGCTGACAGCGCTCGTTTCGGCGTTCTTTCTCCCGCTGCGCATCGGCGCGGTGCCCTTCCCGATCACCGTGGTGGTCAGTGGCACGGTCAATGCGGCGCTGGTGTGGGTGGCCTTGCAGTGGACATCCTCGCCGCGGCTCGCGGCCGTGCCGATGTGGGCCTGGCTGGCCACCGTGCTGGGGCTGGCGCTCGGCGGCCCGGGCGGGGACGTGGTGTTCGACGGCGCGGGTGTGATGGCCTACGCGGTGCTCCTATTGATCGTCGGTGGCCTACTGCCGCCGGCGGCAGTGCTGCGCCGCCACCTCTGACCGCAGGTCAGCTTTCCGAACCCCCGGTGTCCGACGCGCTGTTCCCGGCGGCGCGGTCGGTGGGCTTGGTGTCATCGGCGGTGCTCGTGCGGTCACCGGTCGAGTTCTCCACGCTGCCGCCGGCCTTATCGTCCGTACCGGCAGGGGTGCCGCTATCGTCCGCGTCGAGGCCGTCCGCCTGCGGGGCGGCCTGCTCGCGCAGTCCTTCGCGGAGCTCGTCGCGCAGCGTGTCCCGGAGGTCGTCCTGCTGCTCGTCGGCCTCGTCAGAGAAGTCTTCGTCATCGATCTGGCCGGATACCTCGGGGGCGATATCGGGTTCCGGGCCGGTCTCGACGGGGGACTGCGGACTCGGGGTGGTGGCCTCCGGGGCGGCCGGCTCAGGGGTGCTGGCCTCCGGGGTGGCCGCATCCGGCGTCGGGGTCGATGCCGTCGACTCGTTCGGCTCGGTTTGCTGCTCGTCCGAAGACTCCGGAGTGGATTCGGGGGTGGCCGGGATCTGTACCGCGGTGCGCGCCCCCTCGACCGCCATCACGGCCTGGGACGCTGCGGCCAGCGGAAAGAACGGTGGCAGCGGGGGGAGGAAGCTCAGGAACCAGTCGATCTCGGTGTTGACGAAGTTGACGCCCGCGGCCACCGATTCGTTGAAGAAGTTCGTCAGTCCCTGCCCGAAGTCGATGGCCCCGCCGACCCAGTAGGCGAAGTTGAACACGGCGCTGGTGATGATCGGTCGGATCAGCGAGTAGTAGAAGATGTCGATCTGCGGGGTCAAAAGGTTGACCAGCGGGATCCACTCGGTGGCGTACACCGCCAGGTTGACGCCCCAGTCCACCCAGGGCATCACCGTGTAATAGGCGTCGATGATGGCGTTGCCCAGTCCCGGTAGCGCCAGCGCGCTCGCCTGGGCGGCCGGTGCGGCGTCGAGTGCTTCGGCCAGCAGCTTCGGCAGCTCGGTGGGCCCGGCGTCGGGTGCGTTCGGGCGGACCGCAACCAGGGCGGCCGGCAGTGTGTCGAAGGTGCGCGTCTGGGCGGTCAGCGCGACGCTGTCGTGGCGGACGGTCGGCGCGCTGGACGGTGTCACCGAGGACGGTAGCGAGATACTTCCGGCGGCTACCACCGCGACGCCTGCCATCAGATATGGACGAACGCGTAACCGCATGACAGCTCCTGTGATCAGTCCCGACGTCGGATAACTTACGCGCTAGTCAGCGAGCTGGGAGGTATTCGGCGGACGGGTCGCGTCGCGGTGTCTCGTCGGAGGCTATCGTGACCCCTATGCCAGTGGCAGCTGTTTCAGATAGTGAGACGCGCGGATGATCCGCGCCGACAGCGGGGTTACACCGGAGTGGCTCTGAACCCCCAGCACGGCTCCGATCTGCCCAGCCCGGTGGTCCCGCCGAAGTCGAATCCGTCCGCGCTGCGGCGTGTACTGCGCCGCGCCCGCGACGGGGTGACGCTCAACGTGGACGAGGCGGCCATCGCGATGACCGCCCGCGGTGACGACCTGGCCGACCTGTGTGCCAGCGCGGCCAGGGTCCGTGACGCAGGTCTGGAATCGGCCGGCCGGCGTGGCGGGACCGGGCGATTGCCGGTCAGCTATTCGCGCAAGGTCTTCATCCCCGTCACCCACCTGTGCCGCGACAAATGCCACTACTGCACCTTTGTCACCGTCCCCGGCAAATTGCGTGCCGAGGGCAAGGGCATGTTCATGGAGCCCGACGAGATCCTCGACGTCGCGCGTCGCGGCGCCGAGCTGGGTTGCAAGGAAGCGCTTTTCACCCTCGGTGACCGCCCGGAGGCGCGCTGGGACGAGGCCGCGCAGTGGCTCGACGAGCGCGGCTATGACTCCACCCTGGACTACGTCCGCGCGATGGCCATCCGGGTGCTCGAGGAGACCGGCTTGCTGCCGCACCTCAATCCGGGTGTCATGAGCTGGACCGAACTCTCCCGGCTCAAGCCCGTCGCGCCGTCGATGGGCATGATGCTGGAGACCACCTCGCGACGGCTTTTCGAGACCAAGGGATTGGCCCATTACGGCAGCCCGGACAAGGACCCCGCGGTCCGGTTGCGGACCCTCGATGACGCCGGCAGGCTCTCCATTCCCTTCACCACCGGCCTGCTGGTGGGTATCGGCGAGACGCTCACCGAGCGGGCCGAGACGATGCATGCGATCCGTAAGTCGCACAAGGAATTCGGTCACGTCCAGGAAGTGATCGTGCAGAACTTCCGGGCCAAGGACCACACGGCCATGGCCGGTGTACCCGATGCGGGTATCGACGATTTCGTGGCGACCATCGCGGTGACGCGACTGGTGCTGGGGCCCAAGATGCGCATCCAGGCGCCGCCGAACCTGGTGTCGCCGGCGGAGTGCCTGGCCTTGATCGGTGCCGGTGTCGACGACTGGGGCGGGGTGTCCCCGCTGACGCCGGACCACGTGAACCCGGAGCGACCGTGGCCCAATCTCGACGATCTGGCCGCCGTGACCGCCGAGGCCGGTTACGACCTGGTGCAGCGACTGACCGCGCAACCGCAGTATGTGCAGGCGGGTGCGGCCTGGATCGACCCGCGGGTGCGTGGGCACGTCGACGCGCTGGCCGATCCGCAGACCGGTCTGGCCCGCGATGTGAACCCGGAGGGGCGGCCCTGGCAGGAACCCGACGAGGCCTCGGAATCGTTGGGCCGCACGGATTTGCACACGGCCATCGATTCGGAGGGGCGGCGCACCGACACCCGCAGTGACCTCGACAGCGCGTTCGGGGATTGGGAGTCCATCCGGGAGAAGGTGTCCGAGCTCGCCGCTCGCGCGCCCGAACGTATCGACACCGATGTGTTGGCGGCGTTGNCCGAACGCCACCCGGGCGGTTGTACCGACGACGAGTACCTGGCGCTGGCCACCGCAGACGGCCCGGCGTTGGACGCGGTTGCCGCGCTGGCGGATTCGCTGCGCCGTGAGGTGGTCGGCGATGACGTCACCTTCGTCATCAACCGCAATATCAACTTCACCAACATCTGCTACACCGGTTGCCGGTTCTGCGCGTTCGCCCAGCGCAAGGGTGACGCGGATGCGTTCTCACTGTCCACCGACGAGGTCGCCGACCGCGCCTGGGAGGCGCACGTCGCCGGGGCCACCGAGGTGTGCATGCAGGGCGGTATCGATCCCGAGCTCCCGGTCACCGGGTATGCCGATCTGGTGCGGGCCGTCAAGGCCAGGGTGCCCTCGATGCACGTGCATGCGTTCTCGCCGATGGAGATCGCCAACGGCGTCACCCGCAGCGGGTTGTCGGTGCGCGAATGGTTGACCGAGTTGCGCGCGGCGGGCCTCGGCTCCATTCCGGGTACGGCCGCGGAGATCCTCGACGACGAGATCCGCTGGGTGCTGACCAAGGGTAAGTTGCCTGCCTCGGAGTGGATCGACGTGGTCACCACCGCGCACGAGGTGGGGCTGCGGTCGAGTTCGACGATGATGTACGGGCATGTCGACACCCCCAAGCACTGGGTGGGTCACCTGAACGTGCTGCGCGATATCCAGGATCGCACCGGCGGTTTCACCGAGTTCGTTCCGTTGCCCTTCGTGCACCAGTCCTCGCCGCTGTATCTGGCCGGTGGTGCGCGGCCGGGGCCGACGCACCGGGACAACCGTGCCGTGCATGCGTTGGCGCGAATCATGTTGCACGGCAGGATTCCCAGCATTCAGACCAGCTGGGTCAAGCTGGGTGTCGAGCGAACCCAGGTGATGCTCAACGGCGGGGCAAACGATCTCGGCGGCACGCTTATGGAAGAGACCATCTCGCGGATGGCCGGATCGGAGAACGGGTCGGCCAAGACCGTCGCCGAACTCGTTGCCATCGCCGAGGGCATCGGCAGGCCGGCCCGGCAGCGCACCACCGACTACACCCCGCTGGCGGCCTGATCACCGACCCGGCCGGGCGGGGTGAGCGTAGCCTTGCCTGTGTCGGATCATGTTGCCGGTAAGGGTGTTTGGTGCGACGCTCGGCGCTCTGAGGGGGTATCTTCTGGATGCGCATATCCGAGGAGCGACGCCATGACCACTATTGCCGGAATCCCCGCTCATGCCCTGCTGGTGCATGGCGTCGTGGTGCTGGCGCCGTTGACGGCCGCGTTGCTGATCCTCTGTGCGTTCTGGCGGGCCGCCCGCACTCGTCTGGCGTGGCTGGTGCTGGCACTGGCTGCCGGCGTCATGGTGCTCACACCGCTGACGACGTCAGCGGGTGAGTGGCTGTACAACCGCGAAGCTGAGCACAGCGCGATCCTCGAGCTGCATGAGGAGCGCGGCGAGTGGATGATCTACTTCGCGATCGGGTTGTTGCTCGTGGCGATCCTGCAGGCGGTTCAGCATGTGCGGGAGTCGCGGGCGGAGCGTCCTAGTCGCGGATTCGCGGTCGGAGTGGCGATCCTCGCCGTGGTGGTCGGTGTGTCCTCGACGGTCGGCGTGGTGCTGATCGGGCACTCGGGAGCCGAGGCGAAGTGGGGTGTCATCAGCGAGTAGCCCACCCGGCTGCCGGCTCAGCCCGTCAGTAGTCCCAGGTCGCCGGGACGAAGCGGAAGGTCCCGCCGTGGGCGGCCACATGACATACCGACGGGAACGGAAGGTGCGTGGCCACCAACTGTTCGCCGCTGGCCGCCAGATCGGTCAACAGCGCAATCCGGACCCGGGTCGCCTCCTCGGGATCGTGTTCGAACCCGTTCTGCCATTCGGGGTTGTCGAACCCCGGCTGGAACACCGCATCACCGGCGAATGTCAACGCCTCGCCTCCCGACTCGATACGCACGACACTGTGCCCGGGGGTGTGTCCACCGGTGCGCCGCAACACAACTCCCGGTGCCACCTCGTAGACGTCCTCGAATGTGCGCAGTCGGCCGCGGTAGAGGTCGAGGAACTGGCTGGCGGTCCGTCGCAGCACGGGCGGTATCGAAGCCGGCATGACGGTGCGGGAGAAGTCCGGGGATTGCCAGAACTCGGCCTCGGCGGCGGCGACGTGCACCCGCAGATCGGGGCGCAGCTTGTTGCGCAACCCGTCGACCAGCAGACCGCCGATATGGTCCATGTGCAGGTGGGTCAGCACCACGTCGGTGACCGAGGACGGCTCCACCCCGGCCGCGGATAGTCGCACGCTCAGTTGACCGGCCCGCGGGAAGTCCGGGAACTCGGTGCCGAGACCGGAATCGATCAGGATGGTCCGGCCCGCGCTGCGCACCACGGCGACGTTGAGCGGCCAGTCCAGGATCTCCGGTGGCAGGAACATGTCCTTCAGCCATGCCGAGTACGCGGTCGGTTCGGCGTTGGTGGCCATCGTCGATGCCGTGATCGGCAGTACGCCGTCGCTGATGATCAACACGTCGATATCGCCGACACGCAGGGCATATCGCGATGGCACCAATTCGTCGAGGCCGTTGTCGCTGCGGGTGAGGTTGTCCAGGCTCATGGTTTCTCCATGCTCAGGAAGGTGCGGGCTGCACACTTCTGGTCGGTCGAACGCCCGCGTGGCGCGGGAGTCATCCCCGAGTCGCCGGCGGTCGGTAGTCGTTACCATCGACGGCTATGTCGGTGAGGCTGCGCGGCCGCGAGCGTGACTGCGCGGTCCTCGACGCCCTCACCGACGATGTGCGGTCGGGCCGGAGCGGGGTCCTGGTGCTGCGCGGTGAGGCGGGCGTCGGGAAAACCGCGCTACTCGATCACCTGGCCTGTGGTGCAAAAGGATTCACGTTATTGCGGTTGGCCGGTGTCGAGTCCGATATGGAACTTGCCTTCGCCGGGCTCCAACAGCTGTGCGCGCCGCTGTTCGCCGATATCGCAGCGCTACCGCCACCGCAGCGCGCCGCCCTGGAGGTCGCGTTCGGATATGGCACCGGACCCACGCCCGACCGGTTCCTGGTGGGATTGGCAGTACTGAGCCTGCTGGCGGGCGCCTCGGCCGCACAGCCCGTGCTGGTCCTCATCGACGACGCACAATGGCTCGACCAGGTGTCGGTCCAGGTTCTGGCGTTCGTCGCGCGGCGGCTGCTGGCAGAGCCGGTGGCCATGGTGTTCGCCGCCCGCGACGGCTATCCCGATGTGCTCACCGGATTGCCCGAACACACGGTGGCGGGACTGAGTGACGCCGCGGCACGTGACCTGCTGGACTCGATCATGATCGGCGGTATCGACCCGCTGGTGCGCGATCGTATCGTCGCCGAAACCCGCGGTGTGCCACTGGCCCTGATCGATGTGCCGCGCAGTGTCTCGGCCGCCGAATTGGCCGGTGGTTTCTGGATCTCCGGCCGGCGTTCCTCGGCGGCCGCCCTCGAAGACGGCTACATCGCCCGCATCCTGACGCTGCCCGCGCCCACCCGGCAGCTGCTGCTGCTCGCTGCTGGGGAGCCGGTCGGTGACGCGGCGTTATTCCTGCGTGCCGCAGCGATTTTGGGGGTCGCCATCGATGATCTGGGGCCAGCCGAGGCGGCGGGCATGATCGAACTCGGCACGCGGATACGGTTCACCCACCCGCTGATGCGATCGGCGGCCTACCGGGCCGCCGATCTCGGTGAGCGTCGCGACGTCCATCGCGCATTGGCTCGGGCGACGGACCCGCAGGCCGACCCCGACCGGCGGGCCTGGCACGCCGCCAACGCCGTGGCAGAGCCCGATGATGCGGTGGCGGCGGAACTGGAGGCGTCGGCAGACCGTGCGCAGCGGCGCGGTGGCATGGCGGCCGCGGCCGCGTTCTTGGAGCGAGCGGCGGTGCTGACCAGGGATCCGCACCTTCGCGGAGCCCGTGCCATCGCCGCGGCCCAGGCCAAACGCGAGGTGGCCGAGCCGGATTCGGCCTTCACCCTGCTGGCGATGGCGGACTCCGCGCCGCTGGATGCGGTGCAGAAGGCCCGGGTGGACAGGATGCGGGCGCAGATGGACTTCGCCCGTAGCCGGGGCGGAGCATCGGGCGCGCCACCGGTCGGCGAGGCCGCATCGGGACTACTGACCGCCGCCCGTGGTCTGGCCGGCCTCGACGACGAACTCGCCAGAGAAACCTACCTGGAGGCGCTCGCGGCGGCGATGTATGCCGGACGGCTTGGGCCGCCGACGTTGCTGACGGAGGTGGCCACCGGCGGCGCCGAGGCCGCACACAACGCCCGTGAGCCGGCACGGTCGATCGATCGTCTCCTCGCAGGCATGTGTGCGCGCATCATCGACGGTCCCGGTGCCGGGTCGGCGGAACTCGTCGCCGCACTGGAGATGTGGAATGCCGATGCGGAGCAGAACCCGGCCCGCCGGCTCTATTGGCCGTTCCCGGTGATCCAAGAATCGGCCGCCCACGAGTTGTGGGACGACGCGGTGCTCGACCGCATCGCCACCGACACCGTGCGACGCGCCCGTGACGTCGGTGCCTTGGCGGCGCTGCCGCCGGCGCTGGGTTACCGGGCCGGCGTGCACTTCTACCGAGGTGAGTTCGGCGCTGCCGCGGATGTTCTGGAGGAGTCCGCGGCGCTCAGCATCGCCATGGGCCAGGTGCCGGTGCGGTATCACTCGCTGAACGTGGCGGCCTGGCGAGGCGTACCGGAGGAGGCCCTCGGGCTCATCGAGAGTGCGGCCGCCGACGGCGCGGCGCGCGGTGAAGGCCGGCTGATCGGACTGGCGTCTTTCTGCGGCGCGGTGCTGCACAACGGCCTCGGTCGGTACGCGGAGGCGTTGGCCGCCGCCCGACGTTGTTGCGAGTACGAAGATCTCGGATTCCACAGCTGGTGCCTGTACGAACTGATCGAGGCCGCTGTGCACGTCGGTGACCGGACGACCGCCGCCGCGACGCTCCCGAAATTCGTCGAACGCGCCACCGCCGGCGGCACCCGGTGGGGCCGGGGTGCGGTGGCGGCCGCGCAGGCACTGCTGGCCGATGATGCCGACGCCGACGCGAAGTTCCTCGATGCGATCGAGCTGTTGGATCGTGCCGATATCACGCTGCTGCTGTCCCGGGTGCGGCTGTCCTACGGCGAGTGGCTTCGCCGTGCGAACCGCCGCACCGACGCCCGGCATCAGCTCGGCGCCGCTCATGACCTGTTCACCGCGATGGGCGCACAGGCCTTTGCGGAGCGCACGCGACGCGAGCTGGTGGCGGTCGGTGAGAAGGTGCGCACCCAGTCGTTGGGGGCGGGGGACTCGCTCACTGCACAGGAGGCGCAGATCGCCGGGCTGGCCGCCGACGGGTTGACCAACGCCGAGATCGGTGCCCAGCTGTTCATCAGCACTCACACGGTGGAGTGGCATCTGCGCAAGGTGTTCGTGAAGTTGGGTATCAGGTCGCGCCGGCAGTTGCGCACCGCCACCCGTTGACCACGTAGTCGCGCAGACTACGGACTTTCAAGGGCTCGGTCCGCCACCGCATCGGGACAGTCTGGTTCCGGACAAACACTCGGAACTGGAGGAACTTGTGAAAATCGTGGTTATCGGTGGCACCGGGCTGATCGGCTCACGGGTGGTCACCGAACTCCGCAGGCAGGGCCACGACGTGCTGTCGGCATCCCCGGCGTCGGGGATCGACATCCTGACAGGCGAGGGGTTGGCCGATGCGCTGACCGGCGCCGATGTCGTCGTCGACGTCGCCAATTCGCCGTCCTTCGAGGATGCGCCCGCGCTGGACTTCTTCACCCGTGCCGGTGAGAACCTGCTCGCTGTCGGTAGGGCCGCGGGGGTCTCGCATTACGTCGCCCTGTCGGTGGTGGGGACCGACCGTCTTCAGGACAGCGGCTACTTCCGCGCGAAACTGGCCCAGGAGGCGTTGATTCGGGACGGGGGGATTCCCTTCACCATCGTGCGGGCCACCCAGTTCTTCGAATTCGTCGGCCGCATAGCGGATTCGGCCACCCAGGATGGGACGGTTCGGATCACCTCGGCGGCGAGCCGGCCGATGGCCGCCGACGATGTCGCGACGGCGGTGGCCGGTGTCGCGGTCAGTGCACCCGCCGACGCCATCATCGAGGTGTGCGGACCGGAACTCGTCGGACTCGACGAGCTGGTGAGCCTGCAGCTGCGGGCGACCGGCGATGACCGCGAGGTCGTCACCGATCGCGCGGCGCCCTACTTCGGGGTGGTGCTCGACGAGACCACGCTGGTTGCCGGTGCCGAGGCGACGGTTTTCCGAACCCGGTTCGCCGACTGGCTGGCCGATTTTGCGCCAGTGCACCGGTAGGGGACCGGCCGATATGACACTGACATCGGTACCCGACCCACACCTCGCGGTACGTTTTGCGGCGGAGACCCGACCGCTGCTGGAGATGCTGCAACGCGGTGCCCGACGGTTGACCCGCTCCGAGGCCGACGCCGAGGATTTGTTGCAGGAAACCTTGTTACACGCCTACGCGGGATATCCGAGATTCCAGCCCGGAACCAACCTCAAGGCGTGGCTGTTCAAGATCATGTACAACCGGTGGGTCAGCAACCACCGTGCCCAACAACGTCGACCCACCGAGACACCGGTCGACGAGATCACCGACCGGATGCTGGCACGTACGGGTGCCCATGTGTCGGCCGAGGCCGAGGTGCTGAGCGCCTTGGCGCATCCCGAGCTCAGCGATGCGCTCGGTGAACTGCCGGACGGCTTCACCAACGTGTTGTTCTACGCGTTCGTCGAGGGCTACACCTACGCCGAGATCGCCGCGATCATGGACATCCCGGTGGGGACGGTGATGTCGCGCGCGTCGCGTGCCCGGCAACGGCTTCGCCTGGCGCTGGTCGACCAGGAGGTCGCCTGATGGAACTGGCAGGGCAACGGGCACTGGTCACCGGGGGCACCGCGGGTATCGGACTGGCGTCGGCGCGGTTACTCGCCGAGGCCGGTGCCGCCGTCGTCATCACCGGGCGCGACGCCGATCGCGGTGTGGCGGCAGCGGATCAGTTGGGCGCGCATTTCGTACAAGCCGATCTCGGCGTGCCCAGTGGGGTGGAGTATCTGATCCAGACCGCGGGGGAGGTCGACACCCTGGTCAACAACGCGGCGTACTTCCCGGCTGCGCTGACCGTCGACCAAGATCCGGCCTCCTTCGACGAGACGTTCGGCATCAATGTTCGCGGACTGTATTTCCTCACCGCGGGGATCGTCCGCGGCATGCTGGACCGTGGCCGCGGCAGCATCGTCAACATCACCACGATGGTCGCCACCAAGGGCGTGGCTCGGGCGTCGGCATACAGCGCGTCGAAGGCGGCGGTGGAGTCGCTGACCCGTACCTGGGCCGTCGAATTCGGCGCGGCGGGGGTCCGGGTGAACAGTGTGGCGCCGGGACCGACGAGAACCGAAGGGGTGCAGGCGGAGTGGGGTGATTCCAATGAGGAGTTGGGTCGCTCGATGCCGTTGGGCCGCACCGCGGACCCGATGGAGATCGCGCAGGCGGTGTTGTTCCTCGCCTCGCCGCGATCGAGTTTCATCACCGGTTCGACCCTGCACGTCGACGGCGGCGGTGCCGCCCTGTGACCCGGCGGCGGTGCCGCCCTATGACTACCGAGGAGTGAAGTGACCGTGAAGTACGACCCAGGTTGGGAAGATGCCCTCACCGTGGTGGGTGAGGCGACACCGCCGGCCATAGCGCAAGGCGCACATGCCATGACGGTGGTCATCGAGTATCCGCCCGGCAGTGCCGGGGCGCCGCCGCACAAGCACCCCGGCGGACCCGCTTTCGGCTATGTGCTCGACGGGGAGGTGCTGTTCGAGTTGGAGGGATCGGCGCCCCGTGTCGTGCGCGCCGGTGAGACGTTCTGGGAGCCCGGCGGTGATGTCATCCACTACAGCGATGCCAACAACCGGGACGACATCCCGTGCCGGTTTCTCGTCACGATGTTCTGCACGCCGGGAACGCCGATGCTCGTACTCGTCGATACCGACGAGTTGGCGGCCCGGGCGCACTTGCGCGTCACGGATTGAGAACGATGGCCAGGATCCTGCTCCAGACCACGATCCCGTTCGATGCACAGGATTGGTCGGTCGAGCGCTTTTCCCTGCTGGCTTACGTGCTGCGGGCCGCGGGGAATGAAATCGGACCACGGTCCGTTTAATCCGGGTGAGAGGTGTCCGGAGAACCGGCCCGACGACGCGAGGAGACGACATCATGACCGCAGCCACCGACCTGACCACCGGAACCTGGGCAATAGATCCCGTGCACTCCTCGGTGAACTTCTCGGTCCGCCACCTGATGGTCAGCAAGGTGCGCGGCACCTTCGACTCGGTTGCCGGCGCCATCACCGTCGCCGAGGACGGCACGCCGTCGGTCACCGCCACGATCGACATCGCCTCGATCAACACCCGCAACGAACAGCGTGACGCGCATCTGAAGGCGGCCGATTTCTTCGACGCCGAGCGGTTCCCGACGGCCACGTTCACCTCGACCGGCGTGCGCGCCGACGGTGACGATTACGTACTCGACGGCGAGTTCACGCTCAAGGGTGCCACCTTGCCGGTGACGCTGAATCTTCAGTTCAACGGCGTGAACCCGGGTATGGGCCATGGTGCGGTCGCCGGGTTCGAGGCGTCGGTGGTGCTCAACCGCAAGGACTTCGGGATCGACTTCGACGCCCCACTGGAGACCGGCGGCGCCGTCGTCGGCGACAAGGTGACCGTCACCCTGGAGATCGAAGCCCTCAAGCAGGCCTGATTCCTGCCGCGAGCGTGCGGAAACTCTGCGCTGGACACGGCGTGTCGGGGTGCAGACGCGCACGCTCGCGGGGAACGGGAGTCAGAGGCGGGCGGCGAGTTCGGTGCCCTGACGGATCGCACGCTTGGCATCCAACTCCGAGGCCACCGCCGCCCCGCCGATGACGTGCGGTTCGACACCGCGGGCCCGCAGGCCATCCTCGAGATCGCGGACAGATTCCTGGCCGGCGCAGATCACCACATTGTCGACGGCCAGCACCCGCGGCCGCACATGCCCGGATCCGAAGCTGATGTGCAGGCCCTCGTCGTCGATGCGCTCATAGTTCACACCCGAGAGCTGTTCGACACCTTTGGCTTTCAACGACGCGCGGTGCACCCAACCCGATGTCTTGCCCAGTCCGCGGCCCTGGGGCCCCTTGCTGCGCTGCAACAGGAACACCTGGCGCGCGGGCGGCAGCGGCACCGGCGTGGTCAACGCGCCGCGCACCGCGGGTGCCTCGAACGGATCGAGTGCGCCCCATTCGGCCTTCCACTCCTTGACGTTGAGCGTGGGGGACTGGTCGGTGACCAGGAACTCGCTCACGTCGAACCCGATCCCGCCGGCCCCGATCACCGCCACCGCGTTGCCCACAGGTGCGCCCGCGAGCACCTCGGCGTAGGTCAGCACCATCGGATGCTCGATCCCGGGAATGCCCGGCACACGCGCGGTCACCCCGGTGGCCAGCACCACATCGTCGAATCCGGTCAGTGTCTCCACCGTCGCCCGCACGCCCAGACGCACGTCGACATCGTGCACCTCCAGCATCCGGGTGTAGTAGCGCACGGTCTCGTTGAACTCCTCCTTGCCCGGCACGCGCCGGGCGAGGTCGAACTGGCCACCGATCGTCGACCCGGCCTCGAAGAGGGTCACGCGGTGCCCACGCTGCGCGGCGCTGACCGCGGCCGACAGCCCGGCCGGTCCGGCTCCGACGACCGCGACGGAGCGGGCCCGCCGGGTCCGTCCCAGGATCAGCGTTGTCTCATGTCCCGCCCGCGGATTGAGCAGACACGACACCGTCTTGTGCACGAACGCGTGGTCCAGGCAGGCCTGATTGCAGGCGATACAGGTGTTGATCTGGTCGGCGGCATCCTCGGCGGCCTTGCGCACCCAGTCCGGATCGGCGAGCAGCGGGCGCGCCATCGAGATCAACTGCACATGCGAATCGGCGAGGATCTGCTCGGCTGCCTCGGGCATGTTGATCCGATTCGACGCCACCACCGGGACGCCGACATGTTCGGCCAGCGCGCTGCTGGTGCCGGCGAACGCCCCCGATGGCACCGAGGTGACGATCGTCGGGATCCGGGCCTCGTGCCAACCGATTCCGGTGTTGATGATCGTCGCGCCGGCCTCCTCGACCTCGGTCGCCAGCGCCACGATCTCGGCCCAGGTCTGGCCGTCGGAAACATAGTCGGCCATCGACAGCCGGTAGACGATGATGAAATCGCTTCCCACCGCCTCGCGCACCCGGCGGACGATCTCGACGGCAAAACGTCGCCGTTTCTCCGGCGTCCCACCCCAGGCGTCGGTGCGCTTGTTGGTGCGCGGAGCGAGGAACTGGTTGATCAGATAACCCTCGCTGCCCATGATCTCGACGCCGTCGTAGCCTGCGGACCTCGCCAGCAGCGCGGCGTGCACGAAATCGCCGATGGTGCCCTCGACATTGCGCAATGCCCGCGGCCGGAACGGGTTGATGGGCGCCTTGATCGAGGAGGCGCTGACCGAAAGCGGATGGTAGGCATAGCGTCCGGCGTGCAGGATCTGCAGCGCGATCTTGCCGCCCTCGGCGTGTACGGCGGCGGTGATCTTCCGGTGCCTGCGCGCATCGGACTCCGAGCGCATCTCGGCGGCGAAAGGCAGCAGCCACCCCGTGCGGTTCGGGGCGTACCCGCCGGTGATGATCAGGCCGACCCCGCCGCGGGCGCGTTCGGCGAAGTAGGCGGCCAGCCGGTCGGTATCGCGGGCACGATCTTCCAGGCCGGTGTGCATAGAGCCCATCACCACCCGGTTGCGCAGCGTGGTGAAGCCCAGATCCAACGGCGAGAGCAGGTTCGGATACGTCATTTTGGGATTCGCATTTGTGGGATTCGTCATTGCACACCTCCGAGTGCCGACACGACTTCTGACAACCATTCGATGGCGCCCTCTTCGGCGCGGATGCCACCGCGCAGGACGAGGTACTGGTGCAGCTCGGCGCCGGTGAGCCGGGCCGGGTCGGGGAACTGGCGCTTCTCGAAACCGCGGTAGGTGTCCAGCAGTGCCGCCCGCTCGGCGCGCAGCGCGACCGCCTGCGCGCGGACGGCCTCGATATCGCCGTAGCCGCAGCCTCGGATCTTGACCGCCAGGTCGCGTGTGCGGTTGTCCGCCACGGTCGAGCCTCGTCCGGACAGTGGCGCGGCGATCCAGCGCGCCAGCTCGGCCCGGCCTGCCGGGGTCACCGAGTACACCTTCTTGTCCGGGCGACCCCGCTGCGCGACCTCGCGGACCTGCACCCACCCCTCGGACTCCATGGTGCGCAGCGACCGATAGATCTGCTGATGCGAGGCCGACCAGAAGAAGCCGATGGAGCGGTCGAAACGGTGGGCCAGCTCGTAGCCCGAACCCACCTGTTCGCACAGCGAGACGAGGATGGCGTGCGGCAAAGCCATGAGCGAAGGCTAGACGGTACCGGTGGTCCTATGCAACAAGTTGCAGAGCGGCAATGCTGCGCGTGGTGACTAGGCCTTCTGTATGTGCGACGTCTAGTATCAGTAACCGCGCGCCGCCGCGGTGAGGGCGGCGGGTGAAGTTAGGGCACACTGAGACGCACGTCCAGTTACGGGCCGTTCATACTGGCCCGCGGGCGTTCGCTGAGCGTGCCCACCCAGTACTGAAACCCGGACCAGCAGCCCACTGGACAGGAGAAACATCAGTGACGTACGTCATTGCCGAGCCCTGCGTCGACGTCAAAGACAAGGCGTGCATCGAGGAGTGCCCGGTCGATTGCATCTACGAGGGTGGCCGGATGCTCTACATCCACCCGGACGAGTGCGTCGACTGCGGCGCCTGCGAACCGGTGTGCCCCGTCGAGGCCATCTACTACGAAGATGACGTGCCCGACCAGTGGAGCAGCTACACGCAGAGCAACGCCGACTTCTTCAGTGAGCTCGGCTCGCCCGGTGGCGCGTCGAAGGTCGGCCAGACCGACAACGATCCGCAGGCCATCAAGGACCTCGAGCCCAAGGGCGAGTGACCGCGTCACGATCGGCCATATCGGCCACGTTGCCGGTGTTCCCCTGGGACACGCTTGCTGACGTCACCGCAGCGGCGAAGGCACACCCGGACGGCATCGTCGACCTCTCGGTCGGTACGCCGGTCGACGAGGTGGCCCCGGTCATCCGCGATGCGCTGGCCCAGGCCAGTGGCGTGCCCGGATACCCGACCACGGCGGGCACATCGGCCTTGCGTTCGGCGATCCACGCCGCGCTGGCGCGTCGGTTCGGCATCACCGATACCGCGGCGGAGGCCGTCCTGCCGGTGATCGGCAGCAAGGAGCTCATCGCCTGGCTGCCCACATTGCTCGGCTTGGGCGCCGAGGACACTGTGGTGATCCCCGAACTCGCCTATCCGACCTATGACGTCGGCGCGCGGCTGGCGGGTGCGCAGGTCCTGGCGGCGGACTCGTTGACCCAGATCGGTCCGCAGGTCCCGGCGTTGATCTACCTGAACTCGCCGAGCAATCCCACCGGCAAGGTCTTGGGAGCCGACCACTTGCGCAAAGTGGTGGGCTGGGCGCGCGAACGCGGTGTGCTGGTCGCCTCAGACGAGTGCTACCTCGGCCTGGCCTGGGACGCCGAACCCCTGTCGGTGCTGCATCCCTCGATCTGCGACGGCGACCACACAGGCCTGCTGGCCATCCACTCGTTGTCCAAGACGTCATCGCTGGCCGGATACCGCGCCGGATTCGTCGCGGGCGATCCGGCGGTGGTCACCGAGCTGCTGGCGGTGCGCAAGCATGCCGGGATGATGGTGCCCGGACCCGTGCAGGCGGCCATGGTCGCCGCACTGACCGATGACGAACACATCGCCGTGCAGCGCGAACGCTACGCGCGCCGGCGGGCACTGCTGTTACCCGCGCTGCGGGAGGCCGGCTTCACCGTCGACCATTCCGAGGCGGGCCTGTACCTGTGGGCCACCCGTGGTGAGCCGTGCCGCCAGACCCTGGCCTGGCTGGCGCAGCGGGGAATCCTGGTGGCACCCGGCGAGTTCTACGGCCCGGCCGGCGCCCAGCACGTGCGTGTCGCACTGACCGCCACCGACGAGCGCATCGCCGCGGCCATGCAGCGCCTGGGGCAGTAGCCCTTCCTCCGCCGAGCGGCCGGTTATCGCACGCGGCGGGCCGTATCACGTGTCACAAGTGGCCACTCGGCGCGCGACTCACGGGCACTGCTGATACACGTGGCCTGCCGCACCCGGCGGGGTGAGGTCACGGTCGCGAAGAATGGTCAGTGGGGCTCGGTCCGGTGCGGCGCACACCGCCGCGAACGGTGCGGGCAGGTTGTCGACGTACTCGATCTCCAGCACGTGGGGTCCGTACGGTCCGGTGTAGGCATTGCACTCGTCGTAGGCGGCGCACTCCTCGGTGACGGCGAAGTCGAAACCCAGCTGCCCGCGCCCGATCCCGGCCAGTTCGGCGGCATTCTTCTGCCCGATCGCCAGTCCGCGGCCGTGAGCCAACGCGATATAGCTGCGGGCCAGCTCCATCGCGCCGGCCCTCTCGATGGCGGGAAAGCGGGTGAAGGTATCCAGGTTGTCGATCTCGACGGCATCGAATCCGTTGTCCGCGCAGCGGTTCAGATCGAGGGTGAGCACCTGCAGGATGGTGGTGCGCTGCGCGGGAGTGGACGGATCCAGGATGAACTCGTCGGGCCAGTCGGCATCGGCGACGGGCGTGCCCGACTCATCGCGCAACAGTGCCGAACCATGGTCGCCGGACCAATCCGAACCCGGCTGGGTCTGAAAACCGTTGAGATAGCAGATGTTGTATGCCCCGGCCAACGGCTGGGCAGTGGAATCGCGCACGACGACTGCCAGAGCCGGGACGTCCGACGCTCCGCCCAGTTGGTAGTCGAACCCGCCCGTGGTCGGCGGGAGCGCGGCCGGCGCCGCGGACGCGTGCGGGCCGACGGCCAAGCTCGACACGGCCAAGCTCGACACGGCCAAGCTCGACACGGCGACGGCCAGCAAGCGTCTCACCCTGGCAATCCTGCCCCATCACGGTCGCCTGGTCAGGCCGTGGCGCGCAGGCTCAGCGTCATCAGCAGGCGCACGTCGGGCTCGGCCAGGGACGCACCGAGGATTCCTTCGATACGGCGCACCCGGTAGCGCACGGTGTTGGGATGCACGTGCAGCGTCGTGGCCGCGGACGCGATATCGCCGAAGCTGTCCAGATACACCTTCAGCGTGTGCGCGAGAACCGGTTCGTCGGCGCGCAACGCCCTGATCCGCGGATCGACGAGGCGCTCGTCGGCGGCGATCATCGTGACGATCTCATCGAGCAGGACAGTGGTGCGTGCCTCCGCCGGGGAGGTGATCGCCGCCAGGCTCCCCGGCCTGCGCGCAGCGCTGTCGAGCACCCGATCGACCTCGGCACGCGCCGCGGCCGCACCGGCCAGACCGTCGAGCTGTGCGGCGGTCACCGCCCGTAGCTCCAGGCCCAATTCGGTCCTCAGCGCGGACACCGTGCTGCGCACCCACGAGGAAAGGCCCTTGCCCGCATCCGGGAACAGTACGTACACCCGGCCACCGGCCGCGGTCACCTGGGCGTCGGGTCGAAAAGCGCTGGCGCTCAGGGCAAGGACGTCGGCCGGTCGGGTGCCCTCGGTAGCGGAATCGATCCCGATGACGGCCGCCCGCCCGTTGGCCGGGACTCCGAGCTCACGACTGATCGCCTCGATATCGGGCGGATCCCCGGTGAGGCCCAGCACGTCCTGGATCAGCACCGCGTGACCCGAGGGTTTGGCCGCCAGCCGGGTGATCAGCCGTCCCGCCAACACCGCGGCGCCGCGCAGCACCTCCTCGGTGTCCTCGGCAAGCGGCCGATCGCCCTGCTGCAGCCAGATGGTGCCGAGAAATGCCGGTGCGCGCCGCGTGTCGCCGGTGGCGGCGAAGATCCCGATGGCCAGTCGCGGTCGCAGCCCGAGCTCGGGGCGTTCGGCGACCCGGACCGGATCAGGTTTGGCATGCAGCGCGTCGAAGATGCCGCGCCGGGCGATCCAGGCCAGGTGCTCCGGCGGTCCCGCACGGCCGAGGATCGACAACCGGCGCAATTCGTCGGCCTCCTCGTTGGACGCCGAGTAGGCGAGCACATGCGATTCGGCGTCCTCGATGCTGACCATGCCGCGGGTGCGCTCGGCGATCGATTGAGCCAGACCGAACAGGTCGGTGCCCGAATCGTGCACGGAGCCGGCGCCGTGATGGTCGAAGACGTGGTCGACCAACCGGTACAGACGTTCCCACCGGGCGCGGGGTTCCACGGCCACCACCGCGATACCCGCACGGGTGGCCCGCCGAATCAGCTCCGGGCTCGGTTGTTTGGCAAAGAGGGCGACGGGGGAGCGGCCGTGCTGGTCGAGCCAGCGGATGGTGCCGGGGTTGTCGACGCCGAGCAGGAAGAAAACGTCGGCAGATCCGAAAGCCGGGGCCACGCCGAGCTGGATGTCGTCACGGTCCAACAGCGCTGCCGAGGCGACCGGCAGATCCAGACCGCGTGGTGCCTCGACGAGTGAGACCAGGGTGGCATCCAACGCCAGCAGCAATTGGCCGAGCCGGACGCCACCCATGCTGTCCGATCGTACTATCGACCATCACAGATATTGGCCGTTCGGACAAAAGAATCGGGGTGTCGCCGCGTCATCCTGACAGCCATGAACGCCATCACCGGCATCGCGCAGGTGCCCGCACCCACCAACGAGCCCGTGCACGAGTACGCACCCGATTCCTCCGAACGCGTCCGACTGACGACGGCGCTGAACGAACTGTCCGACAACGTGATCGACCTACCGCACGTGATCGCCGGTGTCCATCGGATGGGCGACGGGCAGCTCATCGATGTGGTGCAGCCGCACCGACACCACGCTCGGTTGGGCACCATGACCAACGCCGGACATGGCGAGGCGCAGGCGGCCATCGAGGCCGCCGAAGACGCAAAGGCACAGTGGGCGAACCTGCCGTTCGAGGAGCGGGCGGCGGTGTTCCTGCGGGCGGCCGATCTTTTGGCCGGGCCGTGGCGGGAGAAGATCGCGGCGGCCACCATGCTGGGCCAGTCCAAGACGGCCTATCAGGCCGAAATCGACGCGCCCTGCGAGCTCGTCGACTTCTGGCGGTTCAACGTGGCGTTCGCACGCGAGATCCTGGCCGGGCAACCCGCCAGCGGCCCCGGGGTGTGGAACCGCACCGACCACCGGCCGCTGGAGGGTTTCGTCTACGCGATCACCCCGTTCAACTTCACCGCCATCGCGGCGAACCTGCCCACCGCGCCGGCCCTGATGGGCAACACCGTGATCTGGAAACCCGCACCGACCCAGACGTTCTCGGCATACCTCACAATGCAGCTGCTGGAGGCAGCCGGACTGCCGCCCGGCGTGATCAACATGCTCACCGGTGACGGGCAGGCCGTATCGGAGGTGGCGCTGGCCGATCCGCGGCTGGCGGGGATCCACTTCACCGGATCCACGGCGACATTTCGGCACCTGTGGCGTGAGGTCGGTACCCATATCGAGCGCTACCGCGGCTATCCGCGGCTGGTGGGCGAGACCGGCGGCAAGGACTTCGTGCTGGCTCATCCCAGCGCCCGGCCGGACGTGCTGCGCACCGCACTGATCCGCGGCGCCTTCGATTATCAGGGCCAGAAATGCTCGGCGGCGTCACGAGCCTATGTGCCGCGGTCGGTCTGGCGGCAGATGGGTGACGACCTGCTGTCGGCCACCGAGGCCCTGCGCTACGGAGATGTCACCGATCTGAGCAACTTCGGTGGCGCGGTGATCGATGACCGCGCCTACGCCAAGAACGTCCGCGCCCTGCAGCGGGCCAAGAGCACACCCGGGCTGACCATCGCCGTCGGCGGCGAATATGACGACAGTGAGGGGTATTTCGTGCGGCCGACGGTGCTGCTGGCCGACGACCCCAGCGACAAATCGTTCTCCACGGAGTACTTCGGACCGATCCTGTCCGTTCACGTCTATCCAGACGACGAGTTCGACCGCATCCTGACCGTGGTGGACCAGACCGCACCGTACGCGCTGACCGGCGCGGTGATCGCCGACGACCGCGCCGCCATCGTCACCGCCCAGGATCGACTGCGCCACACGGCGGGGAACTTCTACGTCAACGACAAGCCCACCGGCGCGGTGGTCGGCCAGCAACCGTTCGGCGGCGCGCGCGCCTCGGGCACCAACGACAAGGCCGGATCCCCGTTGAATCTGCAGCGGTGGACGTCCCCGCGGTCCATCAAGGAAACATTCGTACCACCCACCCGGCATGAGTATCCGCACATGGGAGCTCGGTGATGAGCGTGTTCACCCGGGTGGCGCGCCCGGCGATCCTGGCCGCCGGCCGGCGCGATGGTCTACGCCGCACCGCGCAACGATTACCGATCACCCGTGCGGTGGTGCACCGATTCGTGCCCGGCGATACCGTGCAGGACGCCATGGCATCGGTGGCCGACCTTCGGGATTCCGGCCGGATGGTCTCCATCGACCATCTTGGCGAGGATGTCACCGATATCGCGACCGCCCAGGCAACGGTGCGGGCCTATCTCGGCCTCCTGGATGCGCTGCACGCCCGCGCCGAGACCGCCTCCGCGGTAGCGCCGTTGGAGGTATCGCTGAAACTGTCCGCCCTCGGCCAGGCCCTGGAGCGCGACGGTGCGAAGGTGGCGCTGGAGAACGCCAGGATCATCTGCGAGCGGGCCGCCGCGGCCGGGGTGTGGGTGACCGTGGATGCCGAGGACCACACCACCACCGATTCGACGCTGTCGATCGTGCGCGATCTGCGGGTCGACTTCGGGTGGGTGGGCACGGTGCTGCAGGCCTACCTGAAACGCACCCCGGCCGATTGCGTCGACCTGGCGGATTCGCGGATCCGGCTGTGCAAAGGCGCCTATGACGAACCGGCCTCGGTGGCGCACCGCGATGCCGAAGAGGTCACCGAGTGCTATCTGCGGTGTCTGCGGATCCTGATGCAGGGCCCCGGCTATCCGATGGTCGCCTCGCACGATCCGGCGATCATCGAACGGGTGCCCACTCTGGCGGCCGAATACGGCCGTGGCGACGGTGATTTCGAGTACCAGATGCTCTACGGTATCCGCGAGGACGAGCAGCGTCGGCTCTCCGACGCAGGCGGACAGGTGCGCGTGTACGTGCCCTTCGGCTCGCAGTGGTACGGCTACTTCGTGCGCCGTCTGGCCGAACGACCCGCCAACCTCATGTTCTTCCTGCGCGCATTGCGGGACTGATCGCCAGGGGCTTCAGGGAGCGGGGAAGGCGGCGGCCGGGATCAGCACATTCCCGCGGCACGGCCCGCTCAGGATGTCGGTGTACCAACTGCCCTGCAAGGAACCGTCGGGCTGCGGTGTGTAGGTGACCCACGACTGCGCCGGGCTGTACACCCGCGGCAATCCCTCACCGCGGAAGCACTCCCACTGCCAGTTGTAGCTGAAGGTCCACTTGCCCGCGCTCCAGGTGTAGCGCTGTGGTTGCGGGATGGTGGGATTCGACGGTGCGGGCCCGTCCACGACGGTCGCCACACAAGCGGTTCCGCAGGCGGTGGCGAAGGTGTAGAGCGCCGTCAGGTCACCCTCGGGCTGGCGTGCCGCGACGCTGGTGCCGTTCTTCTGCGAGGCGTAGCTGACGACCTGATAGCGACCGTTCCACCACTGGGCGGCCGCGCCGGCCGAGGGTGCGGGAAAGAGGCCGGCCACCAGAAGGGCGGCAAGCACGGCGCACAGTCGACGGACCAACATCCCTTTCCCGTTTCAGTCGTGGAATCAGCTCTCCCCAACCGTAACTGCGGGTTCTGACAAAAATGCGGATCGTCATATCCGCTGCGTCAATTAGAGACCACATTGTGACGCAATTCCGGTGTCAATTCCGTTCGGACAGCAGGACCATAGCCCACGCGGCGATGGTCTGCGCATCGGTGATCGCGCCCTCGCGGATCATCTGCTCGATCTGGGCTGCCGTGAACCACTCGCTGCGCATGTCCTGCTCTTCGTGCTCACGCTCGTGCGTACCCTCGTGCAACCCGGTGGCCAGGAACACCCAGCCGCGTTGGCTGCTCATGCCGGGGGCCACGTCCAGCATCCCCAGTCGCACCAGGGATTCGGCTTGCAGCCCGGTCTCCTCCCGTAACTCGCGGGCGGCGAGTTCCTCGGGTTCCAGGTCGGCCAGATCGGGTGCGGTGCCCTGGGGGAATTCCCAGCGCCGCAACCCGATCGGATAGCGGTACTGCTCCACCAGGTGGAACCGGTCCGCGTCACGGGCGATCACGAGCGCATAGGTGGGCTTGTCGATGACGCCGTAGATACCCTCGCTGCCGTCGGGTCTGCGGATGGCATCCTCGCGCACCGTCATCCAGTTGTTGCGGTATACCTCACGACTGGACATCCGTTCGATGCGGGCCATGGCCCAAGAGTAACCTCGCAGGGGTGTTGCTGACCTCGCTGGACCCGGCCGCGGTGGCCGCCGGGCACGACCTGGCCGACGCCGTGCGCATCGATGGTGTGAGCCTGAGCCGCAGCGACCTGGTGGGCGCGGGAACCTCGGTCGCCGAACGGGTCGCGCGGGCGCAGCGGGTCGCCATCCTGGCCACCCCGACGGCCACCACGGTTCTGGCGGTCATCGGCTGTCTGATCGCCGGGGTGCCGTTCGTCCCCGTGCCGCCCGATGTCGGCGCCACCGAGCGTGCACACCTGCTGAACGATTCGGGGGCGCAGGCCTGGCTTGGTGAACTGCCCGCCGAAACCGAAGATCTGCCCCATATTCCGGTGCGCATGCACGCCCGGTCCTGGCACCGCTACGCCGAGCCGGCACCGCAGTCGACGGCGATCATCATGTACACCTCGGGAACCACCGGGTTGCCCAAGGGGGTGAAGATCAGCAGGCAAGCCATCGCCGCCGATATCGACGGACTCGCCGATGCCTGGCAGTGGACGGCCGAGGACACCCTGGTCCACGGGCTGCCATTGTTCCACGTGCACGGTCTGGTGTTGGGTCTGCTGGGTTCGCTGCGGATCGGAAACCGCTTCGTACACACCGGGAGACCGTCACCGGCCGGTTATGCGGAGGCACGTGGTTCGCTGTATTTCGGGGTGCCGACGGTGTGGTCGCGGATCGCCGCCGACGAGCAGGCCGCGCGTGCGCTGGCGGGGGCGCGGCTGCTGGTGTCGGGTAGCGCGGCCCTTCCGGTACCGGTGTTCGACGAATTGGTCCGGCTGACCGGGCATGCGCCCGTCGAGCGGTACGGCAGCACCGAATCGCTGATCACGCTGAGCACCCGAGCCGACGGTGAGCGACGGCCCGGGTGGGTCGGGCTGCCGCTGGACGGTGTGCAGACCCGCCTTGTCGACGAGGACGGTGCGCTCGTCCCGCACGACGGTGAGACGATCGGGCACCTGCAGCTCAAGGGGCCCACCGTGTTCTCGGGCTATCTCAACCGCGAGGATGCCACCGCCGAGGCCTTCGACCCCGAGGGTTGGTTCCGCACCGGCGATGTCGCGGTGATCGATGCCGACGGTATGCATCGCATCGTCGGACGCGAGTCGGTGGACTTGATCAAGTCCGGTGGATACCGGATCGGTGCCGGTGAGATCGAGACCGTCCTGCTCGGGTATCCCGGTGTCGAGGAGGTGGCGGTCGTCGGGCTGCCCGATACCGATCTGGGACAGCGCATCGTCGCCTTCGTCGTCGGTGATGTCGAGCCGCAGCCCGCGATCGACTTTGTGGCCGAACAGCTTTCGGTGCACAAGCGGCCGCGTGAGGTACGCATCGTCGGCAGCCTGCCGCGCAATGCGATGGGCAAGGTGCTCAAGAAGGAGCTGGCCAAGTGACGGGTGAGTCGACCGGTGTCGTGGGAGACGGGCGTGAGTGAGGATCGCAGCGAGGGACGAGCGAGGACCGGAGCGAACGCGGGAGTCGACCGGTGTCGTGGGAGACGGGCGTGAGTGAGGATCGCAGCGAGGGACGAGCGAGGACCGGAGCGAACGCGGGAGTCGACCG
>JBQEMX010000018.1:0-105131 GCA_052044345.1 Mycolicibacterium sp. 22603
CTGTCTAGGAACGCACCAACCACCTCGGAGGTCTTCGTGTCCCACCGTAATGCCCCTTTGTCAGAAACCGGTCGTCTGCGCCTGGCTCGCTGCGTGGTCGAGGATGGCTGGCCGTTGCGTCGAGCTGCTGAACGCTTTCAAGTCGCGGTGAGTACGGCTGCACGCTGGGCCGGCCGCTACCGCGAACTGGGTGAAGCCGGCATGGCCGACCGCAGCTCACGACCACATCGAAGCCCTAACCAGACACCGACCCGCACCGAACGCCGCATCATCAAGGTACGGGTGATCCGACGGTGGGGCCCAGCCCAAATCGGGTACTTGTTGGGTCTTCATCCCTCGACCGTTCACCGGGTGCTGACCCGCTACGGCGTGGCTCGGCTGCGCTGGCTGGACCGCTCTACCGGCCGGATCATTCGCCGCATCGAGACCTCGGCTGTGGGCGAGCTGGTCCACGTGGATGTCAAAAAGCTTGGCAAGATCCCCGCCGGCGGGGGCTGGCGGATGCTGGGTCGCGCCAAGGGCACCCGCAACGCGCAAGCCGACAAAAGCTCCGGGCAGCGCAGCAAGTACGCCCATCCGCTACGCGGGCATCACTTTCTGCACACCGCCATCGATGCACACTCACGACTGGCCTACAGCGAGCTACTTGCCGATGAACGCAAGGAGACCGCGGCCGCGTTCTGGGCCCGCGCCCAAGCTTGGTTCACCGAATGCGGCATAACCGTACAGAAAGTGTTGACCGACAACGGATCCTGCTACAGATCACACGCCTTCCGGGACGCACTCGGTGATATCGAGCACCGCCGCACCCGCCCCTACCGGCCCCAGACCAACGGCAAGGTTGAACGCTTTCACCGCACCCTGGCCGATGAATGGGCCTACGCACGGCTCTACACCAGCGACGCTGAACGCTGCGCCGAATACCCCCGCTGGCTCCACACCTACAATCACCACCGCGGCCACACCGCGCTCGGCGGTCAACCACCTGCCAGCCGCGTACCTAACCTCTCAGGTCAGTACATCTAGATGCGCCGGGCACCGTTCTGACCGACGATGGTGGGCCGGCGGTGATGTGGTGCTACCGTTGCGCGCGCGGACGAGTTGGCCGGGCGGCCGCGGGCCACGGGGCGACCCGAGGTTCGAGGAAAGTCCGGACTTCACAGAGCAGGGTGATTGCTAACGGCAATCCGGGGCAACCCGCGGGAAAGTGCCACAGAAAACAGACCGCCGCCCGCAAGGGCGGTAAGGGTGAAACGGTGCGGTAAGAGCGCACCAGCATCCCGGGTGACCGGGATGGCTAGGCAAACCCCACCCGAAGCAAGGCCAAGAAGGCCGCAACCTGGTTGCGGTCGCGCGAGCGTTCGAGGGCTGCTCGCCCGAGCTTGCGGGTAGGCCGCTTGAGGCACCCGGCGACGGTGTGTCCAGATGGATGGTCGCCTATCGGTCCTCCGTCAGGAGACCGGTACAGAATCCGGCTTACAGGCCAACTCGTCCGCCCGCTCCTTCTCGACGGTCTATTTCTTGACGGCCTTCTTCAGCGACACCAACGCCTCGTCGATACCGGCCTCGGCCTCCAGGGCCACCTCGACCTCCTTCTGATACAGCACCCCGTAGGTGAAGGTGTCCTCACCTGCGGCATGCGCGGCATCGGCCTCGTGCAACAGGTGGGTCCGGCTCACCACGCTGTCCTGGTGGTCACCGAGCAGACTCTGGATGGTCTTGGCCTTGGCCTCCACCGCAGTGTCGCCGATCGCCGACGCGGTATAACGAAGTCGCTTGGCGCGCTTACGAATCCGATGCAGCGACTCGTCGGTGCCGTCCGCGGCGGCAGCCTTCGCCGCCTTGTGCACCTTCTTGTAGGCCGCCGCCACGCTCGCCGCCGCCGACTCCGACCCGGACTTCTCGGTGGTCTCCGACGGCGCGGCCACCAACTCGTCGAGACCGTCGAGCAACCGGAAGTACCGCTCCGAGCGCATCGCCAACAACGACCGGCGCCACCCACCCGCATAGCGGGCCTTGGCACCGTCGACCAGCCGGGCCCGCACCGGACCGCGCACCAACTCCGGGGCCAACGAGTCGAGCGCCTTCTCGTACTTCTCGGCGAGCACCTCGGCATCACGGGCCACCCCGAGGATGCCGGCCAGCAGTTTCAGCTCATCGAGGATCCAGGAATCCGCGGGCAACCCGAACGACTCGTCGGCCAGCAGGCTGCGGATCTTGCGGGTGGTGACGCGCATCTGATGCACCGAATCCCATGCGTCGGCGCGCACCGCCCGATCCCACACCAACAGCTCGGCGACGTTCTCGGCCACCGCCCGGCGCACCGGATCGGACGCCTCCACCGCGGCTGCCGGCGATGGCTCGCCGGTGGCCAGCACGCGCGCCAGCTTGGACCCGTGCCCGGCCGGCACCGCACCCGCGTCCAACAGCCGGTTGGACAGCCGGTCCAGCAGGTCGGCGGCCTTACGCGGCGCGCCGATCAGCTCCAGCTCCCACTCCCGCCAGGTCTGCGGCTCACTGTCGGGCCGCAACGCCGCCGCGTTGACCTGGTCATCGCAGAACTCGGCCAGCGGTGTGTCATCGGCGCCGAAGAGCAGCGACACCGTCCGGTTGGTGGTGATGCGCGCAACGGCCGACAGCGGACGATCCCGCACGATCGCGGCGACGACATCACGGATGTCCTCGGGCACCGAATCGGCCAGCGGGGCCCGCACCTCGGTCCGCGCATCCGGTCCGGCGGGCAACTTCACATGCCAGCCCTCGTCGGTGCCCCCGGTGCGTCGGCGCAGGGTGATCTTGTGGGCGGCCAGATCATGCGACGGTGTGTCGTAGTACACCGCTTCCAGAAGTTGGGTCGGCGCGTGCTGAACCCTCGACACCAGAGCCAGACCGTCGAACGATGGCGAGACCGTGCTCTCGACGACGTCGAACTTGCGCTCAACCTCGGTGTGGCGCGACGTCTTTGGTTTGTCGGAAGGCATGTTGACCCTTGTTCGATGTGGCACCCGGATTGTGTTGTGAACAGCGTGCCACATTCAGGTGAACGACCCGAAGGGCGTGGGAGCGGGCGAAACCGGGGCGGGTGGGACATCTGGCGACGGTGACGTAATACGGTGAGCGCCATGACCGCTTTCGAGACGCTGAAGTTCACCAGGGACGGGTCCGTCGTCGCCATCGTCCTGGACCGGCCCGACGCCGCCAACGGCATGAACGCGGAAATGACGCGCGACCTGGCCGCCGCCGCCACGCTCTGCGATACGGCGGAGACCAAGGTGGTCACCCTGACCGGCGCCGGCCGGTTCTTCTGCGCGGGCGGTGATCTGAAGGCGATGGCCGCCGCCGACGATCCGGGCGCCTTCGTCAAGGGCATGGCCAACGACCTGCACCGGGCCATGTCGACCTTCGCCAGGATGGATGCCGTCCTGATCACCGCGGTCAACGGTGTCGCCGCCGGAGCCGGTTTCTCCCTGGGCGTCTCGGGCGACCTGGTGCTGGCCGCCGAGTCGGCATCGTTCACGATGGCCTACACCAAGGCCGGCTTGAGCCCCGACGGTGGAGCCAGCTACGTGCTGCCGCGCCTGATCGGCCTGCGCCGCACCCAGGAGCTGATGATCACCAACCGGGTAGTCAAGGCCGCCGACGCGCTGGACTGGGGATTGGTCACCACCGTCGTTCCCGACGCCGAGCTTGCCGACACGCTGACCGAGCTGGCCGAGCAGGTCGCCGCGGGCGCGCGTGGCTCGAACTCGGCGGTCAAGCAGCTCCTGCTGTCCAGCTACTCGAGCGGATACGAGGCTCAGCTGGAACACGAGGCGCGCCATATCGCCACGAACGCCTCCTCCGCCGATGGCAGAGAAGGCGTCGCGGCATTCGTGGGTAAACGGGCGCCTGCCTTCGGCTGAGCCGACAAACAGGCCGACAGCTAGTAGGAGTGCTCCTCGGCCGGGAACACGCCGCCGGCTACCTCGTCGGCGTACTGCCGAGCCGCACGTCCCAGCTCGGTACCGATCTCGGCGAACCGCTTCACGAACTTCGCGGTCTTACCCGAGGTCAGCCCCGCCATGTCCTGCCACACCAGCACCTGGGCGTCGCAGTTGGGCCCGGCGCCGATGCCGATGGTCGGGATGGTCAGCTTGCCGGTGATCTGGGTGGCCAACTCGGCGGGCACCATCTCCAGCACCACGGCCACCGCACCGGCCTCGGCCACCGCGATCGCATCGTGGATGGTCTGGTCGCCGTTGTCACCGCGCCCCTGGACCCGGTAGCCGCCCAGGCCGTTGACGCTCTGCGGGGTGAACCCGATATGCGCGATCACCGGGATTCCTGCCTGCGTCAGCGCCGCGATCTGCGCCGCCACCCGCTCGCCACCCTCCAACTTCACCGCGTGCGCGCCGGTCTCCTTCATGAACCGGGTCGCGGTCTCCAACGCCTGGTCGACGCTGCGCTCGTAGCTGCCGAAGGGCAGGTCGGCCACCACCAGCGCGTGCTGGGCACCGCGGACGACCGCGCTGACCAACGGGATCAATTCATCGATGGTGACGCGCACGGTGGTGTCGTAGCCGTACACCACGTTCGCCGCGGAATCACCGACCAGAAGGACCGGGATCCCCGCGTCATCGAAGATCCGGGCGGTGGAGTAGTCGTATGCGGTCAGCATGGACCACTTGTGACCCTCGGCCTTCCACTTCTGCAGGTGATGGGTGCGAACCTTCACTGGCGTATTGCCGGCACCATAAACGGACTGCTCAGACATCTTTGTCCTTTGATGTGTGTTGTCGGGTAGTCCTCGAGGCCCATCCGGGTCCCCGGGTCTTCTGACGCCGACAAGTCTGCCACCTCCGGTCGCATCGGGTGAACAGCGTGGTCGAGTGGATTTGCTCACACCGGTCACCGGCAGACCTACCATCGGCAGCATGCAACGACTCAGTGGGCTCGACGCCAGCTTCCTCTATCTGGAGACGGCCGCCCAGCCGTTGCATGTGTGTTCCATCCTCGAACTGGACACCTCCACCATGCCCGGGGGCTACACCTTCGACCGGCTGCGTGACGAACTCGCCATGCGGGTCAAGGCGATGCCCGAATTCCGGGAGAAGCTCGCCGACAGCCGACTCAACCTCGACCACCCGGTATGGGTCGAGGACCCGGATTTCGATGTGCAGCGCCACCTGCACCGGATCGGTCTGCCCGCACCCGGCGGCCGCGCCGAGCTGTCGGAGATCTGCGGTCACATCGTGTCTCTGCCGCTGGATCGCAGCCGTCCGCTGTGGGAGATGTGGGTCATCGAGAACGTGGCGGGCACCGACGCGCACTCCGGCGGGCGGCTGGCGTTGTTGACCAAGGTCCACCACGCCGCGGTCGACGGTGTCACCGGTGCCAACCTGATGTCGACGTTGTGCACCACCGAGCCCGACGCCCCGCCGCCCGACCCGGTGGACGGCCCCGGCACGGCCACCGAACTGGAGATCGCGATCAACGGTGCCCTTCGGTTCGTCACCCGTCCGCTGAAGCTCGCGAACGTGCTGCCCTCGACGGTGTCCACCGTCCTCGACACCGCACGCCGGGCGACGAAGGGGTTGACCATGGCCGCCCCGTTCGCCGCGCCGAAGACCCCGTTCAATGCGAATGTCACCGGGCACCGCAACATTTCGTTCGCCGAGATGGACCTCGCCGATATCAAGACCGTCAAGGACCGCTTCGGGGTGAAGGTCAACGACGTGGTGATGGCCCTGGTCTCCGGGGTCCTGCGGCGGTACCTGCTCGACCGCGATGAGCTGCCGGAGTCCTCGCTGGTGGCCATGATCCCGGTATCGGTGCACGACAAGTCCGACCGGCCCGGCCGCAATCAGGTCTCGGGCATGTTCTCCTCGCTGCACACCAACATCGCCGACCCGGTCGAGCGCCTCAAGGCCATCGCCGAGGCGAATTCGGTGGCCAAACAACACAGCTCGGCCATCGGGGCCACCCTGTTGCAGGACTGGACACAGTTCGCGGCCCCGGCGGTCTTCGGCATCGCGATGCGCGTCTACGCCCGCAGCAAGCTCTCGGCCGCGGCACCGGTGCACAACCTGGTGGTCTCCAACGTGCCGGGGCCGCAGGTCCCGCTTTACCTGCTGGGCTGCGAGGTGAACGCGATGTACCCGCTGGGCCCGATCTTCCACGGCTCGGGGCTCAACATCACCGTGATGTCGCTGCGCGGCAAGCTCGACGTCGGCATCATCTCGTGTCCCGAACTGCTGCCCGACCTGTGGGAGATGGCCGACGACTTCGGCGTCGAACTGCAGGATCTGCTGGCAGCGGCGCGCGCCTGACCTTGCCCTCACCAGCTGTGATGTCGACGCATGGCAGCATGGTCAGCCATGAACCTCACGCGCGGGATTCTCGCGGCCTCGATGACACTGCTGCTGGTATCCGGATGCAGCAACGCCATCGAAGGCCGAGCCGTGCTGTCCGCGCCGCGGCCCGGCACCCCCGTGCAGTGGGCGCCGTGCGAGGCCGGGGCGGGGGAGTCGCAGATCCCCACCGGTGCCGAATGTGGGTTGCTGTCCGTGCCGGTCGACTACGACAAACCCGACGGTGACGTCGCCCAGATCGCGATGATCCGCATCAAGGCCACCGGCACCAAGATCGGCACCCTGTTCATCAATCCCGGCGGCCCCGGTGAATCCGGTGTCAAGGCGGCGGCCTCGCTGGTGAGCAGCCTGCCCCAGCCGGTGCGGGAACGTTTCGACCTGGTCGGCTTCGACCCCCGCGGGGTGGGCGCATCGAAGCCCGCGTTGTGGTGCAACTCCGACGAGGACAACGATCGCCAACGTGCCGACCCCACCGTCGAGTACGACGACGAGGGCGTCGCCCATATCGAGGCCGAGACACAGGCCTTCGTGGACCGGTGCGTGGAGAAGATGGGTGACGATTTCCTGGCGAACATCGGAACCCAGAGTGTGGCAAAGGATCTCGACGCCATGCGGCAGGCGGTCGGGGACGAGAAGCTGACCTACCTCGGGTATTCCTACGGCACCCGGATCGGCGCCACCTACGCCGAGCTGTTCGGTGGGGACAAGGTGCGGGCGATGATCCTCGACGGTGCGGTCGATCCCAACGCCGACCCGCTGGAGGCCGACCTGCGCCAGGCCAAGGCCTTCCAGACCGCGTTCGACGACTACGCCGCCGACTGCGCCAGGGATCCGGAGTGCCCGCTGGGCACCGATCCGGCCAAGGCCACCGAGGTGTACAAGTCGCTGGTCGATCCGCTGGTCGACAATCCGGCCAGGACCCGCGATCCGCGCGGGCTCGGCTACAGCGACGCGCTCGTGGGCACCATCCTGCCGCTGTACTCACCGAGCCTGTGGCGCCATCTGACCGACGCGCTGACCGAGTTGCGCGCCGGCCGCGGTGACACCATGCTGGCGCTCTCGGACCTCTACATGGGCCGAGACGCCAACGGCCACTACAACAATTCGACCGACGTGCGGGTCGCCGTCAACTGCGTCGACGAACCCGCGATCACCGATCGCGATGTCGTCATCGAGCAGGACCGTAAGCTCCGCGAGGTCGCCCCGTTCATGAGCTATGGCGAGTTCACCGGTAACGCACCGATGGGAACCTGCTCGTTCTGGCCGGTGCCGCCCACCTCGGAGCAGCACGAGCTGCGGGTGCAGAACATGCCGCCCACCCTGGTGGTGTCGACCACCAACGACCCGGCGACGCCATACCAGGCCGGTGTCGACCTGGCCCGCCAGCTCGGCGGAACGCTGCTGACCTACGACGGCACCCAGCACACCGTGGTGTTCCAGGGCGACCGGTGCGTCGACGACATCTCCAGCAAGTATCTGGTCGATCTGGAGGTCCCGCCGGCGGGCACTCGCTGCTGACCGCCGGCGGGCAGGTCACGGCTGCGTCACCGTCTGGTCTCCGCGGCGGTGCGCCGGCGCGTGAGCGCACCGACCCGTGCGAGCATGGCCCGCATGTGGCTGGCGGGCAGGCTTTTCGCGATGCTGCTGGCCCCACTGGCGCTGGCCGGCGTGCTCGTCGTCCCCGCGCAGGCCGCGGTCGCGTGGGGCGGCTGCGCACAGCTGCTCGGTGACCGGCCCGTCATCGCGACCGCGCAGTGCGGCACCGTCGCGGTCGACGGAGCAGAGCTGGCGGTCATCCGGGTGCCCGCCTCGGGCCAGCGGATCGGGATCCTGATGGTCAATCCCGGTGGTCCCGGTGCCTCGGCGGTGGACACCGTCGCGGATATGGGAACGGCCCTGGCCGACACCGAGATCGGCCGCCGTTTCGATCTCGTCGGCTTCGACCCGCGCGGGATCGGTTACTCCACACCGCAGCTGCGCTGCCGCATCGACGCAGATATCGACGCCTACCGCCGCGAACCGATGGTCGATTACAGTCCCGCCGGCATCGCCCATATCGAAGAGGTCTACCGCTGGTTCGGCCAACGCTGTCTGGACCAGCTGGGGGCGCCGTTCCTGGCCGGACTGGGCACCGACACCGCCGCCGACGATATGGACACCGTCCGCGCCGCCCTCGGCGAGGAGCAACTCAGCTACCTCGGTTTCTCCTATGGCACCGCGCTGGGTACCGCCTACGCCGAGCGCTACCCGGACCGGGTGCGGGCCATGGTGCTCGACGGAGCGCTGGATCCGGCGGTCGGTCCGATCGAGCGGAACATCGCCCAGCTCGCCGGCTTCCAGCGCGTCTTCGACGAGTACGCCGCCGACTGCGCGCGCTCGCCGGCCTGCCCGCTGGGCACCGACCCCGCCGCCTTCGTCAGCCGCTACCACGAGCTGGTCGATCCTCTGGTGCACCGACCGGGCGCCACCTCCGACCCGCGTGGGTTGAGCTATTCCGATGCCATCACCGGCACCGCGAACGCGCTGTACTCCAAGCGGTACTGGCCGTACCTGACCAGTGGTCTGCTCGGGCTGGCCAACGGCACCGACGCCGGCGACCTGTTGATGCTCGCCGACGACTACCTGGGCCGGGATGCGCATGGGCGCTACAGCAGCCAGCAGGATGCGTTCACCGCGATCCGCTGCGCCGATGCGTCCTTCTCGCCGGACCCCGCGGTCTGGGTAGACGCCGACCGGCGCACCCGGGCGGCCGCCCCCTTCCTGGAGTACGGCAGTTTCACCGGGTACGCACCGCGCGATATCTGCGCGCTGTGGCCGGTGTCGTCGACACGTGCGCCGCACCCGGCGATCTCGCCGGGACCGGGCAAGGTCATCGTGGTGTCCACCACGGGTGACCCGGCGACCCCGTACCAGGCCGGGGTGAACCTGGCCCAGCAGTTGCAGGCGCCGTTGGTGACCTTCGAGGGCAGCCAACACACCGTGGTGTTCAACGGCGACGCCTGCGTCGACATCTCGGTGCTGGCATTCCTGACCGATCTGACCCAGCCGCCGGCCGGGTTGCGGTGCTGAGTCCGACGATTCGTCGCCGCCGGACTCGGCCGCGTAACACAGATTTAACAGCCGGTACCTAGGCTTCGCCTATGGACCGCCAGAAGGAATTCGTGCTGCGCACGCTGGAGGAACGCGATATCCGTTTCGTCCGGTTGTGGTTCACCGACGTGCTCGGCTACCTCAAGTCGGTGGCGATCGCGCCCGCCGAGCTCGAGGGTGCCTTCGAGGAGGGCATCGGCTTCGACGGCTCGTCGATCGAGGGTTTCGCCCGGGTGTCGGAGGCCGATATGGTCGCCCGCCCCGATCCCTCCACCTTCCAGGTGCTGCCGTGGTCGGACAGCGCGGGCAGGCACCACTCGGCGCGGATGTTCTGCGATATCACCATGCCCGACGGCTCCCCGTCGTGGGCCGACTCCCGGCACGTGCTGCGTCGCCAACTGGCCAAGGCCAGCGACCTCGGCTTCTCCTGCTATGTGCACCCCGAGATCGAGTTCTTCCTGCTCAAGCCGGGCAATGACGACGGTCCGCCGGTGCCGGCGGACAACGGCGGTTATTTCGACCAGGCCGTGCACGATTCGGCGCCCAACTTCCGGCGTCACGCCATCGACGCCCTCGAGCAGATGGGCATCTCCGTCGAGTTCAGCCACCACGAGGGGGCGCCCGGCCAGCAGGAGATCGACCTGCGCTACGCCGACGCCCTTTCCATGGCCGACAACGTGATGACCTTCCGCTACCTGGTCAAAGAGGTCGCGCTCAGCGATGGCGTGCGGGCCTCCTTCATGCCCAAGCCGTTCTCCGAGCATCCCGGTTCGGCGATGCACACCCACATGAGCCTGTTCGAGGGTGACACCAACGCCTTCCACAGCCCCGACGATCCACTGCAGCTCTCCGATGTCGCCAAATCGTTCATCGCCGGCATCCTTGAGCACGCCAGCGAGATCAGCGCCGTCACCAACCAGTGGGTGAACTCCTACAAGCGGCTGGTGCACGGTGGCGAGGCGCCGACCGCCGCGTCGTGGGGGGCGGCCAACCGCTCGGCCCTGGTGCGGGTGCCGATGTACACCCCGCGCAAGGCGTCGTCGCGGCGCATCGAGGTGCGCAGCCCGGACTCGGCCTGCAACCCCTACCTGACCTACGCGGTGCTGTTGGCCGCGGGCCTGCGCGGAGTGGAGAAGAACTACGTGCTGGGCCCGCAGGCCGAGGACAACGTGTGGAGCCTGACGCCCGAGGAACGGCGCGCGATGGGCTACAAGGAGCTACCGGGCAGCCTCGGCGTGGCGCTGGCCGAGATGGAGAGCTCCGAGCTGGTGGCGGAAGCGCTGGGAGAGCACGTGTTCGACTACTTCCTGCGCAACAAGCGCACGGAGTGGGAGAACTATCGCAGCACGGTCACCCCGTTCGAGTTGAAGAACTACCTGTCGCTGTAACGTCGAAGGGTGTCCAAACCCGTCACACAGCGTCCCAAGCTGCCCGGTGTCGGGCGACTGGGCCTGGTCGAGCTGACCGCCAAGGCGGACCTGGACCGGCTCGGCTGGAACACCGATGACCATGTCGAGTTGTTGTGGTCGCTCTCGCGCGCGCCGGACGCCGATGCCGCGCTGCGCACGATGGTGCGCCTCGCCGACGCTCTGGGCGACGACTGGGATGAACTGAACGCCGCGCTGCTGAAGGACAAGCCACTGCGTGGACGGTTGTTCGCGGTCCTGGGCGGTTCACTGGCCCTCGGTGATCACCTCGTCGCCCGCCCGCAGTCCTGGCGGCTGTTGGCGGGTGCGGTGCGGCTGCCGGACCGGACTGCGTTGGCCGAGCAGTTCGTCGCCGCCGCCAACGAGGTCACCGACACCCGATTGGCGAGCCTGCCGCTGCAGACGCTCTACCGGGACCGGCTGCTGGTCCTGGCGGGTCTGGACCTGGCGCCGACCGTCGAGAACGAGCCGGTGCTGCAGTTCAGCACGGTCGGCGAGCACCTTTCCGATCTCGCCGATGCCGCGTTGGCCGCGGCGCTGGTGATCGCCGTCAAGACCGTGTGCGACGATCCCGAGAAGACGCCGGTCATCTCGGTGATCGCGATGGGCAAATGCGGTGCGCGCGAACTGAACTACGTCAGCGACGTGGACGTCATCTTCGTCGTGGAGAACGCCGATGCGATCAGTACCCGGGTCGCCGGGGAGATGATGCGGTTCGCCGGGGACACCTTCTTCGAGGTCGACGCGGCGCTGCGTCCGGAGGGCAAACAGGGCCAGCTCGTGCGGACGCTGGAATCCCATATCGCCTACTACGAACGGTGGGCCAAGACCTGGGAGTTCCAGGCACTGCTCAAGGCACGCCCGGCCGCCGGGGATCCCGAACTGGGTGCGCGCTATATCGAGGCGCTCATGCCGATGGTCTGGACCGCCTGCGAGCGTGAGGATTTCGTCCCCGATGTGCAGGCCATGCGTCGCCGGGTCGTCGAGCTGGTACCGGCCGGGGTGCGCGACCGCGAGCTCAAACTGGGCACCGGTGGCCTGCGCGATGTCGAGTTCGCGGTGCAGCTGCTGCAGTTGGTGCACGGTCGCACCGACGACACGTTGCATGTCGCGTCGACCGTCGATGCGCTGGCCGCACTGGGCAGTGGCGGGTACGTCGGCCGCGATGATGCCGCCAATCTGACTGCGTCCTATGAGTTTCTGCGGTTGCTGGAGCATCGGCTGCAGTTGCAGCGACTCAAACGCACCCATATGTTGCCCGAACCCGATGACGAGGAGGCGCTGCGCTGGCTGGCGCGCGCGGCCCATGTCCGGCCCGACGGCCAGCACGACGCACTGGGCGTGCTGCGCAACGAACTCAAACGGCAGAGCCACCGCGTGTCGCGGTTGCACGCCAAGCTGTTCTATCAGCCGCTGCTGGAATCGGTCGGTAAGCCCGGCATCCAGGAGGTGATGTCCACCGAGTCGGCCGAACGGCAGTTGGCCGCACTGGGTTACGAGGGTCCGAGCAGTGCGCTGACCCATCTCGCCGCCCTGACCGGGGAGGGCGGCCGTCGCGGGCGGGTGCAGCAGGTGTTGTTGCCGACGCTGCTGGATTGGTTGTCGGACACCCCGGACCCCGACGCCGGGTTGTTGGCCTACCGGCGTATCAGCGAGGAACTGGGCGACCTGCGCTGGTATCTGTCCACCCTGCGCGACGAGGGGGCGGTCGCCAAACGCCTGATGCGGGTGCTGGGCACCTCGGCGTATGTCCCAGATCTGTTGATGCGCGCGCCGGAGGTGATCCAGCTCTACGCCGATGGGCCGTCGGGTCCCAAACTCCTTGATGCCGAACCCGATACGGTCGGTCGGGCGCTGGTCGCCTCGGCCGCACGGCATCAGGATCCGGCCCGCGCCATCGCCGCGGCGCGCACCCTGCGCCGTCGTGAGCTGGCGCGGGTCGCCTCGGCCGATCTGTTGGGCATGCTCGAGGTCACCGACGTGTGCCGGGCGCTGACCTCCATCTGGGTGGCGGTGCTGCAAGCCGCGCTGGATGTGGTGATCCGGGACAAGACCCCCGCCGCGGGAGCGCCCGCGCGCATCGCGGTGATCGGGATGGGTCGCCTGGGCGGCGGCGAACTCGGGTACGGCTCCGATGCCGATGTCATGTTCGTCTGCGAGCCCGACAACGGCGCCGAGGAGTCGGTGGCGGTCAAGTGGTCGGTGACGATCGCCGAACAGGTGCGCGCCCTGCTCGGAACCCCCAGTGCCGACCCACCGTTGGAGGTCGACACCGGTCTGCGGCCGGAGGGCCGCAACGGTCCGCTGGTGCGCACGCTGGCCTCCTACGAGGCGTACTACTCGCAATGGGCGCAGCCGTGGGAGATCCAGGCGCTGTTGCGGGCGCACCGGGTGGCCGGTGACCTGGAATTGGGGGAGCGGTTCCTGCATCTGGCCGACAAGACCCGCTACCCGGCGGGCGGGGTGTCGGCCGAGGCGGTCCAGGAGATCCGCCGGGTCAAGGCACGCGTGGATGCCGAGCGGTTGCCGCGCGGTGCCGATCCCAATACCCACACCAAGTTGGGCCGTGGCGGATTGGCCGATATCGAATGGACCGTCCAGCTGCTGCAGCTGCGCTACGCCCACGAGATACCGGCGCTGCACAACACTTCGACATTGGCGACGCTGGATGCCATCGGCGCTGCGGAGTTGCTCGCCGAGGGTGATATCGCGCAACTGCGGGAGGCGTGGCTGACGGCCACCCGCGCCCGCAACGCGCTGGTGCTGGTGCGCGGCAAGGCGACCGATCAGTTGCCGGGTCCGGGCCGGCAGCTCAACGCCGTGGCGGCGGCGGCGGGGTGGCCCGGCGGTGACGGTGGCGAGTTCCTCGACAACTATCTGCGCGTCACCCGACGGGCGAAAAACGTGGTACGCAACGTGTTCGGAGTCTGAGATGCAGCCCTTCCCGGAGATCAGCGGCGATGAGCACGATCGTCAACGGGCGCTCTACGGCCCGCTCACGGCGGCCATCCGCAGGCTCGTCGACGCCGGCATCCGCACCGGCGCCGACGCCGAGACGGTGCGCGCGGCGCAGTCGGCCATCGAGGCGGCAGCCGAGGCGCTGGAGGGCAGCCGACACGATGCGCCCCGGACCATGCGGCATGCCGAGACCGGGCGCCCCGTCACCTGGGCCGATCCGGCGATCGGTCTGCGTAATGCGATCGCGCCGCCGCTGCTCATCGAGCACGGCGAAGACGGCCGGTGCTGGTCGGAGTTCCACCTGGGGACGCCGTACGAGGGCCCGCCGGGACGGGTGCACGGCGGGATCTGCGCGCTGGTGCTCGACCACATCCTGGGCGAGGTGGCCAGCGAAGGTCTGGTGAAGCCCAGGTTCACCGGCACCCTGACGCTGCGGTACCGGCGCGGCACACCGCTGGGCGCCCTGCGGGCCGAGGCGTGGGTGGACCGCATCGACGGCGCGAAAGCCTTTGCCCGCGGCCATATCCTGGATGACGAAGGGCCCACGGTGGAAGCCGAGGGCATCTTCGTCATGCCGGCCTGGGCGCGCCCCGCGGTCTAGTGTGAGCGCGTTTTGCGCAGGACGCCGTCCAGCGCGATGGAGCCACCACCGAGGAACACCAGCAACAGGAAACCGAAGCAGTACAGCACGGCAGGCTCGCCGCCGTTGTCGATCGGCCACAGCGCCGTCGGCTGGTGCGCGGTGAAATAGGCGTAGGCCATCTCGCCGGAGGCGACGAAGGCCGCGATCCGGGTGAACAGGCCGGTCAGGATCAGCAGGCCCAGGACGAGTTCGATCACGCCGGCGTACCAGAATGGCCAGGTGCCGACGGGCACGGTGCCGGTTTCCATGGCGGTCGGGAAGCCGAACAGCTTCTGGGTGCCGTGCACGGTGAACAGCAGTCCGAACACGATCCGGAAGGCCGACAGTGCCAGCGGGGTGAGCGGGGCGAGCTTGGAGTCCAGACCTGTAGATGACATGACCCTGATAATAGGACCGCGGTCCGTTTTGGATCTAGTCCGCCGGCGTGCGACTTCTCACTCGATCGAGGGAATACGCGCCGCCCCCGGTGAACACGAGCAGCAGGAAGACGAAGCAGAACAGGATGGCGTCCAGGCCGCCGTTACCGCCGTACTCGGGGCTGACGATGGGCCACAGCCCCAGCGGCTGGTGCTGCCAGAAGTAGGCCACCGCCATCGATCCCGACGCGATGAATGCCGCCGCGCGGGTGAACAGGCCGACCATGATGAGCACCCCGGCGACCAGTTCGATCAACCCGGCGTACCAGACCGGCCACGACCACATCGGCATCTCCATCGCGATGGGCCAGCCGAAGAGTTTCGAGGTACCGAACAGCGTGAACAGGAAACCGACGATGACCCGGACCAGACTCAGCACCGCCGGGGCCGCCGCATTGAGGCGATCGGACAGATTGATCATGTTTTGCGACCCTACCCACTGTCGGCGAGGATCCGCGTGAGCCGCTTCTTCTTCATGTTCTGCTCGATCACCCAGGAGACGTCCGGATCGGTGTCGTCGAGAGACGAGAAGACCGGCAGACCCGATTGCGGTGCCGCGGCCACCACGACGCTCCAGCAGTAACCCAGGGTCTGGCGCAGGGTGCGCAGCGCGGGGTCCCGGCGTGCGTCGGAAGGCCACCCGGTGAGCACAGCCGTTGCGGCGGTGCACGTGTCGATGGCACACGCCGCCGCGGCCGGGGTGGCCAGCAGTCGAGGCTCACAGATCGCGGCGACCGCGGCGCGCACCACCAGCGGGTCCGGGTCGTGGGCCCACCGCGTGACAAGCCGCTGCACGCTGTCGATATCGCTGTCCGCCAACAGTTGCAGTCCCAGGACCACCCCCTCGCGGACCCGCCAGCGCGGATCGGTGGCCATGGTGTGTGCCCGCGCCACGGTGGCGGTATCGGTGGCGCGGGCCCCGAGCGCGACGGCCGCGCACATCGCCCGGTACTCGTCGGGGCTGTCGACGACCCGGTCGATATCGGCGCGATCGGCCAGTGCGCCGAAGGCCAGCGCCAACTCGGTGTTGGCCCGGGGTCCGGGCAGCCCGGAATGCTCGTCGAGGTAGCGCGGCCACCCGGTCCGGGGGAGGGCGCGCAGTTCGGCGGTCCAGTGCGTCCGCGCAGTCATGCCCCAGAGCTTAGGGCGCGCCCGGAGCGTCCCCGCGAAAGCAGAAGTGNCACTTCTGTCGACTGTCTGTTTACACGTCGTAGTACAGGCTGAACTCGTACGGGTGAGGGCGGATCTGGATCGGCATGATCTCGTTCTCCCGCTTGTAGGAGATCCAGGTCTCGATCAGATCCTCGGTGAACACGCCACCCTCGGTGAGGTACTCGTGATCCTCTTCGAGCTTGTCGATCACCGCGGCCAGCGAGGTCGGGGCCTGCGGGATGTTGGCGGCCTCGTCCGGGGGCAGCTCGTAGAGATCCTTGTCGACCGGGGCGAGCGGCTCGATCTTCTTCTTGATGCCGTCGATACCGGCCATCAGCATGGCCGCGAACGCCAGGTACGGGTTACCCGAGCTGTCCGGGCAACGGAACTCGAGACGCTTGGCCTTCGGGTTGTTGCCGGTGATCGGGATGCGCACGCAGGCCGAGCGGTTGCGCTGGCTGTAGACCAGGTTGATCGGGGCCTCGTAGCCCGGCACCAGACGCTTGTAGGAGTTCACCGTCGGGTTGGTGAAGGCCAGCAGCGACGGGGCGTGGTGCAGGATGCCGCCGATGTAGTGGCGCGCGATGTCGGACAGGCCGGCATAACCGGACTCGTCGTGGAACAACGGCTTGCCGTCCTTCCACAGTGACTGGTGGGCGTGCATGCCCGAGCCGTTGTCACCGAACAGGGGCTTGGGCATGAAGGTGACGGTCTTGCCGTTCTGCCACGCGGTGTTCTTGATGATGTACTTGAACAGCAGCACATCGTCGGCGGCGGCCAGCAGGGTGTCGAACTTGTAGTTGATCTCGGCCTGGCCTGCGGTGCCCACCTCGTGGTGACCGCGCTCGAGCACGAACCCGGCGTTGGTCAGGTTGGTGGCCATCTCATCGCGCAGATCCACGTAGTGGTCGTACGGCGCGACGGGGAAGTAGCCGCCCTTGGGGCGCACCTTGTAGCCGCGGTTGGGGGAGCCGTCGGCCTCGTAGGGCTCGCCGCTGTTCCACCAGCCGGACTCGGAGTCGACCTCGTAGAAGGTGCCGTTCATCTTCGAGTCGAAGCTCACCGAGTCGAAGATGTAGAACTCGGCCTCGGCACCGAAGTAACAGGTATCGGCGATACCGGTGCTGACGAGGTAGTTCTCCGCCTTGCGGGCGACGTTGCGCGGGTCGCGCGAGTACGCCTCACGGGTGAACGGGTCGTGCACGAAGAAGTTCAGGTTCAGCGTCTTGGCCGCCCGGAACGGATCGATGCGCGCGGTGTTGGGGTCGGGCAGCAGCATCATGTCCGACTCGTGGATCGACTGGAAGCCGCGCACCGAAGAGCCGTCGAAGGCCAGGCCGTCCTCGAAGACGCTCTCGTCGAACGCCGAGGCCGGGATAGAGAAGTGCTGGACGACACCGGGCAGATCGCAGAACCGAATGTCGACGTACTCGACGTTTTCGTCCTTGATCAGCTTGAAGATGTCATCGGAGGTCTTTTCTGCCACTACGAATTCTCCTTTTCTGGTGACCCGCGCGTTGACGCTATGGACACCATGTTGCACGGTCATCAACCGTATGTTGCGTAGACGTTACGCAATGGGCCGTTCGGGCCGGAACCTATGCTTGGGGGATGGCCCGTGAGATCTCATCCTGGTTGTCCGGACCGGAGCCCTTCGATTCGGCCGCAAGCGCCGCCCGGCAGGACCGCGGGGACTATCCCGGGCACCGGCTGGGATTGCCGCAGCACGGATCCGGCTCCATCGCAGGCTTCGGCAGGCGTGCGGCCGCACTGCTGATCGACTGGCTGATCGCCTACGGACTCACCGCGCTGGGCATGTCCTTCGGCCTGGTCTCGCTGACCGCGATGTCCACCGTGGTCCTGCTGGTGTGGTTCGTCCTCGGTGCGGTGTCGGTGCGCCTGTTCGGCTTCACCCCGGGCCAGCTCGCACTCGGGTTGATGGTGGTGTCGGTGGACAACCGGCAACACGTCGGGCTGGGCCGGGCGGCGGTGCGCGGCCTGTTGGCCGCGCTGGTGATCCCGGCGCTGTTCACCGACTCCGATCAGCGCAGCCTGCACGATCTGGCCACCAAGACCGCCGTCGTCCGGCGGTAGGTCCAGACTTCGGTTGACTCTGCGCATGTGGCGCAAAAGTTCGAGTGGCGTGCACCCGCACCGCAGAGTCAGCGACTAGCTTTCGTGCCGGACCTGTCCGTTCATCATCGTCATCGTCACACCTGCGGTATGGATGTCATGCGGGTCGATATCGAAGATGTTGCGGTCCAACACGATCAGGTCGGCCAGCTTGCCGACCTCGACCGAGCCCACCTTGTCCTCCAGCCGGATCTGATACGCCGCACCGAGAGTGTTGGCGTGTACCGCCTGCTCGACGGTCAGCCTCTGGTCGGCCGGGGCCAGCACCGCGGCGTCCGGATTGCCGATGAGCTGGCGGGTGACGCCGATCTGAATGGAGTCCAGCGGCTTGTAGGTGGAGAAGTAGCCCGCCGCGGGCCAGTCGGTGCCCAGCGAGATGCGCCCACCTGAACCGAGCACCGCCTGCGGGCGGTAGAGCAGGTCCTTGCGCGGTGCGCCGTAGCGAGCGCCCATGTTCTCGATGGTGTCCGGGTCGGCCGACATCCAGTTCGCCGAGAACTGCGCGGTGACACCCAACTGTGCGAAGCGCGGTGCGTCGGAGTCCTCGACGTAGACCAGGTGCGCGATGGTGTGGCGTCGGTCCCGCGGCGGATTGGCCGCGGCGGCACGCTCGACGGCGTCCAGGCCCACCCGTGCCGTGCGCTCACCACAGGCGTGGATGTGCACGTCGTAGCCGGCGGCGTCGACATCGCCGACCAGTCGGTGCCACTGCTCCTCGGTGAAGGGGGAGGCACCGGTGGAATCGGGTTTGTCGGCGTAGGGCTCGATGAGCCAGGCGGTGTATCCGCCCTGGGTGCCGTCGCCGACGATCTTCACCACGCCGACGGTCACCAGGTCGCTGGAGATCGCGTCCCGCACCGCGGCGAACTTCTCGACGGTGCCTTCGATCGGGGCGCCCCGCACCGAGTACGAGGCCACCACGCGAAACGGTAATTCGTTGCGCTGCTCGATATCGGTGTAGATCCGCAGGATCGCCGCCTGATCGTCACCGATGGGCGGCACCCCGGCATCGAAGACCGACGTGATACCGGCCGCCGAGGCCTTGGGCAGCCAGCCCTGGACGAGGGTGGCCATGGTGTCCGGGGAGATCGGTTCGACGGCGTCGACGAGGCCGAGCACGGCGTTGACTTCAAGGACGTACCCGGTGGGCTCGCCGTTCTCGTCGCGCGCGTAATAGCTGAAGCCGGGGATCGGGTCCGGGGTGTCGCGGCTGACGCCGGCCAGCTCCAGGGCCTTGCTGTTGGCCCACAGGCTGTGCCCGTCGATGGCGAAGAAGAAGCCGGGCCGGTCGGGCAGCACCCGGTCGAGATCGGCGCGGGTGGGTCCCTGCGGGCCGAACATGTCGACGCGCCAACCGAATCCACGCACCGGACCGGTCGGATTGGCCTTGGCGTAGGCGGCGATGGCATCCAGGGCCTCGGTAAGCGTCGGCACCTGCAGGTCGACACCGGAGGTCAGGAACGCCCCGAGAAACGGGTGGGTGTGGCCCTCGACGAAACCGGGCATCAGCAGCTTGCCGCCGAGGTCGATCACCCGGGTGTCCGGGCCGGCGAGCGCCATGGCGCCGGCGTCATCGCCGACATAGCTGATGGTGTTCCCGGTGACCGCGACCGCCTGGGCCCACGGGGCAGGGCCCGCCACGGTGTAGACCCGTCCGTTGCGGAAGACGGTGGTCGCCGAGTCACCCGATCCGGGGCTCGGGTCGGCGCCGGGGGTGGGCGCCGGCGCGGAGTCCGGGGCGCAAGCGGCGAGCGTACCGACGGCGGCGGTCGCCGCGACGATGCTCGCTGCGCGCAACACGGTGCGCCGGTTGGTCAGTGCGGAGAAGTGCGGTGCCCATTCACATGCGGTGCACATGCACCCGCCCGGCTGTCATGGGTTGTATCTAAGCAACCCGGGTGGGCCGGTGACGGCGACTCGCCGAAAATTGCGGCCGCGCCAGATATGCCCCTACTTGCGGCGGACGGTGCGCCCGACGCCGCGCATCTTGGCCTGGTTGGGCAGCGGGCCCTTGGGCATGGCGGCCGGGCCGATCTTGGAACCCAGTGCCACCAGCTTCGACTCCAGCGAATCCATCTGCTTGGTCGTGATGTTGGCGGGCAGCTTGCCCAGATGGCGCTCCAGCTTGGCCAGCGGCACCTCGCCCTCGCCGTTGCCCACCACGATGTCGTAGATCGGCACATCGCCGACCAGCCGCGCGGTCTTCTTCTTCTCTTGCGCCAGAAGCGGTTTCACCCGGCTGGCCGAACCCTCGCCGACCAGGATGACACCCGGGCGGCCGATCACCCGGTGCACGGCGTCGAAATGCCCGGTCGCCGCGACGCCGGGGGTGACGCGCCAGCGGCCGCGCAGGTTGTCCAGCGCCCAGGCGGCCGCACCGGTCTGGCCCTCGGCCTTGCGGTACACCGACTTCTGGGCGCGGCGGCCGAAGATGATGAAGGCGACCAGCGCACCGAGGATGATCCCCAGCGGAATCATCATGTACATGGTGAAACCGCCGGCCAGCACGCCCACCGCGATCGAGACGCCCACGATCAGCACGAAGGCGCCGATCATGTAGGGCAGCAGCCGGCTGTCCTCTTTGCGCTGGATCTGGAAGGCCTGCCACAGCTGACTGCGGCGCTGCTTGGACGCAGCCTTGCGGGCGGCCTTCGCCTCGGCCTTGGCGGCCTTGGTCTGGGCGGGATTACGCGATTTCGCCATTCGACAAGTTTACGATGCGCCGGAGGCTGCTCTGACCCGCGCAGCCTCGGCGTACAACTTGCCCGCCCGGTAGGAGGACCGGACCAGCGGTCCGGCCAGCACACCGGTGAACCCGATGCTCTTGGCGTAGTCGGAATGCTCGACGAATTCCTCGGGCCGTACCCAGCGCTCGACCGGATGATGGCGCGGCGAGGGCCGCAGGTACTGGGTGATGGTGACGATATCGCAGCCGGCCTCGTGCAGATCGACCAGCGCGGTGCGCACCTCCTCGGGTGTCTCGCCCATGCCGAGGATGAGGTTGCTCTTGGTCACCAACCCGAAATCACGGGCGGCGGTGATGACGTCGAGGCTGCGCTGGTAGCGGAACGCGGGACGGATGCGCTTGAAGATGCGCGGCACCGTCTCGACGTTATGGGCGAACACCTCGGGACGGGACTCGAACACCTCGGCGAGCTGCTCGGGTATCGCGTTGAAATCCGGGGCGAGCAACTCCACACCGGTGTTCGGGTTGAGCCGGTGGATCTGGCGGACGGTCTCGGCGTAGAGCCAGGCACCGCCGTCGGGCAGATCGTCGCGGGCCACGCCGGTGACCGTCGAGTAGCGCAGACCCATGGCCTGGACGCTCTCGGCGACGCGGCGCGGTTCGTCACGGTCGAGCTCGGCGGGCTTGCCGGTGTCGATCTGGCAGAAATCGCAGCGCCGGGTGCACTGCTCACCACCGATGAGGAAGGTGGCCTCGCGGTCCTCCCAGCATTCGTAGATGTTGGGGCAGCCGGCCTCTTCACACACGGTGTGCAGACCCTCGCGCTTCACCAGGCTCTTGAGTTCGGTGTACTCCGGGCCGGTACGCAGCTTGGTCTTGATCCACGGCGGTTTGCGCTCGATGGGAGTCTCGGCATTGCGCACCTCGAGGCGCAACAGCTTACGGCCTTCGGGTACGACGGTCACGACGACAATGCTACGCGGATATGTCCGTCCAAAGCGCCCGAGACGGCCTCTGCCACCGCGTCGGTGACATCTTTCACTCGCACCTGCCTGCCCAGTTCGGCGGTCAGCGAGGTGACCCCGGCATCGGCGATACCGCACGGGATGATCCCGCCGAACGCGCCGAGGTCGCAGTCGCAGTTGAGCGCGAACCCGTGCAGGGTGACCCCGCGGGCCACCCGGATGCCGATGGCGCCGATCTTGCGCGCCGGACCCGCCGCCCCGGCGGGCACCCAGACCCCCGACCGTCCGTCGACCCGCGTCGTGTGCAGACCGAGGTCCGCGCACACCGTGATGAGCGCCTCCTCAAGGCGCCGAACGAAATTCACCACATCGAGTGGTTCGGTCAGTCCGATGATCGGATACCCGACGAGCTGGCCGGGTCCATGCCAGGTGATCTTGCCGCCACGGTCGGTGTCGACGACGGGAGTGCCGTCGACGGGCCGCTCGTGCTCCTCGGTGCGCTTGCCCGCGGTGTAGACCGGCGGGTGTTCCAACAGCAGTAGGGTGTCCGGGCCGCCCGCCACCCGCGCGTCGGCGATATCCCGCTGCAGCTGCCAGGCCTGGACGTAGTCCAGGCTGCCCAGCACGCGCACCTGCAGGGGTTCGGCGGAGGAGCGGATGGAGGTCACCTCAGCGACGTTACGCCGGTGGTACACCGGCGGTCACATAGCTCAGCGCGGCGCCGACGGTGTTGTGGTGGAAGACGAAACCGGCCCGCTCGAGTGCCGCCGGGATGGCCCGCTGGCCGGCGAGCAGACCCTCGTCGGCGAACTCGCCGAGGGCTGCGCGCAACGCGAACCCGGGGACGATCATCGGGGTGGGGCGGTTCAGGGCCCTGCCGAGCGCGGCGGTGAACTCGCCGTTGGTCACCGGTGCCGGGCCGGTGAGGTTGACCGGGCCGGCGAGCTCCTCGTCGGCCAGAGCGAACCGGATCGCCCGGATCTCGTCCTCCAGGCTGATCCAGGGGAAGTACTGCCGCCCGTTGCCGAGACGGGCACCGAGGCCCAGGCCGAAGATGGGCCGCAACCGGTTGAGCATGCCACCGGAGGGGGCGAGCACCAGTCCCGTGCGCAGCAGCACGACCCTGGCGCCGGCGTCCTCGGCGGCCGCGGTCGAGGCCTCCCAATCCGCGCAGAGCTGGGCCAGGAACCCCGCGCCACACGGGGCGGTCTCGTCGACCACGCGACCGCGGGTGTCCCCGTAGTAGCCGACCGCGCTGGCGTTGACCAGCAGCGGGATTCCCGCATCGGCCACAGCCGCGGCGAGCACCTCGGTCGGTCCGATCCGGCTGTCCCGCAGGCTCTGCTTGAACGAGCCCGACCAGCGTTTGTCGCCGACACCGACACCGCACAGGTTGACCACCGCATCGACGCCGACCAAGGCATCGATGTCGAGCTGGCCGGTGGCCGGATCCCAGAACACCTCGTCGGGACCCGACGGCGACGTACGCACCAGGCGCAACACCCGATCATCGGAGGTGCGCAGCGCGGTCGTCAGGGCTGATCCGATCAGCCCCGACGACCCCGCGACAGCGATGACCTGCCCGGCCATCGGTTACAGCCCCAGATCGGCCTCGAACGCGCCTTCTTCGAGCCGGCGCTTGACCGTGGTCAGGAAGCGGCCGGCATCGGCACCGTCGATGAGGCGGTGGTCGTAGGTGAGCGGCAGATAGGCCACCGACCGCACACCGATCGACTCATTGCCGAATTCGTCGGAGATGACGCGCGGGCGCTTGACGATCGCACCGGTGCCCAGCATCGCCGCCTGCGGCGGGACCAGGATCGGGGTGTCGAACAGCGCGCCCTGGCTGCCGATGTTGGTGATGGTGAAGGTGCCGCCGGACAGCTCGTCGGGCTTGAGGTTGCCCGACCGGGCCCGCGCGGCGATATCGGCGATGGCCCTGGCCAGGCCGCCCAGGGAGAGATCGCCGGCGTTGTGGACGACGGGGGAGAGCAGACCCTGCTCGGTGTCCACCGCGAAGCCGAGGTGCTCGGCGTCGTAGTAGGTGATCTCCTTGGTGTCCTCGTTGTAGCTGGCGTTGACGTTCGGGTGCGCCTTGAGAGCGTCGACGACCGCGACCGCGAAGAACGGCAGGAACGTCAGGTTGACGCCCTCACGCTCGGAGAAGCTCTTCTTCGCCTTCGCCCGCAGCGCGACGATCTTGGTCAGGTCGACCTCGTGCACCTGGGTCAGCTGCGCGGTGGTCTGCAGGGACTCGCGAGTCTTCTTCGCGGTGATCTGCCGGATGCGGTTGGCCTTCTGGGTGGTGCCACGCAGATGTGCCAGCGACGGGGCCGGGGCGGCCTCCTTCTTCTGGCCGGCCGCCGGTGCGGAAGCCTCCTGCTGCTGGCCGGCCGAGGCGGCGGGAGCCTGCGGTGCCTTTGCCGCCTCCGCGGCCGCCAGCACATCCTGCTTGCGGATGCGCCCGCCCACACCGGTGCCCTTCACCGAGGACAGGTCGACGTTGTTCTCGGCGGCGAGCTTGCGCACCAGCGGTGTGACATACGGGTTGGCGTCGGACTCGCTGCCCGCCGCGGCGGGGGCGGGTGCGGCCTTGGTCTCGGGCTTGGGTTCCGGCTTGGGTTCCGGCTTGGCCTCTTGCTTGGGTTCGGGCTTGGGCTCGGGCTTGGCCTCTTGCTTGGGTTCGGGCTTGGGCTCTTCCTTCGGCTCGGGCTCGGCGGCACCCTCGGCGCCGGCGTCACCGATCTTGGCCAGTTCGCCACCCACGGCGACCACATCGTCCTCTTCGGCGCTGATCGACAGCAGCGTGCCGGCGACCGGCGACGGGATCTCGGTGTCGACCTTGTCGGTGGACACCTCGACCAGCGCCTCGTCGACGGCGACCTCGTCGCCGACCTTCTTCAGCCAGCGGGTGACGGTGCCCTCGGTGACCGACTCGCCCAGTTCGGGCATCTTCACCGAGGTGGCGTCACCACCGCCGGACTCCGCGGGCTTGGCGGGCTTGGTCTCTTCTGACTTGGCCTCTTCGGGCTCGGCTTCTTCTGGCTCGGACTCTTCGGCGGCGGGCTCGGGCTCGGCCTCTTCGGCGGGAGTGGAATCGCCGGTCGGGGCGGACTCGCCCTCCTCGCCGATCAGCGCGAGGTCGCCACCGACCTCGACGACATCGTCCTCGGCCGCGATGATCTTGGTGAGCACGCCGGCGGCCGGTGACGGGATCTCGGTGTCGACCTTGTCGGTGGATACCTCGAGCAGTGGCTCGTCGACGGCGACGGTGTCACCCTCTTGCTTGAGCCATCGTGTGACGGTCCCCTCTGTGACGCTCTCACCGAGTGCGGGCATCTGGACTGAGATTGCCATGGGTTTTGACTCCTCGAAAGTCATCGTCACGTGTCGAATGCGGTGCCCTTCCATCCTGTCATGTCCGCCGGTCGCGGTCGTCGCGGACCGCCGACTCGATGCTCTGGCACCATCGAATCAAGGGGCCGAGAGGAGAATCCGCAGTTGGGACTGTTGGACAAGTGGCGGCGACCGCGCGGTGGTGCGCGGGGCCTGACCCGTAAACAGGCATCGGCCGATCTGGACTATCTGCGTCACTGGGTCGCGACGCACACCGGTGTGGAGGCGTTCGTCGAACCACAGACGACCGTCACCGAGGTCACCGTTGTGCTGGTGGCCGTCGACGGTGAATGGACGCGCAGGCGCACCGGCGGGGAGGCCGGAGCCAGACGGCTCAGCAGGCAACTCGACATCCCGGTGTACGACGTCCAGAAGGTCGGCTATCCGCAGCGGATGCGCGACTACGATGCCCGACGCCGGATCGAACGCGACCGGGAACGCCGCCGTGAACTAGAGGGGTAGCCATGTCAGCAGTCGCCGAACGGTTCGTCACCAGCGCCGACGGGACCCGCATCGCGGTCTATGACGACGGCGCCGCCGATCCGGCCGCCCCGACGATCGTGCTGGTGCACGGGTGGCCCGACTCGCACGTGTTATGGGACGGGGTGGCGCCGCTGCTCACCGGCCGTTTCCGGGTGGTGCGCTACGACAATCGCGGTGTCGGCAGATCCGATGTGCCCACCGGTACCGCCGCCTACGCGATGGCCCGGTTCGCCGACGATTTCGCCGCGGTGGCCGCCGCGGTCAGCCCGCACCGCCCCGTGCACGTGCTGGCCCACGACTGGGGCTCGGTCGGGGTGTGGGAGTACCTGGGCCGACCCGACGCGCCGTCGGTGGTGGCCTCGTTCACCTCGGTGTCCGGGCCCAGCGCGCGGCATCTGAACCGCTACGTCAAGGACGGGCTGCGCAGGCCCTACCTACCGCGCCGGTTCGCTCGCGGTGCCGCCCAGCTGGCCAGGTTGTCCTATATGGGCGCGTTCTCGGTGCCCGTGTTGGCTCCGGCGGCCGTGCGGTGGGCGTTCTCCCGCGGCGCCATGGACCGCCGGCTGCGGCGCGAGGGTGTCGACCCGCGCGATATCCACCACTCTCCGGCACTGGCCGCCGACGCCGCCCGCAGCATGAAGGTGTACCGCGCCAACTACTTCCGCACGTTGGGCCAACCGCGCGCCGAGCACACGGTGACCGTCCCGGTGCAGCTGATCGTCAACCGGCGCGACCCCTATGTGCGTCCCTACGTCTTCGACGAGATCTCGAGATGGGTGCCGCAGCTGTGGCGCCGGGATCTGCACGCCGGACATTGGGCGCCGATGTCGCATCCGGCTCAGCTGGCCGCCGCCGTCGGTGAGCTGGTCGACCATCTACAGGGCGCACCGCCCGCGCGCACCCTGGCCAGGGCGAGGGTCGGTGTCTCCCGGCCACCGTTCGGTGACCAGCTGGTGTCGATCACCGGCGCGGGCAGCGGTATCGGGCGCGCCACCGCGCTGGCCTTCGCCGAACGCGGCGCCGAGATCGTCGTCAGCGATATCGACGAGGACGCCGCGGCCGAGACCGCCGCGCAGATCAGCGCGGCGGGCGGGACCGCGCACGCCTACCTGTTGGACGTCGCCGACGCCGATGCCGTGGAACGGTTCGCCGAGCAGGTGTGCGACACCCATGGCGTGCCCGACATCCTGGTCAACAACGCCGGGGTGGGGCATGCCGGATTCTTCCTGGACACCCCGGCCGCCAACTTCGACCGCGTCATGGACATCAACTTCGGCGGCGTCGTCAACTGCTGCCGGGCCTTCGCCGCGCGGATGGTCGACCGTGGCCTGGGCGGTCACGTGGTCAACGTCGCCTCGATGGCCGCCTACGCACCGACCCAGTCGATGAACGCCTACGCGACCAGCAAGGCCGCGGTGTTCATGTTCTCCGACTGTCTACGCGCAGAACTGGATTCGGCGGGCATCGGCCTGACCACGGTGTGCCCCGGCGTGATCGACACCAACATCGTGAGCACCACGCAATTCGATATGCCCTCGGCCGGTGATTCCGCGGTGGAGGCGATGCGGGCCCAGATCGTCAAGGGATTCAAACTGCGCCGCTACGGACCGGAGAAGGTCGCCAAGGCCATCGTCGCGGCGGTGCAGAACAACACCCCGGTGCGGCCGGTGACCCCGGAGGCCTACCTGGTCTACGGAGCGGCACATGCGCTACCGCAGGTGATGCGCAGCACCGCACGCGTCAAGCTCGGGTGAGGTCGGCGCGACTACCCGCCGAGTGGCCACTTGTGACACGGCTTCTCGTGAAAAGCGTGCTATAACTGGCCACTCGGCGGTTGGATCAGCCGTTGGCGGCGATGTCTTCCAGGACCGCGAACATGGTCCGGGTCGGCACCCCGGTGCCACCCTTGGGCGTGTAACCCCACGGCCCGCCGGTGTTGTAGGCCGGGGCGGCGATGTCGATATGCGCCCATTCGACACCCTCGGCGACGAACTCGCGCAGGTACACCCCGGCCACCAGCATCCCGGCGTAGCGGGATGAGCTGACATTGGCCAGGTCGGCCACCTGGGACTTCAAGTCGTCCTTGAGCTCCTCGGGCAACGGCATGGGCCAGCCGTTCTCGCCGACGGCCTGCGACAGCTCGGCGACCCGGTCGCGGAAGTCCTCGCTGCCCATCACCCCCGGGGTGCGCGCACCCAGCGCCACCGTCTGGGCGCCGGTCAGGGTGGACGTCTCGATCAGGTAGTCGGGGTCGTCCTCGCAGGCCCGCACGATCGCGTCGGCGAGCACCAGGCGTCCCTCGGCATCGGTGTTGAGCACCTCCACGGTGATCCCGCCGTACTGGGTCAGCACATCGCCGGGGCGCTGTGCGGTCGCCGAGGGCATGTTCTCGGCCATCGGGACGTAGGCGATGACGTCGATGGGCAGCTTCTGCTTGGCGGCCAGCACGACGGTGGCGACCACGGCCGCCGCCCCGCCCATATCGGAGGTCATGTGGTGCATGTTGGCCGCCGGCTTGATCGAGATGCCGCCGGTGTCGAAGGTGATGCCCTTGCCGACCAGGGCCACCTTCTTGGCGCGTCGGCCGCCGCCGGAGTGGGCAAGGCGCACCAGTCGCGGCGGCCGCGAGGATCCCTTGCCGACGCCGATGATGCCGCCGTAGCCGCCCTTGGTCAGCGCCTTGTCATCGAGAATCTCGACGGACAAGCCGGCCGCTTCGCCCAAAGCCTTTGCCTGCTTGGCGAATTCGTCGGGATAGAGGTGACTGGGCGGGGTGTTCACGAAATCGCGGGCGGTGGCCACCGAGGTGGCGATGTCGACCGCGCGCTGCACCTGCGCCTTGGTGGCCGCCTTGGTATCGGCCGCCAGGGCGACGATCTTCTTCACACCGGCGTCCGTGGGCGCGGTCTTGGGGCTGCGGAAATCGGTGAACCGGTACGCGCCCAGGATCAGCCCCTCGACGGTGGCGCCCAGGTCCAGCGCGGCCAGCGCGGCGATGACGGTGCCCACCTTGTCCAGCGAGCGGGCGGCTGCGCCGGCGGCCCGGCGGATGGTGTCGGAAGCCCATTCCTCGCGCTCGTCGCCGAGACCGACGGTCAGCACACTGGCCACCGGCAACTCCGCGATGACGAGCCGGTGCAGCTGGCCCTCGCCGCCGGTCGCATTGAGCGCCGCCAGCCCCGACTCGATGGCGGCCACCGCATCGGCGCCGAGGTGGGTCTGGGCGCCGGCCACCGCGGGGCCGTCGTCGCCGGCGACCACACCGACCAGCAGGACGGCGTCGGAGACACCCCTGCCGGGCAGGGACGAGCTGACGGTGACGGTGGGGGCCTGGTATCCGGGTGCGCTGCTCACCCGGTCAACCCTAATCAGGAATCAGCGCGTACGCGGTGACCGGCTCGACGAAGCCCTTCAGGGTCAGTGCGGCCGGCGCGCTCACCGCGACACCGGGCAGCAGCTGGTGCAGCGCCGCCGACACCAGGATCTGCCCGGGCTCGGCGGCGGCCACCAACCGGGCCGCCCGGTTCACCGGGCTGCCGAAGTAGTCGCCGCCGGTGGCCAACACGGTGCCGAAATCCAGCCCGGCGCGGATCGGCAGACCGGCCTCGGCGGCCCTGGGGTGACCGACCAGATCGACGGCAACCCTGGCGAGCTGAGTGGGGCTCGGCGCCACCCACATCACCTCGTCGCCGATGAACTTGACCAGCCGGGCACCCGCGGCGTGGATGAGATCGGCCGCCGCACCGCTGAATTCGTTGAGCAGGGCGGCCAGTTCCAGCGTCTCCAGGGTCTGGGTCAGCGCGGTGAACCCGGAAAGGTCGGCGAACCCCACACCGCACACCACCGTCGCGGAATCCTCGTGTGCCACCAGTTCCAGGTAGCGGCGGGTGTTCTGCAGGTGATGCCGATGCACGGCATCGATCAACGCGCCGAGGCGCGGCACGAACGCCGAGGCCTCGCGGTAGGCGCGCGCGGTGACAAGTTCGTCATGGGATTGCTCGATCTGGATGGCCGGGCTGGCGTGGCGGATGGTGGACGCGACCGCCTCCGACAACCGGGCCAACACCGAGCCGATGACCCGCAGCAGCCCGGTGGCCGGCTCGTCACCCAACGCCCGCCGCATCTCCGCCCACAGCGCCAGACCGTCCACATCGGGTTGGCTCAGCACGATCTCGTCGGGTCCGGCAACGGTGAGCCCGAGCGCGGCCCAGGCATGTTCGACCTCGGCGACCGTCATGCCCAGCGCCGCGGCCGCAGTCCGCACGCTGTACACCGGTGGACCGGACAGTTGCACGGCGTCACCGGCCAGACCGAACAATCGCCCGCGCCGCTCGGCGTCGATCAATTGTTCGGCGGTGAAACCGAGACCGTCGAGGTACTCGATCAGCGGCGCCCGCTCGCGCGCATCGGGGATTCCGCCGGCGATCAGCGCGTCGAAATCCACCACCGGGCAAGTGTGCCAGCCGGGGGCGCCGCACTAGGGTGAGTTCGTGAGTGATGACCTGCTGCACGGCCCGCTGGAAGAACAACACCGCGCCTTGGGCGCCAGCTTCGCCGAGTTCGGCGGCTGGCTGATGCCGGTGGCCTACGCCGGCACCGTCGCCGAGCACACCGCCACCCGGGAGAGCGTCGGTCTGTTCGACGTCAGCCACCTCGGCAAGGCCCTGGTGAAGGGTCCGGGCGCGGCGGCCTATGTCAACAGCGCATTCACCAACGACCTGGCGCGGATCGGCCCCGGCAAGGCCCAGTACACGTTGTGCTGCAACTCCTCCGGGGGAGTGATCGACGATCTGATCGCCTACTACGTCGCCGATGACGAGATCTTCCTGGTGCCCAACGCCGCCAACACCGCCGCGGTGGTCGCCGAACTACAGCGCCACGCGCCTGCGGGACTGACCATCACCGACGAGCACCGCTCGTATGCGGTGTTGGCGGTGCAGGGACCGAAATCGGCCGAGATCGTCGGCGGCTTGGGGCTGCCCACCTCGATGGACTACATGGGCTACGCCGACGCCGAATACGCCGGTGTGCCGGTGCGGGTGTGCCGCACCGGATACACCGGCGAACAGGGTTTCGAACTGCTGCCCGAATGGGAGCGCGCGGGCATCGTCTTCGACGCCTTGGCCGTGGCCGTACAGGCCGCCGGCGGTCAACCGGCCGGCCTCGGTGCCCGCGACACCCTGCGCACCGAGATGGGCTACCCGCTGCACGGGCACGAATTGTCGCTGGAGATATCGCCGCTGCAGGCGCGCACCGGCTGGGCCGTCGGATGGAAGAAGGACGCGTTCTGGGGCCGCGATGCGCTGTTGGCCGAGAAGCAGGCCGGGCCCACGCGCACGCTGCGCGGGCTGAAGGCGTTGGGACGCGGCGTGCTGCGCGCGGATCTGACCGTCCTCGACGGTGGGACGGTGGTGGGCACGACGACATCGGGAACGTTCTCGCCGTCGCTGAAGGTCGGTATCGCGCTCGCGCTCATCGACACCGCGGCCGGTATCGAGGACGGCCAGACCGTCACCGTCGACGTGCGCGGCCGGGCACTGGAGTGCGAGGTCGTCAAGCCGCCGTTCGTTTCCGCGCGCACCAGATAGCACCCGCTGGCGCACGCAAAACCGCTAGCCAACGGGTTATACAATCGGTCCATGACTGACGGCCCCCTCGAATTCTCGCTTGCCCGCAACACCTCACCGGCAAGCGACGAGGTAAGGGACGCCATCCTGGCCGACCCCGGTTTCGGTCGTTTCCACACCGACCACATGGTCTCGCTGAGCTACACCCGCGCCGACGGCTGGCACGATGCGCAGGTGCTGCCCTACGGGCCGATCGAACTGGATCCGTCGGCCATCGTGCTGCACTACGCCCAGGAGATCTTCGAGGGGCTCAAGGCCTATCGCTGGGCCGACGGTTCGATCGTGTCGTTCCGGCCCGAGGCCAACGCCGCCCGGCTGCAGGCCTCGGCGAACCGGCTGGCCATCCCGGAGCTGCCCACCGAGGTGTTCCTGGAATCGCTGCGTCAGCTGATCGCCGTCGACGAGAAGTGGGTGCCCGCCGCCGGTGGTGAGGCCTCGTTGTATCTGCGCCCGTTCGTCATCGCGACCGAACCCGGACTCGGGGTGCGGCCCTCCGACGAATACCGCTACCTGGTCATCGGCTCGCCGGCCGGCGCCTACTTCAAGGGTGGGATCAAGCCGGTCAGCGTGTGGCTGTCCAACGAGTACGTGCGTGCCTCGCCCGGCGGTACCGGCGCGGCCAAGTTCGGCGGCAACTACGCCGCCTCGCTGTTGGCTCAGGCCCAGGCCGCCGAGCACGGCTGCGATCAGGTGGTGTGGCTGGATGCGCTGGAACGCCGCTATGTCGAAGAGATGGGCGGGATGAACCTGTTCTTCGTGTTCGGCAGCGGCGGCTCGGCGCGCCTGGTCACCCCGGAACTGTCCGGTTCGCTGCTGCCGGGTATCACCCGGGATTCGTTGTTGCAGTTGGCAACCGACGCCGGGTTCGCCATCGAGGAACGCAAGATCGATGTCGACGAATGGCAGAAGAAGGCAACCGCGGGGGAGATCACCGAGGTGTTCGCCTGCGGCACCGCCGCCGTCATCACCCCGGTGTCGCATGTCAAGCATCGCGACGGTGAGTTCACCATCGCCGACGGCCAGCCCGGTGAGATCACCATGGCGCTGCGTGACACGTTGACCGGTATCCAGCGCGGCACCTTCGCCGATACGCACGGCTGGATGTCGCGGCTCAACTGATCGCAGATGCGACAAAGGGCGGGTGCGCCGGCGGTGGCCGGCACACCCGCCCTTTCTCGTTCGGGCTGTCGGCTGCTAGGCGGCCAACTCCCAGACCAGTTGCTGGGCAACCGGATTCGGATTTGTGGCCGTGATCAGCTCATAGCCGCTCGCCGCCCACGCCCACATGAACGTGGCCAGCGGGACCGCCATGCCCTGTCCCACGGGTTCGGGCAGACCACTGTCGTTGACGTACACGACGGCGTAGGTGTCCCCAGGCCTGTTCGGATTGGGCACCTGGAGGTTGATGCCGATGACCGAGAGCGCGTGGTTGGGGTTGACCATGGTGCTGTCGAAACCGAGGCCGAGTGCGCTCCACATGCTGTTCGCGTTGATCATGGCGATGGTGCCCTTACCCTCCACCAACGCCTCCTTGAGCTGGCCGAGCGCATCCTGACCGTCGCGGAAGTTGGCGTCACCCTCGGTGTACTCGCTCATCCGGTAGGTCTCGACCTCCAGACCCTTGACCCGCAGCAGCTGGGCGGTGTCCTCGGTGGTCAGGCCATTGGTGCCCTCGTCGATCCACATCATGCCGGGGTGCGAGACGCTGGGGGTTTGCTTGGCCAGGTCCAGGAACTCCTGCTCGGTGGTGGCCGTCGGCCGGGTGCCGGTGAGCTGTCCCCATACCGAGGCGACCGCCATGACGGCGCAATCGTCGTCGTTCTGGTGCACGTAGTATTCGCGACCGACCAGCGGCTCACCGTACTGTCCGGTACCGCCGAACTCGATCAGGATCTCCATCCGGGTGGTGCTCGGCCGGGACAGACCGAAGGCGACGGCCAGCGAGTGCAGGACGTGCTGGGCAAGCCCCGCTAGGCCGGGCAGCCGGGCCGCGGTGCCGTTGTCGGCTTCGATGACGAAGTAGTCGATGGTTCCCGGCGCCTGCAGGATGGGCTTGGCGGTGTAGATGTACTTCCCGGTGACGGGGTCAACGGTGACGGTCCCGTAGGTGGCCTGCTCGGCGACGCGGTAGGTCAGGTCGAAGCCGTTGTTGCTCTGCCCGACCACGGTGCCCTCCACACCGCTGCCGGGCACCTGCACGACCTTACCGTTCTCCAAGGTCGGGGCGGCATTGTTGAAGATGAACCGCAGGTGCCGGACGATGTTGTCCCACAACGAGTTCGACTCGATCGCCGGTTCGGCCGACGGTGCCGGTTGGGCGTTCTGGGTGGCCGTGTTCGACGAGCCCGAGGACGGTCCGGCCCGTGGGGTCGCCGCGGACTCCTCGGTGCCGGGGGTGCCGTTCTGGCCCTCCGGGGCGGTGACTTCGGTGTCGGGGATGATGACCTCACCCGCGGCCGGGTCGCCGGTGGTGACCGGCGGGACAGCCGAGTCGGCCGGCGCGGTCGCGTCGTCGGCGGTATCGGCGACGGCCGCGGTCAACGCGGTCTCGCGCTGCTCGGCTTGTGCGGCGCGACGTTCGGCCCGCTGCAGTGCCGCGGTCGCGGTATCGGAATCGGTGTCCTCGGTGCGGGTATCGGTCCGGCCGGTGTCGGGGGAGTTGTCGCTCGATCGGGTGTCATCGGAGCCGGTGTCGGCGGAACCGAGGGTGACGGGTGTCGGGTCGTTCTGACCGGCACCGCTGCTTCCGCTGTCCTCGGTGGTCGCCGAGGACTCCGAGCTCGTGCTCGCCGCACTGCTGGAACTGGACTCCGAGCCGGAGGAATCCGTGTCGGCCGCGGCCGCGGCGGCGCCGGTGAACATCGCCGCGCCCAGTCCCACCGCGAGCGCGCCGGTGGCCACCCAGGCCGTGAGCCTGCGGGTGATCGGCGCGGCCGGAGAATCGGGTCGACTGGTGGCTGGTTCGGTGGGTATGCGGCGGCGCCTTCGGCGGCTTGGGTCCACGAGGTTGTTCCTTTCCCGACCGGCGTGATCCCTACTGGATCCTGTCCCGGTGCAACGGCACGTTAGGTGCTGCGTCTGAGGCGCACAGCAACTTCGCAGAAATTATCAGAACCGTTAATTGAATGTGCGTTTGCAACCACATTTGTGCGGGTAAAGCACTGGTCCGCGGGTGTCACGGCGGCTGTGATCCACCGATGTGCAACCGGCTATGACCATCTTTTGCAGCTCAAAGGTGAATTCAGCAAACACTTCAATCGTTGCTGAAAGTGTCGCCGGAGCGTCCACCGCGTCGCGGCGAACTTATCCGCTGGGCGCCGTATCCGAGACTGGGCCGACCGGCCAGCTAACGCCTTTTGTCGCGGTCAGGTGCCGCAGAAGGTGCGGTAACCGGCGGCGAATTCCTGGTCGGCCGGTGCTGCGTAGCGTTCCAGCCCGGGCCGTTCGGTGTAGGGATCGCCGATCGCAGCCAGTAACCGGTGGGCCGGACCCAGGTCCCCGGCGGTGGCCGCCGTCAGGGCCTCCTCGACCAGATGATTGCGCGGGATGTAGACGGGATTGACCCGGTTCATCGCGGCGGTGTCCGGCGCGTGTGACCGCCAGCGCGTCACCCAGTCCATGAATCCCAGCGGCACATCGCCGCGGGCAAGGCCGCGGAAGAAGGAGGTGTAATCCACGGCGTGCTCGGTCAGCAGATCCGGCAGCTCGTCGACCAAAGCGTCATCCGAATGATGTTGCCCGAGGCCGATTTTGGCGCGCATTCCGGCGCGCCATGCGGCCTGGTAGCGCGGTGCGAACTCGCCGAGCGCTGCGGTGGCGAGCTCGATCGCGGCGTCGGTGGTGCCGGCCGACTGCGCCAACAGCGGTAGCAATGTCTCGGCGAATCGGGCCAGATTCCAGCCGGTGATCGCCGGCTGATTGCCATACGCGTAGCGGCCCCAGCTGTCGATGGAGCTGTACACCGTCGCCGGGTCGAACGTGTCCAGGAAGGCGCATGGTCCGTAATCGATGGTCTCGCCGGAGACGAGCACATTGTCGGTGTTCATGACCCCGTGGATGAAACCCACCAGCATCCAGCGGGCGACCAGCTCGGCCTGCACGGTGATCACGGCGTCGAACAAGGCCAGATACTTCTCGGGCGCGTCGGCGCATTCCGGGTGGTGCCTGGCGATGGCGTGATCGGCCAATCGGCGCAGCACGTCGACGTCTCCGGTGCTCGCGGCGTAGACGAAGCTACCCACCCGCAGATGGCTGGCGGCAACGCGAGCCAACACCGCGCCGGGCAACACCGTCTCCCGGTGGACCGGCGCACCGGTGGCCACCACCGACAGCGACCGCGTGGTCGGAACCCCGAGTGCGTGCATGCCCTCGCTGACGATGTACTCACGCAACATCGGTCCGAGTGCGGCCAACCCGTCGCCGCCACGCGACAGCGGAGTCGGCCCGGAACCCTTCAGATGGAGATCGCGGCCGTCGGGGAACTCGCCGAGCAGCAGTGCGCGGCCGTCACCGAGGCGCGGATGCAACCCACCGAACTGGTGTCCGGCGTAGACCTGCGCGACGGGCGACGCGGTGGACGGCAATCGGGTACCGGCTAGCAGCCCGATGCCCTCACCGGAACGCAACCACTGCGGGTCCAGGCCGAGCTCGGCGGCCAGCGGCTCGTTGAGGACGGCCAGGGTGGGCTGCGGCGGTGTCACCGCCTGCCAGCTGATGGCCAGTTCGGGCAGTTCCCTGGCAAAGCGGTTGTCCAGCGCGACGGTCGACGCGGTCATCCCTCCGACGCTAGCCGACCGCCAGACCCAGTGCCGTCAGCGTCGTCGTGACCTCCACCGATGCGCCGAGCACATCGCCGGTGACACCGCCGAAGCGGCGCACACAATGAGCCACCAGCAGCGCGCAGAGCGCCAGCGCCACCAGCACCACCAGCGGGCCCTGCCACGGCCGCGCGGTCACGAACGCGGCGGCGGNCCAGCACGACCCAGCGCGGTTGGGAACCCGCGACCAGACTGCCGAGGGTGCTGCCCGCTGCGGCTGGTACCGAACGGCGGCAGGTCGCCACCACCGCGACCCGGCCGGCCGCGACCGCGACGACGATCGCCGCCGGGGCCAGGGCGCCGAATGTGAGCCCCTGTACCACGATCGCCACGACGATGGCCGCCACACCGAACGGGCCCGCGGTCCCGTCGCGCATCACCGCCAGCGCGCGCTCGGGCGCGCCGTAACATCCCAGCCCGTCCACCGTGTCGGACAGTCCGTCGATGTGCAGCCCACGGGTGCACAACAGCAGCACCGCGACGGCCAGCACACCCGCCAGCGGGCCGGGCCCCCACAGCGCCGCCGCACCCACGCTGATCGATGCGGCCACTGCGCCCAGCGCCGCGCCGACCACCGGCAGCGCGGTCAGCGCGCCGCGCCCGAACGGATGTTCCGTCCGGACCGGCAACACCGTGCCGAAGGCGAAAGCCGAGGCCAGCGAACCGATCATGGAGTCGGGTCGGGTGCGCCGGTGACCGCGGCCTCGGCGAAGGTGGCCATCGAGGTCAGGGTGGCGACCGCGGCACGCAGCACCGGGAGGGCCACCGCGGCACCGCTGCCCTCACCCAGCCGCATGCCGAGATCGACGATCGGTTCGAGCTCGAGGCGTTGCAGCGCCAACGTGTGGGCCGGCTCGGTGGAGCGGTGCCCGGCCTGCCACCAGGCACGCGCTCCGGGTGCCAACTCCTCGGCCACCAGCGCCGCCGCGGTCACGACGACACCGTCGAGCAACACCGGTGTGCGGCGGATGGCGGCCTGGGCCAGGAACCCGGCCATGGCGGCCAGGTCGGCACCGCCGCACACCCGCAACAGGCCGACCGGATCGGCCACCACGGCGCGGGCACGGTAGAGCGCATCGCGAATCGCGGAGGCCTTACGCGCCCAGCCCCCGTCATCGATCCCGGTGCCGCGCCCGATCACCGCGACCGGCTCCGAGCGGGTCAGGGCCGCGATCAAGGTGGTTGCCGGGGTGGTGTTTCCGATTCCCATATCGCCGGCGATCAGCAGATCCGCACCACCGTCGACCTCCTCGTCGGCGATCGCGCGGCCGGCGGCGATCGCCGCATCGGTCTGCTCGGCGGTCAGCGCGTCCTCGACGGCGATATTGCCGCTGGCGCGCCGGACCCGGTGCCTGCCCACGGCGTCGTCGGTCTGCTCGGCATCCACCGCGATATCGACGACCCGGACCCCGGCCCCGGCGAGTTCGGCGAGCACATTGATGGCGGCACCGCCCGCGGCGAAGTTCGCCACCATCTGTGCGGTCACCTCCGGTGGAAATGCCGACACCCCGGCCTGGGCGACGCCGTGATCACCGGCGAACACCACGACCCTGGCGCGCTCGAACTGCCGCGGCGGGCACAGACCCTGGCAGGCCGACACCCACACCGACAGCGCCTCAAGGCGGCCCAGCGAGCCCGGCGGTTTGGTCAGCGTGAGCTGGCGGAGCGCCGCGGCCTGTCCGGCGTCGACGTCGGGCGTGAGCACGGTGGGGAACACACCGGGGGACTCAGTGGGGAACACACCGGCGGACTCGGTGGGGAACACGCCGGGGGCCTCAGTGGCCGACGACCCGGTCGGGAACTCTGCGGTCATGACAACTCCTTCACGGCCAGCGGTTGGCCGGCGACGACGAGCACCACCCGGTCGCACACCGCGGCCAGTCGCTGGTTGAGCGTGCCGAGCTCATCGGTGAACAGCCGGCCGGCCGGCGTTGCCGAGACCACCGTCAACCCGACCTCCGGACTGACCAGCACCAACGGTCCGGTGACGGTATCGACCGCCGCGCACAGGTCATCGATATCGGCAGCGACCGACCCGCCGGTCCACGCGTCGCGGCGGTCCATCACCGCGGTGAGCCAGCCGCCGATATCGTCCACCAGCGTCGGCGTCATCGGATCGGCGCGCAAATGTGCTGCCACGTCGGCAGATTCGACGGTATGCCAGTGCGGTGGCCTGCGCTCGCGGTGGGCGGCCACCCGTGCCGACCAACTGTCCGCCCCGATCGGCGCCGGACCGGTGGCCAGATAGCGAACGGTCGGCGACCCGGCGAGCAGGCCCTCGGCGTGGCCCGATTTCCCCGACCGGATACCGCCGAGCACGAGCGCACGCACCCCGGGACGGGCCGGGCGGGTGGGCATGGCCCGGCTCAGACGTCGTCGCCGCGATTGACCTGCGGGCGCGGTGCGCGCATCCGGCGCAACTGCGAGGCACGGCTGGCGGCGTAGAAACCCAATTTGAACCCGGTCTCGGTGTTGTCGGGGAACTTCTCGTCGACCTTGCGGTTGACGTAGCGACCGACGATCACCCCGTCGATGACCATCACGACCAGCAGCACCGGCATCGCGAACGACAGCGGCTGCTGCACGGCGGGGGACGGGACCGACAAGGTCACCAGGATCAGGCCGAGCGCGATCGGCATGAACAATCCGAGCAGATTACGGCGGGCATCGACCAGGTCACGCACGTAGCGGCGCACCGGGCCCTTGTCGCGGGGCAGCAGATAGGCGTCCTCGCCGGCCATCATGCGTTCGCGGCGGTCGGCCATATCGGCGCGCCGGGTCAGCTTCTGGGCCTTGCGCTCCTCCTTGGACAGCTTGGGACCGGCAACGGCCTTGCGGCGCTTGCGGGCCTCGGCCGTCGTCATGGGTGCCGGCGCCACCGGACCGCGCTTGCGGGCCGCCTCGCTGCGCTTGGGGGTCGGTCGGCCCTTCGGAGCGGTTCCCGCGCTCTTGGCCTCGGCAACCTCGGCCGCCGAGCCCGACGCTCCGGCGGATTCCGCATCCTCCGGTTCGGGATTGTCCTTGTTTCGGCCGAGCAGCTTCACGCCCGCAAGGTTACTTGCCTGGGCGTCGAGGCCCGGCATGCACCTGCCAAAGCGACCCTCTACGCTGCTGGCATGACGGGCCTGGCGGTACTGATCGCGCCGGACTGCTTCGGCGACACCCTGACCGCGGTGCAGGCCGCCCGGGCGATCTCCGAGGGATGGACCGCGGCTCGCCCGACCGACACCCCGACCCTTGCCCCGCAATCGGACGGCGGCCCGGGTTTCGTCGAGGTTCTGGCCAGCCGGCTGGGCGGACTGCAACCGGTCACCGTGCACGGGCCGCTGGGCGGCTGGGTGGACGCGCACTGGGTGCGCCACGGTGAGACCGCCTATATCGAGTGCGCACAGGCGTGTGGTCTGACCCTGCTCGGACGCCGCCCCGACCCGGACACCGCCGTCACCGCCGACACCCGCGGGGTCGGGGAACTCGTGGCGGCGGCCGTCGGGTCGGGCGCCCGGCGGATCGTCGTCGGTCTCGGCGGCAGTGCGACCACCGACGGCGGGCGCGGCCTGGTCGAGGCGCTGGGCGGTCTGACCGCGGCCCGGCAGCGGCTGGCCGGAATCGAACTGATCGCCGCAAGTGACGTCGAACACCCGCTGCTGGGGCCGATGGGCGCCGCGGCGGTGTTCGGCCCGCAGAAGGGTGCCGATCCCGCAACCGTGACGCTGCTGGAGGCGAGGCTGACCGAATGGGCGGGCCAACTCGGGCCGGGGATCGCCGAACAGGACGGGGCCGGCGCGGCGGGCGGGCTCGGCGCCGCGCTGCTGGCCCTCGGTGGCCGCCGCGAACCCGGAGCCGCCGTCATCGCCGAGCACACGCGGTTGGCCGATGACCTGGCCGCGGCCGATCTCGTCATCACCGGTGAGGGCCGTTTCGACGACCAGTCGCTGCACGGCAAGGTGGTCAGTGCGCTCGCCGGNGGGGTGTCCCGGTACTGGTGCTCGCCGGCCAGGTCACCCTGGATCCGGCGGCGCTGGCCGATGCGGGGATTGCGGCGGCGTATTCGGTCACCGATTTCGCGGGTTCGGTGCAGCTGGCCATGGACGACGCGCAGGCGCAGCTGACCGGATTGGCCCGGCGCACCGCGGCCGACTGGCCCACACGGCTCGGGAATAGTGACTGAGCAAGGTACCGTTGAACACATCGCGATTGCACAAGCACTTCTTCAGGAGATGCAATGACTGTTCAGGACGACACCACCACCGAAACCCATGGTGCGGTGCTGACCGACGCCGCGGCGGCCAAGGCCAAGGCGCTGCTTGACCAGGAGGGTCGCGACGACCTGGCGCTGCGCATCGCCGTGCAGCCGGGCGGTTGCGCCGGACTGCGCTACAACCTCTTCTTCGACGATCGCACCCTCGACGGGGACCTGACCACCGAGTTCGGTGGGGTGTCGCTGACCGTCGACCGGATGAGCGCACCGTACATCCAGGGGGCGACCATCGACTTCGTCGACACCATCGAGAAGCAGGGCTTCACGATCGACAACCCGAACGCGACCGGGTCCTGCGCCTGCGGCGACTCGTTCAACTGATCTGAGGCCGGCGCGCGCCGGCTGTCATGCTCACACGGACCGGCTGAGTCATTCAGCCGGTCCGTTGCGCTTTGTGATTGCACCGGGTCACTGCACCGGGTCAGCCCGTGCGTTGCACGTAAGAGCACACCAGGATCTCGTCGTCGAACTGCAGCAGCTGACCGACGGCCTGCATATCGGTGCCCACCGGCACCGCGCCGCGACCGCGGCCGGATTCGGTGACCCGCATGGTGAACAACGCCTGTGCCTGATTGGTCGACCACGGCACCAGCTTGTCGATCGAGGTGACCTCGACGCGACCGTACTGTTTCTCGAATCCGTCGGCATTCAGTTCGGCCAGCGCCAGATCGGACTTACGATCGGCGACCTCGTCGTAGAGCCCACACAGCGTGTGCCGGGCGATCACCTCCACATCGCCGTCGGCCAGCGCGTCCAGGAAACCCTGGATGGCCGGTTGCACGGTCTGCGCCGTCATCGGCTCCGGGCCCGTATCGCGTCCGGTGAGCACCGCCGCGGCCCCGGCGACCACCGCGACCACCGCGACGGCAACCGCACCGATCACCAGATATCGCCGCCGGTTGCTCCTGGGATAGGGCACCGGAGGCGGCAGCGCGCCCGGATAGCCGAACTGCCCGGCTCCCGGCGGCCCGCTCGGTGGTGGAAAGCCTTGCGGGGGAGGGGAATCGGGATAGGGCGCGGGGCCGGACATGTGGTGCTTTCCGCCGTCTGGGATGGAGATCGGACTCCCAAGCAGGCTAGCGCACGCCGGGCCCGCGACCTTGGTGGCGAAGCGGCGTCGGTCGGGCGTCTGTAAGGTGCGCCTAGCTAACTTGATGACTTTCGAAGGGCGTTTTTTCGTGACCATTGCGGTGACCGGATCCATTGCGACCGACCATCTGATGAAGTTCCCCGGCAAGTTCTCCGAGCAGCTGCTGCCGGACCACCTGCAGAAGGTGTCGCTGAGTTTCCTGGTCGACGACCTGGTGATGCACCGCGGCGGCGTCGCGGGAAACATGGCCTTCGCCATCGGCGTGCTCGGTGGTGACGTCGCCCTCGTCGGCGCAGCAGGCCAGGATTTCGGTGACTACCGCCAGTGGCTCGACGACCACGGCGTCAACACCGAGAACGTGCTGATCTCCGAGAGCGCCTACACCGCACGGTTCGTCTGCACCACCGACGAGGCGATGGCCCAGATCGCATCCTTCTACCCCGGTGCGATGTCGGAGGCCCGCAACATCGACCTGGCCGAACTCGTCGAACGCAGCGGTGCGCCGGAACTGGTGATCATCGGCGCCAACGACCCGGACGCCATGTTCCGCCACACCGACCAGTGCCGCGAACTGGGCCTGGCATTCGCCGCCGATCCCTCCCAGCAGCTGGCCCGGCTCGACGGTGAGCAGATCCGCCGCCTCATCGACGGTGCGACCTACCTGTTCACCAACGACTACGAGTGGGATCTGCTGCTGCAGAAGTCGGGGCTGTCCGAGGCCCAGGTCATGGGTCAGATCAAGATGCGCGTCACGACGCTGGGGGAGAAGGGCGTCGACATCGTCGGCAGCGACGGCACCTTCGTGCACGTCGGGATCGTCCCGGAAACCCATCAGGCCGACCCGACCGGTATCGGCGACGCGTTCCGTGCCGGATTCCTGACCGGTCGCTCCGCCGGGCTCAGCCTGGAACGGTCGGCGCAGCTGGCCTCGCTGGTGGCCACCCTGGTGCTCGAGGCCACCGGCCCGCAGGAGTGGAGCTGGGACCGTGACTCCGCGGTGGCGCGTATCTCCGAGGCCTTCGGCGCCGAGGCCGGTGCCGAGATCGGCGCGGCGATCGGCGTCGCCTAGAGCTGCACCGGGTAGGTCGGTTCGCTGATCTGCGGTGATACCGTGCCCTCGACGAAGATGGCATGCCACAGCATGAAGATCAGCACCGTCCACAACCGGCGGCTGTGGTCGCCGGATCCGGCGCGGTGATCGTCGAGCATCGCGCGCACCGCCGCCAGATCGACCAGATCTCCGGCCTGCGACGTCTCGATGGTGTGCTGTGCCCAGTCCAGCAGCGGCCCGGCCTTGAGCCAGTGCCGGATCGGCACCGGGAAACCCAGCTTGGGCCGGTTGAGCACATGCGCGGGCACGATCGGCTCCAGCGCGCGGCGCAGCGCGTACTTGGTGGTGGTGCGGGTGATCTTCTGGTCATAGGGCAGCCGGGATGCCACCTTGAACACCTCGGGGTCCAGGAACGGCACCCGCAGTTCCAGTGAGTTGGCCATGGTCATCTTGTCGGCCTTGACCAGGATGTCGCCGCGCAACCAGGTGAACAGGTCGATGTGCTGCATGCGCGCCACCGGATCCCAGCCCGCCGATTCGGCGTACAGCTGTGCGGTCACATCGGTATGGGTCCAGTCCGGCCGGAACCCGGGAAGCGTGGCGCGCAACTGCTCGTCGGAGAAGCTGCGGGCGTTGCCGTAGTAGCGCTGCTCCAGCGTCATCGAACCGCGGTGCAGCAGGCTCTTGCCCCGCATGCCCTCCGGCAGCGGCCGGGACGCCTTGCCCAGTGACCGCCGCAGTGGTCGCGGGATGTAATCGAAGGCCTTGAGCGACAACGGCTCCCGGTAGATGGTGTAACCGCCGAAGAGCTCGTCGGCGCCCTCGCCGGAGAGCACCACCTTGACGTGCTTGCGGGCCTCGCGGGCGATGAAGAACAGCGGTATCAGCGCGGGATCGGCCACCGGCTCGTCGAGGTACCAGACGATCTCGGGCAGTGCGGCGACGAACTCCTCGGCGCTGACCACCTTCGTCACATGGCGCGCCCCGATCGCCTTCGCCGATTCGACGGCGACGTCGACCTCGGAGAACCCCTCCCGCTCGAAACCGGTGGTGAAGGTGATCAGACGCGGATTGTGCCGCATCGCCAGCGCCGCGATGGCTGTCGAATCGATACCGCCGGACAGGAAGGCGCCGACGGTGACGTCGGCGCGCATGTGCTTGGCGACGGAGTCCTCGAGCACCGCGGTGATCTCGTCGTAGCGGGCCTGCTCGGCGCCCTCGGCGAAGGGCACCGCGGCGAACCGCGGGCGGAAGTAGCGGCTGACCACCGGCGCCCGGCCGGGCCGGATGACGGCGTAGCTGCCCGATTCCAGCCGGCGGATCCCGCGGTGCAGCGTCTCGGGCTCGGGAACGTACTGCAGCACGGTGTAGTGCTGCACGGCACGCTCGTCGATATCGAGATCCAGCCCGGCCGTCGGAGCGAGGTCGATCAGACACTTCTTCTCGCTGCCGACGACGGTCCCGCCCGGGCCGGTGGCCATGTAGAGCGGTTTGATGCCGAACGGGTCACGCGCGCACAGCAGCTCGGCGGTCTGGGTGTCCCAGAGCGCGAAGGCGAACATGCCGCGCAGCCGATTCAGGACGTCGGTGCCCCAGAAGTGGAAACCGGCGACGATCGCCTCACCGTCACCGTCGGTGTGGAAAACCGCGCCGAACTCCTCGCGCAGCGACTCCCGCAACTCCAGGTAGTTGTAGATCTCGCCGTTGAACACCAGCGCGTAGCGATCCGGGGCCTCGGCCGGTCCCCAGCGCAGGGGCTGATGACTGTGCGCGATATCGATGATCGAGAGTCGGTTGAAACCCAACACGACATCGTCGTCGGACCATGTCCCCGGTTCGTCGGGACCGCGGTGACGCATCAGATGCGAAGCCCCCGAAACCGCTTCGACCAGCATCGGAGTGGTCTGAACGGTCGGGTCGGTCAGATACGCCAGCAGTCCGCACACCGCGCCAGTATGCCGAATCGTGCGGTCGCTTCGCTCCACCCGGCGGGCGTGGTCTACGCTGCGTAGTATTCGCCAAGTTTGACCGACCGCGCTGCGGTTCACCGACTTCATCTAGGAGGCGCCAACGTGACCGCTCGCGGGGCCCGTTTGGTGGCGTTGTCATTGGTTTTGGGTGGCATGGCCATCCTGCTGAGCGGCTGCAGCTACCAGGAGATCTTCGGACTCGGCTGGCCGCAGGGCATCACCCCGGAGGCGCGGTTGAACCGCGACCTGTGGGTGTGGTCGGTCATCGCCTCGTTCGTCGTCGGCGGCATCGTGTGGGCGCTGATCTTCTGGACCAGCGTCTTCCACCGCAAGAAGGCGACCGACACCGAGCTGCCTCGTCAGTTCGGCTACAACATGCCGCTGGAGCTGGTGCTCACCGTCGTGCCGTTCCTGATCATCTCGGTGCTGTTCTACTTCACCGTGGTGGTGCAGGAGCGGATGCTGCACAAGGATCCCAACCCCGAGGTCGTCGTCGACGTCACCGCCTTCCAGTGGAACTGGAAGTTCGGCTACCAGAAGGTCGACTTCGCCGACGGCACGCTGGCCTACGACGGTGTCGACAACGAGCGCAAGGAAGCCATGCGCTCGGTGCCCGAGGGCGTCGACGAGCACGGTATCGAGCGCGTCGGTCCGTTGGCGGGCAAGAACAGCGAAGACCGCAGCTACCTGAACTTCAACAAGATCGAGACGCTGGGTACCAGCACCGAGATCCCGGTCCTGGTGCTGCCCAAGGGCAAGCGCATCGAGTTCATCATCGCCTCGGCCGATGTGATCCACGGCTTCTGGGTGCCGGAGTTCCTGTTCAAGCGGGACGTGCTGCCCAACCCCAAGGAGAACAACTCCGACAACGTGTTCCAGGTCAGCGAGATCGAGCAGACCGGTGCCTTCGTCGGGCGGTGCACCGAAATGTGCGGCACCTACCACGCGATGATGAACTTCGAGGTTCGTGTTGTGGAGCCCAACGATTTCAAGGCCTACCTGGAGTACCGCGAGGCCAACCCGCAGGCCACCAACGCCCAGGCGCTGCAGGCCATCGGGCAGGACCCGTTGGCCACCACCACCTTCCCGTTCGACACCCGCCGCGGTGAGCAGGTCGGCGCCCCCGCGCAGGCGAGCAAGTAAGGACCACCCATGCATATCGAAGCCAGGCTGTTCGAATTCCTGACCGGATTCTTCGTGCTGGCCGCCGTGGTGTACGCAGTGCTGACCGCGCTGTTCGCCACCGGTGGCATCGAGTGGGCGGGCACCACCGCGCTGGTGCTGTCCACCGGTCTGACGCTCATCACCGGCACCTTCTTCCGATTCGTGGCACGGCGGCTGGACACCCGGCCCGAGGACTACGAAGACGCCGAGATCAGCGACGGCGCCGGTGAGTTGGGCTTCTACAGCCCGCACAGCTGGTGGCCCGTCCTGATCGCGCTGTCCTTCTCCATCGCCGCCGTCGGTGCGGCCATGTGGCTGCCCTGGCTGATCGTCGCGGGCATCTGCTTCGTGCTGGCCTCGGCCGCCGGGCTGGTCTTCGAGTACTACACCGGACCCGAGAAGCACTGACCCTCTTCGGCCAGGTCACAACCGTGCGTCAGTTCGCCTGCGTACCGTGTCGGCCCGGTCCACGCGGTCGCGGTGTTGGGTAATCTTGCCGAGGCAGCAGTCGAGAAGGATAGGCCGAGGTTTAGTTGCAGATGAGCGGGCCGTCAGGACCGGAGTCTTCGGGCGGGGACAGGGACAAGACCTCCCGGTCCGATGAGACCGATATCCACTCGCGGGCGTACTCCGCCCCCGAATCCGAACAGTTCATCAGCGCTCCGTACGTGCCGCCGGACCTGGCGCTCTACGACTACGACAACTATGCGCCGCTGGACCCCGAGGATGACCGGCCGCCGCGCTGGCCCTGGGTGGTCGGCGTCGTGGCCATCGTCGCCGCGATATCTCTCGTCGCCTCCGTCGCGCTGTTGGTGACCCGTACCGACAGCGACACCATGGCGAATCCGACGACGTCCACCACGACGGCGCCGCCCGTGCAGGATGCGATCACCACGACCACGCCTCCGCCGCCGCCCCCGCCGCCGCCGACCACCGAGGAACCGCCGCCTCCGCCGCCGGAAACGGTGACGGTGACCCAGGAGCCGCCGCCCCCGCCGCCCCCGCCGCCGGCCGAGGAGCCCGCGCCGCCGCCGGCCACCAGCGAGGCCCCGCCCCCGCCGCCACCGACGACGACGCGACCCGCGGGACCGCGGCAAGTCACCTATTCGGTGACCGGCACCAAGGCACCCGGTGACATCATCACCGTCACCTACATCGATGCGTCCGGCCGCAGTCGCACCCAGCGCAACGTCTATATTCCCTGGTCACTGACGGTGACCCCGATATCGCAATCGGAGGTGGGCTCGGTGCAAGCGTCCAGCCTGTTCCTGGTGAGCCGGCTGAACTGCTCCATCACCACCAGTGACGGGACGGTCCTGTCGTCCAATACCGGCAACGCCGCGCAGACGAGCTGCTGATGCCGGATATCACGACACCAAGGACGTCGCGGACGCTCTCGGGTCCGCCCGATCTGGACCGCATCCTGGTCGGGGTGTGTGCCGCGGTGTGGCTGGCCGCCCTCGGCGTGTCCGTCGCGGCGGTGGTGCGCCTCATCGACCTGGGCAGCGGACGCGGCACCGTGCGTGCCGAGCTTGCCGAGGCCTCCGGTTCGCAGACCCCATGGGTGCTGTACACCGTCATCGGGGTGTCCGCCGTGGTGATCGCGGTGGCGATCCCGCTGCTGATCCGGGCCCGCAAGCAGAGCACTGAGCGACCGGTGCGCAGCTTCACCCCAGCCGGGGGCTCGGTGTCCGAGGACATTGCCGCGATCACGCCCCGGCCGGGCCGACGCCGTGCCGCCGAGACGTCGCCGACCGGTACCGAGACCGCTGTGCGCGCCGGGGCGGTGCCCGCCGTGGTGGAGCAGGTGTACCTGCGCTGCACGGCCGGTGTGCTGGCCGCGGTGGGAGCGGGCACCCTGGCGGTGGCCGTCGCGACCTACCTGCTGGCGGGCGACAACGAGACCGGTGCCATCGCGCTGTTCATCATCGCCGGGCTGGTCACCCTGGCCATGCCGGCGCTGCCGTGGTTCTTCCTGCGCGAGCTGCGCGCGGTGCTGGGGCTGGGCACACCCGCGGCCTGAGGGTTTCTCCGGGTCCACGCGCGTCTCCCTGGCTTCAGTCGTGCCGGTCGGTTGGCCACCGACACTGAACTGGGGTAGGAGATTCGGCCCCCAGAGCTCCCTGCATGCCGTGTCGACGCGGTCGGTGCCATTCCGGCTGCACACACGGCGGCCTGAACACACGTGATTCCGGCGGCTAATCGGTACCCGGGCGCCAGTCCGGCGGCGGATCCTCGCCGACCCGGCCGTCGACGGCCTCACGCAGCAGATCGGCATGCCCGGTATGCCTGCCGTACTCCTCGATCAGATCGCACACGCTGCGGCGCAGGCTCGCCCGGCGACCGTCGGGCCAGACGATGCCCACCGGCTGGTCCAGGCCACCGTCGGCCAGTGCGGCCGCGAGCCTGGTCCGGGACCGCGCGATGGTGTCATCCCACAGCGCGTACAGCCGGGCCGGACAGTCGTGTGCGGCCGAGGTGAAATCCCAGTCCGGGTCGGCATCCCAATCAGCTTCGTCCTGATAGACGCTGTCCCAGGGCTCACCCATGGCCGAATCGTCCAGGCCGGGGCCGAACCGCTGGGCCTCGGCGCGCGCCAGATGCTTGAGCAACCCGCCGAGGGTCAGTGTCGACGCCCCGATTCGGGTGTCCAGCCCGGCGGCGTCCAGACCATCGGCCTTCCACCGGAACGTGTACCGCAGCCGGTCCAGAGCGCCCAGCAGATGCTGTTCCTCGGAGCCGGACAGGGGCGGCTCCCACGGCGGGTCGACGGACATACGCCTCAGAGTAGCCACCGGGGTAGGGGAGTGGGGCACGAAAAAGGCCCGCGCAGTCGGACTGCGCGGGCCTTGTTCGGTCGATCTCTAGTGGTGCCCGTTCGAACCGTTTCCGTTCGAGCCGTTCCCATTGGAGCCGTTGGTGCCCTGGCTCTTGCTGAGCACTGCGAGCGCCCGGTGCTCGGCGGCGTGGGCCGCCTCGGTCAGCGCCTCGTGCTCCTCGATCGGATCGGCCTTGAGGAAGCTGCCCGTACCCGGCGAACCGGCGGAACCGAGCTTGTTCATCCGCTTCGGCAGCGCGGCACCCTGGTATTCCAGCGGGATCGGGTGTCCGTGCTCGTCGACCGGGCCGAGCGGCTGGTGCAGCTCGATGTAGGCGCCGTGCGGCAGACGGGTGATGATGCCCGTCTCGATGCCGTGCTCAAGCACCGCCCGGTCACTGCGCTGCAGGCTGATCGCCCACCGGTAGGTGATGTAGTAGACGATCATCGGCAGCACGACCATGCCGATACGGCCGATCCACGTGGTCGCATTCAGCGAGATGTGGAACTTCAGCGCGATGATGTCGTTCATGCACATGAAGGTCAGCAGGATGTAGAACGAGATCGCCGCGGCACCCACAGCGGTGCGTGTCGGAGCGTCGCGCGGACGCTGCAACAGGTTGTGGTGCGCATCGTCGCCGGTGAGCTTCTTCTCGATGAAGGGGTAGGCCATCAGCAGCACGAACACCAGGCCCATGCCCATGGCGACCCACACCGACTGCGGGATGGTGTAGTTGCCGATGTAGAACTCCCAGGCCGGCCAGGTACGGGCCAGCCCGTCGGTCCACATCATGTAGAAGTCCGGCTGGCTACCCGCCGAGATCTGCGAGGGCTTGTACGGGCCGAGCACCCAGATCGGGTTGATCTGCAGCAGACCGCCCATCAGACCCAGCAGGCCGGTGATCATGGCGAAGAACGCACCCGACTTGACCGCGAACACCGGCATGACGCGCACGCCGACGACGTTCTTCTCGGTGCGGCCGGGGCCGGGGAACTGGGTGTGCTTCTGGAACCACACCAGCGCCATGTGCACACCGATGAGCGCGAGCATGATGCCCGGGATCAGCAGGATGTGCAGGGCGTACAGCCGCGGGATGATGATCTCGCCGGGGAAGTCACCGCCGAACAGCGCCCAGTGCAGCCAGGTCCCGATGACCGGCATACCGAGGGTGATCGACGAGAACGCGGCGCGCAGGCCGGTGCCGGAGAGCAGGTCGTCGGGCAGCGAGTAGCCGAAGTAACCCTCGAACATCGCCAGGATCAGCAGCAACGAGCCGATGACCCAGTTGGCCTCGCGTGGCCGGCGGAACGCACCGGTGAAGAAGATGCGCGCCAGGTGCACCATGATCGACGCCGCGAACAGCAGTGCCGCCCAGTGGTGGACCTGCCGGACGAACAGGCCGCCGCGTACCTCGAAGCTGATCTCAAGGGCCGATTCGTAGGCCCGTGACATCTGGATACCGCGCAGCGGCTGGTAGACGCCGTCGTAGGTGACGTGTGCCATCGACGGATCGAAGAACAGCGTCAACCACACACCGGTGATCAGCAGGATGATGAAGCTGTACAGCGCGATCTCACCCAGCAGGAACGACCAGTGGGTGGGGAAGACCTTGTTCAGGATTCCGCGCCGCACCGCCTCCGAGGGGTGATAGCGGGAATCGATCGCATCACCTTGTGCGGCTGCGATATCAGCGAGCTTGGGACTCATGATTTCCGCTCCCAGAATGCCGGTCCGACGGGTTCGATGAAGTCGCCGTTGGCGACCAGATAGCCGTCCTTGTCGATGGTAATGGGCAGCTGCGCCAAGGCTCGGGCAGCGGGGCCGAAGATCGGGCGCGCGAAGTGCAGCGCGTCGAACTGCGACTGGTGGCACGGGCACAGGATCCGGTAGGTCTGCTGCTCGTACAGCGAGGACGGGCAGCCCAGGTGCGAGCAGACCTTCGTGTAGGCGAACAGCTCACCGAAGTTGAAGCTCTCCTGGCCCTGCCGCTTGACCACGCGCGGCATGTCCTGCGGCTTGATGCGGATGAGCATCACCGGGTTGCGGACGCCCATGGCGATCTCGAACAGGTGGTGCGCCGACTCGACGGTGGTGCCGTCGCCGTCGGACTCCCGCCACGGGAACACGGTCTCCATGCCGCCCGCGTCGATGTCCTCGGGACGCATCTTGACGAACGCCGACTCACCGGGCAGACCGGTCGCGCGGGCGACGTAGATCGTCTCGCCCTGGTAGCGCGGGGTCCAGCCGGAGGTCCACAGCACGGCCTTCTTACCCTCGGCGGTCGGGACGACCGGCTTCCACGGGTTCTTGATCAGGCCGCCCATGAAGGCCACCAGGGTGCCCAGGCCGAAGGCGCCGAGGCCGATACCGGCCGACAGGCCGATCAGCTTGCGCCGCTTGATCGTCGAACCCTCGAGCGCATCGGTCAGGTTCGCGACGATGGTCTTGCGGTGGATCTCGGCCGAGGCACCGTCGTGGCGGTCCTGGATGGTGATCTCTTCGGGGATGAACTTCTTCTGGAAGAGCACCGCGCCGACACCGATGGCCAGGATCGACAGACCGAAGGTCAGGCCGTAGAGCGGGGTGGCCAGCGTGTAGAGGCGTTCACCCTCGCCGCCGTAGGGAACGTACTCCCACGGCCAGAACAGGAAGACCAACAGCAGGGCCAGGCCGGAGAAACCGCCGAGCAACAACCAGTAGGCGACGGTGCGCGAGGCGCGCTTCTCGGCCTTGGTGCCCTCGACCGGCCAGCGCGGCTCCTTGTAGACGATCTCGACACCGTCGAGCTTGCCGCCCAGTTCGAGCAGCTCCTCGCGGGACATCTTCGCCAGTTCCTCGTCACTGGGCTGACCGGGGACCGGTCCGCCCGAGGTGTCACTACCCTTGATGTTCGCGCTCATGCACGAGCTCCGATCCACATCGTGATGCCGACTGCGGCCACGATCCCGATGATCCAGATGGCCATGCCTTCAGTGGTGGGGCCGAAGCCGCCGAGACCGTAGCCGCCCGGATCCGGGGTGTTGGCCGCCTCGACCACATAGGTGACGATGTCGGCCTTTTCCTCAGGGGTGAGCTGACGATCCGAGAACTTCGGCATGTTCTGGGGTCCGGTGAGCATCGCGGTGTACACCTGTGCGGGGACCTTCGCGGCCTCACCGAGGTCGGGCGCGTACTTGCCGGAGGACAGGGCTCCGCCCTTGCCGGTGAAGTTGTGGCAGGAGGCGCAGTTCAACCGGAACAGGTCGCCACCGCGGGCGACGTCGCCGGCCAGCAGGGACTCATCGGCGATCTGTCCGTTGGCCTCGCGCGGGACGATGGGGCCGCCACCGTTGGCCTGGACGTAGGCGCCCAGTGCGTCGATCTGATGTTCGTCGAAGACAGGGTCCTTGCGCGGGGCCTGCGCCTCGCCGCGCATCGCGGGCATACGACCGGTGGAGACCTGGAAGTACACGGCCGCCTCACCGGTGCCGATCAGGCTGGGTCCGCGGTCGGTGACACCCTGCAGGTTCGCGCCGTGGCAGCTGATGCACGAGGTGTCGAACAGCTGCTTACCGGTGCGCAGCAGCGCCGACTGCGATTCGTCGGCCACCGCCACCTGAGGTGTCGGCGTCAGCGTTGCGGCGACCGCACCGGCTGCCGACAGCCCGAGCAGCAGCAGCAGCGCTGCCGAAAGGCGGCGTCGAAACCGACGGCGGGACTTGGTGGACGACATCGATCCCCTTCTCATCTTTGAGGTCAACGGACGCATCGGCGAGCCGGTCACCGTACGAAGTAGATGACTGCGAACAGGGCGATCCACACGATGTCGACGAAGTGCCAGTAGTACGACACGACGATCGCGGCGGTGGCCTGTGCGGGTGTGAACTTGCTCATCCGGGTGCGGATCAGCAGGAAGACGAAGGCGACCAGACCACCGATGACGTGGAGCCCGTGGAAGCCGGTGGCGAGATAGAACACCGACCCGTAGGCACTGCCCGGGATCGTGGTGCCGTGCTCCACCAGGTGGATGTACTCGTAGCCCTGGCCGAGCACGAAGAACAGGCCCATCAGGAAGGTGATGACGTACCAGCGGCGCAGGCCGAAGACGTCACCGCGCTCGGCGGCGAACACACCCATCTGGCAGGTGAAGGAGGAGGCGACCAGCACCGCGGTGACCGGTACGGCCAACCACAGATTCAGCTCGGTCGGCTCGGGCGGCCATGCACCCTGTGCCTGAGCCCGCGCGGTGAAATACATCGCGAACAGCCCAGCAAAGAACATCAGCTCACTGGAAAGCCACACGATGGTGCCGACACTGACCATATTCGGCCTGTTCAGCGAATGTACGCGGGAGGTAATCGCGGTCCCCGAGGTCCCAACAGCGCTCGTCACAGGTGCAAGTATGACGCTTTGTAGTTGACGAACACCAGCCGGGTTCGCAATTGGGCAGAAACCCGAGGCGGTGCACCACTGGTGACGGCCGGATAACGGTGCGCGCACGGGCGATAACATCACGGCGTGTCATCCGCTGAGAACGTCTCCGAGAACCTCACCTGGCCCCTGATCCTTGGTCGGCTCACCACCCATCAGGACCTGTCGCGCGGCCAGTCGGCATGGGCGATGGACCAGATCATGACGGGCTCGGCGACCCCGGCGCAGATCTCCGGGTTCGCGGTCGCCATGCGGATGAAGCGGCCGACGTCGGCAGAGGTGACCGAACTGGCCGACACCATGCTCAAGCACGCCCGCCGCATCCCGGCCGGCTTGATGGGCGACCGCGCGGCCGAGGCGGTGGACATCGTGGGGACCGGTGGCGACGGTGCCAACACCGTGAACCTGTCGACGATGGCCTCGATCGTCACCGCGGCCGCCGGCATCCCGGTGGTCAAGCACGGCAACCGCGCCGCCTCGTCGCTGTCCGGTGGTGCCGACACCCTCGAGGCGCTGGGTGTGCGCATCGATCTGGGGCCCGACGAGGTGGCCCGTAGCGTCGCCGAGGTCGGTATCGCCTTCGCCTTCGCGCCGCAGTTCCACCCGTCCTATCGGCATGCCTCGGTGGTCCGGCGGGAGATCGGCGTGCCGACGGTCTTCAACCTGCTCGGTCCGCTGACCAATCCGGCCGCGCCGCGCGCCGGACTGTTCGGGTGTGCCTGGGGCGATCTGGCCGAGGTGATGGCTGGGGTTTTCGCCGCCCGCGGCGCCAGTGCGCTGGTGGTGCACGGTGACGACGGCCTCGATGAACTGACCACGACCACCACCAGCACCATCTGGCGAGTGCAGGCGGGCACCGTGGACCGGCTGACGCTGGACCCCGCCGCGTTCGGTTTCCGGCGGGCCGATCTCAGCGAGCTCGTCGGCGGGGACGCCGAGTCCAACGCGGCCTCGGTGCGCGCCGTGCTCGGCGGCGCCCAGGGACCGGTGCGCGATGCGGTGATCCTCAATGCCGCCGGCGCGATGGTCGCCCACGCCGGCCTGACCAGCGACGCGCAGTGGACGCCGTCCTGGGAGTCCGCGCTGGCCCGCGCCGCCGAGTCCATCGACTCCGGCGCGGCGGAGCGGCTGCTGGCCAACTGGGTGCGGTTCACCCAGAAGGCCGCAAGCTAGCCCGGTCGGCGCGGCGCGGCGGATGCACGCCGTAGCGATCGTCGAGCAGATCGGTGTCGGGCCCGTCCGCCGCCAGCCGCGCGGTGCGGGCACGGGCGGCCCAGTCCGCCCAGTGCGCCGCGGACCCGATGGGTGAGGAGTAGCCGGGTTCGGCGGTCACGATGCGCACACCGGGGGTGGTCAGCCACCGGGCGATCAGCCCCGTCTCCTCGACCAACGCACCGCCCAGCGGGACGTCCTCGCGCAGGATCGTCTGTGCCGCAGCGGTGATGGCCGCCACCACCGGCATCGGCGGAATGCCGCGGCGGGCGCACCCGGCCGAGGCGAGTTGGCCGTGCCGGATGACCGCGAGGTGCCAGCCGCCCTGGCCGTCCGGTTGTGCCGCCACGATCTGATCCACGTCGACCAGTGCGCGCAGCTGGTGGCCGCGGGCGATCTTCTCGACCGCGGTCGCGGTGTGATCGCGCAAGCGGGCAGCGGTCTCGTAGCGGTGGTGGCCGGCCAGTTCCTCGATCTGGCCGACGACACGGGCGATGACGCCGTGGTCGACGCCGTCGATCAGATCGGCTGCCCGGCGCGCGGCACCCGCGTACCCGGCCATATCGGCGCCGGGCGGGGCCGGGCAGGGGGAGAGCTCGCGTTCGGTGCAGAGGTGACGCGCACTGCGGGACAGCCGGGCGGTGCAGGTGCGCAGACCGGCGCCGCGGGCCAACACCTCGGCGGTGTCGACGGCGTCCCTCCGGGCCGTGAACGGCCCCAGGGCGCGGGGGCCGCGCGGGCGGCGGACCACCGACAACCGGGGGAACGCCTCCTCGGTCAGGGTGATCCACCACCACTTGCGCGGGAACTTCGACCGCCGGTTGTAGGGCGGGGCGTGGGCCGCCAGCAGCCGCAGCTCGCGCACCCCGGCCTCCAGCTGGTGCGCGCACTCCACATGGTCGACGCGGGTGGCCAGCGCGACCATCTCCTTCATCCGGGTGCGCGGATCGGCTCCGGTGAAGTACTGCCCGACGCGGCGGCGCAGATTGACCGCGGTGCCCACGTAGAGCACCTCGTCAGCGGGCCCGCGGAACAGGTAGACCCCCGGAGTGCTCGGAATGCCTTGGGCCAGATGGCGTTTGCGGCGTTGTGGCGCGCTCTTGTCGGGCAGATAACCCCGTAGTTCGGCGTAGGTGTGCACGCCCTGGTTGCCGACGCGTTCGATCAGGCCGTGCAGCACGTCGACGGTGGCACGGGCATCGTCGAGGGCGCGGTGGGTCGGGGTGGTCGAGGCGCCGAACAGCCGGGCCAGCGCGGACAGCTTGACACTGGGCGCCTCGTCGCGGGTCAGCACCCGACGGGCCAGTTTGACCGTGCACAGCACCTGCGGCCGCGGCCAGGTCAATCCCTGCCGTTGCGCGGCAGCTCGCAGGAACCCGATGTCGAAACCGGCGTTGTGGGCGACCAGGACCGCGCCGCGGGCGAACTCCAGGAATGCCGGCAGCACCGTGTGGATCTTCGGGGCGTCGCGCACCATCGCCGTGGTGATCCCGGTCAGCTCGACGATCTGCGGCGGGATGGCGCAACCGGGGTCGACGAGGGTGGCCAGTTCCCCGAGCACGGCACCGCCACGGATCTTGACCGCACCGATCTCGGTGATGGCGTCGTGCTCGCGGCTGCCGCCGGTGGTCTCCAGATCGACCACCACGAAGGTCGTGTCGGCCAGGGCGACAGCGGCTTCCGGGTCGGCCAACGGGTCGGCCCAACCGTCGGCCGAACCGTCCAGGTCGGCGAAGCTCAGCTGCGGCACATCGGTGACGGTAGCCGTGGGCGGTGACATCCGAGCCCGGTGTGAACGCTCGGTCGGCGGGGCGTGTCGGTACCCGTCGTTACGGTGCGGGGGAATCGCCGGACGACCCGGCGCAGGGAAGGACGGACGGCCATGACACACCCGATGGGTGAGGATTTCGAGGAATTCTCCGGTACTGCACAGACAACCGGGAGCGGCGCGGTGACCATCGATTGCGATGACTGCGCCGTGCGCGGTCCGGGGTGCCAGGACTGCGTGGTCAGCGTGTTGCTCGGCGTTCCGGAAACTTTGCTGGACGATGAGCGTCAGGCGTTGGAGGTGTTGGCCGATGTCGGTTTGGCGCCGCGCCTGCGGTTGGTTCCGATCCGTCGTCAGGGTGCTCCGGATGGTAGAACTGGTGTGGCGTGATGACACGTGATCAACCACGGGAAGCAAAAATTTAATCCCGTGAGCCTGTTAAATTCACGCCCTCCGTTGGACAAGCCCGATGCCGTTTCGTAACCTGTTCGAGACCTAACAGTAGTTCGTCGCGGCTGACTCGCAGTTGTAAGGACGCAATACCTTGAGGCCTGATTGCTCGTACCGGCGTAAGCGTGGCGTTAAGCGAGCCCTCATCGGTGCGTTGGCGGGCCTGACCATCCTCGGTGGATCGCTGGCCACCGGCGTGAGCGCCGACCCGGCCGAGGATGCCCTGGCAAAGCTCAACGAGCTGTCGCATCAGGCCGAGATCGCCACCGAGAACATGCACGCCGCCCAGCTCGATCTCGACGAGAAGCTGGCCGCGCAGGCCGCCGCCGAGGACAAGCACAACGCCGACCTGGCCGCCGCGGACGCGGCGAAGGCCGACCTGGCAAAGTTCCAGACCTCGGTCAACAATATCGCCGCCGCGCAGTACATGGGTGGTCGCACCGACGGTCTGGACGCCATGCTGACGGCGAGTTCGCCGCAGGTGCTCATCGACCAGCTTGCCGTGCAGCGGGTGATGGCCACCGAGATGTCGGCCCAGATGCAGAACTTCAAGCAGACCAGCGCGCTGGCCGCGCAGGCCGAATCCGCCTCGGCGCGCTCGGCCGCCGATGCCAAAACCGCCGCCGAGCAGGCCGCCGCAGTGCGCGCCGACCTGCAATCCAAGCAAAGCAAGCTGCAGGTCGAGATCGCCATCGTCAAGTCGCAGTACGAGCGGCTGACCCCGGCCCAGCGCGAGACGCTGGCCGCGATCCCGCCCGTTCCCGAGGGCGTCGTCCCGCCCGCGCCCGCACCGTTGCCCGCAGACGATCCCGGTGTGCTCGCGGCGCCGCCCGCGGGCATCCCGCCCGGTGACATCGCGCCGCCGGCCGCCGCGCCGGGATCCGGCGGTGGCTCGGTCGCCGTGCAGGCCGCGCTGACACGGATCGGCTCGCCGTACTCGTGGGGCGCCGAGGGCCCCGGAGCCTTCGATTGCTCCGGTCTGGTCAAGTGGGCCTTCGGGCAGGCCGGTATCGCCTTGCCGCACTCCAGTTACGCCCTGGCCGCGGGTGGCCAGCCGGTCTCCACCGACCAGATGCAGCCCGGCGATGTCGTCTCCTACTATTCCGACGCCTCGCATGTCGGGATCTACATCGGCAACGGCATGATGGTGCACGCCTCGACCTTCGGTCAGCCCGTCGTGGTGGCACCGGTCAACAACGCACCCATCTACAACGTTCGCCGGTACTGATCCGCTTCAGGGGCGCCTGTCGCGGCACCTTCGCCGCCATCATCGCCGCGGCACTGCTCACCGGTTGCCAGCCGCCGGCACCGGCGGGGTCCGACGTGACGGTCGCGACCACCGCGACGCCACAGACCACTGCCGGCACCACCACCATCGCACTGCCGGGTGGCCGCACCGGCGCGCTGCGCGGGCTCGGCGGTGCGCGCAGCCAGCCCTTGGTCGACCGGATCGCCGCCGAGCTTCCCGACGCGGTGGATGCCGTGACCGCATTCTGGGGGCCGGACTGGCCCCGCGAGATCGTGGTCGTGGTGACCGAATCGGACGAGCAGTTCCGGGTGCTCGCCCACGGCGGCCCCGATATCGCGGCCGCCACCACCGCCGAGGGCATGGTGTTCGCCCCCGGCGCCGCCGATATGGGCCAGGCGGCGCTGCGCATCGTGGTCCGCCACGAGTTGTTCCACTACGCGGCGCGTTCGGCGACCGTCGCCAGCGCGCCGCTCTGGCTGACCGAAGGGGTGGCCGATTACGTCGCGCGCCCGGCCCAACCGCCACCGCCGGACGGTGCGCGGCTGGCGCAGTTGCCCACGGACGCCGATCTGCAGACCGCGGGGCCGACGCGTTCGGACGCCTACGACCGGGCCTGGTGGTTCAGCCGGTTCGTCGCCGAGCGGTTCGGCGCCCCGGTCCTCAAGGCGCTCTACCTGCGGGCCTGTGGGGATGGGCATCCCGACGCCGCGAGCGCCGTGCGGCAGACCCTGGGAACCGATCTGGACGAGGTGGTGGCGCGGTGGCGTACCTGGATGACCCGATAGCGTGGGCCCGATGACCCGGGTTCTGTTGCTGACCAACGATTTTCCGCCGCGCCGCGGCGGGATCCAGTCCTATCTGGAGGCGTTCGTCGGCGAACTGCTGCAGGTGGGCACGCATGACCTCACCGTGTATGCGCCGACGTGGAAGGACTGCGCCGAGTACGACCGGCAGGCGGCCGAGGCCGGATACCGCGTCGTGCGACACCGCAGCACCCTGATGCTGCCCGAGCCGACGGTGGCCAACCGGATGCGCGAGCTGATCGACGAACATGCCATCGACACCGTGTGGTTCGGTGCGGCGGCACCGCTGGCACTGCTGGGACCGCTTGCCCGCCGGGCCGGTGCGGGGCGCATCGTCGCCAGCACACACGGCCACGAGGTGGGCTGGTCGATGCTCCCGGTGGCGCGCTCGGCGCTGCGCCGCATCGGGGAGGACGCCGACGTGGTCACCTACGTCAGTGACTACACCCGAGGCCGGTTCGCCGCCGCGTTCGGGCCTCATGCGTGTCTGGAGCGGTTGTCCCCGGGGGTGGACATCGAGCGGTTCGCCCCCGACAGCGTCGCGCGCGCCGAGCTGCGGGTCCGGTATGGGCTCGGCGACCGACCGGTGGTGCTGTGTCTGTCGCGGCTGGTGCCGCGCAAGGGCCAGGACATGCTGATCCGCGCGTTCGACCGGATCCGCCGCCGTGTGCCGGACGCGGCGCTGGTGATCGTCGGCGGCGGACCCTACCGCGCGGACCTGGAGAAGTTGGCGCACCGCACCGGCGGCGCCGAGGACGTGGTGTTCACCGGCGGGGTGCCCGCTGCTGAATTGGCGGCCCACCATGCGATGGCCGATGTGTTCGCCATGCCGTGCCGCACCCGCGGCGCCGGTCTGGACGTCGAGGGGCTGGGCATCGTCTACCTGGAGGCCTCGGCGAGCGGGGTGCCGGTGGTGGCCGGCCGGTCCGGCGGCGCACCCGAGACGGTGCGCGACGGCGAAACCGGCTGGGTGGTCGACGGCACCGATGTCGACGCCATCGCCACCGCCGTCGGCGATCTACTGGCCGACCCGCGGACCGCGGCCAGGATGGGAGCGGCCGGGCGGGACTGGGTGGTGGCCAACTGGCAGTGGCGCACCCAGGGCGCCCGGCTCACCCGCTTCTTGGGCTGACGCCGATCAGCTGTAGATCGCGGCGATCTGATCGGCGAACTTCTCGACGACCACCTTGCGCTTGACCTTCAGCGTGGGCGTCAGCTCACCGGTGTCCTCGGTGAAATCGACCGGAAGGATGCGGAAGGTCCGGATGGCCTCGGCCTTGGAGACCACCTGGTTGGCATCCTTGACCGCCAACTCCACCTCGGCGACCAGGTCCGGGTCCTCGGTCAGATCGGCAACGGTGGCCGATGCGCCCTTGCCGTTGCGGTCCTTCCATCCCTCGAACGCCTCGGGATCGATGGTGATCAACGCGGCGATGAACGGTTGCGCATCGCCGACCGCCATGGCCTGGCTGATCAGCGGATGGGCCCGCAGCCGGTCCTCCAACACCGCGGGGGCGACATTCTTGCCGCCCGCGGTGACGATGATCTCCTTCTTGCGGCCGATGATCGTCAGGAACCCGTTGGCGTCGATGGCGCCCAGATCGCCGGTGTGGAACCAGCCGTCGGTGAAGGCGTCCGCGGTGGCCTGTTCGTTGTTCCAGTAGCCGCTGAAGACCACCCCGCCCTTGAGCAGCAGCTCGTCATCATCGGCCAGGCGCATGCTGTTGCCGGGCAACAGCTTTCCGACCGAACCGACCGACATGTCGCCCACCTGGTTGGCGGTGACGGCGGCGCTGCTCTCGGTCAGGCCGTACCCCTCGTAGATGGTCAATCCGACGCCGCGGTAGAAGTGCCCGAGCCGGGCGCCCAGTGGTGCCCCGCCGGAGATGGCGGCGTGGCAGTCGCCGCCGAGCGCGGCGCGCAGCTTGCCGTAGACCAGCTTGTCGAACACCGCGTGCTTGAGCCGCAGCAGCAGCCCGGGGCCACCGCTGCTGTCCAGGGCCTTGCTGTACTCGATGGCGGTGTCGGCGGCGATCGCGAAGATGCGGCCCTTGCCGTCGTTGCGCGCGTTCTGCTCGGCGGTGTTGTAGACCTTCTCGAACACCCGCGGCACCGATACCACCAGCGTCGGCTTGAACACCCCGAACATCGGCACCAGATTCTTGATATCGCTGGTGAAGCCGAGGGTCACCTTGTTGGCGAATGCGGCGATGGTGATGGCGCGGGCCAGGACGTGTGCCAGCGGCAGGAACACCAGCAGCCGTTCGCCCTTGCGCAAGAGTGTCGGGAAGGCGGCCTTGGCGCCGCGGATCTCATAGAGCAGGTTGGAATGGGTCAGCTGGCAGCCCTTGGGCAGGCCGGTGGTGCCCGAGGTGTAGATCAGGGTTGCGGGATCGCCGGACTTGATGGCGGCGACGCGGGCGTCGAGCAGCCCGGGGTCGATGTCCTTGCCCGCCTCGGCGAGGACCTGCAGGGCCGGGGCCTCCGGATTGTCGATGCGCAGCACGGCGCGTACCCCGGGCAGTTCGCCGGCCTGTTGTTCCACGCGCTCGGCGTGCGCCGCCGTCTCGGCGACGACCAGCACCGCTCCCGAATCCTTGAGCACATGCTTGATCTGTTCGGGGGATGAGGTCTCATAGATCGGCACGGTGACCGCGCCGACGGACAGGATCGCGAAGTCGATGACCGCCCACTCGTACCGGGTGGCCGACAGGATGGCGACCCGGTCACCCGGAGCCACATCGTTGGCGATCAGACCGAGCGCGACCGACCTGATCTGCTGCGCGGCCTGGGCGCAGGTGACGTCGGTCCAGGCGCCGTCGACCTGTCGTTGCAGGATGACGTGGTCGGGATCATCGCGTTCATGGGTGTAGACCGAGCTGACGACGCTGTCGTATTCGGCGATCTCGAACGAAGCCGGAACGGAGAACTCACGCACGATTCTGGGCACCTCGGGTCCTGGGTTGGGTGGTTACTAGCCGGTAAGCCTAGTCGCCTGTGTCACATCGGCGGGAGGGCGTATGTGAAGCTAGGTGGCCATGAACAGCGTCCAGATCGCCGATGAGACCTTTGTGTGTGCCGACCCCGCCGAGGTCGGCCGCGCCGTCGCCGATGCGTCCAGCTGGCGGCGGTGGTGGCCGGATCTCGCGCTCACCGTGGTCGAGGACCGCGGCCCCGCAGGTCAGCGCTGGACGGTGGCCGGGGCGCTGACCGGCACCATGGAGGTGTGGCTGGAGCCCATGATGGACGGTGTTCTGTTGCACTACTTCCTGCACGCCGAGCCGACCGGGGTCACCGGCCACGACCTGGCCCGGATCAATCTCGCTGCGCTGAACCATGCTCGCCGGGTGGCGGGCAAGAAGATGTCCTTCGAGGTCAAGGCGCGGCTGGAAGCCAGCCGGCCGGTGGGCGTATCGCGGCTGGCCTGAGGAGTGAGCCACCCCGTGTGGGTGAGGGTAGATTTCTTTCCGTGGCGGAGAAGACGGCGCAGACCATCCATATCGCGGCCGATCCCTCGACGGTGATGGATGTCATCGCCGATATCGGCTCCTACCCGCAGTGGGTTGCCGAGTACAAAGAGGCCGAGGTGCTCGAGCACGACGATGCCGGCAATCCGAAGACGGCCCGGCTGGTGCTCGACGCCGCAGTGCTCAAGGACACCATGGTGCTCACCTACCAGTGGCCGGCCGACCGCAAATCCGTCACCTGGACGTTGGTCTCGAGTTCGTTGTTGCGTGCGCTGGAGGGTGCATACCGGCTGTCGCCCAAGGGTTCTGGCACCGACGTGACCTATGAGCTTTCCGTCGACCTGATGATCCCGATGATCGGTCTGCTCAAGCGCAAGGCCGAGCGGCGGCTCACCGACACCGCGCTCAAGGACCTCAAGAAGCGAGCCGAGGTGGCAGTGAGCTGAGTGCAGATGGCACCGCCGAGCCCGCCCGGATCAGCCTGTTCGTCGGGAAGGGAGGGGTAGGCAAGTCGACGTTGGCCACGGCCACCGCGGTGCGTGCTGCCCGAGGTGGGGCGCGGGTGCTGATCGTGTCCACCGACCAGGCGCACTCCACCGGTGATGTGCTCGGTGTTGCCGTCGAGCCGACCGGCTCGCGCACGCCCACCCGCATCCTGACCGATCTGGATGCCGGGCCCGCCGATATGGGTGGATCCCTGGACGCGCTGGCGTTGGACACCCTGTCGCTGCTGGAGACGCGGTGGCGGGAGATCGCCGGGGTGCTGGCCGGCCGGTTCCCGCACTCTGATCTGGGAAGCCTTGCCCCGGAGGAACTTTCCGCTCTGCCGGGCATCCAGGAGGTGCTCGGGCTGCACGAGGTCGCCGAGCTGGCCGACTCCGGGCGCTGGGACGACGTTGTGGTCGACTGCGCCTCCACCGCCGATGCGTTGCGCATGCTGACCCTGCCTGCGACGTTCACTCTCTACCTGGAACGCGGCTGGCCGCGACACCGCAGGCTTGCGCAATCGCCGGCGGACCTGGGCTCGGCGGCGATGCTGATGCTGGTGGAGCGGATCGCCGAGGGGACCGAACGCCTGTCGACGCTGCTCGCCGACAATGCCCGCGTCGGCGCCCACCTGGTGCTGACCGCCGAGCGGGTGGTCGCTGCCGAGGCGGCCCGCACCCTCGGATCGCTGGCGCTGATGGGGGTCAAGGTCGCCGAACTGCTGGTGAATCAAGTTCTGCTGCAAGATGATTCCTACGAGTATCGAAACCTGCCCGCGCATCCGGCCTTCGACTGGTACACCGAGCGCATCGCCGAGCAGCGCGGTGTGCTCGATGAACTGGAACGCTCGATCGGCGATGTCGCACTGGTCCTGGTCCCGCATCTGGCCGGGGAGCCGATCGGGCCCAAGGCGCTCGGCGAGCTGCTCGACGCGGCGCGTCGCCGCGATGGTTCGGCACCGCCGGCGCCGCTGCGACCGGTGGTCGACCGCGAGTCGGGGTCCGGCCTGGAGGCCGTCTATCGGATGCGGTTAGAGTTGCCGCAGGTCGATCCCGGCGCGCTGCGGCTGGGCCGGGTCGACGATGACCTTGTGATCGGCTCCGGGGGTATGCGGCGTCGGGTGCGGCTGGCATCGGTGTTGCGGCGCTGCATCGTGATCGATGCGAATCTGCGGGCCGGCCTGCTGACCGTGCGTTTTCGACCCAATCCGGAGGTGTGGCCGACATGAGCGCCACCCACACGGACATTCCGCCCGAACTGCGTCAGCTGGCCCAGGCAATCCTGGACAAACTCGATCCCGCGGTGCGGATCATGGCGGCCAGGGCCGCGGCCGAGGGCGCCGGCGCGGGCGCGTGTCAGCAGGTGTGGTGCCCGGTGTGCGCGTTGGCCGCGCTGGTCAACGGCGAGCAGCACCCGCTGCTGTCGGTGATCGCCGAGCACAGCGTCGCCCTGCTGACGGTGATCCGTGCGATGGTCGCCGATCCCGGATCGCCCACCGATGCGCCCCCACCCCCGCCGGAACCGGGAGACCGGCCGACCGGACGTTACGAGCAGATCCCGGTGACGCTCGACGACTGAGTCGGCCGCGCAGCGACTCTAGTGTGGTCGCACTCACGCCCGCTGGGTAGAGTTGATCCGATCCGGCCCCGTCCTGGTGGGGCGCCGCTGCAGGAGGCCTCATGTGGTTCTGGTTCTACAAGTACATCTTGATGGGCCCGTTGCTGTCCTTTTTGGGGCGTCCCAAAGTGCAAGGGCTGGAATACGTTCCGGACTCCGGCGCGGTGATCCTGGCCAGTAACCACCTGGCCGTCGCCGACAGCTTCTACCTGCCGCTGGTGGTCAAGCGGCGCATCACCTTCCTGGCAAAGGCCGAGTACTTCACCGGCACCGGGCTCAAGGGCAAGCTGACCAAGTTCTTCTATTCCTCGACCAACCAGGTACCCATCGACCGCACCGATGCCGACTCCGCGCAGGCCGCGCTGACGACGGCCCAGCGAATCCTCGGCGAAGGCAAGCTGCTGGGCATGTATCCCGAGGGCACCCGCTCCCCGGACGGACGGCTCTACAAGGGCAAGACCGGGCTGGCCCGGGTCGCGCTCGAAAGCGGCATCCCCGTCATCCCGGTGGCCATGGTCGGTACCAATGTCGTCAACCCGCCCGGATCCAAGATGTGGCATTTCGGCCGCGTCGAGGTCCGGTTCGGTAAGCCGATGGATTTCAGCCGATTCGAGGGACTGGCGGGCAACCGCTTCATCGAGCGGGCCGTCATCGACGAGGTGATGTACGAGCTCATGCGTCTCGGTGGGCAGGAGTACGTCGATCTGTACGCCGCGGATGTCAAGACCCAGGCCGAGGCGATCGAGGCGCAGGCCAAGCCTGCGGTGACCGCGAAGGCCGGATAGCCGCGCCGCTAGGTCGCCGCGGCGATCTCGGCATCGGCGGTCGCGGCGGCGGACTCGTTGCGCCGCGCCAACCGCGGCGCCACCGCACCGATGACGATGATCACCACAAGAGCCCACCACAGGTAGGACCCGCCGACGACCCGCAACCACGGCGAGACCGAGGTCTCGTTGTGGGCGGGCATCAACGTGATCGGCGTCCACACCGTCAACGCGATGCCGATCGCCGACACCACGAGCAGCGCGGGAGTGCGGGTGCGGTAGCCGACGACGGCGGTCACCAGCACCGTGGGCAACACCCACACCCAGTGGTGCGACCAGGACACCGGTGAGACGGCCAGGCCGAACATCGCCACGCAGAGGAGTCCCAGCACCGCGGCATCACCGTGCGCATCCGCCCGCACCGCGCGGTGGGTGGCCCAGACCGTCAGACCCAGCACGACGAAGCACAGTCCGACCCACAGCAGGAAACGGGTGTCCTCGCCGACGCCGAACCGGGCCAGCATCCCGGAGATGTTCTGGTTGGTGTTCAGCGTCGCCGAGCCGATGCGGTCGGTATCGCGCAGCGTCTGGAACCAGTACACCCAGGAATCCCGCCAGGCCAGCGCGAATCCCAGCAGCGTCGCCCCGACCGCCGAGGCCGTCGTCACGAGCACCGCACGCATATCGCGGCGCAGCAGGAAGTACAGCAGGAACACCGCCGGGGTGAGCTTCACCGCGATGGCGATCCCCAGCAGCAGCCCACGCGGCCACGGTGTGCGCCGCGGTACGCAATCGGCGATCACCAGCGTCATCAGCACCACGTTGATCTGGCCGAATTCCAGGTTTGCCCGCAACGGTTCGGCGAACACCACCGCGGGGGCGACCAGGGCCGCGGCCAGCCACGCCCGGCGATGCCAGCTGTCGCCGACGCCCAGCCGGGTCAGCACGATGGTCGTGGAGACCACCAGCAACACCATCGTGGTCACCGTGATGGCCGCGCTGGCCGCCGGCAGTGACAACCAGGCGAACGGGGCGAAGGCGACGGCCGACAACGGGGGATAGGTGAACGGCAGGTCGATACCGGCCTGGGTCTGGAATTCGGTGCTGTCGGCGTAGAGCGGCACACCGTCCAACCAGGCCCGCCCGCCAAGGCGGTAGACGTCGATATCGATGCGGTAGCTGGCTTCACCGAGCAGTCGCCAGCCCACCCAGCCCAGCGCGGCCAGCGTCAACAGCTGAAACAGCCGCCACGCCCACACGCCGGAGAGAGCCCGGCCGACCCCAGCCCGCCCGAGCACACTGCCCCCATCGGGCGACCGCTGAATCCTCATGTCGCCGCCAAGCCTATCGGTGCGCGGCGACGCGCTGGACCTGACAGGTCCGCCGATACCCGGCGAATTCGCTGGACCGGCGTAAATTCGAACGCCGTGCCCCCGAATCTGCAGCTGGACTTCATTCCGGCTGACCGTCTTCCGCTGCTGTGCTGCCTGATCGCCTTCATCCTGACGTTCGTGCTGACGCGCCTGGTGGTGCGCTACATCAGGAGCCACCCGAGCACCGACGGCCCGCGCAAGTGGTGGCAACCCCGCAACCTCTCCGTCGGCGGTGGCGTGCACCTGCACCATGTGGTGATCGGCATCATCCTGGTGATGGTCTCAGGGGTGGCCATGGTGACGCTGGCCGTGAACGGCGGAGTGGTGGAGTTCACGGTTGCGGCAGTCTTTTTCGGTATCGGCGCGGCCCTGGTGCTCGACGAGTTCGCGCTGATCCTGCACCTGCAGGACGTGTACTGGTCCGAGGACGGCCGGACCTCGGTGGACGCGGTGTTCGTCGCCATCGCGGTGGCCGGACTGCTGGTCCTCGGGTTCAGCCCGCTGTCCTTCTTCGATGTCGACATCTGGGAGTCCGACGACTCGATCGAGGCGCGCATCGCGGTGATCGTGTCCGCGGTGCTCACCCTTGCGCTGGCGGTGGTGGTGCTGCTCAAGGGCAAGGTGTGGACCGGTCTGGTCGGTATGTTCATCACCCCACTGCTGTTCGTCGGGGCGATCCGGCTGTCGCGACCGCACGCGCCGTGGGCCCGGTGGCGCTACACGAGCAGGCCCCGAAAGATGCACAAGGCGCTGGAGCGGGAGCGGCGTCTGCGCAGGCCCGTGGTCCAGGCCAAACTGTGGGTTCAGCACGTGGTGGCCGGGGAGCCGCATTTCCCCGACGACGCCATGGTCAACGAGGAACTGGACCGCGAGATCCACGCCGCACCGGCACCAGGCCAGGGAGCGGCCTGATATGCGCTACTTCTACGACACCGAATTCATCGACGACGGCCGGACCATCGAGTTGATCTCGATCGGGGTGGCCGCCGAGGACGGTCGCGAGTATTACGCGATATCAACCGAATTCGACCCCGACCGGGCCGGCAGCTGGGTACGCAAGAACGTGCTGCCCAAGCTGCCGTCACCGTCGTCGAAGCTGTGGCGCTCGCGCCGTCAGATCCGCAGTGAGCTGGAGGACTTCTTCGATATCGACGGTGACGAACCCATCGAGCTGTGGGCGTGGGTGGGGGCCTACGACCATGTCGTGCTGTGCCAGCTGTGGGGTCCGATGACCGATCTGCCGCCGGCGATCCCGCGGTTCACCAGGGAGTTGCGCCAGTTCTGGGAGGAGCGGGGCTCACCGCGGATGCCACCGCGGCCGCGCGATGCCCACGATGCGCTGGTCGACGCACGGCACAACCTGCGGCGCTACGAACTGATGACCGACGACGGGGCGTGGGCGGCGCGCTCCGGCGGCTGACCGTGCCCACCTACGGGGCCGCCTGAGCTGCAGGTATGGCCGTTCCGAACGGATTTCGCGCACCGCTACCATGGAGCGGTGAACTGGACCGTCGACGTGCCCATCGATCAGCTGCCGGACCTCCCACCACTGCCGGGGGACCTTCGGCAACGGCTCGACGCCGCGTTGGCCAAGCCCGCGCTGCAGCAGCCCAGCTGGGATGCCGGTCAGGCCAAGGCCATGCGCACCGTGCTGGAGAGCGTGCCGCCGATCACGGTGCCCACCGAGGTCGAGAAGCTCAAGAGCCAGCTGGCCGCGGTCGCCCGCGGTGAGGCCTTCCTGCTGCAGGGCGGGGACTGCGCGGAGACCTTCGTCGACAACACCGAACCGCATATCCGGGCCAACATCCGCACGCTGCTGCAGATGGCCGTGGTGTTGACCTACGGGGCCAGCATGCCGGTGGTGAAGGTGGCCCGTATCGCCGGGCAGTACGCCAAACCGCGTTCCTCGGACACCGACGCGCTGGGCCTGAAGTCCTACCGCGGCGACATGATCAACGGATTCGCCCCCGACGACGCGATTCGCCAGCATGATGCGTCCCGGCTGGTGCGCGCCTACGCCAACGCCAGCGCCGCGATGAACCTGGTGCGGGCGCTGACCTCGTCGGGGATGGCCTCGCTGCAGGCCGTGCACGACTGGAATCGCGAGTTCGTGCGCACATCACCGGCGGGTGCCCGTTACGAGGCGCTGGCCGGGGAGATCGACCGCGGTCTGCGCTTCATGAGCGCCTGCGGCGTCAACGACCGCAACCTGGACACCGCCGAGATCTACGCCAGTCACGAGGCACTGGTGCTGGACTACGAACGGGCCATGCTGCGGATGGACACCGCCGATCCGGCCGAGCCGGTGGCAGAGCCGTCGGCCCCCAAGCTCTACGACCTGTCCGCGCATTACCTCTGGATCGGGGAGCGCACCCGCCAGATCGACGGCGCGCATGTCGCACTGGCCGAGGTGATCGCCAACCCGATCGGCATCAAGATCGGACCGACCACATCCCCGGAGCTGGCGGTCGAGTACGTCGAGCGCCTCGACCCGCACAACGAGGCGGGACGGCTGACACTGATCAGCCGGATGGGTAACCAGAAGGTCCGCGATGTGTTGCCCGCCATCATCGAGAAGGTGCACGCCACCGGCCATCAGGTGATCTGGCAGTGCGACCCGATGCACGGCAACACCCACGAATCGTCCACCGGATACAAGACCCGGCATTTCGATCGCATCGTCGACGAGGTGCAGGGGTTCTTCGAGGTGCACCGCGCGCTGGGCACCCATCCCGGCGGTATCCACGTCGAGATCACCGGCGAGAACGTCACCGAATGTCTCGGTGGGGCGCAGGACATCTCCGACCATGACCTGGCGGGCCGGTACGAGACCGCCTGCGATCCGCGGCTGAACACCCAGCAGAGCCTCGAGCTGGCCTTCCTGGTCGCGGAGATGCTGCGCGACTAGGGATTCAGATCAGGTTGGCCAGATTGTTGCCCAGCGTCCAGGCGCCGGCGGCCAGCAGTCCGGCCAGCGTCAGGATGACCAGGACCCAGGCCGCCAGCACGCGTTTGGCGCGCTGTCGGGCCCAGTGGAACTCCTCGAGTTCGACACCGGCGAACTGTCCTGTGACCGGCCGGTATTCGGGCTCGTCCTGGTAGTCGGCGTCCTGGTGGCCGGCGCCGGGGTGGTGGGCGTCGGTCGGATCCTGCGCGCCGATGGCGGGCAGCTGGCGGGTCGGCCGGTACGGGGCGGGCGGCCGGGCAGCTGGGCGGTCCTGGTGGCCGCCGAGGCTCTGCGCCGCGGTGGCGGCCCGGTGCTGCGCCGACTGACGCGGCGCCGGAACCCGGAACGGCGGAAGACCCAGTTCGTCGACCACGTCGGCCAGTGCCTCACCGAGTTCACCCGCGTCGGCGAACCGGGCGTGCGGGTCCCGGGCGGTCGCCCTCGCCACCAGCGCGTCGAACTGCGCGGGCACCCCGGCGATCGCCGCACTCGGCGGCGGGACGTCGTTGTCCATCCGCTGGTAGGCCACCGACAGCGCGGTGTCCCCGGTGAACGGGGTTCGGCCCGTGAGCAATTCGTAGGCGAGCACGCCGACGGCATACACATCGCTGCTGGGCGCGCTGTCGCCGGTGGCGACCTGTTCGGGGGACAGGTATGCCGCGGTGCCCAGGATGACACTGGTGGAGGTGATGCCCGCCTCGGCCACCGCCCGAACCAGACCGAAATCGGCGATCTTGACCTCGCCGTCATCGGAGATCAGCACGTTCTCGGGCTTGACGTCACGGTGCACCAGACCGGCCGCATGCGCCACCGCCAGTCCGCGACAGATCGGGGCGAGCACGGCCGCCGCGGCGTGCGGGGGCATCGGCCCGCGCTCCCGCAACAGCTCACGCAGCGTGCCGCCGTCGACCAGTTCCATCACCAGATACGGCGCGGGACCTTCGGGTCCGCCGCCCTGGTCGTACACGGCCACCAGACCGTCGCCCTTGAGCCGCGCCACGGTGCGGGCCTCGCGCTGGAACCGGACCAGGAACGCCTCGTCGCGGGCGTACCGGGAATCCATCACCTTCACCGCGACGGGGCGGTCCAGGCGGGTGTCCACACCGCGGTAGACCGTCGACATCCCGCCGGCGGCAATGGTGGTCTCGATCAGGTACCGCCCCTCCAGCAGGCTTCCGACGAGCGGGTCGCTGCGCTGGTAGGTGTCCACCGCAGACATGGTACGGATCGGTGTGCATCGACCTTCCCGCTCCGGGCCGGGGCCGGGGCCCCTAGAATCTGTGCGGTGAGCATCCCGGCGTCCGCTGACATCCTCGATCCCGACGAAGCAGTACTCGACCTGTCCCAGGTGTCGAAATTGCTCGGCGTCTCGGTCAGCAAGGTCAACCAGCACCTGCGTGACGGTCACCTCGTCGGGGTGCGCCGCGACGGTGCCGTGGTCGTGCCCAAGGTGTTCTTCGACGAGGACGGCCGGGTCGTCAAGCCGCTGCCCGGATTGTTGGTGGTGCTGCGCGACGGCGGGTTCGACGTCACCGAGTCGATGCGCTGGTTGTTCACCCCGGACCCCTCGCTGACGCTCAGTCGCGACGGCAGCACCGAGAAGCAGGCCAATGCGCGGCCGGTCGACGCGTTGCGCTCACACCAGGCGCGTGAGGTCCTCCGTCGTGCCCAGGCGATGGCTTACTGACGGCTCGGCCGTCGTGGCTTACTGACGGCTTGGCCGTCGTGGCTTACGGACGGGCCGGTTCCTCCGGCGCCCGCGACAGCAGGTACCAGGCCAGGACCGCACATCCGGTCGCCAGCGCGACCTGCAGCAGCGAATACATACCGTGCGAGCCGTCGGGCTTGAAGATCACCATGATCCAGGTGGAGAAGCCGGCTATCAGCGCGATCGCGGTCCGGCTCTGCCACAGCGTCGACAGCGTCGCCAGCGGCCAGGTGTAATACCAGGGCAGTGCGGCCGGGACGAACAGCACCACGACACCCATCGCCAGCGTGGTGCCCACCAGCGCCTCGCGGTCGGTGTGGCGGAACCGCCACCACAGCAGTGGCAGTGAGATCGCGATGATCGCGATCCCGATGATCCGGGTGATCTCCAGGACCGCGTAGAAGTTCACCGGCATGACCATGCCCACCAGAGCGTTGATCACGTTCGCGAATGCCGTCGGCAGGGTCAGCCAGTTGATGATCTTCACCGAACCGGCCAGTGCGGTCAGCCACCCCAGGCCGACCCCGGCGAGCAGGGACAGCACCGCGAACACGGCGCCGAAGATCACCACCGATGCCGCGGTGGCGATGGCGAACGCGGGCACCGGGCCGTAGCCCCTGGTGTCGCGCAACCGTCGCATCCACACCCAGACCATGAACGGCAACGCGATTCCGGCCGTCGCCTTCACGGCGACCGCGGTGGCGATGAAACCGACCCCGAGGATCGGCCGGCCGCCGAAGGTCAGCGCGATCGCCGCCATCATCAGGCCGACCATCAACATCTCGTTGTGCACCCCACCCATGAGGTGGATGATCACCAGCGGGTTCAGTACGCAGATCCACAGTGCGGCAGCCGGATTGGCGCCCAGATGCCGCGCCACCCGCGGGGTGGCCCAGATCAGCAAGGCCAGTCCGGGCAGCATGCACAGCCGCAGCAGCATGGTGCCGCCGACGACGTTGTTACCGACGATCATGGTGACGAACTTGGCCACCAGGATGAAGGCGGGGCCGTAGGGCGCCGTGGTCGTCGTCCAGATCGGACTGACGTTGTCCAGCAACGAGTTCACGTTCTCGACCGGCCCGACCACGTAGGGGTCGAAACCGTCGCGCAGCAGCGCGCCCTGGGCGAGGTAGGAGTAGGTGTCGCGGCTGAACACCGGCGCGCTCAGCAGCAGCGGCGCCAACCAGAACCCGGTGGTGGCCAGCATCGTGTACTGGGTTGCGGTGCGGTCCACCACGCGCCGGCCCAGCCACAGCCAGGCCAACAACATGACGGCCACCCCGCCCCACAGCAGGATCGAGGAGAGCACCAGTCCGTGGCCGAACCGCAGCCAGGACATGTGCAGCGATTCCAGCAGCGGATCGTGCAGGCGGGTGCTCCCCGCGCCGAGCCCGCCGGCGGCGATCAGTACCGCGCCGAGGAACCCCAATCGGGCCGGCCTCGCCTCGGTGGAGAGCGCGAACGCCCACAGCCGAGCGAGGTGTCCGCGCGTCTCCGGCGCGTCCGATACCGATGCGGTCATGTCCTCAGGCGGACCGATTCGACGCCAGGCCGGCCAGTTCGGCGAGGCCGATCTTGGCCTGCGGATCGATATCGGCGGCGTTCAGCGCGTCCAGGGCCCGCCGATGCAGTTTCTCGATCCGATCCTCGACGGCGGCCAGCGCGCCGACCGATTCGATGGCCGAACACACCTCCTTGACCGCGACATCGGTCAGTTCGGTGCCGATCGAGTCGGCGATGAGCTTGGCGGCGGCGGGATCACTGCGCTGGGCCAGTTCGACGGCCTCGGCGAGCAGGACGGTCCGCTTGCCCGAGCGCAGGTCGTCGCCGGAGGGCTTGCCGGTGACCGCGGGATCCCCGAACACGCCGAGCACATCGTCGCGCAGCTGGAAGGCCACCCCCAGGTCGTTGCCGATCTGGTGGAAGATCTGCTGGATTTCGGGCCGATCGGCCGCGGCCGCAGCCCCGAGCTGCAGTGGGCGCGAGACCGTATAGGAGGCGGTCTTGTAGGTGTTGACGTTCATCGCCGAGGCCACCGAGTCGGCACCGCTGGCCTCGGCCACGATGTCCAGGTACTGACCGCCGAGCACCTCGGTGCGGATATCGGCCCACACCTTGTGCACCCGCAGGTGGGCGTCGGCGGGCAGATCGGCGGTGGCCACGATGTCATCTGCCCACACCAGCGACAGGTCGCCCAGCAGGATGGCGGCCGACAGGCCGAACTGTTCGGGTGAACCGAGCCAGTTGTTGGCGCGATGCCGGTCGGCGAAGTGCCGGTGCACGGTGGGCAGTCCGCGACGGGTGGCCGATGCGTCGATCACGTCATCGTGGGCCAGCGCGCACGCGTGCAGCAGCTCCAGCGCGGAGAACAACCGCAGGGCCTGGGTGTCGGAGGACCGGTTCGTCCCGGCGACCGCGCGCCAGCCCCAGTAGGCGAACGCGGGACGCAGACGTTTGCCCCCGCGCAGCACGAACTCTTCGAGCGCGGCGGTCAACTCGGCGTATTCGGGACCGATGTAGGCGGACTCGCGGCGGCGTTCGTCGAGGTACTGACGCAGTTCCTCGACGACGGCATTGACCAGTTCGACGGCTGTCGGTGCCGCTGTATCGACGCTCAGCGGACGCCCCTTTCTGATGTCGGTTTCTCGACCCCCGACGTGGTTAGCCTAGAGCGTCCCGCCCGGTGATCGGTGGACAGGCGCGCTCGCGACCACGTCATTATGCTTTCCCGCCGCGTGATCGCGCGCGATGACGACCCGGCACGGTCTAGGCCCCTTCGCCGACCTTCGGCGACCGGTCCCGGCTCGACCAGGCCAGCCAGCCGAGCAGGCCGGCGACCACGAAGGAGCCGACGGTCAGCCAGATGGCCGCGGTGGTGAACGATCGCGCGCTGGGATCGGTGTAGCGCGCCTGGGCGTTCATCGTGGTGACGATGCCCGGCTTGAGCTTCCACTCGACGACCTCGCCGGAGACCTGGTCACCGTTGGTCGAGGTGACCTCGCCGGGGAACGCCACGCTGAGCGTGACATCGGCTTCGGGATCGTTGAGGGTGGTCAGATCCACCCGGCCTTCGAGGATGACCAGGTCCCCGGCCCGGCGCAGCGAGATGTCCACGCCCGCGGCATCGCTGTTCATGTTCGCCAGTTGCGGCAGCTCGGCGAAGGTCAGGTCGGAGAACACCGCCTGGGATCCGACGAAATCGCCGCGCTCGTACCGCGAGACGGCGACCTTGTTGCTGAACGGCAGCGAGTTGAGCAGCTGCGGGCCCTTGTCCTCGCCGTCACGCGCCTTGCTGGCCGCCACGATCTGGCCGGAGACGCGATCGTCGGGGGAGACCGTGATCGACGCGCGGACCCGCACGCAGCCGACGGCGAACGGAACGATGATCAGCAGCAGCAGGACCAGCGCGGCGAGCCGACGGTGCCGTGGGCGGTGTGAGCGGGCGAACACCCGCTAATCGTGCCAGATCGGTGTGCTCATTCGGTGTCGGGCGCCTGGTCAAGGGGTAATCGTCGGCCCAGGATGGCGAAGGGGCGCGGATCGCCGGCGAAATGATAGTCCCGAATGACATCGCCGAACCCGAGCCTGCGATACAGCCGCCACGCACGATTGGCCTCTTCGTTGATCTCCGGGGTGGAGAGCAATACGTGGGCCTCGCTGCGTCCGGCCAACAGCCGCCGAGCCAAGGCCTCGCCGAGTCCCTGGCCCTGCGCATGGGGGTGGATGTGCAGTTCGGTGAGTTCGAAATAGTCCGCGAGCAGCGGTTCGGCCAGCGCCCCCTCGGCCCCGCGCCGACGCAACCCGTGCACGACCTGTTGCTGCCACCACTGATCGGGTGCACCGCGGTAGCCGTAGGCGATGCCCAGCATCTGCGCGGAGTCCAGGACGGCCGGCGAATCCACGGCGGTGGCATCGGTGCGCAGTGCGGCGACGGCCTTCCAGCCGAAGCGGCGGGTGTGCTCCAGCCACATCGAGGCGCGCTGTTCCTCGGTCCCGCGCGGATAGTTCATCGCCTGGACGTACACCGTCAGCGCTTCTCGGAGCCGTTGGCGCATGAGCTCCGCCGACAGGTCCACCAGGAATGTCGCCAACGGGTGTCCTTCGGTCGGTCGCTGCGGACGGGTCCTGCTCATTATCGGCCCTGAACGCCGGGAAGCCGCGCCAGGTATCACCGGGCGGACCACCACAGGTGGCAGACGTCATACAATCGTGTGTCAAGTAGGTGGTACGGCTCAGAATGACCTCGTATCATGGGAACAGTCACCCGTAAAACGCGGGCGGCGGCCCTATTTGAGAATTCGGCTCTCCGGAGCCCACGGCGCGGACCAGGAGGGACGGATGCCACTCTCCGATCACGAGCAGCGCATGCTCGACCAGATCGAAAGCGCGCTGTACGCGGAAGACCCCAAGTTCGCATCGAGCGTGCGTGGTGGCAATCTGCGTGCTCCCTCTGCCCGGCGCCGGCTGCAGGGCATCGCGCTCTTCGTGGCGGGCCTGGCGATGCTGGTGTGTGGGGTCGCCATCAAGGCCACCATGATCGGTAGCTTCCCGATCCTGTCGGTGATCGGCTTCATCGTGATGTTCGGCGGTGTGGTGTTCGCGATCACCGGCCCGCGCGGGGCAGGCCCGGTCGACAAGAGTGTGTCCGGAACCGGCCCGGCGCGCCCCGGTAAGCGTGGTAAGCCCGCCGGCGGCGGCTCGTTCACCAGCCGGATGGAGGATCGGTTCCGTCGTCGCTTCGACGAGTGACCGGTAGGCGAACCGGCTAGTTCCCCACCAATCCCCACCTGAGGGCGGCTCCGAACCGGAGCCGCCCTTTTTCGTGTGGTTTTCCGGCCCGCGCGGTGCCGTTCGGCCCCGCGCACATGTCGGCGTGTCGGGTGCGGCAGGGCGTCCGCCCCACATCCTCCCCACTGTCACCCACCGAGGTCGCCGCGGCGCGGTTCAGGGCCTCTAGCTGCGGTTTTCCCTCAAACGCACCGGGTGTCCTGTCCGCTGCGCGACGGCGTGGGCGCCATGGATGGCGGGGCGGTGGGGCAGCGGGGCAACTCGGTGGCAGCAAATGGAGCTAAGTGGGGGATTGTGGGGTAAAGTGGCGGACAGCGGAGGAACCGGAACTCCGCACAGCGGGCAGAAGCGACTCGGAATCCAACCGAGTGGTGGGAGGTGGCGGGATGTTTCTCGGCACCTACACGCCCAAGCTCGACGACAAGGGGCGGCTGACACTGCCCGCCAAATTCCGCGACGCACTGGCAGGAGGGTTGATGGTCACCAAGAGTCAAGATCACAGCCTGGCCGTGTACCCGCGGGCGGAGTTCGAGAAGCTCGCCGAGAAGGCCATGCAGGCATCGCGCAGTGACCCGCAAGCTCGTGCCTATGTCCGCAACCTGGCCGCCGGTGCCGACGAACAGCATCCCGACGCGCAAGGCCGGATCACCTTGTCCGCCGAACACCGCCGCTACGCCAACCTGTCCAAGGAATGCGTGGTGACCGGTTCGCTGGGGCACCTGGAGATCTGGGACGCCCAAGCGTGGCAGCAGTACCAGGAGACACACGAAGAGACCTTCTCCGCGGCCAGCGATGACACTCTTCGCGACATCATCTGACCAACAAGCCCGTGCAACGAGGCCTCTGTCCGAACCGGCCCTGACGTACTTCCCCGACGCCAGGTCCGCCTCGGACAGGGACCTCGTTGCAGGGGCGCCCCTTCTCGACAGGGGAGTCTCTGTGCCTCATTCCGACGATTCACCTCATCCCGTGAACTCACCCCGGTCCGGTCCTGCGCCCAAGTCCGGCGAGCACGGCCACGTTCCCGTTCTGCTCGACCGGTGCGTCGAACTCCTCACCCCAGCGCTGACCCGGCACCATGCCGACGGCTCCGGTGCCGTCCTCGTCGATGCCACCCTCGGCGCGGGTGGGCACACCGAGCGGTTCCTGACCGATCTGCCGGGACTGCGCGTCGTCGGCCTGGACCGTGACCCGAACGCCCTGCGCATCGCCGGCGACCGACTGGCCCGGTTCGGTGACCGCGTCCGGTTCGAACGCACCCGCTACGACGGCTACTGGGACGACCGCCAGGAGCCCGTCGTCGACGGCGTGCTGTTCGACCTCGGGGTGTCCTCGATGCAGCTCGATCTGGTCGACCGCGGCTTCTCCTACGCCCACGACGCGCCGCTGGACATGCGGATGGATCCCGATGCGCCGCTGACCGCCGCCGAGATCCTCAACACCTATGACGAGCGGGCGTTGACGCGACTGCTGCGCGAGTACGGCGACGAGCGATTCGCCAACCGGATCGCCGCCCGGGTGGTGCGGCGGCGAGCGGTCAGGCCGTTCGCCAGCACCGGCGAACTCGTCGAGGTGCTCTACGAGGCCATCCCGGCGGCGACCCGGCGGACCGGCGGGCATCCGGCCAAACGCACCTTCCAGGCGCTGCGCATCGCGGTCAACGGTGAGCTCGACTCACTGCGTGAGGCGCTGCCCGCGGCGCTTGCCGCGCTCTCCGGGGGCGGCCGCATCGTGGTGATGGCGTATCAGTCGCTGGAGGACAAGATCGTCAAAAGTCTGTTCGCCTCGGCCACGGCATCGCGCACCCCGCCCGGGTTGCCCGTCGAATTGCCCGGCTACGAGGCCGAATTCGCAACGCTGACCCGAGGCGCCGAACAGGCCGGCGCCGAGGAGATCGAACGTAACCCGCGAAGCGCCCCGGTGCGGCTGCGGGCGTTGGAGAAGATCGCCGGAAAGGAAGACTCATGAAGGGAAAGCGGTCCACACCGGGGCGCAGCACCGACGAGCGCCGGCGCAAGACTCCGCCCAAGGGCAGGCCGACGGCGCGCCGACAGTCCGAGGCGCCCGCGCGGAAACGACGCAGCGCGCCCGAACAGCGCCCGGCCCGTTCCGCTCCGCAGACCTCGCCGGTGCGCAGACCGGTCGACACACCGGCCAGGCCCAAGAACGCCAGCCAGGCCAAGGCCCGCGCCAAGGCGCGCAAAGCCAAGGCCCCCAAGATCGTTCGTCCACCGCTTCGGGAACGGTTGCTGACCCGGCTGGCGACCATCGACTTCAATCCGCGCACGCTGGCCGCCAGGGTGCCGTTCGTGGTCCTGATCATCGCGGCACTCGGTGTGGGGTTGGGCGTCACCCTGTGGCTGTCCACCGATGCCGCCAGCCGCTCTTATGAGCTCGGCCATGCCCGTCAGCTGAATCAGGCTCTGCTGCAACAGAAAGAGGCGCTGGAGCGCGATGTGCTCGAGGCGCAGGCGCCGCCCGCGCTCGCCGAGGCCGCCCGCGGGCTCGGGATGATCCCGTCGCGGGACACCGCGCACCTGGTGCAGGACGCGACCGGTGCCTGGGTCGTGGTCGGCACGCCGAAACCGGCCGAGGGCGCGCCCCCGCCACCGCTGAACACACCGCTGCCCGACGAGCGACCTGCCGCGCCGACGACGGGCCGTCCCGCCGCCGGCGGACCGCCCGCCCCCCAGGTCGTCGACCCACGCGAGGTCGTGGTGCGGGTTCCGCCGCGCGCCACCGCCGCACCGGCGGCGCCACTGACCGCACCGGCAGCACCGCAGGCCGGGCCGGCACCGTTGACCGCGCCGCTGCCCGCCGACCCCGCCGCACCCGTGGACCCGGCCCAGCTGCCTGCCGCCGCCGCACCGGCCGACCAGCTGCCCGGCGGCGCGCCGCTGGTCGTCCCGCTCCCCGGCGTGCCCGCACCGGTGCCTGCCGAGGGATTGCCGCACCTGGGCACCCCCGAGTTGCCCGCGCAGCCCGGTCCCGCAGCCAACCCTGAGCACCTTCCGGCGGCGCCGGCCGCGGGCCCCACGCCCGATGTGCCTGCCGAGGTCCCGGTCGAGGTCCCGGCCCCGGGTGTGCCGGCATGACCCGAGGTCAACGTGGCCAACGCGGTCAGGAGCATTCGGCCACCGACCGCCGGATCCGGCGCCCGGCACAGACCCCGGCGGCCGGGCTGCGCAGCTCGTCGTTCGTCTTCCGCCACCGCGCCGGCAACGTCGTCATCTTCCTGGTGCTGGTGGTCGCCGCGGCACAGCTGTTCAACCTGCAGATCTCCAATGCCGCCGGGCTGCGGGCCGAAGCGGCCGGCCAGCTCAAGGTGACCGACGTCCAGCAGGCCGTGCGCGGCAGCATCGTCGACCGCAACAACGACAAGCTCGCGTTCACCATCGAAGCCAGGGCGCTCACCTTCCAGCCGGCGCGCATCCGCAAGCAGCTGGAAGAGGAGCGGGCCAAGAATCCGGACTACGCGCCCGATCCCGATGCCCGGTTGCGGGAGATCGCCAAGGACATCGCCACCCGGCTGAACAACAAGCCCGACGCGAAGACCTTGCTGACCAAGCTCACCAGCAAGGACACCTTCGCCTATCTGGCCAGGGCGGTGGACCCGGCGATCGCCGACGCGATCACCACGAAGTTCCCCGAGGTCGGCTCGGAACGCCAGGACATCCGCCAGTACCCCGGCGGTTCGTTGGCGGCCAATATCGTCGGCGGTATCGACTGGGACGGCCACGGACTGCTCGGTCTCGAGGATTCCCTGGACGCGAAACTCGCAGGCACCGACGGTTCGGTCACCTACGACCGTGGGTCCGACGGCGTGATGATCCCGGGCAGCATGCGTAACCGGCACGAGGCCGTCGACGGCCAGACAGTGCAGTTGACGCTCGACGACGACATCCAGTTCTACGTGCAACAGCAGGTGCAGCAGGCCAAGGACAAGTCCGGTGCCGCCAACGTCTCCGCCGTCGTGCTGGACGCCAAAACCGGTGAGGTGCTGGCGATGTCGAACGACAACACGTTCGACCCCTCGCAGGACATCGGTAGGCAGGGCAGCAGGCAGATGGGCAACCCTGCGGTGTCATCGCCGTTCGAGCCGGGTTCGGTGAACAAGATCGTGACCGCCGCCACCGCCATCGAGTTGGGTCTGACCAACCCCGACGAGGTGCTCTCGGTGCCCGGTTCCATCGACATGGGCGGCGTCACCGTCAAGGACGCGTGGAACCACGGCGTCGACCGGTACACCAGCACCGGCGTTTTCGGAAAGTCCTCGAACGTGGGCACGCTGATGCTGGCCCAGCGCTTCGGCCCGGAGAAGTTCGCCGAGATGCTGGCGAAGTTCGGTCTCGGTGAACGCACCGGGATCGAATTGCCGGGCGAGAGCGCGGGCCTGGTCCCGCCGATGGACCAGTGGTCGGGCAGCTCCTTTGCCAACCTGCCCATCGGACAGGGTCTTTCGATGACGCTGCTGCAGATGACGGGGATGTACCAGACCATCGCCAACGACGGCGTCCGGATTCCGCCCCGCATCATCAAGTCGATCATCGAGGCCGACGGCAAGGAGAACGTCGAGCCCGCGGCGGAGGGTGTCCGGGTGGTCTCGCCGGAAACCGCTGCCACCGTGCGCCACATGCTGCGCGCCACCATCCAGCGCGACCCGCGCGGTGTGCAGCAGGGCACCGGCTGGCAGGCCGCGGTCGAGGGCTATCAGATCGCCGGTAAGACCGGTACGGCCCAGCAGATCAACCCGAACTGCGGCTGCTACTACGACGACCACTACTGGATCACCTTCGCCGGGATCGCACCCGCGGACAACCCGCGCTACGTGGTCGGCATCATGGCCGACAACCCCGCCCGCACCGCCGACGGACTGCCGGGCACCACCATGGCGCCGCTGTTCCACCACATCGCCTCGTGGTTGCTGCAACGCGAGAACGTGCCGCTGTCCGCCGACCCGGGACCGCCGCTGACGCTGCAGGCGGAGTGAGCCGGCGGCACCCCGGTACTGTGGCAAGGCCATGACACTGCGTCCCTCCGATCCCGCCGGTGCCCACCTGGGTGTGTTGGCGCAGCGCATCGGTGTGGCCGCGGTGGCCGATCCGGATGTCCGGGTCACCGGGGTGACACTGCGCAGCCAGGACGTGCGCCGGGGTGACCTGTTCGCCGCCCTGCCGGGACAACGGGCGCACGGCGCCCGATTCGTCGCCGATGCCGTCGCCGCCGGCGCGGTCGCGGTGCTCACCGATCCGGCGGGTGTCGCCGAGTTCGGATCGATCGACGTGCCGGTGCTCGTCCATGCCGACCCGCGGGCCGTGCTGGGCGGGTTGGCCGCCGAGGTCTACGGCAATCCGTCATCGGCGCTGCGCGTCATCGGGGTGACGGGCACCTCGGGCAAGACCACCACCACCTACCTCGTCGAGGCGGGCCTGCGGGCGGCCGGTCGCATCGCCGGCCTTATCGGCACCGTCGGCATCCGTATCGACGGTCGCGACGAGCCGAGCTCGCTGACCACTCCCGAGGCGCCGAACCTGCAGGCCCTGCTCGCGGTGATGGTGGAACGCGGTGTCGACACCGTCGTGATGGAGGTGTCCAGTCACGCGCTGACGCTGGGCCGGGTGGACGGCACATCGTTCGCCGCGGGCGGTTTCACCAACCTGTCGCGCGATCACCTCGATTTCCACCCCACCATGGCCGATTACCTGAACGCCAAGGCGCGTCTGTTCGAGCCGGATTCGCCCAACCATGCCGAAAGCGCGGTGGTGTGCGTCGACGACGAGGCGGGACGCGAGATCGCATCGCGTGCCCCCGGGGCGGTTCGGGTCGCCACCACCGGCGTCGATGCCGACTGGCGTGTCGAATCGGTGTCCACCGTTGCCCGCGGCAGCCAGGAGTTCGTGGCCGTCGACCCGGCCGGGGTGCATCACCGCCTCCGGATCGCCCTGCCGGGTCGCTACAACATCGCCAACGCGCTGCTGGCCGTTGCGCTGCTCGACGCCGTCGGTGTCTCGCCCGAGCAGGCCGCGCCCGGACTCGCCGCGGCCGCGGTGCCGGGTCGGCTGGAGACGATCGACGCCGGACAGGACTTCCTGGCATTGGTGGACTATGCGCACAAACCGGGGGCGCTGCAGGCGGTGCTGGCCACCCTGCGTGAGCAGAATGCCGACGGCCGGCTGGCGGTGGTGTTCGGCGCCGGCGGCAACCGCGATGCCGGCAAGCGCGAACCGATGGGGCAGATCGCCGCCGAGCTGGCGGACCTGGTCGTCATCACCGATGACAATCCACGTGACGAGGACCCGCAGTTGATCCGGTCGGCGATCCGGGCCGGTGCCACGGGATTCTCTGCCGAGGTGGTCGAGATCGGTGATCGGCGTGCGGCCATCGACTTCGCGGTCGGCTGGGCACGTGCCGGGGACGTGGTGCTCATCGCGGGCAAGGGCCACGAGTCCGGACAGACCGCCGACGGGTCCACCCGCCCCTTCGACGACCGGGTCGAACTGACCGCCGCGCTGAATGCATTGGGGCAGAACCGATGATCGAGATGACCGTGGCCCAGGTGGCCGATATCGTGGGCGGTGAACTGGCCGATATCAGCGCCGCCGATGCCGCGACCACCCGCATCACCGGCACCGTCGAATTCGATTCGCGCGCGGTCACTCCCGGCGGGTTGTTCCTGGCGTTGCCGGGGGCGCGTTCGGACGGGCACGATTTCGCCGCGGGTGCCGTCGCGGCCGGGGCGGTGGCGGTGCTGGCCGCCCGCCCGGTCGGGGTGCCCGCCATCGTGGTGCCGCCCGCGAGCGCGGGCGATGCCGGCTCCGGCGCGGTGGAGCATGACGATGCCGCAGGCTCGGGCGCCGCGGTGTTGGCAGCGCTGGCCAAGCTGGCCGCGGCCGTCGCCACCGAACTGAGCGCGCGGGGGCTGCGGATCATCGGGGTGACCGGATCGTCGGGCAAGACCTCGACCAAGGATCTGCTGGCCGCGGTGCTCGCACCGCTGGGTCAGGTGGTGGCTCCGCCCGGGTCGTTCAACAACGAACTGGGCCATCCGTGGACGGTGTTGCGCGCCACCACCGACACCGACTTCTTGATCCTGGAGATGTCGGCGCGGCACCCGGGGAACATCGCGGCGCTGGCGGCCATCGCCACCCCGTCGGTGGGTGTCGTGCTCAACGTCGGGACGGCGCATCTGGGTGAGTTCGGTTCACGCGAGGTGATCGCGGCCACCAAATCCGAACTGCCGCAGTCGGTCCCCGCATCCGGTGTGGTGATCCTCAACGCCGACGATTCGGCGGTGGCGGCCATGGCCGACAAGACCGCGGCGCGGGTGGTGCGGGTCTCGCGGGCGCCGGGGGCCGATATCTGGTCCAGTGACGAGCATCTCGACGAGCTGGCCCGCCCGCGCTTCACCCTGCACACCGGCGCCGGTGCGGTGGATATCGCGCTGGCCGTGCACGGCGAGCATCAGGTGTCCAACGCGCTGGCCGCGGCGGCGGTCGCGGTGGAGTGCGGTGCGAGCCTTGAGCAGGTGGCCACGGCACTGGCCGGTGCCGGACCGGTCTCGGCGCGCCGGATGCACGTCAGCACCCGCGCCGACGGCGTCACCGTCGTCAACGATGCCTACAACGCAAACCCGGATTCGATGGCGGCGGGGTTGAAGGCGCTGGCCTGGATGGCGCGTTCGGGAAGTCAGGGCCGGCGCCGCAGCTGGGCGGTGCTCGGGGAGATGGCCGAGCTCGGCGAGGACGCGATAGCCGAACACGATCGCATCGGCCGGTTGGCCGTGCGCTTAGATGTCTCTCGATTGATAGTCGTGGGAACCGGGAGATCGATGAGCGCCATGCATCAGGGGGCGGTGATGGAAGGGTCGTGGGGCAGTGAGTCTGTCCTGGTGCCCGACGCCGACGCCGCGCTGGCACTGCTGCAGGCCGAGTTGGGTCCCGGTGATGTGGTGCTGGTGAAGGCGTCCAACGCCGCCGGGCTGGGCACGCTTGCCGATCGTCTCGCCGAGCAGGGGAACGAGCAGGGATGAAGCAGATCCTGGTAGCGGTCGCGATCGCCCTGGCGGTGTCGATCGTGCTGACGCCCGTGCTGATCCGGCTGTTCACCAAGCAGGGATTCGGGCAGGAGATCCGTGAGGACGGCCCGGCCAGCCATCAGAAGAAGCGTGGCACGCCGTCGATGGGCGGGGTGGCCATCATGGCCGGCATCTGGGCCGGCTACCTGGGCACCCATCTGTTCGGCCTGCCGTTCGGCGGCGAGGGCCCGTCGGCGTCGGGTCTGCTGGTGTTGGGGCTGGCGACCGCGCTGGCCATCGTCGGGTTCATCGACGACTTGATCAAGATCCGGCGGTCCCGCAATCTGGGCCTGAACAAGCGGGCCAAGACCATCGGCCAGTTGACCGCGGCGGTGCTCTTCGGGGTGCTGGTGCTGCAGTTCAGCAATGCCGAGGGACTGACGCCTGGCAGTGCCCAGCTGTCCTATGTGCGTGAGATCGCCACCGTGACGCTGGCGCCGCTGGTGTTCGTCGTGTTCGTGGTGGTGCTGGTCAGTGCCTGGTCGAACGCGGTCAACCTGACCGACGGACTGGACGGGCTCGCCGCGGGGGCGATGGCCATGGTCAGCGCCGCCTACGTGTTGATCACGTTCTGGCAGTACCGCAACGACTGTGCCGCCAGCCCGAGCCTGGGCTGCTACAACGTCCGCGATCCGCTGGACCTCGCGCTGGTGGCGGCGGCGACCGCGGGGGCCTGTATCGGTTTCCTGTGGTGGAACGCGGCACCGGCGAAGATCTTCATGGGTGATACGGGTTCGCTGGCCCTCGGCGGGATCATCGCCGGGCTGTCGGTCACCAGTCGCACCGAGATCCTGGCCGTGGTGCTCGGCGCGCTGTTCGTGGCCGAGGTGACCTCGGTGGTGGTTCAGATCCTGGCGTTCCGCACGACGGGCCGACGGGTGTTCCGGATGGCGCCGTTCCATCATCACTTCGAGCTGGTCGGGTGGGCCGAGACGACGGTGATCATCCGGTTCTGGCTGCTGACGGCGATCGCGTGTGGGCTGGGTGTGGCGTTGTTCTACGGCGAATGGCTGTCGATCGTCGGCGCGTAGGCGCCGCGCAGTTTCAGCCGCCGAGAGTGACGCAATGGCTGCTCGACGGCCCAGGATGACGACCTTTTCGTCGCTCTCGCCGCGCCTGGTGGGTTAGCTGAGATCGTCGGCGGCCGCGACACACCTGCCGGATATGCGCGACGACCGGTCCGCGGCGGGGGAGGATTCTGGGGTGCAAGGGACTAATGGGGCTGGCGTTACGCCTGTGACTCTTGCGGGTGTCCGGTGAGGAATCCGCTCGCCGGGCTGCGGGCGAGGGTGAAGGGTGATCCGTCCACCGACGGCGCATCCGAACAGAAGGCCGGTAAGAGCCTGGCCACGAGCCCGGCGACCACCTCGGCGACGAAGGCCGCGACGGCCATGCCGCGCACCCGGTTCGGGCAGTGGCTGGGCCGCCCGATGACCTCGTTCCACCTGATCATCGCCGTCGCGGCCATCCTGGTGACGCTCGGGCTGATCATGGTGCTCTCGGCATCCGGGGTGTACTCCTATGACTCCGGCGGCTCGCCGTGGACGGTCTTCGCCAAACAGTCGCTGTGGACCGGCGTCGGGCTGATCGCCTTCTACCTGGCGCTGCGCATGCCCGTCGCACTGATGCGCCGGCTGGCCTTCCCGGCCTTCATCTTCACCATCGTGTTGCTGGTCCTGGTGCTCATCCCCGGTATCGGCAAGGTGGCCAACGGTTCTCGCGGCTGGTTCGTCGTCGGTGGCTTCAGCATGCAGCCCTCCGAGCTTGCCAAGATCGCGTTCGCCATCTGGGGAGCGCACCTGCTGGCGGCGCGGCGCCTTGAGCAGGCGACCATGCGCGAGATGCTGATCCCGCTGGTACCGGCCGCCGGTCTGGCGCTGACCCTGATCGTCCTGCAGCCCGACCTCGGGCAGACGGTGACGTTGAGCATCATCCTGCTCGGTCTGCTCTGGTATGCAGGTCTGCCACTGCGGGTGTTCGTCAGCTCGCTGGGGGCGATGGTGCTCGCCGCCGGCGTGCTCGCGCTCTCGGCCGGGTACCGCTCCGACCGGGTGCAGTCCTGGCTCAACCCGGGGGCCGACCCCGGCGGTGCGGGGTATCAGGCCAGACAGGCCCGCTTCGCATTGGCCAACGGCGGGCTGTTCGGCAACGGACTCGGCCAGGGCACGGCCAAGTACAACTACCTGCCCAACGCGCACAACGACTTCATCTTCGCCATCATCGGCGAGGAACTCGGTTACGTCGGCGCCGCCGGACTGCTGTGCCTCTTCGGTCTGTTCGCCTATACCGGGATGCGTATCGCACGCCGGTCGGCCGACCCGTTCCTGCGCCTGCTGACGGCCACCGTGACGCTGTGGGTGATCGGGCAGGCCTTCATCAACGTCGGGTACGTGGTCGGGCTGCTGCCGGTGACCGGTCTGCAGCTGCCGCTGATTTCCGCGGGCGGCACGTCGACGGCCACCACGATGCTCATCCTCGGCGTCATCACCAACGCCGCCCGGCACGAACCCGAGGCCGTCGCCGCGCTGCGTGCGGGCCGCGACGACCGGGTCACCAGGTTGCTGCGGCTTCCGCTGCCCGAACCGTATGTGCCGAGCCGTCTGGAGGTTGCCCGCGACCGGCTGCGCACCAGGGGCAAGCCCGGTAAGCCGGGCAAGGCACCCGCCAAGCAGAAGCCGCCCGCCAAGAGCAAGAGCAAGACGGTGGCCAGGAAGCCGCGCCAGACGCCCGCGGTCGATGCCCGGCGCGCGAGCCGTCGCGAGGGCCATCCGGCCGATCGAGCGGTACGGAGCACAGGGCATCATGGAGACGGTCGGCGCGCCTCCCAACGGGGCCGCGCGGAGCCGCGGCAGGGGCGAGGTCAACAGGGCCGAGCCCGCTCATTGGAAGGTCAGCGTTACGGGTGAGCACGTTATCGGTCGTCCTGGCCGGCGGGGGAACGGCAGGTCATGTGGAACCTGCGATGGCCGTGGCCGATGCGTTGACCGAGCTGGATCCCGAGGTCCGGATCACCGCGCTGGGTACCCAGCGCGGTCTGGAGACCCGGTTGGTCCCCGAGCGGGGGTATGACCTCGAGCTCATCACGCCGGTGCCGCTGCCACGCAAGCTCTCGGCCGACCTGGTGCGGCTCCCGTTGCGGGTACGCAGCGCGGTGCGACAGACCCGCACGGTGTTCGACGCCGTCGGGGTGGATGTGGTGATCGGTTTCGGCGGGTATGTCTCGGTGCCCGCGTATCTGGCGGCGCGGCGCGGTCTGCGCAGGCCGTCGGTCCCGGTGGTGATCCACGAGGCCAACGCCAGCGCCGGCTGGGCCAACAAGCTGGGTGCCCGCTCGGCCCGCCGGGTGCTCTCGGCGGTGCCCGACCCGGGCCTCGGCCCCGTGGAAGTGGTGGGCGTCCCGGTCCGGGCCAGCATCACCGCGCTGGACCGTGCGGCGCTACGGGCCCAGGCGCGGGCCGCCTTCGGCTTCGCCGAGGATTCGCACGTGCTGCTGGTGTTCGGTGGCTCCCAGGGCGCACAGTCGATCAACCGCGCGGTCTCCGGTGCCGCGACACAGCTTGCCGCCGAGGGTATTTCGGTGTTGCACGCGCACGGTCCGAAGAACACCCTCGACCTGCCGGAGCCGTCCGGCCCGCCCTATGTGGCGGTGCCCTATCTCGATCGCATGGACCTGGCCTATGCCGCGGCAGATCTGGCCATCTGCCGGTCCGGTGCGATGACGGTCGCCGAGGTCAGCGCCGTCGGATTGCCCGCGGTGTACGTGCCGCTGCCGATCGGCAACGGTGAGCAGCGGCTCAACGCGCTGCCGGTGGTCCAGGCCGGCGGCGGTCTGCTCGTCGACGATGCCGAGCTGTCGCCGCAGCTGGTCGCCGACACCGTCATCGGTGTGCTCAACGACACATCGCGGCTGCAGCAGATGACCGCGGCCGCCGCGCTGGCCGGCCACCGTGATGCCGCACGCCGGGTTGCCGAGGTCGCGATCGAGGTGGCCCGGCGCCACCGCGCCGACCGGAAGTCGTTGCGATGAAGGGTCTGCCACCGGAGCTGGCCCGGGTGCACATGGTGGGTATCGGCGGTGCCGGGATGTCGGGAATCGCGCGCATCCTGCTCGACCGCGGGGGACAGGTCTCCGGGTCCGATGCCAAGGAATCTCGCGGGATCGCGGCATTGCGGGCCAGGGGAGCACAGATCCGGATCGGTCACGACGCCGCGGCGTTGGACATGCTGGCGGGCGGCCCCACCGCCGTCGTCACCACCCATGCGGCCATCCCGAAGACCAACCCGGAGCTGGTGGCGGCGCGGCAGCGGGGCATCCCGGTGATCCTGCGGCCGGTGGTGCTGGCCAAGTTGATGGCCGGTGACCGGACGCTGATGGTCACCGGCACCGCGGGCAAGACCACGACGACCTCGATGCTCATCGTCGCGTTGCAGCACAGCGGTTTCGATCCGTCGTTCGCCGTCGGCGGCGATCTCGGCGCGGCGGGCACCAACGCCCACCACGGCAGCGGTCCGTTTTTCGTGGCCGAGGCCGACGAGAGCGACGGCTCGCTGGTGCAGTACCGCCCCGATATCGCGGTGGTCACCAACATCGAGGCCGACCATCTGGATTTCTTCGGCACCGAGCAGGCCTATATCGATGTGTTCGACGCGTTCGTCGAACGGCTCCGGCCGGGTGGGGCGCTGGTGGTCTGTGTCGACGATCCCGGTGCCGCGGCGCTGGCCGAACGCACCGCCGCACTGGGCATCCGGGTGCTGCGGTACGGCAGCACCGGTGCGGATCTGGCGGGTGCGTTGATCGACTGGGAGCAGAGCGGCACCCGCGCGGTGGCCACGGTGCAGCTGGCGGGGGAGCCCGCCCCGCGCACGATGCGGCTGTCCGTTCCCGGCCGGCACATGGCGCTCAACGCGTTGGCGGCCCTGCTTGCCGCCGTCGAGGCGGGGGCGCCGCCGGATGCGGTGTTGGAGGCGCTGGCCGATTTCGAGGGTGTGCGCCGTCGTTTCGAACTGGTGGGTGTGCGCTCGGGTGTCCGGGTTTTCGACGACTACGCCCACCATCCGACGAAGGTGACGGCCGCGCTGACGGCGGTGCGCACGCTGGCGGCCGAGTCGCAGGGTCGCGCGATCGTCGTTTTCCAACCCCATCTGTATTCGCGCACACAGACATTCGCCAAGGAGTTCGGAGCGGCGCTGAGCCTCGCCGACGAGGCGGTCGTGTTGGACGTCTATGCCGCCCGCGAGCAGCCGATAGCCGGGATCAGTGGGCGCAGCATCGTCGAACACGTGACGGTCCCGGTGCACTACGTGCCCGATTTCTCCGCGGTGGCCCAGCGGGTTGCCGAGATCGCGCGCCCCGGGGACGTCGTGGTGACCATGGGCGCCGGTGACGTGACCCTGCTGGGCCGCGAGATCCTGGATGCGGTGGGTGCCCGCGCCGACCGGGTAGCGGATCGATGACGGTTCCACCGGAACCGGGCTCGACCGGAGCAGATCCCGACCCGCCCACCGACTCGGTTGCGGCCGAGGTGCCCACGCCCGGCGAACCCGATGCGGATCAGCCCGCCGAGTCCGATCTGGAGGGACCGCGTCGGNGAACGCCGCGCGGCGCAGGCCCGGGCGATGGCCATCGAGCAGGCCCGCCGGGAAGCCAAACGTCGTGCTCAGGGCCGGACCGAGGAGAAGCCCAAGCAGGCGCCGCGCGGGGTGATCCGCGGTCTGAAGGTGTTGATGTGGACGGCGGTGTTGGCGGTACTTGTGGTCGGCGTGGGCCTGCTGCTCTATTTCACGCCGATCATGTCCGCGCGCGAGACGGTGGTCACCGGACTGACCGCGCTCAGCGAGGACGAGGTGCGGCAGGTGGCGGCGGTTCAGGAGGGCACCCCTCTGCTGCAGATCGACACCGACGCGGTGGCCGAGCGGGTGGCCTCGATCCGGCGGGTGGCCAGCGCCCGAGTCCAGCGCGAGTACCCCTCGACGCTGCGGATCACCGTGGCCGAACGCGTGCCGCTGGTGGTCAAGGACTATCCGGACGGGCCCCACCTGTTCGACCGCGACGGTGTGGATTTCGTGACCGCGCCGCCGCCACCGGGGCTGCCCTATATAGACACCGAGACGCCGGGACCGCGCGATCCGGCCACCCTCGCCGGTCTGCAGGTGCTGACCTCGCTGCCCCCGGAGGTGTCCGGGCAGGTCAGTCGGGTGGAGGCGCCATCGGTGGCGGCCATCACGCTGGTTCTGTTCGACGGCCGAAAAGTGGTGTGGGGCACCACCGATCGCACGCAGGAGAAGGCGCTCAAACTGGCGGCGCTGCTGACCCAGCCCGGTCAGACCTATGACGTGTCGAGCCCGGACCTGCCGACCGTCAAGTAGTTCGGCAGCCCGCTGCGGTGCGCACCGCGACAAATTCGATCGTGTCGCTTCGGCGCGCCTGCGGCCCTACGGTGCCGGGTGACCCTACCGTTCTGTTTGCACGGAACTACTTGACATAACTATAAACCTATGGTTGAGGTTTAGGGTTTCGGGCAGAGCGGCAACACCGAAGACACGTACTCCAACGGGCAGGCTCCAATGGGCAGGAAAGGCGACCGATGACCCCCCCGCATAACTACCTCGCCGTTATCAAGGTGGTCGGCATCGGCGGCGGCGGCGTCAACGCCGTCAACCGGATGATCGAGCACGGACTCAAGGGCGTTGAGTTCATCGCCATCAACACCGATGCGCAGGCATTGTTGATGAGCGATGCCGACGTCAAACTCGATGTCGGTCGCGACTCCACCCGCGGTCTCGNCCCGAGGTGGGCCGCAAGGCCGCCGAGGACGCCAAGGACGATATCGAGGAGCTGCTGCGCGGCGCCGATATGGTCTTCGTGACCGCGGGCGAGGGCGGTGGCACCGGCACCGGTGGCGCACCCGTCGTGGCGACCATCGCGCGCAAGCTCGGTGCGTTGACCGTCGGTGTCGTGACGCGCCCGTTCTCCTTCGAGGGCAAGCGCCGGTCCAACCAGGCCGAGAACGGCATCAACGCGCTGCGCGAGAGCTGCGACACCCTCATCGTCATCCCGAACGACCGGCTGTTGCAGATGGGTGACGCGGCCGTTTCGCTGATGGACGCCTTCCGCAGCGCCGACGAGGTGCTGCTCAACGGTGTCCAGGGCATCACCGATCTGATCACCACCCCGGGCCTGATCAACGTCGACTTCGCCGACGTCAAGGGTGTGATGAGCGGCGCGGGCACGGCCCTGATGGGCATCGGCTCGGCGCGCGGTGACGGTCGCGCGCTCAAGGCCGCCGAGATCGCCATCAACTCCCCGCTGCTGGAGGCCTCCATGGAGGGCGCCCAGGGTGTGCTGCTGTCGGTCGCCGGCGGTAGTGATCTGGGCCTGTTCGAGATCAACGAGGCCGCCTCGCTGGTGCAGGAGGCCGCGCATGCCGAGGCCAACATCATCTTCGGCACCGTCATCGACGATTCACTGGGTGACGAGGTGCGCGTGACGGTCATCGCGGCCGGTTTCGACAGCACCGGCCCGAGTCGCAAACCCGTTGTCGGCGAAGGTACCGCGGGTGTGGCATCCGGGTCGGCGGGCAAGGTCCGCTCCAGCATCTTCGAGCCGGCCGACGCGATGTCGGTCCCGGCGCACACCAACGGCGCAACGGTGAAGATCGGTGGCCCCGACGACGGTGGCATCTCCGATGACGACGTCGACGTGCCGCCGTTCATGCGCCACTGACGCGGACGTGCCCGTCCGGGTCCGGCGCGTCACCACCACCCGTGCGGGTGGGGTGTCGAAGCCGCCATTCGACACGTTCAATCTCGGCGATCACGTCGGCGACGATCCGGCCGCGGTGGCGGCCAACCGGCGCAGGCTCGCCGATGCGCTCGGCCTCGCCGGCGATGCGGTGGTGTGGATGAACCAGGTCCACTCAGATCGGGTGGCCGTCGTGGACGGTCCGCAGCCCGCGGCGCTGCCCGATACCGACGCGGTGGTCACCGCCGCCCGGGGCTTGGCGCTGGCGGTGATCAGCGCCGATTGTGTCCCGGTGCTGCTGGCCGATGCCCGCGCCGGGGTGATCGGCGCGGCCCATGCCGGCCGGGTCGGTGCCCAGCTCGGCATCGTGGAGCGCACCGTGGAGAAGATGGTCGAGGTCGGCGCGCGCATCGCCGACGTGTCCGTGCTGTTGGGACCCGCGGTCAGCGGTAGCCAGTACGAGGTACCCGAGCAGATGGCCGCCGAGGTGGAGAAGACGCTGCCGGGCAGCCGGTGCCGGACCGCACGCGGCACCGCCGGGCTCGATATCCGGGCCGGTCTGGTGGGACAGCTGCAGCGCCTCGGCGTGACATCGATCGACGTCGACCCGCGCTGCACCGTCTCCGACCGGGCGCTGTTCAGCCACCGTCGCGGCGCGCCGACGGGCCGGCTGGCTTCGCTGGTGTGGATGGAATGAGCGAACATCGCGATTCGGAGCTGGCCGGCTCGCTGGCGGCGGTGCGGGCACGGTTGGCCCGGGCGGCCGAGGCGGCGGGCCGCGGAGTCCACGACATCGAGCTGCTTCCGGTCACCAAGTTCTTCCCGGCTTCCGATGTGGCGATCCTGCACCGGTTGGGCTGTGCCGACTTCGGTGAGTCCCGCGAGCAGGAGGCCGCGCGCAAGGTTGCCGACGTGGCTGCTCAATTTCCCGGCGATCGGATCCGCTGGCACATGATCGGCCATGTCCAACGCAACAAGGCCCGCGCGATCGCCCGGTGGGCGCACACGGTGCACTCGGTGGACAGTGCCCGGCTGATTGCCGCCCTCGGCGGTGGCGCGGAGCAGGCATTGGCCGACGGTCAGCGCGAGGCGCCGCTGCGGGTCTATCTGCAGGTGAGCCTGGATGGTGATCCCGATCGCGGCGGTGTGGACATCGGTAACCCCGATCTGGTCGACGAGCTTTGTGCCGCAATACATGCCATCGACTCGTTGGAGTTCGCCGGGTTGATGGGCATCCCCCCGCTGGATCGGGATGCCGAGGATGCCTTCGTCAGATTGGCCGCCGAACACGACCGTGTGCAGCAGTCCTACCGCCACCCGCTGGGTCTGTCGGCGGGGATGTCGGGGGATATGGAGATTGCTGTGCGACACGGATCCACGTGTGTGCGTGTCGGAACCGCGTTGATGGGGCAACGTCCTCTAACGTCACCCTGAGTAGTCACTCCAGTCACATCTTCATCACAGACAACACAGTCACAAGTCGTTAAAGGGGCAGGCGATGAGCACTCTGCACAAGGTCAAGGCCTACTTCGGTATGGCGCCGATGGACGATTACGACGACGAGTACTACGACGACGAGCGTCCCGCCCGTGGCGGATACCCGCGCCGCGCCGCCGAGGACCGTTTCGACGAGGACGGATACGGCCGGATGGAAGCCCGTGACCCGCGTGACGCCCGCGGCTTCGAGGACCGCGTCCCGGCCCGCGAGTACGACGACCTGCCCGGTGCCTACCGGGGTGGCTATGGTGACGCGCCGCGCTTCGAGGGTCGCCTGCGCGCCCCACGTCCCGAATTCGACCGTCCCGCACCGCGGTTCGCCGCACCGACCCGGGGCGCGAGCGCTCTGGCCATGGAGCCGCGCCGGATGGCCGCGCTCTTCGAGGAGGGCAGTCCGCTGGCCAAGATCACCACGCTGCGTCCCAAGGACTACAGCGAGGCGCGCACCATCGGTGAGCGTTTCCGCGACGGCACGCCGGTGATCATGGACCTGGTGTCGATGGACAACGCCGACGCCAAGCGGCTCGTCGACTTCGCCGCCGGGCTCGCCTTCGCGCTGCGCGGTTCGTTCGACAAGGTCGCGACGAAGGTCTTCCTGCTCTCGCCGGCCGATATCGACGTCAGCGCCGAGGAGCGTCGCCGGATCGCCGAGGCGGGTTTCTACGCCTACCAGTAGGGCGGGCGTGAGCTCGTCCGCTGGGGGCCAGAACCCCGACAGGTGTGGCAGGTAGGCTGACCTGGAGGGCCTGGAGTTCGCCTCTAGGCCCGAATATCGCTCTACCTGCCCTGCTCATCCGCCGTAGTGAGGTTCGGCTCCCTTGTCGATGGTCTTTCAAATCCTTGGTTTCGCCCTGTTCGTCTTCTGGCTGTTGCTGATCGCGCGGGTCGTGGTGGAGTTCATCCGCTCGTTCAGCCGGGACTGGCATCCGCGCGGCGCGACGGTGGTGATCCTGGAACTCATCATGACCCTCACCGATCCGCCGGTGAAACTGCTGCGTCGGCTCATCCCACAGCTGACGATCGGCGCAGTGCGATTCGATCTGTCGATCATGGTGTTGCTGCTGGTCGCGTTCATCGGGATGCAGCTGGCCTTCGGTGCCGCGGCAGGCACCGCCTGACCTGTACGGCGGCCATCGACTGCGGCGTGGGAGATTGAAAATCGGTCTTAATTATGAGGCTCCTGTGCAACCGCCGGGTCAGCTGTGACAGGATGGACGCCAGTTACTTCTACCGACGCTTTACACTTTGAAACCGGTTGACGGTCCAGACTTCAAGGGGGCAGAGAATGCCGCTCACTCCAGCCGACGTTCACAACGTCGCGTTCAGTAAGCCGCCCATCGGCAAACGTGGTTACAACGAGGACGAGGTAGACGCCTTCCTCGACCTGGTCGAGAACGAGCTGACCAGGCTCATCGAGGAGAACGCCGACCTGCGTCAGCGCGTCTCCGAGCTCGACTCCGAGCTGGCCGGTGCCCGCTCCGGCGGGGGCGTGGCCGCCACGCAGACGCTGCCGCCGTACCAGGCGCCGCAGCCCGAACCCGAGCCCGAGCCGGTGTACGAGGCGCCCGCCGCGCCGCAGCCGGTGGCCCAGGCCGCCCCGGTGTCGGAGGACCATCACGTCCGGGCGGCCAAGGTGCTCAGCCTGGCCCAGGACACCGCCGACCGCCTGACCAGCACCGCGAAGGCCGAGTCGGACAAGCTGCTCGCCGATGCGCGGGCCCAGGCCGACGCGCTGGTCAGCGAGGCGCGCCAGACCGCGGAGACCACGGTTGCCGATGCCCGCGCCAAGGCCGACGCGTTGCTGTCGGATGCGCAGAACCGGTCCGAGACGCAGCTGCGTCAGGCCCAGGAGAAGGCCGACGCCCTGCAGGCCGATGCCGAGCGCAAGCACTCCGAGATCATGGGCACCATCAACCAGCAGCGGACGGTGCTGGAAGGTCGACTCGAGCAGTTGCGCACCTTCGAGCGCGAGTACCGGACCCGGCTCAAGACCTACCTGGAGTCGCAGCTGGAAGAGCTCGGCCAGCGCGGTTCGGCTGCGCCCGTCGATTCCGCGGCCGGCAACGAGGGCGGCGGTTTCAACCAGTTCAACCGCGGCGCGAACTGACCGGGTCGACACCCAGTAGGCTCCGTCGATGCTGATCATTGCGCTTGTTCTGGCTCTTGTCGGCCTCGCGGCCCTGGTGGCCGCGGTCGTCACCAGCAACGAGCTGATCGCCTGGGTGTGCATCGGTGCCAGCGTCATCGGTGTGTTGCTGCTGATCGCCGATGCGCTGCGCGCGCGGCGCAGCGGCGCCGATGACGGCACCGATCACACGGATGACGAGGACGCTGTCGTCGAGGCCGAGCAGGCGTCCGATCCCGTCGAGGACTACCCGGAAGACGAGGGCACCGTGACCCAGCAAGAGCCCGACTCCGCGGCCGAGTCCGAACCGGAGATCGCCGGTGTCACCGATGCCGACTCCGCCACCACGGAGGACGCCGACGCCGATTCCGAGGATGACGGCGGCGTGGTCGACATCTCGCCCGACCCCGAGGCTCCGCCCAAGAGCTGACCGGCGGGCCGGGCTGGTTTATGCGTAGGCGCCGCAGGGTACCCGCACGCCCGTGAATTCAACCGACCGGTCACCGCGGTGAGCATCCAGTTCGACAGCGTCGTTCCGCATCCGATCGACGATGTCTTCGCCTGGCACGCCCGCCCCGGCGCGATGCGGCGACTCGTTCCGCCATGGCAGCCGATGACGGTCGTCGCCGAGACCTCGTCGCTGGCCGATGGCAAAGCCGTGCTCGGCCTGCCCGGCGGCCTCCGGTGGGTTGCCCAGCACCAGCCCGACGACTACGACCCGCCACATCGGTTCGTCGACGTATTGTCCAGCGACGGTCCCATCACCTGGCCGGTGCGTGCCGTCGGAACGTGGCGGCACACCCATGATTTCGTCGAGGAGGGCTCGGATACCCGGGTCTGCGATCACGTCGAGACGGTGGTCCCCGCAGCCGCGCTACGTCCGATGTTCGTCTACCGGCACACTCAGCTCGCCGAGGATCTGGCCGCTCACCGGGATGCCGCAGCGGCCGGACTGGACCCGCTGACCATTGCGGTCACCGGTTCCTCCGGGCTGGTCGGCACCGCATTGAGTGCCTTCCTCAGCAGTGGTGGACATCGCATCATCCGGCTGGTCCGCGGAGCCGCCGCCAATGCCGATGAGCGACAATGGAACCCGGACCGACCCGCGGCCGACCTGTTGTCCGGTGTCGACGCGGTGATCCATCTGGCCGGCGCGTCGATCGCCGGCCGGTTCACCGAATCGCACCGCCGGGCGATCAGGGACAGTCGCATCGGCCCGACCCGGGCGCTGGCCGAGTTGGCCGCCGCGACCGAGAACGGACCCCGAATCCTGGTGAGCGCGTCGGCCATCGGCTTCTACGGGTACGAGCGCGGGGACTCGCTGTTGACCGAGGACGCTTCGCGCGGTGACGGTTTCCTCGCCGATGTGGTGGCCGACTGGGAGGCGGCGACCGCACCGGCCGCCGACGCGGGCATCCGGGTCGTCAACATCCGCACCGGCGTCGTGCAATCCGCCAACGGCGGCACACTGCGGCTGCTGCGTCCGTTGTTCGCGGCCGGACTGGGCGGCCGGTTGGGTAGCGGTAGGCAGTGGTTGGCCTGGATCGGGGTCGATGACCTGCTCGACGTCTACCACCGTGCACTGTATGACGCCGAGCTCAGCGGCCCGGTGAATGCGGTGGCACCGGTTCCGGTGCGCAACAACGAATACACCGCCGCGCTCGGCCGGGTGCTGCACCGCCCGACGCTGCTGCCGGTGCCCGCATTCGGGCCCAAGCTACTGCTGGGCGCGCAGGGTGCCCGTGAACTCGCCGAGGCCGATCAGCGAGTGGTGCCCGCCAAGTTGGAGGCGCGGGGACACCGGTTCCGCCGGCCGACCGTGGATGCGGCGCTGGCTCACGAACTCGGGCACGGCTGACGCGCGGTGTAGGACAGGAAGCCGTTCACCAGCGCGCGGATCCGTCGGGCCGCGTCATCGTGCATATCTTCGGTGCGGGCCCGTAATTCGTCGTGACTCACGCCGAGTTGCCCGGCCTCGCCGGCGTCCCGGTCATCGTCGAGCCAGATTTCCAGCAGGGTCGGATCAAGCTCGGGGTGAAACTGCAGCCCGATGGTGCGTCCCAGCGCGAACGCCTGCAATGTCGTTGCGGTCCTGGCGATCTCGACAGCCCCGGGCGGCAACGTGAAACGATCGAAGTGCCACTCGAACCATGGGCCGGGCGGGATCAGCTCGGGCTGATCCGAATCGACGTCATACCAGCCGATCTCGGGCGTTGCCGATCGCCCGACTGTGCCACCGAAGGCCTGGGCGAGCAGCTGGCCGCCGAAACAGACACCCAGCGTCGGGATCCCTGCCGCTGCCGCGGCGCGGACCAGCTCGGTCTGCGCGCCGACCCAGGTGGCCTTGAGCGCCTCGTCGTACACCGGCCATCGCGCACCGAGCGGGACTATGACGTCGTAGTGGGTCGGGTCGGGGAAGGTGACGTCGACCGCGGGGGAGTCGGCCCGGTCGGCGGGCACGACCGTGAAGGTGGACACATCGAATCCGGCGTCGGCGAACGCGTTTCCCAGCATCGCCTCGGTGGCGATGGGATCGTTGTAGAGGAAGAGGACGGTGGGTGCCACACCGAGAATGTACTCGTCATCGTGGCACTCGGTAGCGCCGCTCGGGCCGCCCCGACCCATACTGCAGGCGTAACTCGACCACACCGGTGCTCAGATAGTGCTCCAGGTAACGCCGAGCGCTCACCCGGGAGATCCCGACCAGGTCGGCGCACTCGGCCGCGGACACCTCGCCGGCTCCGCGGACGGCATCGAGCACCAACCGGCCGGTCTCGGCACCGAGGCCTTTGGGCAGCACCTCGGGTGCGTCCGCCGCAGCAGTCCCGCCGAACAGTGCGTCGACCATGCTCTGGTCCACACCGCCGTCGGCGGACAGCGCGTCGGCACGGGTGGCGAAGGCCACCAGCTTGGCGCGCAGCTGATCGAACTCGAAGGGTTTGATCAGATAGTCGGCAGCGCCTCCGTCCAGTGCGCCGCGCACGGTGTCCAGTTCCCTGGCGGCGGTGATCATGATGACCCCGACGTGATCACCGCCGGCACGCAGTCGGTGCAACACCTCCAGCCCGGTCATATCCGGGAGATAGACGTCGAGCAGGATCAGCGCCGGGCGCAGATCGGCCGCCTTCGCCAGCGCCTCGGCACCACTGTTGGCCACCGCAACGGGGCGGTAGCCGTCGATGCGTTCGACGAACCGGCGGTGGATGTCGGCGACCATGAAATCGTCGTCGACGATCAGCACGTCACGCACCGGGCACCGCCGTCGCTTCGCTCGCCTGGGCCGGCAGGCGCACCACGAACGACGCGCCACCGCCCTCGGCATCACCGATCTCGGCGTGCCCACCGTGCTGGGCGGTCACCAGCCGCACCAGTGCCAGCCCGATACCGCGCTGCTCGGCGGGCCCGCCCGCGGTCTTGGAAGTCACACCGCGGGCGAAGATCTCTTCCCGAAGTGCCTGCGGCACACCGGGGCCGGTATCGCTGACGCTGATGATGAGCCCGTTGCGGTCCTCGATCCGCACGGTGACCCTCGCGCGCTCCGACCCCACCGACGCCTCGACGGCGTTGTCGATCAAATTGCCAAGCACGGTGATGACATCGGTGGCCAGCGCCGGTGAGAGTGCGTCCAGACGGCTGTCGGGATCGAGCTGCAACCGCACCCCGCTCTCGGCGGCCAAGGACGTCTTCGCGATCAGCAGCGCGGCCACCGCGGGATCGGAGACCCGTTGCGTGACCGCGTCGTTGATCTCGGCCCGCCTGCGGGTCAGTGTGCCGACCAGATCGTGTACGGCGTCGAACTCACCCAGCTGGACCAGGCCGGAGATGGTGTGCAGTTGGTTGGCGAACTCGTGGGTCTGGGCGCGCAGGGTGTCGGTGACGCTGCGGTGCGAGGACAACTGAGCCTGCAGGGCAGCCAGTTCGGTGCTGTCGCGCATGGTGGTGACCGTACCCAGGCTGCGCCCTTGGCTCAGGGCGGTACTGCGATTGAGGGCAAGGACGTGACTGCCGGTGGCGATCACCACATCGCGTTCGTCGGCATCGGCACCGGAGCCGGAAAGCAGGAATTCGACCACAGCGGGTTCCAGTCCCACCGTGTCGGCGCGCCGACCCACGGCATCGGCGCCGATACCGAGCAGTCGCTGGGCGCTGTCGTTGACGACGGTGATGATGCCATCGGTGTTGACGGCCACCACACCCTCACGAATGCTGTGCAGCAAGGCCTCCCGGTGGTCGGCCAGCCCGGCGATCTCGGCGATCTCGAGTCCGCGGGTGTGCCGCTTGATCCGCCGGGACAGCAGCCACGATGCGGCCAGACCCAGCGCGGCGCCGAGGCCGAGGTAGATGAGCAACCGTTCGCCCGCACCGCTGAGCAGTTCCCATGTCGACGGATAGCCCTCGCTGACCGAGGCCACGGCCAGCACCTCGCCATCGGTGGACAGGATCGGCACCTGCCCGACCAGGCTGTGCGAGCCCGCGACATCGGCGTCACCGAACCAGGCGCGCCCCTCGTCGGCGCGGCTGGGACCCAGGTCGGTTGGCGCGCCGATCCGGGACGGGTCCGAGGACACCCGCACGGTGCCGTCGGGCCCGAGGATCTCGGCGAGATCGGCCCCCGATAAGGCGACCGCCCGGTCGACCTCGGGCGCCAGGGTGCGCGCGGCGAACGGATCGTCATACCGTTCTCGGACTATCGGGGTCGATGCCATGTTCTCGGCCACCGCGATCATTCGCTGACCTCGCACCTCGCGGAACTCACTCGTCGACTGCGCGACCGAGACCGCGGCCACCGCGACCAGGACTACAGCCACGACGACGAGTTGAAACGCCAGGAACTGGCCGCCGAGGCTGCGTCCCCACCCTGTGTTCTTAATGACCACAACTTCCTTTGCGTTCATATGAGTGACCTGAGTCACCCGTCGGGTCCAGTATTGCTGAGCATCACAATGGATTGGGGTTGATATGTACGTAGGGCAGTCCGGGGGTCGGCGGATCACGGTCTCGTTGGTCATCGCACTGGTCGCCGCGCTGATGCTCTCGGGCTGCGGGGTCACCCGCGGCGACGAGTCCGGCTTGCACCGGTTGCGGATGATGGTGCCGAACAGTCCCGGTGGCGGCTACGACCTGACGGCGCGCACCGCGGTCAAGATCATGGAAGACGAGAAGATCACCGGTCGGGTCGAGGTGTTCAACGTCATCGGTGCCGGTGGCACCGTCGCGATGGCGCGCCTGATGAACGAGCGCGGCAATGGCGATCTCATGATGATGATGGGCCTCGGCGTGGTCGGTGCGGTGTTCACCAACGGGTCGACCGCCCGTGCCTCGGACGCCACCGCGCTGGCGAAGGTGGTCGAGGAGCAGGAGGGCATCCTGGTCCCGGCCGATTCCCCGTTCCGCACGGTGCAGGATTTCGTCGACGCCTGGAAGGCCGACCCGACCAAGGTCACCGTCGGTGGTGGATCCAACCCCGGTGGTCCCGACCACCTGTTCCCGATGGAGACCGCCAAGGCCGTCGGTGTCGACCCGACCAAGGTGAACTTCATCTCCTACGACGGCGGTGGCGATCTGCTGACTGCCCTGTTGGGCAACAAGATTGCCGCGGGTACCTCTGGCCTCGGCGAGTACGTCGACCAGATCGAAGCCGGCCAGGTCCGGGTTCTGGCGGTGTCCGGCAGTGAGCGTGTCGACGGTGTCGACGCCCCGACACTGCAGGAGGCCGGTATCGATCTGACGTTCACCAACTGGCGCGGAATCCTTGCCCCGCCGGGGATCTCGGATGAGGACCGGGACGCGATGGTGAAGGTTCTCGAAGAACTGCACGCAACCGATGCATGGAAGGAAGCGCTTGTGAAGAACGGATGGACGGATGCGTTCCTGACCGGCCCGGCATTCGAGGAGTTCCTGGCCGAACAGGATCGCCGGGTCGAGACGACGCTGACCGATCTGGGGCTGGTGTGAGTACCGAAGTGCAGGCCGACAAGGTGCGGCCGGATTACGCGCAGTACGTCGTCTGTCTGGTGATGGTCGCCGTCGGCGCCTTCCTCATCTTCGACGCGCTGTCCATGCCCGGCGGTTACGCCGAGGTCGATCCCATCGGCCCGCGGTTCTTCCCGATCCTGATCGGCGCCGGTCTGCTGGTGATGGCGGTCGTCCTGGCCATCGCGATCCCGCGCGGGTCTCGCGGCGAGGCCGACGCGGGTGAGGACATCGATCCGGACATGCCCAGCGACTGGCGGACCGTCGGTCTGCTCATCGCGCTGTTCGTCATGCTGATCGTGCTGGTGAACCCGCTCGGCTGGGCCATCACCAGTGCGTTGTTCTTCGCGGGCAGTGCCACCGTGCTGGGCAGCCGTCACTACGTCCGCAATATCGTGATCGGCGCCGTGCTGGCGCTGGTGAGCTTCTATGCGTTCTACTCCGGGCTCGGAATCCCGCTGCCCGCAGGCATATTGGATGGGATTCTGTAAATGGAGAATTTCAACTGGCTCCTGCAGGGGTTCGCCGAGGCGGCCACCCCGATGAATCTGCTGTACGCCGCGATCGGTGTGCTGCTGGGAACCGCGGTCGGCGTCCTGCCGGGTATCGGCCCGGCGATGACGGTGGCCCTGCTGTTACCGATCACCTACAACGTCAGCCCCAGTGCGGCGTTCATCATGTTCGCAGGGATCTTCTACGGCGGCATGTACGGCGGGTCGACGACGTCGATCCTGCTGAACACCCCCGGTGAATCGTCATCGGTGATCACTGCCCTGGAGGGCAACAAGATGGCGAAGGCGGGCCGCGCCGCACAGGCGCTGGCCACCGCCGCCATCGGGTCGTTCGTGGCAGGCGCGATCGGTACCGCGCTGCTGGCCGCCTTCGCGCCGGCGATATCGCGGTTCGCGGTGACACTCGGCGCGCCGTCGTACCTCGCCATCATGCTGTTCGCACTCGTCGCGGTGACCGCGGTGCTGGGTTCGTCGAAGATGCGCGGCGTGATCTCGCTGCTGCTCGGGCTGGCGATCGGCATCGTCGGTATCGACTCGCTGACCGGTCAGAACCGCGCCACGTTCGGACTGCCGCTGCTGGCCGACGGTATCGATATCGTCGTCATCGCCGTCGCGGTCTTCGCGCTGGGTGAGGCGCTCTGGGTGGCGGCACATCTGCGCAGGCGCCCGGCGGATGTGATCCCGGTGGGCCGGCCCTGGATGGGCAAGGAGGACTGGAAGCGATCCTGGAAGCCATGGTTGCGTGGCACCGCGTACGGGTTCCCGTTCGGGGCGCTGCCCGCCGGTGGCGCGGAGCTGCCGACCTTCCTCAGCTATATCACCGAGAAGCGGCTGAGCAAGCATCCCGAACAGTTCGGCAAGGGCGCCATCGAGGGTGTTGCCGGTCCGGAAGCGGCCAACAATGCCTCCGCCGCAGGCACTCTGGTGCCGATGCTGTCACTGGGTCTGCCCACCAACGCCACCGCGGCCGTGATGCTGACCGCTTTTGTGTCCTACGGTATCCAGCCCGGGCCGACGCTGTTCGAGAAGGAACCGCTGCTGATCTGGACGCTGATCGCGAGCTTGTTCATCGGTAACTTCCTGTTGCTGGCGCTGAACCTGCCGCTGGCCCCGCTGTGGGCGAAGCTACTGCGGACCCCGCGTCCCTATCTGTACGCGGGCATCCTGTTCTTCGCCGCGCTCGGCGCGTTCGCCGTCAATCTGCAGCCGCTGGATCTGTTGTTGCTGTTGATCTTCGGTCTGATGGGTTTGATGCTGCGGCGATTCGGTCTGCCGGTATTGCCGTTGATCATCGGTGTGATCCTGGGGCCGAGGATCGAACGACAGCTGCGGCAGAGTTTGCAGCTCGGCGGTGGCGACTGGGGCAACCTGTTCACCGAGCCGGTCGCGATCGTCACCTACATCCTGATGGCGTTGCTGCTGCTGGCTCCGCTGGTGTTGCGACTGTTCAACCGGAGCGAGGAGACCCTGTTGATCGTCGAGGATGACAAGGACCAGAAGACAAAAGCGGGCCAGCTGTGATTGTCATCGGTTACACCGCAGACCCCTTCGGCCACGCCGCGTTGGAGCACGGCATCGCCGAGGCGAAGTTGCGCGAGACCAGCCTGTTGGTGATCAACGCGACATCCGGTGAGTCCTATGTGGATTCCCGTTTCGCCGGTGGTGCGGAGGTCCGCGATGTCGAGGCCCGGCTCGCCGAGTCCGGTGTCGAGTTCGAGCTGCGTCAGCCGGTCGGGGTCGACGCAGTCGACGAGCTGCTGACGGCGATGGATGACCCGGAGTCCGAGATTCTGGTCGTCGGCATCCGGCACCGCAGCCCGGTGGGCAAGCTCCTGCTCGGCAGCGTCGCCCAGAAGCTCATCCTGGAGTGCCCGAAGCCGGTACTGGCGGTCAAGCCCGCCCAGTGACGCGCCGTTCATCCCGAATCCTCCTGTGGCTCAGCCTGTTCTGGCCATTCTTGTGGATGGCTGAGTAATTCTTCGGGGTGGAAGTGGTGGTTGATGGTGTCGCCGCCGGTGTCCAGTAGTGGTGGTGGGTGCCAGTGGACGCGGCCGGTGGTGGGGTCGATTTTGGTGGTCCAGCCCAGTTCGGCGAGGCGGTTGTCCGGTGGGCAGCCCAGACCGAGGGTGGGGGCGTCGGTGCGTCCGCCGCGGGCCCAGCTGGGTTCGGCGTGATGTGCTTGGCAGTGGTTGGCGCATCGGGTGCAGCCGGGGCGGGTGCAGCCGCGGTCGCGGTTGTAGAGCAGTAGGCGTTGGGCTTTGGTGGCCAGGCGTTTGGTGCGGCCTAGGTAGAGCGGTTCGGCGGTGTGGTGTCGGTAGATCACCAGGTAGTGGTGGGCGTGCTCGGCCAGACGGATCAGGTCAGCCATGGGCATGAGGGTGCCGGTGCCGGTGACCGCGATGCCGGCGGCGGCTTCGAGTTCGGCCAGGGTGGTCGAGACCACGACGGTGACCGGTAGGCCGTTGTGTTGGCCGAGGCGTCCGGAGGCGATGGTGTCGCGCAGGACGGCTTTGAGTGCGTCGTGCTGGCGTTGTGTAGCGGTGCGGGTGTCGCGGCCGGCCGGCCCGGTCAACGGCGGCAGGGCCGGTGCCGGGGTGGCCGCGGCCGCGGTGGCGGATTCCACGGCGGTGATGCGGTCGGCCAGTTCGTCCAGAGTGGTGGGCAGCGGCAGCTGTTCCCACAGCGCGGACGGATCCTGCGGTTGTGCGGGGTCGGGTGCCACGCCATCGGCCGCGGCCGCGGATTCCGAGCCCGGCGCAGGGCCGTCCGGGGTTTCGGTCTCGGGGTTGGTGGGTGAGTCGGGGTCCTCGGGGTTGTTGAATCCGGGGCGGGCCCAGGTGTCGTTGACGGTGCCCAGGTAGGCGGCCAGTTCGGCGTCGACCCAGCCCGTGATGCGGGTCAACCCGTCAGCGTCCTGCTTGCCCACGTTGATGCCGCGTCGATGGCGGGCGATATCGGGGCCCAGACCGTCCTGATCCATCAGGTACAGCGCCCGTACCGCGGCCTCGTGCACGGTCTCGGGGCCACTCACGCAGGCAACCGGGACCAGGATCTTTTCGAGCTCCGCAGCGTCGGCGGCATCGACGTGTGTGGCGGCCATCCGCACCGCTTCGGCGATCACCGTGACGTGGCCTTCGCTGATGTCGCCGTCGGCCAAGGCCCGGGCGCACACCGGGAGTGCGGGACCGAGCACCTCCCCGGTCACATACCGCCGCGGCGCCAGGTGTTCGGCGCGGCGCACCCGGGTCGCTGCCTCGCGGGCCGACAGGCGCATGCGGGTGATCAGGACATCGGCCCAGGATCTGGCGCCGATCTCATGAGAGGTGGCACGCTGCATGATGGCGGCCTCGATGCGGGCATCGATCACCACATCGGCGCGGGCGCGTTGTTCGCGTTCGGACTGGATCGCCAACAACTCCGCCGTGTCAAAGCAGGTGAAATCGGCATCCAACAACGCCTTGACCGATGCGGCACGATCGGAGAGGGCATGCTGCACCGACTCCCGACTGCCCACCACATCCGATCCCATGACTCGAACATATATGCGACCACCGACATATTCGGCCCGCGTTGACTCGTCAGAAATGCGCGCGAACCGGTGATTCGTTGCCTCATTGAAAATGCGCGCGTGCGGCGCGGCTTCCAGTCTCGTCGAGGGTCTCGGTAAGCCCA
>JBQEMX010000019.1:0-95049 GCA_052044345.1 Mycolicibacterium sp. 22603
CCGTTCAACAACCTCAACACCACACTCACCACCCTTGGCGGGCTGACCAACTTCGTCACCGGCCTGAACCTCGCACTCGGCAACATCTACAAGGGCAACTGGGACCTCGTCCCGGCCAACCTGCAGAAGGCATGGTCCGACGAGGTCGCCGCGTTCCAAAAGGTCCTGCAACTACCGCAGACGCTCATCGAGTACGACACCGTGACGATCCAGAATTTCGTCAACAGCCTGGCCGGCAACCAGTCGTCGGCCGCGCGGTCGGCGGCCGCGGTGTCGCCTGCAGTCCTGCCCGCGGCGGCACCGACGGACGTCACGAATGCACTCCTGGTCGTGCTCGGCATCCCGTTCAACAACCTCAACACCACACTCACCACCCTTGGCGGGCTGACCAACTTCGTCACCGGCCTGAACCTCGCACTCGGCAACATCTACAAGGGCAACTGGGACCAGGTCCCGGCGAACCTGCAGAAGGCATGGTCCGACGAGGTCGCCGCCTTCGACAAGGTCCTGCAACTACCGCAGACGATCGTCACCTACAACATCACCGCGCTACAGAATCTGGTGAGCAGTCTTGCGCCCGCACCGACCTCGACCGTCGTCACCAGCGAACGGGTGTTCTCCCTGGCGCTCCCCCAGGCCGCGACAATCCACGACGCGGCGATGCGAACCGGTCCGGAACCCGGACAGGTTCACCAAGAGCTCGACACCGCGGACCCGGCCGCGAAGACGACGCCCTCGGTGCCGGCGGCAAGCGGGCAGGCAGCTGACCGCACCGCGGAAGCGACCTCGGCACCGCCTGTCGGCGAGTCTCCCGCCGCGGAACACCCGCGCAGCGAAACCTCGGCCCCCGCGGAGCCAGCGGCTCCTGAGCGAGAACCCGACGCGGCGCAGCACACCACCGGTGCGGATCTGGGCTCCGACGCCACGCATCACGCGGTGATCGCACATCCCGGCATGGCCGGCGCCGACGATTCCGCGGCATCGGCGGCCTCCACAGCGACACGCGGCGAGCATGACCGCCAGGCACCCGGTGACGACGCGCCGTACGGCAAGCACGCACGTCAGGACCAGGCGCGTCAAGACGATGCCGGCGACACCACCGCGCCGTCCGGACCGGGGCGCCACCGGAAGCCGGAGACCGACTCGGCCCCGTCGGGGTCCTCGGGTCCGGCGGCGTCGTCGAGCACGACGCCGAAGACAGCGTCGTCGACCGCGGCAGCCTGACCCGAGCCAGTTCTGCCCTCAACGAGCCCCGCCGCCTCGGCGGGGCTCGTTGCCATGCCGGTGGATCCGCCCGGACCTGCTCTTTCAGGAATGGCGCGTAGAGTTGTGGGTGTTCATTACATCAGCTAATTAAGTAGTGAGAGCAGGAGACCTCCATGGCACGCACCGACGGTGACACCTGGGACCTGGCCTCCAGCGTGGGCGCCACCGCGACGATGGTGGCCGCCGCCCGCGCGATGGCCTCGTCGGGACCCGCACCCGTGATCGACGATCCGTACGCCGCTCCCCTGGTACGGGCCGTCGGCGTCGACTTCTTCACCAAACTCGTCGACGGTGAGATCACCGAGTCCGACCTGGGCGACGACCCACAGATGAACATCGCCCGCTTCGCCAACGGCATGGCGGCGCGCACCCGGTTCTTCGACGACTTCTACGCCGACGCGGTCGGTGCGGGCGTACGCCAGGCAGTCATCTTGGCCGCCGGTCTTGACGCGCGCGCGTACCGGCTGGACTGGCCGGCCGGCACCGTGGTGTTCGAGGTCGACCAACCAGAGGTCATCGAATTCAAGACCCGCACCCTGGCCGACCTGGGCGCCACGCCCACCGCAGACCGCCGCACGGTGGCTGTCGACCTTCGCGACGACTGGGTCGCCGCGTTGCAATCGGCCGGTTTCGATTCGGCGGCGCCGACAGCGTGGATCGCCGAGGGCCTGTTCGGGTATCTGCCTCCCCAAGCGCAGGATCGGCTTCTGGAGGTCATCACCGAGCACAGCGCACCGGGCAGTCGGCTGGCGGCCGAGGCCGTGCCTGGCATCTCCGAGGAGCAGCAGGAGCAGGCGCGCGAGCGCATGCAGGCCGTCCGCGACCAATGGTCCGATCACGGATTCGACCTGGACTTCAGCGAATTGGTCTATCTCGGCGACCGCACCGATGCCGACACCCATCTGGTCGAGCTCGGCTGGCAAACCTCTGCCCTGACCACGAATGCGCTGCTGGAGCGCTACGGTCTGCCCGTCCTCGACGAGCAGGCGCAGTTCGGGCAGCCGTCCTACATCACCGCGATCAAGCAGTAGGGGCGGTGATGGTGCGCACCGAGGGCGACAGCTGGGATCTGGCCTCCAGCGTGGGTGCCACGGCGACCATGGTGGCGGCCGGACGGGCCATCGCCAGTGCGGCCGAGAATCCCCTCATCGACGATCCGTTCGCCGCGCCGCTGGTGCGTGCGGTCGGCATCCCGGCCTTCACCATGATGGTCGACGGTGCGGTCGACCTGGCGCAGATCGCTCCCGAGTCCGCGAGTCAGGTGCGGTCGAACATCGACGAGATGGCCGTGCGGACAAAGTTTTTCGACGACTATTTCATGGCGGCAGGTGAATCGGGCGTCCGCCAGGCAGTCATCCTGGCCGCGGGGCTGGATGCGCGCGCCTATCGGCTCCCGTGGGCCGACGGCACCACCGTCTACGAGGTCGATCAACCCGCGGTCATCGACTTCAAGACCCGCACCCTGGCGGACTTCGGTGCCACGCCGACCGCCCAGCGGCGCACGGTGCCGGTGGATCTGCGCGACGACTGGCCCGCCGCGATGCGGGCCGCCGGGCTCGACCCAGACCAACCCACCGCCTGGTGCGCCGAAGGGTTGTTGATCTACCTACCGCCGGAAGCCCAAGACCGGCTGTTCGACAATATTCATGCGCTCAGCGCACCCGGAAGCACCGTCGCCACCGAATTCGTGCCCGGTATGAAGGACTTCGACCCGGAGAAGGCTCGCGCCGCAGCCGCGACATTCAGCAAGCTGGGTCTCGAGATGGATATGCCATCGCTGGTCTATCGGGGCGAGCGTACATCTGCCGCGGACTATCTCCGGGCTCGCGGCTGGCAGATGACGCAAACGCCAAGAGCCGAGCTGTTCGCAAAATATGGCCTTGCCAAGCCCGACCTCGGTACCGGCGACGTCCTGGGCGAGATCATCTACATCAGCGGGCGGCTGAGCTGACCTCGAAGTCCAACGGCGGTGGTGCAGAATCCGTTCCGGGAGTCTGGGTGCCGTCGATCGGACACCGTGCCGTCTCGGGCATCCCGGCCAGTGCGATCGCACCGATCGCACACGCCGCCATCATGTAGAACGCCGGGACGAGGTTGGTGCCGGTCGCACCGATGAGCCACTCGTTGACGGCCGGTGCGGTCCCACCGAAGATCGACGTCGAGACGTTGTACGCGATCGCGAACCCGGCGAACCGTACCTGAGTCGGGAACATCGCCGGGAAGGTGGCCGAAATGGTGGCCAGCTGCGGCACATACAGCAGACCCAGCACCGCGAACCCGACGATCGCACCCACCGGACCGGTCCCCATCAACATGAACATCGGCACGCCTGCCACGAACAGCCCGGCCAGCGAGAACCACCACAACGGTTTACGCCCAAACCGGTCGGAAAGCAGGCCGGCAAACGGCAGGAACACCATCATCGACACCATGCCGATGATCGGTACCACCAGCGACACATCTTTCGACAGACCGATCGTGCCTTCCAGATACGTCGGCATATACGTCAGCAAGGTGTAGTTGACGACGTTCAGCGCGACGACCAGACCGCCGAGACGCAGGATGGGCCGCCAGTAGTCGGCGATCAACTCCCTGAATTGAGTCGTGGTATCCGCGGCCGTATCGGCAGACTCGGCAACCGCTTTGAACACCGGTGTCTCATCGAGGCGAGAGCGCAGATAGATCCCGATGAGCCCCAGCGGCGCTGCAACCAGGAACGGCAACCGCCACCCCCAGGAGTTCATCTGGTCGTCATCGAGCACCAGCGAGCATACGAGCATCAGCGATGCTCCCAACGAGAACCCGGCAAGCGTCCCGAACTCGAGATAGCTGCCGAAGAAACCGCGTCGCCGCGACGGGGCGTATTCGGCCATGAAGGTCGCGGCCCCGCCGTACTCGCCACCGGTCGAGAAACCCTGGATCATCCGCAGGAACACCAACAACACCGGTGCCCACATCCCGATGGTGGCGTAGGACGGTACGAGGCCGACACCGAGTGTGGCGCCCGCCATCAGCAAAATCGTCAGCGCCAGAACATGTTTGCGCCCGATCCGGTCACCCAGCGGTCCCCAGACGAAGCCGCCCAGCGGACGCACCAGGAACGACACCGCGAAGGTCATCAGCGCCAACAGGGTGGCCTGCTGGGTGTCGCCGGGGAAGATCGCCATCGAAATATAGGTCACGCCAAAGGCGTAGATGCCGTAGTCGAACCACTCGGTCGCATTACCGATGGCCGAGGCGGCCACCGCGCGTCTGATGTCCGTTGGCGACGGCTCGGTAGCCTCGGTGGACGGGTCCACTGGTGAATCCACCCTTTCGTCGGGCGCGCCTCGTGCGTCAGGCACGCACGGGCCCGGCGCACCGCGTCCTTGTGGCTGTGCCCCGCGCTCCGAAGCGCTAAACATCACCTCCGGCGACTGCGTCGAGCGCCTCGTCGAGATCGGCGAACAACCCCACGATATCGGCGATACCGACGAGTCTGAGTGGGCGACTGGTGGCCGGACCGTCGGCGACGACGGCGAATCGACGCCCCGGGGTGACATCGGCATGCGCGGCCATCAGCACACCCATCCCTGCCGAGGAAAGAAAGTCCACACCGCCGAGGTCGACGACCACGGCGGACGGTGAGGCGGCCGCGGCGTCGGCGATGGCCGACTCCAACTGCGGCGCGGTCACCGAGTCCAGGGTACCCACGACCGCGACCACCGTGACGGTGCCGACCTGCTGCTTCCCGATATCGCAGTGTGATCCGCTAACCATCTGGTCCTCCGACAGATGCATGTGTGTAACGCATAGCTGACCCCTCCACTGTGTTGGATCCAATTGCTGCACAGAGCAATTGCTCGTAGCTGTCGACGGTGCGCGCGCAGTCGAGACGTTCCCGCGCCGACTCGGCCACCGCGCGCCGGTCGACGGCACCGATCGCGGCGATCGCTGCCGCGATCCGCTCGACCACCCCCGCGCCGGGGTCCACCAGCACGCCACCGGGACCGCTGACCACCTCGGCCAGACCGCCCCGGCGTACACCGGCCACCGGCGTACCGCACATCTGGGATTCGGCAGCCACCAGGCAGAACGGCTCCTCCCAGCACGGTGTCACCAGCGTTGCCAGGCTGGCACCGTACATCTTCGCGAGATCTGAATCACCCAGCTGCCCGAGATATTCGATCTTTCCCCCAAGCAGCGGGTGGATCACCTCGGCGAACCATCGCGGGTCGGCGATCGGTCCGGCGAGCCGCAACGGCAGGCCCGCCAGCCGTGCCGCGGCAATCGCGATATCGGCGCCCTTCTCCGGGGTCAGCCGCCCGGCCCAGGCCAGGCTGTCGCCGCCGGGTCCGGGCAAAAAGGCCCGCTGGTCAACACCATTGGGAATCACCGACACCCGGGTCACGGTCTCCCACTGCGCGCGCAATGCGCTGCTGACGGCCACCATGTGTGAGTCCGGGCCGGCCAACCAGGCTCCCACCTCCATCCACGGGAAGGGCGGGGTGTGCAATGTGGTGACCACCGGCACCGCCAGCGCGGGTGCCAGCGCCAATGGCAGCTGATGCAGGCTCTGATTGAGCACGATGTCGATATCGTTCCTGCACAGGAGATCTCGCATCACGGCCAGGTAAGCAACCTGGTCGTCGAGGAAACTGGGCTCCGGCAGGTTGGGATCCTGCGACGCCACGGCTGACAGGTCCGGCCTGTCGGGCATCACGTGCAGACTGTCGGCCAGCAGTTCGTCGCTGCCCGCGCGCGCCCACAGCTCGATGCGGTGACCGCGGGCACGCAGGCCGTCGGCCAGGATCGCGGTGAAGCGCTCCTGACCACCGGCGTAGGGCGCGGCGACGGGATTGCGCGATGGGCCGATGACGGCGATACGCATCAGATCGCCTCCTCCCCCAACGCCGCCAGGAAAGAGGCGAAACCGCCCTCGACTCGCGAGTCGCCCCGGCCCGAGGTGCGCACGCTGGTGCTATGGGTGGCCACGCAGCGTGGCGTGATCGCGCGAATCTGCTGTACCAGCTTCACATCCTCGCCGGTCGTGCACTCGGGGAATCCGCCTGCCCGCAGGTAGACATCTGCCCGGAATCCGAGATTGGCACCGTGCACATGGGAGTGACCTTCGGTCAGATTGTGACAACGCATCCAGCGGCGGTGCATTTCCGGCCCCAGCCCGGCGGGGACGGCCGTCCCGATCACCGCGTCCGCGCCGTCGGACGCCATCGAGAGCTGCCGCGTCAGCCAGTGCTCGGGTACCACGGTGTCGGCATCGGTGCAGGCGATCCAGACGGTGTCGAGCGTGCGCCCGTGACCGACGGCGCGGTCGATCGCTGCCGCAGTACCCACCTTCCGGGCCGTACCGACCACGCAGGTGTCGGTGGTCAGCAGATGAACACCGAATCGGGCGGCCAGCGGACCGGTGTCATCGGTGCAACAGTCGAGAACAACCGTGATCGACCACGACGCCCCCGGTACCTCGGTACCGAGGTTCGCACCTGCGCGCACGATGCTGCGCAGGCAATCGGCGATGTGCTGCTGCTCATTTCGGGCAGGGACCACGACCTCGACATGACGGATGGCGGTCATGATGCGCCTCGGTACTCCCGGTACACCGACACCGGTTCACCCCAGACTTCCACGATCAGGTCGATGTCTTCGTATCGGGCGCGCAGTGGCAGATCCATCAGTGCGGCCGCCTGCCGGTGCACTGCCCGACCATCGAGCGGGATACCGCGGGTGGATCCACGCCAGTGCGCCAGCAGGATCTCACCGCGGGCGGTGAGCCGGCGCCGGGCGGCCCGCAGGGTGGCTACCAGCTCCGGTCCGTCGAGGAAGTAGCCGATCTCGGAGAGGATGATCGCGTCGAAGCGTTCGTTCGGAAGGTCTGCCGGTACCGCACCCCAGATCCACCGCACGGCATCGGTTTTCTGGCGGGCCACCTGGAGGGCACGCGCGCTGGCATCGAGCGCCACGACGGTGTCGGCGCGCCCGATCAGTTCCTCCGACAGCTGCCCGGTCGCGCATCCGATCTCCAGCACCCGCTGGTACCGCTCTCTACCGAGGCAGGCCAGCACCAGGCCCAGCCGGCGTCGCTCATAGACGAAATCATCGAGATGCCATGGATCGTCGGTCCCGGTGAGCATGGCGTCGAACGGCTCGGCCACATCATCACAGGCCCGCGCGTCGAGCACGTGACCGCTCACCCGGCCGGCGAGATGGGGGTCGACCGGCAGCAACACCGTCTCGAATGACCGATGGGCTCGGCGCAGAACGGATTCTCCGACGATGGGCGTATCTGCGGATGTGTCCAACTGGCTTGTGTAGCAACCGATGGCGGACTCCTTGACCCGCAGGCCGGCGAGCGTGGGCGAGAGCGTGCGCACCCGATTCCACTGCAGGTCCTCCGGCGTGGCCCAGTGCCACAACCAGACCGGATAGTTCAGCAGGATCGCCGAGCAGTCCCGTGCGACCGCCTCGGCCGCGCGGGACGCAGCTTCGTGATCGGAGTGCCCGTCACATTCGGCAGGTGCCAGCAGCGCGGTGTTCGCGTCGACCAGCTCCGCCAACCGACGGATCAGCTCATGCTCCGCGGCGGGCAATCCACCGTCGGGCAGATCCCACCACACGGCGCGTAGGTGTGCTCCCAGGGTGGCCATGGCGCGTTCGGCCTCGATGCGTCGGGGCGTGGTACCCGGCCCCTGCCCACCGTGGGTCGCGAAGACGACGATGACCTCGACGTCCTCGGTACCCAAATCGGCCAGCGTCGCCCCAAGCGCCAGCGTCTCGTCATCGGGATGCGGTGCCAGCACGACGACCCGGGTGCAGCGGCGGACGAGCGCGGCGAGATCCAGGCGCGGAACATCGTCCCAGCCGGCGGCGAGCAACCAGGTCGGCTCGTCGGTGCCGGCCTCGCGATGGGTGAACGGGCGGGCCTCAACCACGGCGGACCTGCTCCGCGGCCACCACGAGTTCACCGAGATGGGCCAGATCGCGCGGACCGTGGTGCTGGCGCAGGTAGACGGTCAGGTCGGCGATGCGCCGGGCGTAGGACTCCTCGCCGACCAACGGGCCCGGGCCGAGCACGTATCCGGCATCGCGCACGGTGTTCTCGCATGCTCGTGCCACGACCGCCCGGACCCGCTGGGCCAGCAGCGCCGCCGGACCGGTCGCATCATCGATGGCCGCCGCGGCGTGCAGCAGGCAGGCCTGTGCAGCGAACATCTCTTCATCGATGCTGCCCAGTTGGGAGAGCGCGATCGGCGACGCGTGGTCTTCCTCGACGTGCCGTCGCACCCGCTCCCGCACGCCGAGTGCGATGCCGAACCATACCGCCGCGACACCGATTCCACCCCAACCGAACCCCGGTCGGTCCAGATACCACCCCGGTCCGCCGAGCGATATCGCAGGAAGGTCGTCCACGGTGATCGGCCCACTAGGGATGTCCACCAGGCCACGGGAAACCCAGTGCTTCGGAAGCACTTCGACGTGTCGCGGATCCAAGCGCACCGCGAATGCCTGCTGGCCGGCGCCGGGGATCTCCGCGGTGATCACCGCGTGCGAGAGCACGCCTGCCAGCGAGCACCAGGCTTTCGTCCCGCTGAGCACCCACCCCTGCGCGCCGCGGTGGGCGGTGAGCCCGAAACCTCGCGCGCCTGCGGCATATACGCCCCAAGTGGAACCCTCGTCGGCGGGCACGCCCGCCTGGTGCAGGATCGCGAGCGCGTCGAGATGTGGTTCCACAATGCGGGCCAATGACGCGTCGACGACACCGAGGGTCACCAGCACCCGCAGATAGTCCAGCGTCTGTCCGTCACCGGGGCGGTGCCCGGACAGTTCCCCGGCGATACCCAGTGCCGTGGACACATCGACCGGCCTGTCGGTGTGGACCGACAGGCTCATTCTCAGTTGTTCGTCGACAAGGTGATGCACTGAGTCGATTGAACGGGGTCGACGGCCCCGCGGGCTACACCCCTAGGGGTGGATGCGGACCACATCGGGCTGGAAATCGTGTGTCATCCCCCACGCGACGGCCTGCGACCGTCGGGTCACCCCCAGCTTGCGGTAGGTGGATCTGACGATCGACTTCACCGTGTTGATCGACAGGTAACACCGTTCGGCGATCTCATTGTTGGTGCGACCCTGCGTGATCAGCGCGAGCACCTCGGCTTCACGGGCGGACAGACCCGCGTCCCGCCCCGGCCATGCCATCGGCATGGACATACTGCCGTCGCCACGCTCGACGACGGTTTCTCCGGCGTGGATCCGCTCCAGGCAGCTGACGAGCCGGTCGACCGGGAGCGATTTGGACAGGTATCCGTGCACGCCGCCGGCCAACGAGCGGTCGATCAGCAGCTGGTCGATGTTCCAGGAGTAGACCACCACCCGGCCGATGTGGTTGTTGCCCACCAGGTCGGTGACATCGGTGCGATCGCCCTGCGCTGCGGCGAAAGTGTCCCAGATGATGACATCGACGGGGACCTGCACCTCGGTGCGGGAGTCGAGTTCGACGATGCACACCCGGTCGGCATACGGCCGCAACAACGCGGCAAGACCCGCGACGATCAGCTCATAATCGTTGACGATCGCCAAGGTCACCGGCGAACTGCTCATGGAGTCCGCCTTTCGCCCGACTGATTCCGCCGCGATAACGATAGACCCATATCCGTCGGGTCTTCAGCCGGTACGCCTGGCTCAGAACCGGTACCCACCCAACCACAGGGCATGCACACCGGTCAGTCCCCGTTCGGCCTGATCGAATGCCCCCACCACCGACCGGCCCAGCACCGTCCCGACGGCCTGCGGCAGCGTCGCGGCGACGGGCTGCGAAGAAGGCTTGGGCCGCAACATGTCCAGCACCGAGGTACCCGGGTAGGCCAGCACCCGCACCTGTTCGTCGGCGTCGAGCCCGACGCGCACCTTCGCCCGGGCGATCGCGGTGTGCAAGCCGCCGAGGGTGTCCACCAGTCCTCGTTCCTTGGCGTCCGCGCCGGTCCACACCCGACCGCGGGCCACGGCGTCAACCGCGTCGACACTCATGTTGCGGCCCTGGGCAACCCGCTCGACGAAGTCGGTGTAGAAGAGGTCGGCCTCGGCCTGCACCTGCGCGAATTGCTCCGGTGTGAAGGCCGCGTCGGCCGACCACGCGTCGGCATTGGCGTTGGTGCGCACCGAGTCCGACCCGACACCCAACTTGTCCTTGAGTCCGCGTGTGACGAGCTTGCCGGTCACGACCCCGATGGACCCGGTGATGGTGCCCGCGTTGGCGACGATCTCGTCGGCCGACATCGAAACGTAGTAGCCGCCGGAGGCCGCCACCGAACCCATCGAGGCCACCACCGGTTTACCCGCCTCACGCGCCCGCACGACCTCGCGCCAGATCGTCTCCGAGCCCGTCACCGAGCCACCGGGGCTGTCGACGCGCAGCACGATCGCGGACACCTCGTCATCGGCGGCCGCTTCCCGAATGGCCGCGGCGATGGTGTCCCCGCCGGCGCTTGAGTTCCCGAACGGCAGCACCTGCGGTCCGCCGCGGCCACTGACGATCGGACCGTGCAGGGTGACTACCGCGATGGTGGGTTTCTTGCGCCCGGGCATCGACGGACCCGGTTTGGCGGCGGTGGCGCGCGCATAGCGAGACAGGTACAACCGCGGCGCGGTGTCCGGACCGTCGGCGGTCGCGTCCGCGCCGGCCAACTCACTGATCCGCGCATAGGCCTCGTCCCGGAATCCGATCCGGTCGACCAGACCGCCGGTGACGGCGTCGGCACGCAGCAACGGCGCCCGGTCGGCGAGAGCGTCGACCGTCGAGACCTCCAGGCCGCGGGCGTCGGCCACCGCCGCGGTCACCTGCGTGTGCAGACTGCCGATCAGCGCGGTGTCGGCCTCCCGGTGCGCGTCGGTGTAGCTGTCCTCGGTGAAAAGGTTTGCCGCCGACTTGTACTCGCCGCGCGCGACGAACTGCGCCTCGACTCCTGCCTTGCCGAGCGCGTCGCGCAGGAACAGCGCGTTGGCGGCGAACCCGATCAACCCGACGGTGCCCGACGGCTGCATCCACACCTCACCGAACGCCGAGGCCAGGTAGTACGACAGCGTTCCGGGATAGGTCTCGGCCCAGGCCAGGGTGGGCTTGGCCGCGGCGAAGACCAGGATGGCATCGCGCAGCTCCTGGATCGGTCCGGGCGGCGCGGCACCCAGTTGGACGCGACCGATGAGCCCGGCGACCCTGTCGTCCTCGGCGGCGCGATGGATGGCAGCCACGGCCTGGCGCAGCGTGAGTGGTTTGCCGCCCAGGTTGATCAGCATCAACGGGTCGAACCCCACGGTCTCCGGCGGGGCGAGCTGGAGATCGAGTTCGAGCACACAGCCGCGCGGAACGCCGTTGTGGCGTGCGGTGTCGACCTTGCGGATCAGGTCGCGGACATCCTCCGCGTCAGGCAGCAGGCCGGGCAGATTGGTCAGCAGTCCGAACATCTTTAGAGCCTACCGGCGGCCTTCGGTTCGGCGGGTTCGCCGAGTGTGAAACGTCGACGGCGCCGGCTACCTGACTTCAGCCGACCAGTGACCCAACACGATCTCGCTGACCCCACGTACCCACACAGGCCCGCAGAGCTACCTGGCTTCAGCCGGCCAACGGCGTGCCGCAGCCTGACTGAGCCCACGTACATATCGGCCGACAACGCAAAAGGCCCCTGCCGACGCAGGGGCCTTCTGACGTGGAGCGTGGTTTACAGTTCGGTGGCCGAACCGCCTGCGGCGGTGATGGCCTCGCGGGCGCTGCCGCTGAACTTGTTGGCGGTGACGTCGACCTTGACGGTCAGCTTGCCGTCGCCGAGCACCTTCACCAGGGTGTTCTTGCGAACCAGGCCCTTGGCGACCAACTCGTCGACACCGATGGTGCCACCCTGCGGGAACGCCTTGGCGATCTCGCCGACGTTGACGACCTCGTAGGCGACCCGGAAGCGGTTACGGAAGCCCTTGAGCTTCGGCAGCCGCATGTGGATCGGCATCTGGCCACCCTCGAACGTCGCGGGGACGTTCTTGCGGGCCTTGGTGCCCTTGGTACCGCGGCCGGCGGTCTTGCCCTTGGAGCCTTCGCCGCGACCGACGCGGGTCTTGGCGGTCTTGCTGCCCGGGGCCGGCTTCAGGTCGTGAAGCTTGATAACACTCATCGTCCTAGACCTCCTCAACCGTGACGAGGTGATGCACGGTCTTGATCAGACCGCGCGTCTGGGCGTTGTCCTCACGGACGACGGACTGGCGGATCTTCCGCAGGCCGAGGGTCCGCAGGCTTTCGCGCTGCTTCCAGCGTGCACCGATGGTGCCGCGCACCTGGGTGATCTTGAGCTCTGCCATGACTATGCGCTTCCTTCACGAGCCGAGGCGAGCGCCACGGCCTCGGCCTCGCGGCGGGCCTTGAGCATGCCGGCCGGGGCGACGTCCTCGATGGACAGACCGCGACGGGCCGCCACCTCTTCGGGACGCTGGATCATCTTCAACGCGGCAACGGTGGCGTGCACCACGTTGATCGCGTTGTCGCTGCCCAGCGACTTGGCCAGGATGTCGTGCACACCGGCGCATTCCAGCACCGCGCGCGCCGCACCGCCGGCGATGACACCGGTACCGGGGCTGGCCGGACGCAGCATGACGACGCCCGCTGCGGCCTCACCCTGAACCGGGTGGACGATGGTGCCGCCGATCAGCGGAACCCGGAAGAAGTTCTTGCGAGCCTCTTCGACGCCCTTGGCGATGGCGGCCGGAACTTCCTTGGCCTTGCCGTAACCGACACCGACCATGCCGTTGCCGTCACCGACGATGACCAGCGCGGTGAAGCTGAAACGCCGACCACCCTTGACCACCTTGGAGACGCGGTTGATGGTGACGACGCGCTCGATGTAGTTGCTCTTCTCGCCACGGTCATCGCCGCGACCGCGGCCACCGCGATCGTCGCGGCCTCGGCCGCCACGATCGCCGCGGCCACCGCGATTGTCCTGCGCCGAACCGGCGCCAGCCTGGTCGGCCATCATGCAGTCCTCTCGTTGTCAGTCATCAGAATTTCAGCCCGCCTTCGCGCGCGGCATCCGCCAGCGCGGCGATCCGGCCACCGTAGGTGTAGCCGCCACGGTCGAACACGACCGCCTCGACTCCGGCAGCCTTGGCGCGCTCGGCGATCAGCTGACCGACCCGCACGCTCTGTGCCTTCTTGTCGCCCTCGACGGCACGCACATCGGGCTCGATGGACGAGGCCGCCGCGACGGTGACGCCGGCGTGGTCGTCGATCAGCTGCACGTGGATGTGACGTGCCGACCGGTTGACCATGAGGCGCGGAGTATCCGCGGTGCCTTCGACCTTCTTGCGCAGACGCGCGTGACGGCGGATGCGGGCGTTCCGACGGGTCTCGGAGATGTTCTGCCCCACCGGCTTCCGGGTGGGAGCTTCGGTCTTCGTGGTAGCCATGGGTTACTTACCTGTCTTTCCGACCTTGCGGCGGATCTGCTCACCCTCGTAGCGAACGCCCTTGCCCTTGTACGGGTCGGGGCGACGCAGACGACGGATCACCGCGGCGATCTGGCCGACCTTCTGCTTGTCGATACCCGTGATCGAGAACTTGGTGGGTGTCTCGACCGCGAACGTGATGCCCTCGGGCGCTTCGATGAGGACCGGATGGCTGTAGCCGAGTGCGAACTCCAGGTTCGCGCCCTTGAGCGCGACGCGGTAGCCCACACCGTAGATCTCCATCTTGCGGGTGTAGCCCTCGGTCACGCCGGTGACCAGGTTGGCCACCAGGGTGCGGGACAGCCCGTGCAACGAACGGCTGCGCCGCTCATCGTCCGGACGGGCCACCACGATGGCGCCCTCGTCGTTGCGCGAGACCTCGATCGGCTCGGCGATGTCCAGGGTCAGGGTGCCCTTGGGGCCCTTCACCGAGACGTTGCGGCCGTCGATGGTGACGTCGACTCCGGCAGGAACCGGAACCGGCTGCTTTCCAATACGCGACATGTTCTCGTCCCCCTACCAGACGTACGCGAGGACTTCGCCGCCCACGCCCGATCGAGCTGCCTGGCGGTCGGTGAGCAAGCCTGAGGACGTGGAGATGATCGCCACGCCCAGGCCGCCGAGCACCCGGGGCAGATTGGTGGATTTTGCATAGACCCGCAGACCGGGCTTGCTGACCCGGCGCAGGCCTGCGATGGAGCGCTCACGGCTCGGGCCGTACTTGAGCTGCACCACAAGTGCCTTGCCGACCCGAGCATCCTCGGTGCGGTAATCGGAGATGTAGCCCTCGGCCTTGAGGATCTCGGCGATATTGGCCTTGATCTTCGAATGGGGCAGAGTCACCTCGTCGTGATACGCCGAATTGGCGTTACGCAGACGAGTCAAGAAGTCTGCGATGGGATCGGTCATCGTCATGACAGCCGGTTCACCTTCCTCGCGGCGGTTCCCAGTCAGGGCCTACCGTGTTAATCAGTAATGAATGCTGGTTACCAGCTGGACTTCTGCACACCGGGCAGTTCGCCCGCATGCGCCATCTCCCGCAAGCAGATACGGCACAGGCCGAACTTGCGGAACACCGCGTGGGGACGACCGCACCGGTTGCACCGGGTGTAGGCGCGCACTGCGAACTTGGGCTTCTTGTTGGCCTTGTTGACCAGAGCCTTCTTTGCCATTGCTCAGTTCTCCTTGAACGGGAAGCCCAGAGCGCGCAGCAGCGCACGGCCTTCGTCGTCGTTCGTCGCCGAGGTGACGACGGTGATGTCCATGCCACGGGGGCGATCGATGGAATCCACGTCGATCTCGTGGAACACCGACTGCTCGGAAAGGCCGAAGGTGTAGTTGCCGCTGCCGTCGAACTGCTTGGGGCTCAGGCCACGGAAGTCGCGGATACGCGGCAACGCGATCGAGACCAGGCGGTCCAGGAACTCCCACATCCGGTCGCCACGCAGCGTGACGCGGGCACCGATGGGCATGCCCTCACGAAGCTTGAACTGGGCGATGGACTTACGCGCCTTGCGGATTTCCGGCTTCTGACCGGTGATCAGCGCGAGGTCGTTGACAGCACCGTTGATCAGCTTGGCGTCGCGGGCGGCGTCACCGACACCCATGTTCACGACGACCTTGACCACGCCCGGGATCTGCATCACGTTGGCGTAGTCGAACTCTTTGTTGAGCGCGTCCTTGATCTCTTCGCGGTAGCGCTGCTTCAGCCGAGGCTGAACCTTGGCGGAGTTTTCTACTGTGGTCATTCTCAGATGTCCTTGCCGTTGCGCTTGGAGACCCGGACCTTCTTGCCGGACTCCTCGTCGACGCGGTAGCCGATGCGGGTCGGGTTGCCATCGGAGTCGATGACCATGACGTTGGAGACGTGGATCGGCGCTTCCTGCGTGACGATGCCGCCCGAGGAGGCACCACGCTCGTTCTGCGACTGCGCGGTGTGCTTCTTGATCCGGTTCACACCTTCGACCAGAACCTTTTCGCGGGTCGGGTAGGCCTCGATGACCTTGCCCTTGGCGCCCTTGTCCTTACCGGAGATGACGAGCACGGTGTCGCCCTTGTGCACCTTCATTACAAAACCTCCGGGGCCAGCGAAACGATCTTCATGAACTTCTTCTCGCGCAGCTCACGACCGACGGGCCCGAAGATGCGGGTGCCGCGCGGGTCGTTGTCGTTCTTGATGATGACGGCGGCGTTCTCGTCGAACTTGATGTAGCTGCCGTCGGCGCGGCGGCGTTCCTTGACGGTGCGCACCACCACTGCCTTGACGACATCGCCACGCTTGACGTTGCCGCCGGGGATGGCGTCCTTGACGGTCGCGACGATGATGTCGCCGATACCCGCATAGCGCCGCGACGAGCCACCGAGCACCCGGATGCACAAGATTTCCTTGGCACCCGTGTTGTCGGCGACCTTGAGCCGCGATTCCTGCTGAATCACTCGATCTCCTGACCTGGTTTTGTATGCACGCCAGATACCGACCTGGACGTACGCGGTCTTTGTCACTTCAGGGCACGCAGGGCTGACAGGAAAACTGCACAAGCCAGCCGAGGTCTGCCCGAGGCAACCCCTACATACTAGGTGAGCACGTGCTTTGCACCAAATCGCCGCCGATGCGCCGCCGACTCCGGTGCGGTTACGTGCGCCGGTGGCACGAAACCGCACCGAATTCGCACGTCAGCGGCCGTTGGTCAGCTCGACGGCGTGCGCGGCGGCCAGCACCAGGGCGTCGGCGTGTCGAGCACCGACGATCTGCAGACCGCACGGTGCACCGCCGGCCCAGCCGGCCGGGACCGAGATCGCCGGTTGGCCGGTCAGGTTGAACGGGTAGGTCACCGCGAGCGCGCCCCAGTGGTCGACCGCGCGGCCGTCGATCTCGGTCGGCATCGGTCCCTCCGCCTCGAACGCGGGTACCTGCGTCGACGGGGTCAGCAAAAGGTCCATCTGCTCGAATGCGCCGGCCGTGGCTTCCACCAGCCTGGCCCGCGTTTCGTGCGCCTGCAGCAGCGCCGGCGCGGTCAGCTCCCGCGCCGCGTCGACATAGCGGCGCACCGACGCGTCCACCTCGAGGTCGCCGGGGTCACCGGCGCCTGCCGCGGCAACGGCGGCGTACACATCCGGTGCCGACAGCACCCGAAATGCCGCGGCACAGTCCGGATCGATCGGGACCTCGACGCTCACCCGAACCGCGCCGGTGGCCACGAAAAACCGCTGCGCGGCAGCCTCGGCCACCGCCGCAACCTCGGGATCGCACGGCGCACCACCGAGCGTGGGCAGGAACGCCACCCGCAGGCCACGCAGGTCGACCTGATCCAATGCCGCCTGCATCCGTGGGGCGGGAACCGACGCGCGGTCAGCAGGATCGAGGCCGGTCACACAATCGAGCACCCTTGCGGTATCGCGGACCGTGGTGGTCAGCACCCCGAAATGATCGTTGTCGGCGACCCCGCGATGTCGCGGCCCGCGCGGGACCACACCGTAGGTCGCCTTGAACCCGACGAGCCCGCAGTAGGCGGCCGGAATCCGTAACGACCCCGCGCCATCGGTTCCGGTGGCGAAAGGCACCATCCCGGCGGCCACCGCCGCCGCAGATCCACCGCTGGAACCGCCGGGCGTCAACCGCAGATTCCACGGGTTGCGGGTCACTCCGTGCAGCGGGGACGCGGTGAAGGACGCCCGGCCGAGCTCCGGCGAGGTGGTCACCCCGACGGGAATCGCACCTGCGACCACCGCACGGCTCACAAGTGTGGTCGTGTGATCGGCGATCCGCTCCGCATAGAGCCGACTCCCCATCGCGTAGGGCCAGCCGGCCACCGCGTGCAACTCCTTCACGCCCATCGGTACACCGGCGAGCGGACCCGGATCCTCACCGGCGGCCACGATCCGGTCGATCTCCTCGGCCCTTGCCATGGCGCCATCGCGATCCACATGCACGAAGGCATTGAGTTCGGGGTCGGCGGTCTCGATAGTGCGCAGTGCCTCGGCCACCACCTCGCGAGCACTGATCCGTCCGGATCGGACGTTCTCCGCGGTATCCACCACGGGGGACCCAGCTGTCCGACCGCATGCGGCGGTCACAACATCACCACTGCAGCAACGGATGTCGCCACCAGCAGTCCTGTTATGACGGGTACGAACAGGCGTCGGGCGAGATCTATCACCGACACTCCGGTGAGGCCTGCCACCACGATCAGCGAGGACCAGATCACCAAGGTCCCACCACCGGTCCAACTCGCGCCGTTCTGGGCGATCGCGGCCAGGGTCGCCACATCGGCTCCCGAACTCTCTCCCAACGAGGCGGCGAGCGAACCGGTGAACGGAAGTCCCGGCCAACCGCTGCCGTCGAGGCCGATCACCATGCCGATGACCAACATCGCAAACGCCGCGAGGACGGGTATCGCCGGGATCAGCGGTTGCACTCTGGACACCGCGTCGAGGAGAAAAGCCGGTGCCGCGCTGCCCTCGGGCAGGCCGAGGATGGTCCCCGAGTAGTCCGACAGCCCTATATAGACGAAGCCCGCCACCGGAATGACCATTCCCATGGTGCGGAACGAGAAGGCGATTCCGTCGGTGAAGTGGTCGCCCACCTCGGCCAGCCAACCGCGACGAACCGAGATGACGGACACCGCTACCAATGCCAGCGCCGCCGTACCACCCACCAACGGGGCACCCAATCCTTCGTCGATGTCGGGCAACCAGTCGGTGAACCGGCCGAGCAGCATGAACAGCAGCAAGGCTGCGAACAGCGTCGGAATCGCCACGGCGATGGCTCGAGCGGCACCCGGAACACGTTGCAGATCCGAGGCTTCGGTGGCGACGCGGACTGCGGCCGGGTCGGTCGCCGCACTCGCGACATCGTCGGTTGCACCGCCCTCTGCCGCGGCCTGGACCGGAAGGACCACAGCCGCGGCCGCAGCGGGGGTGAGCATTCTGGTTCGGACGTCGCGGAAGTAGGCGACGGTAAGGGCCGCCACACCGGCGATCAGCGCGATGATGGTGGCGCGGATCGCGATCGATCCGGCTGACACGTCGGCACCGTCGGCCGACAACGAGGGGGCCACACCCATGATGAGGTCCGAGCTGAGGGCCATTCCCTGACCGGTGATGGCGATCGCCAACGCCGCACCAAAGGGCGGCAAACCCACCCGTACGGCCGCGGGCAGCAGGATCGCCGCGATCAACGGCAGGACCGGGGTCGGCCAGAAGGACAGCGAAAGCAGGAAAGTCACGATCGCCAGCACGACATAAGCAGTGTGTCCGTTGCGAAACAGTGCACGCAGGGGTGCGATCATCAGCGCGTCGGCACCCGCGCGGCGTACCGCTCCCAGCATCGCAGTGACCAGAGCGATCACCAGGAAGATCGGTAACAGCTCACGGGTACCGACGATGGCGGCGTTGAACAACGCCGCCAGACCGGTGGTGATATTGCCTCCGAAGGCCGTCGCGGTGACGAAGGTGGCCAGCAGCGCGGGTGCCACGACGTTCTTCTTCGCGATGACGGTGATGATGAGCGCGACGAGTCCGAGCAGATAGCAATAGTGGGCGAGAGTCACCTCAGAGAACCTTCCTGGAACCGAGCGCCACGGTGTGGCGATCCGAAAAGCTTTCAACAGCAGTCGAACCCGCCGGAACCATAGTGCAGTGCTGCACCACCGCGGCGGGACGCGCGGTGTGCACCGCTGCAGCCCAGGCGCCGTGCAGACCCTGATTCTGACCAGTACCTGTCCCTGCGGCAATCCCGAAAAGGCACACGGCACAACCGGTCAGCCGTGCACAGTGTCCAGATATGAAGCCGATGATCCATATCGCTGCGCGCCGCGCACGGTTGTGCGATCATGACCGTCTCGCTAGCCCACCGCGGCGATGAGTTGCACTTCCACCGGAGCTCCCGACGGTAGCGATGCCACCCCGATCGCACTGCGAGCCGGTCTGTTTCCCGGGCCGAGAACCTCGGTGAGCGCTGCCGTCGCACCGTCGGCCACCGCGGTCAACGACGTGAAGTCGGCAGTGCATGACACGTACACCGTCATCTGCAGACAGCGGATATCGCCCGTACCGTCCGGCTGCACCGCCCGCACCGCGGCCACCGCGTTACGCACAGCCAACCCGGCGGCCCGATAGGCGGTGTCGACGTCGACATCGGCGCCGACCGTACCCGACACCTGAAGCGCGCCTTTACGGCGCGGCGTCATGCCAGCGGTGTAGACGATCCCGGCGTGCAGCACCGCCGGCACATAGTCGCCCTGCGGTGGTGGCGCTTCGTCATTCGACACCGAGCGCCACGCCTTCCTGGCGGGGATCGGCAGCGCCGCTGAGGACGCCGCGATCATCCAGCGAGATCAGCTGGGCGCTGCCACCGGCGCCCCATTCCGGCTGTAGCACCACCCGATGGCCCATACCGGTCAGCTCGGCACGGACCGCCGCCGACACCGAAGACTCGACGCGCAGCTCGTCGGGCGCGCCGAGGACGTCGGCGTCGGAGCCGGGGAACACGGTGAACCGCGGTGCGGCAACCGCTTCGGCGGCATCGAGTCCGTGATCGAGAACATGGGAGAGCAATTGCATGTTCCACTGCACCTGACCATCGCCGCCGGGAGTGTTCCCGACGTGCAGCAGCCCGCCGCTGTCGTCGGTGACGACCCAGGCGTTCAGGGTGTGCAGCGGTTTGCGCCGCGGTGCGACTTCGTTCGGGTGCCCCGGGATCAGGTAGGCGCCGCGGCCCAGCCGGTTGTTGAGGACCACGCCCGTGCCCGGCACCGTGAACTTGGCGCCGAAGGTGAATGCCAGCGAGTGGATGAAGCTGACGGCGCGTCCGTCGGCGTCGACGGCCACCGTCGAGGTGGTGTCCCCCGCGCCCACCGATATCGGCCCACGCGCCTCGGTGCGTTCATCGAGGTCGCGGCGTTGCAGGCTGAGTCGCTCCGCACCGAGAACATAGGCGGCGCCGGCATTGTCACTTCCACACAACTCGAAACGATCGGCGAAGGCCAGCCGCGCGGCACGAGCCAGCCGGTCGATGGCCGCGCTGCTGAGCCACCCCTGGAAACCGACCACGCCGTCGCACAGCGCGGCCTGCTGCAGCACCATCCACCCGGGAGTCGGCAGCGGCGTCTGGTGCACGGTGGCACCGGCGTAGCGACCGGTGAGCGCGGGCTCGACGCCGAGCACGGCACCCGCGGCCCACTCGTCGCCGCTGAACGGCGCACCGCCGTCCCGCAGTGCGGCGATCGCCCGTTCGGCGAACTGACCGGTGTAGAAGCCGTCCGGATCCAGCGCCAGGGCGCGGATGGTGGTGGCCAGGTCCGGCTGCGCCAGCCGGTGCCCGACGTGCGCCGGGATCGCATCGCGGGCGTAGACCGCCGACAACCCCGGGTCGCTGCCGATGGCAGCTGATGCGATGGCGACGTCACCGGCGGTGCGCGCCGAGCACGGCAGGCCATCGTCGGCGATCCGTGCCGCAGGTGCCCACAGTGCCGACAGCTCACGGGTGGCACCGACGCGGTGCAGCGTGGCAAGTGCCGCCGGGGCACCCGGCACGGCGACCGCCAACGGACCATCCAGCGGTATCGCCGAATATCCCTGTTCTGCATAGAACTCCGCCGTCCCGCCGTCCGGGCCGAAGCCCGATCCGTTGACCGTCCAGACCCGGCCGTCGGGCTCGCGGACCACGGCGAAGGCGTCACCGCCGATACCGCACTGTCCGGGCAGGGTGAGCCACGACATCGAGGCCATGGCCAGTGTCGCATCCACGGCGTTACCGCCGTCGGCGAGCACCCGCGCCCCGGCCAGACTCACCGCCGGGTGACTGGAGCTGACCATGCCCGCGCCGGAAAGGGTCGGCGGGCGCGCCGCGTCGGCCATCAGACGTCCCGGCGGGCGCGGCGGGTAGGGCCGGCGGGCGCCTCTCCCGGGGTCACACCGACGAAGATCTCACCGTCGCGTTCCTGGCACGGAAAGGTCTTGATCGGCTCGGTCGCCGGCGGACTTATCGGTTCCCCGGTCTCCAGGTCGAAAGCGCTTCCGTGACAAGAACACCCGATACCGTCGTCGCGCAGTTTGCCCGAAGAGAGCAGGCAATCGAGGTGCGTGCAGTAATTGGAGGTGGCATAGGCCTTACCGCGGAGCCGGGCCACCGCGAATTCGTGCTCGCCGGCGTAAAACCGGCGCACGATTCCTTCGGGAACCTGACCCGACCGGGCCACCCGGACGAATTCCGTTGAAGCTTCCTGCATCTGTTCGGTCATGACGCTCCCGTCCTAGGTGTGCCGGCGGTCAGGTACACGGTCTTCTCGTTGAGGTAGAACTCCAGCATCGACGCACCCGCCTGTTCTTTGAAGGTGCCGCCCGACGAGGCTTTGTAGCCACCGAACGGCGCGTTCATCGCCATTCCCGTGGTGGGTTGGTTGATCTTGACCAGGCCGGTCTTGGACCGCCGCGAGAACCGCTGGGCGACAGCCAGATCATCGGTGACGATCGCCGCGGACAACCCGAACTCGGTGGCATTGGCCAGTTCGATCGCGTCGTCGAGATCCGCTGCGCGCTGCACGGCCACCATCGGACCGAACACCTCCTCGTCCACGATCCGCATCCCGGGCCTGGCCTCGGTGAAGACGGCGGGACGGACGAAGTAGCCGCCGGGCTCCCCGCCCGGGGTGACGGCCTCACCGCCGCAACGCAACACGGCACCCTCGGCGACGCCCGCCTGCAGATAGGACCGGAACTTCTCGAACTGTGCGGCGCTGGCAAGCGCGCCCATGTCGATACCGGGTTCGGCGCCTGGCCCCACCTTCATCGCCTCTGCGCGCGCCACGAGAGCATCGACCACGGCATCGTGGTTGGCGTCGGTGACGATCACCCGGCTGGTTCCGGTGCACGCCTGGCCGGACAGTCCGAACGCCCCCTTGGCGATCAGGGCCGCGGCCCGCTGCGGGTCGGCATCCGCGGCGACGATCACCGGATTCTTGCCGCCCATCTCCAACTGCACCCGGCGATGGGGGCCGACCTGCGCGTGAATGGCCCGGCCGACACCGGTGGATCCGGTGAAGGTGATGGCCGCGACCCGCTGATCGGCGGCGACGGCGGCGCCGGCCACGCCGTCGCCCTGCACCAGCGCGATCGCACCGGGCGGCAGACCACCGGCGAGCAAGGCCTCGACCAGTCGCTGGCCCATCAGCGGGGTCAGCTCGGAAGGCTTGAACACCACCGGATCACCGACCGCCAGCGCAGGTCCGAGCTTGCGGGACGGGATGTTCAGCGGGAAGTTCCACGGCGTGATCGCCCCGACGATGCCGACGGGCTCGCGCAGCGTGTACACCAGGTCGGGACCGGCGCCAGGCAGTGTGACACCACAGACGCGGGTTGCCTCGGCGGCGTAGAACCGCAGATTGGACGGCGTACGGCCGACCTCCATCGCGGCCTCGGCGCGGGTCTTGCCCTCCTCGCGCACCAGTTCGTCGATCAACTGAGGACGGTTGGATTCCAGTTGCGCGGCAGCGGCTTCCAGGATGGCGGCGCGGCGTTCGGGAGCCGTCTGCGCCCATTCCGCGGCCGCGTGAGCCAACCCGTCGACGGCGGCGGCGACATCCGCTGCGCTCGACGCCGGGAAGGTCCCGATGATGTCGGTCGGATCGGCCGGATTCACCCGGGTGAAGGTGGCACCGGACCGGGCAGGCACCCACGCCCCGCCGATGAAATTGCAACCCTCGATCATGCCGATACCTCCTCGTCGTGGTCGTCGATCTCGTCGCTGTAGGCCAGATCCAGGAGGTCGACGTCTTCATCACCGAGTACCTCGGGCGCGATCTGCCTGCCGAGCAGTTCGCGGGCCGCCGAGATGTCCTCACCCCGCTCGATACTGAGTGCGCCGCACAACCGGGGACCGTCGAAATAGAAAGCGGTGAAGTCCAGGCCCTCGCGGTCACCGCGCAGCACCGGGGTGCCCCGGATGGTGCCGAGGCCTTGGATGTTGCGGCCGAACTGATCCGACCAGAACCAGTGCGGGTCGTCGTTGACCGCGTCACGGCCCAGCATCGCCCCTGCGACGGCCACCCCCTGGCGACTGGCATTGTCGAAGTGTTCGATCCGGACGTGCCGACCCGCCCGACGCGAGAATCGTTGTGCGACATCGCCGGCGGCGTAAACGTGCGGCACGGTCGAACGGCCGGCGGCATCCACCACGATCCCGTCATCGACGACGATGCCGGAGGCCAGCGCCGCGGCGGTATTGGGTGTGATGCCGATCCCGATCACTACCGCGTCGAATTCCTCGGGCGCCGCGCCGCTGCTGATCAGCACCGAGTCGGTGGTGGTGCGTATGTCGGTCACCGGCGCCGAGGTGCGCACGTCGACACCGTTGTCACGGTGCAGGTTGGTGATCAGCATGCCCACGTCGGCACCGAGGGCGGCGGCCAGGGGCACCGGCGCGGCCTCCAGGACCGCCACGGCAACACCGGCCGTGGCAGCCGTGGCCGCGAGCTCGAGGCCGATGAATCCGGCGCCGATGATCGCCAACCGGCGACCGGGGCGCAGGTGCGGCGCGAGTCGGGTGGCGTCGTCGAGGCTGCGCAGGTAGTGCACGAGGTCGGGTCGCGGGCCGGGGACCGTGAGCCTTCGCGGGCTGCCGCCGGTGGCAAACAGCACGGTGTCGGCGACGATCGGGCGGTGACCGGCGAGTTCGACGCGGCGCGCGGTGGCGTCGACCCTGGTCACCGTCGTCCCGGTGAGCAGCTCGACATCGTGCGCCGCACGCCACTTCTCGGGCAGGATCCACAGGGAGTCCGCGGTCTCGGTGCCGGCGAGGAACTCCTTGGACAGCGGCGGTCGCTGGTAAGGGGCATACGGCTCGTCACCGATGAGCAGGATCCGGCCGTCGAATCCGTGCCGGCGCAGGTTGCGCGCGGCCACCGCCGCGGTCTGGCCGGCACCGACGGTGACGATGGTGTGCGGCGTCATGTTCGTGCCCCCTCACCGGTGCTCGCCTCGGCGTGCCGTGCCGGTGCCATGTCTATGTAGACGGTGTCGTCGTCGATGCGCACCGGGAAGGTCGGCTGACAGAGATCCTGATCAGCCTCGTAACCGGTCTCCAGGTCGAACTGCCACTGATGCCCCGGGCAGATCACCTTTCCGTGTAACAGGGTGCCCTTGAACAGCGAACGATCCTGGTGCACGCAGAGATCGGCGAAGGCGTACACCCGGCCATCGGCCTGGAACAGCGCGACGGCCCGGCCGTCGATCTCGACCCGCAGCTTGCGTCGCCTGGTGAGGTCCTTCATGGTGGCCACAGCTGTCCACATGTGCTTTCCCTTTCTGTCGGTTCGGCGCGNCGCGCCGATACCGGTCAGACCGCGGCCGGCTCCAGTTCCGGTGCGACGTAGGTGTCGTAGAGCCCCTTGGTGTAGGAGAACCGCATCTCGGCACCCCAGCGCACCATCTGCAGGCAGCGCTGCTGCAGCTGCGGGGTGTCGGCGTGGTCGAGCACGATCTGATAGCCGCGCTCGCCGTGCACCACATCGGAGGTGATGTGCAGGTCGAAGAACTCGATCTCATCCTCGGTGAACTTGTACACCTCGCGCAGCGGCACGATCTGCTTGGTGTAGATGCTGGGCACCTGGGACTCCAGACCCACCACCAGGGCTGCGGTCGCCACCACGAAGTGTTCACGCGCCGACACCGCGTAGCACCAGGACTGCAGTCCGCGGGTGATCGCGTTCATGTTGTTCGGGTCTTCGATGCGTTCCTTGGTGGTGCCGCAGGCCTCCCCGAACTTGATCAGCAGGTCGGTGTGGCGGATGTCGGCCAGTTCCTCCTCGTACATGTTCTGCAAGGTGAAATCCTTTGCACCGGTGTACTCGTCGGGGGTGTTGGCATAGATGTTGGCCAGGTAGTCGGCGAACGGACCGACGTAATGGAAGTGGTTCTCGGCCCAGCGCGCGAAGTGGTGGCGCTGCAGCTGCCCCTCGGCCCACGCCTTGGAGAACGAGGCGTTCTTGGCCTCGCGGCCCTTGATGGCGTTCTCCAGTTCGGCGCGGAACTCCTCGCGGCCCAACAGTTCAGTCATGCTTGGCGTCCTTTCGATGTGCGGTGCAGACGCCGACGGGTGCCGATGTCTGACAATGTGGTGGGGCTGCAAAACGTCGCTGCACTGCGAATTGCGCTCTGCTCCAGCGACGTTAGCCAGGTGGTCGCGGTTGCGACATGGACAACATCACCGCCGATGACGGACGGGACGAGTCATGCTGCACAGTGCGGCTCAGCGGGTGCCGACGGCCGCGGTGAGTGCCTCGAATTCGGCGAGGACGGCGGCGCCGACCGCCTTGTCCTGCGCACCGTTGCCGCCGCTGATGCCGACACCACCGACGATCTGCCCGTCGAACACCAACGGGAACCCGCCGACGAATACCGCGAACTTGCCGGGCAGCATGTGGCTGATGCCGAATGCCTCGTTGCCCGGAAGTGCCGGCCCGTCGGGCGCCTCGTTGAACAGGTGCGTCGCGCGCTCATGGCCGGCGGCAGTGAACGCCTTGGCGATGGCGATATCGACACCGGTCAACCGAGCGCCGGGAAGCCGATGCAGGGCAAGCACATTGCCTCCGTCGTCACAGATGCACAGGGTCTGCTTGACGCCGATCTCCTCTGCCTTCGCCCGGCCTGCGGCCAGCAGGGGCAGGGCGTCGTCGAGTGTGATCCGGTAGATCTGGTGCATGCGGCTGACTCCTGTGATCGGTCGGTGAGTGGCGGTGCGCCTGGTCAATGTCTACCGAGGAGGACGCCCGCACGCCCTGGTCACAATGTCCGCATTTCACCCGACATCGGGGTCAAACTGCACATAGGGTTGGACCGGTCGGCGGTGTGATCGTGGTCGAGCGCGCCGCCGCCGCACGGTGTATGCGTCACGCACTGCCGAAATGAGGGATATGACTCCAGCGCACCCGCACGGCGATCGGATGACCGTCGCAGGACTGCTCGACGAATCGTTGATGTCCGGCGCCCGGGTGGCCGCCGGACAGGATCACCTCGGTCGCGAATTGCATTGGGTTCTCCCACTTTCAGAGGTTCTTTCCCGCCACGAACCGCTCGACGGGGTGGCCGTCTACGCCCGCCCGGAAGCGTTGCTCGGCAGCGCCGGCGCGCTGGCCGCACTGGCGGCGCGCGGAGCGACCACGCTGGTGGTGGACGGCGCGGTGCCCACGGACTTCCCGGCCGTCCTGCCCGCCGGACTGGTGGTGATCGAGATGGGATTCCCGGTCGGATTCACCGCGCTCAACCGACTGCTCGCCGAGCGTGCACTCAGCCAAGAAGTGCACGTGATGCGCTATGCCACGCATGTGCACGCCTCGTTGGCAGGCCTGTTCCATCGCGGGGCCGGGTTGCAGATGCTGGTCCGCGAGGTGTCCAATCTCGCCCGCAACCCGGCGATCGCCCTCGACGCCCGTGGACACATCGTGGCGCACAACGGGTTGACCCCCGACATCGCCACCGGCCTCGCCGAGTCCATCGTGCCGCGGCTCACCGTCGATCTGCCCGCTGCGGCCAGATTGTCGGCACACCACGACACCCGCGTCGAACAACTCGACGACCCGCTGGGCACCAGCTGGACGGCCATCTCCACCGCGATCCGGCTGGGCAAGGCATTCGAGGGCTGGGTTGCCATCGTCATTCCGCATTCCGAACCCGGTTCCCACGAGCTGGCGCGCCACATCGTGGTGACCGAGCAGGCGACCGCGATCATCGGTTCGGAGATGCTGCGCCAGCACAGTGTCGACGAGGCCGAGGAACGCGCGCGCGGCGACTTCGTCCAGGCACTGGTGCACGGCCACTTCTCCAGCGAGCACGACATGCGCGCCCGCGCCGAGTACCACGACATCGATATCGATTCGCACTTCGGGGTTTTCGTCGCCCCGGGGGTGGTGCCGCACGGCGTGGACAATCCGACGGCGAGCATGGTGCGCCTGGCGCGTTACGCCGCCAATGTCGCACCCGATCCCGCCGTACGTTCCTATGTCACCGTCCTCGGCGACGTGTTGGTGGTGGTGCGGTCGCTGCGCGGGCAGGAGGACGACAGCCGCCGCCAGGAGATGGCGCACTACGCGGGCGCGATGGCCTGCGAGCTGGAGAATCGTCGCGGCGCCGCGGTGGCGGTGTGCTACAGCAGACCAGCCTCGGGCGCGCAGGCCGTCTCGGGCAGTTACCGCGAGGCGCGCATCGCGCTCGGCATCGCGCGACGGCTCCACCTGACCGGTGCCGTTTCCTATCAAGATCTGCGCAGCTTCACCGTCCTCGCGGAGGTGGCCGAAACCGAACAGAGCCGTGCACTGGTCAGCGATGTCCTCGGCCCGCTTCGCTCGGCGCCGGATCTGCGCGAGTTCCTCACCGGTTATCTGGCCAACGGGGGCAACGTCAACGCGACGGCCCGCGCGCTGAATGTGCACCGCAACACCATGCTCACCAAGCTGGACCGGGTGTCCCGGACGATCGGTCTGGACATCCGGCTGCCCGACAACCAATTCACCGTGTGGCTGGCGATCAGGCTCGATCTGTTGACCGAGGTGTACGCCGCCGTCGACCGAGAGGCCAGCTTCCGCTGATGCGCTATCGCTGGGGAGTGGGGTCCGGCCCGAGGAACGAACCGAGCAGACCCAGCAGCGCCACCCCGGACACCATCGCGAACGCCAGCACGTACCCGGTCGTGCTGTGCGAGCCCAGCGCGATCGCCACCCAGGCAGCCCCCATCGCCGAGCCACCGAAGCGCACCAGATTGAACAGCCCGAGACCCGTGCCCTGCGCGCCGGCCGGTGAGCGGGTGGCCCCGGTGGCGGCGGGCGTCTGCACGAATGCCGTGCCGATACCGATGACCACAAGGATCGCGGCGATCCCGGCCGGCCCCGCCGGGGTGTCGATCAGATCGCGGCCGACGGCAACGGCCAGCAGCGCCTGTCCGACGATCAGCACACACAGGCCGGCGCGAAGCACCCGGCGGGCTCCGAGCCGGTCCAGGTACCGGCCGACCAATGGCCCCAGGATCACCATCGAGGCCGGGATGGCCAGCAGCAGCAACCCGGCCACCGACCCCGACCGTCCGCGGTCGACGACGTAGAGCGGCACCGCGAGCAACGTGGCACCGAGGCTGAACATGAAGGCGAACGCACCCAGCGTGCTGCGCACGAACCGCGGTTCGGCCACCAGCCGGACATCGACGAAGGGTTCGGGCACCCGCAGACAGTGCCACACGAAGAAGGCGAGGATCAGCACGGCGGTCACCACGGCGCCGACCACGATCAGCGATACGCCCTGCGCCGGGACCAGCGCGAGCCCGAGAATGAGCAACCCGGAGCCCACCGTCAGCGCACACGCACCGAGGGCGTCGAAGTGCATCCGGGTGCCCGGATGGCGCGGGATGTGCAACAGCGTGCCGATCAGACCGGCCAGCGCGACCGGCACCAGCGGCACGAAGACCCACCGCCACCCCCACCCGTCGGCGATGAACCCACCCATCGTCGGGCCGATCGCTTGCCCGATCCCGTTCACCGACGCCCACAACCCGACCGCCTTGCCGCGCCGATCACCGGCGAACAACCAGGTCAGAAGTCCCAGAACGGCGGGCCCCAGGGCCGACGCGGCGGCTCCGCCGAGGCATCGCCACAGGATCAACAGCTCCAGCGACGGCGCCGTCGCCGCACCCACCGCACAGACCGCGGTGGCGATCATGGAGGCGCAGTACACCCGGCGTCTACCGAACCGGTCCCCTATCCAACCGACCAGCGGCATCGTCGCCGTGAAGGTGAGCAGGAAACCGACCACGACGAACACACCGCTGCCCAGCGGTGCGCCGAAATCGGCGAGGATCGCCGCCATCGGCACGTTGACGATGTTGTTGCTCACCGTGCCCACCAGCGTCCCGGACAGCAGCGCCGCCAGGGCCAGCGGCGTGCCACCGGGATCGGGGGCCGACGATCGCGTCTCGGCCCGGCTGTCTGTATCGGTCATCGCAGTTACTGTCCCATCCCCGGCCCACCCGAGGTGGCCTCCGCCAGGGACACAGTGCCCTGAAAGTGATCGCGGACATGGTCACCGTGCACAGGGTGTGCGCATACACGGCCGCACCACGGCACGTTCCGGATCGGTGGTCGCCGCGGCTTTTTACTTCTGCGCAACACCGCGACATCAAGATGACAAGGTCAGAACACGTTGCACAGCAGCGCGCGCACACCGATGTGCACTGTGTGCGTTGACCCCGCGGCCCGACGCGCCGAGCATTCCCCCATCAAACTGCACAGCCCACGAGCAGTTGTGACTGAAAAGACCCGCGATGGACATTCACCTCAGCGCCGCACATTGGATCTATCTCGCCGGAATCGTCGTCATCCTGCTGACGATGGCGCTCCGCAAGAACATCCTGGTGCCGTCGGTGATCGCGACTTTGCTTACCGCCTGGGTCTTTTCGGGAAGCATCGTGACGGGACTGGCCTCGATCTTCAACGCCAGTTTGGTCGCCGCCCACGAGTTGTTCAACATCTTCCTGATCATTGCGTTCGTGACCGCGATGCTGGGGGCGTTGCGCGAGATGGGCGCCGACCGGCTGATGGTGACCCCGTTCCGCCGGGTGATGAGAGCGGGCACAAGTAGTTTCGTGGTGCTGGCCATCGTGACCTATGTGATCTCACTGTTCTTCTGGCCGACTCCGGCCGTGCCCCTGGTGGGCGCGGTACTGATTCCGGTGGCGATCCGCGCCGGGCTCAGCCCGTTGTCGGTGGGCATGGTGATCGCGATTGCCGGTCAGGGCATGGCGCTGTCCTCGGATTACATCATCAAGGTCGCTCCGGGGATCTCGGCCACCGCCGCCGGCGTCGACACCGACAGCGTCGCCGACAAGGCGATGGTGCTCTCGCTGATCGTGGGTCTTCTCGCGCTGGCGATCACCTATGTCACTCAGCGCCGGACGTGGCGGCAACCATCCCCGGACCTGCTGGTGGCCTGGGAGAACAAGGCCGACAAGTTCGGAGTGAGCGGGGGCGCGGGCGCACCGGACGACGACCGCTCGGTGGGCGGTCGGGTCCCCGATACCACCCCGGTGCCTGACGGCGTGGCCACGGCGTCGGCGAGGGCGGCAGGGACGGCGGCGCCCACCGCGACGGTCGTCCTCGACGATGCGCCCGCTGAGCCTGCCACACCACCGAAGACACTGTCGGCCAAGGCTTTCGCGGTGATCGTCCCGTTGGCCTACCTCTCGTTCATCATGTACCTGCTGTTGGGCAAGTTCACCAGCCTGGTACCGCCGCTGCAGGGTGGTGATGCCGCCGGAATCGTCGGCGGTATCGCGGCGATGCTGCTGTTCGCCGCCTGCGTCACCAACGACAAGCGGACATTCCTGGAAAGCTCGTCGACACATATCGTGGACGGCCTGGTATTCGCCTTCAAGGCGATGGGCATCGTGCTGCCGATCGCCGGTTTCTTCTTCATCGGCAACGGTGACTTCTCGGCGCAGATTCTCGGAATGCCCACGGATGCAAAGGGGCCGGCGCTGCTGTTCGACCTGATCAACGCGGCGCTCGCCAATGTCGCGCCCAACGCCTTCCTGGTTGCCTTCACCGTGCTGTTCGTGGGTGTCATCGCGGGACTCGAGGGCTCGGGCTTCAGCGGCCTGCCGCTCACGGGATCGCTGGCGGGCGCACTCGGCGGAGCGGCCGGAGTCGATCCCTCGACACTGGCAGCGATCGGTCAGATGGGCAATATCTGGTCCGGCGGCGGCACATTGGTCGCCTGGTCGTCGCTGGTGGCGGTGGCCGGCTTCGCCCGCGTACCGGTGCTGACGCTGGCCCGGAAATGTTTCGTGCCCGTCATGTCCGGTCTGATTCTGTGCACCGTCGCGGCCGTCCTGCTGTTCTGATGGTGTCTACGGACCCTCGTCAGCGGATGACACTGGTGGCGACCATCGCGCTGACCTACGTGACAGGGATCGTCGACGCTGTCGGTTTTCTGGCCTTGGATCGGGTTTTCACCGGGAACATGACGGGCAACATCGTGATCCTCGGGATGGGCGTGGCCGGCGCCGACGACCTACCGGTGCTGGGCCCGGCAATCGCACTCGCGGCCTTCACCGCCGCGGCGTTTCTGGCAGGGTTGGTCCTGCGGGCGCGACCGAAGGGATGGCAGCACCGGATCACCGTGCTGCTGACCATCGGAGCGGCGACACTTGCCGCACTGAGCGGACTGGGCGGACTGGACGCCCAGGACGGCCCGGTGTTGCAGATCGCGATGGCCGCTGCCACCGCGGCGGTGATGGGTTCGCAGGCGATGGTGGCCCGCGCTGTCGCGGTCGCCGATATGACGACCGTCGTGGTGACCTCGACGCTGGCGTCATTGGCCGGTGAAACGTGGACCACCCGCGGTGGCGGTGTGCTGCGGAATCGTCGATTCGCGGCCATCGCGACGATATTCGCCGGAGCCGTGACCGGGGCGCTGCTGGTGAAGTGGCACATCAGCGCACCCTTCGCGTTGTCGGCCGCCCTGACCGGCGCTGTCGCCCTCATCGGCCATCATCGGCTGATCGGCTGATCGGGCACGGCTGTCAGGGGATCCTGACCTCGATCTGTCCGGTCAGCTCGGCACTGGCGGCATCGAATGCCGCAACACCGGTGGGCGATTCGGTGTGCACGGAGACCAGATAGTTTCCGCTGCCGGTGGGGATGTGCACCACCCGATCGGCGAACTCGGTCGCCTTCCCCGCACTGTCGGCGAGCACACCCGTCATCTTCTGCCCGCTGTAATCGCAGAGTTCGGCCGGCAGCACGCTCAATGAACTCACCGACGACCCTGCGGCAAGCCGGTCGGCGTAGTCGGCGAAGGCGGCCTGCGGGCTCAGCATCGTTGCGACGACGGTGACGGTCGCCGACATCTGCTCGGGCCCGCTCAGGCGCGCACCGATGTCGCCCGTCCCGCCCTGCATCGACCATCCGTCAGGCACCGCAATGGTCAGTACCGGCGCGCCAGGGTCGGCAACCCGTGCGTTCACCCCCACCGGCGGGCGCGGGGTCGGTTGGCAGGTCACCGCGCCGGTCCGGATCGGCTCGCGGGTCGGGACCACGCCGAAGTCCGGGTGGCCACCGGCCGCGGGCGGCTCCGAAGTGGCCGTCGCCGTGGCATCGGGGTGCACCCCGCCGGGGTGGGTGTCGGAGCTGTCCGCGACCGGCGTCCCGCTGCCCGGCCGCGCACAACTCGTCACCGCTCCGCCCGCCGGCAGCAGCGCACACCCGGCCACGCACAGCACGGCGATGCTGCGGCGCACCGGCTAGTCCTTGGCGAAGGCCCGGGCGAGTTCGCGCTCGGCGTCCTGATATGGGGTGCCGGAAATGTCGACCACCACCCTGGCGATCGTTCCGCCGGTGAAGGCGAACGGTGCCGAATAGGCGCTGGAGACGGCCTGCCCGGTATTGCTGCCGACCTTGATCCCGCCGCCGGACAACCCGAAGCTGCCCGGATGGGTGCGCACACCATCGGCCTGACCGACGATGGTGTCGTCGACATAGAGCGATACCTGCCCCACCGGGGTGTGACTACCCTCGACCGTGCCGGTCCGCTCGTATCGGACGCCGAACACGTGATTGCCCAACGGAATCGGCGACCGCGCAGCCACCCGTTGTTCGTCTTCACCCATGAAGTTGTAGACATACTCCAGACGGCCGTCCTGCACGAACAGCACATGCCCGCCGTGACCGGCGCCCTGCTTGAACAGCACCCCCGCGGCGTCGGCAGAGTCCACGGTGACCTCGGCGAGCACCGAGAACGACTGCCCGCGCAGTTCGGGGGCCGCACCGAGGCCGACCTCGGCGTTGTCCGGGTAGTAGACGAATGTGGTGCGACCCACCACGAGTAATGGCCGCCACCGCCCGAACGTCTCGAAGATGTTCAGATCCCCCAGCGGCAGACCGTTGTACTTGGCCGCCTCGGAGAACCACAGCTCCTGCAGTTCGGCCAGCTTCTCGGGATTCTCCGCCGCCAGGTCGCGGCACTGGCTGCGATCGGAGTCGATGTGGAACAACTCCCAGCGGTCGTCGTCGAAATGTCCCCATCCCGCCGGCGACGCCGCGTGCACGGTGTTGGCGAACCAGCCTTCGTGCCAGATACCCCGGGTACCCAGCATCGCGTAGAACTGGGTGCGTTTGTCGGTCACCGCGTTCGGATCGGCAAGAGCCGACTTGAAACTCACACCGTCAAGTGGCTTCTGCACGATGCCGCCCACCTCGGCGGGTTCGGCGATACCGAGCAGGTCGTACACGGTGGGGGTCACGTCACAGACGTTGATGTAGTGGTCACGAATGGCACCGTGCGCCTCAATTCCCTTGGGCCAGGATATGATTGCGCTATCAGCGATACCACCTTCGTGGGATGCGTAGCGTTTGAACAGTTTATAGGGCGTGTTGAATGCCATCGCCCAGCCGATCGGATAGTGGTTGTAGGTCTGCGGTCCGCCCAGCTGGTCGTAGAAGCGCAGGCTTTCAGCGACGGTGTCGATGTACCCGTTGAAGAACTTCACCTCGTTGACCGATCCGTTCGGGCCACCCTCACCGCTGGCACCGTTATCGGAGATGACGACGATGATGGTGTTGTCGAGCTGACCCGACTCTTCGAGATAGTCGAGCACGCGGCCGATCTGGGCATCGGTATAGGACAGGAAACCGGCGAATACCTCCGCCATCCGGGAGAACAACCGCTTCTCCTCGTCGTCGAGACTGTCCCACGGGCGCACGGTGTCCTGCGCCGGCCAGGCCTCTCCGCCGGGCCCGGTGACATCGAGGTAGGGATTCATCGGCGACAACTCGGTGTCCTCCGGGACGATGCCGAGCCGTTTCTGGTTGGCCAGCACGATATCCCGATACTTCTCGTACCCCATGTCGAAGGTGCCCGCGTACCTGTCGGCCCACTCCTCGAACACGTGGTGCGGTGCGTGGCCCGCACCGGGGCACAAGTAGGTGAACCACGGCTTGTCCGGCGCGATGGCCTTGGAGTCCCTGATGAATTCGATGGTCTTGTCCGCCAGATCCTTCGACAGGTGATAACCCTGTTCCGGGGTGGCCGGTGGGGTGACCGGATGGTTGTCGTACACCAGATCCGGATACCACTGGTCGGTCTCGCCGCCCATGAACCCGTAGAAGCGTTCGAAGCCGCGGCCCAGTGGCCAATGCCTTTTGGTGGCGGCCAGATTGGATTCCTCCAACGGCGTCAGATGCCACTTCCCGACGGCATAGGTGTTGTATCCGCGTTCGGCCAGCACCTCTGACAACAGCGCGGTGTCGCGCGGAATGCGGCCGTTGCAGTTGGGGAAGCCGTCGGTGAACTCCTCGATGGTGGCCATGCCGACCGTGGTCGCATTGCGGCCGGTGAGCAATGACGCGCGCGTCGGCGAACACAATGCGGTGGTGTGGAACTGCGACAGCCGCACGCCCTTGTCCGCGAGGCGGCTCATCGCCGGCATCTCGACGAGACCACCGAAGCAGTCCCAGGTGGCGATGCCGATATCGTCCCAGACCAGGTACATCACATTGGGTGCATCCGCTGGCGCGGTGGGCGCGGCGTAGGGGCCCCAGTCCGGTTCCGAGTCGCGGATATCGAGCGCGATCTTGCCCGTGAATTCAGCGGTCATCGGTCCTCCTGGGGATCGGCATCGACCGGAGAGTACACCCGCGCCGGCCACGTCGCCGGGCAATTGCGCTCAGGCCGGCTCGTTGACCCGGTACAACCGCCAATCGGGCTGTCCGTCGCCGTCATTGGGAATCTCCAGCTCCAGCGTCGCCACTTCGGCGCCGGTGTCATACAGCGTCGGATACCGCAGATTGAGTGCGTCCGATGCACCTCTGCCGATCGGCGGCACCGCCAACAGATACTTGATGCCACGTCCGGACGGATCGTTGAGCAATTCGGTGAAATCCGGATCGGACGGGATGATGAACACCCTGGGCCGGTCGGTGGCCGCGAGCACCCCGAATCCGTAGACGGTGTCGGTGATGACGGAGCTCTCGGGCAGGTCGAGGGAGTCCAGGAAATCTGCGATGCGCCGCTCGGTGCCGAAGGTTCGGGCGATGCGGTGCTCGACGGCCTTGTGCGCACTGACATCGCCGGGTTGGGGGTTCAGCACCGCCCCCAGTCCGTATTCCTGCGGCGCATAGTCCGATTGGCCCATCCCGAACACCGTGACCGGGATGCCGACGGCCAGCGTCGCGGCGACCGCGACATAGGTTGCCGGAGACCGGCGGCGGGCGACCGGAGCGTCGGGGACAGCGGGGTCGCCGGGAGCGTGGCGCCCCCGGCGTTTCGCCGGTGCGAGCCTGCCGTCGGGCACGCCGAGCACGGCCAGGGTCGCCGCCATCGGGATGGCGATGATGAAGAAGCGTAGGAACGGAAACGTCGATCCGTTTGCATAGCTGAACGCTTGGAATCCCAGCACCGCACCGTACATCCCCAGCGGCACCACCAGGACCGGCCAGCTGGGCCTGCCCCAACGCTGCATCGTCGCCCACAGCAGCAGCGGAACCAACGTCGGGGCCAGCAGCATCACGCATACCGCGGCGAACCCGATGCCCTCGGCGAAGTTCGGTGCGGTCTGACCGGATTGCTCCAGGATTGCGGTGTTCCCGTATAGGGAGGTGAACTGGGCGAACGCTTCGCCGGTGATCAGCCAGCCCGCCGCAGCCCAGCCGAGGAATGCCATCACGCCAGGTCCGCTGACGATCAACATGTCGAGAACGGCCCGCCGCACCCGCGGTCGCGTCCTGGCCCGCAGGTACGTCGTGGCGCCCACGATCAGACCGGCTGCGCCGACGGTCGCCAACGCGTCGTAACGCGTCAGGTAGGCCAATCCCATCGCCACACCGCCCGCGGTGACCAGGTGGTGCACATCATCGTCGGCCATCCACATGATGAGCCTGCGCACCGCCCAGGTCATGAAGAAGAGGAATGGCGCCTCGCTCATCCCGTTGGATCCGTAGAACACGATCATCGGGTTGAGCGCGAACAGTGCGGTGATCGTCAGCGAATACCACCGGGGCAGACCGCGATCGGCACCCATGCCGAAGATCTGTACCGCCGCTCCTGCCATGAACACACTCGACATCAGGGTGCCGGAGAAGGCCCGTTCAGCAAGTTCGGGCCAGATATCGCTGAGCAGCATGGCCGGAATCTGCACCAGCGCCGCCACCGGCGTGAAGATGAAGCCGATGGCCGCCAGGTGCGGATCGCGGCTGAACAACACCGCCTGTGTCGACGCCACCCGGGACAACGTGTCGCCCATGATGTAACCGTGCCGGATCTGCAGCCACCAGCCGACCCCGAGATACACGATCCCGGCCAACGCGAAGATGGCCAATTTCAGCCGACGGTTCGTCACGTCGGCCCGATCACCTGTTCGTGAGCGGTCTTCTCGTCGGGCTTCTCGGCAAGTCCGTGGAAGGTCTTCTCCCAGAACGACGGTTGCCGGATCATCTGATAGCACCCCTTGGCGGCGGCAATGCTCATCATCACCCAGAAGATCGGCACAGTCAGCGCCGCGTGGAGCAGGTCGGCCCGGTCGTCCTCGCGCAACGCGATCATGTTCATGTACATCACGGTGACGTTGCCGATGATCATGGCGACGAGCGCCGGGAAGTAGATCAGCGGCGGGAAGACGCTGCCGACCACAGCGGGCTGTCCGAGGAACCACAGTGCGGTGATGAACCAGAACAACAGGTTGAGCACCGCGATGATCGGTGTGCCCGCGAGCACCAGGGTGAACCGGATGAAGGCGCGCAATCCCAGTGTCCGGTACAGCTGCACCGGTCTGCGGATGTGCACCAGCCAGGTCTGCAGATAGCCCTTGTACCAACGGGATCGTTGCCGGATCCAGTTGATCGGGTCGCTGTTGGCCTCCTCGAGTGTGTAGGAGTCGATGACCGCGGTACGCATCCCGTGCGCCGCGATACGCAATCCCAGATCGGCATCCTCGGTGACGTTGAAGGGATCCCATGCCCCGATGTCGACCAGTACGTCGCGGCGCAGGTGATTGGAGGTGCCGCCCAACGGGATCGGTGAGGTGCTGACCATCATGCCGGGGAGCAGGTAGCCGAACCAGAGACCGTACTCGGCGGTGAACCATGCGGTGAGCAGATTCTGATGCCCGTTGTGGTAGACCAACTTGGCCTGTATGCAGGCCACGTCATCGGGCAGGTCACGGAACGCCGCGACGACCCGGCGCAACTGCAACGGTTCCGGCAGGTCTTCGGCATCGAAGATGGTGACGATATCCCCGGTGGCGAAATGCAGGCCGTAGTTGCACGCCTTGGGCTTGGTCCGGGGGTCTGCGGGGGGAACGAGCAGGATGGTGATGATCTCCGATTCGCCGCACGCCTCGGCGGCGTCGATCGTCACCTGATCGTCCGCCTCCAACAACAGCAGTACCTGCAACTTGTCCCGCGGGTACTCCAGCGCGTCCATCGCCCCGATCAGGTCGGCGACCACCTCCGGTTCGTTGTAGGCGGGCACCAGGATGGTGTAGCGCGGTAGCTCGCTGTCAGGGATGGCACGGGCGACATCGTCGGGGACCGCGATCGGCCGTGATGCCAGACCCCGCCGGAAGATCAGCACCCGGTCACCCAGCGTCACGAGGTAGGCGGCCGTGCACAACCCGATCAGCACGATCGTTGTCTGCATCGGCCGCCAGATCGCCAGCGCCACGATCACGGCGAGCAGGGTGAGCAGCACCGGCTTCTGCCAGCCGAGCAACGGTTTGGACGCCGACGCGCGCGGGTCGTCATCACGCAGGCCGTTGATCGCCGTGTCCAGCGCGTACTGGCGCTGCTGCTCGGTCACGGTCTGCGCGTCGAGGAGTTCCCGTACCTTCACGGCCGGGTCCCGCAATCGTCAGGTCGTGGCGACATCGTCACGACGGGCCCGCGGCGCCCCGGGATCGGCGCGCACGTAGCACCAGCAGCGCCGCTCCGATCACCACCACCGCCGTCGCGGCCGCACCCGCGAGCAGGTACCGCGAGCCGCGATCGGCGCCCGCCGCGACGTCCGGCTGTGCGGACTCGGGTGTGGTCAATTGGATGACATCCCGGCCGGGCACCGCGATCAGGGCATTGCCACGCACGCCGGACCAGCGCATGACGTCGGTGTCCAGCCACTGCAACAACCGGTCCAACTCGCCGGGTGCATCGGAGGAAGTGGCGACCAGCAGCGTCCGGCCCCCGCTGTAGAGAGCCTGCAGCGAACCGAACCCGACCTGGGGGTCGAGCGCCAGCGTGGTGGATTTACCTGTGCCGTCGACATTCTCGACGGTGATCACACCATCGGAACTGACGGCGACGGGCAACGTGACGTCGCCGGCGTCCCACCCGTCGGCGCTCACCACGACCGCCGGGTTCGCCGACGCGATGGCGGCATCGGTCGACACCACCGCGGTGTCGAAGGGCAGGCCGCTGAGCCGCTGCAGGCCGGTCAGGATCGACACCGCCCGCCGCAGGTCGGCGAACTCCACCGAGGATCCGTCGCCGACACCGATCTCGATGCGCGGCATCAGCGCCTGCGGCAACGATTGGAATCCCAGCGGTGTCGGCGGATCGGCGGGTGCGCTTTCCACCGCGCTCTCCCCGTCGATGGTCAGCGTGATGGGCTGGAACTCACCGCACCGGCCGGTATTGCCCGCGGCGTTCACCTCCACGTCCAGGTTCGTGTATCGCTCCAGCAGTCGGTTGGGCACATTCACCCAGCGATCGATCGCACCGGCGGCTTCGGTCGGCCACCGGTCGAGCACCTCTCCGCGCACACTGACGACGACCTGGCCGGCGAGGCCCGACGGGAGCGGGGTGTAGGAGCCCTGCAGGTGCACCCGCACATCCTGGACCGCGCGCCCCAGCCGGGTCTGGTCCAGCGGGATGGCGACCCGCGGGTTGACCAACGCGGTGGCGTTGACGCCGGGCTGACCCAGCCCACGAATCGTGGTGTGGTCACTGGGCAGGACGGGTGCGGCAGACAGCGGACCGACGACCGCGGCGGACTGCACGGCCAGCCGGGACAGATCACTGGACAACAACCGGGTCTGGTTGGCCAGATCGCCGGCACTACCCGAGACCGACAGCGCACGCACCGCGTTGGTCCCGGTCAGCATGAGCCGCGCGTCCCCGCCCTCACGCACGATGATCTGACGCTCAAGGGGTTGCGGCACAGGCACCGCAGCACCGTCGTTCTCCACCAGCTCGACCTCGATGCGCTGGGTGCCGTACCTGGCGACGGTGGCCGTGGCAAGCTTCAGTGCCGCATCGGCTTCGGCCGAAGAGGGCTCACGCGGAACGAAGATCGTCAGCTTGCGCAATATCGGCGGCAGGAAGTCCGCCACCGCGATCGGCGCGACCTCCTGGCCGGTATAGCGGACCTCCGCATCGCCAAGGCGCAGCGGGTTGTCGGCCTCGAAAACGCAGTTGCCTTCCGGCACATTGAGGAAACTGCGCAGTTGCACGGTCACCGCACTGTCGACGACCCGTGCACCGATCAGCGGGATCGCAAACCGGCCCTCATCGGCGGGAAGCGGGACCCGCGAAACCACCCGGTCGTCCTGGATGACCTCGACCGTGCCGCCGAGCGCGTTGACCGGCAGCCGCGCGGTCACGTTCAGTTCGGTGGGCAGCAGGCCGGCCTGGACCGGGATCGACACCGTCTGCGTGCCTTCGGCACCGTAGAGCGTGATCGTCGGATCACCACCGAGGACGCGCAGGCTCAGCGATGGTGAGTTCGCCAACGATGTCTGGGCATCGGGTCCGGGTTCGGGTTCGGCCGATGCGAGTGCCGGTAACGCCAGCCCGCCGGCGAGCAGGACGGCGGCGGTCACCGCCAAAAGGCGCGGCATCCCCCGAATGCCGTCGCTGACCTCGGCGTCGGCCCCTGTTGAACTCATCGAACTCCCCATCATGCGTGGATATCTGTCGGTCACCCGAGAATCGTCGGGTCTGGTCATGAGAATTGGGCCGTCACCAGCGACCTCGTGAAGCTCAGCAGCATGTCCTCGTCCTTGAAGACCGGCGTGCGCTGATCCAAGACGCCGTTACCGCGGAACAACAGGGTGAACAACGCCCCGATATTGGACGCCACACTGGTCGATGGAGTCGGGAAGGGCGCATCCGCGTCGTGGTTGTCCACCGCGAACACCGCCACGCGCTGCGCGAGGTCCTTGTCTCCCCAGGCGAACTGGATGGAGTTCCAGGTCACCAGAAGGTCATCGTCGACCACCGAGACCAACCGGCCCTGTACCCCGTGCCCCAGATCGAAATATCGTGGCTCGCTGATGCGCGCACTGGTCAGCCCGTACAGCACCCGGCCCGGATACACATCGAGGCTGAACGGGCGCCGGGTCACCGTGCTGTCCACGACGAGGGTGCGCGGCCGGGAAAGCTTGTCCCACCGGGCAGTCCCGGCGTTTGCAACGAGGTACTGGCGGATCAGCCGGGCACCGTCACCGTAGAGCCGATCGACATCGGTGAACTCCTGCTGCTCGGTGACCGTCCACCCGTAGGGTGCGACAAGCCCCTGCCCCGGCTCCAACCGGTCCGGCGCAGCAACGCTGACCGGCGAGGTCGATGTTCCGCTCGGCAGCTGACACAGCGTCAGGGCAACCGCGGTCACCACCACCACCGGGACGCCCGCCCAGACCTGCCTGGCCGCCAGCGGCTCCACCTTGCGGTCGAGAATCTTCTTCGGCGCCCCGCGACGGGCCTGCAGGAACATCAACGTCCCGACCACGCTGATCGCGGTCACCGCAGGCACCTGCTGGTAGACGACCAGGGGCGCATCCGGGAAAGCCACCTTGATGATGATGAGCACCGCGAAACCGACGACCCAGGCGCGCAGCGAACCGATCAGGCCGCGACGCCAGGTCCGGCCCACCGCAACGCCGGTGCCCGTGGCGGCGACGAGAAGACTGGCCGCCCCCGCCGCGAATGGACCGCCACCCAGCAGCACGACAACGATGTAATAGGGCAATGGCAGCGCCATCAACAGGATCGCCCATACCCACGCGAAGCGGGTGACCGGACGTAGCCCGAAAAGCACGACGCACGAACCGGACAGGAACAGCCAGGCCGCCACGACGTCGAGCCGAAGCAGGTGGAAGTACAGCGCATAACGGTCGAGCAGTTCGGCCTCGATGACCACGGCGAGCACAAGCGCCATACCGCCGGTGATGATGTCGGTCTGGCGATCGTGGATGGGCAGTTCACTGCGGTGCCGCCGCGCGACGGCGATGGCCACCAGTGCGGAGATGATCGGCACCGTCCACATGTAGCCGCCGAGCCCGCCCGCGGCGGTGGTGTGCGCCAGGCTGATCACCGAGTCGTGGAACGCCAGGACGAACAAGGCCAGGATCAGTCCCCAACGCAGTGTCACCCGAAAAACCGGATGCAGGTCGTAGTAGCGCTCCAGGAACGGCTTGCGTTCTGGCGTCGGGATTTCCGCGGTCGCTGACGCGGTGTCCACCGTCTGTCAGCCCGGCGACGACGTGCACATATCGGCCTGGCTGTCGCCACGGCGACACCGCCGCATCGACTGGTCGGCCACCTCAAAACTGCACGTCATGAGCGCGATGCTAGGTCAGATCGCCCGCCTAGACACCGATTTCGTTGATACCGAAACAACACGACATCCACATGCAACCACAGCAAAACAACGTCGAGCACAGATACCCACTCATACAACGCATAATCACCCTTCAGCGACCCTCCGGCAAACAGTGTCCGACACGCCGGATACCGAATGACCGCACGCACGCAAAGATCCCCGGCACCGCGTGGCGGTACCGGGGATCTGGATGCCAAAAGCGTTGGCGTCGAGGTTACTTGGCCTTCTCGAGGACCTCGACCAGGCGCCAGCGCTTGGTCGCCGAGAGCGGGCGGGTCTCCATCAGCGAGACGCGGTCACCGATACCGGCGTCACCGTTCTCGTCGTGGGCCTTGACCTTGCTCGTGGTCCGGATGATCTTGCCGTAGAGCGGGTGGCTCTTGCGCGACTCCAGCTCGACGACGATGGTCTTTTCCATCTTGTCGCTCACCACGTAGCCGATGGCGGTCTTGCGACGGCCGCGCGGCGTCTCGGTGGCCGGAGTGTGGTTGGGGCCTTTAGTGTCTGCCATGTCTTACGAATCCTCACCAACAGGTCCGGAAGCCAGACCCAGTTCACGTTCACGCAGCACGGTGTAGACCCGTGCGATCTCCTGGCGCACCACGCGCAGCCGACGGTTGTTGGTCAGCTGGCCGGTGGCCATCTGGAAGCGCAGGTTGAACAGCTCTTCCTTCGACTCACGCAGGCGCGTGGTGAGCTCTTCCTCGGTGAGCTCACGCAGTTCGCCCGGCGAAACTCCTACTGCCATCAGAACTGCTCCTCTCGGGTCACGATGCGTGCCTTGATCGGCAGCTTGTGGATCGCGCGGGTCAGCGCGTCCCTGGCGATCTTCTCGTCGGGGTAGCTCAGCTCGAACAGCACCCGACCGGGCTTGACGTTGGCGACCCACCACTCGGGCGAACCCTTACCCGAACCCATGCGGGTCTCGGCGGGCTTCTTGGTCAGCGGGCGGTCCGGGAAGATGTTGATCCAGACCTTGCCGCCACGCTTGATGTGCCGGTTGATGGCGATACGCGCGGACTCGATCTGCCGGTTGGTGATGTAGGCGTGCTCCAGAGCCTGGATGCCGTAGTCACCGAAGCTCACCGAGGTGCCGCCGCTGGCGGTGCCGCGCTGCTTGGGGTGATGCTGCTTGCGGTGCTTGACCCTGCGGGGAATCAACATGACTAGCTCTCCGTGGTTTCTGCGGGCGCCTCGGCTGCTGCCGGGGTGCCCGCCGTGTCATCGCTGGCGGCCCGGCCGGCCTCGGTGCTCGTCGCGGTGGTGCCCGACGCGCCACTACGGCGCGGACGGGTGCCCGACGGACGATCACGACGCGGACGGTCGGCGGCCGGCGCCGCGGCGGTCAGCTCGCGCTTGCCACCGACGATGTCGCCCTTGTAGATCCAGACCTTCACACCGATGCGGCCGAAGGTGGTCTTCGCCTCGTAGAGGCCGTAGTCGATATCGGCGCGCAGCGTGTGCAGCGGGACTCGACCCTCGCGGTAGAACTCCGAGCGGCTCATCTCAGCACCGCCGAGGCGACCCGAGCACTGCACCCGGATGCCCTTGACGTTGGGCTGGCGCATGGCCGACTGGATGGCCTTGCGCATCGCGCGGCGGAACGCCACACGGTTGGACAGCTGCTCTGCAACACCCTGAGCGACCAGCTGGGCGACGGCCTCGGGCTGCTTGACCTCGAGGATGTTCAGCTGGACCTGCTTACCGGTCAGCTTCTCCAGGTCGGTGCGGATGCGGTCGGCCTCGGTGCCACGGCGACCGATGACGATGCCCGGACGCGCGGTGTGGATGTCCACCCGGACGCGGTCGCGGGTGCGTTCGATCTCCACGTCGGCGATGCCGGCGCGCTCCAGACCGGTGGCCAGCAGGCGGCGGATGGCGACGTCTTCCTTGACGTAGTCCGCGTACTGCTTGTCGGCGTACCAGCGGGACTTCCAATCGGTGGTGATACCGAGCCGGAAGCCGTGCGGGTTGATCTTCTGGCCCACTACTCCGAGCCCTCCTTCGAATCGGTGGCCTTCGCAGCAGCAGCCTTACTGCCCTGCGCACGACGGGTACGCGCGGTCGATGTCGACGCGCCACCCTTCTGCTTGGGCGGACGGCTTTCCACGATCACGGTGATGTGGCTGGAGCGCTTGCGGATCCGGAAGGCACGCCCCTGGGCGCGCGGACGGATGCGCTTGGCGGTCGGGCCACCGTCGGCATAGATGGTCGCGACCACGAGGGTCGACGGATCCAGGCCGTCGTTGTTCTGCGCGTTGGCGGCCGCGCTGGCGATCACCTTGGCCACCGTGGTGCTGGCATCCTGCGGTGCCCACCGCAGGATGTCGAGCGCCTCGGCCACGGACTTGCCGCGGACCAGGTCGATGACCCGGCGCGCCTTGGTCGGCGAGAACGGCACGAAGCGTGCCACCGCCTTGGCGGACGGATACTCAATTGCAGTAGTCATTACCGGCGCTTCGCCTTCCGGTCATCCTTGATGTGACCCTTGAACGTGCGGGTGGGGGCGAACTCGCCCAGCTTGTGCCCGACCATCGACTCGGTGACGAACACCGGCACGTGCTTGCGACCGTCGTGGACGGCGAAGGTGTGACCGATGAAATCCGGGATGATGGTGGACCGGCGCGACCAGGTCTTGATGACCTGCTTGCTGTTCTTCTCGTTCTGGACGTCGACCTTCTTGAGAAGGTGATCGTCGACGAACGGGCCCTTCTTGAGGCTGCGTGGCATCGCTATTTACTCCTAGCGCTTCTTGCCGGTGCGCCGGCGACGGACGATGAGCTTGTCGCTCGCCTTGTTGGGCTTGCGGGTGCGGCCCTCGGGTTTACCCCAGGGGCTGACCGGGTGGCGGCCACCGGAGGTCTTACCCTCACCACCGCCGTGCGGGTGGTCGACCGGGTTCATGACGACACCACGGACGGTGGGGCGCTTGCCCTTCCACCGCATACGACCGGCCTTGCCCCAGTTGATGTTGGCCTGCTCGGCGTTGCCGACCTCGCCGACGGTGGCGCGGCAGCGCACGTCGACGCGCCGGATCTCACCGGAGGGCATACGCAGCGATGCGTAGCTGCCTTCCTTACCGAGCAACTGGATGCTGACACCGGCGGAGCGGGCCAGCTTGGCGCCGCCGCCGGGCCGCAGCTCCACGGCGTGGATGACGGTACCGGCCGGGATGTTGCGCAGCGGCAGGTTGTTGCCGGGCTTGATATCGGCGTTCGGCCCCTGCTCGATGACGTCGCCCTGCTTCAGGTCCTTGGGGGCGATGATGTAGCGCTTCTCGCCGTCCAAGTAGTGCAGCAGCGCGATGTTCGCGGTGCGGTTGGGGTCGTACTCGATATGCGCGACCTTGGCGTTGACACCGTCCTTGTCGTGACGACGGAAGTCGATGAGCCGGTAGGCACGCTTGTGACCGCCACCCTTGTGACGAGTGGTGATGCGGCCGTGCGCGTTACGTCCACCCGTGCTGTGCAGCGGACGGATCAGCGACTTCTCCGGAGTCGAACGAGTGATCTCGGCGAAATCGGAGACGCTCGAACCGCGACGACCGGGGGTCGTCGGCTTGTACTTGCGAATTGCCATTTCTAAGTTCCTGAGTCTCTCTGCCTGCCGCTAGGCCGGCGCTCCGAACAAGTCGATCGGCTTGCTGCCCGCGGCCAGGGTCACGATGGCGCGCTTGGTGCTCTTGCGCGTCCCGTAGCCACTGCGGGTCCGCTTGCGCTTGCCGTTGCGGTTCAGCGTGTTCACCGAGTCGACCTTGACGGAGAAGATCTTCTCGATGGCGATCTTGATCTGCGTCTTGTTCGAATCCGGGTGCACGACGAACGTGTACACGTTGTCCTCGATCAGCCCGTAGGACTTCTCGGAGATGACCGGCGCGAGGATGATGTCGCGAGGGTCGGTGATCGTGGCCATCAGGCAGACACCTCTTCCTTCTTGGTGTGCGCGGTGATGTAGGCGTTCAGGGCCTCGACCGAGAACACCACGTCGTCGGCGTGCAGCACGTCGTACGCGTTGAGCTGGTCCGCCGAGATGACATGCACACCGGGCAGGTTGCGCACGCTCTTGGCGCCGACCTCATCGCTGCGACCGATGACGATCAACACGTTCTTGTTCGTGGTGAGGCTGGCCAGGAACGACTTCGCCGACTTGGTCGACGGAGTCTGACCGGCCACCAGTTCGGTGACTGCGTGGATACGGTCGTTGCGGGCCCGGTCCGAGAGCGCCCCGCGGGTGGCGGCGGCGATCATCTTCTTGGGGGTGCGCTGGCTGTAGTCACGCGGCTTCGGTCCGTGCACGATGCCACCACCGGTGAACTGCGGTGCGCGGGTCGAGCCCTGACGGGCGCGGCCGGTGCCCTTCTGGCGGTAGGGCTTCTTGCCACCACCGGAGACCTCGGCGCGGGTCTTGGCCGAATGCGTTCCCTGACGCTTCGCGGCCAGCTGCGCATTCACCACCTGGTGCAGCAGAGCGATGTTGGGTTCCACATCGAACAGGGCAGCGGGGAGTTCCACGGAACCATCCGTCTTGCCGTCCGGAGTGTGAACGTCAAGCTTGAGAGCCATTACTTCTCACCTCGTTTGATCGCGGTGCGGACCACGACGAGTCCACCGTTGCGTCCGGGGACGGCACCCTTGATCAGCAGCACGCCGTTCTCGGCATCGACCTTGTGCACCTTCAGGTTCTGGGTGGTGACGCGGTCACTACCCATCCGGCCCGACATCCGGGTGCCCTTGAAGACGCGGCCCGGGGTGGCGCAGCCACCGATCGAGCCCGGACGGCGGTGCACTGCCTGGGCGCCGTGCGCGGCACCCTGGCCGGCGAAGCCGTGCCGCTTCATGGTGCCTGCGAAGCCCTTGCCCTTGCTGGTGCCGGTCACGTCGACGTATGCACCGTCGGCGAAGATCTCGGCGGTCAGCTCCTGGCCGATTTCGTAGGCAGCCGCTTCAGCTTCGTCGGCAAGACGGAGCTCGGCGAGGTGGCGGCGCGGGTTCACGCCGGCGGCGGCGAACTGACCGGTGACCGGCTTGTTCACCTTGCGCGGGCTGATCTCGCCGTAAGCGAGCTGAACGGCGCTGTAGCCGTCACGCTCGGTGGTACGGATGCGGGTCACCACATTGGGGCCGGCCTTGACGACCGTCACCGGGACGACTTTGTTGTTCTCGTCGAACACCTGCGTCATGCCCAGTTTGGTGCCCAGAATTCCTTTTCGTGCCATGAGTTCTGGAATCTCCTACTGGATATTGACGTCGACACTGGCCGGCAGATCGATGCGCATCAGGGCGTCAACGGTCTTCGGCGTGGGGTCGAGGATGTCGATAAGGCGCTTGTGGGTACGCATCTCGAAATGCTCCCGCGAGTCCTTGTACTTATGGGGAGACCGAATGACGCAGTACACGTTCTTCTCGGTCGGCAGCGGCACCGGGCCAACCACACTGGCGCCCGTACGGGTGACCGTCTCGACGATCTTGCGCGCCGAGGCGTCAATCGCCTCATGGTCGTAGGCCTTGAGCCTGATGCGGATCTTCTGTCCCGCCACGCTTCTCCTACCTCACTACTAACGGGCCCATGGTTGGGCCTTGTCTCTGGTCTGGCCTCGGTGTGCGCACTCCGCGAACGGGGCGCGCGCAGCCTGTTGCCGCCGCTGTTTACCTGTCTCTGGTTCACCGACCCCCGCGCTCGGGTGTGTCGCCCTCACGCATACTCGTCCGCGTCGAAAATTGTCGCGATCGAATTGGGAACCGGGTGCGCCCGCGAGGGCGCCGGTCGGATGCCTCGCCCGGGCGAACCCGGCTCAAGGCAACCCGAACAGTATGCCTCAGATCCCGGCGTCCCACAAATCTCCGTTTGACCAGGTCGGCCGCTCACCTGCCGGCCGCCGGGCCGGGGCGTCCGGCGCAGCGGGACCGGCCGATCTTACCGCCGAGTAAGGTTGCCGACCATGACGAGTCCCACCTACCGCGCATGGCAGCAGCTGGCCGACAAACCGCTGGGTAGCCGACTGTTCTCGGCGGCAGCGATGGTCCGGGTCCCCTATTTCGCATCGGTCCTCCCGCACATCCGCCGGATGGAACCGGGGCTGGCCGAGGTCGACGTGCCGAAATGGTTCTACGTCTACAACCACCTGCACACGGTGCATGCCATCGCCTCGTGCAATGCCGCCGAGGTGGCGATGGGGATGGCCATGGAGGCGACCGTGCCGGCCAGCCATCGCTGGATCCCGAAAGGGATGACGGTGCAGTACCTGGCCAAGGCGACCACATCGCTGCGCGCCACGGCCCGGTTCAGCCCGCCGGACTTCGCCACCATCACCGACGGCACCGAGATCGTGGTGCCGGTACGCATCACCGACCGTTCCGGCACAGAGGTGGTGCACGCCGAGATCACCACCTGGGTGACGCCGGTCACGCGATGAGCGGACGGGCGGTCCACATCCCTACCGGCCCGACAGGCCTGCCCAGAAATCGCATCGGTGCTCGGATCCGAAACCGGTGACCATCCGTGACCCGTCGGGCCGCAGGGACATCCACGGACCCGAACCGTTGACCGCGGGCCAGTCCGGTGCGCCGTCGACATCGGGCGCACCGGAGCGGACGAACGCCGTCCAGTAGTCGATCATCTGGTTCGACAGCTGCTGCTGAGCAGGGCTCAGCGGTGGCGCACCACCGACGTCGAACAGATAGCGCAGTTCCAGCGAGTGGCTGGCGCCGACCGGAAACGGCAAGGTACGCATTGGATCTGGAGCCGGCGGGTTGGGATCGTCGAATTGGTAAGCGAAGACCGACCGACTCGACGCCAGTTGGCCGGCCATCCGTTCGGCGACGCAGGCGAAGGCGCCATCGGTGACCGCCGCCGAGTACGCCAGTGCCGCGCTGTCGCCGTACCTGTCGAGCGGATATCGGGCCCCGACCGCCGCGGCATCCGCGCCGAAGGTGTCGGCAAGCAGGTCGGGATACTCCCCGGCGGCATACTGCCTGGCCCCACGCAGGTACTGCAGGGCGGCGAAGAGGGTGAACTCGTCGCGATTGGTGCCGATCAGCACCGGCACCTCGGTCGCCCGACCCGCACGGAAGGCGACCATCGGATCCTCGGGCAGCCTCGTGGTGCCGTAGACCGGTCCACTGAGGGTGTCCTCGCCGATACGGCCGAACCACACCGGTTTATCCACCTGATGGGCCGGCAACCCGCGCAGACAGGCGGCAGCGGTGGCCGGATCGCCGCACCCCACATCGCGGGCGAAGTCGCTGCTGATCCTTTCGGCCTGGGGTAGCCCCACCTGCGCCTGGCACGGTCCGCTCTGGATGATCGCGGCGCGGAACAGGCCCTGCGATTCCGGGGCGACCAGGTGATCACACACCGACATCCCGCCCGCCGACTCCCCGGCGATGGTCACCTTGTCCGGATCGCCTCCGAACGCCGCGATGTTCTCGTGCACCCAGCGCAGTGCCGCCTGCTGATCCGCCAGCCCGTAGTTGCCGACGCCGCCCGGCTCCCCCAGCGCCGGATGGGCGAGAAATCCCAAGGCGCCCAGCCGGTAATTGAGGGTGACCACCACGATGTCGCCGCGGTCGACCAGCCAGCGCGCGTCGTACATGGCGCCGTTGCCGTTGACGAAGGAGCCGCCGTGGATCCAGACCATCACCGGCCGAAGGGTGTCCTCGGGCGCCGGCGTCCACACGTTGAGCGTCAGGCAGTCCTCGTCGGTCTGCTTGCCGAACTCGACATCGCCGCTCTCGCCCTGCAGGCACCGCGGACCGGCCTTGGTCGCGTCGCGGACACCCTGCCATGGGGTGACCGGTTGCGGAGGCTGCCACCGCAGCGGACCGACCGGCGCTGCCGCATAAGGGATTCCTGCAAAATTACGTTTGTCCAGGGTGGCCACCCCACGGACGAAACCGTCTGCGGTCCGCACCACCGACGGGTCCGGTGGCAGCGACGCCCGCGCACCGTCACTTCCTGTTCCGCAGCCCGCGGTGAGCATCACGACCAGCAACAGCGCCAGCGCGCAACGGACAGATCGCGACGACAGGAGCACGGATTGAGCCTACTGACGACGATTCGGACAATCCGGCCGTGTGGTCGGCGGGGCCCGCCTAGGATCCGACTTGACAGCCGTCAAGACAGCGCGAAGGAGCCCGTTGATGAGCACTCCGACCATGGACGGCCGGGCCAGTGAGTACGCGAAGGTCTTCGTCGAACCGAAGGCGTACGCCGACGACGCGCGGCTGCACGAGGCGATGACCTACCTGCGCCGCCACGAGCCCGTGGTCAAGGTGGAGTCGCGGTTGTATCGACCGTTCTGGGCCATCACCAAACACGCCGACATCATGGCCGTCGAGCGGCAGAACAACCTGTTCATCAGCGAGCCGCGGCCGCTGCTGGCCACCGCGGCCGCCGATGACCTGGCCAAGCAGCAGCTGGAGGCAGGCATGGGCCTGCGCACCCTGATCCACATGGATGATCCGCACCATCGCAAGGTGCGTGCCATCGGCGCGGACTGGTTCCGCCCCAAGGCCATGCGCGACCTCAAGGTTCGCGTCGACGAACTGGCCAAGCGCTACGTCGACCGGATGCGCGATATCGGGCCCGAATGCGATTTCGTCACCGCGATCGCCGTGCAGTTCCCGCTCTACGTCATCATGTCGCTGCTCGGGCTGCCCGAAGAGGACTACGAGCGCATGCACATGCTGACCCAGGAGATGTTCGGCGGTGACGACGACGAGTACAAGCGCGAGGGCGGTTCCCTGGAGGACCAACTCGCGGTGCTGATGGACTTCTTCGCCTACTTCTCCACGCTGACCGCCTCCCGGCGGGCCGATCCCACCGAGGACCTGGCCTCGGCGATCGCCAACGGCCGCATCGACGGTGAACCGCTCTCGGAGGTGGACACCGCCTCCTACTACGTGATCGTGGCCAGCGCAGGGCATGACACCACCAAGGACGCCATCTCGGGCGGGCTGCTGGCGCTGATCGAGAATCCCGACCAACTCGACCGGCTGCGCACCCGGCCCGACCTGATGGGCACCGCGGTCGAGGAGATGATCCGCTGGACCACACCGGTCAAGGAGTTCATGCGCACCGCCACCGCCGATACCGAGGTGCGCGGAGTACCCATCGCCGAAGGCGAATCCGTCTACCTTGCTTATGTTTCCGGCAATCGGGACGAGGACGTGTTCACCGAGCCGTTCCGCTTCGACGTCGGCCGAGAGAACAACAAGCACGTGTCCTTCGGCTACGGGGTGCACTTCTGCCTGGGGGCCGCGCTGGCGCGGATGGAGATGAACAGTCTGTTCACCGAGCTCATCCCGCGCCTGGAATCGATCGAACTGGCCGGCACCCCCGAATTGTCGGCGACGACCTTCGTCGGCGGGCTCAAGCACCTGCCGATCCGGTACTCGCTGCGCTAGATTTCCCCGCCCCGGCGGTGCGTGGNCGACGGCAGCCCTGGCCACCCGGTGGTAGTCGAAATCGGCAAGGGTGCTGAGCTTGCCCAGCACGATCGGGCCCAGCAACAGTGCCACGGCCTGCGCGCGGTCCACCCGGCCGATCTCGGCGACAGCGTCGGGGCTTGCGAAGATGGCGTCGAAGGGCGCGGCATACTGCTCGGCCACCCGCTCCCGCAGCGTCCGTACCTCGTCGCTTTCCACATCGCGGTCTCCCTTGGGCCACCACGACGACTCCAGCCCGCCACCGAGGGCCAACCATGAGGTCGCCGCCAGGCTGATCGGGGCCTCGACGACCAAAGCCGCGAAACCATCGAGGGCGGCGATCAACCGGTCACGCAGGGCACCGTCCTCCGGCGGCAGCGGCACCGGCGGGATCAGTGCATGAAACGCGGCCGCCAGCAGGTCATTACCGCTGGGAAAGTGCCGGTACAGGGTGGCCCGGGCGACATTGGAGGCCCGGATGACGGCGTCGACGGTGACCGCGCCGGGCCCGCCGGTGCGCAGCAACGTGGTCGCGGCGTCCAACAGCCGCGCCCGCGAGCGCGCGGGCCGTGGGTCGGTATGCACGGACGACATTGCGATTCATCCTTCCACCACCAGTACGAGACTGTTAGTCTCGAAAAAAGACGATCGGTACCAAAAATAACGCACTCGTCGGAAGCGGGGATATGGTCGATTCGCTCAGCGAGGCCGGCCACGCCCCCGACTCGACGCCGCAGCCCGCTGCCACCGCTCGCCGCTGGACCCTCACCGTAGCGTGTCTTGGTGTCCTCCTTGTCATCTCGTCGATGATCGGGCTGAACACCGCGCTGCCGGATCTGGCGACGTCGACCTCGGCCACCCAAACAGAGCTCACCTGGATCGTCGACAGCTACACGCTGATTCTGGCCTGCCTTTTGCTGCCCGCCGGCGCGCTCGGGGACCGCTATGGCCGCCGCGGCGCCCTGCTGGCGGGCTTGACCGTATTCGGGATCGCGTCGATCGCCCCTGCCATCTGGTCCGATCCGCTCCATCTGATCATCGCGCGCGGCGTGGCCGGCGCCGGTGCCGCGCTGGTGATGCCTGCAACCCTGTCGCTGATCACCACGGCGTACCCGAAAGAGCAGCGCAACAAGGCCGTCGGTATCTGGGCCGGCGCCGCCGGTTCCGGCGCCATCATCGGAATGCTCGGCTCGGGCGCCATCCTGCACTTCTGGTCGTGGCAGATGATCTTCTGGGCTTTCACCGCCGCCGCCGCGGTGCTCTTCCTGCTCGGACTGACGATCGCCACATCCAAGGAGTCGGTGGTCACCCCGTTGGACTGGATCGGTGCACTGTTGATCGGTGGCGGGGTCGCGGCGGTGGTGTTCGCCATCCTGGAGGTACCCACCCGCGGGTGGTCCGATGTGCTGGTCATCGGATGCCTGTCCATCGGAGTGGCACTGGTGCTGGCGTTCGCGCTATGGGAACTGCGTTGTCAACACCCACTTCTGGACGTCCGACTGTTCGCCGACCCGGCCTTCGCCACCGGGGCGGCCACGATCACCATCTTCTTCTTGTCGATGTTCGGCTTCTTCTTCGTCATCGTGCAGCACATGCAGCTGATCCTCGGCTACACCCCGATCAAGACCGCTCTGGCATTGACCCCGCTGGTCGGTCCGGTGCTGCTGCTCTCGACCACGGCGTTCTGGTATCTGCCTCGGGTCGGTCTGCGGGCGGTCGTGTTCACCGGCTCGACACTGGTCGCTGCCGGATTCGCCTTGATGAGCGATATTGCACTCGGAGACGGTTACGGCGCCATCGGGTGGCCCATGCTCGTGATGAGCGCCGGCATCGGATTACTCACCACGCCGGCCACTTCGGCCATCATGAGCACCGTGTCCGATGACAAACAGGGCGTGGCATCGGCGGTCAACGACACCACGCGCGAAGTGGGCGCCGCGCTGGGCATCGCCTTGGCCGGATCACTGCTGGCCGCGAAGTACACCGATGCGTTGGCCCCGGCCTTGCCCGCCGACCTCCCGGCACCCGTGCGCGAGGCCGTGACCGGCTCACTCGGCCAGGCCCTGGAGGTTTCGGCCGCCCTCGGCCCACGCGGCGCATCGATAGCCGAACTGGCCGAGTCGGCGTTCGTCGAATCGATGAGCTCGGCGCTGCTGGCGCTGGCGCTCGTGGTGGGGATCAGTGCGGCCGTCCTCGGGTTCTGGGCTCCCGGGCGCGATGGGCGGCAGCTGGCCGTCGTGCGCGGCCTGCGTCGCGCCGGCAAGCATCGCCGCTAACCGACGACGAACGACGCGACCCGGTGGCCGATCATCGCGATGCTCGCGTGCGGCCCACGGGAGGTGATGGCGGGCATCACCGAACCGTCGGCGACCCACAGCCCGTCGACCCCGAGTACCCGGCACTGCGCATCCAGAACCGAGCCCATCGGAGCGGTGCCACAAAGATGTTGGGTGGTAGACCAATTGGCTTCGACATCATCGAGCCCGGCAAGACCGCGCGCCAGCTCGGCCCCGTCCCGCAGTGCCGCGACGTCGGCAGCCACCGAATCGTAGTGGTGTTCGATCCAGGGCGCGACCAGCGGATCCGCCGATGCCAGTGTCAGCCTGCCACGGACCCGGGGCCGCATCAGCGCCACGCCCAGATGCGGCGGATCCGACGGTGGCTCACCGACCATCTCTGCGAAACCGGATGTGTAGAGCCGGATCTCGAGGTCGCCCACCGACAGCGCGGCCTCAAGGGGGGTACGCCCGGACGTCGCGGGCCACCTCGTCGGCAACAGCCACTCCGGATGATCGGCGAACTGCTGACCGACCGGGAGGTCGACCTGAACCGGCACCCCCACCCGCGACAGGGCGTCGGCAGGGCCACACCCGGAAAGCATCAACAGCTGCGCGGTGGAGATGGCACCCGCGCACAGCACGATCCGGTCGGCGTCCCACACCGTCGCCCCATCGGGCCCGACCACCTCGACCCCGATCGCCCGGTGGCCGGCGAACCGCACCGCCACCACGCGGGTGCCGGTCCGCAGATCGAGGTTGGGACGGTCCAGCGCCGGCGCCAGAGCCATCGCGCCGGGACCACACCGCCGACCATCGACGACGTTGAGTGGGACAGCGCCGACCCCGTCCCCGGTATCCGCACCGTTGAGATCGTCGATCCAGCCGAAACCATGATTGAGCGCCGCTTCCACGAACCGCTCTGTGCCAGCACTGAATCGGCGCGTGCGAACGACCGGGATCGGACCATCGGCCCCGTGCAGCGGCCCGGTGAAGTCATGATCGTTCTCGATCGCCCGGAAATCGGGCAGCACTTCATCCCAGGACCAGCCTGGCAGGTTCCACCCGCCGAAATCGGTCGATCGGCCCCGGCAGAAATAGCCGCCGTTGATGGCACCGGACCCGCCGACCACCGCGCCGCGCACCAGGCTCACCGGCCGGGCCGGGCGATCGGTCAACATGGCCGAGAATCGCGCCGCGACCGGACTGGCCGGCTCGATCGGTAGTCGGTGGGCCGCTTGCAGCGCCGCCCCCTCGACCGCGGGTCCCGCCTCGATGAGCGTCACCTGGCAATCGGCATCACGGGAAAGCCGCTCGGCCAGAACAGAACCGGCGCTACCCGCTCCGACGATGACGATACGCACGCGGCAACTCAGGTGCGGATCTGCGGTTTGAGCGCACCCAGGTGCCGCTCACGGACCACACCCGTCCACAACCCCAGCCCGTAGGCGATGTCATCGAGCCGCTTGAGCACCAGGTAGCTGAGGAATCCGACCCGCCGAGCGTCCTCGGGGATGCTGTTGTTGCGGCTCACCCAGTCGACCAGACCATCGAGCACCGCCGCGGTCAGCACCACACGGCGGCAACGCCGGGACAGCACCCCGGCGACCACGGCCACCGGCCAGTAGTGTCGGCAGATCGCCGAGGCGACCTGCAGTGCCGCGCCCCACAGACCATGCACCGTCATGGTCGCCACATCGCGGCGTGCCGTCTCGACCGTTTCAAGGGAGTTGGCGACGCGACGGCCGAACAGCACGGCGATCATCGCGGCCGCACAGTACCCCAGGGGTGACCCCGTCGCCGCCAACATCCACAGCAACAACACCCACCGCGAGACCACCATCGGCGCCGTCTTGCCCGGGTGCCGCACCGACAGCGGCGCGGCAGACTCACCGTAGAAAGCCTTGCGCGCGAACCATTCTTGCAACTTTGTCCGGTGGTCGTGACCGACGAGTGCGATCGGCTCATAGCGCAATCGGGCGCCCGCCTCCACCATCCGCCAGCACAGGTCAACGTCCTCGCCGGAGCGCATCGTCTCGTCGAATCCGCCCACCTCGATCAGCGCCGAGCGACGGCAGATGATGGCCGCGCTCGGCACATAGGCCACCGATCCCAGTGGGACGACGGGCGCCTCACGCATGCCGAGATCCAGCGAGGAACGCACGGCCTCGTAGCGGGCGAGCAGATTCTCGGGTTCGCGCAGACTCACGATGCGCGGCGCCACCAGGGCGACGGCCGGGTCGCAGAAATGGCCGAGCAGGGCCTCCAACCAGCCGCGCCGCGGTACCACATCGGAGTCGAGGAAGGCCACGAAATCGGTGTCACAGACACGCAGGCCGGTGTTACGGGCGGCGGCAGGCCCCCGGCTCCGCTGGTGACGCACCACCCGTACCGGGCAGTGCGCCCCGGCGAAGTCGGCATCCGAGATCGGCACCGTGGATCCGTCGTCGACCACCACGATCTTCATGTCGCGCAGCGACCTGACCAGTCTGCTGACTCCGAAGATGTTGTTGCGCACCGGAATCACCACGCTGACATCGTGATGCGACGGGCCCGTGGCCGGACGCGGATGGGCCACGGTGGCGTCGAGCAGTGTGCGCGCCAACTGCGCCGACAGCGCATCGTGCACTTCCAGTCGGCCATCGTCGAGCATCGTCTGGGCCACCGGCGCGAGCCGCAGCAGCCGCGTCGGGGAACCACCGAGCAAGGCCGAGCCGGCACCGAGCACCTTGACCCGCCGATCGACCTGGACGACGAATCCGTCCGGCAGCCGCGGCCCCGTCATGTCAGCATCCCCCGTTCGTTCGGTGCCCACGCCGACAGTTTGCGGGCACACTCGTCGACCATAGCGGCAACATATCGGGCGCCGTCGGCCTCCGTGGCAGTGGTGGCATCGCCAAGCACCCCGACCGCACTCACTGCGGCGATCCCACCTGCCCGCATGGCAGGCATCAACTCCGCCAGTGGAGCGCTGTTCCCGGGCACCACGGCGTCCCTACGCACGTCATCGGGTGAAATATGCAGCAGTATCGAGGTTTCGGTGTGGCCGGCGTGCGCATCGGCGCCGTGCACCGCACAGGACCACCACCCGGCGTCGCGCCCCTCGTGGCGCAGCGTGGTGACCGCACCGGCCAGTGCCTCGACATTCCCCCCGTGGCCGTTGACGAAGACCATCCGGCCTGCCCAGATCCCGGCCGACCGGCCGTACTCGATCAACACCTGCCGCAGCACGGCCGTGCCGATCGAGATGGTGCCCGCGAAGCCCTCGTGCTCACCGCTGGCGCCGTAGTTCAACGCGGGCGCCAGCAGCCAGCCGTCGCCCAGCCTGGCCGCCAGCGCCCGTCCGACGGCCTCGGCGATGCGGGTGTCGGTATCCAACGGAAGGTGGGGTCCGTGCTGTTCGAGGGACCCCACCGGGATGATCAGCGCCGGCCTGTCGCCGGATGTGCCACCGACGAGTCCGGTCGACGTCTCGCTACCGAGATCGGTGGGTAAAGCCACCCGCCGATGGTAGGCCGAGTTCACCTGTGATGCACCGATTGTTGGCGCATGCGACGAAAATCGTCGTGGCGCCGTCGCCCAGTCGGCGGACATTCGGTCACGTCCGTAACGTCAGCCACGCCCGTCTCAGCCAGGCTGCGACCGTCAGACACCCAGCGTGCGGGTGAAGCCCTCCGGTATCAGCACATCCTCACGGGTGAGGTCGTGGATGGACGACTTGCCGAGGCCGCGCATCGCGGAGTCGATACCCCCGGACAGGATGTCCAACACGTTCTCGACACCGGCCTGACCATTGGCCGCCAGACCCCACAGATAAGCCCGCCCGATCAGCACCGCGCGGGCACCCAGCGCGACGGCCTTGACGACATCGCTACCGCGGCGGATACCACCGTCGAGCAGGACCTCGACCTGGTCGCCGACCGCGTCGGCAATGGCAGGCAGGCAGCGGATGGCGGCCGGGGTGCTGTCCAGGTTGTTGCCGCCGTGGTTGGACACAGTGATCGCCGAAACCCCGGCGTCCACAGCGCGTTTGGCATCGTCGACCCGGACCATGCCCTTGAGCAAGAACGGACCGCCCCACTGTTCACGCAGCCAGGCGACATCCTCCCAGGTGGGGGGCGGGGTGCCCATCCACTGACCGTAGGCCTCGAAGAAGGTCGGTCCGGCCTCACCGCGCCGTCCCTGGTTGGGGACCCGCAGGTCCGGCGGTCGCAGGTGCTTGGCAAAGCTGAAGAACCAGCGGGGCTTGGTGATGACCTCCGGGCTCATCTTGATCATGGTCTTCAGATCCATCTGCTCGGGGATCTTGGGGCTTCCCCAGTCCCGGCCGTGGCTGAAGCTCCAGTCCGTGGTGAGGATCAGACCCTTGGCCCCGGCGGCGCGGGCGCGCTCCATCCTGGCCAGGATGTCGTCACGGGTGCCGAGCCAGTAGATCTGGAAGAAGATCTTGTCGTTGACCGCGGTGACCTCCTCCATCGGCTTGCTGGCGAACGAGGACAGCCCCATGGCGGTGCCCCGGGCGGCGGCGGCACGGGCCACCGCCACCTCGCCGTCGGGGTCGACGGCCTGCACACCGGTCGGCGAGATGACGACAGGCATCGAAATGTCTTGCCCCATCACGGTTGTGGACATCTCTCGCTTCTCGGTGGCCCCGATCACGTGGGGCGCGAAGCCCAGTTCGGAGAACGCCTCCACATTGTCGGAGACCGAGACGCCCTTCTCGCTGGCCGAGATCAGCGAAGAGTAGGCGGAGCGGGGTAGCCGCTTCTTCGCGCGCTGTTGGGCGATGGCAACGGTTTCGAACCAGGTATCACGGGCCATGATCTCTACACAGGACTTTCGTTACAGAACTTCTTGGGAGGTGCTCCGGCGCCGACATCGGATCGGCGCGGGACGGTCAGGAGTTTGAGCGGGATAGGACCTTTCCTCCCGCCGGCGCGGGAGTGGTCGACGCTGGACTTGGGCTTGTCGCGATCGGCGGCCAGGGCGGGTTCGCCATACCCCTGTACACATTCGGGGTCGGGCCCGTCCATCGGCAGACCGGTGAAGAACTTGGCGGCCATGCAGCCACCCCGGCACGCGTCGTAATGGTTGCAGCTGGCGCACGCACCGGCCGACTGCGGCTCGCGCAACTCGTTGAACAGCGCCGAGTTTTGCCACACATCTTTGAAACCGTTGCTGGTCAGGATGTTTCCGGCCAGGAACTTCTCGTGGATGGCGAACGGGCAGGCATACACGTCACCCACCGGATCGATCAGGCAGACCACCCGACCGGCGCCGCAGAGATTCAGCCCGGCCAGCGCACCCGGTTCCCCGAGGCCCGACAGGTGGAAGAAGGAGTCACCGGTGAGCACGCGCTCGCCGTGGGCCACCAGCCAGTTGTAGAGCTCGACCTGCTGGGCCGGGGTCGGGTGCAGCTCGTCCCAGACGTCGGCACCGCGACCGGAGGGGCGCAGCCGGGTGATGCGCAGGGTTGCGCCGTAAGTGTCTGCCAGCGCCTTGAATTCGTCGAGCTGACCGACATTGTGGCGGGTCACCACCACCGAGATCTTGGCGTCCTTGAAGCCCGCCTCACGAAGGTTCTCCAGCGCGCGGATTGCCATCGCGAACGAACCCGGCCCGCGGACCTCGTCGTTGACCTCGGCGGTCGCGCCATCCAGCGAGATCTGCACGTCGACGTAATCGCTGGCGGCGAGCTTGGCGGCCACCTTCTTGTCGATACGTACGCCGTTGGTGGAGAACTTGACCCCGACGTGATGCTCGGTGGCGTAGTCGACCAGTTCCCAGAAGTCCGATCGGACGGTCGGTTCGCCGCCACCGATGTTCACATAGAACACCTGCATGCGTTCGAGTTCGTCGATGATGTCCTTGCACTGTTGGGTCGACAGCTCACGCGGGTCGCGCTTACCCGAGGACGACAGGCAATGCACACAGGACAGGTTGCACGCGTAGGTCAGTTCCCAGGTCAGACAGATCGGCGCATCGAGGCCGTGCTCGAACTGCTCGACGAGCTTGGGAACCTTGGTCGGCTCGGCGACCGTGACCGGCGCAAGCGCCGGGGGCAGGACGGCGGTCATGAAGTCTCCTTGGCGACCAGCATGTGGGAATTCACCAACACACTGAGCGCGTGTAGATACGGGCCTTGGGCGGCATCGTCGATACCGGCGGCGCGACAGGCGGATCGGATGTCGGGGTGCTCGTCGAGCGAGTTGACCACCGTGACGATCGTGCGGTTCTTCAGGAAGGACAGCTTGCGCGTCCCGAAGTGGTACAGCAGCGCCCCGAACGGCTCCGGCCGCACCGCCACCTGGTGGTGCAGCCGCCAGCCGCGATCGGGGTCGAACGCCACTGCATCAGCAGTGGGTGCGGTCACGATCAGTAGACCCCACACATACCGTCGATCGACACCTCTTCGACGAGCGATTCGGTGACGAGTTCGGCGGTGTTCTCGGCCTGCTGGTTCTGGTCCATGTCATACCTTTCTAGGCTGTCAGCAGGTCACCTTGTTCGGAGAGTGTGACCTGTGTCGCACACAATATGGCATCGAGTGCACAAATGGAAGGGGTGGTTCACGTGGCGTCTCGCGTCGGCCGGCGCCCGTCGACCAATCAGGACCACATCACCGACGTCGCGCTCGAGTTGTTCACCACTCACGGCTTCGACGAGGTCAGCGTCGACGATGTCGCCAAGGCCGCCGGCATCGCCCGACGGACCCTGTTCCGCTATTACCCGTCCAAGAACGCGATCCCATGGGGGGATTTCGACGCCTACCTCAACCACATGCGCCAACTCCTCGACGACGCCGACCCGACGGCGGGCGTCGGCGACGCGCTACGCACCGCGCTGCTGGCGTTCAACGAGTTCGACGACAAGGACCGGCACCGTCGCCGCATGCGACTGATTCTCAAAACCGATGCACTACAAGCGCATTCAATGACGATGTACGCCGGCTGGCGTGCCGTGGTCGCGGACTATGTGGCCCGCCGTCGAGGTGAGCGCCCCGATGGCCTGGTCCCCCAGACGGCCGCCTGGACCCTGCTGGGTGTCGCGTTGACCGCCTACGAGCAGTGGTTGGGTGACGAGTCGGTGTCACTGGCGCAACTGCTCGGCGACTCCTTCGATGTGGTGGGCCGCGGGCTGACCGCCCTGTGATTTGTGGAGCCTCACCCACACTCATGGCGGCCAGGACTCCTCAAATCGCGAAAAAACTGGGGTGTCGGAGTTGGGGCACCGGCGGCGACGATAAGGATGTGAGCGTCCAGACCGATCATCGCGACGCGCCCCGGGAGCTCTTGGAGCTCTATGACGAGGCGCTGCCGGTGGTGTACGGATACTTCACCCGGCGGTGTGGTGATCGTGCGACGGCAGAGGATCTGACGTCGGAGACCTTCCTGGCGGCCATGGATGCCGCCCGCCGGTCAGCGCCGCCGCCGATCACCATGCGCTGGCTGGTCGGGGTGGCCCGGCACAAACTGGCCGACCATTACCGCCGCAGACACGACAGATTCACCGTGCCGGTCGCCGACCTGCCCGACACCGACCCGGTGGACGACTGGGATGTCGAACTCGACCGCATCGTCGCCGAATCGGTGCTGGCGCAACTACCCGAACACCACCGCACCGTGCTGGTATTGCGCTACCTCGACGACTGCTCGGTACCTGAGTGCGCGCACCTGCTCGGGCGCACGGTGCACGCGACCGAAGCCCTTTTGGTACGCGCCCGCCGTGCCTTTCGCACGCACTACCCGGAACCGGAAGGAGGCGCCCCGTGATCGACGAACCCGATCCGTTGACCGCCCTGCGCGGTGACGAGCTTCCGGTGGTCCCCGACCCGGCGTTCGCGGCCCGGCTGCGCGCCCGCCTGGAGTCGGCCCTGTCCCTCCCCCGCCACACCGAAGGAGTCCAGATGAGTGGCACCGATACCGTCATCGCCGAACGGAACGATCCCGAGGCCGTCGTCGCCGACCTGCCGCGCCCCGCTGCGCTGCCCTATCTGGCGGTCCGCGACGCCCGCACCGCCATCGACTGGTACGTCGACGCACTGGGCGCCACCCTGCGGGGTGACCCGATCCTGATGGACGACGGCCGGATCGGCCATGCCGAACTGACCATCGGCGCGGGCGTGCTCTACCTGGCCGACGAGTTCCCCGAGATGGGATTGAAAGCACCTGCCCCACAGTCTGTCTCGGTGAGCCTGATGCTGGCGGTATCGGATACCGACGCAGCGCTGCGACGCGCCGCCGGTCGCGGCGCGACCGTCGAGCGACAACCCTACGAGGCGCACGGATCGCGCACCGCGACCATCATCGATCCGTCCGGGCACCGGTGGATGCTGACCGGGCCGGTGACCGGCGCCGCGGTCGGCATCCGGCACGGCGATATCGGGGTGGTAACGGTGTGCACTCCCGATATCGCGCGCGCCGCGGCCTTCTATTCTCGGGTGCTCGGCTGGGAAGTCGACGGGGCGACCAACCGGGTGACCAACACTGCCGGCCGGATCGAGCTCTCCGGCACCGCAGGCACACCGACGATGCGCTGCCACTACGCCGTCGATGATCTGGCCGGCGCGCGACAGGCGATCATCGCCGGTGGCGGCGCGGTGGGCTCCCAGACCGAGTCCGACTACGGGACAACCCTGGAGGCGACCGACCCTTCCGGAGCACCGTTCGCGGTGTACCGCCCCGCACCGGGCACCCCGCGCCCGGAACTCAACGGCGCCGGCCCCGGCGACCTGTCGTACATCACCTACCAGGCCGAGGATTCCGCGGCGTTCCGGGAGTTCTACAGCCGATTCCTGTTCTGGACCTTCGACATCGGTCGCGTCGAGGACGGCTGGGGAGTCCAGGGTGCACACCCGATGGCCGGCATGGTGGGTGGCCAGGATCGACCCGGGGCCGTGCCGATGTGGACCGTCATGGACATCGACGTGGCGACCGAGCGGGTCCGGGATGCCGGCGGCACGATCCTCGAAGATCCATCGACGCAGCCCTACGGACGCTCGGCACTGTGCACCGACGACCAGGGCAGCCGGTTCTACCTCGGCGAGTTCTGAGCGATCACTCCAGGACGTCGGCGATGGGAGCGCCCGCGGCGATCTTGCCGCGGGCCTTCATCACCTTGCCGGGCATCCCGCCGCCGACCACCGCGGTGAGCACACCATCGCGCTCGTAGTAGGCGAGGAACTTGCGGCCGTCATCGCTGACCAGGTGTACGACATCGTCAGCGGCGGGCTCACCCAGGCACTGGATCTTGACGTCGTACTGGTCGCTCCAGAAGTAGGGCACGGAGACCGCCGACGACGTGGGCTCCTGACCCAGCAGAGCAGGCACCAGCACGCGCGCCTGCTCGGCGACATTGCTCCAGTGCTCGACGCGCTCCTGATGCCCTGCGGCGGTACGCCACGACGCCACATCGCCGATGGCCCAGACGTGTTCGACATTGGTGCGACCGGCAGAGTCACACACCACACCGTTGTCCACCTCGACTCCGCTGCCGTCGAGGAAGCCCGTCACCGGACGCGACCCGATGCCCACGACGACGATGTCGGCGTCCAGTTCGGTGCCGTCGGAGAGCACGACCTTCTCGACCTTGCCGGCGCCGGAGACCGAATCGACGCCGACACCGCAGCGCACCTGCACACCCTCGGCCTCGTGCAGCCGGGTGACCAGTGCGCCGATCTGCTCGCCGAGCACCGAGGCCAACGGGGTGGGCTGCGGCTCGACGATCACCACGTCGATACCGAGCTGGCGCAGGCTGGCCGCCACCTCACAACCGATGAATCCGGCGCCGATGATCACCGCTCTGCGGGCGCTCGCGGCGTGCGCACGCAGCTCGGCACTCTCGCCGAGCGAACGCAGCACTCGAATGCCCTCAAGTTCCGGAAACGACGGAATACGCTTGGGCACAAGGCCGGTCGCGATGACGAGCTCGTCGTATCCGAGCGTCGAGCCATCGGCCAGCGTCACCGTCTTCGCCGCGGTGTCGACGGCGGTCACACCGTTGCCGAGCCGCAGCGTGATGCGGGCCTCGTCGTAGAACTCCTGCGGCTTGAGGACGACATCGTGGTCGGCGTTACGCAGCACCTCTTTGGACAGCGGCGGCCGGTCATAGGGCAGATGCCGCTCGTCGCTGACGATGGTGATCGGGCCGTCGTATTCGGCGCGACGCAGTTGTTCTGCGGTGCGGGCACCCGCCAGGCCGCCGCCGACGATGACGATTCCACCAGTATTTGCCACGTGGGTCTTCTTACACCACGACCGGCCCGGGTGGTCGGCCCACCCCGTCAGGATCTGCCGCGTTCGATGAGGTTGGACAACACCACGATGCTCTCGCTGCGTTCGATATCGGCGCTGGCCCGGATGCGTTCCAGCGCGTCCTCCAGATGTCGCATATCGCGCGCCAGCACGTGCAGGATCGCATCCGCCGTGCCGGTGACCGTCGCCGCGCTGACCACCTCGGGGATGTTCACCCAGGCCTGCCGCAGTTCGGCGGGGGCGATGGTGCCGTGGCAGTACACCTGCACATAGGCCTCGGTGGTCCAGCCCAGCGCCTGCCGGTCGACCACGGCGGTGAAACCGCGAATCACCCCCGTATCGAGCATGCGGTCCACGCGGCGCTTGACCGCGGGAGCGGACAGATTCACCCGCTCGCCGATCTCGGCGAATGTTGCGCGGGCGTGGTCGGTCAGCTCGGCGATGATGCGCTCGTCGACCTCGTCCATCGCGCACTCCCTCTCCATGCAACAGAAACTCGGATTCCGCGCTCTCACACAATAGATATGCATACTAGACGCAATGCATGGCGATTGATTGCGCGATATGAGGTCAATATCGTTTTGATCATGACGGTTTCCGACCTCAGCACCGACACCACCCGCCGAGCCCGCACCCGCCGATTCGTCATGACCGCGCCCGCGCACTTCGCCGTGCACTACGCCATCAACCCGTGGATGGATCCCACCGTCTCGGTCGATGTCGAACGGGCCATCGCGCAGTGGGAGGTCTTGCGGCGCACCTACTCCGACCTCGGCCATACCGTCGAACTGGTCGAGCCGGTCCCGGGTCTGCCGGACATGGTGTATGCCGCCAACGGCGGACTGGTGGTCGACGGTCATGCCATCGTCGCGAACTTCACCCATCCCGAGCGCGCCGCCGAGGCCGACGCCTACTTCGCGTGGATGAGTGCGGCCGGCTGGGAACCGCAGCGCACCCGCCACCACAACGAGGGACAGGGCGACCTCCTGGTCGCCGGCACCACGGTGCTGGCGGGTTACGGCTTCCGCACCGACCGTCGGGCCCACGACGAGATCGCGGGGATCACCGGCCTGCCGGTGCTGAGCCTCGAGCTCGTCGATCCGCGCTTCTACCATCTCGACACCGCGCTCACCGTGCTCACCGACGGCCCGACGCCGCTGATCGCGTACTACCCACCGGCATTCAGCGATGGTGCACTCGCATTGCTGCGCAGCCACTTCCCCGACGCTCTCATCGTCGGGACCGCCGATGCGTTCGCCTTCGGCCTCAATGCGGTATCCGACGGTCGCCATGTGCTGCTACCGGCTGCCGCGACGGGATTCGCCGGGCAGTTGCGAGATGCGGGATTCCAGCCCATCGGCGTCGAGCTCTCCGAGCTGCTCAAGGGCGGCGGATCGGTGAAGTGCTGCACGCTGGAGGTGTTCTCGTGAGCGTGATCGCCGACCACCGCACCACCGAGGCGGCCATCGAGCTCGACGACCGCCACGTCGCACACAACTATGCCCCGCTCCCGGTGGTCGCGGCCTCGGCCGAGGGCGCCTGGATCACCGATGTCGAGGGCAACCGCTACCTGGACTTCCTGGCCGCGTACTCGGCGGTCAACTTCGGCCACCGGCATCCGCTGATCACCGCCGCCGCGCACGCACAGCTCGACAAGCTCACCCTGGTGAGCCGGGCCTTCCACTCAGACCGGCTCGGCCCGTTCTGCGCCGCACTGGCGCAACTGTGCGGCAAGGACATGGTGCTGCCGATGAACAGCGGCGCCGAAGCGGTCGAGAGCGCCATCAAGGTCGCTCGAAAGTGGGGCACGGACGTCAAGGGTGTTCCGGCAAATCGCGCCGAAATCATCGTGGCGCGCAACAATTTTCACGGGCGTACCACCACAATTGTCAGCTTCTCCGATGACCCGGTCGCCCGCGACGGATTCGGGCCCTTCACCCCGGGCTTCCGCGCCGTCCCATTCGGCGACGCCGACGCCGTGGCCGATGCGATCGACGAGCGCACGGTCGCCGTCCTGCTGGAGCCCATCCAGGGCGAGGCGGGCATCATCGTCCCACCCGACGATTTCCTGCCGAGGGTCCGGCAGCTGTGCACCCAGCACAATGTCCTGCTGATCGCCGACGAGATCCAGTCAGGTCTGGCCAGGACCGGGCGGACCTTCGCCTGTGCGCATTGGGATGTGACACCTGATGTGTACCTGCTCGGCAAGGCGCTCGGCGGCGGGGTACTTCCGTTGTCGGCGGTGGTGGCCGACCGGGACGTCCTCGGCGTGCTGCACCCCGGCGAACACGGTTCCACCTTCGGCGGTAACCCGCTGGCCGCGGCCGTCGGCTCGACGGTGGTGTCGATGCTGCACACCGGTGAATTCCAGTCCCGGTCAACCGAACTCGGCACACATCTGCATACGCGGCTGACCGAGATCACCGGGGTGACCGCGGTCCGCGGGAAGGGGTTGTGGGCCGGGGTGGACATCGACCCGGCACGGGGATCCGGCAAGCAGGTGAGCAGGCGGTTGGCCGAACGTGGCGTCCTGGTCAAGGACACCCACGGTCAGACCTTGCGGTTCGCTCCCCCGCTGGTGGTCACCGCCGACGAGATCGATTGGGCCCTGGATAGATTCGCCGACGCGCTGGCTAGTACTTCATGACGCCGCGGTCGACGGCGATCTGACTGCCCGACAGGGTCGCCGAACCGTCGCCGGCCAGCCACGCCACGACATTGGACACCTCTTCCGGCGCCATGAAGGCGGCCAGGCCTTCGCTCTTTCCGTCGGTCACCCGGTGATACGGCATCGGCGCGAAGCTGTGCAGGAAGCTGGGGTGCTTGGCGAACATGGCACCCATCGCCTCCGGCTCGATCATCGGTGTGTCGATCGAGTACGGATGGATCGAGTTGACCCGGATGCCGAACTCGCCGACCTCCAGGGCCAGCGAATTGGTCAGCGCGGTGAGGCCGTGCTTGGACGCGGCGTAGTGGGCGTTGCCGGGGGTGGCCTTCACGCCGGCCGACGAGCTGACGATGATGATCGATCCGCCGTTGCCCGCCTCGATCATGGCCGGCACGGTCGCCCGGATGGTGCGCCAGGTGCCGTTGAGATTGACGTCGACGACGGTGTCCCACTGTTCGGGGGTCAGCTCCCAGATCCGGCCCCAGCTCAGCACGCCGGCATTGGCGACCACCACATCGAGACGGCCGAACTGTTCGATGGTGTCGGCGACGAGTTGTTGCTGGGCTTCCAGATCGCGGATGTCGACGGCGCGGGAGAGCACCTTTCGTCCGGTGGCTTCGACCGCGCGCACCGTCTCGGCGAGATCCTCGGGTGTGGCGGCCGGATAGGTGACCGTCGGAGATGCCGGCGCACAGATGTCGGAGGCGACGATGTCGGCACCTTCGTTGGCCAGCCGTACCGCGTGTGCGCGTCCCTGGCCGCGCGCGGCCCCGGTCACGTATGCCACCCGGCCTTCGAGTGCCTTCTCTGCCGCCATGACCGGTCCTTCCTCGTACGCCGAACTCACGAGGGCCAAGGCTAGCAGTCAAACTGAAACGTGTTCTAGTCTTTCCGCGCGCTACAGCTCGTCGATGATCTGCCGGCGTTTGGCGGCGTACTCCTGATCGGTGATCGCACCGGTGGCCCGCAGCGTCTCCAACTCCTGCAACCGCTGGGCGGTGCTGACCGAGGGGGCGGCCTGCGGCGGGGCGGCGGCACCCGCCTGCGGTTCGGGNCATGGCGGCCGCCCGCCGCACCACGGCCTGCACCTGTGCCCGCGCAACGGGATTGTCCCGCAGGTCCACCATGCTGTTCATCCCGATGCCGTTGGCCTTGAGGATCTGCAGGATCTCCATCAGCGGTTCCACCTGGCCGGACAGATCGTAGGTCCGGTTGTCTGCGGCGATCGAGAATGTCGCCGGCACCAGACCGTTGATCAAACCCGACCTGTTCCAATCGATCTGGAATCTGTGGGTCGCGGGATCGACCAGTACCACCAGCCGCCGGGCGGTCAGCATCGGCAACCGGTCCACCCCGGCGATCACCTGATCCTCGGCCGCGAACGGCGCGATGCCGGGCCCGGCGATGTTCAACCGCAGACGCACCAGCGGCCGATCGTTGATGCGGGTGTTCGTCTCGGCCAGGCCGGTGATCGTCGCCAGCGCCAGCACCCCGTCGGCTTCCAGCGCCTCGGCGCGGGCCTGGACGTTGGCCCCGTATGTCGCCAGACCGAGAGCGGCCAACACGTCGACCGCTGTGATCACCAGACCCACCCAGAACATCCACGTCATCAGCTCGCTCTGGCCGGTGGCGAAGTAGACGGCCAGGAAGATCGGGCCCACGAGACCACCGCACAGCAGGACCCAGGCTTGGGCCTTGACGTAACGCCACACCGTCGCCAGCTCCTCACCTCGACGGGCACAGGGTAACGGGGACTGAAACGAGCATTACCCGCAGCGCAGGACAGCCGCTGAGGATGCCCTTAACATATGGCGATGTCCGCCATCTGGCTGACCTGGACGTCAATGTTTGGTAAGAACATGCCTGTGCCCAGGAGCGGCCACGACCTCGCGGCCGACGTGTCCGAGCGGCAGGTCGTCAACGGTGCACAGCAGATCGCGGTCATCCTGCTCAACTGCGCCACCCTCGTCGCCTGTGGGAGCGCGCTGCTGCTGCCCGGCACCCCGGAGAGCTCGGTCGGTGTCATCGGACTTGCCATGCTGGTCTGGTGGGCGATCTACCGGTTGCTGACCCGCTCCACGGCACCGCTGCAACTGTCCATCGATTTCGGGTACGTCCTGGCTGTCGCGGCCACCGTCCCGGTGTTCGGCTTCGACCCACAGTTGCTCTACACCAACTCGGTCCCGCAGGTGATCGCCGGGACGGGGGTCATCTGCGTCGCCCTCGCCGCCCCGCCGAAGTGGAGTCTGCCTGCGGCACTGGCCATCACGGCTGCCTACGCGGCGGGGTGCGCGCAGGTGATCGGCTGGGACCGGGTTGTGCACCTCCCGACGATCTACTACGTGCTGCCCACCCAATGGGTGGCCACCACGGCACTGATGCTCACCGCGCGCGCCGTGGCGCGTCGCGTCGACCAGGCCCGCATCGCCAACGACGAAGCGGCCCTTCGCGATGCGCTCACCGCGGCGATGCGCGACCACGAACTCGAGCACATGGCCCTCGTCCACGACACCGCAGCCTCCACCCTGCACCTGGTCGGCGAGGGCGCCAAGATCTCCCCCGACCGCATCGCCGCGCAGGCACAGCGCGATCTGGCTCTGCTGGCGCACGACAACCCGGGTGCCACACCGGATGCCGACATGGACATCGTCGCGGCCCTGCGGGCCGAACTGGGCCATGTCAGCACCCCGGTGGAACTCACCGGGGTGCCTGAACTGGTGCTGCCGGGCAGACCGGCCAATGCCGTCGTCGCGGTGGTGCGCGAGTCGCTGAACAACGCCGAACGCCACGCGCGCGCAACACGAATCACCGTCGATATCGCGCCGTCGCGGATCACCGTCAGCGATGACGGCATCGGGTTCGACACCATGCACACCAGCCTCGGTCACGGGGTTGCCGAGTCGATCGTCGGCCGGATGCGTCGCGCGGGGGGTAATGCCTCGGTGCGCTCGACGCCCGGTGACGGCACCGTCATCACCCTCACCTGGGATCGCACGCGTGCACCCGCCGATCAGCCACTCCCCGCCGATGTCGACCAGTTGACCGAACGCATTCTGGTCCGTTTCGGCATCGCGATCATCGCCATCGCCGTCCTGCAGCTGGCGGTGGCGGTGCCGAACACGGCATTTCGCACCCCGAACCCGCCGGTGCACCTCGCCCTCGGCCTGATCGCGGTCCTGGTGGCACTCGGCGCTCTGCCCACGGTGCTCGGCCGCGGCCCGGACCTCGCGATCCCCGCCATAGCCACCATGGGGTTGGTGGTCTGCGCCCAGTCCCTGCTGCTGCCCGACGATCAGCTCGGCAGCCCCATCCAGTGGACCCTGTCGGCGACGACACTGTGCGTCCTGCCCTATCTGCTGCGCAGACCATGGCAGATCTCGGTCTCGGTGATGGTGCTGTTCTGGCTGGCCACCGGGATCCTGAACTACGTCCAGCATCCCGGTATGGCAGCGGCATTCAACCTGGCCCTGCATACCGCCGGGGTGTTCGTCGTGCAGCTGTTGGTGCTGGCATTCCCGGCGTGGCTGCGTCGCGCCCACTCCACCGCCGTCCAGGAGAGCCGGGAACGTTGGTCCCAGGATGCCCAGCGGCGTATCGCCGAAGCCTTGCACGAGGACTACATCCGGCGTAACTCGGAGCTGGTCCAGGGAGTGTTCCCGTTGCTGCAGACGCTCAGTACCGGCACGATCGACGCCGATATCCGGTGGCGCGCGCGTATCGAGTCGCGCCGGCTCAGGCTGTACATCTACCAGGCCCGCACCACCGGAAATCCGCTCGTCGCCGAGCTGCGCCCCGCCATCGAGGCTGCCGACCAGCGCGGGGTCGTGGTATCGCTGAACACCGACCATGATCTGCCCGAGCTCGGCGCCTCGGAGCGCCGACAGCTGTTGGCACCGGTGGCCGCCACCCTGGCCACGGCCGCCCGGCACGCACGGGTGGGGCTCGTTTCGGCGCCCGACGAGGTCGTCGCCAGCATCATCTGTGACAGCAGCGGTACCGATGTCACGTCCCATCCCGGCGGTCCGGACTCACCGCGGATCGAGGTCACCGAGATCGACGACACGATCTGGGTCAGCGTCCACCACAGGCTCCACGACGCGGACACCACCGACGACATGCGCGTCGATATCGCCTGATATCTGCCCTGACGACAATTCAGTTAGCCATAACTTCATCTTGGGCAACAAAACACGCTCCCGAGTAGTACAGTCCTCCTACGGGGACGGGGTGCGGGCCACTTGCTGGAACGCTGATTCTTGGGTGAAATACATGATGGAGACGGTAAGTCGCAGGGCGGGGAGCATGACAGACGCCGTGTCGGTGGTGTTGATCGACGACCATGACGTGATCCACGCCGGAGTGCGCGCCTGGTTTGCCGAACAGGACCCGCCGATCCAACTTGTCGCCGAATACTCCCATCCGAAGACGTTCCTGTCGGAGTATCCCGAGGGCGGGCAGGACAACATCGAGGTAGTGGTGTTCGACCTGCAATACGACCGGTTCCAGCCGGAGTTCGACACCCTGCGTGAGGTCTGCGAAGCCGGGCACCGGGTGATCGTCTACTCCCACATGGCCACCGATGAGGTCATCCTGACCAGCCTCGACGCCGGGGCCAGCACCTTCCTGGCCAAGGGTGAAGACAAGCAGCATCTGTTCGACGCGATCTACGCGGCGCGGGCCAACACCCCCTATGTGGGGCCGCGGATGGCCAAGGCGCTGTTCAATGACCGGACCGTCGGACGCCCCGGCCTGAGCACCCGCGAACGCGAAGTGCTGATCGCCTGGTTCCAGACCGAGAACAAGGAGTTCGTCGCCAAGCGACTGTTCATCGAACCGTCCACGGTACGAACGCATCTGCAGCGCGCCCGGGCGAAGTACGCCGCGGTCGGACGGCCCGCACCCACCAAGGCGGCGCTGATCGCGCGTGCGGTGCAGGACGGGATCCTCAGCATCGAGGATCTGTAGCCCACCCCACCGTCTTTCCCAGACGATACGAAAAGCAAAGCGGCGCCCACCCTTTCGGGTGAGCGCCGCTCTGTTTTGTGGAAGCTAGATCACTTGATGATCTTGGTGACACGGCCGGCGCCGACGGTGCGTCCACCCTCACGGATGGCGAACCGCAGGCCCTCGTCCATGGCGACCGGCTGGATCAGCTTGACGGAGATGTCGGTGTTGTCACCGGGCATCACCATCTCGGTGCCCTCGGCGAGGGTCACCACGCCGGTCACGTCCGTGGTACGGAAGTAGAACTGCGGACGGTAGTTGTTGAAGAACGGCGTGTGGCGGCCACCCTCGTCCTTGGACAGGATGTAGACGCTGCCCTCGAACTCGGTGTGCGGGGTGGTGGTGCCGGGCTTGACGACGACCTGGCCGCGCTCGACGTCCTCGCGCTTGATGCCACGAACCAGCAGACCGACGTTGTCACCGGCCTGGCCCTGGTCGAGCAGCTTGCGGAACATCTCGACACCGGTGACGGTGGTCTTGGTGGTCTCCGGGCGGATGCCGACGATCTCGACTTCCTCGTTGACGTTGATCACGCCACGCTCGACGCGACCGGTCACCACGGTGCCACGACCGGTGATGGTGAAGACGTCCTCGACGGGCATGAGGAACGGCTTCTCGGTCTCGCGGACCGGATCCGGGATCGACTCGTCGACAGCAGCCATGAGCTCCTGGACCGACTTGACCCACTTCTCGTCGCCCTCGAGCGCCTTGAGCGCCGAGACGCGGACCACGGGGGCCTCCTCGTCGAAGTCCTGAGCGGCCAGCAGTTCGCGGACCTCCATCTCGACGAGCTCGAGCAGCTCTTCGTCGTCGACCATGTCGGACTTGTTCAGCGCGACCAGGATGTAGGGCACGCCGACCTGGCGCGCGAGCAGCACGTGCTCGCGAGTCTGGGGCATCGGGCCGTCGGTGGCGGCGACCACGAGGATGGCGCCGTCCATCTGCGCGGCACCGGTGATCATGTTCTTGATGTAGTCAGCGTGACCGGGGGCGTCGACGTGCGCGTAGTGACGCTTCTCGGTCTGGTACTCCACGTGGGAGATGTTGATGGTGATACCGCGCTGACGCTCCTCGGGCGCATTGTCGATCTGGTCGAATGCGCGCGACTCGTTCAAATCGGGGTACTGGTCGTGCAGCACCTTGGTGATTGCTGCGGTCAGCGTGGTCTTGCCGTGGTCAACGTGACCGATGGTCCCGATGTTGACGTGCGGCTTCGTCCGCTCGAACTTCGCCTTCGCCACTTCTGTGTCCTCCTGGACTTGTTGGTGCTCTTACAAAGCAGTTGTGTGTGTGTTCAGTTGTGAAAACGCCGTGCCAAGCCGGCGGGAGAGATTACTCGCCCGTCGCCTTCGCGTGGCCGTCTGCTCGGCACCCGGATCGCTCCGAGCCTCGGCCGCGGGCGGCCTCGATTCTCACTCTCCGGTTGCCTTCGCGATGATCTCCTTCGACACGTTCGCCGGAACTTCAGCGTACGAGTCGAACACCATGGAGTAGTTGGCCCGGCCCTGGGTCTTCGACCGGAGGTCGCCGACGTAGCCGAACATCTCCGACAGCGGAACCTGCGCCTTGACGACGCGCGCACCGCTGCGCTCCTCCATGGCCTGGATCTGACCACGGCGGGAGTTCAGGTCGCCGATCACGTCACCCATGTAATCCTCGGGTGTGGTGACCTCGACGGCCATGATCGGTTCCAGGATGACCGGCTGTGCCTGTCCGGCAGCCTTCTTCAACGCCTGGGAACCGGCCACCTTGAAGGCCATTTCCGACGAGTCGACGTCGTGGTATGCGCCGTCGAGCAGGGTGACCTTCACGTTCACCAGTGGGTAGCCGGCGAGAACGCCGTACTGCATGGCGTCCTGCGCACCGGCATCCACCGATGGGATGTACTCGCGCGGGATGCGGCCACCGGTGACCTTGTTCTCGAACTCGTAGGTCGCCCCATCCTCGCCCTCGAAGGGCTCGAGGTTGATGATGACCTTGGCGAACTGGCCCGAGCCACCCGTCTGCTTCTTGTGGGTGTACTCGACGTTCTGGACCGGACGCTTGATCGTCTCGCGGTAAGCCACCTGCGGCTTGCCGACGTTGGCCTCGACCTTGAACTCGCGACGCATGCGGTCGACCAGGATGTCCAGGTGCAGCTCGCCCATACCGCCGATGACGGTCTGGCCGGTGTCCTGGTCCAGGTGCACCTTGAAGGTGGGATCCTCTTCGGCCAGCTTCTGGATGGCCGTACCCAGCTTCTCCTGGTCGCTCTTGGTCTTGGGCTCGATGGCGACCTCGATGACCGGATCCGGGAACGTCATCGACTCCAGCACGACCTGGTCGTTCGGATCGCACAGGGTGTCGCCGGTGGTGGTGTCCTTGAGTCCGATGACGGCGTAGATGTGGCCCGCGGAAGCCCGTTCGACCGGGTTCTCCTTGTTCGCGTGCATCTGGAAGAGCTTGCCGAGGCGCTCCTTCTTGCCCTTGGTGGAGTTGATCACCTGGGCACCGGACTCGACCTTGCCGGAGTACACCCGGACGTAGGTCAGCTTGCCGAAGAAGGGATGGACCGCGATCTTGAACGCCAGCGCCGAGAACGGTTCTTCGACCGACGGCTTGCGCGAGATGATCTCGTCTTCCTTGCCCGGCAGGTGTCCCTGCACGGACTCGACGTCCAGCGGCGAGGGCAGGTAGTCGATGACGGCGTCGAGCATGGGCTGCACGCCCTTGTTCTTGAACGCGCTGCCACAGAGCACCGGGTAGATCTCGCTGTTGACGGTCAGCTTGCGGATCGCGCCCTTGACCTCGTCGATGGACAGCTCTTCGCCACCGAAGTACTTCTCCATCAGAGCGTCGTCGGTCTCGGCGACGGCCTCGAGCAGCTCGTTGCGGTACTGCTCGGCCTTCTCGGCCAGATCGGCCGGGATCTCGACGACCTCGTACTGCTCACCCATCTTGGTCTCGCCACGCCACACCTTGGCGTTCATCTCGACCAGATCGATGATGCCCTCGAAGTCGTTCTCGGCACCGATCGGCAGCTGGATCACCAGCGGCTTGGCACCGAGGCGGTCCTTGATGGTCTGCACGGTGAAGTAGAAGTCCGCGCCCAGCTTGTCCATCTTGTTGACGAAGCAGATGCGGGGAACGTCGTACTTGTCGGCCTGGCGCCACACCTGCTCGGACTGCGGCTCCACACCCTCTTTACCGTCGAAGACGGCCACGGCACCGTCGAGCACGCGCAGCGAACGCTCCACCTCGACGGTGAAGTCGACGTGACCCGGGGTGTCGATGATGTTGATCTGGTTCTGGTTCCAGAAGCACGTGACGGCCGCGGAGGTGATGGTGATACCCCGCTCCTGCTCCTGCTCCATCCAGTCGGTGGTCGACGCACCGTCGTGCGTCTCGCCGATCTTGTAGTTGACACCGGTGTAGAAGAGGATGCGCTCGGTCGTCGTCGTCTTACCGGCGTCGATGTGCGCCATGATGCCGATGTTGCGGACCTTCGTGAGGTCGGTCAACACGTCCTGTGCCACGGCTAGATTCCCACTCTTTCGCTTGCTTGATTGCTATCCGGTGCGCCCAGAAGGGCCGTGATCACCAGCGGTAGTGCGCGAAGGCCCGGTTTGCTTCGGCCATCTTGTGCGTGTCCTCGCGACGCTTGACCGCGGCACCGAGGCCGTTGCTGGCGTCCAGGATCTCGTTGGCAAGGCGCTCGACCATGGTCTTTTCGCGACGAGCCTTGGAGAAGCTCACCAGCCAGCGCAGCGCGAGCGTGGTGGAGCGGTCCGGGCGGACCTCGACGGGCACCTGGTAGGTGGCGCCACCGACACGGCGGCTGCGCACCTCGAGGGCGGGCTTGACGTTGTCGAGCGCGCGCTTGAGGGTGACGACGGGATCGGTGCCGGTCTTGTCCCGAGCCTGCTCGAGAGCGCCGTAGACGATGCGCTCGGCGAGCGACTTCTTACCGTCCAGCAGCACCTTGTTGACCAGCTGGGTGACCAGCTGCGACCCGTAGACGGGGTCGTTGACCAACGGACGCTTCGGCGCGGGGCCCTTGCGCGGCATCAGCTCTTCTCCTTCTTGGCGCCGTAACGGCTACGTGCTTGCTTGCGGTTCTTGACACCCTGGGTGTCCAGCGAGCCGCGGATGATCTTGTAGCGCACACCCGGGAGGTCCTTCACGCGACCGCCGCGGACCAGCACCATCGAGTGCTCCTGCAGGTTGTGGCCTTCACCCGGGATGTAGGCCGTGACCTCGACCGCGCTGGTCAGGCGAACGCGCGCGACCTTACGAAGCGCCGAGTTCGGCTTCTTCGGGGTGGTGGTGTACACGCGAGTGCACACACCGCGACGCTGCGGGCTGCCCTTGAGGGCCGCGGTCTTGACCTTGGCGACCTTGTCGCGGCGACCCTTGCGGACCAGCTGGTTGATGGTTGGCATGTACCGGCTTTCTGTGTTGCTATTCGAACTTCTAAGTCTCTGTACTGCAGTTTCCACCCGATCGCGTCCCCCGCGTTCGGGCGTGTCGCACGCGCCTGCACCACGGCTTTCGCCCCGATGCATCCGACAGACGTACGAAGACACACGAATTCGCCCGACCTGCAGGGGATACGGTCCACAAAGCAGACACATGTGCCCCCTGACAGCCAGGCACGAGGCTCCACGATACCAGGGGTGGGCGCGCCGAACCAAACCCGTGCGTAATGGCCTTATCGCAGGTCAGACGCTACGCCCATCGCAGCACCCAACATCGAGCCTACCGAAGGCCCGGCTGTGGCTCCCGCTGCTGCATGCCCGCCGCCAGCCGCAGAACCATGTCGGTGAAGACCGCGTCGGTGTCGATATCGTCCATCACCCCGGTCATCTCCAGCAGGACGAAACCGTGCAGGGCAGACCAGAATTCCAGGGCCGCATAGAACGCGTTATCGCCGGCCAATCCGTAGGACGCCAGCGCGGCGAGCACCGGTCCGGCGGCCTCCCTGGCCGCCGCGGTGTACTCCGGATCGTCACCGCCGAGCGGCATCCTGGTGAACGCCGAGTAGCGACCCGGATGGTGGTGGGCGTAACTGCGGTAGGCGCTGGCCATGGTGACCACCGCGTCATCACGGGTCCGCCCCTCCCCGACCGCGCGCAACATGCCGATGATGTCGCCGATGACGTGCATACGCACTGTTCGGCGCAGGTCCTCCAGGCTTTGCACATGGTTGTACAGCGACGGGCCCTTGGTGCCGAGTTGGGTTGCCAGCGCGTTGATGGTCAGCGCGTCCCAGCCCTCGCGGTCCAGGAATGCCAGCGCGGCGCTGACGATGGCGTCGCGGCTCAGTTTGGTCGCCCGCGTTGCCATCGCTACCCCTTCCGACATCTCATCCATGCCCGGCTGCATCTTTAGCGAGGCTGACGAATGACTCTAGTTCACCAGGCCCCGATTCAGCTCGGTCACGCGATCCGGCGGCGATTACGCGCAGACCTGCCACGGCCGTCGCGCGGCACCGTACGCTGTTGACCCATGGCGAGCCTCTCAGTCCGAAGCCGGTCCGCGACCGCGGGCGTCCTTGCCGCAGCCATGGCGTTGGCCGGCGCCCCGGCGGCCGAGGCCAAGAACGGTGACACCCACATCACCGGTCAGGGCATCACCCAGACGCTGGACTGCAACAACGCAACGTTGCTCGTCAACGGCACCGGCAACACCGTCTACGCCAAGGGCAGCTGCTGGGCGGTGACGCTACAGGGTTCGTCGAACATCGTCGTCGCCGACAATGTGGTCAACGACATCACCGTCTACGGATACGACCAGACCGTCATCTACCACAACGGCGCGCCCGCACTGATCGACCGCGGTCGCGAACTGGGGATGACCAACCGGATCAACTGGGCACCCGCCTGACCCGTGCGCCGACTCCTCACACTGTTCGCCCTGCTGTGCGGAATAGGTGGCCTCGCTGTGACTCCCGATCTGTCCCCGGTGGCCGGCGCGCAACCGGCGCCCCCGGTATCGGCCGCGGCCCGCGCCGTCGGGTTCATCGACGTCCGCGCCGCGGTACCCGACGCCCTGATCGATCTGCGCTATGCCACCCCGAACAACTTCGTGGGGGTGCCGCTGTACCCGCAGGGAGCCCGCTGCCTGGTGCACGAGTCGCTGGCACAGGGTTTGGCCGTGGCCGCCGCGCAACTGCGCGCGCAAGGCCTGCGGCTGGTGTTCTGGGACTGCTACCGACCACATGACGTGCAGGTACGGATGTTCGAGGTCGTCTCGAATCCGGCGTGGGTGGCCCGCCCCGGCGACTATTCCAAGAGCCACGAATCCGGCCGGTCGGTGGACGTCACGACCTACGGCGCGACGGGTCTGACGGATATGGGCACCGATTTCGACTCTTTCACCCCGGACGCGCCGGCCTACGCCACCGACGGTGTGAGCCAGGCCGCACAGCACAACCGGGCCGTCCTGCGCGCGGCCATGGCCGCCGGTGGTTTGTCGGTGTACGACGGTGAGTGGTGGCATTTCGATGGACCCGGCGCCGGAGCGCCGCGACCCATCATCAACGTGCCGCTCGGCTAGCGGCACACGGGAAAGAGAATCGAGGAAGCATGCGCACTCAGATCGTCGGGATATCGGCGGTGGTTCTGCTCGCAGTGGGCTTGACCGCGTGCGGATCCGGTGACGAGTCGGGCCGGCCGTCGGTCACGGCGGGAACATCGGGGGCGCAGGTCCAGATCGGCAACACCATCAATTACGGGTCGGTGGGCACCACCGCCGATATCGACTGCGCCGAGGGCAAGTCGCTGAACATCGGGGGATCCAACAACGTGCTGACGGTCAAGGGCACGTGCTCGAGCGTCAACGTCGGCGGGGCGGACAACAAGATCACGCTGGACAACGTGGAGACCAAGATCAGCGTGGTCGGGCTGGACAACACCGTCGTCTACCTCGCCGGAGACCCGAAGATCGAAGATCTGGGCAGCGGTAACAAGGTCGACAAGGGCTAGGACAACGGCTCAGGTCTGGGCGCCGTGCCGGCCCGCTCCGTCGGCGAACCGTTGTGCACCGGCCAACAGTTCGGCCGACGACTTCTGCAGGCTGTCGAATTCGAAAGCCAGTGCATCGCCTTCGGTTTCGCCCCACTGGTGCAGCGCCGAGAGCCGGTCGGCGCGCATGCAGCCCTGCGGTAGCGCGGCGAGTCGGGCCGCCAGCTCCTCGGCCGCCGTGCGCGCCTGACCGGTGGGCACCACCCGGTTGGCCAACCCGATCGCCATCGCCTCGTCGGCATCGACCGCACGTCCGGTCAGGATCAGGTCCATCGCCCGACTGTGCCCGATCAGTCGGGGCAACCGCACTGTGCCGCCGTCGATCAGCGGCACGCCCCACCGCCGGCAGAACACCCCGAACACGGCATCGCGTTCGACCACCCGCAGGTCACACCACAGCGCCAGTTCCAGACCGCCCGCCACGGCATATCCGCTGACCGCCGCGATCACCGGTTTGGACAGCACCATCCGGGTCGGCCCCATCGGGCCCGGCCCGTCGGGATGCACCCGGTTGCTCCGCGGCGTACCCATCGCCTTGAGATCGGCTCCGGCACAGAATGTTCCGTTGTCGCCGCAGAGCACCGCCACCGCGGCGTCCGGATCGGCGTCGAACTCTTCGAAGGCCGCATACAACTCGGCGGCGGTGGGCCCGTCGACGGCATTGCGCGCGGCGGGTCTGTTCATGATCACCGTCGTCACCGGCCCGTTGCGCTCCACCCGTACCGAGCCGGCTTCCGCGCTCATATCGCCTCCACTTTCTCGTCGCGTCGGGCGACCAATTCGGCCGCGAAGGTTCGGTAGGCGCGGCGCAGCCGCTCCCCCGGCCAGCCGGCCGGCAGCAGTTCGGCGGGCAACACCGGGTCGGTCAGCAGCTGACGCACGATCGCCGCCGCAGCGACGAACCGGGTGGGAACGTCCTGCGCGCTGTCGATTTCGTCGATCAGGCGGGCACCTTCGGCTGCCCAACCATCCAGATCCCACAACTGGGCCACCAACCCGGCGGGATCGTCATCGCGGCTGCGCAGCACCCTCGTCCGTGCCAGCACATCGGCCGGGAGCGCCACCTGCAGGTTGTCCGGCCTCAGCCAAACTCCGTCTCGCAGCTCACCGAATCTGTTCTGCGACAGTGTGTTCCGCAGTTCGGACCGGCTGCGGGCATCGGCGCCGACACGGGTGATCACCAGCGTCATCCACACCCCGTCCCAATCACGTTCCTGCGGGTCGATCGCCGCATCCTGCCTGCGCTGCCGGGCCATCAGGCGGTCCGAGAGCCGATATCCGTCGGCCGAGCGCACCAGGTCGCCGGCCCCGACCATCCGGGTCAGTGCCACCCGCAACGTCGACTCGCGGATGCCGAAATCTGAGGTCAACGTGATCAACTCGGCAGCCGATGCCCACGCCGGGTGCGCGCCGAGCAGCACGCTCAGCACCACCGAACGCGCGGTCAGCCGCATCAGACTCCGGACGCGCGGCGACCGTGGTCACCGAGCGGCTCGTCACGGTGGCGGACCGCCTCGCGGAAACCGTGCTCGACGGCGTCGGCGACGAAGGCATGCCCCTCCGGGGTGTGCCTGGCGATACCGTCGAAGACGGTGCTGACCATCCTGCTGGTGGCGACACCCTGCTGCAACAGCGCGGTGTTGCAGGCCAGCTTGGCCATGATGAGCTGGTTGACCGGCATGGCCGCGATGCGCGCGACGAGCCGTTCGGTGCGCTCGTCGAGATTCTGAGGCTCGGGGGCCTCCACTGCCAAACCCCATTCGGCGGCCTGCGCCCCGGTGATGCAATCCCCGGTGAACAGCAGCCTTTTCGCGCGCTGGTCACCGAGGCGGTGCGCCCACAGCCCGGCCGCCGGAACACCCCACACCCGCATCGGCGGGTAGCCGATCTTGGCATCCGATGCCGCGATGACCTGATCGGCGTGTAACGCGATATCGGTGCCGCCTGCCACGCAGTAACCGTGGATCTTGACGACCGTCGGCTTGTCGCAGTGCATCAGGCTGGCGAAGCCGCGGACGAACCGGCTCATCATCTGATAGTCGATCATCGGATCCCAGGGCCGGTCTGGTAAGTGGTTGACGGCCTGGGTCTTGCCGTCCAGCACCGTGCCGCGGTGGTCGTTACCCGGCGACGACGATCCGTCGGCGTAGGCCCCGAGGTCGAAGCCCGCGCAGAACCCTTCTCCGGCACCGGAAACCAGGATCACGTGCACGTTCGGGTCGAGGTCGGCGCGCTCGACGCAGGCCGCCAACTCGACCGGGGTGTCGGCGATGATGGCATTGCCCTTGTCGGGGCGATTGAAGGTGATCCGGGCGATGCGATCGGTCACCTCGTAGGTCATCGTTTTCAACGGCGGGGTTTTCAGCGTGTCGACGCTCATCCCTTTACCATCGCGCGCTCGATCACCGGGGCCAGGTCCAATCCGGTCGGCAGGGTGCCGAACGCTCCACCCCACTGTCCGCCGAGGCGGCTGGCCAGGAAGGCCTCGGCGACGGCCGGATGACCGTGGCGCACCAGCAGCGCCCCCTGCAACGCCAGCGCGATGTCCTCGGTGATCTTGCGCGCCCGGTACTCGATATCGGTGAAATCGCCCAGTGCGGTCTTCAGCTGTGCCACATGGGCGTTCAACCGCGGGTCCGATGCCGACGCGAGTTCCTCGAACAGCACGTCGACACATTCCGGCCGGGTGGCCATCGCGCGCAACGTGTCCAGAGCGCTGACATTTCCCGACCCTTCCCAGATGCCCATCAGCGGGGCCTCCCGGAAGAGCCGCGGCATACCCGAATCCTCGACGTAGCCGTTGCCGCCGAGGCATTCCATGGCCTCGGCGGCGTGTGGGGTGGCACGCTTGCACACCCAGTACTTGGCGGCCGCCAGCCCGATGCGCCGCAACAGCGTTTCCCGTTCGTCGCCGCGTACCGCGGCATCGGTGGCACCGGCCATCCGCATGGCCAACATGGTGGCGGCCTCGGCCTCGATGGCGAGGTCGGCCAGCACATTGCGCATCTGGGGTTGGTCGATCAGGTAGGCGCCGAACGCCTTTCGATACTGCGCGTGGTGTACGGCGCGGGCCAGACCGGTGCGCATACTGGTGGCGCTGCCGAGTGTGCAGTCCAGGCGGGTCAGGTTGACCATCTCGATGATCGTCTTGACCCCGCGTCCTTCCTCGCCGACCAGCCACGCCGTCGCGCCGTCGTACTCCACCTCACTCGATGCGTTGGCGTGGTTGCCGAGCTTGTCCTTGAGGCGCTGCAGGAACATCCGGTTGCGGGTGCCGTCGGGCAGCACCCGGGGCAGGAAGAAGCAGCTCACACCCTGCGCCGTCTGAGCGAGCACCAGGAACACATCACTCATCGGGGCCGAGGTGAACCATTTGTGGCCGGTCAGGGTATAGCTGCCGTCGGCGTTGCGCACCGCCTCGGTGCTGCCCGCCCGGACGTCGGAGCCGCCCTGCTTCTCGGTCATCGACATGCCCGCGGTGATACCGGCCTTCGTCGCGGGCACCGCCAGCTCGGGGTCGTAGACGCGACTGGTCAGCAGGGGCTCGTAGACGGCGGCCAGGTCCGGGTTGAACCGCAGCGCCGGCACCACGGCGTAGGTCATCGAGATCGGGCAGATGTGACCCGGCTCCGGGGTCCACACCGAGGTCTTGGCCGCACGCACCACATGGGAGCCGGCGCGGTCGTCGGCCCACGGCGCAGCGTGCAGGCCGTGGCCGACCGCGACGGTCATCAGCTCGTGATAGGCCGGGTCGTATTCGACCTCGTCGACGCGATATCCGTACCGATCGTGGGTGTGCAGCTCGGGACGGTGCCAGTCGGCGAGCTCGCCCCAGCGCTGGGCTTTGTCCGACCCGCTGAGCGCGCCGAGCTCGGTGATCTCGTCGGCGCCCCACCCGCCGCCCTCGCGCACGAGCGCCTCCATCAACACCGGTGATGAGGCGGGATTGTGGTCGCGCAGCGGCGGAACCTGATTGGTGACGACATGAGTGGGCATCCGAGTACTGTTACATTTTTTCGACAACTGCACAAGATACGTAACAGGTGCATACTCGTGCGGTGCAACCCAATACCGTCGTCCACGCCGTCGACCTCACCCTCGAGCACGAGCCGGTGCCCGCCGGTCAGTCGGTGGCGGGCGAACCGAGCACCGCGGCTTCGCCACTCACCCAGTTCGGCGGCCTGGAGGTCGGCGTCTGGGAGATGTCCGTCGGCACCATGACCGACGTCGAGGCCGACGAGATCTTCGTCGTGCTCAGCGGCGCCGCCACCGTCGACTTCGCCGACGGCTCCCCCACCCTGGCGTTACGGGCCGGCGACGTGGGGCGCCTCGCGGCGGGCGCGCAGACCACGTGGACGGTCACCGAAACCCTGCGCAAGATCTACCTCACCTAGCCATGCCCTACGTGGAGGCGTCCGTACGCAGCAAGCAGTTCGTGGCCGCGGCCCGCGCCGTCATGGCGCGTCAGGGCGTCGCGGCCACCGCGCTGCGTGCCGTCGCCGCCGAAGCCGAGGTGCCGCTCGGCACCTTGCAGTACGTGTTCCCCAGCAAGGAACTGCTGCTGCGAGCCGTCATCGAGGCCGTCATCGAGGAGATTTCGGCCGTCCTCACCGCCAGCGTCGACGTCGACCGGGGGCTGGCCCATGCGGTCCGGCAGGGTCTGACGGTCTTCTGGTCCGAGCTGGTCGTCGGACAGGTCGACTCCCAGCTGATGCAGTTCGAACTGGTCAACTACGCACTGCGGCAACCGGGTCTGGAGCACCTGGCGCAGTGGGAGTACCAGCGCTACGCCGACGCCATCGCGCAGTGGTGCCAGAGTGCGGCCACCAACGCCGGTGAGAACAGCCTGGTCGGCTACGACCAGCTGGCCCGGCTCATCCTGGCCGGCGTCGACGGTCTGACGATCCAGTACGCCTGCGACCCCGACGACGAGCGCGCGCGGGCCGATCTGGCCGTGCTGGCCGATATGGTCATCGCCGCGGCCGGCGTCTGAGATTCGGTCAGCTCGCCGCGGTCGACGCCGCCCGGCGCGATTCGTGCAGCCACAGGCCGTAGAACACCACCGCGGCCAGCCCCCAGCCGAGCAGGATGTCGATGACGTAGTGCTCTGCGGTGTAGACCAGGGTGAACGCCATCACCAGCGGATAAGCGATCAGCACCGGCCGCCAGCGCCGGCTCAGGCGCGTCCACAGGAACGCGGCCAGAGCGGCGGACATGCCGGCATGCAGCGACGGGATGGCCGCGACCAGATTGACGCTGGCCTGGCCCTGGTCGAGCAGAGCCGTGGCCGTGTGCAGATCCAGCGCCCGCCAGCCCCGGGCGACGATGCGCTCGATCCACTCGTTGGCGCCGTCCATGCTGGTGCTCATCGCGCCGAGCACGCCGCCGTCGGGCACGCCGCGCGCGCTGCCGAACATGCATTCCGGTCCCGACGGCCCCCCGGCCACATCGGCGGCGGTGCACCGCGCGGCCGCCCACGGCGGTGCCGCGGGCACCAGCGCGTAGATGAGCAGACCAGCGAAGTTCAGTCCGACGAACAGTTTGACGAAGCTCTTCCACTCGTCACGGTTACGCAGCCAGAGCACACCGGCGATGACATACGGGAGGATGAAGAACGACATGTACACCGAGCTGATCAGCACTTCCCACAGTGGCGGCTCGGGCAGTTTGAGCCGTTCCTGCAGCCACACCGTGGGCATGGTCCCGAAGAACAGCCACCGGTCGGCGTCGGCCTGCCAGTGCCACAACGTCGGCCTGCCGACCAGATTTGCCGCGCCGCGGCTCAGGTCATAGGCGATCAGCAACAGCGCAAACGGCAGCCAGTCCCGGATGACGTAGAGCATCGCGCGTCCCTGACCGATGCTGGCCGCCATCAGGCCGGTACCGATATAGACCAGCAGGAGCTCGCGGTTGAACGCGAACCCGTCGGTCACCGTGCGATAAACGACGACACCCGCCCAGACCGCGATCGCGGAGTAGCGCAGCTGACGCAGGCGCTGGGCTCGGCGGTCCGGACCGTCGGGTGGCGAAACGATCGACTGTTCCTCGTCAATCGTGGCCACGTTACGGCAGCCTAGTTCACCTGCTGGTCACCCCACGTTTGCTTGAGGTTGCGGTGTGGTGTCAGATGTTGTCGCGCAGGAAGGCGATGTCGTCCTTGCGGCCCTCCTCGGACGTCTCACAGATCACCGGGGCGCCGGCAGCCTTGACGACGGCCACCAGCAGCTCGGGATCGATCTGACCGGTGCCGAAGTTGGCGTGCCGATCGGCACCGGAACCCGCCGCGTCGCGGGAGTCATTGCAGTGCACCAGATCGATGCGCCCGGTGATGGCCTTGATCCGGTCGACGGCGTCGATGAGCGCCTCACCGGCCGCCCAGGCATGGCAGGTGTCCAGGCAGAACCCGATCCCCTTGTCACCGATGCGCTCCCACAACCGGCCGATGGTGTCGAAATGCCGAGCCATCGCGTGGTCGCCGCCCGCGGTGTTCTCCAGGTACACCGGGACGTCGGTCTCCAGGTAGTCCAGCGCCTTGGCCCAGCGCTCGAACCCGGCCTCCATATCGTTGTCGTCGGCATGCCCCCCGTGCACGATCACCGCCGTCGCGTTGATCTCGGCAGCGGCATCGCAGGTGTCCTGCAGGATCTTGCGCGACGGGATGCGCACCCGGTTGTTCGCCGATGCCACGTTGATGAGGTACGGCGCGTGCACGTAGAGCGGCACCGCCGCGGCCTTGAGGGTCTGGGCATCCTCACGAGGCTTGGGCTTCTTCCAACTCTGCGGGTTGCCGAGGAAGAACTGCACCACGTCGGCGTTCTCGTCGGCGGCCGCGGCCAGCGGGTCGTCGGGGTTCACATGAGATCCGATGAGCACGCGGCCAGTCTAGGCGCGCGCACCGACGGCCTGCGGGGGCGGCGGGTCCGGCCCGACCAGGTTTCAGGGTCGCGAGCCCAGTCGGCCGTTGATCGCCGGTGACACGACATCTGGCCGATGGTCCCGCGCCGTACCCAGGGACGAAAAAGGCCCCCGGGACGAATCCCGAGGGCCTTTTCCGAAACGAACTACCGGTAGTCCGAGTAACCGTAATCGTCCAGCGGCACGGCAGCGCCGGTGCTCTGGCCGAAGTCCGGGCTGTAGTACTGATCCTCGTAGGACGGGATCGTGTACGCCGCAGCGCGGGCCTCTTCGGTCGGGTTGACCTGGATGTCGCGGTAACGGGCGATGCCGGTACCGGCCGGGATCAACTTACCGATGATCACGTTCTCCTTCAGACCCATCAGCTTGTCGCTGCGGCAGTTGATCGCCGCATCGGTCAGCACGCGAGTGGTCTCCTGGAACGACGCCGCCGACAGCCACGAATCGGTGGCCAGCGATGCCTTCGTGATACCCATCAGCACCGGACGTCCCGCCGCGGGCTCGTTGCCCTCGGCGACGACGCGACGGTTCTCCGACTCGAACTCGCTGCGCTCGGTCAGCGATCCGGGCAGGAACTCCGTGGCACCGGAATCGATGATCGTCACGCGACGCAGCATCTGCCGCACGATGACCTCGATGTGCTTGTCGTGGATCGACACACCCTGCGCGCGGTAGACCTCCTGGACCTCGCGGACCAGGTGGATCTGCACCTCGCGCGGGCCCTGCACACGCAGCACCTCGTGCGGATCGGCAGCACCTTCCATGAGCTGCTGGCCGACCTCGACGTGGTCACCGTCGGAGAGCAGGCGCTCGGAACCGTCGTCGTGCTTGAACACCTTCAGGCGCTGGCGACGGGTCAGCTTGTCGTAGACGACTTCCTCGCCACCATCGTCGGGAACGATGGTGATCTTGTAGAACTTGTCGGTCTCCTCCAGCTGCACCCGGCCGGTGACATCGGCGATCGGGGCCTTGTTCCGCGGAACGCGGGCCTCGAACAGCTCCTGCACACGCGGCAGACCACCGACGATATCGGCGCCACCGGTGACACCACCCTGGTGGAAGGTACGCATGGTCAGCTGCGTACCGGGCTCACCGATCGACTGCGCGGCGACGATACCGACGGCCTCGCCGATGTCGACGAGCTTGCCGGTGGCCATCGAGCGGCCGTAGCACATGGCGCAGACGCCGGTGCCCGTGGTGCAGGTCAGCACGGAGCGGACCTTGACCTCGGTGATGCCGGCGGCCAGCAGCGCGTCGATGGCCGGGTCGCCCAGGTCATGTCCACGCTCGATGACGACGTTGCCGTTCGCGTCCACCGCGTCGGTGGCGAGCGTGCGGGCGTACGCCGACGTCTCGATGTGCTGATCGCGGACCAGCGTGCCGTCCTCTGCCTTCTCGGCCAGCGTGACGTTGATGCCGCGCTCGGTCTGGCAATCGGTCTCGCGCACGATGACGTCCTGCGACACGTCCACCAGACGACGGGTCAGGTAACCCGAGTCGGCGGTACGCAGCGCGGTGTCGGCCAGACCCTTACGGGCACCGTGGGTGTTGATGAAGTACTCCAGCACGGTCAGGCCCTCGCGGAACGAGGACTTGATCGGACGCGGGATGTACTCACCCTTCGGGTTGGTCACCAGACCCTTCATGCCCGCGAGCGTGCGGGTCTGGGTGATGTTGCCCGTGGCGCCGGACTTCACGATCGTGATGATCGGGTTGTCCGAGGGGTAGTACTCCTCCAGCGCCTTGCCGACCTCTTCGGTGGCCTGCTGCCAGATCTTCACCAGCTCGCCGTTGCGCTCGTCATGGTTGAGCTTGCCGCGCTGGTACTGCTTCTCGATCGCGTCGGCTTCGCCCTCGTAGCGCTCCAGGATCTCGGTCTTCTGCGGCGGCACGAGCACGTCGGCCATGGAGACCGTCACGCCCGAGCGGGTCGCCCAGTGGAAGCCGGCGTCCTTGAGCTTGTCGACGGTCTGCGCGACGACGATCATCGGGTAACGCTCGGCGAGATCGTTGATGATCGACGCCTGCGCCTTCTTGAACATCTGCGCGTTCACGAACGGGTAGCCCTTGGGCAGCAGCTCGTTGAACAGCACCCGACCCAGCGTGGTCGACGCGGTCCAGGCATCCCCGTGCTTCCAGCCCTCGGGGAACAGCTGTGCCTCGATGTCGGCCGGCGGACGCAGGGTCGTCAGCCGCACCTTGATCTTGGCGCGCACGCTCAGCGCACCGCGGTCCATGGCCATGATGGCCTCGGCCGGGCTGCTGTAGACGCCGGTCTCCGGGGTGTCCTTGGCGGCCGGGGTGTATTCGCCCTTGTCACCGTCGATCTCGGTGGTCAGGAAGAACAGACCGGTCACCATGTCCAGACGCGGCATGGCCAGCGGACGACCCGACGCGGGCGACAGGATGTTGTTGGAAGACAGCATCAGGATGCGGGCCTCGGCCTGCGCCTCCGCCGACAGCGGAAGGTGCACGGCCATCTGGTCACCGTCGAAGTCGGCGTTGAACGCCTCACACACCAGCGGGTGCAGCTGGATGGCCTTGCCCTCGACCAGCTGCGGCTCGAAGGCCTGGATACCCAGGCGGTGCAGCGTAGGTGCACGGTTCAGCAGCACCGGGTGCTCGGCGATGACCTCTTCGAGGACATCCCACACCTGGGGACGCTGACGTTCCACCATGCGCTTGGCGCTCTTGATGTTCTGCGCGTGGTTCAGGTCGACCAGACGCTTCATCACGAACGGCTTGAACAGCTCGAGCGCCATCAGCTTGGGCAGACCGCACTGGTGCAGCTTGAGCTGCGGGCCGACCACGATGACCGAACGGCCCGAGTAGTCGACGCGCTTACCGAGCAGGTTCTGACGGAACCGGCCCTGCTTGCCCTTGAGCAGATCGGACAGCGACTTGAGCGGACGGTTGCCCGGTCCGGTGACCGGACGGCCGCGACGGCCGTTGTCGAACAGCGCGTCCACCGACTCCTGGAGCATGCGCTTCTCGTTGTTGACGATGATCTCGGGCGCACCGAGGTCGATCAGTCGCTTGAGCCGGTTGTTGCGGTTGATGACGCGGCGGTACAGATCGTTGAGGTCGGAGGTCGCGAAGCGACCACCGTCGAGCTGGACCATCGGGCGCAGCTCCGGCGGGATCACCGGAACGGCGTCGAGCACCATGCCCATCGGCGAGTTGCCGGACTGCTGGAACGCGGCGACGACCTTCAGTCGCTTGAGCGCACGCAGCTTCTTCTGGCCCTTGCCGTTCTTGATGGTGTCGCGCAGCGACTCGGCCTCGGCGTCGATGTCGAAGGTCTCGATGAGCTTCTTGATCGACTCGGCACCCATCGCACCGGTGAAGTACTCGCCGTAGCGGTCGACGAGCTCGCGGTAGAGCACCTCGTCCACGATGAGCTGCTTGACTGCCAGCTTGGTGAAGGTGGTCCAGATCTCGTCGAGCCGGTCCAGCTCACGCTGGGCACGGTCGCGCAGCTGGCGCATCTCGCGCTCGCCACCATCGCGCACCTTGCGGCGCACGTCGGACTTGGCGCCTTCCTTCTCCAGCTCGGCCAGGTCGGCTTCGAGCTTCTGGGCCCGGGCCTCCAGGTCGGCGTCACGCTGATCCTCGACGGCCTTCTTCTCGACGACCATCTCGGCTTCGAGCGTGGACAGCTCGTTGTGCCGCATCTCGGTGTCGACGGCGACGATGACGTAGGCCGCGAAGTAGATGATCTTTTCCAGATCCTTCGGGGCCAGGTCCAGCAGGTAGCCCAAGCGCGACGGGACGCCCTTGAAGTACCAGATGTGGGTGACGGGCGCGGCCAGCTCGATATGGCCCATCCGCTCACGACGCACCTTGGCGCGGGTCACCTCGACGCCGCAGCGCTCGCAGATGATGCCCTTGAAGCGGACACGCTTGTACTTGCCGCAGTAGCACTCCCAGTCGCGAGTAGGTCCGAAGATCTTCTCGCAGAACAGGCCGTCCTTCTCGGGCTTGAGCGTGCGGTAGTTGATGGTCTCCGGCTTCTTGACCTCGCCGTAGGACCAGTTGCGGATGTCGTCCGCGGTCGCCAGACCGATGCGGAGTTCATCGAAGAAGTTGACGTCTAGCACGTAACTCCCTTTCCCCTTGCGGGACTAGAAATACTAATTAGGCCAGATCTTCGACAGAGGCGGATTCGTTGCGCGACAGGTTGATTCCGAGGTTGGCAGCAGCACGCTCCAGGTCCTCGTCGTCACCGTCCCGCATCTCGATCGCCGCGCCGTCCGAAGACAGCACCTCAACGTTCAGGCAGAGCGACTGCAGCTCCTTGAGAAGCACCTTGAACGACTCCGGGATGCCCGGCTCGGGGATGTTCTCGCCCTTGACGATTGCCTCGTACACCTTGACGCGGCCCACCGTGTCGTCGGACTTGATGGTGAGCAGCTCCTGCAGCGTGTACGCCGCGCCGTAGGCCTGCATGGCCCAGCACTCCATCTCGCCGAATCGCTGACCACCGAACTGCGCCTTACCACCGAGCGGCTGCTGAGTGATCATCGAGTACGGACCGGTCGAACGGGCGTGGATCTTGTCGTCGACCAGGTGGTGCAGCTTCAGGATGTACATGTAGCCGACCGTCACCGGGTACGGGAACGGTTCGCCACTGCGGCCGTCGAACAGCTCGGCCTTGCCCTGCGCGTTGACCATGACATCGCCGTCGCGGTTGGGAAGGGTCGAGCCGAGCAGGCCTTCGAGCTCCTTCTCCTGCGCGCCGTCGAACACCGGGGTGGCCACGATGGAGTCGGACGGGGCCGACTGCATGCCCTCGGGCAGCTTCGCCGCCCATTCGGGTGAACCCTCGATGTTCCAGCCGGCCTTGGCGACCCACCCGAGGTGGGTTTCCAGGATCTGGCCGATGTTCATACGACGCGGCACGCCGTGGGTGTTCAGGATGATGTCCACCGGGGTGCCATCAGGCATGAACGGCATGTCCTCGACGGGCAGGATCTTGCCGATGACGCCCTTGTTGCCGTGGCGTCCGGCGAGCTTGTCGCCGTCGGAGATCTTGCGCTTCTGGGCCACGTAGACGCGGACCAGCTCGTTGACGCCGGCGGGCAGCTCGTCGTCATCCTCGCGACTGAACACGCGGATGCCGATGACCTTGCCGGACTCACCGTGGGGCACCTTGAGCGACGTGTCGCGGACCTCGCGGGCCTTCTCACCGAAGATGGCGCGCAGCAGGCGCTCTTCGGGGGTCAGCTCGGTCTCGCCCTTCGGGGTGACCTTGCCGACCAGGATGTCGCCGTCGCGGACCTCGGCGCCGATGCGGATGATGCCGCGCTCGTCGAGATCGGCCAGCACCTCATCGGAGACGTTCGGGATGTCCCGGGTGATCTCCTCGGCGCCCAGCTTGGTGTCGCGGGCATCGATCTCGTGCTCTTCGATGTGAATCGAGGTGAGCACGTCCTCCTCCACCAGACGGTTGGAGAGGATGATCGCGTCCTCGTAGTTGTGGCCCTCCCACGGCATGACGGCCACGAGCAGGTTCTTGCCGAGCGCCATCTCACCGTTCTCGGTGCAGGGGCCGTCGGCGAGGACCTGTCCGGCCTCCACACGCTGTCCGGTGTCCACGATCGGGCGCTGGTTGGCGCACGTGCCGTGGTTGGACCGGGCGAACTTGCGCATCCGGTAGGTCTGGCGGCTGCCGTCATCGGCCATCACGGTGATGTAGTCGGCCGAGACCTCTTCGATGACACCGGTCTTGTCGGCGACGACCACGTCACCGGCGTCGATCGCGGCGCGCAGCTCCATACCGGTGCCGACCAGCGGGGCCTCGCTGCGGACCAGCGGAACGGCCTGGCGCTGCATGTTGGCACCCATGAGGGCACGGTTGGCGTCGTCGTGCTCGAGGAACGGGATCATCGCGGTCGCGACCGAGACCATCTGGCGCGGTGAGACGTCCATGTAGTCGACGTCGGTGGCCGCGACGAACTCGACCTCGCCGCCCTTACGGCGGACCAGGATCTTGTCCTCGGTGAACCGGCCGTCACCGTCCAGCGGCGAGTTGGCCTGCGCCACGATGTGGCGGTCTTCCTCGTCGGCGGTCAGGTAGTCGATCTGGTCGGTGACGACACCGTCGACGACCTTGCGGTACGGGGTCTCGATGAAGCCGAACGGGTTGACCCGCGCGTACACCGACAGCGAACCGATCAGACCGATGTTCGGGCCCTCAGGGGTCTCGATCGGGCACATCCGGCCGTAGTGGCTGGCGTGCACGTCGCGGACCTCCAGGCCGGCGCGCTCACGGGACAGACCGCCGGGGCCCAAAGCGGACAGACGCCTCTTATGAGTCAAACCGGAAAGCGGGTTGTTCTGGTCCATGAACTGCGACAGCTGGCTGGTCCCGAAGAACTCCTTGATCGCCGCCACGACGGGACGGATGTTGATCAGGGTCTGCGGGGTGATCGCCTCGACGTCCTGGGTGGTCATGCGCTCGCGCACGACACGCTCCATGCGGGACAGGCCGACCCGGATCTGGTTCTGGATCAGCTCGCCCACGGTGCGCAGACGACGGTTACCGAAGTGGTCGATGTCGTCGACCTCGACAGGCACCTCGACACCACCGGGCGCGGTCATCACCTTGTCGCCCTGGTGCAGACGCACCAGGTACTCGATGGTGGCGACGACGTCCTCTTCGGTCAGCGTCGAGTTGGTGATGGGCTGGCCCGCATTGAGGCCGAGCTTCTTGTTCACCTTGTACCGGCCCACGCGGGCCAGGTCGTAGCGCTTGTCCTTGAAGAACAGGTTCTCCAGCAGGGTCTGCGCCGACTCCTTGGTCGGGGGCTCGCCCGGGCGCAGCTTCCGGTAGATGTCCAGCAGCGCCTCGTCGGTACCGGCGGTGTTGTCCTTCTCCAGCGTGCTCATCATGATCTCGGAGAAGCCGAAGCGCTCGGTGATCTGCTCGTTGGTCCAGCCGAGCGCCTTGAGCAGCACGGTGACGGGCTGGCGACGCTTGCGGTCGATGCGCACACCGACGGTGTCGCGCTTGTCGACGTCGAACTCCAGCCACGCGCCGCGGCCCGGGATGACCTTGACGCTGTGCAGGTCCTTCTCGGTCGCCTTGTCGATCGACGAGTCGAAGTACACACCCGGCGAACGGACCAGCTGGCTCACCACGACACGCTCGGTGCCGTTGATGATGAAGGTGCCCTTCTCGGTCATCATCGGGAAGTCACCCATGAAGACCGTCTGGCTCTTGATCTCGCCGGTGTTGTTGTTGATGAACTCGGCCGTGACGAACAGCGGGGCCGCGTACGTCATGTCCTTGTCTTTGCACTCGTCGACCGGGGCCTTGACCTCGTCGAAGCGCGGGTCCGAGAAGCTCAGCGACATCGAGCCGGAGAAGTCCTCGATCGGGGAGAGTTCGGCAAGGACCTCTTCCAGCCCGCCCACGGGGTTCACATCGCCGCGGTCGACTGCCTTGGTGCGCCACTTGTCCGAACCGACCAGCCACTCGAACGAGTCGGTCTGAACGTCGAGCAGCCCCGGAACCTCAAGAGGCTCGCGGAGCTTGGCGAAGGAAATACGATTGGGCGCTCCCGGAACGGAGCTATTAGTGGAATCTGACTTGCTCTGGCTCGAGACTGCCAAGATGCACCCTTCCAGCTATATCTGCATCGGTTCGGCTGGCTCTCAAGCCCGAATCTTCGAGCCATGGCACGCGACTAGATCACTGAGCAGGGCTCAGGCTAGGTCCACGATGTCAGGTGCACAGAAGGGTGGGCAGGATGCAGCCAGCGCAACGTCCAACAATAGCGGAACATGGCGCATTCCTCAACCACGGCATGTATGGGGTGCGTCCGGCGCTGGCTGGCGACCCGATCCTGCACATTGCCTCATACATTGCTGCCCAACAGACTGGCCCGTTTGCCTCCGTCCGTCAAGAGATAAGGCCGTGTCGCCTGTGGAGTTTTCAGATTTGCGGGCCGCAATGTTCCGCTGACAGCTCCGTCGTGCCCATATATCCATGGCGAGGCTGTCAGCGGAACATTGCGATCGGCCAACGAAAAACCGCCCGGGCGCAGCCCGGGCGGTTTTCGTAGGCAAGCGTTACTGGTTGCTCACCGGGATGGACTGCGTCGGGGCGTCGTCGTCCTGGCGGTGCGGGCGGGCCGCAACATGACCGGGCTCGTGCGAGGCGTACTGGTGGGTGCCTTCCAGGTCGTCGCGGATGGCTTCCTGGGCGGCCGGGGGCAGGGTGTGCAGGATCTCGCGCACCCGGGCCTGCCGACGGGCCACACCCTTACGTTCGGGCATGCCGGGGGTCGCCGACAGCTGCGGGGGCACGCCCTCGATCTCCTCGACACCACCGTCGTGCTGCCCGGCATCGAGCATCGCCTGCTCGGCTGCGGCGGTCGCCTCGTCCTTCTCCTCGGACATACCGATCGGGCCGATACGGCGACCGTTGAGGAACTGCTTGACCACCGGCTCCTCGGAGGTCAACAACACCTCACGCGGGCCGAACATCACCAGCTGCTTGCGGAACAGCATCCCGATGTTGTCGGGCACCGTGCGGGCGATGTTGATGTTGTGCGTCACGATCAGCACTGTCGCGTCGATCTGGGCGTTGATATCGATCAACAGCTGCGACAGATAGGCGGTACGGACCGGGTCCAGACCGGAGTCCGGCTCGTCGCACAGGATGATCTGCGGGTCCAGCACCAGCGCGCGGGCCAGGCCGGCACGCTTGCGCATACCGCCGGAGATCTCGCCGGGGAACTTGTGGCCGTCGTTGGGCATACCGACGAGCTCGAGCTTTTCCATCACGATGTTGCGGATCTCGGACTCGCTCTTCTTGGTGTGCTCGCGCAACGGGAAGGCGGTGTTGTCGTAGATGTTCATCGAGCCGAACAGCGCGCCGTCCTGGAACAGCACACCGAACAGGGTGCGGATCTCGTAGAGCTCCTTCGCCGAGCACTCCAGGATGTTGGTGCCATCGATGATGATCGAGCCGCGCTCGGGGCGCAGCAGACCGATCAGCGACTTCAGGAACACCGACTTGCCCGTACCCGAGGGGCCCAGCAACACGCTGACCTCGCCTGCGGGAATCGACATCGTGACGTCTTCCCAGATCTTCGACGACCCGAACGATTTGCTCAGGTTGTTCAC
>JBQEMX010000020.1:0-94573 GCA_052044345.1 Mycolicibacterium sp. 22603
GAGTTTCGGGGGTACACGCGTTCCCCCGCAAGCGGGAGGTGCCCCCAGCTCGCCGGGCGGAGATGACGCCGCGAGTAGACACTTCCTTGCCAGGTGTCTACTGCGCGTCCTAGATTGGGCGCGTGACCCACGCCACATCGCGATACACGATCGCGGGCCAGACCGTGACCATGCCGGTGCAGATCCGCACCGCCGAGCAGCACATGGCGATGTTCTCGGTGGATGCCGATGCCGCGCAAGCCATGATCGACTACAGCGGGCTGACCGTGTGCCGCTACCGCCCCGGCAAGGCGGTGGTGGTGCTGATGCTGATGCGCTATGTCGACGGCGACCTCGGGCCGTACCTGGAGTACGGCACCAACGTCATGGTGAACCCGCCCGGATCGACCGCGTCAGGCCTCAAGGCCCTTGGTGCGGCGGGTGCCTTCATCCATCACCTGCCCGTCGATGGCGAGTTCACCATGGCCGCCGGCCGCCAGATCTGGGGCTATCCGAAAGTGCTGGCCGACTTCGTCATTCGGGACGGATACCGCTATTCCTTCGACACGACCATCGACGGGCAGTTCGCGGTCGGCATGGACTTCGCGCCGGGCCTGCCGGTTCCCGCGGCGTTCACCGGCAAACCGCAGGTGCACCCGACGTATTCGTATCTGGACGGCGTGACCCGCAGAACGTCGGGACAGATGATCATGTCCGGCGTGCGGTACCGGCCCGGTGGCGTGACGGTCCGACTCGGCTCGCATCCGTACGGCCGGGAACTGGCCGCGCTCGGCTTTCCCAAGCGCGCCATGTTTTCCGGCTCCGCCCGCAACGTGGAAATGACCTTCGCCGACGCCGAGGAGATCGCATGACAGGGGTTCTGACCGGTTCGGTCACCGAGGCTCGTCCCGATGTGGATCTCGCCGACGGCCGGTTCTACGCCGACGGGCAGGCCCGCGACGCCTACCGCTGGATGCGGGCGCACGAGCCGGTGTTCCGCGACCGCAACGGCCAGGCCGCCGCGGCCAGCCACGCCGCGGTGCTCGATGCCGAACGTAACCCGGAGCTTTTCTCCAACGCCGGCGGTATCCGGCCCGACCAGCCCGGCATGCCGTACATGATCGATATGGACGATCCGGCACATCTGTTGCGCCGCAAGCTCGTCAACGCCGGCTTCACCCGCAAGCGCGTCATGGACAAACTGCCCTCGATCGGTGTCCTGTGCGACACCCTCATCGATGCGGTGTGTGAGAAGGGCGAGTGCGATTTCGTCCGCGATATCGCCGCCCCACTGCCGATGGCGGTGATCGGCGACATGCTCGGCGTGTTGCCGCAGGAGCGCGACCTGCTGCTCAAGTGGTCCGATGATCTGGTGTGCGGGCTGAGCTCGCATGTCGACGAGCAGACCGTCCAGTTGTTGATGGACACCTTCGCCGCCTACACCGCCTTCACCATGGATGTGATCGCCAAACGGCGGGCCGACCCCACCGACGACCTGTTCTCCGTTCTGGTCAACTCCGAGGTCGAGGGCCAGCGGATGGAGGACGCCGAGATCGTCATGGAGACGCTGCTGATCCTCATCGGTGGCGACGAGACCACCCGGCACACCCTGTCCGGCGGTACCGAACAGCTGCTGCGCCACCAGGACCAGTGGGCTGCCCTGACGGCCGATCCGACCAAGCTACCCGGCGCCATCGAGGAGATGCTGCGCTGGACATCGCCGGTGAAGAACATGTGCCGCACCCTGACCGCGGACACCGATTTCTACGGCACGCCGCTGCGCAAGGACGAGAAGATCATGCTGATGTTCGAGTCCGCGAACTTCGACGAGGAGGTGTTCGGCGATCCGCAGAACTTCCGGATCGACCGCAGCCCGAACAACCACGTCGCGTTCGGCTTCGGCACACACTTCTGCATGGGCAACCAGCTGGCGCGGCTGGAACTGAAGATCATGATCGAGAAGGTGCTGGCGCGGTTGCCCGATCTGCGGTTGGCCGACGAGCACATGCTTCCGCTGCGGCCCGCCAACTTCGTCAGCGGTCTTGAGTCGATGCCGGTGGTGTTCACCCCGACGAAAAAGCTTGAGGTCTAACCGCTCTCGTTGGTGTCTGGCGTTTCCGGGAGCTGTGTGACCGACCGGCGTGTCGAACTTGCTCGTACCTGCAGTGTGCTGGGTATCTGGATCGGACCTTGCGCGTCGCGACCGTCGATACGATCGATGAGTAGGTGCACCGCCGCCGCTGCTTGCCGGTCGGGGTGCAGGTCGAGTGCCGTTACGGCCGGCTCGCTTTCGCGGGCCTCCCGGCCGTCGATACCACCCACCACGAGGACGTCCTGTGGGATACGCAGCCCTCGTTCGCGACAGGCCGTCAGCACCCCGTTGGTGTATCCCTCGGCCGGTGCGTAAATCGCATCCGGCGGCTCGGGCCCGTCCAACAGATGGCAGGCGGCCTGGTAGGCGGCGCGATTGTCGAATTGCACCGGCACCCGGACACGCAGATCCGGGAAACCCGTCTCGGCGCACCACGCCGAGTACGCGTCGTCGATGTCGATAGACCACGCACGGGTCCAGGCCGTTGTGAGCAGGGCGATGCGCCGCGCGCCCTGCTCCCGCAGGTGCGCGAGCACCAGCCGGGTGTTCGCCGTGTTGTCGCCGGCCACGTAGTGGACTCGATCGGGCCGACCCGCGTCGCGCTCGATCGACACCACCGGAATTCCGATGCTCTCCAGTAATTCGATCTGGGGGTCGGACGCGATCGGATCACACAGCAGCACACCGTCGGGGTTGATCGACTCCCAGTCCTCGGCGGTGGTGAGTTCAGGAGGCAGTATCAGAGCCCGTTGGTGTTCGAAGGCCACCGACGCCGCAGTCGCGGCGATGGCCATGTAGTAGTCGAGTGCCACGATCTGACGGGCAACCTCTCGGCCGTCCTCGCGCGGCAGGATCAGGACCAGGGCACCGTTCCGGCCTTGCCGCAGCGCCCGAGCCGTCGGGCTCGGACGGTAGCCGAGCCTGCGGGCCGCTGCCCGGACGCGCTCGATGGTGGCCGGGCTGACCTCGCCCTTGCCGTTGAGCGCATGGGAAACCGTGGTGGCCGAGACCCCGGCGGCCTCGGCCACATCGCGGATGGTCACTCGGGCGCGGGCCACACGGATCATCCTACGTATATCGAGACCGTCGAAATGGACCCAAATCGTTTGGGGTCTTGACCTAAATCGATTTGGGCTTACGATTTGTCGCTATGGAACATGTGTTACCAGTCACATCGCGTTCGGGGTTGATCGTGAATGCCGATGTTCGCACCCTGGACGCGGGTCGGCCGCGCGCCGAGGCGGTCAGTTGGGTTGACGGCAGGATCTCTGCGGTCGGGACGAACGCCGAGGTGCTCTCCGCCGCGCCTGCCGGAGCCGAGGCCCTCGACCTACGCGGCGCGGCGCTGACTCCAGGTCTGATCGATTCCCACATCCATCCGGCCTGGGGAGCCGAGCTGTCCCGCGGCGTCGATATGGCCGGGTACACCTCGCTTGAGCAAGCGCGCACCGCGCTGAGCGCCGAAGCTGCGCGCACTCCGGCCGGCCAATGGGTCCGCGCCTGGAATCTCGACTATGCCGCCTTCTCGCGCAACGGAATTCGTGCCGAGCTGATCGACGACGCGGTCGATGGGCGGCCCTTCATCGGCGTCTTCTACGATCTGCACACCGCCCTGGTATCCACCGCGGCCATCCGCGAGAGCAACCTGACCGGTCGCGAGACCTTCCCCGACGGTGCCACGGTGGTTGTCGACGACGGTACGCCGACCGGCGAGCTGAAGGAGCCCTCGGCGTACCAACCCCTGATGGCGGCGCTGGCCGACACGGATACGGCCGCCGTCCTGGATCGACTGGCCGCGGTTCTAGCCAGACTGAACCGGCTCGGGGTGACCGGTGGTGTCGTGATGAATGGGGATGCCGGCGACCTCGACACCTACGCCGCACTAGACGATGCCGGCCGGCTGTCGGTGCGACTGGTCACCGCCCTATGGCATCACCCCGACCGCGATGACGCGGGAATCGCGGAGTTCATCGCGCTTGCCGCTCGTCGGGGCCGGCGCTGGCGCTCCGGGCTGATCAAGATATTCAGTGACGGCGTGATCGACACCGGAACCGCCTGGCTGCGCGAACCCGACACCTGCGGGTGTGGCTCTCACCCATTCTGGCCGGACCCTGAACGCCTTCGCGACGTGATCGCCCAATACACCGCCGCCGGAATACAACTCGCGATCCATGCGGTCGGCGATCAGGCCGTGTCCTTCGTCCTGGACTGTTGTCAGGAGGCGGGAAGTGGCGCGGGCACGGCCCATCGGCTGGAGCATCTGGAACTCCTCGAGGACGACGACGTGAAACGGCTCGCCGAACTGCAGATCACCGCGTCGATGCAACCCCTGCACATGCAATGGCGGCAAGCCGACCACAGCGACGCCTTTGCCCGGCGGCTCGGGCGCCGCCGCGCCGACCAGGCCTTTCGCGTGGCCGATGTCATCGCCGCCGGCGCGCCGGTATGTCTGGGCTCGGACTGGCCGGTCGCCAATCCCGATCCGAGATACGGGATGGCGTGGGCCCGGCTTCGCCGCCGGCCGGGTGAGCGAGACGGGCATGTGTTCGAGCCGGATCAGCGACTGACGGGAGAGCAGGCACTTCTCGGCTACACCGCCTGGGCGGCTGATGCTCTCGGCGACACCGACCGCGGCCGCATCCGGGTGGGGGCCAGGGCCGACCTGACAGCCTTCGCCGACGATCCAGTGCGGGTGCCCGGTGACGACCTGATCGATCTACCGATTCCGCTCACCGTCGTCGACGGTGAGATCGTTCACCGAGAGGACCTCCGATGACCGAGAGCACCCGCGCGGCCGGCCCGCGCATCACCAGCCCGGCACCTCGCCGATCGATCGGAGTATGGGGTCTGGTGTTCTTCGTCGTCGCGGCAGCTGCGCCGTTGGCGGTGATGTCCGGTGTCGCGCCGCTGGCCGTCATGTTCGGCGGAGTCGGTGCCCCCGGCGGCTACCTGTTGGGCGGAATCGTGATGGCGGTCTTCGCAGTCGGGTTCACCGCTATGAGCCGTCACGTCGACAACCCCGGCGCGTTCTACGCGTACATATCCGCCGGACTCGGCCGCACTGTCGGGCTGGGCGCGGCATTCGTTGCTGTGCTCTCCTACGTCCTCATCGCGGTCAGCTTCGTGCCCGCGATCGGGGTGTTCGCCCACGACACCGTCCTGTCACTGACCGGTGTGGACATCGCGTGGCAGATCTGGGCGATCATCGGCTGGCTCGTCGTCGGTGTGCTCGGCTACCTGAACATCACCCTCAGCGCCAAGGTGCTCGGCGTGCTGCTCGGTCTGGAGGTGCTGGTGCTGGTGGTGTTCGCGGTGCCGGTCATCGTCCAGGGCGGTGCCGAGGGGCTCAGCTTCGGAAGTTTCAACCCGGGCAACGTATTCGGCGCCGGCGTCGGCGCGCTGTTCGTGTTGGCGTTCGGCGCCTTCCTCGGGTTCGAGTCGACGGCGATCTACAGCGAGGAGGCCACGGATCCCAAACGTACAGTGCCACGGGCTACTTACATCGCTGTCGGATTCCTTGCGTTGTTCTACACCGTCGTGCTGTGGGCGGCGATCATGGCCTACGGGCCGGAGCGCGCGGTGTCGGTCGCGACCGAGGATCCAACCGGGATGTTCTTCACCGCGACCGAACAATGGGTGGGCGCGCCCGTTGCCGACGTGATGCACGTGCTCATCGTCACCAGCGCTCTGGCTGCCGCGCTCGCCTTCCACAACGCCAGTGCGCGCTATCTGGCGGCCCTGGCCCAGGAGCGCGCCCTGCCGTCAGGGCTTGCCCGCCGCGCGCCGTCCGGCTCGCCCGGCATGGCCAGCCTCACCGTCTCCGCGGTCGCGGCCGTCATTGTCGTCGCATTCACCGTGGCCGGTGCCGATCCCTATATCCACACCTTCATCTGGCTCAATGCGATAGGCATCCCGGGAATCATCGGATTGCAGGCACTGTGTTCGGCCGCGATCGTGGCATTCTTTGCGCGCGATGCACACGGTCACGGCTTCGTGACTCGGTTCGTGGCCCCGGCGATCGCGACGGTGGCACTGAGCGGGACGCTGATACTCATCGCCGTCAACTATGACCTGCTCACCGGGGCGGGGGCGGCCACCAACATGGCGCTCATCCTGGTGCTCCCCGTGGCATTCATCTCCGGACTTGTCGTCGCCCGCATCCTGCGGGCCCGCCGTCCCGCGATCTATCACCAACTCGCGACGGTACGGCCGGATGAGCCGACGAGCATGGGCTGATGAACGCTCTCGTCACCGCGGGTGTGCTTGAGCTGACAGCGGGTGTGCTGACCGGTTGGTTGATGGTGGCGGCCGGGTCCGACCGTTGGCGGACCCGGCTGCGGATGACCGACACCCGACGCGTCCGGCAAGGTCATCTCGACCTGTTGATCATGGGAGTCATCCTGGTCGCGCTCGGTGCCGCGGATCTGCCACTGCCCACGGTGGCGACGGCCCTCATCATCCTCGGGTCCTGGATCGCGCCGCTGCTGTTCTTCCCGCTGGCCTGGAAGCCGTCGCTGGCCGACTGTGGACCGTTGAACTGGGTCGACCGTGCCGGATTCGTCATGCTGACGGTGGGTTACCTGATCGCCGCCGTGACGGTCGTGCTGTGAACGGCATCGCTTCATCTGGAAGTCGGGGACCTTCGAGGTCCATGCCCGAACAGCACTTCTGCATGGGTGACCAGCCGGCGCGGTTGCCCGATCTGCGGCCCGCCAATGTCGTCAGCGGGCTGGAGTCGATGCCGGTGGTGTTCACCCCGACGGCGAAGGTGCTCGGCTGACCGCCGCAGCGTTCACGGCCTGACTTCGACCGTCGTTGTCGTACCTTTGACGCGATGCGTATCGCGGTGGTGGAGGACGACGACGGCGTCGGTGAGGCGCTCGTCGACGCGCTCGCCCAGGTCGGCCATGCACCGGTGCGGATGCGCCGCGGGGCCGATCTGCTGCTGGGGCACCGCGATATCGATCTCGCGGTGCTGGACCTCGGGCTGCCCGACGAGGACGGGATGACCATCCTGCGCCGGTTGCGTGGCGTGAGCCAGATCCCGGTGGTGGTGCTGACCGCCCGCGACGACGAACGCTCGGTGGTGCGCGCCTTGCGGGCGGGTGCCGACGATTACGTGGTCAAGCCGGCGCGTCTGGGCGAACTGCGAGCCCGTATCGAGGTTGCCGCGCGCCGCCGGACGGCCACCACGGCGACACCTGAGCTCGAGGTGATCCGGTCCGGTGACATCGTGGTCGACCTCGGTGCCCGCCGCGTCGAGGTAGCTGACATCGAAATCGCTCTTGCGCCAAAAGAATTCGAGATTCTGGCGCATCTTGTCGTGCGTCGGGGAGAAGCTGTCAGCAGGCAGGAACTGATGGATGCGATCTGGGGTGATGCCTACGTGGCCATCTCTCGCAGTCTGGATGTGCACATGACCTCGCTGCGCGCAAAGCTCGGCAGGCCCGAGGCGATCGCGACCATCCGCGGGTACGGCTACCGCTGGGGTTCATGAGATGTGGCGGCGTGTCCTGCTGGTGCTGGTCGTCTATTCGGCGGTCGTGGTCGTCGGGCTCGCGGTGCCGCTGGCGATCACGCTGGGCCGCGAGCGGATGCAGCGCTTCGGCGAGAATCGGCTGGCGGCGGCCTCCTACTTCGCTGATCTGGCTGCCCGCGCCGATGACGCGCCCGATCCGGAACTGCAGCAGGTGCTTCAGCGCTACCACGAGCTCTACGGCGAGCCGGTGGTCGTCGTCGGACGCGACGGTAGACCGCGTGCGGCGGCGGGGGTCGACGATATCGACGGTGAGTTCGCCGACGCCGCCGCCGATGCGTTACGCAATCAGCGCAGCCGCGTCCCGGATACGGTCACGCCGTGGTCACCCGCGCGGGTGCTGATCGCCGTACCGGTCGGCACCGGCACGCAGGTCGATGGCGCGGTGGTGCTGGCCGCATCGACGGCCGCCGCCCGTACCGAGATCACTCGTGCGTGGGCGCTCATCGCCGCGGGTGCGGTGGGCCTGCTGGTCCTGGCCTCCGCGATCGCGGTTGCGTTGTCGCGGTGGACGGTACGACCGCTGACCGATCTGGCGGGTAGGGCGGTGTCGCTGCGGCATCGCGTTCGCGACCGCGCCCCCAGGGATCCACCCACCGTCGATGAGCCGATCCCCGGTCGGTACGCCGGACCGCATGAGGTCCGCAGACTGGCGGCCACCTTCGACGCGATGGCCCGTGATATCGACGCTGCCGACGCCGCACAGCGCAGGTTGATCGCCGATTCCGCGCATGCGCTGCGAAATCCGCTGGCAGCACTGAGCATGCGTCTGGACACGCTGGGCATGGCGCTGCCCGAATCGTCGGTGGCTGCCCACCACAAGGCGACGCTGGAAGTGGATCGCCTGACCGGCATCGTCAACGATCTGCTCGCCCTCGCCACGGCCGAGAGCCGTGACGAGACCGACGCGGCCGGCCACACCGTCGATGTCGGTGCGGTGGCCGCCGAGCGGGTCGAGTTCTGGGCAGCGGCGATGGCCGATGCCGGCATCGGCGTCACCGTCGAGACGCTGCCGGGCGTCCACGCAGTGCTGCCGGAGCAGGATCTGACCCAGATCCTGGACATCGCCTTGGGCAATATCGCCAAGTACGCAGGACCGGGCGCACAGGCACAGGTCACCGTCGCGCACCACGACGCCGACGTCGTCCTGCTGATTCGGGATGACGGCCGCGGTGTGCCCACCAGGGACCTGCCGCGGGTGGCGACCCGCTTCTTCCGGGCCGCCAACACCGTCGGCCAGGGCTCCGGTCTGGGCCTTGCCATCGCCCGCGCCCTCGTCGAGCGTGCCGGTGGCACCTTCGAGGTCGACTCCGGCCGGGCGGGAGGGTTGTGCCTGACGATGCGGATCCCGAGGGCCGATGACGACGGATTCGTCCTAAGGGACTGTTAGGACTTCTTCCTGCGGCTTCCCGAACGGCTGTGACAGCCTTCACAGTGGTGAGCGACAACGATGTCGGCGCGGACCCACCCGTGCGGGGCGTCGCGGATAAGGAGGACAGACATGACCAGTTCGGCCACCCGAGAGCCCGAGGCATCCTCACCGGCGGCCACCCGCCGGGCGATCTTCAACACCCTGCGCGGGTCGTCGGGCAACCTCGTCGAGTGGTACGACGTCTACGTCTACACCGTGTTCGCCTCGTACTTCGAGAACCAGTTCTTCGACTCGGCGGACAAGAACTCGACGCTCTATGTCTACGCGATCTTCGCGGTGACCTTCGTGATGCGCCCGGTCGGATCGTGGTTCTTCGGCCGGTTCGCCGACCGGCGCGGCCGCCGGGCGGCGCTGACTTTCAGTGTGTCGCTGATGGCCGCGTGCTCACTGGTGATCGCGCTGTCCCCGGGCCGGGAGAGCATCGGGGTGTGGGCCGCGGTGGTCCTGGTGTTGTGCCGGCTGGTCCAGGGCTTCGCCACCGGCGGCGAGTACGGGACGTCGGCGACCTACATGTCCGAGGCGGCAACCCGCGAGCGGCGCGGGTTCTTCTCATCGTTCCAGTACGTCACGCTGGTCGGTGGTCACGTGCTCGCCCAACTCACGCTGCTGGTCATGCAGGTGTTCCTGGATCGTGAGCAGATCGAGGAATTCGGTTGGCGCATCGCCTTCTTCATCGGCGGCGTGGCCGCCGTGGTGGTTTTCTGGCTGCGGCGCAGCATGGACGAGTCGCTCACTCCGGAACAACTCGAAGCGGTGCGCCGGGGTGAGGATCAGGGTTCCGGGTCCATCCGTGAGCTGGTGACCGGGTACTGGCGGGCGCTGTTGGTGTGTTTCCTGGTGACCATCGGTGGCACCATCGCCTTCTACACCTACAGCGTCAACGCACCGGCCATCGTCAAGTCCACCTTCGAGGACCAGGGCATGACGGCCACCTGGATCAATCTGATCGGCCTGACGTTCCTGATGGCCATCCAGCCGATCGGCGGGCTGATCAGTGACAAGGTGGGCCGCAAGCCGCTGCTGGTGTTCTTCGGAGCCAGCGCGTTGATCTACACCTACGTGTTGATCACCTACCTGCCCCAGACCACCTCGGCGGCAACGGCATTGACCCTTGTCTGCGTCGGCTATGTCATCCTCACCGGGTACACCTCGATCAACGCCATCGTGAAGGCGGAACTCTTCCCGTCCCATATCCGGGCGCTCGGCGTGGGATTGGGCTACGCCCTTGCCAACTCGGCCTTCGGTGGAACGGCGCCACTGATCTATCAGGCCGCCAAGGGCGGTGGTCATGTGGGGTGGTTCATCGGCTACGTCACGGTGGTGATCGCGGTGTCGCTGGTGGTCTACATCTTCGTCCTGAAGAACAAGTCGGAGACTCCGCTCGACCGCGAACAGGGTCGCGCATTCGTGTGACGATCTACGCTGGCTGATCATGTCGTCCGCGGTGTCGTCGGGGCTCTCGGTGTGGGATCGCAGATCCGCACTGCGGGGCCTCGCGGCGCTGACTGCCATCCTGAGCGCCACGGCATGCACCAGCGGTCAGGTGGCGCCGGTCCGGCTGGCCGCCGGCGAGCCCGGCGGCTTCTTCTGGGAGTTCTCCGGGCTGCTCGCGGCTGCGGCCGACCGGGCCGGTTCCGTGCCCCTGGAACCGGTGGTCACGGGCGGCTCGGCGGAGAACCTGCAGCTGCTGCGCTCCGGGCGGGCCGATCTGGCGATGAGCCTCGGCGATACCGCGCAGGACGACATCGACGCGGACGGCCTGACTGCCGTCGGCCGGGTGTACGAGAACTACTTCCAGGTCGCGGTGCTCGGTGACTCTCCCATCCGGTCAGCTGCGGAGCTCTCCGGCCGCGTCGTGAGTATCGGCGCGCCGGGATCGGGGGCGACCCGGTTGTCGGAGCGGGTGCTCGCCGCGGTCGGGCTGGCCGCGCCGAACGCGGTGCAGCGGGTGGTTCAGTCGATGCACGCGGCAGCGTCCGCGCTGAAAGCCGGTTCGGTGGATGCGGTGATGTGGGCCGGTGGCCTCCCGACGCCGGCGTTCGCCGACGTCGAAGGCATCAGGTTGTTGGATCTGGCGACGGTGGTCGCCACGCTGCGCCGGCGTCACGGAATGACATATGAAGCCGTCACCGTGCCCGCGGACGTGTACGGGCGGCATCCGGCGGTGACCACCGTCGGGGTGGCCAACCTGTTGCTCGCGCGCAGCGACGTTGCCGAACCGGTGGTCGCGATGATGGTGGACCTGCTGCTCGATCAACCGGCGTCGCTCGTTCCCGCCCAGGCCATCGGCAGCCAGTTCCTCGATGCGCAATCCTTGATCCAGACCGGTGCCGTGCCCCTGCATCCCGGTGCCGCCGCAGAGTATCGCCGCCGCCACGGGTGACCACTGGATCAGCCATTTTCGGCAACTGGCTTTTATTTTTTTCTCGGGTATGGTCGGGCCTCGAAGGTATTGCTAGCGCACAGGAGGAAAAATGGCTAGTAAATCTCAGGGGCGAGAGCTCCGAAAAGCGACCCTGACGCTCAAGGAAAAAAGGGCGGCCAAACGCGAGAAACTCTCGGCCGAGACGGTGGTCCGCCGCAAAAAGCCTTCGCGCTAACCGCCTTTCGGCGGCCCAGATGTGTGGCGGGCCACGTTTGCCTCGGTGGCGGAGCGACGCGACCGCGCGGCGCGAATTGGCATTTATACCGCCATTTTAAGTGGCCGATTAATGAGCAATTCGGTGCCGGCTGCAATTTTGTTGGTTGACCCTTTCGTGGAAAGAAAATGACGGAAAATGCTTCTCGAAGAACGGTGCGCGAACGCGGGTGAGGAGCTGCCGGCCGTGATCGCGATGATCGCGGCGGCGGTTCCGGAATACGACGATCCGGAGTATCGGCGCGGCCACGCCTCGGCCACCAGATACGCCCGAATCTGTGCGCTGGACGAGATCGCGCGATCGGCCACGGGCCTGCACCTCTACGGCGTCGGTGCGGCGCGGCGGGAACGCGCGATGGTCCGCTCGGCACTCGCGCGGATCCTCGACCGGCTATCGGTCGCGGTGAACCGGGCGGGCGACGTCGGGCCCGGCTACCGCTCCGGTATCGCGCAGGCGCGCAGGGTGATCGAGACCGTGTTGGCGGATGTCGAATCCCGGGCAGAGCGCGTGTGAACGGAGTTAGTCATGTCCAGCTCAGCGGGGGCGGTGGCCGTTCTCGGGCCGGAATGTGCGCTCGTGGCGAAGGTCGCCGAGCGTGTCACAGCGTCCGGCCGCACCGTCGTGATCGGTCCGTCGCCCTGTGTCCGGCACACGACGCTGTCTGCTGAGAGCCCAGCTCTGCCCGCCATGACGGCAGGAGCGATCCACACGGTCGTGATCGTCGTCGACGCCGACTGTGGAGTGCGGTCATTGGTGGGCCAAAGCGGGCGCGCATCGTGGCGTCGGCGGGGGCGCTGTGGACGTGATACGTCGGACACGGCCGTCGACGCCGTGCTCGGCGGTGGTGCGCGCCGGCTGCTGGTGGCGTGTCAGCTGCGGGGGATCGCGCCGAACCGGCGGTCGGCGGCGCAGACATGGTTGCGCGACGTCGTTCGCCGGGTGCACTACGAATGCGCGATCAACGGGGTGACCGACCTAGTGCCGCACTACGCGCTGGTCGACACCGACTCGGATGTCGACCGGGTGGCCGATGCGGTCGCCACATGGGGCGCGCGCACGGCGCTCATTTCATCTGGAAGTTCGGTGCCCGCTTCTCCTTGAAGGCCCGCGGGCCCTCCTTGGCATCCTCGGAGAGGAACACGGGGATGCCGTTGGCGGTGTCGGGCTTGAACGCGTCGAGCTCGTGCATACCCTCGGTCTCGCGAATGGTCTTGAGGATCGCCTGCACCGCCAGCGGACCGTTGTTGTTGATCACCTCGGCGATCTCCAGCGCCTTCTCCAGGGCCGTGCCGTCCGGCACGACGTGTCCTATCAGCCCGTACTCCAGCGCCTGGGCCGCGGTGATGTGCCGCCCGGTCAGCAGCATGTCGCACGCGATGGTGTACGGAATCTGGCGAACCAGGCGGACCGCGGACCCGCCCATCGGGTACAGGCTCCACTTGGCCTCTGAGATACCGAATTTCGCACTCTCGCCGGCGACGCGGATATCGGTGCCCTGCAGGATCTCGGTACCGCCCGCGATGGCAGGGCCTTCGACCGCGGCGATCAACGGCTTCGTCAGACGACGACCCTTCAGTAATCCGTCGATCCGTGAGGGGTCGTAGCTGCCATCCTTGAAGGAATCGCCGGGCGGCTTCTTGGCCGCACCCTTGAGATCCATGCCCGCGCAGAAGTAGCCGCCGGCGCCGGTGAGGATGCAGGTGCGGATCTCCGGATCGCTGTCGACACGGTCCCAGGCCTCGACCATTATCGAGAGCATCTCGCCGGAAAGGGCATTGCGGGCCTCGGGCCGGTTGAGCGTCACGATGAGGGTGTGTCCGCGCTGCTCGATGAGGGCGTCGGGGCCTTTGGCGGTCTCACTCATCGGGTATCGCCTCTCTGGGTTCGGACCTGTGTGCGGGTGCTACTTGAACAAAAATGTAACACGTTCTAGTTTAGGTGCCATGGCCCTGAACATCGCCGATCTTGCCGAGCATGCCATCGACGCCGTGCCCGACCGCGTCGCCCTGGTCTGTGAGGGCGAACAGCTGACGTACGCCCAACTGGAGGAGCGGGCCAACCGGCTCGCGCACTACCTGCTGGACCAGGGTGTCAAGAAGGACGACAAGGTCGGCCTCTACTGCCGCAACCGTATCGAGATTGTGATCGGGATGCTGGGCATCATCAAGGCCGGTGCGATCCTGGTCAACGTCAACTTCCGCTATGTCGAGGGGGAGCTGAAGTACCTGTTCGACAACTCCGACATGGTGGCGCTGATCCACGAGCGGCGCTATGCCGACCGGGTGGCCAATGTGCTGCCCGAGACCCCATTGGTCACGACGGTCCTGGTGGTCGAGGACGGCACCGACGATGATTTCGCGCGCTATGGCGGCGTGCCGTTCGAAGAGGCGCTCGCCCAGGGCTCACCGGACCGCGATTTCGGGCCGCGCAGCGAAGATGACATCTACTTGCTCTACACCGGTGGCACCACCGGATTCCCCAAGGGTGTCATGTGGCGCCACGAGGACATCTACCGGGTGTTGTTCGGCGGCACGGATTTCGCCACCGGTGAGCCGATCGCCGACGAGTACGACCTGTCCAAGCAGGCCAAGGAGAACGCACCGATGGTGCGGCTGCCCATCCCGCCGATGATCCACGGCGCGACGCAGTCGGCGACCTGGATGGCGTTGTTCTCGGGCCAGACCGTGGTGCTGACACCGGAATTCGATGCCGATCAGGTGTGGCGCCTGATCCACGACCACAAGGTCAACCTGCTCTTCTTCACCGGTGACGCGATGGCCCGCCCGCTGCTCGACGCCCTGCTGGCGCACCAGGATGAGGGGAACACCTACGACCTGTCATCGTTGTTCCTCCTGGCCAGCACCGCCGCACTGTTCTCCACCAGCCTCAAGGAGAAGTTCCTCGAGCTGCTGCCCAACCGCGTCATCACCGACTCGATCGGATCCTCGGAGACCGGATTCGGCGGTACCAGCATCGTGGCCAAGGGGCAGAGCCACACCGGCGGTCCGCGGGTCACCATCGACAAGAACACCAAGGTCCTCGACGAGGACGGTAACGAGGTGGTGCCCGGTTCGGGTGTGCGCGGCATCATCGCCAAGTGCGGCCACATTCCGGTCGGTTACTTCAAGGACGAGAAGAAGACCGCCGAAACCTTCCGCACGTACCACGGTGTGCGGTATGCCATCCCGGGTGACTACGCCGAGGTCGAGGCCGACGGCAGCGTGACCATGCTGGGCCGCGGCTCGGTGTCGATCAACTCCGGTGGTGAGAAGATCTACCCCGAAGAGGTCGAGGCCGCCCTCAAGGGTCACCCCGACGTGTTCGACGCGCTGGTCGTCGGCGTGCCCGACGAGCGCTTCGGCCAGCACGTCGCCGCGGTCGTCCAGCCCCGCGAGGGCACCCGTCCGACGCTGGCCGAACTGGACGCGCACGTGCGCACCGAGATCGCGGGATACAAGGTGCCGCGCAGCCTGTGGCTCGTCGACGAGGTGAAGCGCTCGCCGGCGGGCAAGCCGGATTACCGCTGGGCCAAGGACACCACCGAACAACGTGCCGCCGATGACGTGCACGCCAAGCATGCAGGAGCAAAAGCATGAAAACTGAGCTGTGCGAACGTTTCGGGATCGAATACCCGATCTTCGTCTTCACCCCGTCGGAGAAGGTTGCCGCCGCGGTCAGCAAGGCCGGCGGTCTCGGCGTGCTGGGCTGCGTGCGGTTCAACGACGCCGACGACCTGGAGAACGTCCTGCAGTGGATGGATGCCAACACCGACGGTAAGCCCTACGGCGTGGACATCGTGATGCCGGCCAAGGTGCCCACCGAGGGCACCAGCGTCGACATCAACAAGCTGATCCCGGAGACGCACCGCGACTTCGTGGCCAAGACGCTCGCCGACCTCGGCGTGCCGCCGTTGCCCGAGGACGAGGCCAAGTCCGAGGGTGTGCTCGGGTGGCTGCATTCGGTGGCCCGCAGCCATGTCGAGGTCGCCCTCAAGCACCCCATCAAGCTGATCGCCAACGCCCTGGGCTCACCGCCCAAGGACGTCATCGACCAGGCGCACGCCGCCGGTGTGCCGGTGGCGGCCCTGGCCGGTAGCGCCAAACATGCTCTGCGCCACGCTGAGAACGGCGTCGATATCGTCGTCGCGCAGGGTCATGAGGCCGGCGGGCACACCGGGGAGATCGGCTCGGTGGTGCTGTGGCCGGAGATCGTCGACGCCCTCGACGGCAAGACCCCCGTTCTCGCCGCCGGTGGTATCGGCACCGGACGTCAGGTCGCCGCAGCGCTCGCGCTCGGCGCGCAGGGTGTCTGGATGGGCTCGGCCTTCCTGACCTCTGCCGAATACGACCTCGGCGTGCGGCAGTCCTCCGGGGTGTCGACCATCCAGCAGGCGATGCTGGATGCCACGTCCGCGGACACCGTGCGGCGCAAGATCTACACGGGCAAACCCGCGCGACTGCTCAAGAGCCGCTGGACCGATGCCTGGGATGCCGACAATGCGCCCGATCCGTTGCCGATGCCGTTGCAGAACATCCTGGTCAGCGAGGCGCACCAGCGGATGAACGAGTCCTCGGACCCGACCGCGGTGGCCATGCCGGTCGGACAGATCGTCGGCAGGATGAACGAGATCCGCCCGGTCGCCGACATCATCGCCGAATTGGTCAATGGTTTCGAGGCGGCCACCAAGCGTCTCGACGGGATCGCTCAGGGCTGAGCGCAGGGCGGGTGGCGAGCCGCCGCCCGCCGGTGCGGTTGAATCGGTGCATGACCGGTCGACCACGCGACGCCTCGATCGACGAACGGGTGCTGTCGGTGACCCGGGAGTTGCTCGTCGAAGTGGGTTGGGACGACCTCAGTGTGCGATTGGTCGCCACCCGTGCCGGGGTCGGGCGTTCCAGCCTGAACCGGCGCTGGTCTTCCAAGGCGGAGCTGGTGCTGCACGCGATTCTGGGGGAAACCCCCGACATGGCACCGTTTTCCGGTACCGACCGGGCCGGCTGGATCGACTGGGTGGTGCGGGGTAGCCATCAGCTGTTCAGCCGTCCCGATGTCCGGGCCGCCGTTCCCGGACTGTTGTTGGCGTTGCGGGAGAACGCGCAGATGCGCAGGCAGTTGTGGACCGCCTTCAGCGGCCCGGCCGTGGGACTGTTCGCCGCGGACGGTCACGGTGCCGAACTGGATGCCAGGGCGGCCCTGGCGATGGCGGCCGGTGCGGCCTTGTTCGTGACGACGGTGGCCGACGAGGACGACTCGCCGCAGCTTCAGGACAGGATGGTCGAGCTGTTGACCTCAGCGCTGCAGGCAGGCCAGGATCGCCGACCGGGGTGAGCGCCAGGCGTCGATGCCCAACGCGGTCCGGGTATGCCGATCGTCGGTCGGCGTCGCCGAGGTCAGCAGCAGGGCTGCCTCGTAGCTGATACCGTCGCCGAGCGGCAACACCCGGCCGGCCAGATCGGCGATTCTTCCGATGCCGCGAAAAAGACGGGGAGACAGCGCTATCCGACGAATGCTCCGGCCCGATCCCTGTTCCAGCAGATCGATCATGTCGTCGAAGGCCACCATCTCGCCGCCGCAGACATAGCGCTGCGGGCCGCGGCCGGGCACCATCGATCGCACATGGACCTCGGCGACATCGGCGACGTCGATCATCTGCATACCGCCCGGCATCCGCGGCGCGAGACCACGTGCCACGATCGGTGCCCAGCCGCGTTCGGTGACCCCTGCTGCGGTGTGCCATGCGGGTCCGACCACGCTGGACGGGTAACTCACCACCACGGGCGCACCGCGCGCTTGCAGGCGTCGGGCCACCCGGTCCGCGTACGCCTTGGTCTGCGCGTACGGGCTGCGTCCGGGGGCCGGTGGGGTGTTCTCGGTGATGACACCATCCGGTGGTGGGAACAGGGCGCTGTAACTGCTCACGCAGACAACGGGATCCAGGCCGGCATCGACGGCGCGCAGCATCAGCGTCTCGGTGGCGTAGGCGTTGACGTCCCACATCAGTTGGGCTCGCCGCCGATCGGTGCCGACCACCCCCGCGGCGTGTAACACCGCGTCGCAGCCCCGCAGCAGACTGTCCACCGTGGCGAGATCGCGCACATCACCCTCGACCGGTGCCACCTCGCCCTCTGCGGCGAGGCGTCCGATGACCGGATCGGCGGCGGCGCCAGGGGCGACGAGCAGGCGGACCCGATGTCCGGCGGCCAGTGACGCGCGCGTGATCTGTGCACCGAGATACCCGGTGCCACCGGTGATGGCGATGAGCATGCGGCCTCCTGGTATGTTTCGATGCCAATGGTATCGAAAGCATTCACCCCGCACCCATTGGGTCCGCTGACCCTCAAGAACAGGTTCATCAAGGCCGCCACGTTCGAGGGGGTGATGCCGCGCGGTCAGGTGGGCGAGGAACTCATCGCATTCCACGCCGAGGTGGCCCGCGGTGGAGCCGCGATGACGACCGTTGCCTACCTGTCCATTTCACCCGGCGGTCGGGTGCACCGGGACACCATCGTCCTGGACGCGGTTCGAGCCGCGGCATTGCGCACGCTCACCGACACCGTGCATGCCGAGGGGGCCAAGGTGTGTGCCCAGATCGGGCATGCCGGTCTGGTCGCCAACACGCTGTCGAACCGACGCCCCACGCTGGCGCCGAGTGCGCGTTTCAGTGCGCCGGCGATGGGCCGGGTCAGGGCGGCCACCGCCGCGCAGCTGGCCACTGTCGTCGATGATTTCGGCACGGCCGCAGCGCATGCGGTGGCGGCGGGGTTCGACGCGATCGAGATCCACATGGGCCACGGATATCTGCTCAGCTCGTTCTTCAGTCCCCACCTCAACAAACGTCGCGACGCCTTCGGCGGTGATGTGGTGCGCCGGGCAGAACTGGCCCGCCGTGTCGCCGAGCGGGTCCGCCGTGCCGCCGGAGATACCGTGGCGGTCACCGCGAAGTTCAACATGGATGATGGTGTACCCGGCGGCTTTTGGCTCACCGACAGCTTGGTCACTGCCAAGCTGCTGCAGGATGACGGGCATCTGGATGCCCTGCAGCTCACCGGCGGAAGCTCGTTGAGTAATCCGATGTATTACTTTCGCGGCCAGGTGCCGATGGCCGAGTTCATCGCCTCGCAACCCGCCCCGATCGGGCTGGGCCTGCGTGTGATGGGGCGCAGGCTCTTTCGGGAGTATCCGTTCGAGGAGGGTTTCTTCGTCGACACGGCTCGTCAGTTCCGCGACACGTTGCGCATGCCGCTGATCCTGCTGGGCGGGATCAACCGGTTGGCCACCGTCGACACCGCGTTGCAGGACGGTTTCGAGTTCGTCGCGATGGCACGGGCGCTGCTGCGCGAACCGGACCTGATCAACCGGTTCGACCGCGGTGCGCGCACGGCGGGTCTGTGCGTGCACTGTATGAAGTGCATGCCGACCGTCTACACCGGTACCCGGTGCGTGCTGCGCGAGGCGGCCGTCCTCAGGGCGTGATGACGGTTTCGGCGTCGATCACATCCGTTGCCGCACTGAGGATATCGGCCTGGTCGGCCAGGCCGTCCGCGTTGAGCTGCAACACGTAGAGACCGTCGCTGCTCGGGATGACGACGGTCTTCTGGGCGACGAACTTGCGCACCCCGTCCTGTTCCCAGGTCCCGGCGAGTTGGTAGGCGTCGAAGCCGCTCAGCTGGCTGGTGGTGCCGTCGGTGATGGCCTCGTAGCCCGGTAGGTTCTGCAGCTCACCGGGGGCGAGCTCGATGATCTTGGCGGGGTCGACATCACCGGTCAGTTCGGATATCAACGCCACGATGCTCGGGGTGTATTCGGCGGCCTCCGGGCCTCGGTACACCGTCGCGGCGTAGGCCCAGTCCGGTGTCTCGGGGCCGGCATCCTCCCAGCCCTGCGGGTAGGGCAGGTCGATGGTGGGAGCCCCCGGATCGCCGGCTTTCACCGGTGTCTCTGCGATGCCGTTCTGGTTGATATAGCTGGCGATCGTCTCGTAGGAGCCTGGGGTGCCCTCGTCACGTGGTGTCGGTGCGGGCGCGGACGTACGACCCGATGTCGACGGTGCCGCGACCGGGGTGCCGTCGACGGCCTTGGTCGAGCCGCAACCGGACAGGAGTACGCCGAGCACGGTGGCCAGTGCGGCGACGCCGGTGAGCGCAGACGTCCTCATCAAACCCTCCGTCGTGGGGTCTCAGGTTCATGGCATACGTCCGCCATGCTCTCCGATCGGAAGCGTAGCCCACACAGCCCCACCACAGCGCGGCTGCGAGTGCGGCCACGAGGGGTGTGCGGTCAGTCCCGGCGGCAGGGATGGACGGGATCGGGGCAATCCAGCGCCTGGGCGGACAGCTCTCGTTTGAGCACCTTGAATGTTTCGGTGCGGGGCAGTTCGGTGGCCACGCGCACGAAGGACGGCCACTGTTTGGGACCCAGGTCGGGTTGATCGGCCAGGAATTCGCGAAAGGCCTCGGGGTCGAAATCCGCACCGTCGGCGAGCACGATCGCCGCCATCACCCGGTCACCGACCGCCGGGTCGGGGATCGGGTAGACCGCCACCTCGGTGATATCGAGGTGACGCAGCAGGATCCGCTCGATCGGGGCGGTGCCGAGATTCTCGCCGTCGACCCGCATCCAGTCACCGAGTCGTCCGGCGAAGTACACGTACCCGTCATCGTCACGGTAGGCCAGATCGCCGGAGTGGTAGATGCCGCCGGACATTCGTTCGGCCTCGGCATCGGGGGAGTTGTAGTAGCCACGGAACCACCCCGGCCCCCTCGGATTCACGATCTCACCGACCACCCCGGGTGGGCAGGGCGCACCGGTCTCGATATCGACGATGGCGATCTCGTCGGTGAGCGGGCCGAGCGATCCGTCCGGGGTATCGGGGGTGCGCGCGATGGCCACGCCACCCTCGGTGGAGCCGAAACCGTCGACCACGTGCACGCCGAATCGCTCGGCGAAGCGCGGCAGGTCTCGGGGCGCACCCTCGTTGCCGTACAGGAACTTCAGTGGATTGTCGGCATCATCGGGTTGTTCGGGGGTCGCCAGGATGTAGGAGAGGGGCTTGCCGACGTAGTTGGCATAGGTGGCTCCGAAGCGGCGGGCATCGGGGATGAAGCGAGAGGCCGAGAATTTGCGGCGCAGTGCGATCGAAGCCCCGGCCGCGACCCCCACCGCCCAGCCGGCCATGACGGCGTTGGAGTGGAACAACGGCATGGACAGGTAACAGGTGTCGGTGGGGCCGAGCCCGAACCGTTCGGCCAACATCCGGCCGGGGAAGGCGACCTTGTCGTTGGTCACCCGCACCGCCTTGGGCTCACCGCTGGTACCGGAGGTGAAGATCAGCATGAACAGATCGTCAGCGGACAGCGGCGCGAACGTCACCGGCGTGCCGGAGTGTGCTGCCAGTTCACGTGCCCAGGAGTCGGATTCGACATCGATGGCGACCATGCCCGCGGGCACGTCGGCACCGGAATCGGCCAGCACGAACTGGCAGTCCGCGCGTTCGGCGTCGGCCGCGAGCGCCGCGCCCCGCCGGGTGGGGTTGAGCCCGACCGGAACGATGCCGGACAACGCCGCGGCGACCAGAACCGTGGAGAAGAACGGAGTGTTGCCCAAGAGCGCCCCGATATGGGGCGGCCGTGCGGCGTCCAGGCGGGCCCGCAGTGCGGCGGCCAATGCCGCGCCCGCCGCGATGTGGTCGTGCCACGGCGTGAACGACTCCTCGTCGTGCACGCCGCGGTCGGTGACCTCGACCAACGGCGCGAGCAGTGCGCCCACGGTCGGGCCGGTCGGGTGGCCCACGTCCTCAGACAGGGGTGTCGGCCAGCTCGCGGCCGATTCGCAGCAACTGTCCGGTCGCGCTGCCGACCGCGAACTCGGTCTGCTTGGCGGCCAGGAAGTACCGGTGGATCGGGTGATCGATGTCGATGCCCACACCGCCGTGCACGTGCACCGCGGTGTGGACGACACGATGCCCGGCATCGGCGGCCCAGAACGCGGCACTGGCGACGTCGATATCTGCAGGCAGGTCCTCGGACAGCCGCCACGCGGCCTGTGTCAGCGTGGAGCGCAGCGCCTTGACATCGATGTACCCGTCGGCCAGCCGGGCCGAGACCGCTTGGAAGCTGCCGATCGGACGGTCGAACTGTTCGCGTTCGCGGGCATAGGTGGCGGTGAGTTCGAGGGCGCGCTCCAGCACGCCGAGCTGAAAGGCGCTGCGCCCCAATGCGTGGTGCACGGTCAGCCATTCCAGAACCTCCGCACCGCCGACCAGGCGACCCTGGTCGATCGGGGTGGCGCTCAGCTCCAGATGGCCGACGGTGCCATGACCGGTGGTGTCCAGCGTGGCGACCGTGACGCCGGGGTCGTCGCCGGTGACCAGGAAGACCTGCAGGCCGTTGTCGGTGTCGGCGGGCAGCAGGAAGGCGTCGGCCACCGGACCGTAGGCGACCTGGGTGCGCGACCCCGTCAGCTGGTAGCCGTCATCGGTGGTCTGGGCCTGCACCGGGCCCTGGCCCATCTCACCGTCGAGTGCGACGGTCAGGATCGTCGTGCCGTTGATCGCCGGGGTGGCCCACTGCTCTTGCAGGGCGGGCGATCCGAACTTCGCCAGTGCGCCTGCGGCCAGCACCGCCGATTCGAGGTAGGGCACGGCGGCCAACTGCCTGCCCAGCGCCGTCAGCACGGCCGACTGCTCCAGCACGCCGAATCCACCGCCGCCCAGTGATTCCGGTGCGGCGGTGGACAGGATGTCGGCTTCGATCAGTTTGGCCCACAGGTCTCGGTCGAATCGTTCATCGAGTCCGTCGAGCATCCGCTGGTGATCGTTGGTGACCACCGATTCGGTGATGGTGCGGACCAGCCCGCCCAGATCGACCGATGCTTCGCTTGGGGTGAAATCCATTGTCGTTCCTATCGGTTCACTCGGGGCAGGCCGAGCGCGACCATGCCGATGATGTCACGCTGGATCTCGTTGGTGCCGCCGCCGAAGGTGAGGATCAGGCAGGAGCGGTGCATGCGCTCGATGCGGCCGCGCAGCAGGGCGCCCGGCGACCCGGAACGCAGCGTGGCCGAGGTGCCCAGCACCTCCATCAGCAGGCGGTAGGCCTCGGTTGCCAACTCCGTGCCGTACACCTTGGCGGNCGGCCGGTGACGGAGCCGAGTCGGTGGCCGAGGCCAGCTCCCAGTTGATCAGTTTGAGGACCTCGGCCTTGGCGTGTACCCGCGCCAGATTCAACTGCACCCATTCGGCGTCGATCAGCCGCTTGCCGTGGACGTCCTTGGTGTTCTGTGCCCACTCACGGACACCGTTGAGCGCCACGAAGATCGGCTGCGCCGAGACCAGTGCGACACGCTCATGGTTGAGCTGGTTGGTGACCAGTTTCCAGCCGGCGTTCTCCTCGCCGACGAGCGCGGACTTGGGAACGCGGACGTCCTGGTAGTAGGTCGCGCTGGTATCGACTCCGGACATCGTGTGCACGGGCGTCCAGGAGAAGCCCTCGGCGGTGGTCGGCACGATCAGCATCGAGATGCCGCGATGCTTCTTGGCCTCGGGATTGGTGCGGACCGCCAGCCAGACGTAGTCGGCATAGGCGATCAGCGAGGTCCACATCTTCTGACCGTTGATCACGTAATCGTCGCCGTCGTGTACCGCCGTGGTGCGCAGCGAGGCGAGGTCGGTGCCGGCACCCGGTTCGGAATAGCCGATGGAGAAGTGCAATTGGCCCGCCGCGATCTTCGGCAGGAAGAACTTCTTCTGTTCCTCGGTGCCGAAATGCATGATCGTCGGCGCCACGCTGTTGATGGTCAGGAAGGGCACCGGCACGTTCGCGATGGCGGCTTCGTCGTTGAAGATCAACCCGTCCATCGGCGGGCGGGCCTGGCCGCCGTACTCGGTCGGCCAGGACAAGGTGAGCCAGCCGTCCTTGCCCATCTGCTCGACGGTCTCGCGGTAGACGTTCCCGCGGCCCATCTCGCCGTCGCTGGCCGCCAGCGCTTCGGCACGTTCGGGAGTCATCAGTTTGGTGAAGTACGAGCGCAGTTCGCGACGCAACTCCTCCTGCTCGGCGGTGTAACCGATCCGCATGGCGGCATCCTGTCTGTCTGAGGTTGCGGGGCGACCGGCCGAAACCGGTTGCCCGCCGATATGCTCGTTGTAACACGTTCTAGTCTTGTGGTCCAGGGCGGTACCGTTAGCCTGCACAGGGGCACACAGCCCGTGCCCGGAGCGCGAGGAGGTTCACATGCACGTAGAAGTCGACCGTGACCGCTGCGAAGGTAATGCGGTATGTGTCGGGATAGCGCCCGACCTGTTCGATCTCGATGACGAGGACTATGCCGTGGTGAAAGCCGACCCGGTACCCGCCGGCCAGGAGGATCTGGCCGAACAATCCGTGGCCGAATGCCCTCGGGCGGCCCTGATCCGTAGAGACTAGAGGTATTCATAACCGTGTCCCCTGAAGCAGCGATGAACGACAACCCGATCGACCTGTCCGGAAAGGTTGCCGTCGTGACCGGCGCGGCCGCCGGCCTCGGTCGTGCCGAGGCGATAGGCCTGGCGCGCGCCGGTGCGACGGTCGTGGTCAACGACATGGCCGGCGCGCTGGACTCCTCCGATGTGCTGGCCGAGATCGAAGCCGTCGGGTCCAAGGGGGTCGCCGTGGCCGGGGACATCAGTGCCCGCAGCACGGCCGACGAGCTCGTCGAGACCGCCGACCGACTCGGGGGACTGGGCATCGTGGTGAACAACGCCGGCATCACCCGGGACAAGATGTTGTTCAACATGTCCGACGAGGACTGGGACTCGGTGATCGCCGTGCATCTGCGCGGACATTTCCTGCTGACCCGCAATGCCGCGGCGTACTGGAAGGCGAAGGCCAAGGACTCCGCCGACGGGCGGGTCTACGGCCGCATCGTCAACACCTCGTCGGAAGCCGGGATCGCCGGACCGGTGGGCCAGGCCAATTACGGTGCGGCCAAGGCCGGTATCACGGCGTTGACGCTGTCGGCGGCGCGCGGATTGAGCAGGTACGGGGTGCGGGCCAACGCCATCGCACCGCGGGCTCGCACCGCCATGACCGCAGGCGTGTTCGGTGAGGCACCCGAGTTGGTCGACGGACAGGTCGATGCCCTCTCTCCGGAGCATGTCGTCACGCTCGTGACATACCTGTCCTCGCCGGCTTCCGAGGATGTCAACGGCCAGCTGTTCATCGTGTACGGGCCGACGGTCACGTTGGTCGCGGCCCCGGTGGCCGCCCAGCGGTTCGATGCCGCCGGCGACGCCTGGGACCCCGCGGCGTTGAGCGCGACGCTCGGTGACTTCTTTGCTGAAAGGGATCCGAATATCGGCTTCTCCGCGACCGAGCTCATGGGTTCTTGATTAGCGAGAACATCATTTCCGGCGGTTCTGATGTACTAGAACCTGTTCTAGAATGACATCCGTCACACTGGCTCTGACCAGCAAAAATGGGAGATTTCCAAGAACTTTTTGGTTCTTTGACACTGTGAACGTGTTCTAGTTACTATGAGCCCGCTCACTATGGACGATGCGCACATCAGGGGTGGAAAGCCCGCCGGAGCGAACAGATTCCCGCTATTGTCGGGTTCTTCGCCACGACGGGACGGCAGCCCCACTCGAGAATGGAGTCGAGGTTGATCGAACAGCTTTCGGCTCCGGCGCGAGCCGTGGGTGGGTTCGTCGAGATGACCATCGACACGTTCGTCAAGATGTTCCAGCGGCCGTTCCAGTTCCGCGAGTTCCTAGACCAGACCTGGATGATCGCGCGGGTCTCGTTGGTGCCCACGCTGCTGGTGTCGATCCCGTTCACCGTCCTGGTCGCCTTCACCCTCAACATCCTGCTCCGCGAGATCGGTGCCGCCGACCTCTCCGGTGCCGGCACCGCGTTCGGCACCATCACCCAGCTGGGACCGGTGGTGACCGTGTTGGTGGTCGCCGGAGCCGGTGCGACGGCCATCTGTGCCGATCTGGGCGCCCGCACCATCCGTGAGGAGATCGATGCGATGCGGGTGCTCGGCATCGATCCGATCCAGCGTCTGGTGGTACCCCGGGTGCTGGCATCGACATTCGTCGCGGTGCTGCTCAACGGGTTGGTATGCGCGATCGGTCTGTCGGGCGGCTACGTGTTCTCGGTGTTCCTGCAGGGCGTCAACCCCGGTGCGTTCATCAACGGGTTGACCATCCTGACCGGATTGGGCGAGCTGGTGCTCGCCATGTTCAAGGCGCTGTTGTTCGGTCTGCTCGCCGGGCTGGTCGGGTGCTACCGCGGTCTGACCGTGCAGGGCGGTCCCAAGGGGGTGGGGATCGCGGTGAACGAGACCGTGGTCTACGCCTTCATCTGTCTGTTCGTCGTCAATGTCATCCTGACCGCCGTCGGCGTCCGAGTACTGGAGCGCTGACCTCATGAGCTACGACGCCACACTTCGACTGCGCCGGTTCTTCCGCGGCGTGCCCCGCACGGTGGACAACATCGGCGAGCAGGCACTGTTCTACGGCGAGTCGATGCGCTACATCCCCAACGCGATCACCCGCTACCGCAAGGAGACCATCCGGCTGGTCGCCGAGATGACCATGGGCGCGGGCGCATTGGTCATGATCGGCGGCACCGTCGGCGTCGCGGCATTCCTCACCCTGGCCTCCGGTGGCGTCATCGCCGTGCAGGGCTACTCCTCGCTGGGCAACATCGGTATCGAGGCGTTGACGGGTTTCCTCTCGGCGTTCCTCAACGTGCGCATCGTCGCCCCCGTGATCGCCGGCATCGCGCTGGCGGCCACCATCGGTGCGGGCACCACGGCGCAGTTGGGCGCCATGCGGGTGGCCGAGGAGATCGACGCCGTGGAAGCGATGGCCGTGCACGCGGTCTCATATCTGGTGTCGACCAGGATCATCGCCGGGCTGATCGCCATCGTGCCGCTGTACTCGCTGTCGGTCCTGGCGGCCTTCTTCGCGGCCCGCTTCACGACCGTCTTCATCAATGGCCAGAGCGCCGGTCTGTACGACCACTACTTCAACACGTTCCTGATACCCAGCGACCTGCTGTGGTCCTTCCTGCAGGCGATCGTCATGTCTATCGCGGTCATGCTGGTGCACACCTACTACGGGTACAACGCCTCCGGCGGTCCGGTCGGCGTGGGGATCGCGGTGGGGCAGGCCGTGCGGACCTCCCTGATCGTGGTCGTCACCATCACCCTGTTCATCTCACTCGCCGTGTACGGCGCGTCCGGCAACTTCAACCTCTCCGGGTAGGGCCAGAAGATGTCAGACGGATCGGCCAAACGCAGCCATGTCAGGATCGCCGCCGCGATCCTGGCCACCATCGTGGTGATCGCGGTGGTGCTCACCTACCTGTTCTTCACCGCGGCCTTCACCGCCACGGACACCGTCACCGTCACCTCGCAGCGGGCCGGTCTGGTGATGGAGCGCGATGCCAAGGTCAAGTACCGCGGGATCCAGATCGGCAAGGTCGCCAGTATCGAGTACGCCGGGGATCAGGCCAAGCTGACGCTGTCGATCGACCGCAGCCAGATGCGGTTCATCCCGTCGAATGCCGTCGTCAAGATCGGCGGTACCACCGTCTTCGGTGCGAAATCGGTGGAGTTCCTGCCGCCGCCGGAACCGCGCGGCACCACCCTGCAGGCCGGCACGAACATCCAGGCGTCGTCGGTCCAGCTCGAGGTCAACACGCTTTTCCAGACACTGACCGATGTGCTGCACAAGGTCGACCCGGTGAACCTGAATGCCACCGTCACCGCCCTCGGTGAGGGTCTGCGGGGTCACGGTGAGGACCTCGGCGTCGCGATGTCCGGCCTGAACAGCTATCTGGCCCAGCTCAATCCGAAGCTGCCCACCGTGCAGGACGACCTGCGCAAGACGGCCGTCGTCGCGGGGATCTACGGTGACGCGGGTCCCGATCTGGCCAGCATCTTCGACAACGCGCCGCGGGTGGCCCAGACGATCATCGACGAGCAGGACAGCCTCAATGCCGCGCTGCTCGCCGCCACCGGGCTGGCCCAGAACGGCACGGCCACCTTGGAACCCGCGGCAGACGACTACATCGCCGCCATCCAGCGGTTGCGTGCCCCGCTCAAGGTGGTCGGCGAGTATTCGCCGGTGTTCCCTTGCATATTGCAGGGCACCGGGAAGGTCATCGACACCTTCGCGCCCATCATCGGCGGGATCCGGCCCGGCCTGTTCGTGGCGTCGAGCTTCATCCCGGGTGCGCCGTCGTACACCTACCCGGAGAGCCTGCCGATCGTGAACGCCTCCGGCGGGCCCAACTGCCGCGGTTTGCCCGATGTTCCCGGCAAGCAGTTCGGCGGATCCTGGTACCACACACCGTTCCTCGTGACCGACAACGCCTATGTGCCGTTCCAGCCCAACACCGAACTGCAGTTCAATGCGCCGTCCACACTGCAGTTCCTGTTCAATGGTGCCTTCGCCGAACGGGATGATTTCTGATGAACAGGTTGTGCTGCGATGAGCGCCTGCGCGAAGAGTCGACTGCCAAGAACATGGGGCACTGATGAACAGCGAACGCAGAACCCTCATCAACGTCGCGGTCTTCACCATGGCCATGGTGCTGGTGGCCGCCGGGCTGATCGTGGTGTTCGGGCAGTTCCGGTTCGCCTCCAGCAACCAGTACCACGCCACGTTCACCGAGGCCTCGCGGCTCAAGAGCGGTCAGGACGTCCGGATCGCCGGGGTGCCCGTAGGCTCGGTCAGTGCGGTCACCCTGAACCCGGACAACACCGTCGATGTCGCCTTCGATGTCGACAAGCGCTATCAGCTCTACACCTCGACCCGCGCGGTGGTGCGCTACGAGAACCTCGTCGGTGATCGCTATATGGAGATCACCTCGGGCCCAGGGGAATTGCAGAAGCTGCCGGCCGGGTCGACGCTGTCGACGGCGAACACCCAGCCCGCGCTGGATCTCGATGCGCTGCTCGGCGGGTTGCGACCCGTGCTCAAGGGCCTGGACGGTAACAAGGTCAACGAGGTCAGCAATGCCGTCATCGAACTGCTCCAGGGCCAAGGCGGTGCCATCCAGAGCATGTTGGCCAGCACCAGCTCGTTCAGCCAGAACCTGGCCGCCCGTGACCAACTGATCGGCGATGTGATCACGAACCTGAACACCGTGCTGGGCACCATCGACGACAAGGGTGAGCAGTTCAACGCCAGCGTCGACGAACTGCAGAAGCTCATCACCGGACTGGCCGAGAACCGCGATCCCATCGCCGGTGCGATCGCACCGTTGGCCAGCGCCGAGAACGACCTGACCGAGATGCTGAAGGCGTCGCGGCGGCCGTTGCAGGGCGTCATCGAGAATGCCCGGCCGCTGATGCAGCGGATGGACGAGCGCAAGGCCGATATCAACAAGGTCATCGAGCCGCTGGCCGAGAACTACATGCGGCTCAACGGTCTCGGCGCCTACGGTGCGTTCTTCAACATCTACTACTGCTCGATCCGGATGAAGATCAACGGCCCCGCCGGTAGCGACATCCTGATCCCGTTCGGCGGACCGCCGGACCCGTCGAAGGGGAGGTGTTCGGCGAATGGCTAGTCCCGATCGCAGCAATCCGTTGCGCACCGGCATCCTCGGCATCTTCGTGGTGTCCTGCCTGGTGCTGGTGTCCTTCGGGTACACCGGTCTGCCCTGGTATCCGCAGGGTCGCAACTACGAGGCCTATTTCACCGATGCCGGCGGGATCACCCCCGGCAACGATGTGAACATCTCGGGGATCAACGTGGGCAAGGTCAACTCGGTCTCGCTGGCGGGTGATCAGGCCAAGGTCGGGTTCACCGTCGACCGCAAGATCAAGGTCGGTAACCAGACGCTGGTGGCCATCAAGACCGATACCGTGCTCGGTCAGAAGTCGCTGTCGGTCACCCCCGGCGGCAGCGGCGATTCCACCGTCATCCCGGTGAACCGCACCACCACGCCGTACACGCTCAACACCGCGCTGCAGGATCTCGGTGGCAACGTCGCCGCCCTCGACAAGCCCCGGTTCGAGCAGGCCTTGCAGACGCTGACCGACACGCTGCGCGATGCCACTCCGCAGTTGCGCGGTGCTCTGGACGGGGTCGCCGATCTGAGCCGCAGCCTGAACAAGCGCGATGCCGCGCTGGAGCAGCTGCTGCTGCACGCCAAGAACGTCTCGCAGACGCTGGCGGAACGCTCCGGCCAGGTGAACCAGCTGATCACCGACGGTAACCAGCTTTTCGCCGCGCTCGACGAGCGCAGGCAGGCGCTCAGCACGCTGATCGCCGGTATCGATGATGTCTCCCAGCAGCTTTCGGGGTTCGTGGCCGACAACAAACGCGAGTTCCTGCCGGTGCTGCAGAAGCTCGACGCCGTGATGGCCAACCTGCTCGAGCGCAAGGAACACATCGGGGAGGCGCTCAAGCGGCTGCCGCCCTATGCCACCGCGTTGGCCGAGGTCGTCGGCAACGGGCCCGGCTTCAACATCAACCTCTACGGGCTGCCGCCGGCCACAATCTCCGAGGTGCTGTTGGACACCTACTTCCAGCCCGGCAAGCTGCCCGACAGCCTCGCCGACATGCTGCGCGGATACGTCTCCGAACGCACCCTGATTAGGCCGAAATCGCCATGACACAACCGAAATCGAAACGATCCAGTTGGCTGCGCGGAGCCATCGCGGTGGCGCTGGTCGCGCTGCTGGCGGTCGGCGTCTACCTGGTGTGGCCGAACCGCGGCGGACACAAGATCGTCGCCTACTTCCCGACCGCGGTCGGGCTCTATCCCGGTGACGATGTCCGGGTCGTCGGCGTTCCGGTGGGGCGCATCGACTCGATCCAGCCGCGGGCCAACGACGTCAAGATCACCATGACCGTGCAGGACGACGTCCGCGTGCCCGCAGACGCCCGGGCGATCATCATCGCCCCGAACCTGGTCTCGGCCAGGTTCATCCAGCTCACCCCGGCCTACACCGGGGGTGACACGCTGGCCTCCGGCGCCGAGATCGGCATGGACCGTACCGGTGTGCCGGTCGAATGGGACGAGGTCAAGGAACAGCTCACGGCGTTGAGCACCCAGCTCGGACCGAAGGAGGGTGGCCTGCAGGGACCGCTGACCACCTTCGTCAACCAGGCCGCCGACACCTTCGACGGGAATGGCGACTCGTTCCGGAAGGCGTTGCGCGAGCTGTCTCAGACCGCCGGCCGCCTCGGCGACTCCCGTGCCGACCTGTTCGGGACCATCCGGAACCTGCAGGTGCTGGTCAACGCGCTGTCCAACAGCAACGAGCAGATCGTTCAGTTCACCAACCATGTGGCATCGGTGTCGCAGGTGCTGGCCGACAGTTCGGCCGATCTGGACAACACCCTCGGGGTGCTCAACACCGCGCTCGGCGATGTCCGCGCACTGCTCAGCGAGTCGAACTCGTCGTTGATCAAATCGGTGAACAGCCTGACCGAGTTCACCCAGATCCTCACCGATCACAGCGATGACATCGAGCAGATCCTGCACGTGACGCCCAACGGCCTGGCCAACTTCTACAACATCTACAACCCCGCTCAGGGCACCGTCGCGGGCCTGCTGTCGCTGCCCAACTTCGCCAACCCGGTTCAGTTCATCTGCGCGGGCACCTTCGACACCGGCGCGAACCCGGACAATTACAAGCGTGCCGAGATCTGCCGGCAACGGATGGCCCCGGTGCTCAAACGCATCACCATGAACTACCCGCCGATCCTCTTCCACCCGATCGACAGCATCACCGCCTACAAGGGCCAGATCATCTACGACACCCCGGCCACCGAGGCCAAGTCCCGGACGCCGGTGCCGTACCTGCAGTGGCAGCCGGCGCCCGGTGTGACCCCGCCCACCGCCCCGCCGGGTGGCAACCTCAGCCAGCTGATCCTGCCGCCGCCGGCGGTCGAAGGACAGANCCGCCTCCGATGGGCGCCGGGCCGCTGCCCGGTCCGGCACCGGCGGAAGGAGCGGGTGGATGACCCGGAAGCTGTTGCGGGGCGGTGCACTCGGCGCGTCGGCGCTGGTGTTGGCGGGCTGCCAGTTCGGTGGACTCAACTCGCTGAACATGCCGGGGACCGCCGGTCACGGTGCCGGCTCCTACGTCATCACCGCCGAGCTGCCCGATGTGGCGACGTTGCCGCAGAACTCACCGGTGATGCTCGACGATGTCACCGTCGGCAGCGTCTCGGGTATCGAGGCCGTGCAGCGGCCCGACGGTACCTTCTACGCCGCCGTGCAGTTGTCGCTGGATGGTGATGTGGACCTGCCGGAGAACGCGACAGCGACGGTCGCGCAGACCTCGCTGTTGGGATCCCAGCACGTGCAGTTGGCGCCACCGGCCGACGATCCGGTGGGCAAGCTCAAGCAGGGGTCGCGGATCCCGCTGGGTGCCATCGGGCGCTATCCCACCACCGAGGAGGTGCTCTCCGCCCTCGGGATCGTGGTCAACAAGGGTAATCTCGGTGCGCTGCAGGACATCACCGATGAGGCCTACGCCGCGGTGGCCGGCCGGTCCGGCAGTTTCGCCGGTCTGCTGCCCCGCCTCGCCGAACTGACGGCCTCCCTGGACCGCCAGACCGATGACATCATCACCGCCGCCGACGGTCTGAACCGGTTCGCCTCGATCCTGGCCCGCAGCAAGGATAATTTGGGCCGCACGCTCGATACGCTGCCCAATGCCCTGCTTGTGCTGAACAACAACCGGCAGAACATCGTCGACGCGTTCGCCGCACTGCGCGGCTTCGCCGAGGTGGGCTCGCGGGTGCTCTCGGAGACCAAGGACGATTTCGCGGCCGATCTCAAGGATCTGTACCCGATCATAAAGGCGCTCAACGACAATGCCGATGACTTCATCAAGGACCTGGAATTCCTCCCGACGTTCCCGTTCCACTACAAGTACCTGCGCAATGCGGTCCGCGGTGACTACCTGAACGTGTTCGTGACCTTCGACCTGACCGTGCGCCGGTTCGGTGAGACTTTGTTCCCCACCTCGTTCTTCGACCCGAACATGAAGCGGCTCAACGAGGTCATCAACCCGCCGGACTTCCTGACCGGCGCGGTGGCCAACCTGTCCGGTCAGGCGGCCGACCCGTTCAAGATCCCGCCGGGCACCGCGACCCAGCACGAGGGGGCGCCGTAATGCTGACCCGCCTGACCCGCCTGCAGCTGTCCATCTTCGCCGTGGTGACGGTGCTGACCGTCACCGCCATCTCGGCGTTCTACCTGCACGTGCCGGCCACGCTGGGGATCGGCACCTACAACGTCACGGCCAATTTCGTGGCCGGTGGCGGTCTGTATCAGAACGCGAACGTGACCTATCGCGGTGTCACCATCGGACGTGTCGAGAATGTCGGGCTGACCGATGACGGTGTGGCCGCCAACATGCGGTTGAACACCGATACCGAGGTGCCAGCCAACGTCACCGCCACGGTGAAGAGCGTGTCCGCCGTCGGTGAGCAGTACATCGACCTGGTCCCCCCGGAGGGGCAGGCCGACTCCGAGCTGCTGCGCAACGGCTCGACCATCGGGGTGGAGCGCACCGCGATCGGCCAGGATATCGCCGGAATGCTCCAACAGGCCGATGATCTGGTCAACAGCGTCGGCGATGCCCGCATCCAGGATCTGTTGTCGGAGACCTTCAAGGCCTTCAACGGGTCCGGTCCCGAGCTGGCCCGGCTCATCCAGTCCGGTCGTGATCTGGTCGACGAGGCCAATGCCGCCTATCCCCAGACCGCCCAGTTGATCGACGAGGCCGGCCCGTTCCTGGACGCCCAGATCGAGTCCGGGGACAGCATCCGTGCCACCGCCGACGGCCTGGCCCGGTTGACCGGTGAGGTCGCCAATGCCGATCCGCAGCTGCGTTCGGTGCTGCAGACGGTGCCCGGTGCCGCCGCCGAGGCCGATGTGACGTTCGAGGGAATCCGGCCGACGTTCCCGGTACTGGCCGCGAACCTCGCCAATGTCGGCCGTATCGGCGTCATCTATCACAAGTCGATCGAGCAGGCGCTGGTGATCTTCCCGGCCCTGCTGGCCGCGCTGTACACCGTCGGCACCGGTCTGCCCGCCGACGAGGGTGGCAAGCTGGACTTCAAGATCAACCTCGGCGACTCGCCGCCGTGTTCGGTCGGGTTCCTCCCACCGACGGAGATCCGTTCACCGGCCGATACCACGCTGCGTGAGCTGCCGACCGATTTGTACTGCAAGACCGCCCAGAACGATCCGTCGGTCGTGCGCGGTGCGCGTAACTACCCGTGCCAGGAGTTCCCCGGTAAGCGGGCACCGACTGTGCAGCTGTGCCGTGATCCGGTCGGATACGTCCCGATCGGCAGCAACCCGTGGCGCGGGCCACCGGTGCCCTATGGCACCCCGATCACGGATCCGCGCAACATCACGCCGCCGAACAAGTTCCCGAACATCCCGCCGGCTGCGGATTACGATCCGGGCGCGCCCGCCGTGCAGTTGCCGCCGGGGGTTCAGCCCGGACCGGGTCCCGCGCCCAACGCGCCGTTCCCGAACCCGGTGCCGCCGAACAACAATCCGCCGGCACCCCCGTGGCCGTTCTACGCGCCGCCGGATCAGGTGCTGCCGCCCTACGGTCGGCAAGTGCCTGCTCCGCCGCTGCCGCCCGGCACGCCGATCTACCGGCCGCCGGGTTCGCAGGCACCGGCTCTGGCACCACCGCCGGAGGCGCTGGTGCCGCCGGCTCCTGCACCTCCGATGCCGGGTCCGCTACCCGCCGAACAGCCCGTGGCCAGCGCATCGTTGACGACCACCTACGATCCGAAGACGGGAGTGTTCGCCGATCCCACGAACGGCGGCACCGGAGTGTTCGCATCCGGGAGTGACAAGTTCACCCCCGCGGAGAATTGGGTGGATCTGATGATGGCGCCAGGACAGCTGTAGATGGTCGACGGAGAAACAACCGACAACACCGACACCGATGGCGAGCAGACCCGCAAGGCAGCGCGTCGACGGGCATCCCGGGCCGCCGGTCCGGCCGGCGCGGGTGCCACCGCGGCGGCCACGACCGTGCCGGCGCCGCCGACCGCGGTGACGGTGCCCACACCGGTGCGTGCCGTGGCGCTGCCGCCGCGCCGGCCGCACCGGGCGCTGGTATCGCTGGTGTCGGCGGTGGCGGCCCTGGTGGCCGCGGCCGTGCTGGTGACCGCCGTGGTGGTGCTGACCGTGCAGCGACGGGAAGCGGCCGAAAGTCAGGCCCGTGAACAGCGTTTCGTCGACACCGCCTCGCAGACGGTGATGAACATGTTCAGTTACGACCAGGACACCATCGACGAGAGCGTCAACCGCTTCGTCGACGGCACCAGTGGGCCGTTGCGCGACATGATGAGCCAGGACAACAACGTCGACAATCTGAAGGCGATCTTCCGAGACACCAATGCCAGCTCCGAGGCCGTCATCAGCGGTGCGGCGCTGGAGAAGGTCGACGAGATCGGCGGTAACGCATCGGTTCTGGTGTCGGTGCGGGTGACGGTCACCGATATGGACGGCGTCAACACGCCGTCGCAGCCGTACCGGATGCGGGTGATCGTGCACGAGGACGGCAACGGCCACATGACCGGATATGACCTGAAGTACCCAGAAGGCGGCAACTGATGCGCACCAGACTCATCCAGGCGGCGTCCGTGCTGTTCGCCCTCGCTCTGGTTGCGCTGGCCGCCGTCGCGGGCGGGCTGTACTGGGACAGGGTGCAGACTCAGGCGGCGCAGGCTGCCGAGGCGGAGCTGCCGGCCCTGGCCATCCAGCAGATCCCGCGGGTGTTCGGCTATGACTTCCAGACGGTCGAGCGCAGCCTTTCCGAGGCGGCGACGCTGCTGACCCCGGACTATCGGCGCGAGTTCGAAGACCGCGCCGCCAAGGACATCATCCCGCAGGCCCGGGAACGGCAGGTGGTCAGCCAGGCGCACGCCGTCGGTGCGGGAATGCTGAGCGCGCAACGGGATTCGGCATCGGTGCTGGTCTTCATGAACCGCACCGTCACCGACAAGTCCAAGGAGTCGGTGTACGACGGCAGCCGGCTGAAGGTCGACTACCAGAAGGTCGACGGCCGCTGGCTGATCAGCTACATCACGCCGATCTAGTCCGGACCGGTCCCGGCAAGCGCATCCAGGAACGACCGCGCCCAACGGTCGACATCGTGGGCGAGGACCTGTCGGCGCAACGCGCGCATCCGGCGCCTGCCCTCCTCGGGCGTCTGGTTCAGTGCCTGTTCGATGGCATCGCGCACGCCGTCGGTGTGGTGCGGGTTGCACAGGTAGGCCTGTCGCAATTCCGCTGCGGCGCCCGTGAATTCGGAGAGGACCAGGGCGCCGCCGAGGTCACTGCGGCAGGCGACGTACTCCTTGGCCACCAGGTTCATCCCGTCGCGCAACGGGGTGACGAGCATGACATCGGCGGCGACGAAGAAGGCGATCAGGTCATCGCGGGGGACCGGCCGGTGCAGATAGTGCACCACCGGGTGGCCGACCTCGCCGTACTCACCGTTGATGTGCCCGACCTGGCGCTCGATACCCTCGCGCATCTCGATATAGCTCTCCACCCGTTCGCGACTCGGCGTAGCCAGCTGGACCAACACCGTGTCGGAGCGGTCCGCGCGATCCTCGGCCAACAGCTCGGAGAAGGCCTTCAGTCGGACGTCGATGCCCTTGGTGTAGTCGAGTCGATCGACGCCGAGGAGCAGCTTGCGTGGGTTGCCGAGCTCGGCCCGGATCTCGCGGGCGCGCTGGCGGATGCTGCGGGCGCGCGCCTTGCGGTCGAGTTCGGCCGAGTCGATCGAGATGGGGAAGGCACCCACCTTGACCGTGCGGAAGCCGATCTGCACCTCGCCGAAGCGGGAGCGCACGCCGATCGTGGCGCGTGAGGTGTTGGCGCCCAGCAGGCGACGGGCCAGGATCAGGAAGTTCTGGGCGCCGCCGGCGAGGTGGAAGCCGACCAGGTCGGCCCCGAGGAGTCCCTCGATGATCTCGGTGCGCCAAGGCATCTGCATGAACAGTTCCACCGGCGGGAACGGGATGTGCAGGAAGAAGCCGATGGTCAGATCGGGGCGCAGCATCCGCAACATCTTGGGGACCAGCTGCAGCTGGTAGTCCTGGATCCAGACGGTCGCCCCGGGTGCGGCGGCCCGCGCCGTGGCCTCGGCGAAGCGCCGGTTCACCTCGACGTAGCGGTCCCACCAGTGCCGGTGGTACTGCGGTTTGACGATGACATCGTGGTACAGCGGCCAGAGAGTGGCGTTGGAGAAACCCTCGTAATAGAGCGCCACGTCTTCGGCGGACAACCGCACGGGGTAGAGCTTGAGGTCCTCTTCGACGATGGGCTCTTCGTCACCGTCCGGAACGCCCGCCCAACCGATCCATGCGCCGCTCTGCTTGCGCAGTATCGGCTCCAGCGCGGTCACCAGGCCGCCCGGGCTGCGCTTCCAGGTGGTGGTGCCGTCGGGGAGACGGACCTGGTCGATCGGCAGCCGGTTGGCGACGACAACGAAGTCGGCGTGCCCGGATTCCGGGATGGAGTCGGCGGAATCGACTCCCGGTGCCACTAGGCCTCGGACTTCGCGGGTCCGATACCCAGCATCGCCAAGAACATCCGGCACTCCTCGGCATCGGCGGCGTAGGCGGCGACGACGCGGCGCGCCTGGCTGGCCGTATCGTCGGCGACGGGCTCGACCTCGCCGATATCGGCGGCATCTGTTTTTGCAGGCATCCTCCAATGCTAGGCGACCGGCGACGGCCGGGGATTACCAGGGAGGATTCCGTTGTCGATGGAAACCTCCGCACCGAGGTCAGCGGTGCCGTATAACTGGAACCTGTTCTAGTTAGGCAATCTTCTTTTCGCGGAGGTATGTCCATGCTGCTGTCGCTGGCGGAGCGCACCTACCTGGTCACCGGGGGTGGCAGCGGTATCGGTAAGGGGGTGGCGGCCGCCATCGTCGCCGCCGGTGGCAATGTCATGCTCGCCGGCCGCAACGTCGACAAGCTGGAGGCCGCCGCGGTGGAGATCGGCGGTGCCGGCGCCGGTCAGGTGAACTACCAGCCCGCCGATATCACCGACGAGGACGAGGCTGCCCGCCTCGTCGACGCGGTCACCGCCTGGCACGGCCGGCTCGACGGCGTCGTGCACAGCGCAGGCGGCTCGGAAACCATCGGTCCGCTCACCCAGATCGACTCGGCGGCCTGGCGCAACACGGTGGACCTGAACATCAACGGGACCATGTACGTGCTCAAGCACTCCGCGCGCGAGCTTGTCCGCGGCGGCGGCGGATCGTTCATCGGGATCTCCTCGATCGCCTCGAGCAACACCCACCGCTGGTTCGGCGCTTACGGGCCCAGCAAGGCAGCGCTGGATCATCTGATGATGGTCGCCGCCGACGAGCTGGGTCCGTCCTCGGTACGCGTCAACGGGATCCGACCCGGATTGACCCGCACGGACATGGTGGCGCCGATCTTCGACGTGCCGGCACTGAGCGCGGACTATGCGGCCTGCACGCCGCTGCCGCGGGTCGGGGAGGTCGAGGATGTCGCGAACCTGGCGGTCTTCCTGCTCAGCGATGCGGCGAGTTTCATCACCGGCCAGGTGATCAACGTCGACGGTGGCCACGGCCTGCGACGCGGGCCCGATCTCTCCGGGATGCTGGAGCCACTGTTCGGCGCGGACGGTCTGCGCGGGGTGGTGACGGACTAGCTGGGCAGTACGTCGGGGCAGTAGACCCGGGCGGCGATACCGGCGAAGGTCGTCACACCGTCCTTGCTCAGCTTGGTGTGATCGCGGACGTAGTAGACGGCCTTCTGCAGTTTCGCACCGCTACCGTCGCCGGCGATCTCGCACATCCGCTGGGCGATCCTGACGGCATCCTCATCGCTGCCGACCTGCACGCCCTGCTGGGCGATCGCCGCCAGGAACTGTTCCTGGGTGAGTTCTTCGGCGGCGGCGGGCGCGGCGGTACCGAGTCCGGCAGCCGGGCCGATGACAGCGCCGGCCAGGACAACGGCGGCCAGCATGCGCGTGATCATTGTTCTCCTGTCCCAGCGCCGTGCGGGATGCATCGGCAGACGCTGTGAGGACTATCGGCGGGGTCGAACCCGACGTTACCGAAGTCGACTCAGGCGGGGGTGTCTCGATCGCGGTGGATACGACCGTCGATCGCGGTCAGGGGTCTTCCGCCGCCACCCCACCGGCTGGCGATGATCTCGGCGACGATCGACACCGCGGTCTCCTCCGGGGTGCGCGCGCCGAGGTCCAGTCCGATGGGGCTGGACAGCCGGGACAGTGCGTCGCCGCCGAGCCCGGCCTCGGACAGTCGGGCCAATCGGTCCAGATGGGTGCGCCGGGAGCCCATCGCGCCGACATACCCGACCTGGGGGAGTCGCAGCGCCACCGCAAGGGCCGGCACGTCGAATTTCGGGTCGTGGGTCAGCACGCAGATCGCGGTCCTGTCATCGATGGCGCCGAGATCCTGCTGAGCGCGCAGGTAACGGTCGGGCCAGTCGACGACGACCTCGTCGGCGGCCGGGAAGCGGGCAGCGGTCGCGAACACCGGGCGGGCGTCGCATACCGTGACCCGATACCCCAGCAGCCCGGCCTGCCTGGTCAACGCCGCGGCGAAGTCGATGGCGCCGACGATCACCATGCGCGGGGCCGGAGCGTAACTGGCGACGAACACCTCCATACCCCGCTCGGTGGTCTCGGCTGAACCACCGTCCAGGCGCTGACCGTCGGGGCCGTAGGACAGCACACCGGTCTGTCCCGCCAGCAGCAGGCCGCGGGCATCGTCGGTCACGGCGTCATCGGCGCGGGCCGACCCCAGCGACCCGGCGCGCCGCTCGGTCTCGATGACCATGCGGCGGCCGACCCGACGGGCATCGGGGTGGGCGATCACTGTGGCGACAGCCACCGGCCGGTCATGGTCGACGGCCTCGGCCAACGCCGGCAGTTCGGGAAACGTGTGTCGTGACACGGGTTCGACGAACACGTCGATGATGCCGCCGCAGGTGAGTCCGACGGCGAAGGCATCGTCATCGCTGATCCCGTAGCGCTGCAGATGCGCCGATCCGGTGGCGATGACCTCGGTGGCCAGCTCGTACACCGCACCCTCGACGCATCCCCCGGAAACCGATCCCGCAACGCTGCCGTCCGGTGCCACGACCATGGCCGCCCCTGCCGCGCGTGGCGCAGACCGGAAGGTGCGCACGACCGTGGCCAGGCCGGCGGTGCCGCCGGCATGCCAGGTGGCCAGCACCTCGCCGAGGATCTCGCGCACCAGCGAAGTCTAAGTGCGCAGCCGTCTTCGTCGCGCAGCGAAGCGACCGGGTCACGCGGTACGGACGACTAGCGGTTGCGCGTCCACAAACAGTGGCCGGTCATGACGATATCGAACAGTCGCGGCGCCACCACCAGCGTGAGCGGTTGGCCGGGCGGGGCGGCCGTGGTCGAAGGGGGGCCGACGACACCGGCACTGATGACGCTCTGTTGTGTTGCGCCGCAGGAGGTTTGTGGATCCAGCGGGGTTGCGGTCCAGGTCCCCGAGGTCAGGTTCGGGTTACGCAACCCCTCGCCGTGCAACGCCATGTCCGGGCCGAAGCTCACCCAGCGATCGCTGGGATCGCCCGGCACGGTCACCGCCGCCCACCGCCCGTCCGCGCATTCCAGCGGGAGCACGTGTCCGGCCTGCATGGTGGTGGCACCGGTCAGATCCGGTGTGCAGGGGGTGTTCGGTGACGGGGGATCGGCGTGGGCGGGAGCCGCCGTCACCAGAACCACAGCCGTCGCCGCCAGGATCGTGCGCATGTCAGAGCTTGGCGAGGTCGGTTTTCACCAGCCAGACGTTGTAGTCGTTCCACACCGAGAGGTTGAAGTACAGCTCGGTGCCGGTGCCCAGCGTCGACGGTGACCACGGATGCATCATCGGTGCGTAGATGCCGCCGCCCTGCTGGCCCATCACGACCGTGGGCGCCGACCAACCGCCTTCGGGGCGATCCGAGGTGCGCAGGATGATGTTGTTGAACTGATCCCCGTGCATGGCAACGTATTTGCCGAGCGTCTTGTTGTACTGCACCGACATCTCGCTGACCTGGTTGCCTGCCTTGGCCACGCCGCACGCCCCGGTCTCGCGACCGAAGATGGGGGATGCCTTGCCCGGGTCGTTGCGATACCAGCCGGCGCTGTAGGCCCCGATACCGAACAGCCAGCCGCTGCTGCCCTGACTGTAGTACTCGTACTTGGTGACATCGAGGATGTCCTTCTCGGCCACCCGGGAGACGAAGGCCTGGCCCTGCCTGCCGTTCGGGGTTCCGTAGGAGTACACGAATCCGTCGCCGGGCCGCACGAAAGCGCCCTGCTGGAAGTTCGCGTTACCGCCGAAGTTGGTGCGCACACTGCTCGGGGCGATGTACCAGTTCTCGCCGTTGTCCTCGGAATAGGCGATGGCCGAATAGTTCGTCGACCACTGGCCCGCCGCACCCCACTGCTTGACCGACATGAAGCTGAGGTATTGCGTGGCACCGTATTTGGTGCCCGGAGTGGGAACCGAGATGCCCGCCGTCGGGATCAAGGTGACACCCGTCGGCAGTCCCTTGGGGAGCCGTTCGGGCAGGATGATCTGCCTGGCGTAATGCTCCTCCCACAGTGGAGAACCGCCGAACATGTTGCCGTTGAACCACTGTCCGCCCGGTACCGCCAGACCGTCGGCAAGGTTGCGGTCCGGGCTGCGGAAGAGCGTGTTGAGCCGCCAGGTGCCGGTCATGTTGGGTCCACCGAAGGTGTCACCGAAGGCGATGAGCACCTGGTTCTCGTTGATCGGGGTGCTGGGATCGTCGGGGATGCCGTTGTCCCACATGGTTCCGATATCGGTACCCCAGATCCCGTATCGGTTGAAGGTGTCATTGGGGGCGAAGTTGCCGGTGACCCAGTCCACGAAGCTCGTCGACGGGCTGAACTGATAGCCCGGCGGTGGGAAGCTGGGACGCGGGTTGATCGCGGCAGCCGCCAGGGCTCGCGCCGCGGTGTCGGTCGCGGCCGCCGCCGAGTTTGCCGCCGCGGTCGCGGCAGCGTGCGCGGGATCGAGCCGGCTGAGCAGGTTGTCCACCTCGCGCCGGGCGAACGCCAGCAGGGCCCATGCCAGGGTGGGAGCACTCGGCGAGCCCGGCACCACGCCCGCCGCCCAGTCGAGCACGTTGGCGACGACCTTCACCACGCCGGTGAGCGGATGCGCCGAGGCGGTGGCGGCCGGCCGGGCCGGGTTCTCGGTGACCGTGGCTGTGGCCAGGGTGCGCGCCGAGGCGAACACCGCGACGTTGCCCGCCGTGGCCAGGGAGTCCGAGGGGTCGGCGACCCGGGTGGTCGAGCTCGCCGTCTCGGTGGCGGTGCGCGAGTCGTCGGCGGTGCCCGCACCGGGGTCGAGCGCGGCGCTCGGCTGCTCGGTGGTCTGGGCTACGGAGTGCGGCCGGTCGGACTGGCGGGTGGTGCGCGGCGAGGACTGCTCGGGCGGATCCAGCTCGTCGGGCGGCGTCGGGCCGGACTCCGAGGTGGCGGAGTCGTCGTCGCTGTCACCGGTACTGCCGCCACCGCTGTCGGAGCCACCGCCGAGCGGCTCGTCATCCTCGGTCTTGGAGTCGTCGGTTTTGGAGTTGTCGATGACGTCATCATCGGATCCCTTGCCGGCCCCCGACCCGCCGGACGTGCCGTCCTTCTCGTTCTCGCGGTCTCGGGTGCTGAGGCCACCGCTGCCGGAGCCTTCGGAGTCTGCGGACTTCTGGCCCGCACCCGCGGCGCTGCTCGCTCCCGACGATGTTGTCGTAGCGGATCCGCCGGTGCTGTTGGACGCGCTCGACGAACTGCCGGCGCCGCCGGAATCGCTGCCTTCGGCCGCGGCGATGCCGTGCCCGCTGACGATGGCCGTTCCGACGCCCAGCGCCACGGCCAGGCCGCCGACGCGACCTACCGCCAGCCCCCCGCCCCGCCAGAAGTACGTCGATGAGCCCATGATGGTGCCTCCGTGCTGTCCGCCCCCGGCCCAACAAGTACCTCTAATAGAACCTCAGCAAAGCCGTTAACGGAAGAGGCAATTAACGCACGCGCCGCGACCGGTCCGGCCGGCCGGGGGATTCAGCCGTGCAGACCGGCCTCACGCAGCGCCTCGGTGTAGAGATCGGTCGCCTCGTCGATTCCGTTACCCGCCCAGGCGTCCACGATCGCGACGCGATCGGCAACCAGTTGAACGCGGTTGGCCCAGCGCTCGAAATCGGCATCGCGGCGGAGCTGATCGATCTGCGCCCGGCTGCCCTGGATGAGGAAGAATCCGCCGAGTTCGGTGGTCTGGGGCTTGAGGATGGCGGTGTCGTACCGTTCGATGCGCCCGGTCTCGGCCAGCTCGGTCAGGAAGTCACGAGAAGACTTCAGGGTCTCCAGCGCCAGCGCCTCGCGGCCCTGGGTGGGCAACCCCCAGGCAACCCAGAATCCGGCATCGGCCACGGCGCACCTCCCTTTCTCGCCTCACAAGCTACACATGCCCGGTGCGTGGGCTCGGGTACTGGCGTTTAGTTTCCGATCGTCGGGGAGAACCCGCGGTCATGGAGAAGGACATCAACGACCCGTCGGCCAACCCCGCCGACGCCACCGAGGCGACCGCCGACCAGCGCGAGGTGCAAGACCAGCTGGACCGCCGGCACGAGGATCCCGACGGGCCCGGGTTGCACCAGAGCCGCCGCCAGATCGCCGACGAGACCTGACCTGGCGCACGTCAGTAGGACTTCCCGTCTGCGTACCGCTGCCGCCGGATGCTCCTGCCGTTGCCGCGGTTGCGGCTCTTGTAGGTGGGCAGCTGGGAATCGCAGTTCGGGCACACCAGGCGCAGGTTCTCGCGCCGGTTGTTCTCGGCGTTGCCGTCGATGTGGTCGAGGGTCATGATCAGGGGAAGCCCCTGCCACAGGCCGGTGCGACCGCATACTGCGCACAGTCCCGACTGCGCCGCAGCCAGGTACTCGCGGATGTAATGCCCCTGATGTCCGTCGATGCGGGCATGTCCCGACTCCAGCCACAACGCGACCATCTGCCGGCGAATCTCCGCCCAATCCTCCACAGTGATCACTCTCCAATCGAAAGGTGAAGTACTCACTTTTCGACCGGAGCTGACATCCGACAAGTCGGAGCGGCGCGCGGAGCCCCCTATCAGGATTGAACTGACGAACCGTTGCCGATCCATCGCGAAGGGGGACCCGCGCGATCTCCACGCGTTCCGGCCTGGCGAGTTCAGTACCTGTGTCGACGCGAGCGCGATGCGGGGGTGTCGAACCCGACTGCGACAGCTCGCTGGTGGAGGAAGCCTCGGCTGAAGCAATTCGTTTGGTTCTACTAACCGCCAGGCCCACCTGCGCAGGCCCTGGCGGCCAACGCTTTGGCGGTGCAACACCAGCTCGGCTAGGTCGGCACGCAGCTATGGCATTCAATGTTGATGCCGAATTTTCTTTTCCGATCGGGATCTGGTCGACCAGGATCCGACGCGAGATACGCCGAGAACCTCCCAAAGGGCGGGTTTGGTGCAGTGAAACAATCCGCTGAACTGCTCAGTAATGGAGCCCCCGGTCGGGATTGAACCGACGGCCTACGCTTTACAAGAGCGCCGCTCTACCACTGAGCTACGGAGGCGTGTACTACGCCGGACAGCTTAGCCCTCGTCGTCGATGATGCGTTCGGAGACCACCGCGCGCGGCATGGCTGCGGTGCGGCGGCTGCGCTGACGCCCCAGCGGGATGCGCCCGGCGATGTTCGACAACGGGTTCACCACCTGCGACAGCGTGATGACGGCCTCGTGCAGGGCGTCGATGGTCGGCGCCAGGGCCTCCAGTCCGGGTGCCAGGCGGTTGAGGGTGTCGGCGACATCGGCGAGCTTGAGCAGCGGCCCGTCCGGATCGGTCAACGTGTCCAGCAGACCACCCTCGGCCAGCAGCGTGTCCGCGACCCCGTCTTCGCGCAGGATCCGTTCGATCAGGCCGTCGTCGGCGAGCAATTGGTCGGCCAGTCCGCCGGGGGCGATCACCCGCGACAGCGCGCCGCTGTCGGTGGTCAGCCGATCGATGAGGCCGCCCTCGGCGGTGATCTGATCGACAAGGCCACCCTTGGCCAGCGCCCGGCCGACCGGGCCGTTCTCGGAGAGCAGCTGTTCGACGACACCGTCCTGGCGCAGCGCCCGCTCCACCAGACCCTCGTCGGCGAGCAGCCGGTCGGCCAACCCGCCGGGAGCGATCACCCGGGAGACGACGCCGCCCTCGGCGGTCAGCCGGTCGGCGAGCCCGCCCTCGGCGGTGATCTGGTCGATCAACCCGTCCTCGGCCAGCGCGCGGGCGACCGGCCCATTCTGATTGTTCAGCCGATCGAGCAGACCGCCGGGAGCGGTCAGCTGATCGACAAGCCCACCGGGCCGCAGGAGCTGATTGAGCGGCCCTTCCGGGGCCAGTGCCCGCCCGAGCGGGGCGTCATCGTCCATCAGCCGGGCCAGCCGGTTGGCGCGGTCGACCGCATCGTCGATACCGAGCATCGCGGCAAAGCCGGTGGTACCGCCGACCGGGGCTGCGTCGGTCAGCGATCGCTGCACCACCTTGAGCGTCCCACCAGCGATGTTGAGTCCGATGTCGGCAACGGCCAGACCGACCCGCACCGGGGCCGTGGCAACCTGCACGATGGTGTTGCCGAGGTTCATGCCGCCAGTCTAGGGCGGCCGTCGACGGGTCCGGCCGAGTTTGCATTCTCAGTGAGTTCACAGCCAGTCTCCAGGCGTGCTTCAACCAGGGAGTGCACTGTGAACTTCATGGCAATGGCAGCGATATCCGAATCTCACGACAGCATCCCCGAGGCGCGCATCCTCGTGGTCGACGACGAGACCAATATCGTCGAGCTGCTCTCGGTGAGTCTGAAGTTCCAGGGATTCGAGGTGCACACCGCCGCCAGCGGTCCCGACGCGCTGGCCAAGGCCCGCGAGATCAAGCCCGATGCGGTGATCCTGGACGTGATGATGCCGGGTATGGATGGCTTCGGCGTGCTGCGCCGGATGCGTGCCGACGGTATCGACGCCCCCGCGCTGTTCCTCACCGCACGCGACAACCTGCAGGACAAGATCACCGGTCTGACCCTCGGCGGCGACGACTACGTGACCAAACCGTTCAGCCTCGAGGAAGTGGTGGCGCGGTTGCGCGTCATCCTGCGCCGGGTCGGCCGCGGTGTCGAAGAACCCAAGAACGCCCGGCTGAGCTTCGCCGATATCGAACTCGACGAAGAGACCCACGAGGTGTGGAAGGCCGGTGAACCGGTCTCGCTGTCGCCCACCGAGTTCACCCTGCTGCGCTACTTCATCATCAACGCCGGCACGGTGCTGTCCAAGCCCAAGATCCTCGATCACGTGTGGCGTTACGATTTCGGCGGCGACGTGAACGTCGTCGAGTCGTACGTGTCCTATCTGCGACGCAAGATCGACACCGGTGACAAACGACTGCTGCACACGCTGCGCGGTGTGGGGTACGTGCTGCGTGAACCGCGCTAGGCCATCATTCATCCATGATCGGTAGATACCGGCGGGCGGTGCCGCTGCGCGTCGGGTTGGTGGCGGCGACGCTGGTGTTGGTGGCATTCGGACTGCTGGCCTCCGGCATCGCCGTCACATCGATAATGCGCCACACCGAGATCAAGCGTGTGGATGACACCCTGCTCGAGGCCTCGGGCGGCTGGGCGCAGGCCCCGCACGCGTTCGCCGAACCGTTGCAGGACCCCAGCCCCGCGAATCCGCCGACGAACTTCTATGTCCGCGGCACCGACGCCGACGGCCGGATCCAGTTGGCCATCAACGACAGTTCGGCGGAGCCGGTACTGCCGGCGAGCAACGACGTCGGACCCGAACCCGTCACGGTCGGTTCCAAGGACGGCTCCGGCGTGCAATGGCGCGCGGTCACCGTCGGCGGTCCCGATGGCGAGCTGACCACGGTAGCCATCGATCTGACCGATGTGGAGTCCAGCGTGCGGGCCCTGGTCTGGTCGCAGCTGGGGATCGGGACCGCGGTGCTGCTGGTCCTCGGCGTCGTCGGCTACGCCGTGGTGCGCCGTAGCCTCAAACCCTTGGCCGAGGTCGAGGAGACCGCCGCAGCCATCGCCGACGGGGAACTGGATCGTCGTGTTCCCCAACGTGATCCGCGCACGGAAGTCGGCCGGCTGTCGCTGGCGTTGAACGGCATGCTCACCCAGATCCAGCGGGCCATGGCATCGTCTGCGGAATCGGCGGAGTTGGCGCAGCAATCCGAGGAGCGGATGCGGCGCTTCATCGCCGACGCCAGCCACGACCTGCGCACACCGCTGACGACCATCAGGGGATACGCGGAGTTGTATCGACAGGGCGCGGCGCGCGATACCGAGATGCTGATGGGGCGTATCGAGAGCGAGGCGGGCCGGATGGGCCTGCTGGTCGAAGACCTGCTGTTGTTGGCGAGGCTGGACGAACAGCGTCCGTTGGACCAGCGCCGCGTCGACCTGCTGGCGCTGGCCAGCGATGCGGTGCACGACGCGCAGACGGTCGCCCCGGGGCGGCCGATCGGAATGCAGGTCTTCGACGGACCGGGCACGCCGGAGGTGCTCGGTGACGAGGCCCGGCTGCGGCAGGTGCTGAGCAACCTGATGTCAAATGCGTTGCAGCACACCCCGGAGAGCGCGCCGGTGACGGTGCGGGTGGGCACCGAGGGCGACGACGCGGTGATCGAGGTGTGTGATGCGGGGCCCGGCATGAATCCCGAAGACGCCCAACGTGTCTTCGAGCGCTTCTACCGCGCGGACTCGTCGCGCACACGGGCCAGCGGCGGCTCCGGGCTGGGGCTCTCGATCGTCGATTCGCTGGTTCTCGCCCACGGGGGCAGCGTGTCAGTGGACACCGCGCCCGGTAAGGGCTGTCGGTTCCGGGTCACCCTGCCCCGGATCGTGGAGGCCGCCGTTCAGCTCAGCTGAGCCAACGCGGCCGTGATCTTCGCCTGTGCCTCGTCGAGGGATTCCGGCGACGGGTTGCGGTCCACACCGGCGAACCCGAAATCGCTGAGATCGCGGGCGGGGAACACGTGCACATGCAGGTGCGGTACCTCCAGACCGGCGATGATCACGCCGGCCCGTTCGGTGTCGAAGGCCGCGCAGACGGCCTTGCCGATCTTCTGCGCCACCGCCATCACCCGACCGAAGAGAGCGGGATCGAGATCCTGCCAGTTGTCGACCTCGGCCCGCGGCACGACCAGCGTGTGCCCCTGGGTCATCGGTTCGATGGTCAGGAACGCCACGATCTCGTCGTCCTCGTAGACGAATCGGCCGGGGATCTCGCGGTTGATGATCATGGAGAAGACGGTCGCCATGGCATCGAGGCTAGTCCCTGGATCGCCTGCGATGTGCGGGCGGCACCATTAGCCTGACCAGATGCTTGGGCTGATGCAGGACCGGCCGTTGATGATCTCGTCGCTGATCGATCATGCGGCGACATTCCACGGCGACACCGAGATCGTGTCCAGGTTGCCGGAGGGCATGATCGCGCGGACCACCTGGTCGGCTGTGCGGGACCGGTCCAAGCAGGTGGCCAACGCCCTGTCCGAATTGGGCATCGAGCCCGGCGACCGGGTGGGCACGCTGGCCTGGAACAGTGACCGGCATCTGTCGCTGTACTACGGAGTTTCGGGATCCGGTGCGGTCCTGCACACCGTCAACCCGCGGTTGTTCGCCGAGCAGATCGTCTACATCATCAACCACGCCGAGGATCGGGTGTTGTTCTTCGACATCACCTTTGCCGCGCTGGTCGAACAGATCGCCCCGCAGTTGCAGACGGTGCACACCTACATCGCCATGACCGATCGCGACCATCTGCCCGAGATCGACGTCGACCGGTTGTTGTGCTTCGACGAGTTGGTGGGCGCGCAGTCGACCGACTATCGGTGGCCCGAATTCGACGAACGCAGCGCCTCGTCGCTGTGCTACACCTCGGGGACCACCGGTAATCCCAAGGGCGTCTTGTACTCCCACCGGTCGACGGTGCTGCATGCACTCGGTGCGATCCCGCGCGACAGCTTCGACCTGCACAGCGGGTCGACCATCCTGGTGGTGGTCCCGATGTTCCATGCCAACGCCTGGGGCACTCCCTACACCGCCCCGATCGTCGGCGCGAAGCTCGTGCTGCCGGGGCCACACCTCGATGGTGAGAGCCTGTATGCGTTGATGCGCGATGAAGGGGTCAACTTCACCCAGGGTGTTCCCACCGTGTGGATGATGTTGTTCTCCTATCTCGACGACCACCCCGAGATCGACCCGCACGAACTGCGGCTGGAGTTCGCAGGCACCGGGGGAGCGGCCCTCCCGCAGTCCATGATCGAACGTTTCGAACGGGATTTCGGCTCGGAGGTGGTGCAGGGCTGGGGGATGACCGAGACCAGCCCGTTGTGCGTGATCGGCAAGCTACAGCCCCGGCACGCCGGCTTGTCCGAGGCCGACAAGATGAAGCTGAAACTCAAACAGGGCCATGCCATCTGGGGTGTCGACATCAAGATCGTCGACGATGAGGGCAACCGGCTGCCGTGGGACGGCGAGGCATTCGGTGAGGTGTTCGTCCGCGGACTGTGGATCGCCAGTGGGTACTTCAAGGGTGAGGGCGGCGACAAGCTCGATGTCGAGGGATTCTTCCCCACCGGCGACGTCGCCACCATCGACCCGGACGGTTACCTGCACCTTGTCGACCGCGCCAAGGACGTCATCAAATCCGGTGGCGAGTGGATCAGCTCGATCGATCTGGAGAATGCCGCCACCGGGCATCCGGCGATCGCCGAGGCGGCGGTGATCGGTGTACCGCATCCGAAATGGCAGGAGCGTCCGCTGTTGCTGGTGGTGAAGCGGCCTGGACAGGATGCCTCGCGCGAGGAGATCCTCGACTATCTCGCCGAACGCGTCGTCAAGTGGTGGCTGCCCGATGATGTGGTCTTCGTCGAGGAGTTACCGCATACCGCGACCGGCAAGCTGCTGAAGATCCAACTGCGCAAGGAGTACCGCGAGCACCGGTTGCCCGATAGCGCTAGTTGACCGCGGCGGCGATCTCGTCGACCGTCCACGGTGGCGCGTCGTGATGGTCCCGGTAGGCGACGAACGCGGGTTGCTGCCGGTCGAACCGACCGACGAAACCTCCTGCGGCGATGAAGATCTGCCCGGTGATGTGGCGGGCCTGATCGCCGGCCAGATACGCGTAGGTGGGTGCGACGTACTCCGGCGGACCGGCGTCGAGCGCCCCCTGCATGCTGACATCGTCGAGAAGTCCGCGCCGGTTCAGCTCGACGATGTGCTCCTCGTAGTCGGTGCCCGTCGACAACCTCGTCCTGGCACCGGGACACACCACATTGGCCCGGACGCCGTGCTCGGCGAGCTCCGCGGCGATGGCCAGCGTCAGGCTGTTCACCCCGCCCTTGCCCGCCGGGTACCCGGTGCCCCCGTAGTCGCCGAGGAAGGCGAACGAACTCGTGTTGACGATCGCACCTGAGCGCTGCCGCACCATATGGGGCGCGGCGGCGCGGCAGGTCTCGAAGGTGGTCAGCAGATGCGCATCCAGCAGGTCACGGAACTGTGCCGAGGTGACGGTCAGGATCGAGGAACCGGCTGGTTCGGCGGTTCCGGCGCAGTTGATCAGGATGTCGATGCGGCCGAACTCGTCGACGCACCGCCCGATAAGGGCGTCGGCGACCTCCGGGTCGGCGGGTGAGCCCGCGAAGCCGACACCGGAAATGCGTTCGGCGGCTTGGGCGACCGCATCGGGATCGCGGCCGTTGACGACCACGCCGGCGCCGTGGGCGGCGAGCAGCTCGGCGACCGCCAGGCCGACACCGCGGGTGCCGCCCACCACGACGGCGCAGCTCTCGTTCAGCGGCCGCCCCGGAGTCCTAGCGATCGGATGCCTCGGTGAAGGTCATGGCGTCCATGTTCCAGTAGCCACGCAGGTTGGTGATCAGGCCCGCGTCGTCGACGCGGTAGGTGAACACGCCCCGGACCGTGGCGACGAAACCGTTGGGAAAGGTGGTCTCCAGCACAAGGATGTAGGCGATCTCCTTGGGACTGCTCGACGGAAACGTCGCCTCGCAGGTGACACGCAGCTGGTTGGGCCCGATGTTGGTGTCGTAGAACGCCGCCAGCGCGGCCTTCCCGCGCACGCCGGTGCCGTCGGGGTTGGTGACGGCCTCGCCGATGGGATCTTCGACGACGATGTCGTCGGCCATCAGCGCCAGCCAGCCCTCCCGGTCACCCGATTGCACGCACCGCCACGAGTTCTGTGACGCCGCGACAACCGGGGAGACCGAGGTGTCCTGCGAGCTCTGGGTCATGTGTGGTTACCGGTCGGCGTCGGTGTAGCGGATGACCCCGCGGATGTTGCGGCCCTCCAGCATGTCGGCGTAACCGTCATTGATCTGTTCCAGCCGGTACTGCCGGGTCACCATGTCGTCGAGGTTGAGTCGGCCGGCCTTGTACATCGACAGCAGCTGCGGAATGTCGTGGTGGGGATTGCCGCCGCCGAAGATGGTGCCCTGCAGACGCTTCTGCAGCAGGGTCAGCATGGACAGGTTCAGCTTGACATCGTTCTCGGCCATGTTCGCCACCGCAGTGGCCACCACCGTGCCGCCCTTGGCGGTGATGTTCATGTAGTGGTCGATGTCCTCGCCCTTGAGCTCACCGACGGTGACGATGGTCTTGTGCGCCATCCGGCCCTGGGTCACCTCGGCAACACCGGCCATGGCGCTGAAGATGTCCGGGTAGGCATGGGTGGCACCGAACTTCAGCGCATTGTCGCGCTTGAACTCGACCGGGTCGACCGCGAAGATGTTGCGCGCGCCGGCGTTGAGTGCGCCCTGCAGGGCGCCGGTCCCGACACCGCCGACGCCCACGATCACGACATCGTCACCGGGGCGCACGTCACCGCTGCGGACGGCCGAGCCGTACCCGGTGGTCACACCGCAACCGACCAGGCAGGCCACCTCGAACGGGATGCTCGGGTCGATCTTCACCACCGAGCTCTTGTGCACCACCATGTACGGGCTGAAGGTGCCCAGCAGGGTCATCGGGATGACGGGCTCACCCGTCTTGACGGAGTGGATCCGGTGGGTGCCGTCGGAGACCGCCGTACCGGCGAGCAGTCCGGCGCCCAGATCGCACAGGTTGCGCAGGCCCTCCTGACATGCCGGACATTCACCGCAGGACGGGATGAACGACAGCACCACGTGGTCACCCGGCGCGATGTGCTCGACACCGGGACCCACCTCGGTCACCACGCCGGCACCCTCGTGCCCGCCCAGCACGGGGAAACCGGCCATCGGGATGTCACCGGTCACCAGGTGGTGATCGGAATGGCACATGCCCGAGGCTTCCATCTGGATCTTGACCTCGTCCTTGACGGGGTCGCCGATCTCGATCTCCTCGATCGACCACGGCTGGTTGAACTCGTAGATGAGAGCGCCTTTTGTCTTCATGCGCATATGCCTTCCACTAGAACCGGTGCCCATCAGACTAGAGGCAGTAGTTACGTACGTCACACCCACCCCCAAGCAACTGCTTGGCCGGGTGGTCACCAGAGGGGTACGGGCGCCTCACCGAGCGGGTAGTAGCCCGGCAGCTTCTCGCCGGCCAGTGAACGCTCGATGCGCTTCTGCATGGTCGGGGTCAGGTCGCCGGAGGAGATCAGCTTCATGAACGCCTTCTGCACATGCCCGAAGTCGAAGAAGTCACGCTGCCACTCGATCAGCAGGTCGTCATTAAGGCGGAACCAGCTGCCGCCGATACCGTAGATCTCGTCCTTGGTGCCGTCGCTCTTGTGGGCGATCTGCTTCCAGAATCCGACGATCTCGTTCTGTTTCTCGTCGATGAGGGTCTTCTGGTACTCGTAGACCCAGTTCTCCAGCCCCTCCATCTCCAGACCGAGTGCGACATCGCGGATCTCGTCCCGGTTGACGCACATCACGTCCTCCTTGGGGCCGATGTTCCAACCGTACGTCGCATCCTCGGTGTAGAAGTCCGCCATCGGCTTCCAGTCGCCGGCCGCCTCGGCATCCCGGTTGGCCTGCAGCCAGCGCTGGACCCAGTCTTCGAGAGCTTCCCTTGACGCCATTGTCGTTGCCTTTCAGTTTTTTTCGATGATGGATAGAGCGCGGGTGGGGCACATGTCGACGGCCATCTCGACGGCGTCGCGGAGATCATCGGGCGGCTCGTGGTCGAGAACCTCGACCACACCGCGTTTGGGTACCCGGAAGACATCGGGCGCCTCCAGCTCGCACATGGCGTGGCCTTGGCACAGGTCCTCGTCGAGTTCGATGCGATAGCAACCCATTCGCGATCAGTCCCGGACTCGCCTGCGGTAGCGGACCTTCGCCGGCTGCGCGAGCTGAACGACCATCTTCGAGTGGTCGTTCTGATAGGTGTCGGCGGGCTGTGCCATCTCGAACTCGTACTCGCGCAGCAGCACCGAGAAGATCGCCTTGATCTGCATCTGCGCGAACGCCGCACCGACGCAACGGTGCTTACCCGCGCCGAACGGGATCCAGGTCCACCGGTTGACCAGGTCCTCCTGGCGCGGCTTCTGGTAGCGATCGGGATCGAAGGTGTCGGGATCCGGGAAGTCCTCGGGAATCCGATTGGAGATCGCCGGAGAGGCGGCCACCATCTGCCCCTTGTGGATCGGGTGGCCCGCGACCTCGAACTCGTCCTGCGCGACACGCATCAGGATGATCAGCGGCGGGTGCAGGCGCAACGTCTCCTTCAGCGAGTTGTCCAGTTTCGGGATCTGGCGCAGGGCATGGAAACTCACCTCCTGGCCATCGGCGTAGAGCTCATCGAGTTCCTGCTGTACCTGGGCGTACACCTCGGGGTTGCGCAGCAGTTCGATCAGCGTCCAGGAGGAGGTGCCCGAACTGGTGTGGTGCCCGGCGAACATCAACGAGATGAACATGCCGGTGACCTCGTTGGCGGTGAAGCGGGGTTCGCCCTGCTCATCCTTGATCGAGACCAGCACGTCGAGCAGATCGCGATCCTCTTTGCCCTTGGGCGGGTTGGCGATCCGGCCGTCCATGATCTCCTGGACGAGCGCAACCAGCTTCGCCCGCGACTCGTCGCGGATCCGGAAGCTCTCGATATCGAGATAGGGGTCGACGTAGCAGAGCGGATCGGTGCCACGCTCCAACTGGTGGTAGTAATGGGCGAACCGGCTGTCGAGTTGCTCGCGGAACTTGAGGCCGATGAGGCAGGCCGTCGAGGTGTAGATCGTCAATTCCGAGAAGAAGTCCAGCAGTTCGATCTCGCCCTCATCGCCCCAGTCGGCGATGATCTTCTTCACCTCGTTCTCGATGGTGGCCGCGTGGCCCTTCATCTGTTCACCGCGCAGTGCGGTGTTGTGCAGCATCTCGGCGCGGCGTTCGGGGTCGGCGTCGAACACCACACCCTCACCGAAGATCGGCGTCATGAACGGATAGGCCTCGGCTTGGTTGAGCTCGGCGTCACTGGAGCGGAAGAAGAACTCGTTGGCCTCCGAGCCGGACAGCATGACGACCTGCTTGTCGACGAGCTGGAACCAACCGACGTCGCCACATTCCGCGCGGACCCGTTGCATCAGTCCGATCGGATCGGTACGGAACTCCTCGAGGTGACCGTGCTCTTCCTCGCCACCTGAAACACGTTCTACTTCCTTCAGATCAGCCATTCTGCGGCATCCCTTCCTTGCCGAGGGCGAGCTTCTGGCGGTCCTTCACATCGGCCAGCGGGGCCTCGGGCTGCAGCTCCATGTTGGCGATGAAGCCGCCGCGCGGTGTCTCGGCGACGAACGTGATGGCCCGTGCGAGGTCATCCGCGCGCAGGAAGTAGTCATGCCGGGCCTGGCCCCACTTGGCCCAGTCCTCCAGGGCGGGTCCGATCAGCTCGGCGGGCAGGCTCCAGCCCATGGACGTCTTGGTCGGTCCGGGGTGCACGATCGAGGCCCGCACGCCCGTGCCCTCCAGCTCCATCTGGTAGTTGTTCACCATCGCGACCAGGGCCGCCTTGGCCGCGCCGTAGGCACCCATGTGCGGGCGCTGCCGTAGCGAGACGTCGGAGCCCACGAAGATGAGGTCACCGCGCCGGCGTTCGATCATCCCGGGCAGCACAGCGGAGGCGACGCGGTTGGCGCCGATCAGGTGGATCTGTACCTGCGAGTCGAACTGCTCGGTGCTGATCGAGTCGAGCTTGCCGAAGTAGGTGTCCCCGGCCCCGGCGACCAGGACCTCGATATCGCCGAGTTCGGTGGCGGTCTTCTCGACGGCCGCCTTCACCGAGTCCGGGTCGGTCACATCGAGGTGCACCGCGATGGCCTCGCCACCGTCGGCGCGGATCTTGCCGACGATCTCGTCGAGCTTCTCCACCCGGCGGGCGCCGAGTGCGACAGGAAAGCCGTTGCGGGCGAGTCGGATCGCGGTTGCTTCACCGATACCGGAGGAGGCGCCGGCCACCAGTGCGGGTCGCCGTTCGGGCAGGGGATCGAATCTGGGCATCTACGTCAGGAACCTTTCAAGCCGCTCAACGGAGGGTGACGGTCATCGGGAGGTGGGCGAATCCGCGCACGCTGCTGGAGTGGACGCGGACGGCGTTGTCCTCGTCGACCTCGTAGCCGCGGATTCTCTTGAACAACTCGGTCAACGCCACCCTGGCCTCCATACGCGCCAGGTGGGCGCCGAGGCAGAAGTGCGCGCCGCTACCGAAACTCACAGTTTTCGAACCGATCTCGCGATCGATGCGGTACTCGTCGGGATTGTCGAAGACCCGCTCGTCGCGATTGGCCGAGCCGATCAGCAGCACCAGCACATCGCCGGCCGGGACGGTGGTGTCGTAGAAGGTGAGGTCGTCGACGACGGCGCGGGCGAGGATCTGGCTCGATGCGTCGTAGCGCAGTGTCTCCTCGACCCAGGATGTCACCAGGTCATGGTTGTCGAAGACCGGTGCCAGCTGGCTCGGATTCTTGTGCCCCCAATAGGCGGCATTGGCAAGCAGTTTGGTGGTGGTCTCGTTCCCCGCGACGACCATGAGGAACAGGAAGGCCATGATCTCGTCGTCGGTGAGCCGATCACCGTCGATCTCCGCCTCGACCAAGGCCGAGGTCAGGTCATCGGAGGGACGCTTGCGGCGCTGTTTGACCATGTCCGCGTAGTACATCAACAGTTCGCCGGAGGCGGCGATGGCCGAATCGGGAACGTCGGCGACCCCGTCCTCGCGGTGCATCACCGCATCGGCCTGGGCGCGGATACGGACTCGGTCGGAATCCGGAACGCCCATCAACTCCGAGATGACGTCCATCGGCAGCTTGCCCGCGAAATCGTCGACGAAGTCGAAGGTGCTGCTCTGCAGGGCAGAATCCAGATGCTGGTGTGCGATCTCGGTGACCCGGCCCTCCAGCTCACGGATGCGTCGCGGGGTGAATCCCTTCGAGACCAGGGTGCGCAGCCGCAGGTGACCGGGGTCGTCGAGGGCCAGGAACGACATGACCCGGTGAGCTTCGTCGTTTCGTGAGATCGGATCCAGCGAGACGCCGTGTTTGTTGGACAGCGCGACGCTGTTGCGGAATCCCGCGACGACATCCTGATGACGCGACAATGCCCAGAACTTGAGTTCTTCGTTGTGGTAGAGCGGGGCTTCGTCACGCAACCGCTTGTAGTACGGGTAGGGATCCTCGTGGAAGTCGTAACTGTAGGGGTCGAGTATCAGATCGACGGTGGGGGAGCTCATCTGGCGCCACCCGGGCTTGTGGTCATTGGTCTTCTCCGAGGATGAGGCCGACGACATAGGTGAGTCGATCGGCGATCTGGTGGTAGGTGAAGGCGCCGCTGCCGGCGTTGACGAGCGCACCGAAGAACGTCATCTCCAGGGCTGAGACGATCCGGGGATCGGCGTCGGGGCCGACCGCCGAACGGATGCGCTTGTGGATCTCGGTACCGATGCGGTCGCGGACGGTGCGGACGGCCGGGTCGCTGCTGCCGCTCAGCAGGGCGGTCGTGCAGGCGGCGGCGAGATCCGGTTCGTCGGCGACGACGAGGGTCAGGGCGCGCACGGCCTTGTCGACCCTGGTGCTCATGGCGTCGTTGACATCGGTGAAATAGGGCACCTGCTTGACGAGGTCGAGGTACACCTCGGCGATCAGATGGTTCTTCGACGAGAAGTAGGTGTACGCCGTCGCCGGGGCGACCTTGGCTCGCGCGGCGACCGCGCGCACCGTCAGGTCGGCGTAGGAGGTCTCGCGCAGCATCTCCATCGCGGCGGTCATGACCTTTCGGAAGGTCTCCTCCTGCCGGCGGTTACGCGTCGTCTCCGCCGGACCCCCGCTCGCGCTGTCTGTGACAGTCGCCACCGAATCGCTGGACACTTGTCCAAGTTATCCGACGCGATGGCAAAGGGGCAAGCTCTGAGCTGAAAGTGGCAGTACAGCGGTATAAATGACCGCCAGCACGGCATGTTGTGAGTCGGCGGTCTTGCCACCGTCGTGACCGTGCGGCTATGGTTCGGTGAAATGTCGCCGGACAGTTGTCCAGAAAATCGCTAGGAGTGGGATGTCGATTCTGGCCGATCGCGAAAGCCGATTGCTCATCGACGGCAAGCTCGTCGACGGGCGCGGCGGGACCTTCGAGACGGTCAACCCGGCCACCGAGGAGGTACTCGGTGTCGCCGCCAATGCCGATGCCTCCGATATGGGGGCGGCCATCGCGGCGGCGCGCAGCGCCTTCGACGAAACCGACTGGTCGACCGACACCGAGCTGCGGGTGCGTTGCCTGCGTCAGCTCCGCGAGGCCTTGCAGGCCAACATCGAGGATCTGCGGGAGCTGACGATCGCCGAGGTGGGTGCGCCGCGGATGCTGACCGCCGGAGCCCAATTGGAAGGCCCTGTCGACGATCTGGCCTTCTCGGCCGACACCGCGGCGAACTATCAGTGGCGCACCGATCTCGGGCATGCCACCCCGCAGGGCATGCCGACCAACCGTGTGGTGGCCCGCGAGGCGATCGGCGTCGTCGGCGCCATCACCCCGTGGAACTTCCCGCATCAGATCAATCTCGCCAAGATCGGGCCCGCCTTGGCGGCGGGGAACACGCTGATCCTCAAGCCGGCACCGGACACCCCGTGGGCGGCAGCGGTACTCGGCGAGATCATCACCGAGCACACCGATTTCCCGGCCGGCGTGATCAACATCGTCACCTCCGACGATCACGGGGTGGGGGCGTTGCTGTCCCAGGATCCACGGGTCGACATGGTGTCGTTCACCGGTTCGACGAACACCGGGCGTGCCGTGATGACCGATGCCGCGGTCACCATCAAGAAGGTGTTCTTAGAACTCGGCGGAAAGTCGGCGTTCGTGGTGCTCGACGACGCCGATCTGGCAGGCGCGTGCTCGATGGCGGCCTTCACCGTGGCCATGCACGCCGGGCAGGGCTGCGCGATCACGACCCGCCTGGTCGTGCCGAGGGCGAAGTACGACGAGGCCGTGGAGGCGGCGGCCGCGACGTTGGGTGGGATCAAGCCGGGGGACCCGAACAGCAAGCGCACCGTCTGCGGGCCGGTGATCTCGGCGCGTCAGCGCGACCGCATCCAGGGCTACCTGGATTCGGCGATCGCCGAGGGCGGCCGGTTCGCCTGTGGCGGAGGTCGCCCCGCTGACCTGGATCGCGGCTTCTTCATCGAGCCGACCGTCATTGCCGGACTGGACAACTCGGCCAAGGTATCCCGCGAGGAGATCTTCGGCCCGGTGCTGACGGTCATCGCCCACGACGGTGACGATGACGCGGTGCGCATCGCCAACGATTCGCCCTACGGGCTCTCGGGCACCGTCTTCTCCGGTGACGACGCCCGCGCCCAGGCGGTCGCCGCACGGCTGCGGGTCGGCACCGTCAACGTCAACGGCGGCGTCTGGTACTCCGCGGACGCCCCGTTCGGCGGCTACAAGCAGTCCGGGATCGGCCGCGAGATGGGCGTGCCCGGTTTCGAGGAGTATCTGGAGACCAAGCTCATCGCCACGCTCGCCACCTGAGTCGACTGGCCACTTAAGACACGCAATAACGGTCATACCGTGCAATAACTGGCCACTCGGCCGAGAGGAAGAACATGTACGCGGAATTCAAGGACAAGGTCGGCATCGTCACCGGCGCCGGCGGCGGTATCGGCCAGGCCTACGCCGAGGCGCTGGCCCGCGAGGGTGCGGCCGTCGTGGTCGCCGATATCAACCTCGAGGGCGCCCAGAAGGTGGCCGACGGCATCAAGGGCGAGGGCGGCAACGCGCTGGCGGTGCGGGTCGACGTGTCCGATCCCGAATCGGCAAGGGATATGGCGGCGCAGACGCTCGCTGAGTTCGGTGGGATCGACTACCTGGTCAACAACGCCGCCATCTTCGGCGGTATGAAGCTGGACTTCCTGGTGACCGTGGACCCCGAGTACTACAAGAAGTTCATGAGCGTGAACCTCGACGGTGCGCTGTGGTGCACCCGGGCGGTATACAAGAAGATGGCCAAGCGCGGCGGCGGCGCGATCGTCAACCAATCCTCCACGGCGGCCTGGATGTACGCGAACTTCTACGGATTGGCCAAGGTGGGCGTCAACGGCCTGACCCAGCAGCTGTCCCGGGAGCTGGGCGGCCAGAACATCCGCATCAACGCGATCGCCCCGGGCCCGATCGACACCGAGGCCAACCGCACCACCACCCCGCAGGAGATGGTCGCCGATATCGTCAAGGGCATCCCGCTGTCGCGGATGGGCCAGCCGGAGGACCTGGTCGGCATGTGTCTGTTCCTGCTCAGCGATCAGGCGAAGTGGATCACCGGGCAGATCTTCAATGTCGACGGCGGACAGATCATCCGGTCATGAAGCTCGGGTACATCGGCCTGGGTAACCAGGGCGCGCCGATGGCCAAGCGGCTCGCCGACTGGCCGGACGGGCTGATCGTCTTCGACGTCCGCACCGAGGCGATGACCCCGCTGGCTGAACTGGGCGCGCAACTCGCGGACGACATCGCTGATGTTGCCAAGGCCGATGTCATCAGCGTGACGGTGCTCAACGACGCCCAGGTGCGCGATGTGGTCGCCGGGCTGGGTGAGCACGCCGCACCGGGCACCGTCATCGCCATCCACTCCACGATCGAGCCCGGTACCGCGCCCGAGCTTGCCGAACAACTGGCCGCCAAGGGGATCCACATCGTCGACGCCCCGGTCAGCGGGGGATCCGGGGCGGCGGACAAGGGCGAGCTGGCGGTGATGGTCGGTGCCTCCGAGGAGGCCTATGCCGCGGTCAAGCCCGTGTTCAAGAAGTGGGCCTCGCTGGTCGTGCGCGCCGGTGAGCCCGGCGCGGGCACCCGGATGAAGCTGGCGCGCAACATGTTGACCTTCATCGGGTTCGCCGCCGCGTGCGAGGCGATGGCACTGGCCGAGGCGGCCGGCATCGACCTGCAGAAGCTGGGCCGGGTGGTGCGCCACAGCGACGCCCAGAGCGGTGGGCCCGGCGCGATCATCCTGCGCGATGACACCAGAGCGCTGGAGTCCGATCATTGGTTGTTCGACATGTTCACCCACACCCGCGGTCTCGGGGAGAAGGATCTCTCGCTGGCGCTCGGGCTCGGTGAGGCTGTGGGAGTAGAACTTCCGTTGGCGCAGGTGGCTTTGCAGAACCTGGCGGACGGACTCGGAGTGCCACACACGAAGGAGCAGAGCGGATGACCGACCGTCGGCAGCGGGGCCTGCAGAAGATGAACGAGGTCTACGGCTGGGAGATGCCCGATATCCAGGGCGATCCGTATTTCGACCTGACCGTCGAGCACCTCTTCGGTGATATCTGGACCCGGCCCGGTCTGTCGATGCGGGACAAGCGGCTGCTGACCCTGGCAGCGGTGACCGCGGTCGGCAACGCCGATCTGGCCGAGATCCAGATCAATGCCGCTCTGCACAACGAGGAACTCACCGCCGAGGAACTCAAGGAGGTGGCGGTGTTCATCACGCACTACCTGGGATTCCCGCTCGGTTCCAAGCTCGACGGCGCCGTCGGCAAGGTGGTGCGCCAGCGCCGCAAGGCCGCCGAGAAGGCCCAGGGCACCGAGGACAAGCGAGCGAATGTCGATGCCGCACTGCGGATGCATTCCGGGAAGTCACTCGATGAGAAGTAGGTATGCCGCGCTCTCGCGCGATGAGCTGGCCACCCTGGTGCCCGAGCTGCTGCTGATCGGGCAGCTGATCGATCGATCCGGAATGGCTTGGTGTATAAGCAGTTTCGGTCGTGAAGAGATGCTGCAGATCGCCATCGAGGAGTGGGCGGCGTCGAGTCCGCTGTACACCCGGCGGATGCAGAAGGCGCTCAAGTACGAGGGTGTCGACATCTATACCCTGTTCAAGGGCCTGCAGCTGGACATCGGTGCACCGCCGCAGTTCATGGATTTCCGCTATGTCGTGCACGACCGTTGGCACGGTGAGTTCTACCTTGATCACTGCGGGGCGCTGCTGGACGTCGAGCCCATGGGCCCCGACTACGTCAAGGGAATGTGCCACGACATCGAGGACCCGACCTTCGATGCCACCGCATTGGCCACCAACCGCAAGGCGCAGGTCCGGCCGATCCACCGGCCGCCGCGCACCCCGGCCGATCAGCACCCGCATTGCCGGTGGACGGTGATCATCGACGAGTCCTACCCCGAGGTGCCGTTCATCCCCGAGATGGACATCGTCGCCGCGACCCACGCGCACGCGTGTGAGCTGGACCCGATCGACCCCGACGACGACGGGGCGAGCGACTATTCCGGTGCGCTGCTCGCCGATGTCGACTTCGCCGCGTTCTCCCATTCGGCGTTGGTGCGGATCGCCGACGAGGTGTGCCTGCAGATGCACCTGCTGGTCAAGTCGTTCCAGATCGCCGTGGAGAAGCGCGCCGGCGGGGACGTCGAGCTGGCACGGTCGATCCGAACCAAACAGCTCATCGGCATCGCGGGTGTGGCGGCCGAACGCATCCACAAGGCGCTGAAGCTGCCTACGGACACGGCCGGCGCCCTGCGGGTGCTGGAACTGCACCCGCTGCTCAACCCCGCCGCCTATGTGTCGGCCGATATCGACCCGGGCTTCGTGCATGTGCGGCGGTCCCCGGCATATGAGGACGGGGCCTGGATCTCGCTGGTCTCACCGGTCGCCGACGTCCCGCTGCAGGCCATCGTCGCCGCCGTCGACCCGCACCTGCGCGCCGAGGTGTCGGGCACCGAATCGGACTGGACGGTGCGGGTGATCGAAACCGACACGGCGGCCAAGAAACTGCCCGAGGTCGAGGTGTGCGAGTTCAGCCACGGCGCGTCCTGGGTGTTCGAGGAGCGTAAGTCGCTGCCGCTCACCGTGGTGTAACCGCGATTTGTGGAGCCGCGGCCGCAATGAGTACGGCCCAGACTCCACAAATCGCAGGGGGGTCAGGGGCGCAGGGGGTCAGGGCGCAGCGCCGGGGCGACCCAGCGCCGCAGGTAGGCACGCAACTGCGCACCGGTGCGTGGCGGCCGTCCCGGGTCGACGACGAACGACTGGATGATGCGCAGCAGGTGCTCGGCGAGCTCGTCGAGCTCACTGTCGGTGAAACCTGCTGCGGCCCAGTCGACATCGAAGCGCCGGACCACCGACTGGGCGAACTCCAGGCCGATATCGGAGGTCACCGATCCGCTGAGCGATGGCGATCGTTCGGGGGCCAGCAGCAGTCCGATGTGTTTGTCCTTGGGTAGCCATTCCAGCGCCGTCGCAATGGCCTCGGTCGCGGCGTCGGCGGGGTCGGTGATGCCGCGGATGTGGGTGGCCAGGCGCTCCAGGAAGTCGGTCGCGGCCACCACGCCGGCCTGCATCAGCAGCGCATCGGTGCTCGGGAAGTAGCGGTACACGGTCTGGCGGGTGACCCCGAGGGTTCTGGCCACGTCGGCGATCGAGAAATCGGCGCCGCGCTCGTCGATCGCGCGGCCTGCGGCCGCCAGGATGCGGGCGACGGCCTCCTCGTCACTGGCCGGCGCCGCACCCGACCACCCGTGGGTTCGCACGCGCAGAATTGTAACGATCAGGAGTAGGAAACCCGCAGTTCCTTCACGCCATTGATCCATCCTGATCGAAGGCGCTGCGGCTCAGCCAGTTTGGAGATGTCCGGGATCTGGTTGGCGATCTCGTTGAACATCAGCTTGATCTCCATACGGGCCAGGTTGGCGCCGATGCAGAAATGTGCGCCGTTGCCGCCGAAGGCCAGATGCGGATTCGGATTGCGCAGGATGTCGAACCGGAACGGGTCGGTGAACACGGATTCGTCGTAGTTCGCCGAGCTGTAGAACAGCCCGACCCGCTGTCCCTGTCTGATGGATACCCCGCCGATCTCGGTGTCCTGGAGCGCGGTGCGCTGGAAGCAGTGCACCGGGCTGGCCCACCGGATGATCTCCTCGATCGCGGTGTCGGGCCGCTCGCGCTTGAAAAGTTCCCACTGATCGGGGTTTTCGAGGAAGGCGTTCATCCCGTGGGTCATCGCGTTGCGGGTGGTCTCGTTGCCTGCCACGGCCAGCAGGATCACGAAGAAGGCGAACTCCACCTCGGTGATGCCCTCTTCTCCGCCGAGATCGGCCTGCACCAGACGGGTGACGATGTCATCGGCCGGGCACTTCCGGCGCTGTTCGGCCATGTTGTAGGCGTAACCCATCAGCTCCGCGTTGGCGGTCGTCGGGTCGCTGTCGAAATCGGGGTCGTCGGTGTTCATGATGCAGTTCGACCAGTGGAAGATCTTCTCCCGGTCCGCCTCGGGCACCCCGATCAGGTCGGCGATGGCCTGCAGCGGTAGCGGCATCGCCACGTCATCGACGAAATTGCCGGAGCCGCGCTCGGCGGCCCGTGCCACGATCTCGCGCGCCGCCACCGCCAGCTTCTCCTCCAGGGCGGCCACCGACCGCGGGGTGAACAGGCGCGAGACCAGCTTGCGCAACCGGGTGTGCTCCGGGGCGTCGTGGTTGATCAGCAAGGCCTTGGTCAGGTCCAGTTGATCGGCGGTGATGCCGTCGGGGAGCCGCATGACAGCCCCCTTGGCATTGGTGGACCAGATGTCGCCGGAGTTGCGCGAGATGGTCTTGACGTCCTCGTGCCTGCTGATCACCCAATAGCCGCCGTCATCGAAGATCGACTCACCCTGGGCGTTCCACCAGATCGGCGCGGTCTTGCGCAGGTGGGCGAACTCCGTGACCGGAAGCCCCTGCAGCAGCACCTCGGGGTCGGTGAAGTCGTACCCCGCGCCGAACGGACACGCATCCATCGTCGTCATCGACAGCCTCGTTTCTGTGACCTACCGCACTCGTGACATCGACCATACAGGTCATTGTCAAGTGTATGGCCGCGGTCCCGGCACGCGGACGGTCGCGATGCGGATAGGCTTGTCGTCCGTGCGCGTCCTCGTCATCGGATCCGGAGCCCGTGAACACGCCCTGCTGCTGGCGCTGCGGCGCGACCCGCAGGTCGATTGGTTGGGGGTGGCCCCGGGGAACGCCGGCACCTCGACCCTCGCCGAGCAGCACGAAGTCGACATCACCTCGGGCCCCGCCGTGGTGGCGCTGGCCCGCAAGGTGGATGCCGACCTGGTGGTGGTGGGTCCGGAGGTCCCGCTGGTGCTCGGTGTGGCCGATGCGCTGCGCGCCGCCGGAATCGCCTGCTTCGGCCCGTCCAAGGATGCCGCCCGCATCGAAGGATCCAAGGCGTTCGCCAAGGACGTCATGACCGCCGCCGGTGTGCGCACCGCGGCGAGCGAGATCGTCGACAACCCCGCCAACCTGGACGCGGCATTGGACCGGTTCGGCCCGCCCGCCGGGCAGGCCGCCTGGGTGGTCAAGGATGACGGGTTGGCCGCCGGCAAGGGTGTGGTCGTCACCGCCGACCGGGATGCCGCCCGGGCGCATGCCGCTGCACTGCTGGACTCCGGGCACCCGGTGCTGCTCGAATCCTTCCTCGACGGCCCCGAGGTGTCGCTGTTCTGCGTCGTCGACGGCGAGACCGTCGTGCCGCTGCTACCGGCTCAGGACTTCAAGCGCGTCGGTGACAACGACAGCGGCCCCAACACCGGCGGGATGGGTGCGTACACCCCGCTGCCGTGGCTGCCCGCCGAGGTGGTTACCCAGATTGTCGACGAGATCGTCAAACCGGTTGCCGCCGAGATGGTCTCGCGTGGCAGCTCATTCTCCGGACTGCTCTATGCGGGTCTGGCGATCACCTCCACGGGACCGTCGGTGGTGGAGTTCAACTGCCGATTCGGTGATCCGGAGACCCAGGCGGTGCTGGCGTTGTTGGAGTCCCCGCTGGGTGGATTGCTCCACGCGGCCGCCAGTGGAACGCTGGCCTCGTTCGGCGAGCTGCAGTGGCGCGACGGCGCGGCCGTCACGGTGGTGATCGCCGCCGAGAACTATCCCGGCCGTCCCCGTACCGGTGACGTGATCATCGGTGCGGAGGCGCCGGGAGTGCTGCACGCCGGCACCGTCCGGCGTGCGGACGGTGCGGTGGTCTCCGCCGGTGGGCGGGTGTTGTCGGTCGTCGGAACCGGCGACGATCTGGATGCCGCGCGGGCCGCGGCATATGAGCTCATCGGCGCGATCAAATTGCCCGGCAGCCACTTCCGTACGGACATCGGGCTCGCGGCGGCCGAAGGCCGGATCAGCCTCTGACCAAAAGCGGTGCCAGCCAAGAGATCTCGGCGGGCAACTGTTCGCTCCAGAATCCGCCGTCGTGGCCGCCGGGGGAGAACCCGCCGGCGGGCGGGGTGGACAGCTGTGCGATGAACTCCCGCGTCGCCGACGCGAACGGGTCGCTGGTGCCACAGTCGATCCGCACCGGAATCTGTCCCAGTGCGGGCAGGCCCCACACGCTGTTGGCCTCGTAGTCGGCGGCATCATCGAAGGCACCCGGCGCGGCCGCCCCCGGCGAGGTCCACAACGCGGGACTCACCGCACAGATGGCCGCGGTGCGGGCCGGTCCCAGCCGTGCGCCGAGCAGTAGCGCCCCGTAGCCGCCCATCGACCAGCCGATGAACCCGACGCGCGAGGTGTCCAGGCCCTGGCCGGCAAGCATCGGCAGCAGCTCGTCGAGGACCATCGAGCCGGCATCGTCACCGGATGCCCGCTGGTGCCAGTACCCGCCGCCGCCGTCCACCGCGACCACCGCGAACGGCGGCAGACCCGCCGCCACCGCCTCGGCAAGACCCTGCTCCACACCGCCGGCCATCACCGTCGCGGCATCACTGCCCTTGCCGTGCAACGCGATCACCGGTCGCAGCGGTGCCGTCTGGCCCGGCGGCCGTGCGATCGCCCAGTTGGTCTGTAGTCCGCCGCGGGCGGCCGAGCGGAACGACCCCGACTGGTATGTCGGTGCCGGTTGGGCGTGTGCGGCCGGCGCGGTCGCCGATCCCACGGCGTAACCGGCCAGAGCGCCCAAACCCATCCGTAACAGGGCGCGGCGATTCGGTGCGGGCATGTCCGACATCCTGCCATCGGCGTTTGATCTTGGTCCCGCGGCGATACATGTGTAACGCCGTAATGATTGCCGAAAAACCCCATGCAACTGGGATTTCGCTGGCACGATGCAATGCGTGACGGCGGCGGTGACCCCCAAGGGAGAGCGGCGGCGGGACGCTCTGGTGAGCGCCGCCGCCGATCTGCTCTGCGAGGGTGGTATCGACGCGGTACGCCACCGTGCGGTCGCCGCCCGCGCCGGATTGCCGCTGGCATCGACGACCTACTACTTTTCCTCGCTGGACGATCTGATCGCCAAGGCTGTCGAGCACGTGGGAATGCGCGAGGCCGAACAACTCCGTGCCCAGGTCGCCAGCCTGTCGCGGCGCCGACGCGGTGCCGAATCGACGGCGGATCTGCTGGTGGACCTACTGGTCGGTGACGCTCCCGGGGTGTGCGTGCCCGAGCAGCTGATCTCCCGCTACGAACGTCTCATCGCATGTGCGCGGCAGCCCGAACTGCGCGATATCCAACGACGCATCCTGCGGCAGCGCACCGATGCGGTGGTCGAGGTCGTCGAGCGGTCGGGTCGTGCGGTGCGCACCGAGCTCGTCACCGCCCTGGTGTGCGCGGTGGACGGAGCTGTGGTTGCCTCACTGGTGGATGAAGGGGAGGGTCCCCGTGCAACCGCACGAGCGACGTTGATCGATGTGATCGATGTGCTCGCGCCGGTCGACGACCGGGTTGCGCACGTCTGAGACCAGTGAGGGGGCGGCAGTGTCTGAGCCGAAAACCAACGACGAACCGCAGCTGCGCAGGGTCATGGGACCAGGGTTGCTGCTGTTGTTCATCGTCGGCGACATCCTGGGTACCGGGGTCTATGCGCTCACCGGCCAAGTGGCGGGGGAGGTCGGTGGCGCGGCATGGCTGCCGTTCCTCATCGCCTTCCTGATCGCGACCGTCACCGCGTTCTCCTACCTGGAGCTGGTGACCAAGTACCCACAAGCCGCCGGCGCAGCGCTCTACGCGCACAAGGCTTTCGGCATCCACTTCGTCACCTTCCTGGTCGCGTTCGTGGTCATGTGTTCGGGTATCACCTCGGCGTCGACGGCATCACAGGCCTTCGCCGCCAACTTCGTCAAGGGTTTCGGGCTGGACTGGGGCAAGTTCGGCATCGCCGCGATCGCGTTGGCTTTCATGGCGATTCTGGCGGCCATCAACTTCCGCGGCGTCAGCGAGAGCGTCAAGTTGAACGTGGTCCTCACGATCGTCGAGATCACCGGCCTCGGCGTGGTGATCCTGGTGGGGTTGTGGGCCTTCACCCAGGGCGGTGACGTCGACTTCTCCCGGGTGACCGTGTTCGAAAGCGAGGGTGACCGAAGCACATTCGTCGCGGTGACGGCCGCGACCTCGCTGGCGTTCTTCGCGATGGTCGGCTTCGAGGACTCGGTCAACATGGCCGAGGAGACCAAGGACCCGGTCCGCATCTTCCCCAAGGTCCTGCTCACCGGGCTGGGTATCGCCGGTGTCGTGTACGTGCTGGTGTCGATCATCGCGGTGGCCCTGGTGCCGATCGGTGATCTCAAGGAGAGCTCCACACCGCTGGTCGATGTCGTCGAGGCCGCCGCGCCCGGGCTGCCGATCGACACGCTGTTCCCGTTCATCACCATGTTCGCGGTGTCCAATACGGCGCTGATCAACATGCTGATGGCCAGCCGGCTCATCTACGGCATGGCGCGCCAGCATGTGCTGCCGCCGGTGCTGGGTCAGGTGCACCGCACCCGCCACACCCCCTACGTCGCGATCGCCTTCACCACCGTGATCGCGTTCGGCCTGATCTTCTACGTTTCGGCCTTCGCCAGCAGCAAGGCCATCTCGATTCTGGGCGGCACGACATCACTGCTGTTGCTGGCCGTCTTCACGATCGTCAACATCGCGGTGTTGGTGTTGCGCCGTGATGTGAAGGCCGATGGCGCGCACTTCCGGACGCCGACCGTGCTGCCCGTCATCGGGGCACTGGCCTCGGCCTATCTGGTCACCCCGTTGTCCGGGCGGCCGACGCAGCAGTATGTGCTGGCGGGACTGCTGGTCGTCACCGGTGTCGTCCTCTACGGCGTGACGACGCTGATCAATCGGCAGCTGGGGATCCGCGGTGAGGGCATCACCGATCCGAGTCACCTCGAGGACGCACCCTAAGCTGTGTGTCCGTGACGATCCCGAATGTTCTGGCCAACCGCTACGCAAGTGCCGAGATGGCAGAGATCTGGTCGCCGGAGAACAAGATCATCGCCGAGCGCCGGCTCTGGCTCGCCGTCCTGCGCGCCCAGTCCGAACTGGGCATTCCGCTTCCGGACGGGGTCGTCGAGGACTACGAGCAGGTGATCGGAACCGTCGATCTCGGCTCCATCGCGGCGCGCGAACGGGTGACCCGCCACGATGTGAAGGCCCGGATCGAGGAGTTCAACGCTCTGGCCGGCCACGAGCACGTGCACAAGGGCATGACCAGCCGCGACCTGACCGAGAACGTCGAGCAGTTGCAGATCCGGCAATCACTGGAACTGGTGTTCACCCACGGTGTCGCGGTCGTCGCGCGGCTGGCCGAGCGGGCGGTGCTCTACCGCGATGTGGTGATGGCCGGGCGCAGCCACAACGTCGCCGCCCAGGCGACCACCTTGGGCAAGCGATTCGCCTCGGCCGCCGAGGAGACGCTGGTGGCGCTGACGCGACTGCGTGAATTGATCGACCGGTACCCACTACGTGGGGTGAAGGGCCCGATGGGCACGGCCCAGGACATGCTCGATCTGTTCGGTGGCGACGCGGGCAAGCTCGCCGAGCTGGAACGCCGGGTTGCCGAGTTCCTGGGCTTCACCGATGTTTTCACCAGCGTCGGACAGGTGTACCCACGGTCGCTGGACCACGATGTGGTGTCCGCCCTCGTCCAGCTCGGCGCGGGACCGTCCTCGTTTGCGCACACCATCCGCCTGATGGCCGGCCACGAACTGGTGACCGAGGGATTCGCGCCGGGGCAGGTCGGGTCCTCGGCCATGCCACACAAGATGAACACCCGCTCCTGCGAACGTGTGAACGGGCTGCAGGTGGTCTTGCGCGGTTACGCGTCGATGGCCGCCGAACTGGCCGGCGCGCAGTGGAACGAGGGTGACGTGTTCTGCTCGGTGGTACGCCGGGTGGCACTGCCGGACGCCTTCTTCGCCATCGACGGACAGACCGAGACGTTCCTGACCGTGCTGGACGAGTTCGGTGCCTATCCGGCCGTCATCCAGCGTGAACTCGACCGCTACCTGCCGTTCCTGGCCACCACCCGAATCCTGATCGCGGCGGTGCGCGCCGGCGTCGGCCGCGAAACCGCGCACGAGGTCATCAAGGAGCACGCGGTGGCCGTCGCGCTGGCCATGCGCGAGAAGGGTGCCGAACCCGATCTGCTGGACCGGCTGGCCGCCGATCCGCGGCTGCCGCTGGACCGGATCGCCCTCGATGACGCACTGGCCGACAAGGCGGCGTTCACCGGCGCCGCCGGTGACCAGGTCGACGGTGTGGTGGCCGCCGTCGGGGAACTGATCGGCCGCTATCCCGACGCGGCGAAGTACACCTCGGGCGCCATTCTGTGACCCTGGCCGACCTCACCGATCTGGACAATTTCGCGCAGGGATTCCCGCACGAACTGTTCGCGCTGCATCGTCGTGAGGCCCCGGTCTACTGGCACGAACCGACCGTGCACACCCCCGACGGCGAGGGCTTCTGGTCGGTGGCAACCTACGCCGAAACCCTTGCGGTACTGCGTGATCCGCAGATCTACTCGTCGGTGACCGGCGGGACGCGCCCCTACGGAGGAACGCTGCTGCAGGACCTCGCCGTTGCCGGGCAGGTGCTCAACATGATGGATGACCCGCGCCACGCCCGCATCCGGCGGTTGGTCAGTTCCGGATTGACCCCGCGGATGATCACCCGTGTCGAAGAGGATCTGCGTGCCCGCGCCCGCACCCTGCTGGACGCGGTCAGCCCGGCCGAGCCGCTGGACTTCCTGGTCGATGTGGCCGCCGAACTGCCGATGCAGATGATCTGCATCCTGCTGGGGGTGCCCGATTCCGAACGGCATTGGTTGTTCGAGGCGATCGAACCGCAGTTCGACTTCGGCAAGGCGCGAAGCGCTACGGTCGGACAGCTGAGCGCCGAAGAGGCCGGTTCGCGGATGTACGGCTACGGGATGCAGTTGATCGCCGCGAAACGGGCAGCTCCGACCGATGACATGCTCTCGGTGGTCGCCAACGCGGAGCTGGACGACTCGCTGGCTCCGATGTCGGATCTCGAGCTCTACCTGTTCTTCAGTTTGTTGTTCAGCGCCGGTGCGGAGACCACCCGCAATGCCGTCGCCGGCGGCCTGCTGGCGCTGATCGAGCATCCCGACCAGTTCGACCTGCTGCGCAGCGACCTGTCGCTGTTACCGTCGGCCATCGAGGAGATGGTGCGCTGGACGACACCGTCGCCGTCGAAACGGCGCACCGCCACCACCGCGGTGACACTGGGCGGCTGCCAGATCGAACCCGGGCAGAAGGTGCAGATCTGGGAGGGTTCGGCCAATCGCGACCCGGCCGTGTTCGTCGACCCCGACAGATTCGATATCACCCGGAAGCCCAACCCGCACTTGGGCTTCGGTCAAGGTGTCCACTACTGCCTGGGTGCCAACCTGGCCCGCCTCGAGCTGCGGGTGCTCTTCGAGGAACTGCTCGCCCGATTCGGTGCGGCTCGGCTGGTGGCGCCGGTCGAGTGGACCCGCAGCAACCGGCACACCGGGATGCGGCACATGTACGTCGAGTTCGGCTGATCGTTACCCTCGCAGGTATGGTTTCGAGCCCCGACGATCACCTCCGCGTCTCCGATGCCGACCGCTCCCGGGTCAACGGGTTGCTCGAACGCGCCGTGTCCGAGGGCATGCTGACCCTCGACGAGTTCGCCGACCGGACGGATTCGGTGCTGGCCGCCCGCACCCGCGCAGAATTGCGCACCGTCCTCGCCGATCTGCCCGCCCAGCAGCTCGGGGTGCCCGCCCGCCCGCAGCTGCCACCCGACCAGCTACGCGGCTGGATGACCTCGATAGACCGCCGCGGGATCTGGACCGTCGCACCGATGCTCACGCTGCACACCCGGATGTGCAGCACCACACTGGACTTCACCTCGGCGGTGTTACCGGGGCCGGTGGTCCAGGTCGTCATCGACGACTATTGCAGCTCCACCGAGCTCATCCTGCCCACCGGCGCCACCGCGGATGTCAACGGTGTCGACGCGCTGATGGGCAGCTCGACGGTCAAGGTGCGCGGCACCCCGCCCTCGGATCAACTGCACGTCATCGTGCGTGGCAGGATCCGACTCGGCTCGGTGACCGTGCGACACCCGTTCGGGAGCTGGCTGCGCCGACTCAGCGGCGGAGGCTGATCCGCCTAGGTTAGGCTGGCCTAATGCTGCGCGTCACGGCCATGCTGGCCGCCCTCTTCCTGGCCACCGGCGTACTCGCGGGGTGCGCGTCCCACCAGCCGGCCGATGCCGGGGCCGCCGGCGATGCCGTCACCATCTCCCACAAGTTCGGTGAGACGACGGTGCCTGCCAACCCCCGCAACATCGTCACGATGGGCTGGAACGACCAGGACTTCGTCCTGGCCCTCGGCGTCGTCCCGGTGGGCACCCGCGCCTGGTACGACAACTACAACGACTTCCCCTGGGTCAAGGCCGCCACCGACGGTAAGGGCGTGCCGATCATCGAGGGCGACACCATCAACTACGAGGCCGTCGCCGCCGCCAAGCCCGACGTGATCTTCGCCATCTACGAGACCATCGACCAGAAAACCTACGACCAGCTGTCCCAGATCGCGCCGACGGTGATCCAGTCCGCCGATTACCCGGACGAGGAAACCCCCTGGGCTGTCCAGCTGCTGACCACCGGCAAGGCACTGGGCAAGGAGCAGCGGGCACAAGAACTCGTCGACCAGGTCGAGGGCAAGATCGCGCAGGCCACCAGCGATCATCCGGAGTTCGCGGGCAAGACTCTGGTCGCCGATTTCAGTTCCGAGGTCGATGCGCCGTACCTCATCGGTAAGGGCGACCCGCGCCGCGCACTGTTCGACGAGCTCGGGTTCGGTGCGCAGGACACCGTCGGCGAGGTCTCCCAGGAGAAGTTGAGCCTGCTCGAGGGCGACGTGCTGTTCGTCAACGGGGTCACCAAGCAGCAGCTGGCCGGCTCACCGGCATTCCAGCGACTGGCCGTGGTGCGCGAGGATCGCACCCTCTACGCCGGATCGGAGTCGACCCTCAGCGGCGCACTGGCCTACGGCGGGCCCGACGCCCTGCTCTACGCCATCGACCTGCTGGTTCCGCAGTTGAGCAATGCCGTGGCAGGCAGGCCGGTCGCCGACCTGTCGAACTCCTAGCGACGGCNAGGCGCGCGGAACCACCAGCGGTGTGCCGGTTTCCGGGTCGTCGATGATCTGGCACTTCATGCCGTAGACATCCTCGACCAGGTCCGCGGTGATGACCCGCGCGGGTTCGCCCTGGGCGACGATGCGACCGGCCTTCATCGCGATGATCTGGTCGGCGAAGCGGCATGCGTGGTTGAGATCGTGCAACACCGCGACGATGGTGCGGCCCTGGGTGTCGTTCAGTTCGGCGAAGAGGTCCAGCAGTTCGATCTGGTGGGCGATGTCGAGGAACGTGGTGGGTTCGTCGAGCAGGATGAGCGGGGTCTGCTGGGCCAGCACCATCGCCACCCAGACCCGTTGCCGCTGACCTCCGGACAGCTCGTCGACCGCCCGTCCCGAGAGGGCCGTCACACCGGTGGCCTCCATCGCCTCGGCCACCGCCACCTCGTCGTCGCCGGTGAACTGACGCAGCACCCGCTGATGTGGGAATCGGCCCCGGGCAACGAGATCGGCGACGGTGATGCCCTCCGGCGCGATCGAGGACTGCGGGAGCAGTCCCAGCTTGCGGGCCACATCCTTGGTGCGCAGCGAGCTGATATCGGCGCCATCGAGGAGCACCTGCCCCCCGACGGGGCGCAGCAGGCGTGCCAGTCCCCGCAGCAGTGTCGACTTGCCGCAGGCGTTCGGTCCCACGATTGCGGTGATGGCGCCCTCGGCGATCTCGGCGTTCAAACCGGACACGATCGGGGCGTCCGAGTAGCCGAGTGTGAGGTCGTGCGCGCGCAACGTCGTCATGTTTTCCCTATCGCCGTGCCTGAATTACTAGCAGCCACACCAGATACAACCCGCCGGCCACCACCGTGACCGCGCCCACCGGAAGCTCGCCGGGGGCGAAGATGCGCAGCGCGATCAGATCGCTGGCAAGCAGCAGGACAGCGCCCATCACCGCGGAGGACACCAGCCCGACGCCGGGCGTCGCGGTCAACCGGCGAACCAATTGCGGAGCGGCCAGCGCGACGAACGAGATCGGCCCGGCGGCCGCCGTCGCCACCGCGATCAACACCACCCCGGCCCCGAAGTAGGCCAGCCTGGCGCGTTCCGGGCTGATCCCGAGCGCACCTGCCATATCGTCACCCATCTGCAGCACCGGCAGTTGCGGTCCGATGGCGACGACCCCGAGCAGGGCGATCGCGACGCAGACCAGGACCGGCACCACCTGTTCCCACCGCAGACCGCTGAGCGTGCCCTGCTGCCAGATGGCTGCCGTCACCGCCTGGCGCAGCTTGAGCTTGAGGATGATCCATTGGTTCAGCGAGCTGAGCACGGCGCTGACCGCGATGCCGACGATGATCAGTCGAAAACCGGCCACACCGTTGCGGTAGGCCAGCAGATAAACCGCCACCGCGGTCAGCAGGCCGCCGACCACCGCACCGCCGGCGACGAGGTAGTAGCCGCCGCCGAAGAGAGCGATCGCCACCAGCGCGCCGGTGTAGGAACCGAACCCGAACCCGATCACATCGGGACTACCGAGCGGGTTGCGCGTCAGGGCCTGGAAGATCGCCCCGGACACTCCGAGCGCCGCACCGATCACCAGCGCGGCAACGATGCGCGGCATGCGCCACTCCAGCACGACGACGCTGGTGAAACTGCGATCGGAACCGGTCAACACGGCGATGACCTCGGCGGGGGAGACCGGGTACTCGCCGACTCCGAGGGCCAGCACAGCCAGGACCGATGCGCCGGCACCGAGCGCCGAGAGCACCGCGATGCTGCGCCAGGAAGCCCGCAGCGCGACCCGCGATCCGCGCCGGAACACCAGCTGTGGGCGGCCGAAATCGATGCTCACAGCGCGCTGGCCTTGCTGCGGCGGACCAGCCAGATCAGGACCGGGGCACCCAGGAACGCGGTGACGATGCCTGCGGGTAACTCGCCGGGGGACACCACCACGCGCCCGACGATATCGGCGGCCAGCAGCAGCGCGGGCCCGGCGACCACGCAGAACGCGCAGATCCACCGCCAGTCCGGGCCGGTGAACCACCGCACCGCATGGGGAACCATCAACCCGACGAAGCCGATCGGACCGGCCGCGGCGGTGGCCGCCCCGGCCAACAGCGTCACCGCGATCAGCCCGAGCGCCCGGGTGCGGACGATGTTGCCGCCCATCGCGACGGCCAGATCATCACCGAGCGCGATCGCATTGAGCCCCCGACTGACGTAGAAGCACAACACCGCGCCCACCACGATGAACGGCGTCACCACCCACACCGCGTCCAGTCCGCGACCGTCGAGCGCACCGGCATCCCAGAATCGCATCGAGTCGAAGGCCCGCGGGTTCTGCAGCCGGATGGTGAAGGACACGCCATCGGCCACCGCGCCCACCGCGACACCGGCCAACAGCATCCGCACCGGGGTGACGACCGCGCGGCCTGCGGTGCCGACCAGGTAGACCAGCACCATGGCGACCGCCGCACCCAGGAATGCGAACCAGACGTAGGTCAGCAGCGAACTCATGTGCAGGAACGCGATCGCCGCCACGACGAACAGCCCGGCCACCGCATCGATGCCCAGGATCTGGCTGTCCGCCAGCGGATTGCGGGTCAGGCCCTGGATCAATGCCCCGGACAGCCCCAGTGCGATGCCGACCACGATGCCCAGCACGGTCCGCGGGACGCGCAGATCGTGCACGATCCACTGATCGCCGGTGTCGGTGTAATCGGTCACGGCCTGCCAGACCGTCGAGACAGCGACGCTCTCGGTGCCGATGGCCAGGCTGAGCACGCACATCAGCCCCAGCGTCGTGATGGCCAGGAGCAGACCGGCGGGTCGGCGATCGCGCACACTGACTGCGACGGCCGACGACATAAGGGCACGCTAACTCACCGTCCCGTAGGCGTGCGGGCCCACGTCCCTACAGGCGTACGCCCGCCGCGTGCAGTTCCAGCAGCGCCAGGCCCCGAATGGCGGGCCGGTCGTCCCGCCGCCACGCACCGATCGGATCGGGGTCCACCGCCGTCAGTTTGGCCAGCGGACGGTTGGCCAGCGCCCGCATGGCCAGCAGTTCCTGCCCGGCATGCGTCGAGGCCAGCGTCAGCACCGTCAGCTTGCGGCGGAAGAACCTGATCCGCAGGTAGAGCCAGGGCATGGCCACCGCCAGGATCGGTGTCGCCGCGACCGCGACCGCGAGCACCCAGGCCAGCCAGGTCGCCGTGGAGTCGAGATTCCGACCGGCGCCGGCGATCTCGGCGGCGGCCTCACTGGCAGCGCGCAGGGGCCCGCTCAGTCCGTTGCCGATCAGCGGCACACCGTCGACGCTGTTCCCTGCGGAATCCAGGCTGCCGGAGACGCCGTCGGCGCCGTCGTGCACCTGACGGCCCACCTCGGCGATGGTGTCGACGGCGGCATAGACCGCGCTGCCCACCAGTACCCAGATCGCGGTCCAGCCGATGACGACGACATCGCTGACGATCTGGGCCAACAACCGGCCGGGTTTGGTGGCGTAGGGCAGGTACCGCAGTCTCATGGAAAAGATCCCAGCACATAGGGTGGGCCAATGCGCCCAGCTCTGACCGACTACCAGCATCTGGCCAGCGGCAAGGTACGCGAGTTGTACCGCATCGACGCCGACCATCTGCTGTTCGTCGCCTCCGACCGCATCTCGGCTTTCGACCACATCCTGGACACCGAGATTCCGGACAAGGGCCGGATCCTCACCGCGATGAGCGTGTTCTTCTTCGATCACCTGGCCGTGCCGAACCACCTGGCCGGACCACCGGACGACGAGCGCATCCCGCAGGAGGTGCTTGGCCGCGCCCTGGTGGTCCGCGCGCTGGAGATGGTGCCGGTGGAGTGCGTGGCCCGCGGGTACCTGACCGGCTCGGGGCTGCTGGACTACCAGCGGTCGGGCTCGGTGTGCGGGATCGAGCTGCCCGCCGGTCTGGTCGAGGCCAGCAAGTTCGCCGAGCCGTTGTTCACCCCGGCCACCAAGGCCGAAATCGGCGCACACGACGAGAACGTCTCCTTCGACGCGGTCGTCGAGCTGGTCGGGGCCGAGCGCGCCGCCAGGCTGCGCGAGGCCACGCTGAACATCTACGCGCGCGCTGCCGAGCACGCGTTGAGCAAGGGCATCATCGTCGCCGACACGAAGTTCGAGTTCGGTATCTCGACCAGTGGGGACACCGCCGGTGAACTGGTGCTCGCCGACGAGGTGCTGACCCCGGACTCGTCGCGGTACTGGCCCGCGGACTCCTATCAGGAGGGCGTGGTGCAGCCCAGTTATGACAAGCAGTTCGTCCGCAACTGGCTGACCGGGCCGGACTCGGGATGGGACCGCGGCGGTGACGCGCCACCGCCGCCGCTGCCCGCCGAGATCGCGGCCGCCACCCGGGCCCGCTATATCGAGGCCTACGAGAGGATTTCGGGCTTGAGTTTCTCCGATTGGATCGGCGCATGAGCGACGCTCGCGGAGCGAATCAACAGCCGCTGAGCGACGCTCGCGGAGCGAATCAACAGCCGCTGAGCGACGCTGCGGCCCCGGTGGCCAAGCGGGTCGAGCACCGCCGAGAGCACCACGGGGATGTGTTCATCGATCCCTACGAATGGTTGCGCGACAAGGACAATCCGGAGGTCATCGCGCATCTGGAGGCCGAGAACGCACACACCGAGGCGGCCACCGCGGTCCTGGCGCCGCTGCGGCAGCGGATCTTCGACGAGATCAAGGCGCGGACCAAGGAGACCGATCTCTCCATCCCGACCCGGCGCGACAACTGGTGGTACTACGCGCGCAGCTTCGAGGGCAAGCAATACGGCGTGCACTGCCGTTGCCCGATCAGCGATCCGGACGACTGGACACCACCGGAACTCGACGAGCACACCGCCGTCGCCGGTGAGCAGATCCTGCTCGACGAGAACGTAGAGGCCGAAGGGCACGAGTTCTTCTCCCTCGGCGCGGTCAGCGTCAGCGTCGACGGCAACATCCTGGCCTACTCGGTGGACGTCAAGGGTGACGAGCGGTACACCCTGCGGTTCAAGGACTTACGCACCAACCAGCTCTACGAGGACACCATCGTCGGCATCGGATCCGGGGCGACCTGGGGTGCGGACAACCAGTCGGTGTACTACGTCACCGTCGACGACGCCTGGCGCCCGGACACCGTGTGGCGGCATCGCCTCGGCTCCGGGTTGCCCGCGCAGAAGGTGTATCACGAGGCAGACGAACGGTATTGGCTCGGCGTCGGGCGCACCCGAAGCGACAAATACGTCATCATCGCCGCGGGCAGTGCGATCACCACCGAGATCCGCTACGCCGACGCCACCGATCCGGAAGCGCCGTTCACGGTCGTCCTGCCGCGACGCGACGGTGTCGAATACTCCGTCGAGCACGCGGTGGTCGGCGGAGAAGACCGCTTCCTGATCCTGCACAACGACGGCGCGGTCAACTTCACCCTCGTCGACGCACCGGTCAGCGATCCGACGGCGTTCCGGACGCTGATCGAACACCGTGACGATGTCCGCCTCGACGGCGTCGACGCCTTCGCCACGCACCTCGTGGTCAGTTACCGCCGCGAGGCGTTACCCCGTATTCAGCTGTGGCCCATCGGATCCGACGGCTCCTACGGAACGCCGGCCGAGATCACGTTCGAATCCGAGCTGATGTCGGCGGGCCTTGCCGGCAACCCCAACTGGTCTTCGCCGAAGTTGCGGGTCGGGGCGGTGTCCTGGGTGATCCCGGTGCGCATCTACGACCTCGATCTGGTCACCGGTGAGCGGACGCTGTTGCGCGAACAACCCGTGCTGGGGGACTACCGGCCCGAGGATTACGTCGAGCGCCGCGATTGGGCCGTCGCCGCCGACGGTGCGCGGATTCCCATCTCGATCGTGCACCGGGCCGGGCTGGCGTTCCCGGCGCCGACGCTGCTGTACGGGTACGGCGCGTACGAATCCTGCGAGGATCCGCGATTCTCGATCGCCCGGCTGTCCCTGCTGGATCGGGGCATGGTGTTCGCCGTGGCGCATGTTCGCGGTGGCGGGGAGCTTGGGCGGCCCTGGTACGAGGACGGCAAGCTGCTGAAGAAGGCCAACTCGTTCACCGACTTCGTCGCCGTCGCCGAACACCTGATCACCACCGATCTGACCCGGCCCGCCAACCTGGTCGCGCTCGGCGGCAGCGCCGGTGGTCTGCTGGTCGGTACGGTGCTCAACATCGCCCCACACCTGTTCGCCGGGGTGCTGGCCCAGGTGCCGTTCGTCGACCCGTTGACCACCATCTTGGATCCGTCTCTGCCGCTGACCGTCACCGAATGGGACGAATGGGGAAACCCGCTGACGGACAAGGACGTCTACGAGTACATGAAGGCATACTCGCCGTACGAGAACGTCGCGTCCCTGGATTACCCGGCCGTGCTGGCGATGACCTCGCTCAACGACACCAGGGTGTACTACACCGAGCCTGCCAAGTGGGTCGCCGCGTTGCGTCATGCGCAGCTGACGCCCGATACCGCCAAGGTGCTGCTGAAGACCGAGATGGTGGCGGGGCACGGCGGGATCAGCGGGCGTTACGAGCGCTGGAAGGAAGCGGCCTTCCAGTACGCCTGGATCCTGGCCACCGCCGACCCGGAGAATCACGGGCAAGGGCAGGTGCACAGCCTGTTCGGCGGCCCCAAGCTCTAGCGTCGGGCAGGATCGGCCGCTAGCGTCGAGCGGGTGAGCCTGCACAACATCCCGCTGACCATGCTCGACGGCGGTGCCGCGACGCTGAGCGAATTGTCCGACGGCGCAACGCTGGTGGTCAACGTCGCGTCCAGATGCGGTCTGACCCCGCAGTACACCGCCCTGGAAAAACTGGCACGTGACTACGCCGCGCGCGGTCTCACCGTGGTGGGGGTGCCGTGCAACCAGTTCATGGGACAGGAGCCCGGCACGGCCGAGGAGATCCAATCCTTCTGCTCCTCTACCTACGGGGTGACCTTCCCGTTGCTGGCCAAGACCGATGTCAACGGGGCTGATCGGCACCCGCTCTACGCGGAGCTCACCAAGACCGCCGACGCCGAGGGGGCCGCGGGCGACGTCCAGTGGAACTTCGAGAAGTTCCTGATCGGGCCGGACGGCACGGTGGTCAACCGGTTCCGGCCGCGCACCGAACCCGACGCCCCCGAGGTGCTCAGCGCCATCGAGGCCGTGCTCCCCAGATAGCCAACTGGCGTCCGGGTGTTCGCAACCGTCGCGACATCTGACGTTGCCAGACTGCGGGTGTGACTGCCGAACTGATCGTCTCGATCTCCGGGATCCGGGACCGTACCTTGGGCGCCGCGGACGGGTTCTGCGAGGACCTCGACAACCGCGGCATCCCGGTGTCGCTGCTGGTCGCCCCGCGGCTGAAGGGTGGCTACCGGCTGGAACACGACCCCCGCACGGTGGGCTGGCTGGCCGAGCGCCGCGCCGCCGGCGACGCGATCGTGCTGCACGGGTTCGACGAGGCCGCCACCAAGAAGCGGCGCAGCGAATTCGCCACGCTGCCCGCGCACGAGGCGAACCTACGGCTGATGGGCGCCGACCGAGCGATGGAACACCTGGGCCTGCGCACCCGGCTGTTCGCCGCGCCCGGGTGGACGGTGTCCGACGGCGCCGTCGCGGCGTTGCCGCGTAACGGCTTCCGCCTGCTGGCCGGTCTGACCGGGGTGACCGACCTGGTCCGCCGCCAGACCGAACGGACCCGGGTGCTCGGCATCGGTGCCGGCTTCCTGACCGAACCGTGGTGGTGCCGCACCCTGGTGCTCTCCGCTGAACGCACCGCCCGCCGGGGCGGCACCGTGCGGCTGGTGGTCTCGGCCCGCCAACTCGCCGACACCGGCCCGCGCCGGGCCGTCGTCGACGCCATCGACCTGGCCCTGGGATACGGCTGCCGGCCCGACACCTATCGGTGGGAGGCCGATCCCGCCCTCACCGACGCCGCCTGAGACTAGTTTTGTCGGTATGGCTGATGCCGATGTGATCGTGGTGGGTGCGGGACTGGCCGGACTGGTCGCCGCTGCGGAGCTGATCGAACGCGGACGCCGCGTCTTGATCGTCGATCAGGAGAACGCCGCCAACATCGGCGGCCAGGCGTACTGGTCCTTCGGTGGGCTGTTCCTGGTCGACAGCCCCGAGCAGCGCCGCCTCGGCATCCACGACAGCCACGAACTTGCGCTGCAGGACTGGCTCGGCAGCGCGGGCTTCGACCGCGAGGAGGACCACTGGCCGCGCCAATGGGCGCACGCCTACGTGGACTTCGCCGCGGGTGAGAAGCGCAGCTGGTTGCGTGAGCGCGGGTTGCAGACCTTCGCGATGGTCGGCTGGGCCGAACGCGGCGGGTACGGCGCGCAGGGGCACGGCAACTCGGTGCCGCGTTTCCACATCACGTGGGGAACCGGGCCCGCGCTGGTCGACGTGTTCGCGCGCCGGTTGCATCGCCAACCACGGGCCACGTTCGCCCATCGCCACCGCGTCGACGAGCTGATCGTCGAGGACGGGGCGGTGGTCGGTGTGCGCGGCGCGGTGCTGGAACCCTCCGATGCCCCCCGCGGTGCGCCATCGTCGCGCAACACCGTGGGCGAGTTCGCGTTTCGTGCCCAGGCCGTCATCGTGGCCAGTGGCGGTATCGGCGGCAACCACGATCTGGTGCGCAAGAACTGGCCGGCCAGGATGGGCCGGGTGCCCAAGCAACTGCTGTCCGGGGTGCCCGCCCACGTCGACGGCCGGATGCTGCAGATCAGCGAGTCCGCAGGCGCGAGCATCATCAACAGCGACCGGATGTGGCATTACACCGAGGGCATCACCAACTACGACCCGATCTGGCCCGACCACGGCATCCGCATCCTGCCCGGGCCGTCGTCGCTGTGGCTGGACGCGACCGGCAAGCGGCTACCGGTGCCGCTCTATCCGGGCTTCGACACCCTGGGCACGCTGGAGTACATCACCACCACCGGCCAGGACTACACCTGGTTCGTGCTCAATGCCCGCATCATCGCCAAGGAATTCGGGTTGTCCGGTCAGGAACAGAACCCCGACCTGACCGGGCGCAGCGTCCGAGCGGTGCTCGCCCGTGGACGCGACGGCGGGCCGGCGCCGGTGCGTGCCTTCATCGACAAGGGGGTGGACTTCGTCACCGGTAACACGCTGCGCGAGCTGGTGACCGCGATGAACGACGTCCCCGATGTGCAACCGCTGGACTACGCCACCGTCGAGGCCGAGGTCACCGCCCGCGACCGGGAGGTGGTCAACAAGTTCAGCAAGGACAGCCAGATCACTGCGATCCGCGGCGCTCGTGAGTATCTGCCGGACCGGATCGCTCGGGTGGTCGCGCCGCACCGGCTGACCGACCCGAAGGCCGGGCCGTTGATCGCGGTGAAGCTGCACATCCTGACCAGGAAGTCGCTGGGCGGTCTGGAAACCGACCTACAGGCCCGCGCGCTCCGCCCGGACGGCACGGTGTTCGACGGGCTGTACGCCGCGGGGGAGGCCGCCGGGTTCGGTGGCGGCGGTGTGCACGGCTACCGCTCGCTGGAGGGCACATTCCTGGGCGGCTGCGTGTTCTCCGGCCGGGCGGCTGGCCGGGCCGCCGCGGACGCCACCGCCTGAGGCCCGGCGGCCAGGATGGCCAGGCACACCATCGCCGTGGCGAAGAACACCGAACCGATGTTGTCGGTCAGGTAGTGCAGATCGGTGGTGGCCATGCTCAGGGCCCCGATCACCCCGACCACCCCGGCCAGCACCGTCACCCACAGCACGTAACCGGTGGCCACCACGAGCATCGCCGTCACGGTGATCGCGACCGCGGTGTGTCCGCTGGGATAGGCCAACGCATCGCCCTTGTAGCGGCCGAACAGCGGTTTGAGCAGCCGGGTGATCAGCACCGAGATCAGCGGGCAGAGTGCCACCACCACCGCCAGCCGCCACCGCCGCCGGATCAGCGCGACCAGCACCGCGATGGCCAGCGTCACCATCATTGTCAGTGACCAGCTGAAGTAGAGCATCCAGACCGGCTCGGGACCGAAGATGCGCTGCAGCACCGTCAGCGCCGAATCGTCGAAGGCCGTCGGCCCGTGGCCGACGGCCACCCCGAGCAGCACCATCGCCGTGATGCCGATCGGCGGCCACCACAGCAGGATCCGGCGCGGGATCAGAACTGGGTTCCGTTCTCGGGATCGAGCACCTGGAAGTCGGTGTCGGTCATCTCAGAGAGCCTGCCGTAGTAGATGCCGCGCGCGGCCGGCTCGATGATGCCCTGATGGATGGGCACCGCCCGGGTCGGCGCGACGGCGCGCAGGTAATCGACGGCCTCCGACACCTTCATCCAAGGTGCGGCCGCCGGTGTGGCCAGCACGTCGACCGGTTCGCCGGGCACGAACAGCGCATCACCGGGATGCATCAACCTGGCCGGGTGGTCGGCATCGCCGAGGAGATAGGAGGTGTTGTCGATCACCGGCAGCTCGGGGTGGATGACCGCATGGGTGCCCCCGACCCCGCGCACCGACAGGTGCCCCAGGGTGAAGCTGTCGCCGGCGTGCACGGCCCGCCAACCGCCGCCGAGCTGCGCCGCGGTCTGCGGATCGGCGTACAGCTCGGCCTGCGGGTTTGCCTCCACCAGCGCCGGTAGCCGGGCGGGATCGGCGTGGTCGGGATGTTGGTGGGTGATCATGATCGCGTCGAGTCCGGTGATGCCCTCGAAACCATGCGAGAAGGTGCCCGGGTCGAACAGCACCGTCGTCTGTTTTCCGGTGCCGTCCGGGAAGCTCGCGAGCAGGCACGAGTGGCCGAAGTGCGTCAGTTGCATGGCTCCATTGTGGCCCGGCGGCGCGCCGGTACAGTTATGACCGTTCACGACCCGTACCGACCCCAAGAAGGAGCGCCCGTGGCCCGCGTCGTAGTGCACGTGATGCCCAAGGCCGAGATCCTCGACCCGCAGGGACAGGCCATCGTCGGCGCGCTGGGCCGGCTCGGCCATGGCGGCGTGTCCGATGTGCGCCAAGGCAAGCGATTCGAGCTCGAGGTCGACGATTCGGTGTCCGACGAGGCGCTCAACGAGATCGCCGAGTCGCTGTTGGCGAACACCGTCATCGAGGAGTTCTCGGTGAGCCGGGAGGACGTGTGACCGTCGGGTCAGTCGGCAAGATCGGCGTCATCACCTTCCCCGGCACCCTCGATGATGTCGACGCCGCCCGTGCGGTCCGGCTGGCCGGTGGGGAAGCGGTCAGCCTGTGGCATGCCGACGCCGATCTCAAGGGTGTCGACGCGGTGGTGGTGCCGGGCGGTTTCTCCTACGGTGACTATCTGCGCGCCGGTGCCATCGCCAGCTTCGCGCCGGTGATGCGGTCGGTCGTCGATGCGGCCGCCAAGGGGATGCCGGTCCTGGGGATCTGCAACGGTTTCCAGGTGCTCTGCGAATCCGGGCTGCTGCCGGGGGCGCTGACCCGCAACGAGGGATTGCACTTCATCTGCCGTGACGTATGGCTGCAGGTGGCGTCGAACTCGACGGCGTGGACCACCCGCTACGAGCAGGACGCCGATCTGTTGGTGCCGTTGAAGTCCGGCGAGGGCCGTTACGTGGCGTCGGAAGAGGTGCTCGACGAGCTCGAAGGGGAGGGCCGGGTGGTCTTCCGGTACCGGGAGAACCTCAACGGCTCGATGCGCGGTATCGCCGGGGTCAGCTCGGCCAACGGCCGCGTCGTCGGATTGATGCCCCATCCCGAACACGCCACCGAGCCGTTGACGGGTCCCTCCGATGACGGTCTCGGTCTGTTCTACTCCGCACTCGACGCGGTGCTGACGGCCTGAATCGCCATTCACCGGAAGGGCCCCTATGAAGATTCGTGTCGTGCTCGGGGTCCTCGCGATCCTTGCGGCATACGTCACGACGATCGTCCTGTACGCGGCCACCGGTCTCGGCGGTCCTCAGGAGATACCGGTCGACCAGCCCGTGGCGGACCAGACCTCGGTCACCTTCGACCTGGAGGAGGTGCACGCGGCCAAAGGTGAGATGGTGGCCAACGTGACCGTCAGCCCGGGGCCGGGCCTGATCGATCCGGACACCCAGAGCCTGACCGAAGACCTCACCGTCACAATCTATTCCGCCGTCACACCCACCACGCGCAGCTGGCCAGAGGGCACCGTGCCCGGTGTCTTCCCGGTGGCGCTGACCATCGGTGGTGACCCCGGTGCCTACCCGTTCGACCGGTATCACTCCGGACCCATCACCGTGTCGGTGGTCAGCGGTGATGACCGGACTCCCGAGCCGACCTGGGCAACGTTCGTCGACCGGGTGCCCGGCTGGATGTTCAGCATCCCCCCGCACGGTGGGTCCGACGCATCCGCTCCTTACCGCGTGAACCTGCACCGGTCGCCGAGCACCGCTGCGTTCGCCGCGATCATCGTGGGCGCGCTGATCACCATCGCCGTGTTGGGTGTGGTCGTCGCGGTGCAGACCGTGCGCAACCGACGCAAGTTCCAGCCGCCGATGACGACGTGGTTCGCGGCCATGCTGTTCGCCGTCGTGCCGTTGCGCAACGCGCTGCCCGACGGTCCACCCATGGGGGCGTGGGTGGACGTCACCGTGGTGCTCTGGGTGGTGGTGGCCCTGGTCACCTCGATGAGCGTCTACATCGCCTGCTGGTGGCGGCACCTCAAACCGGAGCCCGACGAGAAGCGCTGAGACGTCCGGCCTTCGGGGGATCAGGCCGACAGGGCGACCGACGCCTCGGCGGTGTAGTTCAGGAAGGTGAACGTCTCCTGGAGGTAGAGCTGCACGGTGTCGGCGTCGTGGCTCAGATAGCCGATCGACACGTCGGTGCCCAGCTGTAGATCGAAATCGCCTCCGCGGGTGGACAACACGAAGGCGCCGTCGATGGCCGGAGCCCAGATGATGTCACCGTCGACCACCCGGTTGAGGTGTTCGCGCAGCGGGTAGCCGTGCTCGGTCGTCTCGCTGACCTTGGTGTACGCATCGGCCGACAGCAGCACCGAATAGGGACCGTCGACACCGGCCAGCCGCAGCTCCGAGAGGGCCTGGGCGATCACGTCGGGATAGCCGCGCGGATCCTCGGGCAGCGCCAGGCCGGGGTTGGAGCTGCCCGCCCGGATACCCTCGATGTTGGCCGCCGCATAACCCTCGAAGATCGCCCGGTCCTCGGCGAACGCCAGCTTCTTGGCGGCGTCCTTGACAGGGTCCCAGTCCGAGTCCTGCGAGCCGCGTTCCACATCGTCGATGGCATCGCGGGTGATGGTGAACGGCACCCGCAGCCGCACGAGCGGACGGCTGTCGCGAAGATGCGCGATGACACCGTCACCCGGGGCGGCCACGTCCAGCAGATGGCCGGTGGACACCGCCGCGGTGGTGGCGCCGGTCGGGCCGGTGCAGTCGACCACCCGGCGTCCGGCGATATGACGCTTGAAGGTGCGGGTGGCCTCCTGCTCGATCTCGCCCCACGCCTCGTCGGTGATCGGTGCCAGTTCGCGGTACAGGTTGTTCATTGGGGTTGTCCTTTCAGACTGCCGATCGACAGTGAACCGGAGTACGTGGGCGTGCTGGTGACTACTGCCGGGACGGGTTCGGCCGCCCCCGGCATGGGTGGCGGATCGTCGAGGAAATCGGCTGTCGGGGTGAAGAACAGGCAACCGGTCACCGCGGTGGAGAATTCCAGGATCCGATCGGTGTTACCGGGCGGATCGCCGATGAACATGTTGCGCAGCATCCGCTCGGTGACCGCGGCGGTGCGCGAGTATCCGATGTAGTAGGTCCCGTACTCGCCCTTGCCGATCTCGCCGAAGGGCATGTTGTGGCGCAGGATCTTCAGTTCGTTGCCCTGCTCGTCGGTGATGACATTCAGGGCCACATGCGAATTGGCCGGTTTCACCGCATCGTCGAGTTCGATGTCGTCGAGCTTGGTTCGCCCGATCACCCGCTCCTGCTCCTCGACCGACAGCGCGTTCCACGTCGACATGTCATGCAGATAGCGCTGCACGTGGACGTAGCATCCGCCGGCGAAATCGGGATCCTCGTCGCCGATCTGGCTGGCGCTCACGGCCACCGGCCCGTCCGGGTTCTCCGTGCCGTCGACGAAGCCGAGCAGGTCGCGGTTGTCGAAGAACTTGAAGCCGTGCACCTCGTCGACGATGGTGATGGCGCCGTCCATCGCGGCGACGATCTTGCCGGCCAACTCGAAACACACATCCAGTGATTCGGCCCGCAGGTGGAACAACAGATCACCCGGTGTCGACGGCGCGCGGTGCCGCGGCCCCTCCAACGCGATGAAGGGATGCAGTTCGGCCGGGCGGGGTCCGCTGAACAACCGGTCCCAGGCCTGCGATCCGATCGAGGTGATCACCGACAGATGCTTGGTCGGATCGCGGAAGCCTATGGCGCGGACCAGACCCGAGATATCGCCGAGGGCATCGTGCACGGTCTGTTCGCCGCCGTCGTCGATGGTGGCCACCATGAAGATGGCCGCCGGGGTCAGGGGCGCGAGCACCGCCTGCGGAACAAGATCGGACACATCGCAGACCCTAGCGCGGCCGGACGGCGCCGCACGGGTCAAGATGAAAAGATGCCTGCTAACCCCCAGAGCCTGTGTGAGTTCATCGACGCCTCGCCGTCCCCGTTCCACGTGTGCGCGACGGCTGCGCGGCAGCTGGTGGCCGCCGGGTACACCGAGCTGTCCGAATCCGATGTCTGGCCCGAGTCGGGTGGGAAGTTCTTCGTCGTGCGGGCCGGTTCACTGGTGGCCTGGGATTCGACGCCCGGCGATGGGGCGTTCCGAATCGTCGGCGGGCACACCGACAGCCCCAACCTGCGGGTCAAACAGCACCCCGACCGAGTGGTCGCGGGGTGGCAGGTGGTCGCCTTGGCGCCCTACGGCGGCGCGTGGTTGAACTCGTGGCTGGACCGCGACCTCGGGATCAGTGGCCGGCTTTCCGTCGTGGCCGGCGGCCAGGTGGCGCATCGGCTGGTCCGCATCGACGACCCGATCCTGCGGGTGCCGCAACTTGCCATCCACCTGTCCGACGATCGCAAGGGCGTCAGCCCCGACCCGCAGCGGCACGTCAACGCGATCTGGGGGCTGGGCGAGCAGCGATCGTTCATCGGGTTCGTCGCCGAACGGGCCGGCGTGAGTGAGTCGGAGGTGCTGGGCTTCGACCTGATGACCCATGACCTGGCGCCGTCGGCGATCACCGGCGCCGGTCGCGAGTTCGTCAGCGCCCCGCGGCTGGACAACCAGGTGACCTGTTACACCGGACTGCAGGCGCTGCTCGCCACCGAACCACGCAGTCACATCCCGGTGCTCGCACTGTTCGACCACGAGGAGGTCGGTTCGCAGTCCGATCACGGCGCCCAGTCCGACCTGCTGCTCACGGTGCTGGAGCGCATCACCCTGGCGGCCGGTGGTGACCGGCAGGACTTCCTGCGCCGGCTCTCGCAGTCGATGGTGGCCTCCGGCGATATGGCGCACGCCACCCATCCGAACTACCCGGAGCGGCACGAGCCCGGTCACCTGATCGAGGTCAACGGAGGCCCGGTGCTCAAGGTGCACCCAAACCTGCGCTATGCCACCGACGGGCGCACGGCCGCGGCGTTCGCCCTGGCCTGCGTCCAAGCCGGTGTCCCGCTGCAGCGCTACGAGCACCGCGCCGATCTGCCCTGTGGGTCGACGATCGGGCCGATGACCTCGGCGGGCACCGGTATCCCGACCGTCGATGTCGGTGCCGCCCAGCTGGCCATGCACTCGGCCCGCGAGATCATGGGCGCCCATGACGTGGCCGACTACTCGGCCGCCTTGCAGGCATTCCTGGCGCCGGCCTGAGTCACGGCGGCCAGGTCAGGGCAGGTCGATCGTGGTGGTGACCGTCACCAGTTGAGGGTCGGTCGGTGCCGAGGAGAACCCGAACCGCACCGGCGGGTGCAGGTCGGCGGGCCCGCCGAGAGCGACGCCGTCGAAGGCCCCCGACACCGAGTCGATCCGCCGGGTGCGACGGACCCCGTAGTACTCCCGCCTGCCGTTGCCCGCACTGCCCGCGGTGTGCACGCCGGGCACCAGGACCGCGGCGACGGGGTCGATCAGCCGCAGCCACCACGGTGCCCGCGCCAGCGGTGCGGGCACCAGCCGCAGCAGCCCGTCGAACCGGGCGGCGCCGCCGAGGCGCACCGTGACGTCGAGTTCGTCGGTGTGCACCCGCAACCGGTCGTCGTCCAGATCGGCGGTCACCGGGGCCACCCTGATCTGGTCGAAGGTGTATGTGGCCGAGACGAACTCGGCGATCTCGGCGTTGGGTGCCAGCAGGATTCGGGTGTCCTCGCGGGTCTGCACCATCACATCGGCGAAGCCGCCGAACGGTGAACGGTGCCAGACACCGACGACGAACCGGATCCCGGCGTCGGTGCCGAAGCCCGCGATGTGACCACTGAAGACCTGCCGCTGCATAGGACGATTGTGCCGGTTGCACGCGGTGGTCCGCCGCCGCGGAAATGGCACCGGAGATGTCGGAGCGCTGCTCTATGGTGCGCGCATGACGCTCAGCCCAGAAATGATCACGTTCGACTGCACCGATCCGGACCGCCTCGCCCAGTGGTGGACCGAGGCCACCGGTGGCACCCTCAACGCCGAGATGCCCGGCGAATTCATCATGGTGCTGTTGCCGGACGGACCCCGGCTCGGGTTCCAGCGTGTGCCGGACCCGACGGCGGGCAAGAACCGGGTGCATGTGGACTTCTCGGCACCCGATCTGGAGGCCGAGGTGACGCGGCTGGTCGAGCTCGGTGCCACCGAGACCGGCAGGCACGCCATCGGCGATGCGTTCCGCTGGGTCGTGCTCGCCGATCCGGACGGCAACGCGTTCTGCGTCTCCGGCGGGCACTGAGACCCGGCGGGTGAGGCGCCCGGTGGCGGCGCGGCGTCCGGCTGCGACGCCGAGCGAATAAACTGTTCGGGTGACATCCGCGCACCCGCAGGAAATCGATACCGTCGAGCGCGCCGCAGCGTCGCCCGACCAACCCCAGCCCTTCCGGGAACTGGGCCTCAAGGACGACGAGTACCAGCGGATACGCGAGATTCTCGGCCGTCGCCCCACCGACGCCGAGCTGGCCATGTACTCGGTGATGTGGAGCGAACACTGCTCCTACAAGTCCTCGAAGGTGCATTTGCGGTACTTCGGTGAGACCACCACCGACGAGATGCGCGCCGGCATGCTGGCCGGGATCGGCGAGAACGCCGGGGTGGTCGACATCGGCGACGGCTGGGCGGTCACCTTCAAGGTCGAATCGCACAACCACCCGTCGTATGTGGAGCCCTACCAGGGCGCGGCCACCGGCGTCGGCGGCATCGTCCGCGACATCATGGCCATGGGCGCCCGCCCGGTCGCGGTGATGGACCAGCTGCGCTTCGGTGCCGCCGATGCGCCCGACACCCGCCGGGTGCTCGACGGCGTGGTGCGCGGCATCGGTGGTTACGGCAACTCCCTGGGTCTGCCCAATATCGGCGGTGAGACGGTCTTCGACCCGTCCTATGCCGGCAACCCCCTGGTGAACGCGCTGTGCGTCGGCGTGCTGCGCAAGGAGGATCTGCATCTCGCTTTCGCCTCCGGCACCGGGAACAAGATCATCCTGTTCGGCGCCCGCACCGGCCTGGACGGTATCGGTGGCGTGTCGGTGCTGGCCAGTGAGACCTTCGGCGGTGATGAGGGATCCGGTCCTGGCCGCAAGAAACTGCCCGCCGTGCAGGTCGGCGATCCCTTCATGGAGAAGGTGCTCATCGAGTGCTGCCTTGAGCTCTACGCCGCCGATCTGGTGGTCGGTATCCAGGATCTCGGTGGGGCCGGATTGTCCTGCGCGACTTCTGAATTGGCATCCGCCGGTGACGGCGGCATGCGGGTGGAGCTGGATGCGGTGCCGCAGCGTGCCGCCGATATGACCCCGGCGGAGATCCTGTCCAGCGAATCGCAGGAGCGGATGTGTGCGGTCGTCACACCGGAGAACGTCGAGAAGTTCCTGGCCGTCTGCCGCAAATGGGATGTGCTGGCCAGCGTCATCGGCGAGGTCACCGACGGTGATCGCCTCGAGATCACCTGGCACGGTGAGACCGTCGTGGACGTGCCGCCGCGCACCGTCGCCCACGAGGGACCGGTGTACCAGCGCCCCGTCGCGCGCCCGGACACCCAGGACGCGCTGATCGCCGACACCTCCGCCAAGCTGGCCCGCCCGGCCACCGGCGAGGAACTCAAGGCGACCCTGTTGGCCCTGCTGGGCAGCCCGCACCTGTGCAGCCGGGCGTTCATCACCGAGCAGTACGACCGCTATGTGCGCGGTAACACCGTGCTGGCCGAGCATGCCGACGGTGGTGTGCTGCGCATCGACGAGCAGACCGGTCGCGGTGTCGCGATCTCGACCGACGCCTCGGGCCGCTACACCCAGCTCGACCCGTACACCGGCGCGCAGCTGGCACTGGCCGAGGCCTACCGCAACGTGGCGGTCACCGGTGCCACCCCGGTCGCGGTGACCAACTGCCTGAACTTCGGGTCGCCGGAGGATCCCGGTGTCATGTGGCAGTTCTCCCAGGCCGTCCGTGGGCTCGCCGACGGTTGTGCGGCCCTTGGCATCCCGGTGACCGGCGGCAACGTCAGCTTCTACAACCAGACCGGCAGCACCGCGATCCTGCCGACCCCGGTGGTCGGGGTGCTCGGGGTGATCGACGATGTGGCCCGGCGCATCCCCACCGGACTGGGCAACGAGCCGGGCGAGACGCTGCTGTTGCTCGGTGACACCCGCGACGAGTTCGACGGATCGATCTGGGCGCAGGTCACCGGTGATCACCTCGGCGGTGTGCCGCCGAAGGTCGACCTGGCACGGGAGAAGCTGCTCGCCGAGGTGCTGACCGCGGCCTCGCGGGACGGCCTGGTCTCGGCGGCACACGACCTGAGCGAGGGCGGATTGATCCAGGCGATCGTCGAGGCCGCCCTGGCCGGTGAGACCGGGGCTCGGGTGGTGCTGCCCGAGGGGGTGGACCCGTTCGTGTTCCTGTTCTCCGAATCGGCGGGCCGGGTTCTGGTGGCGGTACCGCGCACCGAGGAGAGCCGGTTCCGCTCCATGTGCGAGGCGCGCGGACTGCCGGTGGACCGGGTGGGCGTCTCGGATGAGGGCAGTGACACGCTGGAGGTCCAGGGCCAGTTCAGCATCACGCTCGACGAACTACGAGCCACCTCCGAGGGCGTGCTGCCCGGGTTGTTCGGGTGATCGAGCGGACCTCGGTCCGGCATCCCGTACTGGTATGGGGCTGGAGCTTGGTCCGACTCGATTTCGTCGGCATCGCCGTCGGTGCACTGTTCTTCTGCATCTCGCTGACACCGTCGCTGCTGCCGAGGGACTGGCTGTTCGCCGGACTGATCGGCGGCATCAACGCCGCCATCGGTTACGGCATCGGTGTGCTGCTGGCCAAGCTGTTGCGGCGCTTCGTTCTTCATGGACGCAGCTGGTGGCCGCCGCCCACCCCGGTGCTGCGCGCCATGAAGATTGCGGCGGTCGCCGGTGCGTTGACCGCCCCGGTGGCCATGCTGGTGCCCGCGGCCCGCTGGCAGCGCCAGGTGTCGGCGCTGATGGGTATCGAGGGACCCGCAACCCCGGGCTATATGCGCACCCTGGTGTTGGCGGTGCTGGTCGCCGCGGCGTGCATCGCGACCTGGCGGGTGCTGGTCGATCTGGTGAAACTCATTGCCCGCGCCTTGATCCGGCGCTGGCACCTGCACAGCGAGGTGGCGTTGTTCATCGGCACCGCCGTCGTGGTGGTGTTGTGCGTCATGCTGGCCAACGGTGTGCTCTACCGGGGCTTCCTGGCCGGCGCCAGTCAGGTGTTCCAGCCGCAGAATGCGACCAGTGCCCCCGGGGTAACCCAGCCCTCGGCAAGCCAGCGATCCGGCAGTCCAGCCTCGTTCGCGTCCTGGGACTCGCTGGGATACCAGGGCCGTAGCTTCGTCTCCGGGGGTCCGAACGCGGCCGACCTGACCGCGCTGAACGGACGTCCTGCGCCCGAACCGATCCGGGTGTACGCCGGGTTGCAGACCGCGGACACCGATGAGCAGCGGGTGGCGGTGTTGCTCAGCGAGCTCGAACGCACCGATGCCTTCGATCGCGCGGTGCTGGTGCTGATCCCCACCACGGGCACCGGATGGGTGAATCCGGCGGCCGCCGACGCCATCGAAGCCATGTACAACGGTGACAGCGCGCTCGTCGCGATGCAGTATTCGTATCTGCCGAGCTGGATCTCGTTCCTGGGGGACCGGGAGAAGTCCGTCGACTCGGCACGGGCCATGATCGCCGGCGTACACGAGCGCTGGGCGGCGCTGCCCGAAGATCGCCGCCCGAAACTGCTGTTGTACGGCGAGAGTTTGGGTTCCTACGGCGGGCAGGGCGCGTTCGATTGGTTACCCGATATCGCGGAGCTGGATTTCACCGCCGTGCTGTGGGTCGGCCCGCCACACGAGAGTTCGTTGTGGAGCGGTCTGGTGCAGCGCCGCGACCCGGGCTCCACCGAGGTCGAACCCCGCTACGACAACGGCCGCACGGTGCGCTTCTCGCCCGCCTACGATCCGGCTGAGGTGGCCAGGACCGCCGCACCGCCGTGGGAGGGCACCCGGGTGTTGTTCCTGCAGCACGCCTCCGATCCGGTGGTCTGGTGGTCGCCGAATCTCGTGTTCTCCCGGCCTGATTGGTTGACAGAACCGCGTGGTGCCGACCGCACGGCGTCGATGCGCTGGTACCCGATCGTGACGTTCTGGCAGGTGAGCGCCGATATGACGAATGCCTCCGGCGTCCCCGACGGGCACGGCCACAACTACGCCGACACCGTGCTCGACGGCTGGGCTGCGGTGGCACCGCCGCCAGGATGGACCGCCGTGGACACCGAGCGGGTACGGGCCGGGCTGGAAAGCGGCTGGGATCGCGGCTAGCTGTACTGACCTGAGAGGTTAGGTACGCGGCTGGCAGGTGGTTGACCGCCGAGTGCGGTGTGGCCGCGGTGGTGATTGTAGGTGTGGAGCCAGCGGGGGTATTCGGCGCAGCGTTCAGCGTCGCTGGTGTAGAGCCGTGCGTAGGCCCATTCATCGGCCAGGGTGCGGTGAAAGCGTTCAACCTTGCCGTTGGTCTGGGGCCGGTAGGGGCGGGTGCGGCGGTGCTCGATATCACCGAGTGCGTCCCGGAAGGCGTGTGATCTGTAGCAGGATCCGTTGTCGGTCAACACTTTCTGTACGGTTATGCCGCATTCGGTGAACCAAGCTTGGGCGCGGGCCCAGAACGCGGCCGCGGTCTCCTTGCGTTCATCGGCAAGTAGCTCGCTGTAGGCCAGTCGTGAGTGTGCATCGATGGCGGTGTGCAGAAAGTGATGCCCGCGTAGCGGATGGGCGTACTTGCTGCGCTGCCCGGAGCTTTTGTCGGCTTGCGCGTTGCGGGTGCCCTTGGCGCGACCCAGCATCCGCCAGCCCCCGCCGGCGGGGATCTTGCCAAGCTTTTTGACATCCACGTGGACCAGCTCGCCCACAGCCGAGGTCTCGATGCGGCGAATGATCCGGCCGGTAGAGCGGTCCAGCCAGCGCAGCCGAGCCACGCCGTAGCGGGTCAGCACCCGGTGAACGGTCGAGGGATGAAGACCCAACAAGTACCCGATTTGGGCTGGGCCCCACCGTCGGATCACCCGTACCTTGATGATGCGGCGTTCGGTGCGGGTCGGTGTCTGGTTAGGGCTTCGATGTGGTCGTGAGCTGCGGTCGGCCATGCCGGCTTCACCCAGTTCGCGGTAGCGGCCGGCCCAGCGTGCAGCCGTACTCACCGCGACTTGAAAGCGTTCAGCAGCTCGACGCAACGGCCAGCCATCCTCGACCACGCAGCGAGCCAGGCGCAGACGACCGGTTTCTGACAAAGGGGCATTACGGTGGGACACGAAGACCTCCGAGGTGGTTGGTGCGTTCCTAGACAG
>JBQEMX010000021.1:0-67451 GCA_052044345.1 Mycolicibacterium sp. 22603
GCGGTGTGGCCGCGGTGGTGATTGTAGGTGTGGAGCCAGCGGGGGTATTCGGCGCAGCGTTCAGCGTCGCTGGTGTAGAGCCGTGCGTAGGCCCATTCATCGGCCAGGGTGCGGTGAAAGCGTTCAACCTTGCCGTTGGTCTGGGGCCGGTAGGGGCGGGTGCGGCGGTGCTCGATATCACCGAGTGCGTCCCGGAAGGCGTGTGATCTGTAGCAGGATCCGTTGTCGGTCAACACTTTCTGTACGGTTATGCCGCATTCGGTGAACCAAGCTTGGGCGCGGGCCCAGAACGCGGCCGCGGTCTCCTTGCGTTCATCGGCAAGTAGCTCGCTGTAGGCCAGTCGTGAGTGTGCATCGATGGCGGTGTGCAGAAAGTGATGCCCGCGTAGCGGATGGGCGTACTTGCTGCGCTGCCCGGAGCTTTTGTCGGCTTGCGCGTTGCGGGTGCCCTTGGCGCGACCCAGCATCCGCCAGCCCCCGCCGGCGGGGATCTTGCCAAGCTTTTTGACATCCACGTGGACCAGCTCGCCCACAGCCGAGGTCTCGATGCGGCGAATGATCCGGCCGGTAGAGCGGTCCAGCCAGCGCAGCCGAGCCACGCCGTAGCGGGTCAGCACCCGGTGAACGGTCGAGGGATGAAGACCCAACAAGTACCCGATTTGGGCTGGGCCCCACCGTCGGATCACCCGTACCTTGATGATGCGGCGTTCGGTGCGGGTCGGTGTCTGGTTAGGGCTTCGATGTGGTCGTGAGCTGCGGTCGGCCATGCCGGCTTCACCCAGTTCGCGGTAGCGGCCGGCCCAGCGTGCAGCCGTACTCACCGCGACTTGAAAGCGTTCAGCAGCTCGACGCAACGGCCAGCCATCCTCGACCACGCAGCGAGCCAGGCGCAGACGACCGGTTTCTGACAAAGGGGCATTACGGTGGGACACGAAGACCTCCGAGGTGGTTGGTGCGTTCCTAGACAGGTCGCACTTCACTCGGAGGTCTTCTTCATGTCACCACGCCACGCCGTACTTAACGTCCGTGGTCAGTACAGCTAGGCTGCCGCATCGGCGCCGGGAACCGGGCGCGCGTTCAGCTGGCGGCGGGCTCCTGTAGCGCCCACAGGTCATTGGACAACAGTCGGCGCAACCTGTCGATGACGTTGGCCACCTCATCCTCGGAGCCGACGAAACCGGCATAGAAGCCCATGCCGAACATCAGCACCAGCAACATATCGATGAGCCCATTGCCATCGGTTTCGTCGGTCAATTGGCCGTTTGCGATCGCGTCGCTGACGGCATCGGTCAAAAAGGCGCGGATTCCGTCGCGCGGGGCATATTGGTCGTTCTTCAACTCGGGGTGGCGATGAGCCTCCAGCATCGAGGTGACAAGGAAAGCTGCGGCCGAGTCGATCTCGCGGTGCGCGGCCAGCATGCCACTCATCAACGCGGTCAGTTTGTCCAGCAGGGTGGTCTGGCCGGCGGCTGCGGCGATCCCGGCTTCGATGAGTCCGGTATGGGTCGTGTCCAGCACGTTTTGGTACAGATCGCGCTTGTTGGAGAAGTAGTGATTGATTGCTGGCCGGGTCAGGTCGGCGCGCTCGGCAATCTCCTGGAACGTCGACGCATCGTAGCCAAGCTCGCTGAAAACTTGACGAGCCGCGAAGATGATCCGTTCGCGGGTTTCCGCTCCGTTAGCTGCTCGTGGGCGCCCCCGAGTGCGGCGCAGCGCTTGTGTCATACGCGGAGTTTGCCACAAATTACTGACCGGTGCGTAGAAAACTTTTCCAACCGGCATGCGCCCGCGTCCATAGCAAACGTGATCTTGACGGTTGTTGCCGACCCCGACGGACGCGCCGTAGCCTCGTGAGGTGTCCGGAGTGACCGCTGACCGTGCCGACGAACTGGCTGCGCTGGAGTTCTTCACCGGGTGCGCGCCCGAGTCACTACGTCCCCTCGCATCCCAGCTGCAACCGCTGGTCGCCGAACCGGGGCAGGTTCTCATGCGACAGGGCGAGACGGCGCTGACCTTCCTGTTGATCGCCACCGGCCAGGCCGAGGTGACCCATGTCGGCGACCGCGGTGAGACCATCACCGTCACCATCGATCCAGGTGTCGTGATCGGTGAGATCGCCTTGTTGCGGCACACACGCCGCAGTGCCACCGTGGTGGCCGCCACGGCGCTGACCGGTTGGGTCGGCGGGCCCGAAGCCTTTGCCGCCCTTGTCGAACTGCCGGGGGTGATGCCGCGCCTGGTGCGTACCGCCCGCCAGCGACTGGCGGCCTATCTGACGCCGATCGAGATCGCGCTGCGTGACCACCTCGTCCTGCACCTGCGTCCGGTGCTGCCCGGGGACAACGTGCGCACGATCGACGGACCCATCGAGTTCTCCGCCGAGACGTTGTATCGGCGGTTCCAGAGCACCCGGGTGCCGACCCCGTCGTTGATGGCCTACCTGTTCGAGGTGGACTACGTCGATCACTTCGTGTGGGTGATGACCGCGGGACCGGACGGTCCGGTGGTCGCCGATGCCCGGTTCGTCCGGGAAGGCCATGGAGTGAGCACCGCCGAGGTGGCGTTCATCGTCGCCGACATCTACCAGGGCCACGGCATCGGCACATTCCTGATGGACGCGTTGGCGGTGGCCGCCCACGTCGGCGGCGTCACCCGCTTCTCGGCGCGGGTGCTGACCGACAACTACGCGATGCGCGCCATCCTGGATCGCGCCGGAGCGCACTGGGTGCGCGATGATCTGAACGTGGTGGTCACCGAGATCGACGTCCCGCCGGCCGACGCGTTGTCGTTGCGTCCGGAAATCTATGACGAGATCGCCGGGCTGGCCCGGCGAGTGATGGGATCGGTGGGCTGATGTCGCGACCCGGTCGGCCGCCGCTGAACAAGGACACCACGCTGTGCATCTCGCTTGCCGCGCGGCCCAGCAATATCGGCACGCGGTTTCACAACTATCTGTACGAGGAACTGGGCCTGGATTTCCTCTACAAGGCATTCACCACCACCGATATCGCGGCTGCGATCGGCGGCGTGCGGGCACTGGGCATTCGCGGCTGCTCGGTCTCGATGCCGTTCAAATCGGACGTGATGGCGCTGGTCGACGATATCGAGCCGTCGGCGCGGGTCATCGAATCGGTGAACACCATCGTCAACGACGACGGTCACCTCACCGCCTCCAACACCGATTACCTTGCGGTACAACAACTCATCGCCGAGCACGAGCTGGATCCCGATGACGCGGTGGTGCTGCGCGGCAGCGGCGGGATGGCCAACGCGGTGGCCGCCGCCTTCGTGGGGGCCGGATTCTCCCGGGGGGTCGTCGTCGCCAGGAACGCCGACACCGGTCGCGCACTGGCCGACCAGATCGGTTGGGAGCACGCCAGTTCCGCGGACGGTCTGCGGGCACCGATCCTGGTCAACGTCACCCCGATCGGGATGGCCGGCGGTCCGGAGGAGTCCGCGAGGTCGTTCGACGAGGACGCGATCGGCGCCGCGGCCACCGTGTTCGACGTGGTGGCGTTGCCTTCGGAGACACCGTTGATCACCGCGGCCCGTGCCGCAGGCATCCCGGTCATCACCGGGGCCGAGGTCATCGCGCTGCAGGCGGCCGAACAGTTCGAGCGCTACACCGGGGTGCGCCCGAGCGCCGCGCAGATCGCGGCGGCCTCGGCGATATCGCGGGCGTGATCAGCTGGGTGTGATGGTCGTCTGCTCGTCGATCGCGGCGGTGGCGTCCATCAGCGGGCCCATCTGTTCCTCGGTGCCCTCGGCGTTGATCTGCAGGACGAACAGACCGTCGTCGGCCGGGATGACCGTCGTCTTCTGCGCCACCAGCAGCGTCTTGCCGTTCTTGACGTAGGTCCCGCCGACCTGCACGGCGTCGAAGCCGCCGAGCTTGCCCGGTTGCCCCTCGTTGCCGCCGTTGTAGTCGGGCAGATTCTTCAGCTCGTTGGGCGCGTATTCCAGGATCTTGGCGCCGTCGACATCACCGGTCAGCTTGGACAGGATCGCGGTGATCGTCGGTGGCGGCGGCGGCATGCTCGGATCGGTGTAGACGAGCTGGCCCCACGCCCATTCCGGGGTGGCCGGGCCGGCGTCGACCCATCCCTGCGGCGACGGCAGATTCACCGAGGGCGACCCGGGGGTACCCCGCTTGACCTGTGCTTCGGTGATGCCATTCTGCTGGATGTACTGCGCGATGGTCAGATTCTCGCCAGTGTCGGCCGGCGCGTCGGTGTCGGTCTCCGGCGCGGCGGCGGCCGAGGTGGAAGTCTCCTCGGCGCTGGAGCTGGTATCGGTCTTGCTGTCGGATCCGCACCCGGCCAGGGCAAGGCTGAGCACCGCAACCGCGACGGCCGCGCCCCGGGCCGTGGTCTGCTTGTTCATCGGGTTCTCCTGTCCGTCGAATCTCGGCTCGGACGTTACAGGGCCGGACGGCAACCGACGGCATGTCGGGAAACGCGTTTCGCCGGGGAAACCCGGGCCGTCGGTGTGGTAACACAGGCGGTATGCGTGGCTACGCGATGGGCCTCGGCGCGGTGCTGGCGATCAGCGGCTGCGCCGCCCCTGAGCACGCCGCGCCGACGGATCCGGCGGGCGGAACGGCTACCCGCACCACGGTGGTGGTGAATCCCGCTGCGGTGCAGCGCGTTCAGGCCGATCTGCCGCCGGGGTACGAGGTCAGCCCGCTCGCCGGCAACGCCGCACCGGCCGGTTTCTGGGGTTTCACGGCGGGCTGGGCCGCTGAGCCCGGCCAGTGCGCGGCGTTGGCCGATCCGGGTGCCGGTGCGCCGACGCACGGCTGGTCGGCTTCCGGGGCCGGGGGCATCATTCATGCCGTGGTCGCCGGCCCCGGAACCGTCGCCGCCATCCCGCAGGGATGTGCGGCCTGGACGCTGCGCGGCGGGCGCACCACCGCAACGGTCGCCGCGACCGCCGCCCCGGACATTTCCGGTATGCCCACCGCGGCCATGTCGACGGTCGCCACCACCGTCGTCGAGGGTGGCACCGAAACCCGTTCCCACGCCGACACCGCCATCGCCTACCCGAGCCCGGGTTACGTCGTGACCGTCACCGTCGTCACCGACCCCGGATCGGCCCTGCCGGAGCTCGGGCCGGACGTGGCCGGACGGCTGCTGCGATCGGCGACCGACGAGATCACCGGGGATGCGGAGGCGGCCGGGTAGATTGGCGGCGATGCTGACGTCACGGGCGCTGGCCCTGGTTACCTGTGCTGCCGCCTTGACGGCGTGCTCCTCCGCCGACTCGCCGAAGTCCGATATCGCCGGCGTCTTCGCGGTGAAATCGGTCTTCGACTCCGGTTTTCAGGTCACCACCACGGGACCGACCGGCATCGACCCGAAGATGCTGGCACCGCAGAACGTGCCCGCCGGGGTCACGATCGATCCGCCCGCCTGCGCGAAGTTCGCTTCAGGTCTGGCCATTCCCGAAGGCGCGCAGGGCAATATGGCCGCCACCACCGCGGAGGGCAAGGGTAACCGGTTCATCGCCATCGCGGTGCAGACCTCCGAGCCGGTACCGCCCAACGATCCCGGACCCGACTGCCAGAAGGTCGCCTTCGCCGGGCCTGGGGTGCGCGGACTGGTGGAGGTGGTGGAGTCTCCGCAGATCGAGGGTGTCCGTGTGCTCGGCACCCATCGCGTCGTGCAGACCACCGTCGACGGCAAGCCACGCAGCGGCGAACTGTTCAACTACGTCGCGAACTTCGACACCTTCATGGTCATCGTGACCGCCAATCCGCTCGTGGTGCCGAACACCCCGGTGGCGCCGGTGGACACCGAGAAGGCCCGCGAGATGCTCACCGCCGCGGTCGAGGACGTCCGGGCCGGTCGCACCTAGCGGACGTCGCGCACGCGGAACTGGATGCTGATCCGCGGCCCCGTCGGCCGGGCCGTCTTGGGTACCGCGTGTTCCCAGGTTCGTTGCGCCGAACCGCCCATCACCAGCAGATCGCCGTGGGCCTGAGGTAACCGCAGGCTGCGTCCGCCGCCGCGTGGCCGCATCGCGAACACGCGGCGCGCGCCCAGGCTGACGATAGCCACCATGGTGTCCTCGGTGCTGCTGCGCCCGACGGTGTCACCGTGCCAGGCCACGCTGTCGTTACCGTCGCGGTACAGGCACAGCCCGGCGCTGGTGAACGGTTCGCCGAGTTCGCCCGCGTAGATGTCGTTGAGCCGGACCCGCAGCCGGGCGATGGCCGGATGCGGGGCGGCGGTGGTGGTCAGATCGTGAAAGCTGACCAGGCGCGGTACGTCGAGCACCCGCTCGTACATCTGCCGACGCTCGGCGCGCCACGGGATGGCGGTCAGCAGCTCGTCGAAAAGCGTCTTGTCATCGTCGAGCCAGCCGTTGAGCCAGCCCGCGCGCACGTCGATCCAGGCGCCGGCGCCCAGGCTCCGGCGTTCCGAATGGTCGAAGAGCGACCCCTGAACGGCCAGTGACACGACCCCAGGTTATCGCACAGACGTTCGATGTCACAGCTTTGCCGCGCCGGGCCCCTGTTCGGCCAGCACATCATCGGGGTTGGCCAGCGCGCATGCCTTCAGGCTCAGGCATCCGCACCCGATGCATCCCGCCAGATTGTCGCGCAGCCGCTCCAGGTGCAGGATCCGTGCGTCGATGTCCTCGCGCCAACCTGCCGACAGTCGAGCCCAGTCCTTGCTGGTGGGCACCCGGTCCTCGGGCAGGGTGGCCAGCGCGTCGCGGATACGGGCCAGCGGGATACCCAGCCGTTGCGACATCCTGATGAAGGCCACCCGGCGTAGTGTCTCGCGCCGATAGCGGCGCTGATTGCCCGATGTGCGCCGCGACACGATGAGACCCTCGCGCTCGTAGAAATGCAGCGCAGAGACGGCGACCCCGCTGCGCAGGGCCATCTCACCGGGTGTGAGCTCATGTGTCTCCATACACCTCAACCATAGTTGAGTTAACGTTCTGGGCGTGGAAGCGATACCGCTGGGATCCAATTCGGAGGTCGGCAGGCTGCGGACGGTGATCCTGCACCGTCCCGGCGCGGAGTTACAGCGGCTCACCCCGCGCAACAACGACACACTGTTGTTCGACGGACTGCCCTGGGTCGCCAAGGCCCAGGAGGAGCACGACGCGTTCGCGGCATTGCTCGCCTCGCGCGGTGTGGAGGTGCTGCTGCTGGGTGATCTGCTGGCCCAGGCGCTGGCCTCCGGCGCGGCGCGGATGCACGGTATATCCGCCGCCGTCGACCCCCGCCGACTCGGTATTCCACTGGCCCAGGAGCTTTCGGCGTACCTGCGCACACTCGAACCGGCGGCGTTGGCCCACCTGCTGATGGCAGGCATGACCTTCGACGAATTGCCGTTCGCCTCCACCGAGTTCTCACTGGTGCGCCGCATGCACCACGGTGGTGACTTCGTCGTCGACCCGCTGCCCAACCTGCTGTTCACCCGCGACTCGTCTTTCTGGATCGGCCCGCGGGTGGCCATCACCTCGCTGGCGCTGCCCGCGCGGGTCCGAGAGACCTCGCTGACCGATCTGATCTATGCCCACCATCCACGGTTCCTGGGCGTGCGGCGGGCCTACGAATCACGATCGGCGCCGGTCGAGGGCGGTGACGTACTGCTGCTGGCCCCCGGGGTGGTCGCCGTCGGCGTCGGGGAGCGCACCACCCCGGCCGGTGCCGAGGCGCTGGCCCGCAGCCTGTTCGACGATGATCTGGCGCACACCGTGCTCGCCGTGCCGATCGCCCAGGAGCGCGCCCAGATGCATCTGGACACCGTCTGCACCATGGTCGACGCCGATGCCGTGGTCATGTACCCGAACATCGTGGACACGTTGTCCGCGTTCACCATCCACAAGGTCGACGGCGGGGGAGTGAAGATCGACCGGGCGGCGCCGTTCGTCGAGGCCGCCGCCGACGCGATGGGCATCGGCAAGCTCCGCGTCATCGACACCGGGCTGGACCCGGTGACCGCCGAACGCGAACAGTGGGACGACGGCAACAACACCCTCGCCGTGGCGCCCGGTGTGGTGGTCGCCTACGAACGCAACACCGAGACCAACACCCGGCTCGCCGACTCCGGTATCGAGGTACTGCCCATCGCGGCGTCGGAGCTGGGCACCGGCCGAGGTGGGCCGCGCTGCATGTCGTGCCCGGCCGCGCGTGACCCGCTGTAGCGCTAGGTTTGCCGCGACCGCGCACGGGGCAGCATGAAGGGCATGCCTACGTTGCTGTGGTTCCGGCGCGACCTGCGGTTGCACGATCTGCCCGCCCTGCTCGACGCCGCCGCAGAGGACGGCGATGTGCTGGCCTGTTACGTGCTGGACCCGCGGCTGCACGCCAGTTCGGGCGCGCGCCGGTTGCAGTACCTCTACGACGCCCTGCGCGATGTGCACGACCAGCTCGACGGCAGGCTGCTGGTCACCGAGGGGCACGCTGAGGAACGAATCCCCGCCCTGGCCAAGGCGATCGACGCCGCGGCGGTGCACGTCTCCGGTGATTTCTCGCCGTATGGGAAGCGCCGCGACGACGCGGTGCGCGACGCGCTCGGCGATATCCCGCTGGAGGAAAGCGGTTCGCCGTATCTGGTTTCCCCGGGGCGGGTCACCAAGGACGACGGGACCCCCTACAAGGTCTTCACCCCGTACTTTCGGGCCTGGCGCGAGCACGGCTGGCGGGCACCGGCCAAGACCGGGCCCAAGAGTGCGACGTGGATCGACCCGAGCGATGTCGGCCGCGCCGCCAAGGCCACCGATATCCCCGACGGGGTGGCGCAGCTGGACCTGCCGGCGGGGGAGACCGCCGCGCGCAAGGCGTGGAAATCGTTCGTCAAGACCAAGATTGCCGACTACGGCGATGACCGCAATCGCCCCGATATCGAGGGCGTCAGCCGGATGTCGGCGCACCTGAAGTTCGGCGCCATCCATCCGCGCACCATGGCCGCCGATCTGAAGTCGGGGGAGGGCCCGCAGGCCTATCTGCGGGAACTGGCGTTCCGTGACTTCTATGCCACGGTGTTGGATTCGTGGCCGCGTAGCGTCTGGTGGAACTGGAACAAGGCCTTCGATGCGATCGCGGTGGACGAGGACGCGGACGCCAAACGGCGGTTCGAGACCTGGAAGGCCGGCAAGACCGGCTTTCCGATCGTCGATGCCGGGATGCGCCAGCTCGCCGAGAGCGGGTTCATGCACAACCGGGTCCGGATGATCACCGCGTCCTTCCTGGTGAAGGATCTGCACCTGCCGTGGCAGTGGGGCGCGCGCTGGTTCCTGGAGCAGCTGGTCGACGGGGACATGGCCAGCAACCAGCACGGCTGGCAGTGGGCCGCCGGCTGCGGCACCGACGCCGCCCCCTACTTCCGGGTGTTCAACCCCGACACCCAGGGCAAGAAGTTCGACCCCGACGGCGCGTATGTGCAGCGCTGGGTGCCCGAATACGGCAGCGACGACTACCCCGAGCCGATGGTCGACCACAGCGCCGAGCGCAAGGAGGCGTTGCGCCGCTACGACGCCATCCGCTGACTTCCATTTCCGGCGAGCGTGCGTGTCTGCACCCCGACACGCCGGGTTCGCTGCGGAGAAAGCGCACGCTCGCAGCAGAGGCTGCGAAAGAGGATTCCCGTTTTGGTTGAGAGCCACTGCCGTGCTGCTTGGAACCGATCAGGTGGGGGCGCCAACCAGGCAGACACTCGCCCCTCGTTCTCGAGTGTTCAGAGCGCGAGCAAAGCTCCGCCGGAGAACATCGAGTCATGGCATTCGATCGCGGTAGGGACCGATCCTGGTGGGATGTCGAACACCGCCTGGGTCTCGATACCTAGACCGGGATTGATGTCCTCCATCCAGCTGTTGTCACCCAAGATGCTAGTGGCCTCGTACTTGTTGCCGTTGATCAAGAGCTTTTGGTTTGTGGCAGAGAACGATCGTGCGTCGTCTCCGATGTTTGTCACCCGCAGCTTGACAATAAAGAACTCGCCTTTGGCGATCTCCGGGGCGAACGCATCCTCTATGCGCTGCTGGCCACGTTCAACACCGAGAACCCGGAACTCGAACTTCCCGTCGCGAACGGTGGAACCTGCCGCAGCAGGGGTATCCCTGTCTGTCAACGGTGCCGCGTCGGATGTCGATTCTGCTGCCGTTGAGGCGTCAGAACGAGAGGACCTGGTTTCGGAAGCTTTGTCGCTGTCGCCCAAAGAACCAATCACCACTAGGCCGAAGACGGCTGCTGCGACTCCTAGACCTACTTTCCCGCCTTTGGAGAGTCCGGCTTTCGCAGGTTGTTCGAGGCCCACGGGCGGCGCAGGGAACGGAGCATAGTTTTCGGTCCAGCTCCTGCCGTCGAAGTAACGTTGGCGGCTTGTGTCAGAAGGATCTGGGTACCAACCCGGTGTTGGCTGTGTCATTTTGTCCCCCGCTCTGCTCAGTGCATCGACGCACTACAACTTGCTACGCCTGCGATTCACAGGCGGAGGTCAGCATAACCACAGCGATCTTGAAGGATGGCCGATCTCGCTTTGGTAGATCGCCGCTGTTATCCGCCGAGACTGTCGGCGTTGCGAACCATCCCGATGCGAGCCGCTCACCGCCAGCTGGGCAACCAGATCTGCATGTGCCAGGTCGACTGCGAGATCGGCAGTCCGGTCAGGATCGGGTACAGCCACGCGAAGTTCGTGATCACCAGCGCCACGTAGAAACTCACCGCGATCACGCCCAGCGTTCGTCGTTCGGCGTTCTGCCGCGGCTGATACAAGATGTCGCCCAGGATCAGCGCTATCAGCATCACGAAGAACGGCGCCATCGCGGTGGCATAGAAGAAGTACATCTGCCGGTCGATGGCCAGGAACCACGGCAGGAAACCGGCGCAGTAGCCGACCAACACAGCCGCGTACCGCCAGTCCATCCGCACGAACGTCCGCCAACACGCCCACAGCAGCACCGGCACCGCGATGAACCACATCGTCGGGGTACCGACCAACATCACGGCCTTCACACACGATTCGGCGCCGCAGCCGGGCACATTCTGTTGGTCGATCGCGTAGAGCACCGGACGCAGCGACATCGGCCACGTCCACGGCTTGGACTCCCACGGGTGGTGGTTGCCCGCGGCGTTGGTCAGCCCGGAATGGAAGCGGTACACCGAGGCCGTGTAGTACCAGAGCGAGCGGATGGCATCGGGCAGGAAGCCGCCCTCGCCGATGGTGCGGCCCACCTCGTGGCGGTACACCCCGGTCTCGGAGGCGAACCAGCGGGCATAGGAGGCCAGATACACCGCGAACGGGATGAGCACCAGCGCGTACAGCGACGGCCCGACGTCGCGGCGCACCGCACCGAGCCACGGCCGCTGCACCCGGTACTGCCGGCGCGCGGCGATATCGAAGGCCAGCGTCAGGACCCCGAAGAAGGCGACGAAGTACAGCCCCGACCATTTCGTCGCGCACGCCAGGCCCAGCAGCACGCCGGCGCCGAACCGCCACCACCGCACACCCAGGCGCGGTCCCCACGGGGTGTCGGTGATGCGACCCTCCAGCAGCGCGATGTGCATCCGCTCCCGCACCTGGTCGCGGTCGACGATCACCGCCCCGAACGCCGCGACGACGAACACCACCAGATACACGTCCAGCAGCGCAGTGCGGGAGGAGACGAAGCTGACCCCGTCGGCGATGATCAGCAGCCCGGCGATCCCGCCCACCAGCGTGGACCGGCTGATCCGCCGGACGATCCGCGCGACCAGGATGACGATGACGACGCCGCACACCGCGCCGCTGAACCGCCAGCCCAGCCCGGTGTAGCCGAAGAGCCACTCGCCGATGCCCATCAACATCTTCGACATCGGCGGGTGGACCACCAAGCCGTAACCGGGATTGTCCTCGATGCCGTTGTTGTGCAGCATCTGCCACGCCTGCGGCGCGTAATGCTTCTCGTCGAAGATCGGGGTGCCGGCGTCGGTCGGCGAACCCAGGTTCAGGAACCGGGTCAGCGCGGCCAGCGCCCCGATGATCGCGGTCATCACCCAGCCCTGCAGCCGGTCGACGGGCCCGAAGTCGGGGACCGGGACGAGCGGTCCCGGACTGATCATGGGTGCGGCGCGCTCCGGTTGCACGGTGTCAGGAGCGGTCATCACCGACGATCGTAGGCTTTGCAGTTGTGGAACCGCCGCTCGCTACGCCCGCTCCCGCCGAAAAATCCGACGGGCGGTTGCTCCTGGGTGCCACTCCGCTGGGTCAGCCCGGCGATGCGTCGGCCCGGTTGGTCCGTGCCATGGCCACCGCGGATGTCATCGCCGCCGAGGACACCCGGCGGGCGCGGACGCTGGCGTCGGCGCTGGAGGTGACACCGACCGGACGGATGCTCAGCCTGTTCGACCAGAACGAGGCGTCGCGGGTGCCGATGCTGGTCGACGAGATTTCCGCCGGGGCCACCGTGCTGCTGATCAGCGATGCGGGGATGCCGCTGATCAACGATCCCGGCTACCGGCTGGTGACCGCCTGCGTGCAGGCCGGGTTGACGGTCAGCTGTCTGCCGGGCCCGTCGGCGGTGACGACGGCGCTGGCGGTGTCCGGGCTGCCCGCCGACCGGTTCTGTTTCGAGGGGTTCGCCCCGCGTAAGCAGGTCGCCCGGCGTACCTGGCTGACCGGTCTGGCCGCCGAGGCGCGCACCTGCGTCTTCTTCGAGTCGCCGCGGCGGCTGGCCGATACGTTGACCGACGCCGTCGACACCCTCGGCGGTGACCGACGGGCTGTGGTGTGCCGGGAGCTGACCAAGACCCACGAAGAAGTCCGGCGTGGGACGCTCGCCGAGCTGGCCGACTGGGCGGCCGACGGGGTGCTCGGCGAGATCACCGTGGTGCTGGCCGGGGCGACGCCGACGGCCGATCTGGACACCCTGGTGGCCCAGGTCGGCGATCTGGTCGACGACGGCATGCGGGTCAAGGACGCATGCGCGCAGGTCGTAGCCGCCAACCCGGGGGCACCGTCCAAGCGTGAGCTCTACGAGGCGGTGTTGAAGTCGCGCGACTGAGCCTGCAAGCGTCCTATGTCGTCTCCGGTATCGCGGCCCGAGCCGCGATGCCTTCCTGGCCCAGCCCGATGATCGAAGCCGCCTTGTGCAGGCACTCCTGCCATTCGGCGGCCGGGTCGGAATCGGCGGTGATACCGCCGCCTACTCCGAGCACCGCGTTGCCCTCGGCGTCGAACTCGACGGTGCGGATGGCCACGTTCAACTCGGTGCCCGCCGACGGTGAGGCCAGGCCGACTGTGCCGCAATAGATTCCGCGACGACGCTGTTCCCAGTCGCCCAGCAGCTCGCGGGCCCGGCCCTTGGGCGTGCCGGTCACCGACGCGGGCGGGAACGTCGCGTCGAGGACGGCCGACATCGGCGTCGCGACCGGGATGCGCGCGGCGACGGTCGACACCAGATGCCACACCCCTGGCGCGGGGCGGATCCGCAGCAGCTCCGGGACGGACACCGACCCGGTGACGGCGAGCCTGCCGAGATCATTGCGCACCAGGTCGACGATCATGATGTTCTCGGCGACGTCCTTGGCCGAGGCGCGTAGCAGCGCGGGTGACTCATGCAGCGGCAGTGTGCCTTTGATCGGGCTCGACGAGATCGCCTCACCGCTGCGGCGCAGGAACAGCTCCGGCGACAACGAGGCCACCGCACCCCAGCTGCCGGCGATATAGGCCGCGCGCGCCGGTGCAGTACGTGCGACGGCGTCGACGAAGAAGTCCAGCGGGTCCCCGGTGAGCCTGCCGCGGAACTGGGTGCAGACGCAGGCCTGGTAGACCTCACCGGCGCCGATCGCATCCAGGCAGGCGGTCACGCCGGCGAGGTGCCGGTCGCGGTCGGGCGCGGTCCAGGTCAACCGGTATGGCCGGGAAGCCGCGCCCGATATGCCGGCCAGCCATTCGGGAAGTGCTGTGTCGGTGAGGCTTTCATGCCACCACTGTCCTTCTGTGTCCTGGCGTAACACCGAGTCCGCCCAGCCGCCCGCGGCTTCCGGGATGCGTGGGTGCCCAGGTCCGTCGGGATAGGACAGGTAACCGAACCAGCCGCCGCCGACCGTCGTCGAGGTGCCTGGGTAGGCCTCGAACAATTCGGGGACGGGTTCGGCCGCCAGTGAGGGGGCGATCACGGCACGTGACCCGAACCAGTCGCCGATCAGCGCAGCCGGCGCCGGTTTTCCATGGCGCGCCGCCGCGTCGGCGATCCACCGCACCACCTCGGGGGCGTTGCCGAGGTTCCCGAGCCGGTCTATGCGCACCGGTTCAGCTTTCCAGAAGCTAACGGCCGATGGCTCTGGGGATGGCCGCGGTGATGAGCTTGTCCGGATTGCGCATGGCGTAGAAGTGCGAGATCTTGCCCTCGGTGAACTCCACGGTGATGACGCCCTCGAAGCTCTCACCCAGGTAGAGGTTGAGCGCGGGAGCGTTGTTGTACATGGTGTATTCGACCCGGCCCTGCTCGCCGGACATCCGGAACAGCCCGATGATCAGGCGGGCCACCCTGTCGGCACCATGCACCGGGCGGCGGGCGGCGCTGACCTTGCCCGCGCTGTCGGCGGTCCACACCACGTCGGGGGCCAGCATCTCGACCAGCCCGGCGATATCGCCGGTGGCCGCGGTGAGCAGGAACTGTGCGGTCAGTTGCTCGCTGACCGCACTGTCGACCGGGGCGTAGCGTTTGCGCCGGGCATGCACGTGTTCGCGGGCCCGGTGCGCCAACTGGCGGACCGCGACCACGGATTTGCCGACCGCTGCGGCGATCTCGTCGTGGCCGAATCCGAACACCTCACGCAGCACGAACACGGCACGCTCGTCCGGTGACAGCGTCTCCAGCACCACCATCATCGCCATCGACACCGATTCGGCCAGCACGACATCCGAGCTCGCGTCGGTGTCCTGCACCCGCAGCGGCTCGGGCAACCACGGCCCGACGTACTCCTCGCGTCTGCGGGCCTGTGCGCGTAGCGCGTTGAGCGACTGCCGGGTCACCAAGTGGGCCAGATAGGATTTGGTGTCGCGGACGCTGTTGAGGTCCACCTCGGCCCAGCGCAGATAGCCCTCCTGCAGGACATCGTCGGATTCCGTTGCCGATCCCAGGATTTCGTAGGCGATGGTGAACAACAGCGGACGCAACGCCGTGAAGCGCTCGGCGTGCTCACCGGTGCTCACGCCGACGCCTGTTCCGGTGCGAGGGCCTTGGCGCGCTTGGTGCTCTTGAGCCAGAAGTAGGCGCCGGGCGTGCGGGCCTCCTTGCGCAGGAACGCCAGGGTGCCCTTACACACCTGTTCCTTGATGAGCGCCGCGACCCGGCCGCCGAGGTACAGCCGGATCGGGGTGTCATCGGTGCGCGCCAGCTGGATGGTGCCCCCGGCGCGGCCCAGGCTGATGCACTGGCCGGTGAAGGCCTGGCTGATGGGGGCCGGTTCGGTTCCGGCGATCCGGGCCAGCACCGTGTTGGCGGCCTGGGCGCCCAACGGCAACGCTGCCTGGCAGCTCATCCGCAGCGGCACACCGGACGGGGCCGCCGCATCCCCGGCGGCGACTATGCGGTCATCGTCGATGCTGGTCAGTGTCTCGTCGGTGAGCAGCCGGCCCAGCGCGTCGGTGCGCAGTCCGCTCGCGGCGGCCAGTGCGGGCACCCCGAATCCGGCGGTCCAGACGGTGGCGGCCGCGGGCAGTGTGCGCCCGTCGGACAGCGTCACGTCCGCGGCGCCGACGGCATCGACCGTGGCCCCTTCGATGACCGTCACACCGAGCGTGCACAGTTGCCTGGCCACCGACCGGCGTCCCGGAACGCTCAGTGAGGGCCCGAGCACCGTCCCGGCGACCAGCGTGACCGCGCGGCCGGCTTCGGCGAACTCCGCCGCGGCCTCGATACCGGTCAATCCGCCGCCCACGATGACGATCGGCGCGTCGGCCGGTAGCTCCCGCAGGCGCGCGGCGAGTCGCTGCGCGTCCTCCAAATCGCCCAGTCGATAGGCGAATTCGGGTGCGACGCCCCCGGTGCTGCCCACGGCATAGATCAGATGGTCGTAGTCCAGCGCGGCACCGGAGGCGAGCTCGACGCGACGGGCCGCGGTGTCGATCCGGTTGGCCGTGTCGACCACCAGACGCACGCGTTCCCCGAGCAGTTCGGCGTAATCGGCGACGGCGTCGTCATTGCCGATTGCCAGCTGGTGCAGCCGAATCCGCTCGATGAACTGCGGGCGGGCGTTGACCAGCGTGATGTCCACGTCATCGCGCTGGAGCAGATGGTTGGCGGCCAGCGTGCCGGCGTAACCACCGCCGATGACGACGATGCGAGCCACGGTGTCGGTCATGATGTCTCCTTGTCTGGGCGGGTCATGCCCTCAAGACACCGGTGCCACCTCAGAACGTGACAACACCACGATATTGTGGCTCAGATCACTAGACCAGACCGAGTGCCAGCATCGCGTCGGCCACCCTGATGAATCCGGCGATGTTGGCGCCGGCCGCGTAATTACCTGGCTGACCGTATTCATCTGCGGTGGTGAGGCAGGTGTGGTGGATGCGGCCCATGATCTCGGCCAGCCGCGCCTCGGTCTCCTCGAACGTCCAGGAATCGCGTGAGGCGTTCTGCTGCATCTCCAGTGCGCTGGTGGCCACTCCGCCGGCGTTGACCGCCTTACCGGGCGCGAACGTCACCCCGGCCTCGCCGAAGTACTTGACGGCATCAGGAGTGCACGGCATGTTGGCGCCCTCGGCGACTATGCGGCACCCCGATTCGATCAGCGCGGCGGCGTCGGCGCCGGTCAGCTCATTCTGGGTGGCGCACGGCAGGGCGATATCGCAGGGCACCTGCCACACGCTCTCTTGCGCGACGAAGCGTGCGCCGTTGCCGCGGGCGTCGGCGTACTCGTCGATCCGGGCGCGGCGCACCTCCTTGATCTCCTTGACCAGATCGAGGTCGATGCCCTTGTCGTCGACGATGTAGCCACCGGAATCCGAACAGGCCACCACGACCCCGCCGAGGGCCTGCACCTTCTCGATGGCGTAGACGGCGACATTGCCCGAACCCGACACCACGACCCGCTTGCCGTCGAACGAGTCACCGGTGGCCCGCAGGATCTCGTCGACGAAGAACACCGTCCCGTATCCGGTGGCCTCGGTGCGGACCTGGGAGCCGCCCCAGGTGAGCCCCTTGCCGGTGAACACACCGGCCTCCCAGCGGTTGGTGATCCGCTTGTACTGGCCGAACAGGTAACCGATCTCGCGGGTGCCGACGCCGATATCGCCGGCGGGCACATCGGTGTACTCGCCGATGTGGCGGTACAGCTCGGTCATGAACGACTGGCAGAACCGCATGACCTCCTGGGGCGAGCGGCCCTTCGGATCGAAATCGGATCCGCCCTTGCCGCCACCGATGGGTAGACCGGTCAATGAGTTCTTGAAGATCTGTTCGAAGCCAAGGAATTTCACGATGCCCAGGTACACCGACGGATGGAAACGCAGCCCGCCCTTGTAGGGCCCGAGTGCGGAGTTGAACTCGACGCGGAAGCCCCGATTGATCTGCACGGCACCGGAATCGTCGACCCAGGGCACCCGGAAGATGATCTGGCGCTCGGGTTCACAGAGCCGGCGGATCACCGCGTTGTCGGCGTACTCCGGATGCTTGGCGACCACCGGTCCCAGGCTGGTGAGCACCTCGTAGACGGCCTGGTGGAACTCCGTCTCTCCCGGATTACGCTGGGCCACTTCGTCGTAGATGTCATGGAGCTTCTCGTGCAGGCTGGTCATCACACATCCGTCTGATAGCGGGGGAACACGCCTTCGGGTTTGGGCAGCGTGACGCCCGGCGTCAGCCGGGTGCCGATCGCTCCGAAATCGCGTGCCTCGGCCGGTTGGCCGAGCAGGTCGAGAAGCTTGGCCGTCGCGGTCGGCATCACCGGCTGGGTCAGCAGGGCGGCGATGCGCACGGTCTCCAGCGTCGTATAGAGCACCGTGCCGAAACGCTGCTGTGCCTCCGGTGTTTCGGTCTTGCGCAGCACCCACGGCTCCTGTGCCGAGAAGTACCGGTTGGCCGCGCCGAGAACCGACCAGACGGAGTCCAGCGCGAGGTGCATGGCCTGCTGGTCGTAGCATTCGCGTACCCGATCCAGCAGCGCATCCGCGGCGGCCAGCAGTTCGTTGTCCTCGGGGATGAACGTTCCCGGCACGGGGACCACCCCGTCGAGATTCTTGTTCACCATCGACAGCGACCGCTGCGCCAGGTTGCCCAGCTCGTTGGCCAGATCGGCGTTGATCCGGCCGATGATCGCCTCTTCGCTGTAGCTGCCGTCCTGGCCGAAGGGGACCTCGCGCAGGAAGAAGTAGCGCACCGCGTCCACCCCGAACTCGTCGACGAGGACCAGCGGATCGACCACGTTGCCCAGCGATTTGCTCATCTTCTCGCCCTTGACGTTGATGAACCCGTGGGCGAATATCCGCTTCGGCAACGCCAGCCCTGCCGACATCAGGAACGCCGGCCAGTAGACGGTGTGGAACCGGATGATGTCCTTGCCGATCATGTGCAGATCGGCGGGCCAGTACTTCTGGAAAGCCTCGGACGCGGTGTCGGGGAAGCCGACACCGGTGAGGTAGTTGGTCAGCGCGTCCACCCACACGTACATGACGTGATCGGGGTGATCGGGCACCGGGACGCCCCAGTCGAACGTGGTGCGCGAGATCGACAGATCGCGCAAGCCGCCGGAGACGAAGCTGACGATCTCGTTGCGACGCACGTCGGGTCCGATGAAGTCGGGCTGCTCGGCGTAGAGCTTCAGTAGCCGGTCGGTGTAGGCGGACAGCCGGAAGAAGTAGGTCTGCTCCTCGGTCCAGGTGACCTCGGTGCCGGTTTCGATTGCGGTGCGCGTCCCGTCCTCGGCCACCTGGGTCTCGTCCTCGGCGAAGAAGCGTTCGTCGCGCACCGAGTACCAGCCCTGGTAGCTGCCGAGGTAGATGTCGCCTGCCTCGTTCATCCGGCGCCAGATCTCCCGCGACGCCTCGTAATGGTCGGCGTCGGAGGTCCGGATGAACCGGTCATAAGACGCGCCGAGGCGTTCCTGCATGCGCTCGAAGACATCGGAGTTGCGGGTGGCCAGCTCGGCGGCGGTGATGCCGAGCTTGGCCGCCGTCTCGGCCATCTTCAGGCCGTGCACATCGGTGCCGGTGAGATAGCGCACGTCGTAACCGTCGAGACGCTTGAACCGGGCGATGGCGTCGGTGGCGATGTACTCGTAGGCGTGACCGATGTGCGGATCGCCGTTGGGGTAGGCGATGGCAGTGGTGATGTAGAAAGGCTCGCTCATTTGGCTCTCACCTTAGGGTGTGGGTTGTGAGCGCCAGGAGAGAGAAGCCGCCCGCCCCCGAGCCGCTGACCCCGCTGATCGACGCGCACACCCACCTCGATGCCTGCGGTGCACAGACCGCCGAAGACGTCACCGCCATCCTGGACAGGGCTGCTGCGGTCGGAGTTCAGGCAGTCGTCACCATCGCCGACGATCTCGACGCGGCGCGCTGGGCGGCCTCGGCCGCGGACTGGGATCCGCGGGTCTATGCCGCCGTCGCGCTGCATCCGACCCGGGCGCACACCCTCGACGAGGCCGCCCGGGCGGAGCTGGCGTCGTTGGCCGAGCACCCGCGGGTGGTAGCGGTGGGGGAGACCGGTATCGACATGTACTGGCCCGGCCGCCTCGATGGGTGCGCCACCCCGGACCGGCAGCGCGAGGCCTTCGCCTGGCACATCGACCTGGCCAAGCGCACCGGCAAGCCATTGATGATCCACAACCGCGACGGTGACGCCGAGGTGCTGGACGTGCTGGCGGCCGAGGGCGCACCCGAGACGGTGATCTTCCACTGTTTCTCCTCCGACGCCGAGATGGCCCGTACCTGTGCCCGCAACGGCTGGCTGATGAGCTTGTCCGGAACGGTGAGCTTCCGCAATGCCCACGCCCTGCGCGAGGCCGCCACCGTCATCCCCGACGAGCTGCTCCTGGTGGAGACCGACGCGCCTTTCCTGACCCCGCATCCATACCGAGGGGCGCCCAACGAGTCCTACTGCCTGCCCTACACGGTGCGTGCTCTTGCCGACCTCCTGGACCGGCCCGCCGCCGATGTGGCCCGCATGACCTTCGAGAATGCGGTCCGGACCTATGGCTTCGGTACCCTCACGAGTTGGCGCGGTTGACGTAACTTCGTTACCGTCCTGTTATCGAACGCGGTGGGCCGATGAGGCTGACGTAGATGCCGCGCTCAACTAGTCGGGAAACACAGCATTGAACGTCTTGAACAAACTGCATGAAACGCGCTCGCCTGCGCTCCATCTCCTGGTCGGTGCGCTCCTGCTCACCCTGGTGTTTGCCGGAGGTGTGGCGGTGGCCTCCCACAAGACCGTCACCCTGAGTGTGGACGGCGCGCCGATCACCGTCGCCACCATGAAGAACCGGGTCATCGACGTCGTCGAGGAGAACGGTTTCACCGTCGGAGACCGCGACGATCTGTACCCGGTGGCCGATGCCCAGGTCCGCGATGCCGACACCATCGTGCTGCGCCGCAGCCGGCCGCTGCAGATCTCGATGGACGGGCAGGGCAGCACCGAGGTCTGGACCACCGCGGCCACCGTGCAGGAAGCGTTGGCCCAGCTCTCGATGACCGACACCGCGCCCGCCGCAGCCTCGCGCGGCAGCCGTGTTCCGTTGGCGGGCATGTCCTTGCCCGTGGTGAGTGCCAAGACGGTGCAGATCAACGATGGCGGCAACATCCGGACCGTACGGCTGGCGGCGCCGACCGTGGCCGGCTTGCTGGAGGCCGCCGGTGCGCCGCTGCAGCAGCGCGACACCGTGGTGCCGGCGGCGACATCACCGGTGATCGACGGCATGCAGATCGATGTGACCAGGATGCGGATCGAGAAGGTCACCGAGCAGATTCCGTTGCCGCCGGCCAGCGCGCGTATCGAGGATCCGACCCTGAATCAGAGCCGACAGATCGTCGAGGATCCGGGCACCCCGGGCCTGCAGGACGTCACCTTTGCTGTGGCGCGCGTCAACGGGCAGGTGACCGGCAGGCTGCCAGTAGCCAATGTCGTCGTCAACCCCGCGCGTGAGGCGGTGCTGAGGGTCGGGACGAAACCGGGTACCGAGGTGCCGCCGGTGTCCAACGGCCATGTCTGGGATGCCCTCGCCGGATGCGAATCCGGCGGTAATTGGGCCATCAACACTGGTAACGGATTTTACGGTGGCGTCCAATTTGATCAAAACACCTGGGAGCGACAGGGTGGTTTGCGCTATGCTCAGCGCGCGGATCTGGCAACTCGTGAAGAGCAGATCGCGATTGCTGAAGTAACGAGGGCGCGCCAGGGTTGGGGTGCCTGGCCGACATGTAGCGCGAGATTGGGGTCAAGATGACCATCCGGCTGCTCGGGCGTACCGAGATCAGGCATCTGGCACGGGAGATCGACTTCCGTCCCAGGAAGGCTTTCGGGCAGAATTTCGTGCACGATGCCAACACCGTACGCCGAATTGTGTCCGCTTCCGGGATTCACCGGCAGGACTGTGTCGTGGAGGTCGGTCCGGGCCTCGGTTCGCTGACACTCGGTCTGCTGGACCGCGGTGCCCGCGTGACCGCGGTCGAGATCGATCCCGTGCTCGCCAGGCAGCTGCCCAAGACCGTCGCCAACCACTCGCACAGCGAGATCGGCCGGCTGACCGTGCTGAACCGCGACATCCTCACGCTCAAGTCCGATGACCTCGAAGAGCAGCCCACCGCGCTGGTGGCGAATCTGCCGTACAACATCGCGGTACCTGCGCTGCTGCACCTGATGGCCGAGTTCCCGTCCATCAAGACCGTCATGGTGATGGTGCAGGCCGAGGTCGCCGAGCGCCTGGCCGCCGAGCCCGGTGGCAAGGACTACGGCGTGCCGAGCGCGAAGGTCCGCTTCTACGGTGAGGTGCGCCGGTACGGGATGGTCTCGCCGACGGTGTTCTGGCCGATCCCGCGGGTGTACTCCGGCCTGGTGCGCATCGACCGGTACGAGAATTCGCCGTGGCCGACCGACGCCGCCTTCCGCGAGCAGGTGTTCGAGCTGATCGACATCGGCTTCGCCCAGCGTCGCAAGACCTCGCGTAACGCGTTCGCCGAGTGGGCGGGTTCCGGGAACGAGTCGGCCGAACGCCTGCTGGCAGCCAGTATCGATCCGGCTCGTCGCGGCGAGACCCTGAGCATCGCGGACTTCGTCCGGCTGCTGCAGCGGTCGGGCGAGTTCACCCCGTCCGCTGCGCCCGCGCCGGCCCAACCGACACTCGAAACGCCGTCCGCGGCTAACTCTCTGAGTTGAGACCCGGTCCGGTCTACGTCCTCTAAAGGGCCGTTGGCGACTGGACCCCGGGCTTCGGTGTGATCCTTGACACATTCCGCTGGCAAACGTTATTGTCGGCTTCAGCGGCGGGATCAACGAGGGGTATCTCACCACGTGAGCGATCGATGCCGGTGTTGATTTCACCGGCGCAGCGGTAGGTTCGTGCGGTGTCTGCTTCTTCAGGGGATGCCGCCACCGAATGGGCGGGCACCGAGTCGGTGGGCTCGGTCACCGTTCGGGTCCCCGGCAAGGTCAACCTGTATCTCGCCGTCGGTGACGCGCGTGCCGACGGCTATCACGAGCTGACCACCGTCTTTCATGCCGTGTCCCTCTTCGACGAGGTGACCGTCCGCGACGCCGACGTCCTGACGCTGCAGATGTCGGGCGAGGGGGCCGAAGCGCTTCCGGTCGATGACCGCAACCTGGCGTGGCGGGCCGCCGAACTGATGGCCGAACACGTCGGCCGGGCCCCCGATGTGTCCATCTCGATCACCAAGTCCATTCCGGTGGCCGGCGGGATGGCCGGCGGCAGCGGGAATGCTGCGGCCGTTCTGGTGGCCATGAACGCGCTCTGGGATCTCGGCGTGCCGCGCCGCGATCTGCACACGATGGCCGCGCAGTTGGGCAGCGATGTGCCGTTCGCCCTGCACGGCGGTACCGCCCTGGGCACCGGCCGCGGCGAGGAACTGGCCACGGTCCTGGCCCGCAGCACCTTCCACTGGGTGTTCGCCTTCGCCCACGACGGCCTGTCCACGCCCGCGGTGTTCGGCGAGATCGACCGGTTGCGCGCCGATCCGCAGTGGACTGGTCCGCCCCGCCTCGCCGATGCCGAACCGCTGCTCGCCGCTCTGGCGACCGGTGACCCGCAGACGCTGGCTCCGATGCTCGGCAACGATCTGCAACCGGCGGCGTTGAGCCTGCGCGCCGATCTGCGCCGCACCCTGCGGGCCGGCAAGGACGCCGGCGCCCTGGCCGGGATCGTCTCGGGATCCGGCCCGACCTGCGCATTCCTGTGCGCGTCCGCGTCGCACGCGGTCGACGTCGGTACCGCACTGTCGGGCGCGGGTGTGTGCCGGACGGTCCGGGTGGCCAGCGGGCCGGTGCACGGTGCCCGGGTGGTGTCCGAGCCGGTTCGGTGAGGACGGTCCGCGGGAGATCAAACCCGCGCGCGGTGTGACACATGCCTCAATCGGCGCATCCGTTTGGCAGTTACTTAAGGGTTCTTTAAGATGGGTGCGGTGGAATCTGGCCTGCCCGCAAAAGGCCGGTGACCACCGGAATGAGACACAACTGCGTCCCAATTGTGTGTGCGCGCCTCTCCTGAGGAGTGCACCTGCAGGCGGAATATAGGGAAACGCGCGAGGAACCTGGAGCCGACGACGACGTCGCTTCGGCCCCAGACACTCTAGGAGGTTGCCGTGAGCCGCTTTACCGACAAGATGTACCGCAGCGCCAAGGAAAGCACGCGGGGCATGGTCACCGGCGAACCCTACGAGCCTGTCCGGCACACCTGGGCCGAGGTGCACGAGCGCGCCCGCCGCGTGGCAGGTGGCCTGGCCGCCGCCGGCATCGGGCACGGCGACTCCGTCGGCGTGCTGGCCGGTTTCCCGGTGGAGATCGCCCCGACCGCCCAGGGTGTGTGGATGCGTGGCGGCAGCCTCACCATGCTGCACCAGCCGACCCCGCGCACCGACCTCGCCGTCTGGGCCGAGGACACCATGACCGTCATCGGCATGATCGAGCTCAAGGCCGTCATCGTCTCCGAGCCGTTCATCGTCGCCATCCCGGTCCTCGAAGAAAAGGGCATCAAGGTCCTCAAGGTGGCCGACCTGCTGGCCGCCGACCCGATCGACCCGGTCGAGACCGGCGAGGACGACCTGGCGCTGATGCAGCTGACCTCGGGGTCGACGGGATCGCCGAAGGCTGTGCAGATCACCCACCGCAACATCCACTCCAACGCCGAGGCCATGTTCATCGGCGCCGAGTACGACGTCGACACCGACGTCATGGTCAGCTGGCTGCCCTGCTTCCACGACATGGGCATGGTCGGCTTCCTGACCATCCCGATGTACTTCGGTGCCGAGCTGGTCAAGGTGACGCCGATGGACTTCCTGCGCGACACCCTGCTGTGGGCGCGCCTCATCGACAAGTACAAGGGCACCATGACGGCCGCCCCGAACTTCGCCTATGCGCTGTTCGCCAAGCGTCTGCGCCGCCAAGCCAAGCCGGGCGAGTTCGACCTGTCCACCCTGCGCTTCGCGCTCTCGGGCGCCGAGCCCGTCGAGCCCGCCGACGTCGAGGATCTGATCGACGCCGGTAAGCCGTTCGGCCTGCGGGCCTCGGCGATCTTGCCCGCCTACGGTATGGCCGAGACCTGCCTGGCCGTCTCCTTCTCCCCGTGCAACGCCGGTCTGGTCGTCGACGAGGTCGACGCCGACCTGCTGGCCGCGCTGCGCCGTGCGGTGCCCTCGAGTAAGGGCAACACCCGCCGGCTGGCCTCGCTGGGCCCGCTGCTGCGTGACCTGGACGCCCGCGTCGTCGACGAGGACGGTGCCGTGCTGCCGACCCGCGGCGTCGGTGTCATCCAGTTGCGCGGTGAATCGGTCACCCCGGGCTACATCACCATGGCCGGCTTCCTGCCGACCCAGGACGAGAACGGCTGGTACGACACCGGCGACCTCGGCTACATCACCGAAGAGGGCAACGTCGTGGTGTGCGGTCGCGTCAAGGACGTGATCATCATGGCCGGGCGCAACATCTACCCGACCGATATCGAGCGGGCCGCGGGCCGAGTCGAGGGTGTCCGCCCCGGCTGCGCCGTCGCGGTGCGCCTCGACGCCGGTCATTCGCGCGAAACCTTCGCCGTCGCAGTGGAATCCAACGCTTACCAGGATCCCGCCGCGGTGCGTCGCATCGAGCATCAGGTCGCCCACGAGGTGGTCACCGAGGTCGACGTGCGCCCGCGCAATGTCGTCGTGCTCGGACCGGGCACCATTCCGAAGACGCCGTCGGGCAAGCTGCGCCGGGCCAACTCGGTCGCCCTCGTCACGGGCTAGCTCCGCTCCGCCCGCCGAGTTCTCGCACGCTCGTTCCACCCGGCTCGTCCGTATCCTGGTGTGATGCAGCGGTCCACCCACGTCCTGCTCGGTTGGTTCGGTGTGCTCGGGGCCGCCATCTCGGTGGCCGCCATCCTGTCCCTGGATGCGATCATCGGCGGGCAGTCACACCGCCCCGGCCGCACGCTGCGCATGGCGACCATCTCGGAGTACATCTACACCACCGGTGACTGGGCCTTCCTGACCGGCGTACTGGCACTCGCGCTCGGGTCCATCCTGCTACTCATCGGGCTCGTCCACGCCGGGCTCGTCGCGCCGCTGTCGCCCGGCTCGATCCTGATGTCGCTGTGGGTGATCGGTCTGGTGGGAATCGCCGCGTTCCCCAAGCACAACTGGGAGATCGGGCCCAGCACAAGCGGTTCCATCCATCGGATGGCCACCCTGCTGGCATTCGTCTCGCTACCCGCGGCGGTGCTGGCCATCACCCGCCGACGTCGCAGCGCCCGGCACGCGAGCTGGCTGGCCTACGGAGCGATCGGGTGGCTGGCGGTGTTGTTCGGCGCGATCGGGGTGAGCATGGTCAGCGATCTGCGGTGGTACCGCATCATCCCGCTCGGCATCGTCGAGCGGGGGATCGTCGCCTTCGAGGTCGCGGCCGTCATCGCCCTGGGAGTCTGGTTGATCCGCGGGCAGTTTCGCGACGAGCGTGCGTTGACGTCGGGCTGAAGGTGGTGTGTCGGGCTGCAGACACGCCCGTTCGCCGGGAACGGGACCTACCAGGCGTGCACGATGTTCTGCGCGGGCTCCAGGCCTTGCTCGAGCAGCAGCTCGGTCGCATCGGCGGCCTGCTCACAGATGATCGGAACCTCGGGCCGCTCGACGGAACTGAACGGCTCCAGCACATAGGCGGCCGGGTCCTTGCGGCCGGGCGGGCGGCCGACACCGATGCGCACCCGCTGAAAGTTCTTGGTACCCAACGCCGCCGCCACCGACTTCAGCCCGTTGTGGCCGCCCTCGCCACCGCCGAGCTTGAGCCTGATGCGGCCGAAGTCGATATCCAGTTCGTCGTGCAGGATCACCACGTCGGCGGGGGCGATCGAATAGAACGCGGCGAGCGGGCCGACCTGGCGACCCGACTCGTTCATGTAGACCCGCGGTTTGGCGAGCACAACAGGCCGGTGGCCGAGGCGACCCGTGGTCACCTCGGCACCGGACTTCTTGTGCACCTTGAATCCTGACCCGATGCGGGCGGCCAGGATGTCGGCCACCATGAAACCGAGATTGTGTCTGGTCTTGGCGTAGTTGGGCCCGGGATTTCCCAGGCCGACGACCAGTAGCGGCTCGGCCATGGCGGCAGCAGCGCCTGTTACTCGGCGGCTTCGGCGTCGGCAGCCTCGGCCTCGCCGCCGGCGGTCTCGGCGGCGGGCTCACCCTCGGCAGCCTCGCCCGCGCCCTCGGCCTCGAGGTCCGCCTCGGTCGGGGCGGCCACGACGTTGACGACAAGGGTCTCCGGGTCGATGATCAGGCTGACGCCCTCGGGCAGCTCCACATCGGCTGCGGTGATCTGGGTGCCGATCTCGACACCCTCCACCGACACCACCAGCTGCTCGGGGATGGACAGCACGTCGGCCTCGACGGTGATGGTGTTGGCTTCCTGGGTGACCAGGCTGCCGGGCGCGGCGTCACCCTCGACGACGATGTTCACGTCGACCTCGACCTTTTCGCCACGCTTCACGACGAGCAGGTCGACGTGCTGGATGTTGCGGCGCACCGGATGGATGTCGAGGGCCTTGGTCAGCGCGAGCTGCTCGGTGCCGTCGATGTCCAGGGTCAGGATGGCGTTGGTGCCCGAGTGACGCATCACGGCGGCGAAGTCACGCGCGTTGAGCTCCAGGTGCTGCGGATCGCTGCCGTGGCCGTACAGCACGGTCGGGATGTTGCCGTCGCGACGGGCCTGGCGCGAGGCGCCCTTGCCGGTGCGGGTGCGCACGGTAGCGGTCAGTTTGTTGGGAGCCGAGTTCTTGGCAGCCATGTTGTCTCTCCTGTAGCCGGTTCACACACGGCCAGGGTCCAACGAAATGGGTTCCCGTCGATAACGGTGTTTTGGTAACCACCCTCGCCGTGACGTCGCCAAGGGTAGCCGACGCAGGCCTCAGATCCGAAATTCGGTATCGGTGAGCTGGGCGGAGAGTGCCCACAGCGCCGACGCCGTGGCGGTGTTGCGGGCCAGCGGGCTGCGCGGGCTCGGACCGGTGGGCCCGCGCATGCCGAAGCGCGGACCGATGAAGGTGTCGCCGGGGATGTCGACGGCTGCGGCATAGAGCGTCTGGCGGGCGCCGAAATCGGCGTCGGTGGCCAGTTTGTTGGCCGCTTTGAAGATCTTGTCACCGGTCGCATTGCCGGTCTGGCCCTGCAGGTTGGTCGCGGAGTAGCCGGGATGGGCCGCCACCGCGCGCACCGGTGAGCCCGCCGCGCCGAGCAGCCGCTGCAGCTCGGTGGTGAACAGCAGATTGGCCAGCTTGGACTGTCCATAGGCCAGCCACGCCGAGTAGGGCCGCGCCCGCCAGTTCAGATCCTTGAGGCTGATGACGCCGAGCAGGTGCATCACCGAGGACACCGTCACCACCCGGTCGGTGATCTTGGGCAGCAGCAGGTTGGTCAGTGCGAAATGGCCGAGGTGGTTGGTGCCGATCTGGCTCTCGAAACCGTCTTCGGTCCTGGCGTAGGGCACGGCCATGATGCCGGCGTTGTTGATCAGCACGTCGACGGCCTCGGTGCCGTCGGCGAACTCCCGCACCGACGCCAGGCTCTGCAGGTCCAGGCGCCGCACGTCGACGTCGCCGGTCATCTGGGCTGCGGCCGCGGCGCCCTTGTCGGTGTTGCGGACCGCGAGGGTGACGGCCGCACCCGCGCGAGCCAACTCGCGCGCGGTCACCAGTCCCAGGCCGCTGTTGGCGCCGGTGACGATGACGCGACGGCCGGCAAAGGAGGGCAGATCGGCGGCGGTCCATGAACTCATGGGAGCCACAGTAGCTACTTGGCGGTGACGTCGAACCCGGAGATGATCTTCTCGATGTCCGGTCCGTGCTGCTCGGCGTCGTCGGCGAAACTGGTGATGGTCAATTGCACCAGGTACTTCTGGGCTTCTGGCTCGAGCTTGCCGGGCGCGGGTTTGTCGGGCATCGTCCCGGTGGCGAACACGATGCGGTTGTAGCTCTGCATCAGCTGCCCGCTCAGCTCGTAGGTGCCCTCGATCATCGAGGACGGGAAGCCCTTGAAATCATCCCGAGAACCGTTGAGCTTCTTGAAGTTCGGTGACACCTCGGCGTCGACGTCGGCGTGCTTGAGCGCCTCGGCGGTGTCGAAGTCGCCGTTGAGGGTGAACACCATCAGCATCGCCGTGGGGTAGGTGTCACCATCGGCGATCACCCGGGTCCCCGCCGCGAGGTTGGTGTTGGTGTAGTCGCGCCACCCTTCGGGGCGCGGCACCGTCACGGCCAGGTCGGTCAGCTTTTCCGGGGCGACCGGCTTGCCCTCGACGCCGACGCTCTCCAGATACGCCGACAGCGGGACCGTCTCGTCGGAGGTGGGCTGCGATGTCGGGCGGGTGGGGGCGGTGGCCAACAGCGACTGGTAGTCGGGGGTGGCGTCACCGCATCCGGCCAGCGCCAGGCACGCCAACAGACCCGCGGCGAACTTCTTCACAACAGTTCGCGGATGTTCTCGATCGGGCGGGCCAACCGGGTGCCCTTGTCGGTGGTCACGAACGGGCGCTCGATCAGGATCGGGTGCTCTGCCATGGCGTCGAGCAACTCGTCATCGCCCGCCTGGGCCAGATCCAGTTCCTTGTACAGGGATTCGCGCTTGCGCACCGCATCGCGCACCTCGATCCCGGCATCGGCGATCATCGCCGCCAACTCGGCCCGGGTGGGCGGAGTCTTCAGGTACAGCACGATCTCCGGTTCGATCCCGTTCTCACGCAACAGATCCAGCGTCTTGCGTGAGGTCGAGCACTTCGGATTGTGGAAGATGCGGGCCGTCATGTCTACTCCTCGCGCACGCGCTAGGCCGACCCGTCGAACAGTCCGGTCACTGATCCGTTGTCGAAGACCGCGCGGATGGTGTTGGCCAGCAACGGTGCGATGGACAGCACCGTCAGCGCCGGGAAGCGCTTCTCCTCGCCGATCGGCAGCGTGTTGGTGACGATGACCTCGCGGGCGCCGCAGTCGGCGAGCCGCTGAGCGGCCGGGTCGGACAGCACGCCGTGCGTCGCGGCGATGATCACATCCTTGGCGCCGTCCTGACGCAGCAGGTTGACCGCGCCCGCGATGGTGCCACCGGTGTCGATCATGTCGTCGGTCAGGATGCAGGTCTTGCCCTTGACATCGCCGACGACGCGGTTGGACTTGACCTGGTTGGGGACCAGCGGATCGCGGGTCTTGTGGATGAAGGCCAGCGGGACGCCGCCGAGCGAATCGGCCCACTTCTCGGCGACCCGGACGCGGCCGGAGTCGGGGGAGACCACGACCTTGTCGTCATCGGCGTAGTTCTCGGCGATATAGCCGGTGAGCAGCTTCTGGGCGCGCATGTGGTCCACCGGGCCGTCGAAGAAGCCCTGGATCTGATCGGTGTGCAGATCGACGGTGACGATGCGGTCGGCGCCGGCTGTCTTGAGCAGATCGGCGACCAGGCGGGCCGAGATCGGCTCGCGGCCGCGATGCTTCTTGTCCTGCCGGGCGTAGGGGTAGAACGGCAGGATCGCGGTGATGCGCTTGGCGCTGCCGCGCTTCAGGGCGTCGATCATGATCAGCTGTTCCATCAGCCACTGGTTCAGCGGGGCCGGGTGGGACTGCAGGACGAACGCGTCGCAACCGCGCACGGACTCGTCGAACCGGACGAAGATCTCACCGTTGGCGAAATCACGCGCGGTCTGCGCGGTCACCGGGACGTCGAGTTCCTTGGCCACCTGCTCGGCCAGCTCTGGGTGCGCCCGGCCGGCGAAGAGCATCAGGTTCTTGCGATTGTCGGTCCAGTCGTGGCTCATCTGTTGTGCCCTGCCAGTCGGGGGTCGATTACGCGCCAATCGTACGTAGCTTTTCCTGGCGGTCGTGCACCGGTTACCAGATTGCCAACATCAGGCGTCGGGTTCGCCCGCCCCGCTGATAGCTTCGGTGCCCTCGGGAAGAGGGGGTGGTGTGGTGGCGTTGTGGTCGGCGATCAACCGTCGTCGCTCGTGGATGGTCGACGCGCTGCGGACCCGGTTGTGGCCGGTACCGGTGCTGGGGATCGCCGCTGCCGTGCTGGCCGGGGTGGTCCTGCCGACCCTCGACGAGATGGTCGACGGCGGGGTACCCGATGTCATCTCGGGCTTCCTGTTCGGTGGGGGTCCCGGGGCCGCCCGCGACGTGCTTAGCGCGATCGCCGGATCCGTGATGACGGTCACCTCGCTGACATTCTCGTTGACTCTGGTGACCTTGCAGCTGGCCAGCGGGCAGTTCTCGCCGCGATTGTTGCGAACGTTCGTGCGGGACCGCTTCGTTCAGCGCACGCTGGCGCTGTTCGTCGCGACATTCGCCTACGCGCTGACGGTGTTACGCACGGTGCGCGATGACAGCGATGTCCGCGCGGAGTTCGTGCCGCAGATCTCGGTCACAGTGGCCTACCTGCTGGCCATCACCAGCATCATCGGGCTGGTGCTGTTTCTGGCTCACCTGGTGCGCCAGATCCGCGTGGAGACGATGCTGGGTGCGGTCCTGGTGGACGCCGTCACCACAGCGGAGTCGGTTTTCGACGAGGTCGATGACACCGCCCGCAACGGTGAGGCGCCCACCCCGCCGGCCGCGGCGGTGGCGGTGACGGCCCGTCGCACCGGCTTTCTGACCGGGGTGGACGAGCCGCCGCTGGTGGCGGCCGCCGCCCGCGTCGACGCGGTGGTGGCGCTGTGTCGCAAGCCGGGGGAGTGGATCGTGGCGGGCACGCCGGTGGCTCTGGTGTGGTCGGCCTCCGGTGACCGGCCTGCCGACGACGCTCTGGAGGAATTGTCGGATTGTCTTGCCGAGGCAATGGCCGTCGGCGATGAACGCACCCCCGTCCAAGACATCGGTTACGCGGTCCGGCAGCTGACAGATGTCGCGGTCAAGGCGCTCTCGCCCGGGATCAACGATCCGACCACGGCGGTGCACGCGATCGGTCACGTATCGGCGCTGCTGTGCCGGCTGGCGGAACGCCGGCTCGGCTGCACGTTGCACTATGACGACGACGGGCACGTCCGTGCCGTTGTCCCCGGCCCCGAGTTCGCCGAGTTGCTCGACATCGCGACGGCGCAACCGCGCCGATACGGCGCTTCCGATGCCGCGGTGCTGTCGGCTCTGCTGCGGCTGTTACGCGACCTTGCCTGGTGCGCAGGCTCGGTGCACGCGGCGAGTATCAGCGGGCAGTTGTCCCGGCTGGTGGGCACTGTCGATCGGCAGGAGTTCGACGATGCCGAACGCGCCGGTCTTGACGACCTGGCCGATGCCGTGCAGGGAGCGCTCGCGGGTCGGTGGTGACCGGTTACTCCCCGCCGGCCCCGGCCTTGCGGGCCGCCTCGGCGGACGCACTCGCCGGGCGCTTGCGCAGCACCCATCCCTCGATGGTCCGCTGGGCGTTGTCCGAGACCGCGAGCGCACCCGGGGGGACGTCATCGCGCAGCACCGTGCCCGCCCCCGTGTAGGCGCCGTCGCCGACGCTCACCGGTGCGACGAACATGGTGTCCGAGCCGGTCCGGACGTGCGATCCGATGGTGGTGCGCTGTTTGGTCTCACCGTCGTAGTTGACGAAGACGCTGGATGCGCCGATGTTGCTGTGCTCGCCGATATCGGCATCGCCGACATAGGTCAGGTGCGGCACCTTGGTGCCCGCCCCGATGGTCGAGTTCTTGGTCTCGACGAACGCGCCCAGCTTGCCGCCGGCACCCAGCGTGGTCCCGGGCCGCAGATAGGTGAACGGGCCGACGGTGGCACCCGGACCGATCACCGACAGCTCGCCGTGGGTGCGGATGACGGTGGCGCCGTCGCCGACCTCCATCGACGTCAGGGTGGTGTCCGGCCCGATGGTGCAGTCGGCGCCGATCGAGGTGACACCCAGCAGCTGGGTGCCGGGCGCGATGACCGTGTCGGGGCCGATCTCGACATCGACGTCGATCCAGGTGGTCGCCGGGTCGGTGACGGTGACCCCGGCGCGCTGGTGGCGTTCGATGATCCGGCGGTTCAGCTCGGCGCCCAGCGCGGCGAGCTGCACCCGGTCGTTGACGCCGGAGACCAGCGCGGTGTCGGCGACATGTTCGGCCTGGACGGGCAGACCCTGGTTGCGGATCAGCGCGATCGCATCGGTGAGATAGAGCTCACCCTGGGCGTTGTCGGTGCGCAGCTGGGTCAGCGCCGCGCGCAGTGCCGCGGCATCGAAGGCGTACACCCCGGAGTTGATCTCCGCGACGGAGCGCTGGGCGGCGTCGGCATCGGCATGTTCGACGATCGCGGTGACGCCGCCGTCGCCGTCGCGGATGATCCGGCCGTAGCCGGTCGGATCATCGAGCGTGGTGGTCAGGATCGTCACACCCGCGCCGGCATGTGCCGTGGCCAGGGCGGACAGCGTCGCACCGTCGAGCAGGGGCACATCGGCGGTGGTGACGATGACGGTCCCGGCGAAATCGGCGGGCAGCCCGGTCAACCCGACGCCGACGGCGTGACCGGTGCCCAGCTGCTGCTCCTGGACGACGGCGGTGACGGTGACGGTGCCGCCGGAGAACCGGTCGATCTCGGCGCTGACCTGGTCGCGTCCGTGGCCGATGACGACCGTGACGTGCTGCGGGTCCAGGGCCGTGACGGCGTGCAGGGTGTGGCCCAGCATCGTGCGCCCGCCCAGGGGGTGCAGGACCTTCGGGATGGCCGAGCGCATCCGGGTGCCCGCTCCCGCGGCGAGAATGATCACGGCTGTTTCGGTGGACACGTATTCCTCCTCCGCGGCCGAGGAGTGCCTACCCGCGGACACACCGTCGACGCTGTGGTTTGGGTCGCTCGCGGCTGGTGAGCTCCGTCGCCAGGACTCGAACCTGAACTATCTGAACCAAAATCAGAGGTGCTGCCGATTACACCACGACGGACCGATCACTCCGAGACTCTAGTGCAAGCCGACTAAGGTCATGGGCGTGGCAGCACCCGAGAAAGACGTCCGTGCGCCGCGCGCCCGGATGACCGGCAGCGAACGCCGTCAGCAGCTCATCGAGATCGCCAAGTCGCTGTTCGCCGAGCGGGGATTCGACGGTACCTCCATCGAGGAGGTGGCCCAGCGGGCCAATGTCTCCAAACCCGTGGTGTACGAGCATTTCGGGGGTAAGGAAGGCCTCTACGCCGTCGTCGTCGACCGCGAGATGTCGGCACTGTTGGACGGCATCACGTCCTCGCTGACCAACAACCGCTCGCGGGTGCGCGTGGAGCGCGTCGCGCTGGCCCTGCTGACCTTCGTCGAGGAGCACACCGACGGCTTCCGCATCCTGATCCGGGACTCGCCGGCGGCCATCACCTCGGGCACCTACGCCACGCTGCTCAACGACGCCGTCAACCAGGTGGCCTCGATCCTGGCCGGGGATTTCTCCCGCCGCGGTCTGGACCCGGATCTGGCGCCGCTGTACGCCCAGGCGCTGGTCGGGTCGGTGTCGATGACCGCGCAGTGGTGGCTCGACGTCCGCGAACCCACGAAGGAAGTGGTCGCCGCGCACGTGGTCAACGTGGTGTGGAACGGGCTCACCCATCTGGAGGCCGACCCGCAGTTGACCGATACCGCGGACTAGCCGGTTAGGGCGATCCCGCACCGAATTTCGGACCGGACGCAGGCCGCCTACGATGGAGTCATCATGACCGCACCGGGGCACACTCATGTCCAAATCCCGATCGCGGGGCTCGTCGACCTGGCGCTCACCTCGCCCACCTTCCTGGATCTGATCGACCGCGCCCAAGGCCGGCCGGACACGCTGGCGATGGTCGGTCCGGCCAGCGCGCGGTTGTTCACCGCGGCCGCGCTGGCTCGTACCGGCCCGCTGCTCGTCGTCACCGCGACCGGCCGCGAAGCCGATGACCTGACCGCCGAACTGAAGGCCGTGTTCGGGGAGGCCGTCGCCCTGTTCCCATCCTGGGAGACGCTGCCGCACGAGCGGCTCTCACCAGGGGTCGAGACGGTCGGGGTCAGGATGCTGGTGCTGCGCCGGCTGGCCCGCCCCGATGACGAGCACCTCGGCCCGCCCCTGCAGGTGGTGGTCACCACCGCCCGGTCGCTGTTGCAACCGATGCTGGCCGGTCTCGGCGAGATCGAGCCGGTGACATTGGCCGTCGGTGCCGATTCGGATTTCGACGAGACGATCGCGCGGCTGGTCGAGCTGGCCTACACCCGGGTGGACATGGTGGCCAAGCGCGGCGAGTTCGCCGTCCGCGGCGGCATCCTGGACATCTTCCCGCCGACCGCCGAACATCCGGTGCGCGTGGAGTTCTGGGGCGACGAGGTGTCCGAGATGCGGATGTTCTCGGTCGCCGATCAGCGCTCCATCACCGAGATCGAGATCCGCCGCGTCGACGCCGTGGCCTGCCGCGAGATCCTGATCACCGAACAGGTCAAGCAACGCGCGGCCCAGCTGGTCGACGCCCAGCCCCAGACCGACAACACCATCGCCGGATCCATCGGCGACATGCTGGCCAAACTGTCCGAGGGCATCCCGGTCGACGGGATGGAGGCGCTGCTGCCGGTGTTGGAGCCCACCGAGCTGACGCTGTTGACCAGCCATCTGCCCGAGGGAACCCCGGTGCTGGTGTGTGACCCCGAGAAGGTGCGCTCGCGCGCGGCGGACCTGATCCGTACCGGTCGCGAGTTCCTGGAGGCGTCCTGGTCGGTGGCCGCCATCGGTGGCGCCGCCCCGGTGGACGTCGAAGCGCTCGGCGGGTCGGGTTTCCGCGAGCTCGACGAGGTGCGTGCCACGGCCACGCACTGGTGGACGCTGAGCCAGCTCAACGACGAATCCGCCATCGAACTCGATGTCCGGCCCGCGCCGTCCGCCCGCTCGCAGCACGCGGTCGAGGAGATCTTCGCGATGCTGCGCGCCCACGTCGCCACGGGGGGTTACGGCGTCGTGGTCACCCCGGGCACCGGCACCGCGCACCGCGTCGTCGAGCAGCTGGCCGAAGCCGATACGCCCGCAACGTTGTTGGAGCCCGGCGCGCAGCCGCCCGCCGGGGTGGTCGGGGTGCTCAAGGGGCCGCTGCACGACGGTGTCGTCATCCCCGGCGCCAACCTGGTGATCATCACCGAGACCGATCTGACCGGTAACCGGGTCGCCGCCACCGACGGCAAACGCCTTGCCGCCAAACGCCGTAACGTCGTCGACCCGCTGGCGCTGGCGGCCGGTGACCTGGTGGTCCACGATCAGCACGGCATCGGCAAGTTCGTCGAGATGACCGAACGCGTCATCGGTGGGGCACGGCGGGAGTACCTGGTGCTCGAATACGCCTCGGCCAAGCGCGGTGGCGGCACCGACAAGCTCTACGTCCCGATGGACTCGCTCGATCAGCTGTCCCGCTACGTCGGTGGGCAGGCGCCGACGCTGAGCCGGCTCGGCGGCAGCGACTGGACCAACACCAAGACCAAGGCGCGCAGGGCCGTTCGTGAGATCGCCGGTGAGTTGGTCTCGCTGTACGCCAAGCGGCAGGCCGCGCCCGGGCACGCCTTCGGCCCGGACACCCCGTGGCAGGCCGAGATGGAGGATGCGTTCGGGTTCACCGAGACCATGGACCAGATGACCGCCATCGCCGAGGTCAAATCCGATATGGAGAAACCGGTTCCGATGGACCGGGTCATCTGCGGTGACGTCGGCTACGGCAAGACCGAGATCGCGGTGCGCGCGGCGTTCAAGGCGGTGCAGGACGGTAAGCAGGTCGCGGTGCTGGTGCCCACGACGCTGCTCGCCGATCAGCACCTGCAGACCTTCAGCGCGCGGATGGCCGGTTTCCCGGTGACCGTGAAGGGACTGTCGCGGTTCACCGACCCGAGCGAGTCCAAGGCCGTGCTGGACGGAATGGTCGACGGCTCGGTCGATGTCGTGATCGGCACGCACCGGCTGCTGCAGACCGCGGTGCGCTGGAAGGATCTCGGTCTGGTCATCGTCGACGAGGAGCAGCGTTTCGGCGTCGAGCACAAGGAACACATCAAGAGCCTGCGCACCCACGTCGACGTGCTCACCATGAGTGCGACCCCGATCCCGCGCACCCTGGAGATGAGCCTGGCCGGTATCCGCGAGATGTCGACCATCCTCACCCCGCCCGAGGAGCGTTTCCCGGTGCTGACCTATGTCGGCCCGCATGACGACAAGCAGGTCGCCGCCGCGCTGCGCCGCGAACTGCTGCGCGACGGGCAGGCCTTCTATATCCACAACCGGGTCAAGTCGATCGACCAGGCCGCCGCGCGGGTACAGGCGATGGTGCCAGAGGCGCGGGTCGTCGTGGCGCACGGTCAGATGGCCGAGGAGACCCTGGAGAAGACCGTCGAGGGCTTCTGGAATCGCGAGTTCGACATCCTGGTGTGCACCACCATCGTCGAGACGGGTCTGGACATCTCCAACGCCAACACCTTGATCGTGGAGCGGGCCGACACCTTCGGTCTCTCCCAGCTGCACCAGCTGCGCGGCCGGGTCGGGCGTAGCCGGGAACGCGGATACGCCTACTTCCTGTATCCGCCCGAGGTACCGCTCACCGAGACCGCTCACGACCGGTTGGCGACCATCGCCCAGAACAACGACCTGGGTGCCGGGATGGCGGTGGCCATGAAGGATCTGGAGATCCGCGGCGCCGGCAATGTGCTGGGTGTCGAACAGTCCGGGCACGTCGCCGGTGTCGGGTTCGACCTGTACGTGCGGCTGGTCGGTGAGGCAGTCGAGGCCTACCGCGCCGCCGTCGACGGTAAAACCGTTGTCTCACAGGAGGAACAGAAGGACGTCCGGATCGACCTGCCGGTCGATGCGCACCTGCCACCCGACTATATCGGCAGCGACCGGCTACGTCTGGAGGCCTATCGGCGACTGGCCGCCGCCTCGGACAGCGCCGGGGTGGCCCGCGTCATCGACGAGCTCGTCGACCGCTACGGCCCGTTGCCGGATCCCGCTCAGCGTCTGGTCGCGGTGGCCCGGTTGCGGCTGCTGTGCCGCGAGTACGGCGTCACCGAGGTGTCCACCGTCTCGGACTCCACCCTGAAGGTGTCACCGCTGACGCTGCAGGACTCCGGCCAGTTGCGGCTCAAGCGCATCTACCCGGGCTCGGCCTACCGTGCCACGACCTCGACGGTCCAGGTCCCGATTCCGCGGGCGGGCAGTGGGGTCGGTGCACCGCGCATCCGCGATCTGGACCTGCTGCAAGCGGTGGCGGGGATGCTGTTGGCGCTCGACGGCCGAGCCGCCGACGAGGTCGACATCACCGGTGGCACAGCGATATCCGAGGCCGGAGCAGACCGGTGACGACGGTCGTCCTCGTCGATCCGCGCCGGCCGTCGCTGGTGCCGGTGGAAGCAGTCGCCCTGCTGGTCGGCGACGTTGCCTACACCGAGGAGATGCCGATCAAGGTGCCGTGGTCGTTGCCCTCGGCCCGGCCGTACCTGCCCAATGCCTCCGGTCAGGCGCCGGTGCTGTTGTCCTCGGATCCCCAGCACCCCGCGGTGAAGGCCAGCCTGGCCGCCGGTGCCACCCTGATCGCGGCACCCGGCCCGCAGGTCGGGGAGCGGCTGGTCGACGCCGTGGTGATCATGGATCGGCTGCGCACCGACGGTCCGTGGGAGAGCGAGCAGACCCACGACTCGTTGCGCAGGTATCTGCTGGAGGAGACCTACGAGTTGTTCGACGCGGTCCGCAGTGGCGATCTCGACGAGCTGCGCACCGAACTCGGAGATGTCTTGTTGCAGGTGCTGTTTCACGCCCGCATCGCCCAGGACGCCCCCGCCGGCGCCTTCGATATCGATGACGTGGCCGATGCGCTGGTACGCAAGCTAGGTCACCGTGCGGCCGGTGTGCTCGCCGGGGAGTCGGTCTCGCTGGAACAGCAGCTGGCCCAGTGGGAGGAACGCAAACGCACCGAGAAGGTTCGCGACTCCTGCATGGACGATGTGCCGACCGGTCAGCCCGCGCTGGCGTTGACCCAGAAGGTGCTGGAGCGGGTCACCGGTGCCGGCCTGCCCGACGATCTGGTGCCCGCGGGACTGCGAGTGGTGCACGTCGGTCCGGATACCGATGCCGAGAATGCCTTGCGCACCGAAGTATTGGAGTTCATGGATACCGTGCGAGCCGCCGAGAAGAATGTCGTGGCGGCCCGCGGTGGTGCGCCGATCGGGGACACCCCGCCGGAGCCCATCGGCGCCGACGAGTGGCGTGCGCACTGGCCGCACCAGCCGTAACGCCGAATCTGCAGTAGATCGCGAGATCTGCGCGCGAAGTCGCCATCCACTTCAGATTCGGCGGTGGGGTCAGGCCAGCAGGGCGCGGCTCATGACGACGCGCTGGATCTGGTTGGTGCCCTCATAGATCTGCGTGATCTTGGCATCGCGCATGAACCGCTCGACGGGGAAGTCCACGGTGTAACCCGCGCCGCCGAACAGCTGCACCGCGTCGGTGGTGACGGCCATCGCGATATCGGAGGCGAAACACTTCGACGCGGCCGAGATGAAACTCAGGTCGGGCTCGCCTCGTTCGGCCCGCGCGGCCGCGCTGTAGACCATGAGACGGGCAGCCTCGACCTTCATCGCCATGTCGGCGAGCATGAACTGCAACCCCTGGAACTCGCTGACCGATCTCCCGAACTGCCGACGGTCCCGGGTGTAAGCGATCGCGGCGTCGAGTGCCCCCTGGGCGATTCCGACCGCTTGGGCACCGATTGTCGGACGGGTGTGGTCGAGCGTGGCCAAGGCAGTCGTGAAACCGGTGCCGGGCTCCCCGATGATGCGGTCACCGGGAATGCGACAGTTCTGGAAGTGCAACTCGACAGTCGGTGACCCCTTGATCCCCAGCTTGCGCTCCTTGGGGCCGACGGTGAAACCCTCGTCATCGCGATGCACCATGAACGCCGAGATGCCCTTGGCGCCCTTGTCCGGGTCGGTCACCGCCATCACCGTGTACCAGGTCGACTCTCCACCGTTGGTGATCCAGGCCTTGGTCCCGTTGAGGAGCCAGTCGTCGCCGACGGGTTTGGCGCGGGTCTTCATGCCTGCGGCATCGGAGCCGGCCTCTCGTTCGGACAGGGCGTAGGAGGCCAGTGCCCCGCCGACCAGGTCGGGCAGGACCGCCTTCTTCAGCTCCTCGCTTCCCCGCAAGATCAACCCCATGGTTCCCAGCTTGTTGACCGCGGGAATCAACGAAGCCGAGGCATCGACACGGGCCACCTCTTCGATCACGATGCAGACCGCCACCGAGTCTGCACCTTGGCCACCGAACTCTTCGGGCACATGCACGGCATTGAACCCCGCAGCCGCCAATGCCTCCGATGCCTCGCGGGGAAACCGGGAATCCCGGTCGCATTCAGCGGCGTGCGGGGCGATCTCTTTTTCGGCCAGACCGCGGATCACCGCCCGGAGTTCCCGGAGCTCCTCCGGTAGCTTGAACAGATCGAATGACGACTTGCCTGACGCGCTCATCTTCTCTTCTCTGTGAATGGGACCTGTGCCGATCGGGGCTATCCCTTGATGCGGGCCGAATGCCCTTGCCATTCGGCATCGCGAAGCTCGTTCTTGCGAACCTTGCCCGTCGATGTCTTGGGCAGGGCATCGACAAACTCGACTGCGCTCGGTGCTTTGTACGCGGCGATATGCGACCTGACATGGGCGATGAGTTCGCCCGCCTCGAGGATGCCCGTGTCCTTGGTCACCACGAACGCCTTGGGTCGCTCGCCCCACGTGTCGTCGGGTGTGCCGACGACGGCCGCTTCGAGTACCGCAGGATGCGAGAGGATCGCGTGCTCCACCTCGATGGTGGAGATGTTCTCTCCGCCCGAGATCACGATATCCTTTGCGCGGTCTCGGAGTTGAACGTAGCCGTCGGCATGCATGACGCCGAGATCGCCGGAATGAAACCAGCCGCCGACGGTGGCCTCACGGGTGGCATCCTCGTCGCGGTAGTAGCCCTTCATCACCCCGTTGCCGCGCATGACGATCTCGCCCATCTCCGTTCCGTCAGCGATGACATCGACCAGTTCTCCTGTGGGCGAGAGTTCGTTTCGAACCACCCGGACGCGCTCACCGGTGATGAGCCCCACGCCTTGTCGTGCCATCAGCTCGGCCTGACGACCCTCGTCGTACCCGGTCCATTCGGGCTGAGGTTCGCAGACGGTGTACGGGCCGTAGGTCTCCGTGAGGCCGTAGACGTGCACGATGGTCGCGCCGAGCTTTCGGATGGCGGCGATGATGGTGGGGCTCGGCGGGGCACCGCCGTTGGAGATGGTCAACGCAGTGGCAAGCGGGTGAGCCTGTTCGGCATGCGCGAGAATCGTGAGAACCGTTGGGGCTCCGTTGAGGTGAGTGATGTGGTGTTCGTCGATTGCCGTCCACACCGTGTCGGCGCGGACCGCTCTGAGACAGAAATGGGTGCCCATCGCGGCGGTGACACCCCATGTCGCGCACCATCCGTTGCAGTGGAACATGGGCAGCGTCCACAGATACCTCGTCGACTGGCTGAACCCGGAGTGGTGTACGCCGCCGAGTGCAGAAAGGTAGGCGCCACGATGGGAGTACATGACGCCCTTCGGGCGGCCGGTGGTACCCGAGGTGTAATTGATCGATATCGTGCGGGTCTCATCGTCGATGTCCCACGGCAGCTCGGCGCCGGCTCCCCGCGTCAGGAACTGCGGGTAGCCGACCACCGGCGCGACGGCCGAGATCGTGCCGTCGACGGCCGGTAGTTCGATCCATTCCTCGACGTCGGTGAAGTCGGGATGCGTGGTATCCAGGCCTTGCAGGAGGTTACTGTCGCCGAACACAATTCGAGCACCCGAATGTCGGCAGATGTAGCCGACTTCGTCGGACGCAAGTCTGGTGTTGATGGCGACCAACACCCCCCGCGCCAGTGGGACCGCGTAGTGCGCCATCAGCATCTCGGCCGAATTGCCGGCCAGGACGGCGACGCGCTGGCCGTCGATCACCCCGGATGCACGCAGCGCTCTGGCCAGTTGCTGTACTGCGGTGGCGAATTGACGGTAGGTCCACCGGCGCTCACCGTCGACGATCGCAATCTTGTCCGGCATGACATCGCTTGCGCGTTGCAGGAAGCGGACCGGGGTGAGGGTGGTGTCTAGTCCAGCCATGGTGTTCTCCTCCAGATGAAGACGCTGTCGGCTGTTTCGCGACAGTGTGAGAAAAGGTTCAATAGGCCGGTTCGAGAACGCTGTTCGCGATGATCTCAGACCACTCCGATACCGAGCCCGTACCCGCCGGCAACTGCAGCAGACGGTGCGTGCCGGTCGCACCATCGCCCGGCCATCCCGTCACATGAGCTTTCTCGAGTCCGAAATGCCGCATCGTCGCCGTGATACATCCCTGTGCCACAGCGTCATCTGCCACCGCAGCGGTCCGGTGGGATCGTCCCTTGCGCAGGTAGATCAGCATTCCGCCGGTGGTTTCAACCCGCTCCCGGTAGTCCTCGAACCGTGACCGGCAGTCGCAGCGGGGTCCGAACGGATCGCGGTGCACGCATTCGTCGACGATGTACACCGAGGGCACCCGCCGGGCCGGCGAGGGCGCTGTCATGACCGTGTGTCGCGCGCCGGTCAGGTTGTCCTCGACGTCGATGACGAGCGTTGATCTGCTACGGATCTGCCTACCCGAGAGGGGGATGCGGTGGATACGTCCCGACGTTCCCCTGCCGTGATGGAGGAGGTGGACGACGATGTCCTCGACGGTGACCAGTGTGAGGCCGTGCTCGCGGGCGAAAGCGACGGATTCCTTGCCATGCAGAAGTCGTCCACTGTGTTCGTCGAGCAGCGTCGCCGTCAGCGCCAGCGGCGTCAATCCTGAGATGCCACACAGGTCGATCGCGGCTTCGGCCGCGGCGCGCCGCTGCAGCACGCCGTGCTCGGCGGCCCTGATCGGTACCACATGCCCGGGCCGCACCAGATCCTCGGCTCGCGTCGCGGGGTCAGCCAGTAACCGAGCCGTGTGTGCGCGATCGACGGCACTGATGCCCGTGCCGATGCCCTCCGCCGCGTCCACGCCGACGGCGAATGAGGGCACTTTTGGGCTCTGGCTCTCGATCGGTACCATGGCCGGCAGCCCCAGTGCATCGGCGTGGCTTGAACGCATTGCGGCACAGAGGAATCCCGAGGTGTTCCGGATCGCCCATGCTGTCCACGCGGGCGCGGCCAGGGCTCCCGCCAGCACGATATCGGTCAGTTCCGCACCCGGGCGACCGTGGCCGAGCAGGACGGGGCGACCCGATGCCAGTTCATCGGCGGCGGATGTGATCGATTGGCTCGTCGTTCTCATGACGCATCGGTCCCGATGAGGCTGTGATAGCGGCTGTCGTGAAATACCAGGGGAGTGCTCGATTCGTTGAGACCCGCGGAATTGACCTGCAGGATGACCACGTCGTGGTCACCGGCCGGAATGGCGGTCGAGATGCTGCAGTCGAACCAGGCGGCCGCGTCGTCGAGAAAAATGGCCTGAGAAGCGGTGCTGTACCAGGACAGGCCGCCGAACCGGTCGCCATTCTTGGCCGAGAGCTGCCGAGATGCCGCCTGATGTTTCGAGGACAGCACCGAGACTCCGAGATGATCACCGTTGGAGAGCACCGGCCAGGTGGTGGACGTGTGCTGGACGCAGACCGAGACGAGCGCGGGATCCATCGAGACGGGCACGAATGATGTCGCAACGATGCCGACCGGTGCCCCTTCGCGTAATGCACACAACGCGGCAACGCCGGTGGGGTAACGACCGTAGAGCTTGCGCAGTCTGGAGACGTCCAGCGAGGGGTCGCCTGTTCGTACGGGTTCGAGATTGTTCACGGCACGGCACCTTTGCTGTTCTGGGCTAGGTTTTCCGGTTGGATGGCTGCCGGTCGTGCTCAGGCGCCATTTTCGCGCGCATAGTCGGCAATCAGGGTCGAGACCGTCTCGAGGCAGGCCGTCCCGATGGCCGCACAGGAACCGGCCGGGTCACCGAGTATGCCGTTGGGCGAGACCGAGTGGATTCCGTCGCGCATCGCCTCGTCGACGATGGCGCGGTCGGCACCGACGGGCCGTCCGGGCGTAAATCGTTCGGTGCGCACCTTGTCCGGATCCAGCACCAGCATCACCGATGTTTCGGCAATGTCTGCATGGCCGCCGACATTCTCGCCCAAACCGGAGATCCTGGCCGCACAGATCCGCCACGCGTCCAGTATCGCGGCAGCGTCGGTGAACACGATGACAGTCAATGGGGCCAGCCGCTGCTGCAGGCGGGACTCGAAATCCCGCATCACCGAATAGTTTCCGATATGCCCGGAGAACAGGACGACCCGCTCGAACCCGTGCTGGGCGAGATGTGCCGCGTAGTCGACACAGATCGACTCCAGCGTGGACGGTCGAAGGGACAGCGTCCCCGCGAATTCGAGATGATGCGGTGAGTATCCGACCCTGACGGTCGGAAGTACCAAGGCGTTGCCGAGCCGGCGGGCGATCAGAAGTGCGAGCTCGTCTGCATGATCGGCGTCCACGGACAGCGGAAGGTGCCCGCCGTGTTGTTCGATTGCGGCCAAGGGCAGGATCGCCGTGCGGAATCCCGCCGCCACGGCGTTGCCGATCTCCGGGCTGGTGAGGTGCTCGATGCGTACTTCCCCGGACGGGATGGTGCCGATGCTAGCCACGGTCACCCCTGATGAAGCGGGCCTGACCGGCGATGACGTCGTGTTCGCTCCCGTCGTACATTTCGTCGACGAGGTGGGCGAACGAGGCAACCACGTTGGCGCGACGGATGGTGCCCTTGAGCGTGAGCTCACCGGCTTCGGGCGACAGCTCTCGGGGGATGACCCGAAAGTCCTTGATCTGCAACGGCCGGGAGAGTTCGGCATTGACCCCGTCAATCCATCGGCGCAGCAGGATATCGCGCTCCTCGGCGCTCATCGTCTGTGTTTTCGCGCTGACGGCCAACAGCGCGGTGAGGTACTTGCGCCCCTCACCGACCACGATGGCCTCTTCCAACAGCGGACTGGATTTCAGCTTCACCTCTATCGGTTGCGGGCTGACCGACTTTCCGCCGCTGGTCTTGATCAGATCCTTGGATCGGCCGATGATCTTCACCTCGGCATCTGCGTCGAGTTCCACCAGGTCCCCAGTGCTGTACCACCCATCCTGGATCGCATCGGAGGTGGCCTGTGGGTCGTTCCAGTAGCCGGTGAACAGACTTGGTGTACGCACCTGCAACTCGCCGTCGGAGGACACGCGCGCCGCCCAGCGCGGATCCGGCATGCTCTTGCCGATGGTGCCGGGTTTGGGAAAGGGCCGGTCCCACTGGGCCAGCACCGCACCACAGGTCTCTGTCGTACCGTAGAGCTCGCGCAGATCGAGGCCCCACATATGCCACAGCGCGGCCACATCGGGCGGCATGCTGCCCGAGGCGGTCCAGCTCACCCTGATCCGGTCCATTCCCACCCGCGCGCGCAGCGGCAGGAACACTGTCCTCAGACAGATGCCGTAGAGCACATCGAGGTATCTGGGCGGCCTGCGGTTTGCCCACCTGTACGCACCGACGCGTCGGGCGATCTGCATTGCCGCCGCATACTTGATGCCGAAGAGCCGACCCGAGTGTGTGACCGTCTGCAAAACCTCACTGGCCAGCTTCTCGTGCATTCGCGGTGGCCAGACCACGGCGGTCGGGCGGACCCCGGTGAGGGCAGGGAGACGCTGTTCCATCGTGCAGTAGGTGATCACGAGTTTGGTCATGATCGGTGCGAATACGCCGATGAGGGCGGGCGCGACGTGCGACAGCCCGAGGAACCCCACCAGGTCGTGGCGGGTGCGACCGATATCCGGGTATGTCATCGCCACCCCCAGCACCGAGTACTGCAGTGTGCGGTGGGTGTGCACGACTCCCTTGGGGACTCCCGTGGAACCCGATGTGGAGAAGAGGGCCGCCGGTTGGTCGATATCTCCCTGGGCCACGAGATCGGCGAACCGGCCGGAGACGGCGGCGTCCCGAGCCCCGCCGGCAGCAAGGAGCGAATGCCACTCGCCGGCCGAGACGGTGTCGGGCATACCTGCGGGCCGTACATCGAATCCGATCACGGCGCGCAGGTTGTCCAACCGGGGTGCTACCGCGGCCACCTTCTCCAGAGCCGGCTGACCGTCGGCGAAAACCGCCGACACACCGCATGTTTCAAGTACCTGCGCGAGCTCCTGCTGCGAGCTGGTGGGGTATACCCCGACCAGCACGGCGTTCACGCTGAGGATGGCCAGCGCCGCCACCACCCACTCCGCGCGGGCCGACGACATGATGGCCACCCGGTCACCCGGACGTACACCCGAACTGTCCAGTTCGAGTGCGACCCGACGAACGGATTCGGCATACTCACCCCAGGTGGTGCGGTGTTGGGCACCCGATTCCCAGGTGTAGAAGGCGACTGTGTCGGGCTCGTGCCGGGCTCGGTCGTGCAGCAGCTGGGCGAAGGTTCGGGGCACCGCCTCGAACCGCGAGACATCGCGCAGTACCGGTACCGGGTGGGTGCCGTTGCTATCGGCCGGGTGCGGCGAAGCGGGAGTGTCTGGTGCCATCAGTGTGATTCCTCTGCAGGCCGCCGGATATGCGGCTGTCGTGTGGCTGCGTGCGGACGTTCTCGTGTGCGCTGGACGCTCCAGCCCCCGCGCAGGGCGCGCGCGACGGGATCGTCGAAGTAGGCGGCGGCGTCGTGCAGGGTGCGGTGCAGTGAATTCTCGTCCGCAGCGTCATCCGGGCTGTTCACGCTGCGCTTGAGTGCGTGGTAGAGCACGGGCGCCTTCACCGAAGCCTCCTCGGCGACGGCGACGGCGGAAGGCAGCAGTTGTGCGCGATCGACGATCCTGTCGACGAGACCGAGTGCGGCGGCGTGCTGCACACCGAAAAGCTCTCCCGACAACAACATCGCGCGGGTGGCGCGCGCCCCGAGGATCCGGATGGCGCGCTGGATGCCTTTGTCGGCGGGCAGGAGTCCGTGCTTGATCTCGGGAAAGCCGAACTGGGCATGCTCGACCGCCAACACGGTGTCGGTGAACAGGGCGATCTCCATGCCGCCACCGACGCAGTACCCGTTGATGGCACCGATCACCGGACGAGGATATCGGTCGAGCACCATCAGCAACGAGTGGAAAGCTCGCATTCGTCCGTCGATCTGATCGGCAGCGACCCCTTCGAGCTCTTTGATATCACCGCCGGCGCTGAAGAACCGATCGCCGTGGCCGGTGAGGACCACCGCGGGGGCGTCGGCAGATGCGGTGAGCCCGGCGAAAAGGTCCGTCAGCTCGCCGATGACGGCTCGGTTCAGTGCGTTGGCCGGCGGGCGGTTCAGCGTGACCACGAGCACCCCGTCGTGATCGTCGAGTGTGAGCCCGGTCGGCGGCACATCCTCGGGTTTGGTCATCGCCTGCTCAGCCGACGGTTACATGGTCGGTCGCCGCGGGTTGCGCGTCCTGGCCACCTGCGGATGGAAACACCGGCCTGCGCCCCTCCCGGAAGGCCTGTCGCGCTTCGAGATAATCGGCTCCCGCGAACCCGAGAGTTTCCAGTGCCGCCGAAAGCTCCTGTTGAGGAAGCGCGTTGGTGAGCCAGCCGGTGTTCAACGAGCGTTTTGTCCAGCGGATCGCCTGTTGGGATCCACTGGCGAGGTCGTCGGCGATCGCCAACGCGCGATCCAGCACGTCCTCGGCGCGTTCGGCGATGCTGACCAGCCCGATGCGTTCGGCTTCTCGTCCGGTGAGGCGTGTCGAGGTCAACTGGTAGTACTTGGCTTTGGCCATGCCGACCAACAGCGGCCAGATGAGCGAGGAGTGGTCGCCGGCGACGACGCCGACCCGGGTATGGCCGTCCATCAGAATCGCGTCATCGGCCGCGACGCTGATGTCGGCAAGCAGTCCCATGGACAGGCCCCAGCCCACAGCGGGACCGTTGATCGCCGAGATGAGCGGTTTGTCCATGTTGAGCAGCGCGGAAAGGCGGCGCCGTTCCACCTCCATGAGTGCGATGGCGTCATCCAGGCTCGGGTCCGGCTGCGAGACATCCATCCCCGTGCAGAATCCGCGTCCGGCACCGGTGATGACGGCAACTTTGGTCAGCGGGTCACGGTCGACGTCGATCCAGATATCGGCCATGTATTCGAACATCGGCATCGTCAGGGAGTTCAACTGGTCCGGGCGATTCAGCGTGATCAGCAGCACCCCGTTGGGCCTGCGCTCGATCCGGATCTCATCGGGATAGCGGCGGTAGATGTCATCGGTGGCTGTCGCGGTCATCGGGCTTCTCCAACCTGGATGGTGTTGTTGTTCAGGGCTTGTGCAGATTCGAACGCTTCGATTTCGGCGTAGTGTGCGGGTCGGAGGCTGCGGATGTCATCCAGGATTGCGTCGGAGGGACGAACGACGGCCCGGGGGTTCTTGAACTTCGGGATGACGTACTTGCCGAAGAGTTCGATCGATTTCATCAGTTCGGCATGCGGTAGACCGTCGATGCGCATGACCAGTGCATCGGCACCGAGATCCACGTACCGCTGAACCTGGGCGATGCAGTCGTCGGGGTCACCGACGATGAAGCCGGCCGAGTCCTCGAACATGTAGCGCTCATCGCTGAAATCGATGTTCTTCACCGCACCCATGTACTGGTAGTCGGCCGAAAGCTTGGACAAGCGCTCATAGGCGTCTGTCGAGAGCGCGACCGTTTCGGTCAGGTGGCGCGCCCACAGGTGGGCTTCCTCCCGCGTCTGCGCGCAGTGCATACCGCCGGCAACGGCCACCAGCTTTTCAGCCTGCAGGGGATAGGTGTGGGTGGCCGATGCGAGGGCCTCGTCGTAGATACCGAGCATGTTCTCAAGGAAATCGAATCCGAGGTAGAAGCCTCCCACGATGGCGCCGACTCCGAGTTCAGCTGCAGCTCTGACAGATTCGGGACTGCCGGCTGCCATGTGAATCGGCGGGTAGGGCGTTTGGATGCCTCTGGGGACCAGTCCGCGCGGCGGGATCTTGTAGTGCTCGCCGACGAACGAGAAGACGTCATTGTGTAACGCGCGCCGGATCACCTCGAGCCCTTCGAGCTGTTGCGCCTTGTTCTCGGCCGGCGACACCTCGAACGCGCGCAAGGCAAGGGTGGTGTTACCTCTGCCGACGCCGAGCTCGACCCTGCCGTTGGACAGGATGTCCTCGGTGGCCAGTCTCTCGGCGACCCGGAGGGCGTGGTTGATCCGGGTGGGCAGCAGTGTGACCAGGTGGACGAACCTGATCCTGCTGGTCAGCGCCATCAGGTAGGGGTAGATGACCTCGGGTGCGGAGGTGGTGGCGGTGCCGATCGCCACGTGCTGCTCCGACGTGCCGAATGCATCGAAACCCACTTGTTCGGCCAGCAGTACCTCGTCCACCAATTCTCGGTACCGATGCTCGTGGGTGTGACCCGGCGCCGTCTCGGCTTCGCTCATGAAGATGAACCGCATCGTTAGATCCTTCCGCGTGTGAGTGATCATTAACGTAGGTCTGGTAGTCGTCGCTGTCAACGCAGAATGTGAAACAAGGCTCAAGTTGTCCGTGCGGGTAGCGTAAAAAGCCAGTTCAAGATGATTTTGTAGGAAGTATCGACAATGGGATCGGGAGTCCTCGATGCGTTGCCCGCGGCCGGAAGGGTCGATCATGGTGGTTAATATGCGTTAACGTGAGCGGTATGTGTACATCGCCAAAGGGGGCCTGTGTTGCGCGGAGCCGAAGCCCGGCGTGTCTGAAGCCGTCCACGATGCGGAGCATCGGTGTTCCCGGGGTTACCGTGTGGAGCTATGACACCTGAGAAGGGGGCAGCCGAAGCCGCCTCGACCGATTCGCCGCGGCGGGAGAAGCTGCTCGCGGTTGCCGCAGAATTGTTCCTGCACAACGGTTACGACTCGGTCAGCGTTGACATGATCTGCGCCAAGGCGGGCATTTCCGGACCTGCGCTCTACCGGCATTTTCAGAACAAGCAGGCACTACTCATCGCGGTGGTGGAGAAGGACCTGCAATCGCTTCATCGGTTCGCGCGCGTCACCGTCGAGTCCGAACCGGATCCGGCGACGGCCCTGGCGATCATGGTCGAGCACCACATCTTGTCGGTGATCGACGCGCCGCCCACGCCGTTGATCTTCCACAAGAACGAACATGCCTTTCCCGAGGCAGATCGTCGGCGGATCCGCCGTGAGATGAATCTGTATGCCGAAGAGTGGATTTCGACTGTGTCTCCGCTGCGGCCGGATCTGTCCGAACCGCAGGTTCGTCTGCTCACCCAGTCCGTGTTCTCCATGCTCAACGCGGTGTCCACCCTGAACAAGGGTCTCGACCACGGGTCCATCGTATCGACCATGTCCTATGCGGCCATTCAGGCTCTCACCGCGATTCCGTAGAACCCTGCTCCCGGCGGCCGTGAAGGTGGTCAGGCACCTTCGGTGTGCGGACAGTGAGGACAAGCACCAGGGCGGCGACCGCCAGTGCGCCCGCGGCGGCCCAGGATATGCCGAATACATTCCAGCTCGGCACCGCGTCCGGGTCGACGGTGAGCACAGCGCCGGACACCTGGGCACCCACGGTTCCCGCTACGGCTTGGATCGCGAAGTTCAACCCGTTGAACTGCGTGACTTTGCCGGCTGGAACGCCGTTGATGACGAGATTCAGGGATTGGGTCATCGCGACGCTCAGCCCGAAGTTCACGGCCAAGGTGGCGATGAAGATGACCGCGATGCTGCCGCGTTGTCCCATCGTCAGCATCACCAGCGCGCCGGCGATGATCGCGATCGGACCGATCGATGACGGGACTCGGGAGCCCACGGCTCTGTCCAGGGCGGAAATCAGCGGCGCGGTCAGGCCGATCAGCATCGCCGACACCAGCAGGAGGGCGGTCACCGTCGCCGAGGCGCCGAGGCCGTACCCGGTCGAGGCGGGCAACTGCATCTGTATGGGGACGGACAACAGAATTGCGTTGATGCAGTATCCGGCCAAGAACATCAGCCCCGATGCGGTTACCACGGTGAAACTGCGCATCAGCCGGAGATCGACGAGTGGCTGGTCGACCGCCAGCTCGACGAGGACGAAGAGAAGGAGTGTGACCAGACCCGCGCCGAGCAAGAGGAAGAATCCAGGTGACAGCCAGCCCCACGTGGGCGCGAACGTCAGCGCAAGCAAGACAGCCGCAAGGCCGACGGCCAGCAGCGTGCCACCGACAAGGTCCACCCGCGCGTGGCTGTCGCTGGACCGCGGTGTGGCCGGCACCAGGAGCCAGACGGCAGTCATGCACCCCAGCAAGGCAATGAGCGGCACCCAGAACAACCAGCGATAGGAAAGATGGTCGGCGATCGGGCCGGCAATCATGGTTCCGGCCGCGGTGCTGCCGAAGATCGCTCCGACCATCAACCCGTTGGCATGTTTGGTTCTGGCTTCGTCTTGTGTGTCACGAATGATGCCGATGGACAGCGGGGCGGTGCTCAGCCCGATGCCCTGCAGAAGCTGTCCCGCGATCAACATCTCGATCGATATCGAAAGCGCCGATATCAACGTTCCCACGGCGACGATCGCCAGTACGCCCAGTAGTGCCCTGCGCTTGTCCCACACTTCGCCGAGCCGGCTCACGATCGGTGTCGCGATGGTTCCGGTCAGCAGTACGCCGGTGAGGACCCATGAGATTGTCGAACTGGGAACGTGGAATTCGCTCTGCAAGATGGGCAGTGCCGGTGGTGTCACCGATTCGTTGAGGCCCTTGAACGCCGCGACGCACGACACCGCCGTCGCGATGATTGCACTTGCCCGGGCTCCGTTCTGATGGCGTGCGGAGCGCAGTTCGCGTAGATGCATGACACTGTTCCTCGTCTTCATGGTCTTTGGATCAGGGGCTGCGTGTGGTAGGTGGCCGGCGCCGGAATCGTTGTGCCTCAGCGTGTTGCGCCGTCAACCGTCAGTGCGGTGTCCGCTGTCGGCATCTCGCGCGTCGGCCAGTCTGTCGATTCCTTGCGCGGCCTCGGATCGGATTGGGCCGGGATGCTTTTCGCTGGATATGTCTGGTAACCGTGCATGAATGGGTCTGCATGGAGCGCTTGGTGCTGCCGCGTCAGGGCCGCGCGAGAAGCCGAGATGGTCCGTGGGTGTGGAACGCGTCGACACCGTCTATGGAGCGAGATCTTCTACAGATGTGATGTGGCACTAACCTAGGATCGCAGTGTGACGTTGTCAACACTGAATGGCCGCCGGTGCCGCCGTGGCAGGCTCGACGAGCCGTAATTGCGTTACCGCCTTGGGTTATGACTGGAATAAGTATGTCTGCGGCAGTTACCCATGGAACACCCGAACCGCTTCGACCACGTTCCGGTGAAGTTAATGTGTGTTAACTAGTGGCTGGAGTGTCGGTGGTTGTCCGAGTCCTGCTGAAGCAGTGGTGTGAGGCGATAGTCGACAAGCTTGCGCATGACCAGCGAGGTGGTTGTCTTCTCCACCCCGTCTATGTCGAGAACACGACCGGCGACGCGATAGAGATCGTCAGAGTGTCGGGCGACGACGTGCACGAGTAGGTCCGTCGCTCCGCTGAGCCCGTGTACCTCGACGACTTCCGGGATCTCGCTGAGATCCTTCGTGATCGACGACAACATCCGTTGCGTGACGCTGGTGAAGATGAAGGCGGTCAGCGGATATCCGATGGTGGCCGGATCGATACGGCGTTCGAACGGTCGCAGCATCCCCTGCCCTTCGAGCCTGCTCAGGCGCGCCCGCACCGTGTTTCGGGACAGGCCGGTGCTGTCGGCCAGCGCGATGACGGTTGCGCGCGGATCATCATTGAGAGCACTGAGAATGCGGGCGTCGAGCGGGTCGATGGCCGGTGGCCTTGGCATTTTGACAACCTCCAGGGTGGGGGACGACCCGATGGTGCGCAGAATGTTCAAACCCTGCCGTCGGTCTTGCCCGGAGTGTAATCCTCGTGATCCACTGAAGATCGACTTCCCGCAACAGATCTCGGATGTATCGACAGCACAGCGCGGCTGATGCGTACGCGCGCCTCGGCAGGTACCGCGTCCCGGTGGCAGCCGCATCGAGGCTGGGATCGGTCTGACCTCACAACGCAAAGGCAAGGATCGCAGATGATGAACGGTGTTCCCACGACCGACCCACACGTGTTGCCGCACGCTCCGGGCGCTATCGATCGAGAGGCTCTGGCGGAGATCGAAAAACGCGTCCTGTGGTTGTCGACGGCGATGATTCACCATGCCAACCGTGTCCGTCCGAATCCGACGGGATTGAAGGTTGGCGGTCACCAGGCATCGTGCGCCTCGATGGTGACGATCATGACCTCGTTGTGGTTCGAGCAGCTCCGGCCGGGCGACCGGGTGTCGGTGAAGCCCCACGCGTCGCCCGTGTTGCACGGCATCAACTACCTGCTCGGGGAACTGGACGAGAAATACCTGACGACGCTGCGGGAGTTCGGCGGCCTGCAGTCCTATCCGAGCAGGGCAAAAGACCCCGATCCGGTCGACTACTCGACAGGGTCGGTCGGCATCGGCGCGACGGCGCCCATCTGGGGTGCCATCGCTCGTCGCTACGTGGATACCGTGTTCGGTGATGCCGGCACAGGTCGGCAGTACTCGCTGGTCGGCGATGCCGAACTCGACGAGGGTGCGGTGTGGGAAGCGGTGCTCGACACGTCGGTTGCCGAACTCGGCGAGATCGTCTGGATCGTCGATCTGAACCGGCAGTCTCTCGACCGGGTGGTGCCGAACATCGCGGCAGGCCGTCTGGAGGCGATGTTCTCGGCCGCCGGGTGGCAGGTGATCACCGTGATGTTCGGCAAGCTCCTGGAGGAGCTGTTCACCCGGACCGGTGGTCGGGCGCTACGCACCCGAATCCTGACCATGCCGAACCCGGAGTACCAGCGTCTGTTGCGGTGTGATGCCGCTGAACTGCGGGTCCGGCTGCCCGGTGAATCCTCCGATGCGGCAGCGATCGCGTCGTTGCTCGACGACCTCGATGACGACACGCTGCATCGGGCGATCCGCAATCTCGGCGGTCATGATCTCGACACGCTGCGTGAGGCGTACGAGCAGATCGACGACACTCGTCCCACCGTGATCATCGCCTACACCATCAAGGGGCATCGGCTACCCACCCAGGGCCACCCGCAGAATCACTCGTCACTGTTGACGGTCGAGCAGTATGACCAGTTGGCTGCCGAACTGGCCATCGATCCGGCACACCCCTGGACGAAGTTCGCACCGGACAGCATCGCGGGCGGGGTCTGTGCGGCTGTTGCGCGGCGGCTGCGTCGGCAGTCCGTCGAGTTGGTCACCGCGCCGGTCATTCCGGCCGATATCGGACGCACACCGTCCGGGGTGTCGACCACGCAGGCCGCCTTGGGACGAGCACTGCTCGACCTGTCTCGGCTGGCTCCGGACGCGGCCAAACGCGTGGTCACCGTCAGCCCAGACGTGTCGTCCACCACCAACTTGGCGGGCTGGTTGAACAAGGTGGGCGTGTGGTCGCCGAACGAACGGCGAAACTGGTTCGACGACGACGCCGAGACCATCATGCACTGGCGGGAGAAACCGACCGGGCAACACATGGAACTCGGGATCGCCGAGACGAATCTGGTCGGCTTGATGGGTGAGCTGGGAGCCACCTGGAGCCGCTGGGGGCAGCCGCTGTTCCCGATCGGCGTGATGTACGACCCCTTCGTCGAGCGCGCCCTCGAACCGTGGTCCTACGGCATCTACGCGGGCGGGCAGTCGATCCTGGTCGGGACGCCGTCGGGGGTCACCCTCGCCGCCGAGGGCGGCGCGCACCAATCGATCAAGACGCCCTCGATCGGACTCGAGCAGCCCGGCTGCGTCAGTTACGAGCCGGCCTTTGCCGTCGATGTCGAGTGGACGTTGCTCGACAGCATTTCCCGGTTGGGCCGCCCCGGCGGATCTTCGTCCTATCTGCGCCTTTCGACGCGCCCCGTGGACCAGACACTGGCCGGTGTCCCGGACGATCCGGCGGCGCGAGAACGGCGGCGACGCCAGGTGGTTGCCGGTGCCTACGTGCTCCGCCGCGCCGAGCGGCCCGCGGTCACCTTGGTCGGGATGGGAGCGGTGATCACCGAAACTCTCGCTGCCGCCGACCGGCTGGCCGGGTTGGGGCTCGACGCCGATGTCGTGTGCGTGACCAGCGCCGGATTGTTGTTCGAATCAGTGCAGGCGCGCCGCGGTCTGGCGGAAAGGCCGTCGTGGATTCTTGATCAGGTGCTCCCGGAGGACCGGGCGGCACCCATGGTGACGGTGCTCGATGGGCACCCGCACACGTTGTCCTTCTTGGCCGGGATCAATCGTGTTCCAGCCACCGCGCTCGGTGTCACACGTTTCGGACAGGTCGGATCCCTCGACGATGTCTACCGCTATCACGGTATCGACACGGACAGCATCGTTCGCGCCGCTCTCGATCTTGTCGACTGATCAAAGGGACCACAGTCATGTCCACTCTGGAAACCACGGCGACTCTGGTGTTGCCGGCGCTTGGCGATCATGTCGATGAGGTCACCATCACCCGGTGGCTCAAGAACCCCGGGGACCGCTTCGAGCGTGACGAGCCACTGCTCGAAGTATCCACCGACAAGGTCGAAACCGAGATCCCCGCGCCGGGCGCCGGAACGCTCCTGCAGATCCTGACGGCAGAGAATGAGACTGTCGAAATCGGTGCGGCGCTAGCTCTTTGGGGCGAATCCGAGATCGGTGACCCCGTTCCCACGGAAGTGAAAGCGGAGGTGGTGCCGACACCCGCACCGGAGATGGTCGGTCCAGCATTGTCGGCCGCGGTGGAGCCGGCCACCGGTTCCGACGTTCAGAAGCTGTCCCGAATTCGTCAGACAATTGCCAGACGCATGCTGGAATCACTGCAGACTTCGGCGCAGTTGACGACGGTGGTCGAGGTCGATGTCACCGCCATCGCGGGGTTGCGCGCACAGCAGAAGGAAGACTTCCACCGACGCGCCGGGGTGAAACTGTCATTTCTGCCGTTCTTCGTCGCCGCCGCAGTGGAAGCGCTCGCCGATCATCCCGTGATCAACTCCTCGCTCGACGCGGACTGCACCGAGATCACCTACCACGCCGACGTGCACCTCGGGATGGCAGTCGACAGCGATAAGGGGCTGATGGTTCCGGTGCTCCGCGATGCCGCGGGCATGAGCATTCTGCAACTGGCACAGGCAATTGCCGCGGTCGCCGAACGAGTCCGGCTGGGCACGATCCGACCCGATGATCTGGCCGGCGGCACCTTCACCATCACCAACACCGGCAGCCGAGGGGCACTCTTCGACACCCCGATCATCAATCAGCCGCAGTCGGCAATTCTCGGGGTGGGCGCCGTGGTCGATCGGGTGGTGCCGATTCGGCGTGAGGTCCAAGGACTCGAGATCGGCGTGCGCTCCACTGCTTATCTATCACTGTCCTATGACCATCGCGCCGTCGACGGTGCCGATGCCGCGCGCTACCTGACGGCCGTCAGGCTCAGGCTCGAGCAGGGTTTCACCGCCGATGACCTTGTGTGAGCACATACATCGACCAATCCTGCTCGGTCACATCAGGCCAGCAATCCCGAGCCCAGCCAGTCGCCCTCGGCCACCCCGGGGAGCATGGCGAAGGTGGCCGAGCCCACCGTGGTGATCCATTGGTTCATCGCGTCCGATTCGGCCAACCGTGCCTGCACGGGGATGAACTGGCGTACCGGATCGGCGAGGTAGGTGGCGAACACCAGCCCGCTGTCGGTTGTCGCCCCCGCCGGCGGCGGATCGTCGTAGTTGTACGGCCTGCGCAGGAACCGCTCGTCGTCGTTGCGGTGATGTGCCAGCGCGATATGCGCATTCGGTGGGATCACCGGAATTCCGTTGACCTGGGCGTCCAGGTCGGGCGCATCGGTCTCCCGGGTTCCGGTCAGCGGCGCCCCGGTGTCCAGCCGACGACCTACCGCGAATTCCTTGCTGCCCCGGTCGAGTTCATCCCAGGTGTCCATCTCGGCGCGCACCCTGCGCAGCACCAGGATGGTGCCACCGGCGAACCATGGCTGAGCCGTGCCGTCGTCCCATACGTAGCGGTCGAACTCGGCCGGCGTCCGCAGGTTAACGGTGCCGTCGACCTGCCCCATGACATTGCGCATCGTGGCCCCCGACACGTCGGCGCCATGGGCGTTGCGGAAACCGCGTTGCCGCCAGCGCTGCACCGTCATGGCGCGGACATTCTTCAGCAGCACCCGGCTGGTGTGAGCGACCACCATCGGGTCGTCGGCGCAGATCTGCACCACGATGTCGCCGCCGACGAACCGCGGCTCGAGTCGGTCGGTCCGGAACGCGGGCATGTCGATCGCGGTCGGGGGACGCTTGTGCGCCATACCGATTCGGTCGAACAACGCCGGGCCCAGCCCGACGCTGACGGTGAGGCGGGCCGGACGAAGGGCCAGCTCGGGTTCGGTGTCGGCCAACGCCGGCCGGCCCTGGGTCAGCCGGGCGGCATCGGCGCTCCACAACCGCAGGATGGCGGTCAGTGTGTCCCGCGGGCTGCGCTGCGGGTCGTCGCGCAGGTCCAGTGCGACGAACAGCGCGTGCGCTTGCGGCGGCGTGTCGATGCCACCCTGATGCGCACCGTGAAAGGGTTCCACGGCACCGCCGAAACCGTCGACCGTCGCCGAATGGGCGGCGCTGCACTGGGTCAGGGCGGCACCGGCGGCCAGGGCGGCGGCGCCTCCGGAGAGGAGGCGCCGCCTGTTCATGTCAACCATGGCTGCCGTGGCCGGGTTGGTACTGCTCGTTGGCGCCGGCGAAGTCACGCACCTGCGCAAGGACCGGCAGCGTCGAACCGTCCTCGAATTCCAGTGTGACGGTGATATCGCCGCCCGGTGCCAGCGGCCCGGTCAGATCCATCAGCATCACATGGTCGCCACCGGGTGCCAGCTCGTGGCTGCCGCCGGGGGCGATCACGAAGCCACCGGCCTTGGGGCGCATCGTCTTACTGCCCGCAGCGCCGGTGACTTCGTGCAGTTCCACCATGCCTGCCGCCGGCGAGCTGCCCGCGGTGATCCGCACCTCGCTGTCGCCGGTGTTGGACAGCGTCCCGAACAGTGCGGCCATCCCGCCGTCGGTACCGGCGGCCCATTGGTCGGTGACCGTCACGCGCTCGGCCATCGGCTCGTCCTCGGTGGCCGGGGAGCCGCACGCCGCGAGTGACAGGGCCATGAGAAGGATCAGCACCTTACGCATCGGCGTTCTCCTTGCGGGCCTTGGCTGCTCCGACGAGCACGTCGACCAGGACGAAACCGGCGAGCGAGAGCCCGAGCAGCGGTAGGCACCATCCGATGGCCACCGCGGCGACAATGGTGGTGCCGATTGCCCACGGCGGCAACCGTTTCCACGTCGTGCGCAGTGGTGGTCTGCCCACCGCCCACCTTGATCCGCGAGTCGGGCGGCGCTGCCACCACATCCGGTAGCCACCGATGATCACGGCGACGAGGGCGACCGCCACACCGAGCAGGATGAGCTGGTTGGCCGGCCCGAACAGTAGACCCATATGGCCGCGAATGCCCCAGTCGGCCAGCATGGCGACCACCGAATAGTCGCGCCAGTAGTCGATCTCACTGCTGACGGTGTTGGTGACCGGGTCGACCGAGGCCACGTTGGTGGTCAGCCGGTAGGGCTTGTCCAGCTCGGCCACCCGCACCCCGTTACCCGCCTCGGTGGGCAGGGCCAGTTCGACGGGTTGCTGTACGCCGGCGGTGGCCGCCGCCTGCAGCACGGCGTCGTAGTCGATAGCACCGGCGGGGGTGCCGGACATACCTGCCGCGTGTTCACCGTGGCCCCCGTGTTCACCGTGACCGGTGTGCGCGCCGGCAACCGCCGCGGCCGGCTGCAGGGTGGTGTCCAACACCGGTCGCTTCCAGTTCATGGCAGAGCGCAGCTCGGTGACATGCTCCCCGGCATAGGTGGACCAGGTGATGCCGGTGGCGGACAGGAACAGCAGTCCGGCCAGCAACCAGACACCGGTGGCGCCATGCCAATTCATGGTGCGGGCACGGCCTTTGGTACTGCGGTCGACCCGTAGGATGCGCCCCGGTCGTCCCTGGCGTCGCTGCGCGGCGGCTCTGGACAGCCACAGCGCGAGGCCGCCGAGCGCGACTACCCACAGCCAGGAGGCGGCCAGCTCGCTGTACACGCGGCCGGGTTCGCCGAGCTGGAGGTGCCGGTGGAAACTGTCGAGCCAGGTGCTCACCGGCAGGTAGCCCAGCCAGGTGACCTCGTCACCGAGCACACGACCGGTATAGGGGTCCACGAACACCGACCGCAGCAGTTCGGGGTCCAGTGTGGGGTCGGCGAACTCGACCCGGGTGGATGCGTCGGCCGCGGCGGGTGGCCGCATGCCGGTCACGGTCAGCGCCGGGAACGCCTGCTGTGCGGCGGCGACCTGTTCGGCCAGTGGTAGCGCCTGCCCGGCCGGGGTGACGGTCAGGATGTCGGCATAGATGATGCGTTCGATCGTCGGTGCCATGGCGTAGAGGCCACCGGTCATCGCGGCGATCAGGATGAACGGCGCAATCAGGATGCCTGCGTAGAAGTGCAGGCGGACCACGAAGGGACGCCAACTTCGTCGGGCGGTGGTGGTGGGCGGTGGTGTGGTGTCGGTCGGGTCGATATCGACGGTGTCGTCGGGAATGGTCATGACATGCCTTCGGCTGGAAAAGACAGAGGGGTGTGCGCAGACGCGCGCAGCGCCGTGACCGGGACCGGTCACGGGCGTTTGGAATCGTCAGAGTCGCCGACCGTCAGACGGTCGCGACGGCACCCATCGGCGGGGCCCGCATGCCGAGGCCCGGAGCCAGCAGAACTGATTGCGCGACAACGTTGTCGGTGCGACGACGCGCCCGGTGTGCGGGCGCGGGCGGGTGTGCGGTGGCGAACAGGCGCAGCCAGCACAGCACCGACGCGCATACCCGATACAGATGTTCGACGGCGGCGATCGCGATGCCCAGCAGCACGGCGGCGACCGCGTGTGCGGCGATCATCGACGGTGTCAGACCCATGTCGCCGTGGTGACCACCGGCGACGGTCAACACCAGGTGGCTCAGCAGCTGGGCGGCGCTCAATGCCAGTGCCGGCACGAGCACCTGGGCGTAGCGGCCGGCGACGGTGAGGCTGCCCGCGGCGGCACCGGAGGTGGCGCACACCAGTAGGGCGGCGATCAGGGCCGCACCGTGCGGGACGGTGCCGGCCGCCGCGGCGTGCGCCCCGACGGTGACGGCGGCGGCACTGATCCCGACCAGCACTGCGCGCACTCCGTGCGCGGGTGTGGTCGGGGTGCTCACCAGCGGGACTCTACTACGACCCCTAGTAGGTGCTCAGTCGACGAGCGTGTCGCCGAGGAACCGGTCGCCGCCGGTCACGCCGGGAAGGACGAAGAAGAAGCCGCCGCCCACCGGCATGATGTACTCCTCCAGCGGTTCACCCTTGAGGCGCTCCTGCACCGTCAGGAAGCCCTTCTGCAGGCTGCGTTGGTAGGCCACGAACGCAAGGCCCTGGTCGAGGCGCCCGGCACCGTCGAACCCGCGCGAATAGTTGAACCCGCGCCGCAGGATCAGGTTCTCGTCGGTCTCCGGTGTGCGGGGGTTGGCCAGCCGGATGTGGGCGTTGAGCTTGATGCGCAGACCGTCGGGGTCGGCGGCATAGTCCGGGTCGTCGAACTCACCGGACATGCCCAGCGGCGCCCCGCTGATCTTGGACCGCCCTATCAACGCCTCCTGCTCGACGAGCTGGGTGCGGTCCCAGAACTCGACGAAATTGCGGATGATGCGGACCGCCTGGTAGCTGCCCCCGACCGTCCAGTCGGGCTCGCGACCGGGGCCGACGTCATCGGGGCCCACCCATACGTGGCGGTCCATCACGGTCGCGTCGCTGACATCGAGGTTGGCGGTGCCGTCCTTGAAGCCGAGCAGATTGCGCGGCGTGCTGGCATCCGCACCGTCGTGGGTAGCGGCCTTGCCCGCGCCGATCCCGCGGGCGTATCCGTCGATCATCCACTTGAGCACCAGATCGCTGCGGGTGCGCCGCATCAGCTGCCGCAAGGCGAACTGCATGGTGTCGTTGTGGCCGGATTCGAAGATGATGGAGATGTCCCCGTGCGACAGCTTCGGGTCCAGCCGGTCGTTGGCCAAGAACGGCATGGTCTCCAGCTCGCGCGGTTTGCGGTCGGCGAGACCGAACCGGCCGTCGAACAGTGAGGCACCCACGCCGACCACGATCGACAGGTTGTCCGCGGGCGGGTGCTCACCGAGGATCCCGGAATCGACCGGCGGGTAGGCCGGGTCGCGCTGCTCGGGCGGGCGACCGGCCATCAGGCCGCGGATCTCGTCGGTCAGTTCCTGCAGCGTCGACCTCAGCTGCGCACGGTTCTTGGCGTGCACGTTGAACGACGCGATGAGCCCCTGCTCGGGGATGGGCAGCGCGGTGATACCGGCCTGGTGCGCACCTTCGAACTCGACGAACCGCGCCGCGTCGGCGGGCGCGGCCGGTTCCTGGCCACAACCGGCCAGCCCGGCCGCGCCGACAGCCGCTCCGGCGCCCAGCGCCCCGGTCACGAACCCGCGCCGAGAGATACCCCGGCGGCTCACTGCAGTTTGAGCACTCCCGAGACCTGGGAGAGGTTCTCCGAGAGGCCCGCGAGTTCAGATTTGAGCGTGTCGATCACCTCGGGGGTCACCGTGACCTCCGGGCAGCGCGCCGACGGGTACGGGTCGTTCTCGGTGCAGAACAGCACCCAGCCGTCACCGCGGCGCAGCGGGCCAAGGGTGTCGTACACCGAGTTGATACCGGCCTCGATCTTGCCGAGCAGCGCCGGGTCGGCCTGCACGAGAGCGGGGTTGAGCTTGCCGATGGCATCGCGGGCGCCCTGGACGTTGGCGTCGAAGTCCCATAGGTCGGTCTTGGCGTACCGATCCTCTTCACCGGTGATCTTGCCCTCGGAAACCTCTTCGATCAGCTCGGCCGCTCCGGTGGCGACGTCGACCGGCTTGACCTCGACGGACGGGAACTGCGCCTTGAGCTCGGCGATATCGGCATCGAGCTGGTCGGCGAAGGGTGCGCCGCCCTCGGTGGTGTTCTTCTCGAACAACAGGTATTCCAACCGGTGCCAGCCGGTGAACCCGGGATCGTCGACACCGGCGAAGTCGTCGACGCGGGCGTCGATCTTGCCGTCGATCTTCTCGACTAGTCCGGCAATGGGCTCGATGCGCTCCCACGGCGCGCGCGAGGGGGCGTACGCGTCCTGGGCGGCCTTGAGATCGCCGGCGCGGACCGCGTCGGTGAACACCTTGACCGCGCCGACGAGCTCGTCGATCTGCGCAGCAGCGTAGGCCTTGTACTCGACGGCGGCCTTCTCGGTCAGCGGATTCGGGGCGGCTGCCGCCGAACTGCTGGTCGACGCGCCCGAAGTCGGACTGCCGCTGGACGTGTCGGTCGCGGTGTTCGAATCACCATTCGAACATGCGCTGAGCACGAGTGCGATCGCGGCGATCGGTAGCTGCCAGGCGAAATGCCGTTTCATCAAGCCTCCTTGTGGGACTCCGAGCACAGTACATGTTCGAGCAGCATTGGGTAGGCATACCTGAGTCCGAGTCGGCGACCGAGTGACCGTGGTGTTCTCACCGCTACTCTTGACCCGGGGGTATGAGACTCCGTTGCGTTGTCACAGCGGGTGGTTTTGAGGGAGTGCTTTGTCGGACGTGCGGAGTGGGGTCGGGAGTGTGACCTCCCCGGTGCCGACCGTCGACCCGGAGCCCCCGGCCGCCGGCCGCTCGATCGCGGCGTTCTGGCGCGCCCGGTGGGTGCGCGCCGCGCTGGTCTTCGCGGCGGCGCTGCTGTTGCTGGCCTCCAGTTGTTCCTGGCACCGCGGCGAACATATTCCCGACGGGGTGCCCCCGCCGCGTGGTGCCGCAGTCCCCGCCATCGACACCAATGCCGACGGCCGCCCCGCGGATCAGTTGCGGGACTGGGCTGCCGCGCTGGCACCCAAGACGGGCATCCCCGAGCAGGCGCTGCAGGCATACGCCTATGCCGCCAGGGTGGCCGAGGTGGTCAATCCGAAATGCAACCTGGCCTGGACCACGCTGGCAGGTATCGGCATGGTCGAAAGCCATCACGGCACCTACAAAGGCGCGCAGATCGCCCCCAACGGTGATGTGCGACCGCCCATTCGGGGTGTCCAGCTGGACGGGACCATGGGCAACATGGAGATCTTGGACACCGATGGGGGAGAGCTCGACGGTGATCCGACGATGGACAGGGCGATGGGCCCCATGCAGTTCATCCCCGAGACGTGGCGGCTCTACGGTGTCGACGCGAACAACGACGGGGTGATCAGCCCCGACAACTTCGACGACGCGGCCCTGTCGGCGGCCGGGTACCTGTGCTGGCGCGGTAAGGACCTGTCCACCCCACGGGGCTGGATGGAGGCGTTGCGGGCCTACAACCTGTCCAACCAGTACGCCCGCAATGTGCGCGACTGGGCGACCACCTACGCCGACGCGTCGATCTCCTAGATGTCGTCCCGACGGGCCCCTGGATGTCGTCCCGACAGGCAACGGCCACCGCCAACAGCGGCTACCTGGAACACACCACCGCGATGCAACCCTTAGGCTCTTAACCGTTCGCATGCCAGCCCAAGACCGATTTCCAGGAGGAACCCGTGCCCATCATCGAACAGGTCGGAGCCCGCGAGATCCTCGATTCGCGCGGTAACCCGACCGTTGAGGTCGAGGTGGCCCTGATCGACGGAACCGTCGCCCGCGCGGCGGTGCCCTCCGGCGCATCCACCGGTGAGCACGAGGCGGTCGAGCTGCGCGACGGTGGCCCGCGCTACCTCGGCAAGGGTGTCGAAAAGGCCGTGGAGGCCGTCCTCGACGAGATCGCCCCCGCCGTCATCGGCCTGTCGGCCGACGACCAGCGGCTGGTGGATCAGGCGCTGCTGGACCTGGACGGCACGCCGGACAAGTCCCGCCTCGGCGCCAACGCCATCCTCGGTCTGTCGCTGGCGGTCGCCCGCGCGGCCGCCGAGTCTGCCGGTCTGCCGCTGTTCCGCTATGTCGGCGGCCCGAACGCCCACATCCTGCCGGTGCCGATGATGAACATCATCAACGGTGGCGCGCATGCCGACACCGGGGTGGACGTGCAGGAGTTCATGATCGCCCCGATCGGCGCCCCGACCTTCAAGGAATCTTTGCGCTGGGGTGCCGAGGTGTACCACTCGCTGAAATCGGTGCTCAAGAAGCAGGGCCTGTCCACCGGGCTGGGTGACGAGGGTGGTTTCGCCCCGGACCTGCCCGGCACCAAGGCCGCGCTGGACCTGATCGGCACCGCCATCGAGGGCGCCGGGTTCAAGCTCGGCACCGATGTCGCGTTGGCGCTCGACGTTGCCGCCACCGAATTCCACACCGAGGGCAAGGGTTACGCCTTTGAGAAGGAGACCCGCACGGCGGCGCAGATGGCCGAGTTCTACGCCGGGCTGCTGGACTCCTACCCGCTGGTGTCGATCGAAGACCCGCTGTCCGAGGACGACTGGGACGGTTGGGTGGAGCTGACCACCGCCATCGGTGACCGGGTGCAGCTCGTCGGCGACGACCTGTTCGTGACCAACCCGGAACGGTTGGAGGAGGGCATCGATAAGGGTGCGGCCAACGCACTGCTGGTGAAGGTCAACCAGATCGGGACGCTCACCGAGACCCTAGATGCCGTCGCGCTGGCGCACAACAGCGGATACCGCACCATGATGAGCCACCGGTCCGGTGAGACCGAGGACACCACCATCGCCGACCTCGCGGTCGCGGTGGGCAGCGGTCAGATCAAGACCGGTGCTCCGGCCCGCAGCGAGCGGGTGGCCAAGTACAACCAGCTGCTGCGCATCGAAGAGGCGCTCGGTGATGCCGCGCGCTATGCCGGCGACCTGGCCTTCCCCCGGTTCGCGCCCGCGAGCCAGTAACTTCGGTTCATGCCCGACGCGAAACGGCCCGACCCGCGCCGCCGCGGCCCCGCCCCCCGGCCGGGCAAGGCNCCCGCGTGGGTCGTCGGTGCGGCGCGACCCCAAGGCCCGCGACCCCAAGGCCATCGAGAGCAGGGCGGCCCGCCAGGCTCACGATGCCGGCGGCATCGCCGACGACGGCGGGGCACCCGACACCGTCGCGGAGGCCATTCGGCGCACCGTCGCCGAGACCGCCGACACCCACTCCGAGCAGCGCTTCGGGTCGGCGGCCCGGCGGGCGGCCATCCTTGCCGCCGTCGTCTGCGCATTGACGCTGACGATCGCCGGACCCGTGCGCACCTACTTCGCCCAGCGCACCGAGATGAACCAGCTGAAAATGGTTGAGGCACAATTGCGTTCACAGATCGCCGATCTCGAACAACAGAAGATCAAGCTTGCCGACCCGGTGTTCATCGCCGCGCAGGCACGCGAACGGCTGGGCTTCGTGATGCCCGGCGACATTCCCTACCAGGTGCAGTTGCCGCCGACCGCCGCAGTGGAACCCGATACCGGGCCCGAGGCGCCGACGGCGATCAACACCGACCCCTGGTACACCTCGTTGTGGCACACCATCGCCGATCAGCCGCACGGCATCACCCCCGCGGCGCCACCGCCACCGCCGGCGCCCGGCGACGCTACCGCACCGGTGCCCGCCGGTGGTTGAGCAAGCCGATCTGGACGCCGTCGCACGCCAGCTCGGTCGCGAACCGCGCGGTGTCCTCGACATCGCCTACCGTTGCCCCAACGGCGAACCCGCGGTGGTCAAGACCGCGCCGAGGCTGCCCGACGGCACCCCGTTCCCGACGCTGTACTACCTGACCCATCCGGCGCTGACGGCCGCGGCAAGCAGGCTGGAGTCCTCGGGTCTGATGCGTGAGATGACCGAGCGGCTCGCGGCGGATCCGGAGGTGGCAGCGGCGTACCGACGTGCGCACGAGTCGTATCTGGCCGAGCGCGACGCCATCGAGTCGTTGGGCACCGACTTCACCGGCGGCGGTATGCCGGACCGGGTGAAGTGTCTGCACGTGGTCATCGCGCATTCCCTGGCCAAGGGCCCCGGGCTCAACCCGTTCGGGGACGAGGCGCTGGCGGTGTTGGCCGTCGAGCCGGCGATGGCCGGCATCCTCGACCGGGAGGTGTGGGCGTGAAGGTCGGGGCGATCGATTGCGGTACCAACTCCATCCGGCTGCTGATCGCCGAGGGCGGTCCGCACGGCCTGGTCGACGTGCACCGTGAGATGCGCATCGTCCGGCTGGGTCAGGGGGTCGATGCCACCGGTGAATTCGCGCCGGAGGCGTTGGCGCGCACCGAGACCGCGTTGACCGACTATGTCGAGCTCATGCGCGAGCACGGCGTGGCCCGGGTCCGGATGGTCGCGACGTCGGCTGCCCGCGATGCCGGCAACCGCGACGAATTCTTCGCCATGACGGCCCGATTGCTGGGGACCGTCAGCGACGGGGCGGTCGCCGAGGTGATCAGCGGGACCGAGGAGGCCGCGCTGTCCTTTCGGGGCGCGGTCGGCGAGCTCGATGCGACCGGTGCACCGTTCATCGTCGTCGACCTCGGCGGCGGTTCCACCGAACTCGTCCTCGGTGACGGTGCCGGGGTGAGCGCGTCGTTCTCGGCGAACATCGGCTGTGTGCGGATCAAGGAGCGTTGCCTGCCCTCGGACCCGCCGTCGGCCGGGGAGATCGAGGCCGCCCGGACCGTGGTGCGCGCCGCACTGGACGAGGCGCTGCGGGCCGTTCCGGTGCAACGGGCGCGCACCTGGGTGGGGGTGGCAGGCACGTTCACGACGCTGGCGGCACTGGCGCACCGGCTGCCGACCTACGATCCCACCGCGATTCATCTGTCGCGCACGGGTTTCGGTGATCTGACGACCGTGTGCGCGGACCTGTTGGCGATGACCGCGCAGCAGCGGCTCGCGCTGGGCCCCATGCACGAGGGCCGCGCCGACGTGATCGCAGGCGGTGCGATCGTGGTGCAGGAGCTGGCCCGGGTGATGGCCGACCGAGCCGGTATCGACGAACTGGTGGTCAGCGAGCACGACATCCTGGACGGTATTGCGCTGTCCATCGCCTAGCGTGGTACCGGTGAGGCTGAAGGAGGGAGAGGCGTGAGCACGTGGAATTCGGGCGGAGGGCCGCCGCCGATCGTCCCGCGTCCGCCGTCGCGCGGCGGGCCGAACGTGGCGCTGATCGCCGGTATCGCCGCGGCGGTGTTGGCGATCGGGGGCGGTGTCGCCTATTTCGTGCTCAGCCCGTCCGATCCGGATGAGCCTGCCGGACAGCAGAGTTCAGAGTCCGCGCAGCCCGCCGATGCGCCGGCGTCAGAGCAGAGCGAGGACGACAACGCCCGCCTGATGAAGGCGCTGCCGCGCGGCTATCCGGATGGCGCGTGCACGCCGGTGGCCCGCCTCGACGGCGCCCTGGCGACCATCGCCTGCACCGTCAACAAGGATCCCGGCGGCCCCATGTCGGCGACGTACTCGCTGCTGGTGGACAGTGCTGCGCTCAAGGCCGCGATCGACAATCTGGGGACCACCTCGACCGTGGTCGACTGCCCCGGCCGGATCCAGTCACCGGGTCCGTGGCGGCACAATGCGTCACTGCACGAGGTCAGCGGCACTCTGATGTGCGGTATCCAGAACGACAATCCGATGCTGGCGTGGACCAATTTCGACGCCCAGATGTTCGCCGTGGTCCAGGGCCGCCCGGCCGGACCGACCCTGGACAATCTGTACGCCTGGTGGAGCACCCACTCCTGAGTTCTGTTCTACGACAACGACA
>JBQEMX010000021.1:67483-92383 GCA_052044345.1 Mycolicibacterium sp. 22603
CGCCGGCGTTAGGAGAGCGTCGGTATCAGGCGGGAGGTGCCATCACCGGAGTCGTGGTGGGCGCGGCGCCCGCCGGGAGCGGGGTGCCCTGGCTGCCTGCCTCGGCCGGGGCCGGAGCGGTGCCCTCGGCGGGTGCCGGTGCCGCGGCCGGAACAGCGCCGGGGACCGGAGCGGCCGCGGGCGCCGGAGCGCCGGGGACCGCCGCCGCTGCCGGGGCGCCGGCGACCGGTGCTGCCTCGACACCGGCCGGGGTCAGTCCGGGCTGATCGGCGGGCAGCGGAGTGCCCTGGCTGCCGGCGGGAGCCGGAGCGGTCTCGGGGGCCCCGGCGGGCAGCGGGGTGCCCTGGCTGCCGGCCGGCGCGGTGGTCGGCGCCGGAGTGGCCGGGGTCGAGGTCGTCTCGGTGCCCGGCTCGCCCGGTGCCGGGGTCTCGGTGCTGGTGGTCGCCTCGGCTTCGGCCGCGGCCGGCGCCTGATAGGTCCGGGCACCGGACCCGGTGCCGGTGCTGGCGGCCGGCGGCGGGGTGACCCACACGATCAGGTCGGCGGCGCTGTTGGCGTACACCACACTGTCGGGCGCCTCGCCGGTGACGTCGAAGTACACCTTGCCGGTGGTCTTCTGGCCTTGGGCCAGGGTGGACGGGTTCACACCCTGGGCAGTCGCGACGCCCCACAGCGCGCGGTAGGTCTCACCGTTGCGGGCGCGAGCGTTGAGGTTCGACACGATCGGGGTGGCGTCGCCCTGCAGCGCCTCGTCGGTCGCGGTCGCTTCCCACAAGGTGCCGTGGATCTGGGCCGGGATGACGTCGGTGCTGACCTTGAGTCCGGTGACGGTCCAGCCCTGGACGATGTTGCCGTCGTGCAGCTGCGCCTGGCTACCGAGATGGGTCGTGGTGACGGCGTTGTGATCGTCGGCGATGGCGGCCGGCGCGGTGAGGGCGGTGATCGCCCCGGCGGCGGCGATGGCGGCGGCCGCAAACGCGGCTCCAATGCTCGTGGTCTTCACGGTGATTCCACTCCTGAGTCGTCGAACAGACGGCATCCCCCCGATGGGGTGCATCACAGACCGAAGTTAGCAGGTGGCGTGGGGTGATGGAACCGCCGACGGCCCTGTCCGCGGGCCGGGTGTGTGGTGTGCGACGCCTGCGAATGCTCGCGACGCGGCGGTGGAGCAAACAATTCAAGCGTATTGGGGACATTTGCTACAAAGGTCAGCACTTTATCGGAGCGGCCGTGCGCAAACTCATCGGGATTTGCTCGGGGCGAGCCTGCCGGGTTCGTGCTCGGGAGGGAAAGCGCTGAGCGAATCTGCTCAGGCGGTGTCGTCGCGGGCGCCCAGGCGCAAATGCTCGATGTGGTAGACGGCCTCGTCGAGCAACTGTGCGACGTGCGCGTCGTAGAGCCGGTAGATGATGTTGCGCCCGGCGCGATCGCCGGCGACCAGGCCCAGTGCCCGCAGCAGTCGCAGCTGGTTGGACACCGCCGACTGCTCCATGCCGACGGCGCCGGAAAGCTCGGTGACCGTGCAGGGAGCCTGGCGTAGCCGGGTGAGGATCAGCAGGCGATTGGGGGATGCCAGCGCCTGCAATGTCTCGGCGACCTTGACCGCCGCGGCGGCGTCGAGCGATGCCACCGGCGGTGTGCGTCCCTCGACTCCATGTCCCATGTGCTCATTGAACCATGCGTGACCCGCACATTTAGACATGTAGAACTCTACATGTTTGGATGTGTGTGTGATGACCGGGGTGGAGCATTCGGAACGGCTGGTCGGCGCCCAGCGGCGCCGTTCGGCGTGGTCGCTGGATTCGGTGCGCTGGGCGGCGGGGGCCCTCGCGCTCTTCGTTACCGGGCTGGTTCTGCAGCTCAGTGGTGCGCCCGAATTGATCTGGTGGACAGCCTATCTGGCGTGCTACCTGGCCGGTGGTTGGCAATCGGCCGTCGACGGGCTCACCGCGCTGGGGCAGCGCAGGCTCGACGTGGACCTGTTGATGGTGCTGGCGGCGCTCGGTGCCGCGGCCATCGGCCAGGTTTTCGACGGTGCGCTGTTGATCGTCATTTTCGCCACCTCCGGCGCCCTCGAAGACGTCGCGACCCGGCGTACCGAGGACTCGGTGCGGGCGCTGCTCGACCTCGCGCCCGAGCGGGCCGTGCGCGTCGAGCGTGGTGTCGAGACCGAGGTGCCGGTCTCCGAGCTCCGGGTCGGGGACCGCATCCTGGTTCGGCCCGGCGAGCGGGTATCCGCCGATGCGACGGTGATCGAGGGCGCCAGCGATGTCGACCAGGCCGGCATCACCGGCGAACCGCTGCCGGTGGCGGTGCACCCCGGCGACGAGATCTTCGCGGGCACGCTCAACGGGACCGGCGGGCTGCGCGCCGAGGTCATCCGCGATCCCTCCGACAGTGTGGTCGCGCGCATCGTGGCAATGGTGGGACAGGCATCGGCGACCAAGGCGCGCACGCAGCTGTTCATCGAGAAGATCGAACAGCGCTACTCGGTGGTGATGGTCGGCGCCACCCTCGCGTTGTTCACCGTCCCGCTGCTGTTCGGGGCCGACCTGCGCAGCGCCCTACTGCGGGCGATGACGTTCATGATCGTGGCCTCACCGTGTGCGCTCGTGCTGGCGACCATGCCGCCACTGCTGTCGGCCATCGCCACCGCGGGCAGGCACGGGGTGCTCGTGAAATCGGCTGTCGTGATGGAGCGGCTCGCCACCGTCCAGGCCGTCGCCTTCGACAAGACCGGAACGCTGACCACCGGCCGGCCGCGGGTGGTCGGGGAGCCGCCGGAGGCGGTGCTGGCGCTGGCGGCGGCCGCCGAACAGTTCAGTGAGCACCCGCTGGGCCGCGCCATCGTGGCAGCGGCCAGGGAACGCGCGCTGCCGATCGCACCCGCAACCCGGTTCCGTGCGCTTCCCGGTCGTGGTGTCAGCGCGCTGGTGGGCGGACGGCGCGTCGAGGTGATCAGTCCGGCCGCGCTGGACGGGCCGGTGCCCGACTCGGTGGCCGAACTGGAGTCCACCGGCGCCACGGCGGTGGTGGTCACCGTCGACGGTGCGGATGCCGGGGTGATCGGACTGCGCGATACGGTGCGCCGAGGTGCCGCCGAAGTCGTCGCCGATCTGCATCGGTCCACCGGAAGTCCGCCACTCCTGCTGACCGGTGACAATCACTGTGCCGCGGCACGATTGGCCGATCAACTCGACATGCAGGTGCGCGCCGAGCTGCTTCCCGATCAGAAGGTCGAAGCGGTGCGCGCATGTGCCGAGCGCGTCCTGATTGTCGGCGACGGTGTCAACGACGCACCGGCGATGGCGGCGGCGCATGTCTCGATTGCCATGGGCCGCAGCGGATCCGACGTCACCTTGCAGACCGCCGATGCGATCACGGTCCGCGACGACCTGGCGACCATCCCCGCCGCGCTGGCGCTGGCCCGGCGGGCGCGGCGGGTGGTGATCGCCAACCTCGCCATTGCCGCCGGCTTCATCGTGGTGCTTGTGGTGTGGGACCTGTTCTGGCACCTACCGCTGCCGCTCGGCGTCGCCGGCCATGAGGGATCGACCATCATCGTCGCTCTCAACGGACTGCGGCTGCTACGAGACAAGGCCTGGTTCATGGCCGTTCGGCGATCGCGCAGCGATACCGAAAGCCGCTGTCGCGCCTGATGTGGGGTGCCGGCCCGCTGAGAAGGCACTCAGGAACGGGCCGCTTGTTCGGATAGGCTAGCCATGTCTGACCGTGTTCGGCTTTCCGCGAAAGGTGGCACTGCGCCCATATGTCGGTGAAGAGATTTCGATTGGCCGCCAAGGCCACTGCGCTGGCCGGAGCCGCCGCGCTCGCCGTGGCATTGACCGCATGTGGCTCGGATTCCGGGCAGTCCGGCACCGACGGCGCGCAGGCCGGCGCGAGCGATCAGCTGGTGGTGTACTCGGGTCGTAGTGAGGATCTGGTCGGGCCGCTGCTCGAGCGTTTCACCGAGGCCACCGGGATCGATGTCGAGGTGCGCTACGCCGGATCCGGAGAGCTTGCCGCACAGCTGATCACCGAGGGCGATGCGTCACCGGCCGATGTCTTCCTCTCCCAGGACGCCGGTGCACTGGGCGCGGTGTCGGCGGCCGGGCTGTTCGCCCCGATCGAGTCCGACACGCTGGCGAAGGTGCCCGCGGCGTACTCGGCGGCCGACGGCACGTGGGTCGGGGTGTCGGGCCGGGCGCGCGTGCTCACCTACAACCCCGAACTGGCGCCCACCGTGCCGGATACGATCGACGGCCTGCTCGACCCACAGTGGCGAGGCAAGATCGGCTATGCGCCGAGCAACGCTTCCTGGCAGTCGTTCGTCACCGGACTGCGGGTCCTGCGCGGCGAACAGGGTGCCAAGGACTGGCTGGCGGCCTTTGCGGCACAGGAACCCCGTGCATTCGAGGGGAACGGCCCGATGCGTGACGCGATCAACTCCGGCGACCTGCCGATGGGCCTGACCAACCACTATTACCTCTACGAATTGATCGACAGCACCTCCGCCGACGCGGTGGTCGCCCAGAACCAGTACATGGCCGCCGGGGACCCGGGCGGACTGGTCAACGTGGCCGGGGTCGGTGTGCTGAAGTCCGCGCCACATGCCAAGCAGGCCAACGAGTTCGCGGCCTACCTGGTCGGCACCCCCGCGCAGGAGTATTTCGCGACCGAGACCGCCGAGTACCCGTTGGTCGAGGGTGTCACGCCGAGCGCCGCGCTGCCCCCACTGGCCCAATTGCAGCCTCCCGCCGTCGATCTGTCCCAGCTCGACGATGTCGAGGCGACGCAGGAATTGCTGGTCGAGACCGGGCTGCTCACCAACTGAACCTGATGGGATCGCGCCGCGATGGGCGGCCGCGGGCACCACTGACACTTGTGACCGCGGCCGCCGTCGTCGTGGCCGGGCTGCTGCTGCCGCTGTGGTATCTGGCGCAACGCGCCAACGAGCGCGGTCTCGGATTCGTTGTCCACGAACTGATCCAGACGCGGACCGCGGCACTGGTGGGGCGATCGGCGCTGTTGGTCGTGGTGGTCACCGCCGCCTGCGTGGTGCTCGGCGTCGGGTTCGCCGTCCTGATCCGGCGCACCGATATCCCGGCGCGCCGGGCGCTGACCATCGCCCTGACATTGCCCTTGGCCATGCCCAGCTATCTGCTGAGCTACCTGTGGGTGTCCACCGTTCCCGGTATCGCCGGCTTCTGGGGGGCCGCGCTGGTCCTGACACTGGTGAGTTATCCGCTGATCATGATGCCCACCCTGGCCGCGCTGGCCCGCAGCGACCCGGCGCAGGAGGAGGTGGCGAGGTCGTTGGGACTCAACGGATTCGCCGTGCTGTGTCGCGTCACCCTGCGCCAGGCGCGTGCGGCCATCGCCGCGGGCGCGCTGCTGGTCGCACTCTACGTTCTCAGCGACTTCGGTGCGGTCGCCGCGATGCGGTACGAGGCCTTCACCTGGGTCATCTACGGGTCCTACCGGTCGGGATTCAATCCGGCCAGGGCGGCGGTGCTGTCGCTGGTGCTGTTGATCCTGGCGGTAGCACTGGTGGTGGCCGAGCACCGGGCCCGCGGCCGGGCGGCCGCCTCGCGGATCGGATCGGGTGCACCGCGGCCCGCCCCGGTCAATCGGCTGGGTCGCTGGCGGACGGTCGCATGGCTGCCGGTGGCGGTGGTGCTGACCGCGGCCCTGATCATCCCGTTCGCCGCGCTGGGCGACTGGCTGCTGGCCGGTGGCGTGCGCTTCGACGCGCAGCGGTGGTGGTCGGCACTCGGCGCGACGATCTGGTTGTCCGCTGTCGCCGCGGTGGTGTGCACCGCGGCCGCGCTGCCCCTCGGGGTCCTTGCCGCCCGGTACCGCACCCGCACCACCCGGCTGCTCGAAGGGGCGGCGTATCTGTCCCACGGGCTGCCCTCGATCGTCGTGGCGATCGCCATGGTCTCGGTGGGGGTTTTGTTGTTGCGCCCCATCTATCAGCGCGAGCCGCTGTTGATCCTGGCCTACGCGGTGTTGTTCGTGCCGCTGGCCGTCGGGTCGATCCGCTCGGCGGTGGAGGCCGCACCCATCCGGCTGGAGGAGGTGGCCCGATCGCTGGGTCGCAGCCCGCTGTCCGCGTTCTGCACCGTCACCGCCCGCGGCGCGGCACCCGCCGTCGCCGCCGGTGCCGCCCTGGTCTTGCTGACCTGTATGAAGGAGCTTCCCGTCACCCTGCTCTTGCATCCCACCGGGACCACCACCCTGGCGACTCAGCTGTGGGGACACAGCTTCGTCAGCGATTACGCGGCCGCCGCCCCCTACGCCGCCGCGCTGCTGGTGTTCGCCGCCATTCCCACCGCAGTCCTCGGCTTGTGGAGCGCCGACATCGGTTCCGGAGATGCCCGTGACTGAGCCGGCGACCGGATCACCCGGTGGTATCAGGGTCGAGGGTGTCACCAAAGCCTTCGCCGACCGCACCGTCCTGGACGGGATCGACCTCGAGGTGGCCACCGGCCACATCACCGCGGTCCTCGGGCCGTCGGGATGCGGTAAGACCACGCTGCTGCGCATCATCGCCGGATTCGAAGAGCCCGACGGCGGTGCGGTGACGGTGGGCGGTGTTCCGGTGGTGGGCGCGGGCACCGGCCGCCGGGACGGCTCGGTCCCCGCGCACCGCAGGCGGGTGGGCCTGATGCCTCAGGAAGGGGCGCTGTTCCCGCAACTGAGTGTGGGCCGAAACGTCACCTTCGGGCTGCCCCGCGCGCGCCGGTTCGATACCGCCATCGCCGAACACTGGCTGGCCGTGGTCGGCCTCGACGGCTCCGCCGACGCCCGGCCGCATCAACTCTCCGGCGGACAGCAGCAGCGCGTGGCGCTGGCACGCGCACTGGCCGCGGAGCCCAGCGTCCTGTTGCTTGACGAGCCGTTCGCCGCCCTCGACGCCGGGCTGCGGGTCCGCGTCCGCGAGGAGATCGCCACCATCCTGCGGGCGACCCGGACGACGGCCCTGCTGGTGACCCACGATCAGGGTGAGGCGCTCTCGCTTGCCGACTCGGTGGCCCTGCTGATCGCCGGGCGAGTGGCCCAGCACGGGCCCCCCGTGCAGCTCTATGAGCGCCCGGTGAACCTGGAGGTGGCCCGGTTCGTCGGTGGCACCGTCGAACTTGACGGCGATATCCGCGGCGGCGTGCTCAGCTGCGCGCTGGGCACCCACCGGCCGGTCGACCCACCGCCCGACGGACCGGTCACGGTGGTGCTGCGCCCCGAACGGGTACACATCGTCGACCCCGGCGTGGGCGCACAGGCCACGGTGACCGAATGCCGGTTCTACGGACCGGAACTCGGCGTGCACGTGGTGCTGGGTGACGGCACCGCACTGGTGTTGCGTCTGCCCGCCACCCGGAGCTACCCGGCCGGGCAGCGCGTCGGACTCGCGGTGGACGGGCCGGTGCTGGCCTATCCGAGGTGAGGTCGCAGGGTCTGCTTCAGGGCCTCCAGCACCGAGGGATCCTCGATGGTCGAGGGCACCGGCTCATCCTTGCCGTCGGCGATACCCCGCATGGTCTTGCGCAGGATCTTGCCCGAGCGTGTCTTGGGCAGTGCGGCAACGACATCCACCAGCTTGAAGCTGGCCACCGCACCGATGTCATTGCGGACCGCCTCGACCAGCTCGGTATCGAGTCCGTCGGCGCTGAACCCGGACTTGAGCACCACCAGCGCGCGCGGTACCTGCCCCTTGAGATCATCGGCCACACCGATCACCGCGCACTCGGCGACCGCCGGGTGGGTGGCCAGCACGGCCTCGATGGACCCCGTCGACATCCGGTGGCCCGCCACGTTGATGACGTCATCGGTGCGGCCGACCACGAACAGATAGCCGTCGGAATCGATGTGCCCGCCGTCGCCGGTCAGGTAGTAGCCGTCGAACGCGCGCAGGTACGACGATACGAAACGGTCGTCCTCACCCCACAACGTCGGCAGCGTACCGGGCGGAAGCGGCAGCTTCACCACGATCGAACCCTCTTCGCCCGCATCGCATTCGGACCCATCGGGACGCACCACCCGGACGTCGTAGCCGGGCATCGGCACGGTAGCCGAGCCCGGTTTGACGGGCAACTGCTCGATGCCCATCGGGTCGGCGGCGATCGCCCAGCCGGTCTCGGTCTGCCACCAATGGTCGATGATCGGGATGCCGAGCTTGTCCGAGGCCCACTCATAGGTGCCCGGGTCCAGCCGCTCGCCCGCCTGGAACAGGTACTTCAGCCCGGACAGGTCGTAGTCGCCGAGATGGCGGGCGTCCGGATCCTCCTTCTTGATGGCCCGGATCGCGGTCGGCGCCGTGAACAATGCCTTCACCTTGTGCTCGGCGGCCACCCGCCAGAACGCGCCGGCATCGGGAGTACCGACCGGTTTGCCCTCGTAGAGAACCGTTGTGGCGCCGAACAACAACGGTGCATAGACGATGTAGGAATGCCCGACCACCCAGCCGACATCGGAGGCGGCCCAGAACACCTCGCCGGGGTTGAGGTCGTAGATGTTGCGCATGGTCCACAGCAGCGCGACCGCATGACCACCGTTGTCGCGGACGATGCCCTTCGGCTTGCCGGTGGTACCGGAGGTGTAGAGCACATAGAGCGGGTCGGTAGCGGCGACCGGCACCGGGTCGACCGGCTCGGCCGTCGCCATGGCCTCGGCCCAGTCGATATCGCGGCCGGCCACCAGCTCGCACGGATGCTGCTCGCGCTGCAGGATCACGCATTTCGGCGTGGAATGCTCGGCCAACTCCAGCGCGGTGTCCAGCATCGGCTTGTACTCGACGGTGCGGGTCGGCTCGATACCGCAGGAGGCCGATACCACCACCGTCGGCCGGGCATCGTCGATGCGGGTCGCGAGCTCGTGGCCGGCGAACCCGCCGAACACCACCGAGTGCACCGCGCCGAGGCGGGCGCAGGCCAGCATGGCGATGACCGCCTCGGGCACCATCGGCATGTAGATGACCACCCGGTCGCCCTTGGTGACGCCGAGACCCGTGAGCACACCGGCGAACCGGGCGGTCGCGTCGAGCAGTTCGCGATAGGTGTAGGTCCGCTTGGTCCCGGTCACCGGCGAGTCGTAGATCAGCGCGGCCTGGTCGCCGCGTTCGTCGATGTGTCGATCCAGCGCGTTGGCGCAGGTGTTGAGCTCGCCGTCGGGAAACCAGCGATAGAAGGGCGGATTGCTGTCGTCGAGCACCCGTTGCGGTTCCCGGGTCCAGGTGACGGCCTTGGCGGCGTCGGCCCAGAACGTCTCCGGGTCGGAGATGGAGGCGTCGAAGATCGCACGGTATCCGGACATGGGGAGAACCGTAATCTGAGTCACGTTGCAACGTGGTTGCAACGGTCGGAAACCGCGTGCGGGACCGATATACCGCTGTGCATGCTCGGACGAGATCGGCGTGAGGGTTGTGATCTTCGGCGGTGGTGCCGTGCACGGACGACCCTGGAGCCGATCTCGCCCGAGCATCCCAGCGGCATGTCGGTCAGCCGTGCCGGCCCAGCACGGCGAGCACCCGGCTCTGCCGGTCCGCGTCGGGTCCGACCTCGACGGCCGGACCGCAGACACCCTCCATGCGGATGGCGTCGCCGAACGCGGCGATGCCCTCCTCCAACCGATCCAGTTCGCCGTCGGTGAAGCGGTAGCCCGACTCGGTCGCCGCGGCGATATCCCAGCGGTGGGCGATCAGGTCGAAACCGTAGAACTGCATCAAGGTCTCGCCGATGGTGGTCGGGCCGAAATGGCCGTCGAAGGCGCGCGCGGGTACCTGCGGATCGGCCAGGATCTCGCGGATCGCGCCGGTGTGAGCGGACCAGGCGGCCACCGGATCGGCGAGGTCCGGTCGCGGGGGCAACGCGAATCCGTGGCGCTCGAAGAACTCGCGCTGGGTGTCGACCAGATGGGCGAGAACATCGCGTGCCGACCAGCCCTCGCACGGGCTCGCGGCGTCCCACTGCTGCGGGGGTACCGAGGCGATCACGCCGGCCATCCCGTCGGCCAGGCTTGCGTAGGTTTCTGCCACACTCGAATCCGTCATGGGCCAGACGTTAGGCGGCGAGATGGCGAGCGGATTGGACAAACCCGACAGGCCCGACGGGCCAGGCAACACCGTCGCGGACGAGCCCGCCCACCTGCTGGACCCGGCGCACCGCGCCGCCATCCACATATCGCGCCCGGCCGCGCCCGTCGACCTCGACGGTCTGGTGCGGCGGTTCTGGCTCCCGGTATGGCGGGTGCCTGCGGGGGAGACCTTCACCCAGCAGGTGTTGCAGTACCCGGTGTGCCTGATGGTGATCACCGACGGCTACGCCCGTTTCTACGGGCCCGCCTCGGGATTGGCCGCAACCCCGCTGACCGGCGCCGGCTGGGCCGCCGGGGTGATGTTCGAGCCGGCCGCCGGTGCGCTGATCACCGGCGGCGCCGTAGGGAGATGGACCGACACCCATGTCGAGCTCGCCGATCTGCTCGGTGCGCCGGGTGCGGCGTTGGCCGGACAGATCCGCTCCATCATGTCGAGCGATCCCGCCGCGCCGCGGGCACACGCGGCGGCGGTCGACTGTTATGCGCAGTTCCTGCGCCGCTACCTGCCGGTCGACGAGCAGGGGCACACGGTCAACGACATCGTCGCTCATATCGAGGACAACGCCGATGTGAGCCGGGTGGCCGATGTCTGTGCGCACTTCGGAATCTCCGAACGCAGTCTGCAGCGACTGACCCGGCACCGGATCGGGCTGAGCCCGAAGTGGCTGGTGCGCAGGCGCCGCATCCAGGACGCGAGCTGGCGGCTGCGCACCGGTGCCACCACCGTGGCGGCAGTGGCCGCCGACCTCGGCTACGCCGACGAGGCCCACCTCAGCCGCGACTTCCGCCGCGTCACCGGACAAACGCCGGCAGCGTTCGCCGCCCGCTACGCCGACTGACGTTTGATCATCGACACCGCCTGCTCGGCGACGGCGCTGAGCACCCGGCGGTCCCTGGTGCTCAGCGTCTTTCCCGACAGCAGCAACCAGTGGTCGTGATCGGCGACGTCGATCGCGGTATCGGCGGCCTCGACATCGGTGCAGGGATCGTGGCCGACACCGGCCGACACCGTCCCGTCGGCGGCGACGATGCTCACCGCGCGCTGCCCGTATGCCTCCCGCAGCCGGTCCAGCAGCACGTCCAGATCGGCATCGCGTAGCGCCGCATCGGCGAACAGCGCCAGCAGTTCGGCCTCCCGGGCCGCCCGCCGCGCCTCGGCCGCCCGATGTGCGGCGCGGTCCACCACCAACGCGACGGCCACCGCGACCACCAGCAGCACCGCGATGGTGACGACGCTGTCGCTGTCGTAGACCGCGAAGCTGTGCACCGGGCTGACCATGAAGTAGGTGAGCAACACACCGGACAGCGCGGCGCACAACGCGGCGGGGGCGATCCCGCCGATCAACGCCACGGCGACCACGCCGGTGAAGAACAGCGCGCTCTGTCCACCGATGCCCAACACCCCCTCGGGCAGTCCGGTGGTGGCCGCGCAGATGATCGCCGGGATGGCCAGCGCGGTCAGCCAGGACCAGAACCGCTTGCGCTGTAACGACGATCGCGACCACGAGATGCCGGTGTGGGCCTCCGGGTGGGTGACCATGTGGACGTCGACGTTGCCGGACCTGGCGATCACCTGGGCGCCGATACCCTCGTCGAACATCCGGGCCCAGCGCGAGCGCCGCGATGTGCCGATCACCAGTTGGGTGGCATTGGCGCTGCGGGCGAAGTCCAGCAGGGTGGCCGCGACGTCCTCACCGACGACGGTGTGCATGGTCGCGCCGAGGCTGGCGGCCAGTTCACGCAACATCTTCTTCTGCTGCGGGGTGATGGCCACCAATCCGTCGCCCTGCACGATGTGCAGCACCTTGAGCTCCGCGCCCGAACGCGACGCGATCCGCGAGGCGCGGCGCACCAGCGTCTCGGATTCCGGCCCACCGGAGACCGCGACGACCACGCGTTCGCGGGCCTCCCAGGTGTCGGTGATGTTCTTGTCGGAGCGGTACTTGGCCAGCGCGGCATCGACCTGATCGGCCAGCCACAGCAGCGCCAGCTGCCGCAGCGCCGACAGGTTGCCGGGCCGGAAGTAATCGTCCAGGGCCACGTCGATGCTGTCGCGGCCGACCACATTTCCGTGAGTGATCCTGCGCCGCAGCGCTTCCGGGGTGATGTCCACCAGCTCGATCTGGTCGGCCGCGCGCACGATCTCGTCGGGGATGCGTTGCTGCTCGGTGATGCCGGTGATATGACCGACGACATCATGCAGGCTCTCCAGGTGCTGGACGTTGACGGTGCTGATGACCGTGATGCCCGCATCGAGGAACTCCTCGACGTCCTGCCAGCGATGGGCGTTGCGACTGCCCGGGGTGTTGGTGTGGGCCAGCTCGTCGACGAGCACGACCTGGGGCCGCCGCGCCAGCACCGCCTCGACGTCGATCTCGGCGTGTCGGGCACCCTGGTATTCGACATGCAGTGGCGGGACCACCTCGATCCCGGCGAGCTGCTGGGCGGTGTGGCGGCGGCCGTGCGTCTCGATCACCGCGGCGACGACATCGGTGCCGCGGCTCATCCGGCGCTGCGCCTCGCCGAGCATCGAGTACGTCTTGCCGACCCCGGGCGCGGCACCCAGGTAGATGCGCAGATCCGCGCGTCTACGGCCGAGGATGCTCACCCACCCATCATCCCCTGTGGGGCTACTCCTGGAAGCGGTATCCCATCCCCGCCTCGGTGATCAGGTGTTTGGGTCGCGACGGGTCGACCTCCAGCTTGCGGCGCAGCTGTGCCAGGTACACCCGCAGATAGTGGGTCTCCTTGGCATAGGCCGGGCCCCACACCTCCTTGAGCAGTTCCTCGCGACCCACCAGCTTGCCGCGGTGGCGCACCAGCATCTCCAACATGCCCCACTCGGTCGGGGTCAGATGCACCTCGGTGCCGCTCTTGGTGACCTTCTTCGCGGCCAGATCGACGGTGAACGAGGAGGTTTCGACCACCGGCTGATCATCCTCGGTGGCCGCGCTCGCCCGCCGGACCGCGGCGCGCAACCGGGCCAGGAACTCGTCCATGCCGAACGGTTTGGTCACATAGTCATCGGCTCCGGCGTCGAGGGCCTCCACCTTGTCCGAGGAATCGGTGCGCGCCGAGAGCACGATCACCGGGACGGTCAGCCAGCCGCGCAACCCGGCCAGCACGTCGATGCCGGACATATCGGGCAGGCCGAGGTCGAGAATCACCACATCGGGGCGGTGATCGGCGGCCGCGCGCAGCGCCTCGGCACCGGTGGCCGCGGTGTGCACCTCGTATCCGCGTACCGACAGATTGATCCGCAGTGCCCGCAGGATCTGCGGTTCGTCGTCGATCACCAGAACCCGGGTCATTGATCGTTCTCCTGCGCCGCGGCCAGCTCGACCACGACCGTCAGCCCGCCGCCGGGGGTGTCGGTCGCCGAGATGGTGCCACCCATCGCGGTGACGAACCCGCTGGCCACCGACAGGCCGAGCCCGACACCGGTGGTGTTGTCCTGGTCCCCGAGCCGTTGGAACGGCGCGAACAGTTGCTCCTCGGCGCCGCGCGGAATACCCGGTCCCTCATCGGCAATGGTGATCAACACCCGCTCTCCGACCGGTCCCGCGTTCACCCGGACGGGGTTGTCGCCCCCGTAGCGCAGCGCGTTGTCGATGACGTTGACCAGCACCCGTTCCAACAGACCGGCATCGGCGAGCGCGACAGCGTCACCGACATCCACCTTGACCCGATCCCAGCCGGAGTCCTTGGCGCCGCGGCTTATTCCGAGCAGTGCCCGCTGCACGGCCTCCTCCAGATAGACCCGGCGCAGTGCGGGTTTGACCACCCCGGCGGCCAGCCGGGAGGAGTCCAGCAGGTTGCCCACCAGTGCGGTCAGCTGGTCGACGGACTCTTCGACGGTGGCCAGCAGTTCAGCGGTGTCCTCGGGGGAGAAGTCGATATCACTGCTGCGCAGGCTCGATACCGAGGCCTTGGCGGCGGCCAGCGGGGTGCGCAGGTCGTGGCTGACCGCCGAGAGCAGGGAGCGGCGCAGCTCGTCGGCACGCGCGACGGCCTCGGCCCGGCCTGCCTCGGAGATCAGCTCGCGCTGGCGCACCAGGCCGGCGGCCTGTTTGGCGACGGCGCCGAGCACCCGGCGATCCCTGGCGGGCAGCTTGCGGCCGGACATCAAAAGCCAGAACTCGTCGTCACCGACTTCGATGGCGGTGTCGGCGTCGTCGACATCGGTGCAGGGATCGGTGCCTGCGCAGGCGACCACCTCGGTGTCGCCATCGCGCTCACGCAGCAGACTCACCGACGTCTGCGAATACACCTCACGCACCCGCTCCAGCAGGGCTGCGGGGTCAGCGCCGCGCAGCACCGAACCGGCGAAATGCGCGAGCAGTTCGGCCTCCTGGGAGGCCCGGCGGGCCTCGCGTGCTCGTTTGGCGGCGCTGTCGACCAACGCGGCCACCGCGACGGCGACCATCAGCAGCACCGCGATGGTGATCGCGCTGTCGGGCTCGGAGATGGTGAACGTGTAGCGCGGTTCGGCGAGGAAGTAGTTGATCAGCAGACCCGACAGCACCGCCGAGAGCGCCGCGGGCGCTACACCGCCGAGCAGTGCCACCGCCAGCACGCCCACGAAGAACAGCGCGCTCTCGCCGCTGACGCCCAGGTAGCGGTCCAGCCACAGCACCGCGACGGCGGCCAGTGCGGTGGGCACCACCACGGCGGCCAGCCAGGACACGGCGTGCTGCTGCCAGTTTCGATTCCCGGACCGGGCGGCGGCGCCCCGGGTCTGCTCATGGGTCACCATGTGCACGTCGATGGTGCCGGAGTTCTGCACCACTGCCGCGCCGATGCCCTCGTCGAGGATGCGCGCCCACCGGGAGCGTCGCGATGTCCCGACGACCAGCTGGGTGGCATTCATCTCGCGGGCGAAATCCAACAGCGCGGCGGGCACGTCATCGCCGACGACGGTGTGCACACTGGCTCCCAGGCTGGTCGCCAGATCGCGGACGGCACCCATCATCGGAGCCGAGACACCGGCCAGCCCGTCCCCACGCACCACGTGGACGATCATCAGTTCGGCGCTGGATTTCGACGCGATGCGCGATGCCCGGCGCACCAAGGTTTCGGATTCCTTGTCGCCGGTGACCGCGACGACGACCCGTTCGCGGGCCTCCCAGGTTGCGGTGATCTTGTTGTCGGAGCGGTATTTTGCCAGCGCGGCGTCGACCTGGTCGGCCAGCCAGAGCAGCGCCAGTTCGCGCAGCGCGGTGAGGTTACCTCGCCGGAAGTAGTTCGACAGCGCCGCGTCGATCCGGTCGGGTGCATAGACGTTGCCGTGGGAAAGCCTGCGGCGCAGGGCTTCCGGGGTGATATCGACCAGTTCGATCTGATCGGCGGCGCGCACCACCTCGTCGGGCACCTTCTCCTGCTGCTCGATACCGGTGATCTGGGCGACGACATCGTTGAGGCTTTCCAGATGCTGCACGTTGACGGTGGTGATCACCGTGATGCCGGCGGCGAGCAGCTGCTCGATGTCCTGCCAGCGCTTCGGGTTCGCGCTGCCCGGGGTGTTGGTGTGGGCCAGTTCGTCGACAAGCACCACCTGCGGGCGGCGGGCCAGCACCGCGTCGACGTCGAGTTCACCGAACGTGGCACCGCGGTATTCGACCAGCCGCGGCGGGATGATCTCGATACCGTCGAGCAGCTCGGCGGTCTTCGATCGGCCGTGGGTTTCGACGACGGCGGCCACCAGATCGGTCCCGCGCTCCAGCCGCCGGTGCGCCTCGCCGAGCATGGCGTAGGTCTTGCCGACGCCGGGAGCCGCGCCGAGGTAGATCCGCAGCTCCCCACGTTTCGGTCGGTCGGTCACCAGCCCATCATCCCCCCAACCGGTCCAGAGCCAGGTTCAGCTGTGCCACGTTGACCCGCGGTTCACCCAGGAATCCCAGCGTGCGGCCCTCGGTGTGCTCGTCGACCAGCGCGCGCACCTGCTCGGGGCTGATGCCGCGGGCCGCGGCGACCCGGTCGATCTGTACCGCCGCGTAGGCGGGGGAGATGTGCGGGTCCAGTCCGCTGCCGCCGGCGGTGACGGCGTCGGCGGGCACCGCCGGGTCGGCCGCGGTACCGGCCACCGGCACGATCTGGCCGATCGCGTAGTCGGCGCCCGGTTCGGCGCACTCGACGCGGACCCCCTCATAGGTGGTGACGAACGGGACGGCCGGGCAGACCTGGTTCACGCTGACCACTCTGGTCGGTTGGGTGACGGTGCCGCGAGCATCGCGGGGGCCGATGACCGACAGCACCGCGCCGACACCGTCGGCCGTGCAGAACGGCCGGGCACCGTTGACGCCCTCCAGCTCGCCGACCGCCAGGCTGCGGGTGCACACCTCGGTCAGCAGGCTGGTGCGGCCATCGGTGGGATCGGCGCCGGTGGCGGTGTCGACGATGTCCTCGGGTCCCAGGTTGGATGCGCCGGTGGCCAGCGGGTCGTAACCGCCCGGGCGGGACTGGAAGTACCGCGGCAGGGGGTTTCCGTCGGCATCGGTGAACGGCTGACCGATCAGGCTGCTGCCCAACACCTTTCCGTCGGCCTCCAGCAACGAGCCGTCGGCCTTGTCGCGCAGCCCGGGCAGCTGGGCCACCAGCCAGATCAGGATCGGGTAGGCCAGTCCCAGGATGACGGTGAGTACCAGCAACGCCCGCAGAGCCGCGGTGTGCTGGCGGAGCAGATTGGTGAAGTTCATGTCACATTCCCGGGAAGAGTTGGACGACGAGGTCGATCAGCTTGATACCGATGAACGGCGCAACCACACCGCCGAGGCCGTAGATGAACAGGTTGCGGCTCAACAGCTTCGAGGCGCTGCTCGGGGTGTAGTGGACACCCTTGAGGGCCAGCGGGATCAGCACGACGATCACGATCGCGTTGAAGATCACCGCGGACAGGATCGCCGATTGCGGACTGTGCAACCGCATGATGTTCAGCAGGTCCAGGCCGGGGAACACCGCGACGAACAGCGCCGGGATGATGGCGAAGTACTTCGCGATATCGTTGGCGATACTGAACGTCGTCAACGCTCCTCGGGTGATCAGCAGCTGCTTGCCGATCTCGACGATCTCGATCAACTTGGTCGGATCGGAATCCAGATCGACCATGTTGCCCGCTTCTTTGGCCGCCGAGGTGCCGGTGTTCATCGCCACACCGACATCGGCCTGGGCCAGCGCCGGTGCGTCGTTGGTGCCGTCGCCGGTCATCGCGACCAGCTTGCCCCCGGCCTGCTCGGCCTTGATCAACGCCATCTTGTCCTCGGGCGTCGCCTCGGCGAGGAAATCGTCGACCCCGGCCTCGGCGGCGATCGCCTTGGCGGTCGTCGGGTTGTCGCCGGTGATCATGACGGTGCGAATGCCCATCCGGCGCATCTCGTCGAAGCGTTCCCGCATGCCGTGTTTGACCACGTCCTTGAGGTGGATGACGCCGAGCGCGCGGGCCCGGCCGGCACGCACCTCACCGACCGACAGCGGGGTGCCGCCGGCCGCCGAGATCTGCTCCACGAGCTCGCCGAGCTCGCTGGGCACCGTGCCGCCCTCGGCGCGGATCCAGTCGGCAAGGGAGCCGGCCGCACCCTTGCGCAGCTTGCGCTCGGACCCGTCGTCGGTGATGTCCACACCGGACATCCTTGTGGTGGCGCTGAATTCGACCCAGTGTGCGTGGCTCAGTTCGCCGGGTGTGCGAGACCGCAAACCGTACTGCTGCTTGGCGAACACCACGATCGAGCGGCCCTCCGGTGTCTCGTCGGCCAGGCTGGACAACTGCGCGGCGTCGGCCAGCTCGTCCTCGCCGACACCGGTCAGCGGCAGGAAGGCCGCGGCCTGCCGGTTGCCCAGGGTGATGGTGCCGGTCTTGTCGAGCAGCAGGGTGTTCACATCGCCGGCGGCCTCGACGGCACGGCCGGACATCGCCAGCACGTTGCGCTGCACCAGCCGGTCCATTCCCGCGATGCCGATGGCGCTGAGCAGCGCACCGATGGTGGTCGGGATGAGGCACACCAGCAAGGCCACCAGGACGATGCCGGTGATGCCGTCACCGGTGAGGGACAACGAATCCGGCACGCCGGGGTTGTTGGCCTTGGAGTAGATGGCCAGCGGCTGCAGGGTGGCGACGGCGAAGACGAAGATGATGCTCAGCGAGGCGAGCAGGATGTTCAGCGCCACCTCGTTGGGTGTCTTCTGCCGGTTGGCTCCCTCGACCAGGCCGATCATCCGGTCGATGAAACTCTCACCGGGTTTCTGGGTGATCTTGACGACGATGCGGTCGCTGAGCACGGTGGTGCCGCCGGTGACCGCGGACCGGTCACCACCGGATTCTCGGACAACGGGTGCCGACTCACCGGTGATGGCCGATTCGTCGACCGAGGCGATGCCCTCGATGACATCACCGTCACCCGGAATGGTCTGTCCCGCCTCGACGATCACCACATCGCCCTGCTGCAGTAGCGGGGCGGGCACCTGCTCCTCACCGCCCGAGGCGGTGACCCGGCGCGCCATGGTGTCGGTCTTGGCCTTGCGTAGGCTGTCGGCCTGCGCCTTGCCGCGCCCCTCGGCCACTGCCTCGGCGAGATTCGCGAAAACCACGGTCAGCCAGAGCCATCCGACGATCAGCCAGGCGAACCAGGACGGATCGCTGACGGCAAGCAGCGTGCTCCAGACAGCCCCGATCTCGACGATGAACATGACCGGATTGCGCCACAGCGTGCGGGGGTCGAGTTTGCGCAGGGCGTCGGGAACCGAGGTCCACAACATCTTCGGGTCGAGCAACCCGCTCTGTACGGACTTCTTCGGGGTGCGCGGCGCGGTGGTGGCGGCAGGGTCGACGGTCGCGGTGGACATCAGTGGATTCCTTCGGCGAGGGGGCCGAGCGCGAGCATCGGCAGGAAGGTCAGGGCGACCAGGATCAGTGTCACGCCGGTGACCATCCCGACGAACTGCGGACGGTGGGTCGGCAGGGTGCCTGCCGATTCGGGTGTGCGGGCCTGCGCGGCAAACGATCCCGCCAGCGCCAGCACCAGGATGATGGGCAGGAAGCGGCCGAACACCATGGCCAGGCCGAGCGCGGTGTTGTACCACTCGGTGTTGACGCTGATACCGGCGAAGGCCGAGCCGTTGTTGTTGGACGCGGAGGTGAAGGCGTAGAGCACCTCGGACAGACCGTGCGGTCCGGTGTTGAGCATGCCGTCGCGTTGGCCGGGCATCGCCATGGCCAGCGCGGTCCCGGTGAGCACCAGCAGCGGGGTGATCAGGAAATACGTTGCGGCGAACTTGATCTCCCGCGGTGTGATCTTCTTGCCGAGGTACTCCGGGGTGCGCCCGACCATCAGGCCCGCCACGAAGACGGTGATGATGGCCAGGATCAGCATGCCGTAGAGACCCGATCCGACGCCGCCGGGGGCGACCTCGCCGAGCTGCATGTTGAACATGGTGATCAGCCCACCGAGGCTGGTGTACGAGTCGTGGAACGAGTTGACCGCGCCGGTGGAGGTCAACGTCGTGGCGGCGGCATACACCGCCGAATCGGCCACGCCGAAACGCTGTTCCACACCTTCGGTGGCTGCGCCGACCGCGGTGGGCACCGTGCCGTGGGCCTGCAGCTGCACGAGCATCAGCACGCCGACGCTCAGTGTCGCGATGGTGGCCATCACGGCGACGATCGCCAGACCTTGTTTCTTGTTGCCGACCATCCGGCCGAACGTGCGGGGCAGCGCGAACGGGATGAGGCAGATCAGCAGGATCTGCACCCAGTTCGTCCACGGCGTCGGGTTCTCGAAGGGATGCGAGGAGTTCGCGTTGTAGAACCCGCCGCCGTTGGTGCCGAGTTCCTTGATGACCTCCTGGCTGGCGACCGGGCCGCCGGGCAGGGTCTGCTGTCCGCCGGCGATGGTGCCGACCACCTGGTCGTGCAGCGCGAAGTTCTGGATCACGCCCCCGGCGATAAGCACGATCGCGCCGATCACGGAGAGCGGCAGCAGGATTCGCAGGCTACCGCGCACCAGATCGACCCAGAAGTTGCCGAGGTCGCCAGTGCTGCGCCGGACCAGGCCACGCACGAATGCGATGGCGACGGCCATGCCGACCGCGGCGGAGACGAAGTTCTGCACCGTCAGGCCCGCCATCTGCACCAGATGTCCCTGGGTCGTCTCGCCGGAGTAGGCCTGCCAGTTGGTGTTCGTCACGAAACTGACGGCGGTGTTCCAGGCCAGGGCCGGGGTCATCTCGGTCGCCGGATCGTTCAGGTGCAGCGGCAGTTTGCCCTGCACCAGTTGGAAGGCGAACAGGAACAGGATGCTGACCGCGGAGAAGGCGAGCACACTACGGGCGTAGGCGCCCCAGGTCTGTTCGGCCTTCGGGTCTGCCCCGATGAGGCGGTAGATGCCGCGCTCGATGCGGGAGTCCTCGGCGCGGGTGTAGACGCGGTACATGTAGTCGCCGAGTGGCACGTGGGTGAGGGCCAGCACGAGGATGAGGGCGGCGAGGAAGGCGATCCCCGCGGTGGTCGTGGACACTAGAACCTCTCCGGGAACAGCAGTGCGGCGAACAGGAACACCGCGGTCAGGATCGCCAGCACCAGGCCGACGCCGTTGGCGAGGTTCACAGCCGCTCGACCAGCTTCTGCACCAGGCCGAGCAGCGCGAAGATCGCGATGGTCAGCACCAAGAAGATGAGGGTGGACGCGAGGGTCGTCACGACGGATCAGCACTCCTGCTTTTTGTTGACACCCCCGGCCGGACCGGCGTGGGGGCGAAGGCAAAGCTACGACCGAATTCTGCCGCTGAGCTGCGCATTGACGATTCCTTGACGGCTGCGTGCCGCATCTTTACGCGGTATCTACGCCGGTGGCGTTCTCGGCGTGGTCTAGGTCTGCGCACAGCCTGCGGACAGCCTCCCGGCGTAGACCGGATTGATGACCGATCTTGATACGCACGCGGGACATCCGCACCGGCTGCGGGTCGCCGTGCGCACTGTGCGACGAGTGCTGCCGAAATCGGGATGCGGGTTGCCCGCGCCCCTGTTGATCGACCCGCTGGTCTCGGCATGGGTCCGCACCCACGGGGTGACGGTGCATGTCGGCGATGCCGCGGAGCTGGGTCTCGTGCGGGCCGGTGGTGTGCCGGCCGATCAGGTGTTGTGGCGCTGCGGGCCGTCGGCCGTGGCCATCTCGGGAGCGTTGGCCTGTGGTGTCACCCGCTTCGTGGCGTCCACCCGCCGACATCTGACCGTTCTTTCCGAGCTGGCCGCCGGCGCGGCATCGGTGCACCTCGACCCGGACTGCCTGTTGGCCACCGGCCCGCCGGCGGGTGTCGAGGTGGTCGGTGTGCACGGGGCCGTCGTCTCCGCCGAGCCCGATGCCTGGGCGGTCAGCGCACACCGACTGCTCGGTCATCTCGCCGGGCTTCGCCGTGACGGTGTGGAGGTGACGCGGATGAGTCTTGCCGGTGGTTCGGCCGCGACGTGGCTGCGGGCCGACAAACACCAGCTGATGGCGATGGCGTCGGCGGTGGACGAGGCCATCGACGACGGGTGCGCGCGGTGGCGGGTGCCCAGGCCGACGGTCATGTTGGGGCCCATCGGGATGTGACGACGCGTTAGAGTTTGCGGTGGCAAAGACATCGCGACGATATCTGTGACGCGGAGGTGGTTCCGGTGCGTCTGCACCTGGCGGCGGGTTTCCTGGCACTGACGGCGCTGCTCAGCGGTTGCGGCGGGGATCGGCAGGTGGAGGGGTCGCCGGTCGGCTCGACGAGCGCCGCCGCTGAACCCGTCGTCGATCCGGAGGCCGATGCCAAGGCCGTGCAGTCGGTCTTCGACAAGTACCGCGACGAGGCCGCAGCGCAGAACGGTGCGGCGGTCCCGGCGCTGATCAGCCCCGACACCATCGCGCACTACGACACGGTGGTGAACCTGGCGCGGACGGCCGGACCGGCCGAGATCGCAAAGGCCGGGATGATGGACCGCCTGATGATCGCCCGCATGCGCGTCGAGACACCGCCGGATTTCGCCACGATGGACGGCACCGGTCTGCTGGTCTACGGCGTCGACGAGGGCATGATCGATTCCGATGCGCTGGAGGGAAACTCCATCGGTGAGGTGCGCGTCGACGGGGACCGGGCCTATGCGCCGATGCTGGTCGACGGCGAACCCGCCGGCGCGGACTGGGAGTTCGTGCGTACCGACTCCGGGTGGACATTCGATCTGGCCGCCGGCTTCCCGCTGATCAACGAGGCGCTCACGCAGGTGGCCGCCGACGGCGATATGACCGAGGACGAGTTCATCTTCAGTGTCGTCGAAATGGTGACCGGGACACCGGTCGATGCGTCGGTGTGGGAGACGCCGACGGCGTAGCGCTCGTCCGTTCTTCGCTGACGCCACGCTGAAGGCGACCTCGAGGATGCCCGTCAGCGTAGCTGTGAAACGGGCTCGATCAGTTTCATCCGCCCCGCATGGGGTATTTGAGCATCATGTTTTCCGACGACTTGGTGTGCAGCCTGACGCCGAGTCCCAGCCTCATCAGTAGCCAGGTGGCCCGTAGCGCGGTGCACCACCCGTGGCTGTTGAAGTGATCCCTTTTCTCCGGCTTATCGATGACTTGTACGGGAGGGCGTCATGCCTGATACCTCGAAAGACCCAGTCGACCACGCACGCACGTACCGGCAGCACGCGGGTGAGGCGATGAAGGCCGGCAAGAACGCGCCGGGCATCGTCGCGGTGGGCCTCGGCGTAGTGGCATTGGTGAGCGGATTGTTCGCCTTCGCCAACGGCAGCCCTACCGCGGGCATCGTCGGCGTGGTGCTTGCGGTGGTTCTGGTCGCCGGTGGTCTGTTGTGGCTCAACCGCATTCACCGCAAGGTCGCCGAGCAGCAGATCGAGTGGCATCGCGAACATCCCGAGGTTCCGTACGAGCCGCCCACGAGCTGAGGTCCGCTCACTTCTCCCGGCGAAACTGCCGCTGGATGGCGCACCTGACGGCAAGGAGCACTGCGGCCGGTGCACCGAGCAACGTCAGGGCGGCGACGAGATCGGTCATCGCACTCCTCCGTATCGGCCGACCGCCGGAACGGCCCTGGTGGGCAACAAGTTTTCGTAGGCGCGGTGCCAGATCACCTCGTGCTCGGCGGCGGTGATCTGCCCCTCGCGCAGTCTGCGGTCAGCCCGCACCATGGCGGTGCCGACCTCCTGCACATGGCGCGCGAGAGTGAGCAGCGCCCGATCCGAGTTGGGCAGTGGCACAGTGACATCGGCGGTGCGCACCCTGTTGCGCACCGAACCAGCGCGGCGGAACGCGCCTGCTCCGAAAAGAAGCGTCGTCGCCGAGGCCACGGTGGCCGCGGCCCAGGGCTCGGTAAAACCGGACAGCATCGCGGTGGCGGCCAGCCACCATGCTGTGCCCCACGCGTAGAACCCCCGCCAGATCCGGACGCGTCTACGCTCCTCGGCACTGATTCCTGGCGGGTACAGCACGATCCGGTAGGCCACGCTGCCCCAACGCTGGGGCCGGATATCCACTGCACCCCATACGGTGTCACCATCGAGCAGTAGTCGGCACAGTTGCCTTGTCGTGTCGGTCACCGCTCCACGATCCGCCAGGGAGAGGGGACGAGGCTCGATCTGTACGGAATCTTGACGGCGCGGACTGAGTTTCTGACGGCAATCTTGCGGACCGCTACTTGTCGGACCCTGTCTTTAGAATCGTGGTATGCCTCCTCCGACAACGCCTTACGCCACTGATGTGGTGAGTTCGGTGTCGGATCGGTTGTCGGCGTTGTATGACGAGGCTGCTGAGTTGGTGGGTCAGCGTAATGCTCTTGATGGTCGGTTGGTGGAGATCGTCGCTGAGATCGATGGTGGTGATGGGCCGTCGTTGTGGGGTCATACGGGGTGTCGGTCGCTGGTGGAGTTGGTGGCGTGGCGGTTGGGGTTGTCGCCGCGCAACGCTCAGGTGATGGTGGCCATTGCCCAACGGCTGGAGGTGTTTCCGCGGTTGGCGGCGACCCTGCGCCAGGGGCAGATGTCGCTGGATCAGTTCGGGGTGATCGCCGAGCATGCCGCGGATGGTTCTGATGACCATTACGCCGAGTTGGCCACGATGGCGACGGTGACGCAGTTGCGTACGGCGGTCAAGCAGGAGCCGCGCCCGCGGCCGGAGCGGCGCGATGGTGCGGTGCGGTCGTTCAGCAAGCATGAACAGGATGGGTGTACGACGTATCGGATTCGGTTGCCGAAGTTGGAGGCGGCGAGGTTCGATGCGGCGTTGGGTGCGCATAAGGAGGGGTTGGTCGCGGACTGGCGACGCGACCATGCCAGTAGTGAAACCCATGACGATCCTGACGCTGCGGGTGCCCGGGATGGTGTGGAGGTGCCGCCGTTCCCGGACATGGTGGATGCGTTGATGAGTGTGGTCGAGTCCGGGTGGGATGTGCAGGCGGCGGCGCGTCCGCATGGGGCGCGTACCACGGTGGTGGTGCATTACGACGTGGAGAAGGGGTCGGCGGCGCTGCATCTGGGGCCTGTTTTGTCGGAGTGGGAGCGCCAGTTCCTGCTGTGTGATGCCAGTTGTGAGGTGTGGTTGGAGCGTCATGGCACGCCGATCGGTGCCGGGCGTAGTACGCGGACGATCAGTCGGCGGTTGCGGCGGGCGTTGGAGCATCGCGATGGGACGTGTGCGGTGCCTGGGTGTGGGGCGACGCGGGGTTTGCATGCTCATCATCTGGTGCATTGGGAGCATGGCGGGGCCACCGAGTTAGAGAATCTGGTGTTGTTGTGTCCGTTTCATCATCGGTTGCATCACAAGGGGGAGATCACGATCGTCGG
>JBQEMX010000022.1:0-87082 GCA_052044345.1 Mycolicibacterium sp. 22603
CCGCAGCGGCCCGGCGGCGTCGGGACGCGCCGCCCTGGTTGGCCGGCGCGCTGGCCCGCGCCCAGCGCGGATAAAACTCACCTCGATTCCAGACCTTCTCCGACCGCGCCCACCCGGGTAGCAATACGCGGGTGAACACGACGCGGTCCGCCGACCCTTGCTGTTGCTGCTGAACTCGTCCGTTCAGTCCCTTTCCAGCAACAGAAAGTCGGCCGCCAGTGTCCGTTTTCGTCGATATCGCGCCCGACCCGTCGGCCGTCGAGCAACCGAGCCCGACAGCGCCGCGTCGTCGACTCCGCGCCGTCCTCACCAAGGTCGGTCTGCCACTGTTGTCGGTGCTGGTGTTCTTCGCCGTCTGGCAGCTCGTCGCGAGCGCCGGCATCTGGAACCAGACATTCGTGCCCTATCCGAGCACGGTGTGGCGGGCGTTCGTCGACGTCTCCACAACGCATGACGGGGTGCGCGGCTACGCCGGATACCTGCTCTACGAACACCTTTATATGACGCTGCGCCGGGTGCTGGCCGGTGTGGTCATCGGTGTGGTGCTCGGCGTGCTACTGGGCCTGTTGATGGGATCGGTGGGCTGGCTGCGCAGTGTGCTCGAGCCGTGGCTGACGTTCCTGCGGGCGCTTCCGCCGCTGGCCTACTTCTTCCTGCTCGTCATCTGGCTCGGTATCGACGAGGCGCCCAAGATCACCCTGCTTGCCCTGGCGGCGCTGCCGCCGGCCGCGGTGGCGACCACCGCGGCCGTCGTCGCGGCACCGGTCGGGCTGCAGGAGGCGGCCCGTGCGCTGGGGGCGAGCCGCGCCCAGGTGATCCGTGATGTCGTGGTGCCCGCGGCGCTGCCGGAGACCTTCACCGGTATCCGGCTGGCGGTCGGCATGGCCTACTCGTCGGTGGTCGCCGCCGAACTGTTCAACGGAATCCCCGGTATCGGCGGATTGGTCAAGGACGCAAGTAATTACAACAACACCCCTGTCGTGCTGGTCGGGATCTTCGCCATCGGGTTCTCGGGGCTGATCATCGACGGATTGCTGCGGGCGCTGGAGCGGCGTGCCGTCCCCTGGAGAGGAAAAATCTAGATGAAGTTCAAATCCCTACTGGCAGTGGCTGTCAGCGCTATCGCGCTGGCCGGCTGCGCCGTGGACAACTCCGGATCCGGCGGCGGCGGAAGCGACCCGGCCAAGCCCACGCTGCGCATCGGCTACCAGACCTTCCCCAGCGGCGATCTGATCGTCAAGAACAACAGGTGGCTGGAAGAGGCGTTGCCCGACTTCAACATCAAGTGGATCAAGTTCGATTCGGGCGCCGACGTCAACACCGCGTTCATCGCCAAGGAACTCGATTTCGGGGCGCTGGGCTCCAGTCCGGTGGCCAGGGGGTTGTCCGCGCCGCTGAACATCCCCTACAAGGTGGCCTTCGTGTTGGACGTCGCCGGTGACAACGAGGCGCTGATCGCGCGCAACGATGCGGGGATCAACAGCATCGCGGATCTGCGCGGGAAGCGGATCGCCACCCCGTTCGCCTCGACCGCGCACTACAGCCTGCTGGCTGCGCTCTCGCAGAATCGGTTGTCGCCCAACGATGTTGCGCTGATCGACCTGCAACCGCAGGCCATCCTGGCGGCCTGGGAGCGCGGGGACATCGACGCCGCATACACCTGGCTGCCGACCCTGGATCAGCTGCGCAAGACCGGCAAGGACCTGATCACCAGTCGTCAGTTGGCCGCCGACGGCAAGCCGACCCTCGACCTCGGTGTGGTCGCCGACGCGTTCGCCCGAGAACACCCCGAGGTGGTCGACACCTGGCGTCAGCAGCAGGCCCGCGCGCTGGACACCATCTCCGGGGATCCGGGCGCGGCGGCCAAGGCGATCGCCGCCGAGATCGGCCTGCCCGACAACGAAGTGGCCGGCCAGCTCAAACAGGGTGTCTACCTGACCCCGGCGCGGGTCGCCTCGCCCGAGTGGCTCGGCTCGGAGGGGGCGCCGGGCAATATCGCCACGAACCTGCAGAGCGCGTCGCAGTTCCTCGCCGACCAGAAGCAGATTCCGGCGGCCGCGGACCTGAAGACCTTCCAGGACGCCATCTACGTGACGGGACTTCCCGGTGTCATCACGGGTGGCTGAGCCCGCGGGCGGGTTACGCATCGCCAATGTGGCCCACCGCTACGGCAGCGGCGCCGACCAGGTGACCGCGCTGGGGCCGGTGGACCTCGACGTCGAACCCGGGGCGTTCCTGGTGCTGGTCGGTGCCTCCGGGTGCGGGAAGAGCACGCTGCTGCGGCTGATCGCCGGTTTCGAATCGCCCAGCGAGGGCGAGGTGCAGGTCGGCGGTTCGGCGCCGACACCCGGTGTCACCTCCGGGGTGGTGTTCCAGCAGCCGCGGTTGTTCCCGTGGCGCACGGTCGGCGGGAACGTCGACCTCGCCCTCAAGTACGCCAAGGTGCCGCGCGAACGCCGTGCCGAGCGTCGTGAGCAGTTGCTCGAGCGCGTTGGGCTGGACGGGACCGCCGGCCGCAAGATCTGGGAGATCAGCGGCGGGCAACAGCAGCGCGTCGCGATCGCCCGCGCGCTGGCCGCCGAGACGCCGCTGTTCCTGCTCGACGAGCCGTTCGCGGCGCTCGATGCGTTGACCCGTGAGCGGTTGCAGGACGATGTGCGTCAGGTCAGTGCCGAATCGGGACGCACCACGGTGTTCGTCACACACAGCGCCGACGAGGCGGCGTTCCTCGGTTCGCGCATCGTGGTTTTGACCCGCCGGCCCGGCAAGATTGCCCTGGATCTGCCCTCGGAGCTGCCGCGCACCGGTGTCGACGCCGACGAGTTGCGGCGTTCACCGGAGTTCCTCGAGCTCAAGAACGCGGTCGGTGAGGCCGTCAAGGCCGCCGCCGCCTGAGGGTCGAACCAAAAAAGCACCCGCACGCTGTACCGCGTGCGGGTGCTTTGTCGTGTCTCGTCAGACCGGGGGATATGCCGGCGGCGGGTACACCCCGCGCAGGCCCCAGGCCAGCCAGCTGAAGAAGAACTCGCCCTCGTCGCTGATGTCGTAATCGGGATTAGGATCCATAGTCGCCTCCGCCGCAAGCCCAGTTTGGCAGAAGTCTAATCGCACTGGGCGATCCCAGGACAGCCAAACCGCCCCATTGCCTAGACTGGCCAACCAGTTGATTGGTCAACCCCGGGTCGTCCGGGTCTGCAGATAGCGAGTCGCCATGTCCACCGAAGCCGCATCCAACGGGTCGTCCCGGCGCGACGAACTGCTGGCGGTCGCCGCCAAGCTCTTCGCCGCCCGTGGCTACCACGGCACCCGGATGGACGATGTCGCCGACGCGGTCGGGCTCAACAAGGCCACCGTGTACCACTACTACGCGAGCAAATCGCTGATCCTCTGGGACATCTACAAGCGGACCGCCGATTTCACCGTCGGCGCCCTGCACGACGACCCGACGGCCACCGCACGCGAGACCATCTACCACTTCACCCGGCGGCTGCTCACCGGCATCGCCAACGACCTGGAGGCGGCCGCCGTCTACTTCCAAGAGGGGCCCTACATCTCGGAGTGGTTCACCGAGGAGCAGGTCGCCTATATCCGCGCCGCCGAGGCCACCGTGTACGAGCACGTGCGCGATGTCATCGACCGCGGAATCGCCAGCGGCGAGTTCTTCGACTGCGATTCGCATGTCTTGGCACTGGGCTATATCGGGATGACCCTGGGGGCCTACCGGTGGCTGCGCCCGCACGGCCGCCGGACGGCCCAGGAGATCGCCGTGGAGTTCAGCACCGCGCTGTTGCGTGGCCTGATCCGGGACGAGGCCGTCCGCACGGCCGAGCCGCTCGGCGGGGCTCAGTAGTTGAGGGGAGCTGGAATGACCGATCTGTTCCGCCTGGACGGCAAGGTTGCCGTGGTCACCGGCGGTGGCCGCGGAATCGGTGTGATGATGGCCCGCGGCCTGCTGCAGGCCGGTGCGGCCAAGGTGTACCTCGCCGCGCGCAAACAGGCCGAACTCGACACGGCGGTGGCCGAACTGTCCGCCCTGGGCGAGGTCGAGGGCATCTCCGCCGATCTCGGTACCGCCGACGGTGTGCAGGCACTCGCCGATGCCGTCGCCGCCAAGGAGGATGCGGTCCACGCGCTGTTCAACAACGCGGGCGCCAACTGGGGTGAGCCCTTCGAGACGTTCCCCGAGTCGGGGTTCGACCGGGTCTTCGACGTCAACGTCAAGGGTGTCTTCCTGCTGACCCGCGCGCTGGTGCCGCTGCTGACCGCCGCCGCCACCGACGATGATCCGGCCCGGGTGGTCAACACCGGCAGCGTCGACGGTTTCCACATTCCCGAACGCGGCCGCAACAACTTCTCGTATGCCGCGAGCAAGGCCGCCGTCCACACGCTGACACAGCACCTGGCCGGTGAACTGGCACCCAAGATCTTGGTCAATGCCATTGCCCCGGGGCTGTTCCCGTCGCGGATGACCAAGGTGTTGCTGTCGGCGGGCGAGGAGGCCGTCGGTGCGGCGTTACCGCTGGGACGGGTGGGTCAGCCCGAGGATATGGCCGGTATCGCGGTCTTCCTGGCCAGCCGGGCCAGCAGTTATGTGACCGGCACCGTGATCCCCGTCGACGGTGGGGTCAGCACCATCCGCTGAGCCGCGACGAAAATGTGTGAACTGCGTCGCACCTGGGTAACTGGGTGTACATGTGTTCACTTGATCTTCGCGGGCTGACGAAATGGAGTCAGAAGCCCGCGCGTGACATCGCGACGGCGTCGCCAGAGGGCGGCTCCACGATCAACATGATCCGCGGGTTGGCGGCCAGGGCCACCACTCCGCTCCTGCCCGACGACTACCTGAAGATGCTCAACCCGCTGTGGACGGCCCGCGAACTGCGCGGCGCTATCGTCGATGTCCGCAGGGAGACCGAGGATTCGGCGACCGTCGTCATCAAACCGGGGTGGGGTTTCGCGGCCGATTACCAACCCGGTCAGTACGTCGGAATCGGTCTGCGGGTCGACGGCCGGTGGCACTGGCGGTCCTACTCCCTGACCTCGGTGCCCGAACGCGACGGCAAGCTGATCTCGATCACCGTCAAGGCCACCCCGGAGGGCTTCCTGTCGACTCACCTCGTCAACGGTGTGAAACCCGGAACGATTGTTCGCTTGGCGGCACCCAAGGGGCAGTTCGCCCTGCCCGATCCGCCGCCGGTGAAGATGCTGCTGGTCACCGCGGGCAGCGGGATCACCCCGGTGATGGCGATGCTGCGGTCCATCGCCCAGCGCGGTCAGACCAGCAATATCGTGCACATCCACTCGGCGCCGTCGCCGCAGGATGTCATCTTCCACGACGAGCTCATCGAGATGCAGGACGGCAGGCCCGACTACCGGCTGCACCTTCAGATGACCGACCGCATGGGCCATCTCGACCTGGACCGGCTGGCCGATATCGTCCCCGACTGGACCGAGCGGCCCACCTGGGCATGCGGGCCGCCGGCCATGCTCGACGATATCGAGCGGGTCTGGACGGCGGCCGGGTTGCCCGAAAACCAGTTGCACATGGAGCGATTCGTCATCGACCGAACCGACAAGGGCGGTGAGGGCGGCACGGTCACCTTCGCCATCTCGGACAAGACGATCGAGGTCGACGGCGCCACCTCCCTGCTGGAGGCCGGGGAGCGCCTCGGAATCCAGATGCCCTTCGGATGCCGGATGGGGATCTGCCAAACCTGCGTGCTGCCACTGGAATCCGGGCACGTACGTGACTTCCGGTCCGGCGCCGAGCACGGCGAGGGGGACCGAATCCAGACCTGCGTCTCGGCCGCGTCCGGCGACTGCACCATCAACGTCTAGGAGTAATCCGCATGGCCATCACCGATATCAAGGCATACGCCCACCTCACGTCCGACGATGTCGAGCAACTCGAAAGCGAACTCGATGCGATCCGGGCCGAAGTCGAGGAGTCCCGTGGCGAACGCGACGCCCGCTACATCCGCCGATCCATTCAGCTGCAACGCGCACTCGCGGTGGGTGGACGCATCGCATTGTTCAACAGCCGCAACAAGATCTGCTGGGCGGCGGGCACCGCCATGTTGGGCGCGGCCAAGATCATCGAGAACATGGAGCTCGGGCACAACATCATCCACGGCCAGTGGGATTGGATGAACGACCCGGAAATCCATTCGACCGAATGGGAGTGGGACACCACCTCACCGGCCGTGCACTGGAAGAAGTCGCACAACTACATCCACCACAAGTACACCAACGTCATCGGCCTCGACGACGATATCGGCTACGGCATCATGCGGCTGACCCGCGACGAGCCTTGGGAGCGCTGGATGATCGGCAACTCCCTCTACAACTTCCTGCTCGGCACGCTGTTCGAGTGGGGTGTCGCGCTGCATGGCGTGGAAACCACGAAGTGGCGCAAGGGCGAGAAGACCATGGCGGAGATCCGCAAGGATCTGCGCATCATCGGTAAGAAGGTGGCCAAGCAGGTCGGCAAGGACTACGTGGTCTTCCCGGCGCTGTCCGGGCCGAACTGGAAGCACACCCTGGCCGCCAACGCTGTCGCCAACCTGATCCGCAACTACTGGGCGTATGTGGTGATCTTCTGTGGTCACTTCCCGGACGGCGCAGAGAAATTCACCCGCGAGGAGTTCGAGCGCGAGACGCGCGGCGAGTGGTATCTGCGCCAGATGCTGGGATCGGCCAACTTCCATGCCGGACCGGTGATGGCGTTCATGAGTGGCAACCTCTGCTACCAGATCGAGCACCACCTCTTCCCGGATCTGCCGAGCAACCGGTACTCCGAGATCGCGGTGAAGGTGCGGGCGCTGTGCGACAAATACGACCTGCCCTACACGACGGGCTCGTTGGCGCGCCAGTACAGCCAGTCGTGGTGGACGATCGCCAAACTGGCCCTTCCGAACCGGTTCCTCAAGGCCACCCCGGACAACGCGCCCGAGACCAACTCCGAGCTGAAATTCCGGATCCGCGACGGGGTGCGGGAATCCTTCGGGATCGATCCGGCCACCGGTCGGCGCCGGGGGCTGCGCACCGCTCTGCGCGAGCTGCGGTCGGGGGAGATCGCCGCCGCCTGAGCGGGGGTTAGCCTGGCGTCATGAAGTCCACCATCCTGTCCCGGCGCGACCTGGATTTTCTGCTCTACGAATGGCTGCAGGTCGAAGAGCTGACCGCGCTACCGCGTTTCGCCGAGCATTCCCGGGAGACCTTCGACGGTGTGTTGGACCTGTGCGAACAGCTGGCCGAACGGTACTTCGCGCCCCACAACAAACTCAGCGACGCCCACGAACCGACCTTCGACGGCACCACCGTCACCGTCATCCCCGAGGTGAAGGCGGCGCTGGAGGCGTTCGCCAAGGCCGACCTGATCGGGATGTCCTTCGACGCGGAACTGGGCGGCGCTCAGCTGCCGACCGCCGTCTCCCAGGCCGGGTTCGCCTGGATCTCGGCGGCCAACGTCAGCACCTCGGGTTACCTGATGCTGACCATCGCCAACGCCAATCTGCTCGCCGAGTTCGGAACGCCCGAGCAGATCGACATGTTCGTCGCACCGATGCTGGCGGGCCGGTTCACCGGCACCATGGCGCTCTCGGAGACACAGGCGGGATCCTCGCTGGCCGATATCACCACCCGCGCCGAGCCGCAGGAGGATGGCACCTACCGGGTGCACGGCACCAAGATGTGGATCTCGGGCGCCGAGCACGAGATGAGCGAGAACATCGTCAACCTGGTGCTGGCGAAGATCCCGGGCGGGCCCGCCGGGACCAAGGGCATCTCGCTGTTCATCGTGCCCAAATACCTCGTCGGCGCCGATGGATCGGTGGGCGCGCGCAACGCAGTGGCGATCTCGGGGCTCAACCACAAGATGGGCCAACGCGGCATCACCAACACCGTGTTGAACTTCGACGGCGCGGTCGGTTATCTGGTCGGCGAACCCCATCGCGGGCTGGCCTACATGTTCCACATGATGAACGAGGCGCGCCTGGGTGTCGGGATGGGCGCGGTGGCGTTGGGCTACACCAGCTACCTCAAATCGCTGGACTATGCCCGCGAACGGCCCCAAGGCCGCCTGGTCAAGGACCCGGCCACCCCGCAGATCCCGATCATCGCCCATGCCGATGTCAAACGGATGCTGCTGGCGCAGAAGTCCTATGTCGAGGGCGCCATGGGATTGGCCCTGTACTGCGCGAAACTCACCGACCTCGGTGAGCGCGAGCTGCTCGACATCCTGACCCCGATCGCCAAGAGCTGGCCGTCGCAGTGGTGCCTGGAGGCCAACAGCCTGGCCATCCAGGTGCTGGGCGGCTACGGCTACACCCGCGAGTACGACGTCGAGCAGCACTACCGGGACAACCGGCTCAACCCGATCCACGAAGGCACCCACGGGATCCAGAGCCTGGACCTGCTGGGTCGCAAGGTCACCCAGAACGACGGGGCCGCCATGTCGGCGCTGTCGGCCCGCATCGCCGATACGGTGGCCCGGGCCGGGGACGACCCGATGGGCGCGCAGCTGGCCGCCGCCTGGCAGCGGCTGGTCGAGGTGACCGCCACCATGTTCGCCGGCGACGACCCCGCGGTGACGATGGCAAACAGTGCGGTCTATCTGGAGGCATTCGGCCACATCGTCATCGCATGGGTATGGCTGGAGCAACACCTGGCGGCGTTTGCCAAAGAAGGCGATTTCTACGAAGGCAAACGGCAGGCCGCCCGCTTCTTCTACCGCTACGAGTTGCCCAAGATCTATCCGCAACTGGATTTGCTGGCCAGCCTGGACCGTACGACGTTGGATATGCAGAGCAGTTGGTTCTGATTCGGCCTTGATCGGCCGCTCGGTAGCTAATTGACGCGTACTCTTCCTGACGTAACCGTCAAAATCCGCGATCGCGGTGTTCCGGAAGGGCCCTCATGGGGATGTCTGCCACTCGTTCACTGGCCGCACTGGCGGCGGCCGCCGCGCTGGTGGTCACCGCATGTGACGGCGCGCCCGCCGATGCATCCAGTGCGGCGGACGGTGCGTGGCCGGCCGGTGCGGTCGACATGCTGGTCGGCTACACCGCGGGCGGATCCAGCGATCTGATCAGTCGCGCGGTGGCCAAGGGGCTCGCCATCGACCTCGACCAGCCGTTCCGCGTCACCAACCGCCAGGGCGGTAACGGCGCCGCCGCGGCGGCCGACCTCGCCGCCGCGCCCGCCGACGGCACGATGCTGTCCATCCAGAACGCCTCGCTGTACACCATCACCCCCCTTGCGGTGGCCGCCGGCGAGGTCAGGCACATCGGCGACGTCGACGTGGTGCACGGCATCTCCAGTGAGGACTACGTGCTGGTCACCAGTCCGGTGACGGGCCTGCGCACCATCGCCGATCTGCAAACGGCGCAGCGGCCGCTGCGGTACGGCACGACCGGGGTGGGAACCGGGGCGCAACTGTCCGGGGCGCTGCTGATGAAGGGCGCCGGCGTGCTGTCGGAGGCCGTGCCCTTCACCGGCGGTGCGCCGAACCTGGCCGCCGTACTGGCCAATGACGTCGATATCGCCGTCATCCACGTGGGGGAGGCGATCGAGAACATCGACTCCGGGAAGCTCGTCGCGCTCAACGTCTTCAGCCCGGAGCGGATCGACTTCCTGCCCGATGTTCCCACCGCTCGTGAACTGGGCTACGACGTGGTGGTGTCCCAGTACCGTTTCATGACCGTTCCCAAGGGAACGCCGGCCGCGGTGACCGGCCCGTTGGTCGCCGGCCTCAAGTCGACCTTCGCCAGTGCGGCCTATCAGCGGTTCAACGAGCAGAACAGCCTCACCCCGATGGAGATCCCCGGGGACCAGGTGCTGGCCCAGCTGACCGAGGATGGCCGCCGCTACGCCGAGATGGTGACTGCCGGGGGTATCGATCTCCGCGATATTGGGTAACCCCCTGATGTGTTTCGCATCTCTTTCGCGTGCCTAGCTCCGCCCGCATGCCGACTCAATATGTGAGTGTGGGCGGAGGAGATGACGATGGCCGAGCAGCAAGTGTTGGTCGAAGGGGAGACGTGCTGGCGCACGGTCGAGGCGGAGCGCTTCGCCCCGATCATCGACGGCGCGGACTATCTGGCCCATGTGAAATCGGCGATGCTGGGCGCGGAGAACCGGATCCTGCTGGTGGGCTGGGACTTCGATGCCCGGACCACGTTCGAACCGGGGCGTGGCACCCTGCCCGGCCCCAACCAGCTCGGACCGTTCCTGTTCTGGCTGCTCTGGCGTCGCCCGCACCTCAAGGTGTACGTGCTCAAGACGAACCTGAGGCTGCTGTCGGTGTTCGAGCGCTACTGGTACAGCATCGTCCCGGTCGAGTGGCTGAACCGGATCACCTCCCAACGGATGCACCTGGCCGTCGACGGCGCACACCCCACCGGCGCGGTACACCACCAGAAGGTCGTCGTGATCGACGACGCCGTGGCGTTCTGCGGCGGTATCGACCTGACGTTGGGGCGGTGGGACACCCGCGCGCACGATGCCGACAATCCCGGCCGGCGCGGCGGCGGTGAGCCCTACGGTCCGCGGCACGAGGTCGCCGCGGTCGTCGACGGGCCCGCCGCCCGGGCGCTGGGCGAACTGGCGCGCGACCGCTGGCGTCAGGCCACCTCACAGGAGCTGCCCCCGCTGGGGCCCGGCGCGAGCGTGTGGCCCCAGCACTGCGAGCCGGCGCTGCGACACGTTCAGGTCGGTATCGCGCGCACATTGCCCTCGCTGCCCGAACGCGAGGAGGTCCGCGAGATCGAGGCACTGAACTTGGCCGCCATCGCCGCAGCGCGCGACATCATCTACCTGGAGAACCAGTACCTGGCCTCCCGTGGCATCTGCGAGGCCCTGGCCGACCGCCTGCGCGAGTCGAACGGACCCGAGGTGATCGTCGTGCTCCCGCGCACCTCGGAGAGTCCGCTGGAACGCGAATCCATGGACAGTGCGCGCGAACGCATGCTCCGATTGTTGTGGGAGGCCGACGAACACGACAGGCTCGGCGTCTACTGGCCCGCCGTGCCCGGTGGACAGTCGCTGTACGTGCACTCCAAGGTCGTGGTCATCGATGACCGCTTCCTGCGCATCGGATCGTCCAACCTGAACAACCGATCGCTGGGCTTCGACAGCGAATGCGATCTGGCGCTGGAGGATTCGCCCGACCGCGACGATATCCGCACGCATATCGCCTTTGTGCGTGACGACCTGCTCGCCGAGCATCTGCGACTGCCGCTGGACACCGTCCGCGCCGAGATCCGGGCCAGGGGGTCGATCCTGAAGGCCGTCGACACCCTCCGCGGGCGTTCGCTGCGCAAATTCACCCCGCACATGGTGTCCGCCGACGCAGGCCCGCTCGCCGAGAACGACCTGATGGACCCGGTCCGGGTGCCGACCTCGCTGGCCGTCAGCGTCGCCTCGGTCGCGGTCGCCCTGGTCACCTGGCCGTTGGTCAAGGGCGCACCGGGAGCGTGGTCGGTGGTGCGCTCTGTCGGCAAGCGGGTCGGCCTGCCGATCTGAGGCTAGAACTCGATGATCTGGCGCACCGCCCGGCCGTCGGCGAGGGCGTCCATGCCTGCGTTGATCTCATCGAGGGTCAGCGTCGCCGACACCAACTTCTCGACCGGAAGCCGACCGGCCCGCCACAAGTCGACGAAGCGTGGAATATCGCGGGCCGGCACCGCCGAACCCAGATAGCTGCCGATCAGCGTCCGTCCTTCGGCCACCAAACTCAACGGCGACAACGAAATCCGGGCGTCCGGTGCGGGCAGCCCGACGGTGATGGTGCGCCCGCCGGGAGCGGTCAGCGCTATCGCCGTCTCCAACGCCGCCGCATGGCCGACGGCTTCGATGACGACCTCGGCCGTGAAATCGGCCTCCTCGGGCGTGGACACCGCATGGGCGCCCAGCTCGCGGGCCAGCGCCAGCTTATCCGGCAGCCGGTCCACCGCGACCACCCGCACATCATCGTGCGCCAGCGCGGTCAGCATGGCCGCCATCCCGACACCACCCATGCCGACGATCGCCACGGTCTGGCCGGATTTCGGCTCCCCGGCGTTGAGGACCGCCCCGCCGCCGGTGAGCACCGCGCAGCCCAGCAGTGATGCCACGACGGCGGGCACATCATCATCCACCGGCACCACCGACCGCCGGTCCACCACCGCGTGGGTGGCGAACCCGGACACCCCGAGATGATGCAGCACCTGCTCGGCGTCGGGACGGGCCAGCCGGACCGCGCCGCTGAGCAACGTCCCCGCGCCATTGGCCGCACTACCGGGAATACATGGGGCCAGCCCGTCGGTCGCGCAGGCCCGGCAGTGCCCACAGCGCGGAAGAAATGTCATCACCACGCGTTGGCCGACCGCCAGATCCGATGTGCCACCGACCTTTTCGACGGTGCCGGCGGCCTCGTGGCCGAGCAGCATGGGGACCGGGCGTACCCGGTTGCCGTCGACCACCGAGAGGTCCGAGTGGCACAGGCCGGCGGCCTCGATGCGCACCAGCAGCTCGCCGTCGCCCGGGTCGGCGAGCTCGAGCTCGCCGACCGTGATCGGGCGGGATGCGGAATACGGACGGGCCGCGCCGATGGATTCCAGGACTGCACCGCGAATATGCATGGGGCCAGCCTGACATGCTGGCCGCATGGAGTACACGAGCGCGGACTTCGGAGTGCACTGGCCGGTACAGACCAGGTGGACCGACAACGACATGTTCGGACATCTCAACAACGCCGTCTACTACGAGCTTTTCGACACCGCCATCAACGCCTGGATCGGGCGCCACGCCGGCGTCGACGCGATGGCCGCGCCGTGGTTGGCGGTGGTCGCCGAATCACGTTGTCGCTACCTCGCCGAACTGCAGTTCCCCGCCGACCTGGTGGTCGGCGTCGCGGTGACCCGGTTGGGCAACAGCAGCGTCACCTATCGCACCGGACTGTGGGAGGCAGGGGATACGCGTCCCGCGGGGCCGGATGCGCGGCCCGCCGCGGTGCCCGATGCGCGGCCCGCCGCGGTGCCCGATGCGCGGCCCGCCGCGGTGCCCGATGCGCGGCCCGCCGCGGCGGTCGGCTCGTGGGTGCACGTCTACGTCGACCGCCAGACCCGCCGCCCCGTGCCCATCCCGGATGCCGTGCGCCCCCTGCTGCAATCGGCCGTCCGCGACGTCAATCCCGACTGATATGCCCGACTCGCTATGCTCGCCCGATGCCGATCGTCAGCAAGACCGTCGAGGTCGCCGCACCCGCCGCCGCCATCATGGCGATCGTGGCCGACTTCGAGGCTTACCCGCAATGGAACGAAGAGGTCACCGGCGCCTGGATCCTGGCCCGCTATGACGACGGGCGGCCCAGCCAGTTGCGGCTGGACACCAAGATCCAGGGCATGGAGGGCACCTACATCCAGGCCGTCTACTACCCCGCCGACGGACAGATCCAGACCGTCATGCAGCAGGGAAACCTGTTCTCCAAGCAGGAACAGCTGTTCGCCGTCGTCGACATGGGCCCCACGAGCCTGCTGACCGTCGACATGGATGTCGAGGTCGATATGCCGGGCGTGCCCGCAATAATGATCAAGAAGGTCGTCAACGACGCACTCGAGCACCTGGCGAACAACCTGAAAAAGCGCGCCGAGCAACTGGCCTGACGCTCGTTCCGGCTCGAGAGAAACGGGTCAGGTCCACAACCCCAGGCCGTCGAGCAGGCTGGTCAGCCGCCGCGCCCCGTCGTCGAATTGGCTCCGGGTCAGCCGCACCACCTCGTCGACCTCGCGGCGACGCAGGGCCGCGATCAATTGCCGGTGGTTGGCCACCGCCTCCACCCCCCACTGCGGGTCGGAGGCGTAGATGTGCGGCGGCAGGTAACGCGCGGCGTTGAGTAGGAACCACGCCAGCTTCATCCGGTTGGTCGTCCGGTTGAACGCCCGATGGAAGTTGAACTCCGCGTGGGCGATCGGTTCGACCTCACCGCCGCGGACGGCCGCGTCCAAGTCCTCGGTGAGCCTCTCCAGCTCGTCGATATCGGCGTCGGTCGCCCGTCGGGCGGCCGTCGCGGCCAACTCCGCGGCGATCGCCCCCTGCAGCCAGAAGATGTCGGCGATGTCATCGCGGGTGAACGGCGACACCATGTGCCCGCGGTGGGGTTCCAGCTGCACCATGCCCTCGCCGCGCAGCGTGCGCAGCGCCTCGCGCACCGGGGTGATGCTGACGCCGAGTTGGGCGGCCGTCTCATCGAGTCGCACGAAGGTTCCCGGCCGCAGCGTCCCCGACATGATCGCGACCCGCAGATACCCGGCCACCTCGTCGGAGAGCTGTTCGCGGCGGCGGGCCGGACCCAGCTTGGTGGGTGCGTTCATGCGGGTGCGCGGGGTCCTCTCCGGCTGTCGCGGGTTCCGCTTCGGCTCTGCTGCGAAAAGCTTGTCCGGAAGCGGGTCGGCGTCATAGTGTGACCCCGACAACATAATGTTTGATCAAATATCAACATTGCGCAAGCGTGTTGCGCGGCCGCCGATCGAAAGAGCCTCTGCAGTGACAGTCCAGCCCGCCACTCAATCCGCGACGTCTCGCACCGAACAGCCCTACCTCGCCAGGCAGCAGAACTGGTCCAACCAGCTCTCCCGCCATGCGCTGATGCAGCCGGACAAAACCGCCCTACGCTTCCTCGGCCAGACCACCACCTGGGCCGATCTGGACCGACGCGTCGATGCGCTGGCCGCGGCATTGCACAGCCGCGGTATCGCCGCCGGTGACCGCGTGCTCATCCTGATGCTCAACCGACCCGAGTTCATCGAGTCCTTCCTGGCCGCCAACCGGCTCGGGGCGATCGCGGTGCCGGTGAACTTCCGGATGACCCCACCCGAGATCGCCTTTCTGGTCAGCGACTGCGCGGCGCGGGTGGTCGTCACCGAATCGGTGCTGGCGCCGGTGGCCTCCGCGGTACGCGACTTGGACTCGACGTTGAGCACCGTCATCGTTGCCGGGGCGGGCACCGAGGACGGGCTGCTCGGCTACGACGATCTGCTCGCCGAGCAGAACCCGGCGCCCGCACCGGTCGACATCCCCAACGACTCGCCCGCGCTGATCATGTACACCTCGGGCACCACCGGCCGGCCCAAGGGCGCGGTGCTCACCCACACCAACATCAGCGGCCAGGCACTGACCCACCTGTTCACCAACGGTGCCGACCTGAACCACGATGTCGGCTTCATCGGTGTGCCGCTGTTCCACATCGCCGGTATCGGCAACATGATCCCCGGCCTCCTGTTGGGAAGGCCGACCGTGGTCTATCCGCTCGGCGCATTCGACCCGGGTGCGCTGCTCGACGTGCTGGAGGCCGAAGCGGTCACCGGTATCTTTCTGGTCCCCGCGCAGTGGCAGGCGGTCTGCGCCGCCCAACGCGCCCAGCCGCGCAACCTCACGCTGCGGGTGTTGTCCTGGGGTGCGGCGCCGGCCTCGGATACGTTGCTGAAGGATATGGCGCAGACCTTCCCGGGGGCCAGCATCCTGGCCGCATTCGGCCAGACCGAGATGTCGCCTGTGACGTGTATGTTGTTGGGCGAGGATGCAATTCGCAAACTGGGCTCGGTCGGCAAGGTCATCCCGACGGTGTCGGCGCGCATCGTCGACGAGGATATGAACGACGTGCCGGTCGGTGAGGTCGGGGAGATCGTCTACCGGGCGCCCACCCTGATGTCCGGTTACTGGAACAACCAGAAGGCCACCGACGAATCGTTTGCCGGCGGGTGGTTCCACTCCGGGGACCTCGTGCGCCAGGACGCTGAGGGTTACATCTGGGTCGTCGACCGTAAGAAGGACATGATCATCTCCGGCGGGGAGAACATCTACTGTGCCGAGGTGGAGAATGTCTTGGCTGCTCACCCGGCCATTGCCGAGGTCGCGGTGATCGGCCGTCCGCACGAGAAGTGGGGCGAGGTCCCGGTCGCCGTCATCGCTCTCGCGGCGCGGTCCGGCGAGCCTTCCGAGGCCGCGCTGACGCTTGCCGAGCTCGACGATTTCCTCACCGAGAGGTTGGCTCGCTACAAGCACCCGAAGGCCCTGGAGGTCGTCGAGGCGCTACCGCGCAATCCGTCGGGCAAAGTGCTCAAAACCGAACTGCGCACCATGTTCGGCAGCTGAGCGAAGATTGACGCGGGCGAAAACTGTGCCGAGCCAACGGGTTTACCACAGAAGCCGACGTGTCGCTGCCGGAGATCGAATTTGCTAACAGTTGCGATATGAATAGAGCCGATGCGTCACCTGCCTGGTCACCGATCGGGTACAGTCCTGTGGTCCGAGTTACTACCGACCGGTAGGTAGGGCGATGTCACAGGTCATGGAGACGGGGCTCCGCGAGAGTAGAGGAGGGGGCGTGCAGCTAGTTCCGCAGCACTTGGAACTCGCCTCGGTGGTCGCGCTGTGACGGCGGGCAACGGACTGGTCGACTACGTCAAGGACCAGCTGGACAAACCGCTGACCATGGTCGGCGGCTTCTTCAAGATGTGCGTCCTGACCGGCAAAGCGCTCCTCACGAGGCCCTTCCAGTGGAAGGAGTTCATCCTTCAGAGCTGGTTTCTGATCCGGGTCGCCTTCCTGCCCACGCTGGCGGTCTCCATCCCGCTCACCGTGCTGATCATCTTCACGCTGAACATCCTGCTTGCCGAGTTCGGTGCGGCGGACGTCTCCGGGGCCGGCGCCGCCCTCGGCGCGGTCACCCAGCTGGGGCCGCTGGTGACGGTGCTCGTCGTCGCCGGTGCCGGGTCGACCGCCATCTGCGCCGACCTGGGTGCGCGCACCGTCCGCGAAGAGATCGACGCCATGGAGGTGCTGGGGATCGACCCCATCGAGCGCCTGGTGGCACCCCGCGTGGTGGCCGCCACGTTCGTCGCCTTCCTGCTCAACGGCGCGGTGATCACCATCGGCCTGGTCGGCGGGTATTTCTTCGGTGTCTACATCCAGAACGTCAATGCCGGCGCCTATGTCGCGACGCTGACGCTGCTCACCGGTTTCCCCGAGGTCATGATCTCGGTCATCAAGGCAACCCTGTTCGGTCTGATCGCCGGCCTGGTGGGTTGCTACCGCGGGCTCACCGTGGCGGGCGGTTCCAAGGGTGTCGGCACCGCGGTCAACGAGACGCTGGTGCTGTGCGTGGTCGCGTTGTTCGCGGTGAACGTCGTGCTGACGACGATCGGTGTCCGGTTCGGGACGGGAGGCTAGGCCGCGCATGAGTACAGCCGCAGTCTTGAGGGCCCGGTTCCCCCGGGCGTTCGACCGCACTCGCGGATACGCCGGGGCGCCCGGCCGATTCCTCGACAGCATCGGCCACGTCGCCTGGTTCGTCGTGCAGGCGGTCGGGCATCTGCCGCATGCGTTCACGCACTACCGCAGGGAGTCGCTGCGGCTGGTTGCCGAGATCGGCATGGGTACCGGCGCCATGGCCGTCATCGGTGGCACGGTCGCCATCATCGGGTTCGTCACCCTGTCGGCAGGCTCGCTGATCGCCATCCAGGGTTTCGCCTCACTGGGCAACATCGGTGTCGAAGCCTTCACCGGCTTCTTCGCCGCGCTGGCCAACATCCGCGTCGTCGCCCCGGTGGTCACCGGCCAGGCGATGGCCGCCACCGTCGGCGCCGGAGCCACCGCCGAGCTCGGCGCCATGCGCATCAGCGAGGAGATCGACGCGCTCGAGGTGATGGGCATCAAGTCCATCTCCTACCTGGTGTCCACCCGGCTGATGGCCGGGGCCATCGTCATCGTCCCGCTCTACGCGATGGCCATCCTGCTGTCGTTCCTGTCCGCTCAGTTGGTCACCACGGTGTTCTACTCGCAGTCGGTCGGCACCTACGAGCACTACTTCCACACGTTCCTGCGGGTGGATGACGTCATGTGGTCGTTCCTCGAGGTGATCATCATGTCGATCATCATCATGTTGAACCACTGCTACTTCGGTTACTTCGCCAGTGGCGGCGCGGTGGGTGTCGGCGAGGCGGTCGGTCGCTCCATGCGCACCTCGTTGATCGCGATCGTGCTGGTCGTCCTGCTCGCCTCGTTGGCGCTCTACGGCACCGACCCGAACTTCAACCTGACGGTGTAGCCATGACCCAGCCCTCCGCACCCCTGGTCAAGCCGAAGACGCCGCCCTACAAGGTCGCCGGTGTCATCCTGCTCCTCGTCTGCGCACTCGTCCTCACCCTCACCTGGTTGCAGTTCCGCGGCTACTTCGAGAAGCGCGTGCAGCTGACCGTCATGGCCGAGCGGGCGGGCCTGGCGATGGACCCGGGATCGAAGGTCACCTTCAACGGTGTGCCGATCGGGCGGCTGGCCGAGGCCGGCGTCGTCACCGTCGGCGATGTCCCGCAGGCCAAGCTGACCCTCGATGTCGACCCGAAGTACCTGTCGCTGATCCCGGCCAACGTGCAGGCCGAACTGCGCGCCACCACGGTGTTCGGCAACAAGTACATCTCCTTCCTCTCGCCGCCAGATCCTTCGGCGCAGCGATTGTCCGGCGGGGACACCGTGCAGGCCACCGGCACCACCACCGAGTTCAACACGCTGTTCGAGACGATCATGAAGATCGCCCAGCAGATCGACCCGGTGAAGCTGAACCAAACGTTGACCGCCGCGGCCCAGGCGCTCGACGGACTCGGCGACAAGTTCGGACAGTCGCTGGTCGACGGCAACGACATCCTTGGCGAGCTGAATGCGCGGATGCCGCAGATCCGTCGCGATGTGACCGGGCTGGCCAATCTGGCCGATGTGTACTCCGACGCCGCGCCCGATCTGTTCGACGGTCTGACCAACGCGGTCACCACCGCGCAGACCCTCAACGCCGAGCAGGGCAACATCGACCAGGCGCTGATGGCCGCGGTCGGGTTCGGTAACACCGGCGCCGACATCTTCGAGCGCGGTGGCCCGTATCTGGTGCGCGGTGCCCAGGACCTGCTGCCCACCTCAAAGCTGCTGGACTACCACAGCCCGGCGCTGTTCTGCACCATCCGCAACTACCACGACAGCGCCCCGAAACTGGCCGATGCCCTCGGCGGTAACGGTTACTCGCTGCGGACCAAGTCCTCGGTGGTCGGTGTGGGCAACCCGTATGTGTTCCCGGACAACCTTCCTCGCGTCAACGCCACCGGCGGTCCCGGCGGTCGTCCCGGTTGTTGGCAGCCGATCACCCGTGACCTGTGGCCGATGCCGTACCTGGTGATGGACACCGGCGCCAGCCTCGCTCCGTACAACCATTTCGAACTCGGACAGCCGATCATGAACGAATACGTCTGGGGACGCCAAGTGGGGGAGAACACGATCAACCCATGAGCGAAGCGATGATTCGACAGGTGCGTATCCCATGAGCATCAAGGGAACCCTTTTCAAGCTGGGCGCCATCTCCGCGGTGCTGCTGACCTTCACCGCGGTCATCTTCGTGGTGTTCGCCCAACTGCGATTCGACCGGACGACCGGATACTCGGCGATCTTCGAGAACGCCAGCGGTCTGCGCACGGGCCAGTTCGTGCGCGCCTACGGTGTCGAGGTCGGCAAGGTCGAGGGCGTCACGCTCATCGACGGTGGCCAGCGGGTGCGCGTCGACTTCGAGGTTGAGCGCAATCTGCAACTGTTTTCCGAAACCACCGCTGCCATCCGGTATCTGGACCTGATCGGCAACCGCTACGTGGAGTTGCGGCGCGGTGACAGCAATACCGTGCTGCCCGCAGGCAGCACCATCCCACTGGAGCGCACCGAGCCGGCGCTGGACCTCGACGCGCTCGTCGGTGGCTTCCGTCCGTTGTTCAAATCCCTTGACTCGAACAAGGTCAACAACATCGCCAACTCGATCATCACGATCTTCCAGGGTCAGGGCGGCACCATCAACAACATCCTGGACCAGACCGCCGAGCTGACCTCGGCGCTGGCCGACCGCGACCAGGCGATCGGCGAGGTGATCACCAACCTCAACACCGTGCTGGACACCACCGTCAAACACCAGAAGCAGCTCGACGACACCCTGGTGAACTTCGAGGCGCTGATCACCGGGCTGAAGAACCGGGCCGACCCGATCGGTGCATCGGTGGCCGATATCAGTGACGCGGCCGGCTCGCTGTCGGATCTGCTGGCCGACAACCGGCCGCTGCTGCGTGATTCCCTCGGCTACCTGGAGACCATCCAGCAGCCGCTGGTCGACCAGCTGGACCAGGTCAACGACATCGTGCAGAAGATCCCGGCCTCGCTGAAGATCATCGGCCGCGCCGGTGGCATCTACGGTGACTTCTTCAACTTCTACGCCTGCGATCTCTCATTGCGGCTCAACGGTCTTCAGCCGGGTGGACCGGTCCGCACGGTGCGGGTCACCACCCAGCCGACGGGAAGGTGCACCCCGCAATGAGGACCATCCAGGGCAACGACCGGATCCGCAAGGGTCTGATGGGCGTGGTGACCGTGGCACTGGTCATCGGCGTCGGCTCCTCCATCACCAGTGTGCCGATGCTGTTCGCGGTGCCGGAGTACTACGCGCAGTTCAACGACACCGGTGGTCTCAACGTCGGTGACAAGGTGCGCATCGCCGGTGTCGATGTCGGGACCGTGCAGAGCATGGAGATCAAGGGCGACCGCGTCGAGATCGGCTACACCCTCGGCGGGATGCAGATCGGCACCGAGAGCCGCGCCGCGATCCGCACCGATACGGTGTTGGGCCGCAAGAACATCGAGGTGGAGCCCCGCGGTGACACGATCCTCGAACCGCGTGGTTTCCTGCCCGTCGAGCAGACCCAGACGCCGTACCAGATCTACGACGCGTTCCTCGACGTCACCCAGGGCACCGCGGGGTGGGATACCCAGGCGGTCAAGCAATCCCTGAACGTGCTCACCGAGACGGTCGACCAGACCTACCCGCATCTGAGTGCGGCGCTGGAGGGCGTGCAGCGGTTCTCCGACACCCTCGGTCAGCGTGACGAGCAGCTCAAGCAGCTGCTGGCCAATGCCAACAAGATCGCCACCGTGCTCGGTGACCGCAGCGGTCAGGTCAACGCCCTGTTGGTCAACGCGCAGACCCTGTTGGCCGCGGTCAACGAGCGCAGCTACGCGGTGAACATGCTGCTGGAGCGGATATCCGGTGTCTCCCAACAGGTTTCCGGGCTGATCCAGGACAACCCGAACCTGAACAAGGTGCTGACCCAGCTCAACACCATCAGTGACACGCTCAACGAGCGTAAGCAGGACCTCGCCGACACGCTGTCCATCGCGGGTAAGTTCATCACCTCCCTGGCCGAGGCGCTGGCCTCCGGCCCGTACTTCAAGGTGATGCTGGCCAACCTGTTGCCGCCGACCCTGTTGCAGCCCTTCGTCGATGCCGCCTTCAAGAAGCGCGGTATCAACCCCGAAGAGTTCTGGCGCAATGCGGGCCTGCCGGCCTTCCAGTTCCCTGATCCCAACGGTCAGCGGTTCGAGAACGGCGCGCCGCCGCCGGCGCCGCAGGTGACCGAGGGCACCCCGGAGTTCCCGGGCCCCGCTGTCCCCCCGGGATCGCCGTGCTCGTACACCCCGCCCGCCGACGGCCTGCCCCGCCCGGGCAATCCGCTCCCGTGCGCGCAGCTCAGCCAGGGCCCCTACGGCCCGGTGCCCGGCGGGTTCGCCCCGCCGGTGGGTGTGCAGACCTCGGATCCGAACGTGCACGGACTCGGACCGACACCGGGTGTCCCGAGTGCCGGTATCCCCGGTCAGTTGCCGCCGAACGTGCCGGGCACACCGGTGCCGTTGGTGCCGGGTCCGCCCGGAGCGCGCACCGTGCCGGTCGGCCCGCCGGGGGCTCCGGCCCCACCGGGACCGATCCCGAGCCGCGCGCCGCTGCCGCCGCCGCTGCCGGGACCGCCGCCGCCACCGGGACCCGGTGAGCAGCTCTCGCCGGCGGGCACCGCACCGCTGCCCGGTAATCCGCCGTTCCTCCCGCCCAATTCGCAGGAAGGGTAGGGCGCCGCCATGTCGACGATCTTCAACATCCGCAACGTCAAGCTGCCGCAGCTCTCCAAGGCGAGCGTCATCCTCGGCGTGATCGTGCTCGTGGTCGCCGTCGGTGCCGCCGCCGTCGGGTGGAATGTGTACAAGAAGCTGACCACCACCACGGTCACCGCCTACTTCCCGCAGACGCTGGCGCTCTACCCCGGCGACAAGGTGCTCATCATGGGCGTCAAGGTCGGGGCCATCGATTCCATCGAGCCCCAGGGCGACCGGATGAAGGTGGTGCTGCACTGGGACAGCAAGTACAAGGTGCCCGCGGATGCCAGTGCCTCCATCCTGAACCCTTCGCTGGTGGCCTCCCGCGTCATCCAGCTCTCCCCGCCCTACACCGGCGGTGAGGCGATGCAGGACGGCGCGGTCATCGACGAGGACCGCACGCAGGTCCCCGTCGAATACGACCAGCTGCGCGACCAGATCACCCGGTTGCTGGCCGATCTGGGCCCCACACCCGAACAGCCCAAGGGCCCGTTCGGCGATATCGTCGAATCCTTCGCCGACGGTTTCGAGGGCAAGGGCGAGCAGTTCAACAAGACCCTCACCGGACTCTCGGACGCGCTGACCGCCCTGAACGAGGGCCGCGGGGATTTCGTCGGCATCGTCAAGAGCCTCGCGGTGTTCGTCAACGCCCTGCACAAGAGCGATCAGCAGTTCGTGGCGCTGAACAACGACCTGGCGCAGTTCACAAACTCGTTCACCAACACCGACCGTGAGGTCGCCAACGCGGTGGACGACCTGAACACGTTGCTGTCCACCACGCGGAAGTTCCTCGACGAGAACGCGACCCCGCTGACCAACGACATCAACAACCTGTCGGATGTCACCACCGCGATCCTGCAGCCCGAGCCCCGCGACGGCCTGGAGACCGGCCTGCACGCCTACCCCAACCTGGTGGCCAACGTCGTCAACGTGGTGGCACCGAATCAGGGTGGCATCGTGGGTCTTCCGGTGCTGCCCGGCGTCACCAACTTCTCCAACCCGCTGAACTTCATCTGCAGTTCCATCCAGGCCGGTAGCCGGATGGGATACCAGGAGTCCGCGGAACTCTGCGCGCAGTACCTGGCGCCGATCATGGACGCCATCAAGTTCAACTACCTGCCGTTCGGTGTGAACCTGGCGGCCGGAGCTATGACGCTGCCCAAGCAGATCGCGTACTCCGAGCCGCGGCTGCGTCCGCCCCCGGGATACAAGGACACCACGGTGCCGGGCATCTTCTCCCGCGACACCCTGTTCTCGCACGGCAACCACGAGCCCGGCTGGATCGTCGCACCCGGTATGCAGGGCGTCGAAGTGCAGCCCTTCACGGCGAACATGCTGACCCCGGATTCGTTGGCCGCGTTGCTCGGTGGCCCCGATATCGTGCCGCCGCCGGCCCCGCCCGCCTTCGGTGTGCCCCCGGGCGGCAATCTGCCCGGCCCGCCGAACGCCTACGACCAGAACAATCCGCTACCCCCGCCGTGGTACCCGCAGCCGGGACCGCCGCCGGTACCGGCACCGGGTGTCATCCCGGGTGATCCGCCGCCGGCCGTCCCCGTGGGGGCACCGGCTGCCCCGGCGGGACCGGCGCTGCCGGCAGAGGCAGGTGCACGATGAAGCTGAAGAGAATCGCCACCCGGACGGTGGCGCTGGCGGTCGCCGGGTTGATGCTGACCGGTTGTGGGCAGTGGCGAGGTATCGCCAACGTCCCGCTACCCGGCGGACCCGGCACCCAGAACGGCAGCACGACGATCTACATCCAGATGCCGGAGACGTTGGCGCTCAACGCCAACAGCCGGGTCCGGGTGGCCGACGTGTTCGTCGGCCGGGTGCGCAAGATCGAGCTGAAGAACTGGACACCGCTGCTGACGGTGGACCTGGAGCCCGGCGTCGAGTTGCCCAAGAATGCGCTCGCGCGCATCGGGCAGACCTCGCTGCTGGGTTCCCAGCACGTCGAACTCGACGAGCCCGACGACCCGTCGCCGGAGAAGCTGCGCAACGGGGACACCATTCCCCTGGAGCGGTCCTCGGCGTTCCCCACCATCGAGCGGACGCTCGCCAGCATCTCGGGCATCCTCACCGGCGGCGGTATCCCGAACATCGAGGTGATCCAGAACGAGGTGAACGCCATCCTGACCGGGCGTTCCGGTGAGATCCGGGAGCTGCTGAACCGGTTGGACACCTTCACCTACGAGATGAACCAGCAGCGTGAGGACCTGACCCGCGCCATCGACTCGACCAACCGACTGCTGGGTATCGTCAGCAAGCGGACCGAGACCCTGGACCGGGTGCTCACCGAATTCCCGCCGCTGATCAAGCATTTCGCCGATACCCGGGACCTGTTCGCCGATGCGGTGACCTCGCTCGGGCGCCTCAGCGCGACGGCCGACGAGACGCTGAGCAACACCAATGCGAACCTCAACACCAACCTGAAGAATCTGCAGCGCCCGCTGCGCGAGCTGGCCAAGGCCTCGCCGTATCTGGTCGGTGCGCTCAAGCTGTTGCTCACGGTGCCGTTCAACATCGAGAACATCCCGAAGGCGATCCGCGGTGACTACATCAACGTCTCGCTGACCATCGACCTGACGCTCAGTGCCATCGACAACGGGTTCCTGTCGGGTACCGGTATCTCGGGCATGCTGCGGGCACTGGAACAGGCCTGGGGTCGTGATCCGGCGACGATGATGCCGGATGTGCGGTTCACCCCGAACCCGAACAGTGCGCCCAACGGTCCGCTGATCGAAAGGTCGGAGTGAGTCATGCTGCTGACCCGAATGATCAAGACGCAGTTGCTCATCTTCGTCGTGCTGACGTTGGTGGCGCTGGTGGTGCTGTCGCTGGGCTACCTGCGGCTGCCGACGTATGCCGGCATCGGCATGTACCGGCTCTACGCCGACCTGCCGAACTCGGCCGGTCTGTACAAGACCGCCAACGTCACCTTCCGCGGCACCACGGTCGGCAAGGTGATCGAGGTGGAGCCGACCGAGACCGGTGCCAGGGTCACGATGGACATCAACAACGACACCCAGGTGCCCATCGACGCCAGCGCCGATGTGCACTCGGTGTCCGCCGTCGGTGAGCAGTTCCTCGACCTGGTGTCCCCCGACAACGTGCCGCAGCACTTCAAGGACGGGGACACCATCACCAAGGGCACCGTGCCCGCCGAGGTGGGACCCGCCCTGGATTCCGCGCAGCGCGGCCTGGCCGCCCTGCCGGAGGAGAAGATCGGTGTCCTGCTCGACGAGACGGCCAAGGCCGTCGGCGGGCTGGGCCCGTCCCTGCAGCGCCTCGTCGACGCGACGCAGAACCTCGCCGGGGATTTCCGGGAGAACCTGCCCGCGCTGACCGATGTCGTCGACAACTCGGCGCCGATCATCGAGTCCCAGGTGAACTCGGGCGACGCCATCTCGCGGTGGGCAGCCAACCTGAACACGATCAGCGCGCAGACCGCGGAGAAGGATGCCGCACTGCGCAGCGGGTTGCAGCAGGCGGCGCCGACCGCCGATCAGCTCAACGCCGTGTTCGGTGACGTGCGTGAGTCGCTTCCGCAGACACTGGCCAATCTCGAGATCGTCCTCGACATGCTCAAGCGGTACAACAAGAACGTCGAGCAGGTGCTGGTGGTGCTCCCGCAGGGTGCGGCGATCGCCCAGACGGCGACGATCTTCGCCCCCGAAGGTCTGCTGCACTTCGGCCTGGGGATCAACTCACCGCCGCCGTGCCTGACGGGCTTCCTGCCCGCATCGCAGTGGCGTTCACCGGCCGACACCAAGACCGAGCCGCTGCCGTCGGGGTTGTACTGCAAGATCCCCAAGGATGCGCCCAACGCGGTGCGCGGTGCGCGCAACTATCCGTGCGTCGACGTCCCCGGCAAGCGGGCGGCGACCCCACGGGAGTGCCGCGGCGAGGATCCCTATGTGCCGCTGGGGACCAACCCCTGGTACGGCGATCCGAACCAGATCGTGGACTGCCCCGCCGCCGGCGCACGCTGCACCCGTCCGGTGAACCCCGGTCAGGTCATCCCGGCGCCGTCGATCAACAACGGGATGAATCCGCTGCCGGCCAGTCAGTTGCCTACGCCGCAGACGACGCTGCCGACCAGTGACCCGCTCACCCCGCCTGGCCAGGGCTCGGTCACCTGTAGTGGACAGCAACCCAATCCGTGCATCTACACTCCGGCAGCAGGCCCTGCCGCGGTGTACAGCCCGTCCAGCGGTGAAGTGGTCGGACCCGACGGTGTCAAGTACTCCGTCAACAACTCGAGCAATCCAGGAGATAACGGATGGAAGGAGATGCTGGCACCAGCCGGCTGAACCCCACCGACGAAGAGATCCAGGCCGCCGAGTCCGCGGCCGACACCGACGTCACCGAGAAGGACACCGACACCGATACCGCGAGCGCGGAGGACAGCGACGGCAGCACCGATGCCGGCTCGGGGTCGGTGGCCGGGCGACTCGGCGGCGGCTGGGTCGCCGCCATCGCGGTGGTCCTGATCATCGTCGCCGCCGCCCTGACCGGCGTGGGTTATCTGCTGCTCCAGTGGAATGCGCGCAGTGACCAGATCGCCCGTGACGACGCGGTCGCCCTGCAGGCGGCCAAGGATTGCGTCATCGCCACCCAGGCCCCGGATCTGGCGTCCATGGGCGCGGCACAGGGCAGGATCGTCGACTGTTCGACGGGGGACTTCGGCGCGCAGGCCGTGTTCTACAGCTCGATGATGATGGAGGCCTATCAGGCCGCCAATGTCCAGGTCGAGGTCGCCGATCTGCGGGCGGCGGTCGAACGCCACCACGATGACGGCTCGGTCGATGTCCTGGTGGCGGTGCGGACCAAGGTGACCAACAGCGAAACCGCCGACCAGGAGCAGGGATACCGGTTGCGGGTGACCATGCAGCGTGCCGACGGCACGTACAAGATCGCCAATCTCGTGCAGGTCACCACGTGACGGCAGTCCTCGACGACGCGGTCGAGTCGGACCCACTGCCGCAGCAGCCCCCGGCGTCCTGGGGCGCTCGTGCCGCCGCATTCGGTATCGACGTCCTGTTCGGTGTGGTGCTGATCGTGACCCTGGCGATGCTGGCCTGGACCGCACCGTTCCTCGGGGTGCTGTGGTGGGTCTACACCGGGCTGGCGGTGCTGACCGGACTGGTCCTGATGGGCAACCGCTGGGTGCTGCCGGTGCGTACCGGCTGGACCGCGGGCCGCGCGGTCACCGGGATCCGGGTGTACCGCACATCCGGTGATCGCCACCCGCCCGACACGGGCAGGCTGCTGATGCGCGATCTCGCCCATCTGCTCGACACCGTCCCGCTGTTGGCGGGCTGGCTGTGGCCGTTGCTGGACCGCCGCGGCCGCACCTTCGCCGACCTGTTGCTGCGCACCGAAGTGCGCCGCGTGGGCGATCCGAACCGTGATGTGCGGCGACCGGTGGCGATCGGTCTGATCGGGGTGGCGCTGGTCTGTGTGGGCGCGGCGACCGCGGGCTACCTCGTGGTGTACCGCGGTGACCGGGCGCTGGAGGATGCCCGCGGTCAGATCGCCGCCCAGGGTGCGGGCATCGTGGAGAAGATGCTGAGCTACAACCCCGACACCGCCGAGCAGGATTTCGAGCGCGCTCGTTCGTTGGCCTCCGACAGCTACCGCCCGCAGTTGATCGCGCAGCAGGATGCGTTGCGCAAGGCCCCGCTGGTGTCCAACGAGTACTGGTCGGTCAACAGCGCTGTCCTGGAGTCGCCACCACCGACCACGACCACGGCATCGATGCTGCTGGCCATGCAGGGCCAGCGCGGCAGCAATCCGGGTGCGATGCGGTTCATCACCGCGACGGTGCGGGTCGATTTCGTCAAGGCCGGCGAGCAGTGGCAGGTGCAGAACCTGTCGGTGCTGACGCGGCCCCAGATGCAGGCGAGCGGCGGATGAGCCCGCGCCGCCTCGTCGATCCCGATCGGCCCGAGTACTTCGTGGCACCGGAACGCCGGCCGTTGCGCTGGGGGCTGCCGTTGGTGAGCGTGCTGGCCTCGGTGCTGATGGCCGCTGCGCTGGGTTTCGCCTCCTACCTGGTGGTTGCCCACGAGTCCGACCGACAGACCGCGATCCGCGATGCCGACGCCCTCGGTTACGTCCGTGCGTTCATGACCTCGTATACGACACTGGATCCGTTCAACGCCAACGACTATGCCGACCGGATCAAGGCGGAGGGCACCGGTGAGTTCGAGACCACATTCACCGAGAAGCAGAACGAGATCGTCTTGCAGGTGGCACGTCTGGAGCCGACCACCGGCACGGTGTTGGAGGCGGGCGTCCAACGGTGGAACGATGACGGAAGTGCCGATGTGCTGGTGGCCACCAAGATGACCAGCACCACGCCCGACGGCAAACAGACCATCGAGACCGGAAGTCGTTGGTTGGCAACGGCGATCAAGGAAGGACAGCAGTGGAAGATCAGCCGACTGATTCAGGTGATCTGACCACCGGGTCCGGGAGCGGCACCGAACCGGGGCCCACGCCGAAGACCAAAGCGAAGGCCAAGACCAAGGCCGAGGCCAAGACCGAGGCGGGGACCGGCGCGAAGGCGGCGGCCGGTGAGCCGTCCGACAGCGAAGCCGAGACCGACCCCGAAGCCGAAGCCGACACCAATCCTGAGACCGGAACCGACAGCGAGCCCGTCACCGATACCGATGCGCAGGCCGAACCGGTGAAGGTGGCGCACCGGCCGCCGGGTCGACGCGTCAAGATCCTGGCGGCTGTCGGCGCCGTCGCCGTCGTCGCGGCCGCCGCGTTCGCCGGGGCCACCGCCGCGCCCTATCTGATCGACCGGGCCCAGGTGCAGGTCAAGCTGGATATCGCCGGCACCGCCGCCGATGCGATCAGCACGCTGTGGACCTACACCCCCGAGGACATGGAGTCCTTGCCGGACCGCGCCGCGAAGTATCTGGGCGGGGATTTCCAGGTCGAGTACCGCAAGTACATCGATGCGATCGCCGCGCCGAACAAGCAGGCGCAGGTGTCCAACAACACGCAGGTCCTCGGTGCCGCGGTCGAGTCGATGGACGCGAACAACGCCTCGGCGATCGTCTACACCAACTCGGTGGCCACCAGTCCGGTCACCAAGAACATCCCCTCGCTGCGCTACCTGTCCTACCGGTTGACCATGGAGAAGCACGGCACGCACTGGCTCATCACACAGATGGACGCCATCACCTCGCTGGACCTCACCCCTCGGCTGTGAGTCCCGGGCGCTCACTCTCGGTCATGGAATCGCCGATCTCGCAGCGCCGTACGGTCACCGTGCTGTTGTTGCTGACGTTCGCGACCGGGTTGGTCGATGCGGTCAGTGTGTTGGTCCTCGGCCATGTGTTCGTCGCCAACATGACCGGTAACGTCATCTTCCTGGGATTCTGGTTCGTCCCGCATTCCGGTGTCGACGTGGCGGCGGCACTGGTGGCCTTCGTCAGCTTCGTTGCCGGCACGGTGGTGGGCGGTCGCATGGTCCGCCATCTCGGTACGGTGCGCCGCTGGATGACAACGGCATTGACCGTCGAGGTGCTGGCGCTGGTCACCCTGGCCACCCTGGCAGGCACCGGCGTGCTGCGCTATCACGACGATTCCAAACTGATCCTCATCGCCGGGCTGGCGGTCACCTTCGGGATCCAGAACGCCGCGGCCCGACAGTTCGGCATCGCCGAACTGTCCACCACGGTGCTCACCCAGACGATCGTCGGTATCGGCTTCGACAGCCGGCTCGCCGGCGGCACCGGCCAACGCGAGAAACTGCGCTACACGGTCGTCCTGACGATGTGCGCCGGCGCAGCCCTGGGTGCCACGCTGACGCTCTACGTCGTGGCGCCCGTCATCGGGTTGGCGGCGGTCATGGTCGCCGCGGCCGGCCTGGTCTTCGCCCTCGGACCGGATGTGAAGGCGCCCGACTAGTCTGAGCCCATGCCCACAGTTCTGGTCACCGGAGCCGGCCGGGGAATCGGCCGCGTGATTGCCGAGCAGCTGGCCATCGCTGGGTGGGACGTCATCGCCGGTGTGCGCAACAGTGTCGACGGCGCGATGCTCACGGCCACCCATCCGGACCGCATCTCGTCGGTCATCCTCGATATCACCGACGCCGAACACATCGCCGCTCTGGACGCCGCCCTGCCCGCACAGCTGGACGCGGTCGTCAACAATGCCGGCATCGTCGTCGCGGGCCCTGTTGAGACCGTGACCGTCGACCAATGGCGTAAACAGCTGGAGGTCAACGTCATCGGGCAGCTTGCGGTGACGCAGGCGGTCCTGCCGAGGCTGCGTGGCAGTCAGGGCAGGGTGGTGTTCATCTCCAGCGTGAACGGTCGACTCTCCACCCCGATGGTCGGCGCCTACGCCGCCTCCAAGTTCGCGCTCGAGGCGGCCGCCGACGCATTGCGGATGGAGTTGCGGCCGTGGCGTATTCCGGTCGTGCTGATCGAACCGGCGCAGACCGATACCGATATGTGGCGGCGTGCGCCTGCGATGGTCGACGATGCCGAAGCGATATTGTCGCCCGAGCAGCGGGCGCTCTACGCCCGGCACATCTCCGGTATGCGCAAATCGATACCGGTGTCCCAGCGGATGGCGGTGGATCCGAAGCGGGTGGCCGGCGTGGTGCTCAAGGCCCTCACCGAGAAGCGGCCTCGCGCACGCTATGCCGTGGGAGCCGGCCCGAAACTCCAAATGGCTTTGCTGACGCGGTTGCCGGCAACCGTTCGAGACCGCCTGCTGCGCAGCGTGATGCGCCAACCCTGATGCTTTCCTGAGCAAAAGCTTCAGACCGCACCTGAGGCGATGCTAAGTTCCTGCCCAGAACTCGTCGGGGAGGCATGAGGCAGATGGCTGGCAGGCATCGCAGGACAGCGCAGCGCGCAACGCGGGTGGCAATGGTCACCGCGGCGACGGCGACGGCAACGGCCATGACGGTGGGCGCGGCAGCGCCGGCACCGCTGCCCCGTCCCGAGGAGCACTACCTGCGGGTGGTGGAACAACCGATCGATCTGACGGCCGCGGTGAGTCCCTTCGGCCCACCGGGCAGCCTGCCGGATGTCACCGGCGGGGCGGGCCGCGCCGCCTACGACTCGCTGCAGACGTTCATCGCGGCCTACGAACGGGCCCTCGCCGGTATCAACATCGGTGGCGGGTTCGGCCTGAACATCGAGGATCTGCTGACCAAGATCCCGACCGCCTTCCTCGACGACATCCTGGGCGCGATACCCATCGGACTCGAACCGGTATTGGCACCGGTCCTGGGTGCGGCCACACCGCTGCTGATCGGCATCCTCGACCTGCTGGGCATCACCGATGCGCAGGGCAACATCACGCTCTCGGCGCTGCTCGGCCTGGTCGGCCTGGACCTGTCCGCCCCGCTGAATCTCGCCGCTCTGGACATCCCCGGGATCAACATCATCACCCCGGGTGAGCCGTTCACCCTGCTCAAGGCGCTCGCCGGACTCGACCTCGGGTGGACTCCCGGAACGGCGAATGCCGTTGCCGACGCCGTCAATTCGACCTCGTACCTGCAGGTGGGCGTCGAGACCCTGCTGGACTCCGTGCTGACCCTGGCCGGTAGAGCGGTCGGACAGATACCGCTGCTCGGTCCGTTGCTCGAGGGCGTGACGGGGATTCTGGTCGGTATCGACCTTCCCGACCTGAGCCTGATGGACGTGCGGATCCCGATCGTCATCGGCTACGGGTTCGGGGCGATGGCGGCCGGTTCGGCCTATCAGCAGGTGCTGGCCGATCTCGCCAATCAGCCCCGGGTGGGTGGCGGTGGCGGGCCGCTGGGCAGCCTGACGCTACTGCCGATGATCCTGGCCAACAATGTCGGTCGCGCCAACGGTGGCATGCTCGCCCGGTTCTATCCGCTGTTCGATCTGCTGGGCATCGACGTCCGCACACCCGATGTGGCCGCGACCAACGAGGGTGTGGGGATTCCGGTGCTGGGAACCGGGATCGAACTCGGTGCGGCCAACCTGGTGCCGATCAAGATCGATGCCACCGTGCAGTACCAGCCGTTCTCCGATTTCGCGGCCTGGCCGAATCCGGTGTCGCTGTTCAACAATCTGCTGGCCGGCACCATCGGCGCGTCCTACATCCTGCGCGGGGTGGATCTCGACAGCGCGCTGGACCAGATCCTCGGTGAGGTCGGCGATACCGTCGCCGGTGCGCTCGATCTGGGCAGCCCCCTGGACATCAACATCTACCTGACCCTGGCGACCAGGACGCTGCCGTTGTTGGAGCCGCTGTACCTCATCGGCGATGTGCTGAACACCGTCAGTTTCGGCACGCTGGGCACGGTGGCCTACCGCCTGGCCAATGCGTTGTCACCGGCCCTGACCAGTCTGGTCAATCTCGGGTACACCGATGTCGTGCGCAATGCCGGCGGCACCTGGACCAGGACCCTGGACGAGGCGGGAAGTGCGACACCGTTCATGTCCTTCCCCACGGTCGACTGGGGTCAGGCCATGAACGACGTGTTCACATCGCTGGTCAACGGTTTCCAGAAGGAGTTCTTCAGCGCCAACCCCACGGCAGCGCCGCCCAACGTCCTGGAGAATCTGGGCAAGCTGATCCAAACCCTCACCGGTGGACTGAACCTCGGCGGGCTGCAGGCCGGGATCGACGCCATGTTGGCCTCGGCGCAACCGGCAGACACGTCCGCCGACGAACAGCATCGGGCGACCAGCGATCCCGGTGCGGTCCCCGCGGCCGACCCGTCGTTGGTGACGGTGTCGGTGGATACCGATCTCGCGGAGTCCGCGGGTAAGCATGCCGCCGACCCGAGCGCACCGATACCCGAGGATTCGGGTGCCGAGCCCAAACACGCTGCGGTGGAGGATGACACGGTCGACACCGAGGTGCCCACCGACGACGAGCTGCCGGCCGACGACGGTGCGGACGGGCTGACCGACGACGGGCTGTCCGACGACGGGCTGACCGACGACGGGCTGACCGACGACGAGACCGCAGACGACGAGACCGCCGCGGTCGCCGACGATGACACCGATGGCACCGATGACGTGGCCGATCGGGAGATCGACGACGAGGACGACCGGTTGCCGGCCGCCGCGGAGAAGGAGTCCGACGAGGGGTCCGTCAGCTCGTTCGGTGGCCGGCGGGGCGCCGAGTCCGGCACGTCGGCCGATCGCGGCTCCGGCGCAACCGGTTCCGACGACGGTGAAGGTGCGAAGGGCAGCACCGCCGACCGAGATTCCGACCGCTCGGGTGCAGGGTCGACGGGTGGCGCGGCTGCGGCCTAGCCTCGGCCGCAAGGATTTTCAGCTGCTCTCAGTTGAAGGCCAACCAGCTCGGCAAGGCGCGTTCCTTGGAGTCGCAGAGCACCTGATAGGTGTCGCACGATCCCTTGGGGACGCCGGCGCCGGCCCACATGCCTCCGGTGTCACGGCGCAGCACGATGGCCGACGAACCGCCGCCGTCGAGCAGGATGGCGGTATCAGATCCCAGGCCGCGGAACAGGTCCTGGATCTGGTCGGGGGTGTAGCTGCCGCCCTGGAACACATAGAACTCGTCGCGGTCGCGGACGTAGCCCAGCGCGGTGCGGGCAGCCGACGGTCCTGGATCGTTCATCTGACCGGTGTCACCGGGAGCCAATAGCCCGAGGCCCGCGACGGCGACGAAGCGGGTGCCTTTGTTCATCAGATCGGTGATCACCGGGGTGGCCGCGTCGAAATCGTCGGCCGAGCGTGGCATCACCATGAACGGGGTGCCCGAAGTCGGCAGGATCATGGTGGCAAGCGGTGTCCAGATCTCGTTCCCTCCGGACAGGCCCTGTTTGCCCGCGTAGGCCAGGGTTCCGGTCAGCGGCAGGTTCAGCTTGCCGAGACCGCGGGTGTTGTCGACATAGGCGCCCAGCGGTGAACTGCATCCGGTCGTCTTCCACGAGCCACCCTGCTGCCCGCGGATATCGAAGAAGTTGGCGTTCACCGCGATCGTCGGTTGGCCGAGCGCTTGCCACGCGGCGATCGGGGTGTAGATCTCGGAGGCCTGGACAAGGCCCTCACCGGTACGCGCACCGGGGGTGCGTTCGCACCGCGCCTGATAGCCGTTATGGGTGTCCACCAACAGCCGAGGCGCCAGCCGCTGTGAGGCTCCCTTGATGACCATCACCCGGCCGCCGTTGCCCGCTTCGTACCAACGACCGCCGGCGTCGAGCATGGGCGCGGGATACCCGGAGCCGAAGTTGTACACCAGATAGGAGCCCTTGGTGTTGGCGACCGCGGTGGCCAGCAAACTACGGCCGTCTGCCGCCGATGCGGTCGGTGCCCCGGTGCACGTTGCCAGTGCCGCACCAACCGCGAGTGCGGCGGTACCAGCGACTAAACGCCTGAGGCGGGGGGCAACGGTGGGCACGGTCATTCCTTCTGATGCGAGGTTGCAGACGATCACCTTCAATCACAGCAGCAACGCTGTCAACTTTCGTCACAACCGCATCACGGTTGCGCATCGGGTTATCCGCTTGAGCGTCAGTGCCTTTGGGTACTCCTCAGCGCATCAGTCAACAGGCTGTGCCACGCGAGCTAGGAGCAGCAATGATCGGAACAATCCTCGGCGCCCTCATCGTCGGACTGATCGTCGGCGCGCTGGCGCGCCTCATCATGCCGGGCAAGCAGAACATCGGAGTCCTGATGACCATCCTGCTCGGCGCGGCAGGTTCACTCATCGGCAGCTGGGCGACCTATCAGGTCGGTTATGCCAACTCCAACGGCGGCTTTGCCATCATCCCGTTCCTGGTCGGCATCGCGGTCGCCATCGTGCTGATCGCCATCTATGTCGGCGCCACGGGGCGGCGCGGCACGACCGTCAGGTAGGCGGGGTCAGGCGGTAGACGGCGTCGGCGTAGTCATCGGTGATGTAGACCGAGCCATCGGGGCCGGTGACTGCGGCGACCGGTCGGCCCCAGCGCGACCCGTCTGGGGCCTGGAACCCGCCGACCAGGGTCTGCTGGTCACCGAGTTTCCCGTCGCGCCAGACAAAGAAGGCCACCTCGGGAGGCTGGGGGTTCTGCCGGTTCCACGAACCGTGCACACCGATCAGTGCGCCACTGTCATAGGGTCCGGGCAGTTGGCCGGTGGTGAAGCTCAGGCCCAGCGGGGCCGAGTGCGCGGCGAGGCTCTGCTCGACGGGCGGTAGCGCGGTGCAGTCCATCCGGGCGCCGTCGGGGTTGGTCTGCACATCGCGGATCAGCGGGAGGTTCGCCGGACCGCCATCGGGATTGCAGTAGGGCCAACCCAGTTCGCGCCCAGGGGTCAGTTTCGCGACGGACTCCGGCGGGTTGTCGTCGACGTAGGCGGGATCGACCTGTCCGGTCACCGGATCGGCGATGTTGTCGCGGTTGTTCACCGCGGTCCACACGGCACCGTCGGGGGCGACGGCCAGCCCGGTCCCGTTGCGGACACCCGTCGAAAAGGGCTGCGCCACAACGCCCTCGGGTCCCACCCGCATGATCGTCGCTCGTGGGGGTGTCGCCGCGCGGTCCTGCTCGGAGATGTTGCCGGTGGACCCGATCGAGAAGTACACCGCGCCGTCGGGTCCCACGGCGACACTCTTGAGGGCATGTGAGTAGGCGCCCCGCAGATCCGGGCTGCGCGCATCGGGTAGGTCGTCGACGATCACGCGCGGCTCGTCGGCCGCCCCGCCACGGTAGGCATACGAGCTGATGCGGTTGCTCTCCGCGATGTACAGCCGGTCCGCTGCGAATGTGATCCCGTGCGGTTGGGTGAGCCCGTCGAGCAGTACGGTCGCATTCCCGTCACGCATCGAAAGCACCTGTCCGGTAGTGGGAATGGAGACCAGCAGGGCGCCATCGGGCGCCCAGGCCATCAGCCGCGGCTTGTCCGTGCGCGCCCAGACCGACAGTGTCCACCCCGCCGGGACCATCGCCCGGCGGGGCTCGTCGAACGGTGCGGCGCGCATCGCGTCGGGTACCCCAACAGTCACTTCGGCCAGTTCCGCGGTGCCCGGTGCCGACGGCGGTGCGCCCGCGGTGGTGGTATCGGCGGTGCCCGACTCGGCGGTGGTGGGGCCGGCGTCGGTCGAGCACCCGGCGACCAGCGCGGCCCCCATCAGGGCGCAGGTGATTCGGCGGCTAACCTGCCAGACCGGCATGCATCTCCCAGAGCAGTATCTCCGACGGTTCGGAGGCGGTGACCCGCTGACCGCCGGTCGCGGTGAGCCGGGCGGCATCGCCCTGGCCCAGTTCCCCGGCACCCTCGAGGGTGACCGCACCGCGCGGTACGAACAGGTGCAGGTAGGGCGCCTGGGGCAGCTGCACCGTCTCGCCGGCTTGCAGGCGGGCGCCGTGCAGTGCGGCGTATTTGTTGCCGATCGTGATGGCCGACTGGTCGCGGTGTTCGGGCATCCCGGAGGCGATGGTGACCAGCCCACCGCGCAGGAGTTCGTCGTCGATCTCCAGCTGCTGGTAACCCGGGTCACGACCGGACTCGTCGGGAACTACCCACATCTGCACGAAGTGCACCGGCTCGCTGTGGGTTTCGCTGCCGGTCAGCCGCCAGGAGTCGTTCTTCTCCGAGTGCAGGATGCCACGCCCGGCCGACATCCGTTGTGCCAGGCCTGGATAGATGACACCGGAGTTACCGGTCGAGTCCTGGTGGACCAGTGACCCCTGCATGACCCAGGTGACGATCTCCATGTCCCGGTGCGGGTGGGTGTCGAATCCCTTCGCGGGGGCGACGCGATCGTCATTGTTGACCAACAGCAATCCGAAATGGGTGTTGGCCGGGTCGTAGTGGTCACCGAAAGAGAACGAGTGCTTGGAGTCCAGCCACGAGATCTTGGTCGCCGCGCGGTCGGCGGCGGGCCGGATGTCCACTGATGCGGTGCGGGTCATCGATGCTCCTCGATTTCACATGCCAGCCTAGGTGGCGGCTATGGACAGCACAACTTAAATGATGTGTCATGTATTCCATGTGGTTGAACGCGCGCGAGCAGACGATGTGGCGCAGCTACCTGGAAATGACCGGCCGCCTGCAGACCGCGATGAACCGCCAGCTGCAACAGGACTGCGGCCTGTCATTGGCCGACTACGACGTGCTGGTGGCGCTCGACGAGGCACCCGGATGCCGCATCGCCGATCTGGGCGCGCGCCTTGGCTGGGAGCAGAGTCGGGTGTCCCATCAACTCGCCAGGATGCGGACCCGCGGACTGGTGCGGCGGCGTGGCGCCGATGATGACCGCCGCGCCGCCGTGGTCGATCTGACGGCCGACGGTAGAACGGCGCTGCGGGCCGCCGCGCCTGCGCATGCCGCCCTGGTGCAGGCGGTGGTCTTCGACGGGATGACCGAATCGCAGGCCCGCGCGGTGCAGCAATGGATCTCCGCGGTCCTGGGGCGGCTGCACTGAACGACACCGGGCGATCGGCGGCAGTCCTGGTTAGCATCGGTCCATGAGCCCGGCAGAGGAGGACTACCCCGACGCGCCGGACTTCGACGACATCTTCGACGATGTCGAGGAGATTCCGCCCCGACCCAGCAAGCGCGGGCCGGTGGCGATCTTCCTGCTCGGGTGGCTGTGCCTGCCGGTCTTCGTCTACCTGCTCGGCGAACTGCACAGCCCGTTCTACGAGATGGCCTGTGTGGCGATGCTCGCCTTCGTCGCCGTGTTCATCTGGGCCATGGTCCGGGTGGTGCGGACCTTCTGAGGTCGGAGATTCTCGGTCGCGCTCAACCCACCGGTCGGGAGGCCTTAGTCTGTCGACGTGGATATCAATGGAGCTAGCGCAATCGTCACCGGTGGCGCGTCGGGTATCGGCGCCGCCTCCGCCCGTCAGCTGGCGGACCGGGGTGCCCGGGTCGTCGTCGCGGACCTCAACGCCGAACGCGGTGAGGCCCTTGCCAAGGAGATCGGCGGGGTGTTCGTCACCGTCGACGTCACCAAGACCGATCAGATCCTCGACGCGGTCAACACCGCCGCCGACCTCGGTCCGCTGCGTGCCCTGGTCAACTCGGCCGGTATCGGCTGGGCTCAGCGGACCATCGGCAAGGACGGTGAGTTCGATTCGGCGCACAACCTGGACGCCTACAAGAAGGTGCTGGAGATCAACCTGGTCGGCACCTTCGACTGCATCCGGTTGGCTGCCACGGCGATGAGCCGCAACGAGTTCACCGAGACCGGTGAGCGCGGTGCGATCGTGAACCTGACCAGCGTCGCGGCCTTCGACGGACAGATCGGCCAGGCGGCCTACTCGTCGTCCAAGGGCGGCGTCGTCGGCCTGACCCTTCCGGTGGCCCGGGACCTGTCCGCCGCGGGCATCCGCGTCAACACCGTCGCCCCCGGCCTCATCGACACCCCGATCTACGGTGAGGGCGAGGCGTCGGAGGCGTTCAAGGCAAAGCTCGGTCAGTCGGTGCTCTTCCCGCATCGGCTCGGCAAGCCCGAGGAACTGGCCTCCATGGTCATCGAGTTGCTCACCAACTCCTACATGAACGCCGAAGTCGTCCGCGTCGACGGCGGTATCCGGATGCCACCGAAGTAATCGCGCACCGACGCAGAAGCCCCCGCACCACACGGTGTGGACGCAGAAGCCCCCGCACCACACGGTGCGGGGGCTTCGTGTATTCGCGAGGGGGCGGTGCGGCGTCGCTCAGTCGACCATGCCGATCGCGTGTTGGAACACCAACCGGGCATGCAGTTCGAACAGCTCACCGAATCGGCGGGGATTCCTGTCGATCTCGTTGGCGATGAACAAGCCGTCGGCACCGGCGATCAGATACGTGGTCAGCGCCTCGACCCTGTCGTCGTCCAGCCCGGGTGCGACCGCGCGGATGACCGCGGCGAACTGGTCGAAGGTGGCATTGCGGTTCTGCAGGAACTTGGTCTTGGCGTGGAGGCCGGTCGGGCGGCGGTCCAGCGCAAGCTTCAGTCCGAGGCGCAGGAAGTCCGGCTCATCCTGGAGCGCCTTGGCGACCTGGCAACCGATCTGGCCGGCCCAGCTGTCGGCGTCACCGTCGGTGGGCAAGCTCAGGGCCGCCGCCCAGCGCTGGTGGCTACGGTCGATCACGGCGGCGATCAGATCGTCCTTATCGGTGAAATGCCAGTAGATCGACGTCGGGGGTAGCCCGCTGCGCGTGCTGACGGCCGAGATCGTCGTGCCGTCGTACCCGCGTTCGGTGGCGACCTCGGTGGCAGCGTCCAGGATGCGTTCCCGGGAACGGTCCCCGTTGACCCGGGTCTGTCGAGGCCGTTGTCGGGACGTCGGGGGCGCGGGGTTGTCGGTCACCGCATCACCATCTCACGTGGTCAAACCGGCAAGAAGCCGTTAATGTACAAATCGCTACATTAAGAGAAGGGCGGTACGCCGTGACCACCAGCTCCGGGCCCAACCGCAGGACCTTCCTGACGATGGCGGGTGTCTCCGTCGCCGCGACTGCCGCCGGGTGCGTCACCAGACCGGGCACGTCGCCGGTGACCCAGAAGGCCGGCCTGCCGTCGACGGTCAAACACAACATCGTCTTCGTCTTCACCGACCAGGAGCGCTACGTCACCGAGTGGCCGTCCGGGATGTCACTGCCGGGCCGGGAACGGCTGCGCAATGATGGCGTCACGTTCACCAACCACTACTGCCCGGCCGTCATGTGTACGAGCTCGCGCGCGGTCATCCTGACCGGGCTGCAGACGCCGGACAACGGGATGTTCGAGAACGTCGACATGCCCTACGTCAACTCCCTGAACCCGGACATCCCCACTCTCGGCGACATGCTGCGCAAGGCCGGCTATTACACCGCCTACAAGGGCAAGTGGCATCTGAACAAAGCCTTCGAGACCGAGCAGCCCGATCGGTTGTTCACCAAGGAGATGGAGACCTACGGCTTCTCCGACTACGTCTGGCCCGGCGATGTCCTGACCCACACCCTCGGTGGCTACCACTACGACAACATGATCGGCGGCAGCGCGGTGTCCTGGCTGCGCGACCAGGGCAGGACGCTGGCCGACGAGAACAAGCCGTGGGCGCTGTTCGTCAGCCTGGTCAATCCGCACGACATCATGTACTTCAACACCGATGCCCCCGGGCAGAGGGTCCAGGACACCGGCAGGCTGCTGATGCAGGCCGCCCGGGCGCCGGAGAACGAGCTCTACGCCAAGACCTGGGACACCGCGCTGCCCGAGAGCCTGACCCAGCCGATGGACGAGCCGGGGCGGCCGGCCGCGCATGGTGAGTACCTCAAGGCGTGGGGCTATGCGCTGGGCACCATCCCGCCGGAGGAGGAGCGCTGGCGCCGGTTCTCCGACTTCTACTTCAACAGCATCCGGAGCGTGGACCAGCAACTGCAGCTGCTGCTCGGTGAGCTGGACAACCTGAAGCTGACCGATAACACCATCGTCGTGTTCACCAGTGATCACGGTGAGATGGGCGGGGCCCACGGGCTTCGCGGCAAGGGGCCGTTCGCCTATCAGGAGGCCATCCACCTCCCGTTGCACATCGTGCACCCGGATGTGGCCGGGGGACAGGATGTTTCATCACTGACCGGGCATATCGACCTGGCGCCGAGCCTGTTGGCCTTCGCCGGTGTCAAGGCGGGCAACGAGGGTGAGGTGGCAGGCCGGGACCTTCCGGGGCGGGATTTCAGTGCGGCACTGGGCAATCCGCGGGCCGCCGACGAACACACGGTGCGGGAGGCCCTGCTGTTCACCTACAGCGGGCTGGCCACCAACGACAGCGAAGCCATCCGGATCGTCGCCGACGCCAAGGCTGCCGGAAAAGACCCCAAGCAGGCGATGGCCGAGGCGGGCTACCGGCCCGACCTGAACAAGCGGGGCAGCCTGCGGACCATGTTCGACGGCCGCTACAAGTTCACCCGCTATTTCGCGCCCACCCAGCGGAATCTGCCGCAGACCCTCGACGAGCTGTACAAGTTCAACGATGTCGAACTGTACGACCTGCACACCGACCCCGCGGAGATGACGAATCTGGCGGCCACCAAGGGGGAGAACGCCGAGCTGGTCATGGCCTCGAGCGCCAAACTCGAGGCGCTCATCAAACAGGAGATCGGCGTCGACGACGGTCGCGAGATGCCGCATTTCGACGCTATCGACTGGACGATCGACCGACTCGACCTCTGATCACCCGCCGGGGGCCATCCGAATCTCGAGGGACGCTAGATTACCTAAGTGGCAGTAACAGTCTAATTTGCTTGCACGGTAACTTGAGAAGGCTCTCAGCAAATTTCTGCACCATTGACGGTCGACACGTGCAAGGAATCGAAAACGACCCAATCGGCCAGTTCATTTGGCTGAAACGCATCACCGGTCATGTGTACAGTCACCCCGAAAGCGTCATTCCATCAAATCACGGGGGTGCTGTCAGTGGAGACATCACGGCGGTCAAAGGGTAGCCAGAAGATCAAGAAATCGTTGCTGGGCATGGCCACGGCCACGACGGTGATGATCACGACGGCGACGGTTGTGACGGCGACCGCGGCGGTGGTCCCGACCCCGCCCGCGCTGCTGGCGCAGGAACAGCAGCTGGTCGAGCAGCGCAATGTCAGTCTCACCGCGGCAAGCACGCCGTATGAGCAACTGCAGCACGTGGTGAACACTCTGCTCCCGGCGCTGGTGAACACCTTCGGCGCGCAGCCCCGCGTCACGCTCGACACGCTGCTGGCACAGGTGCCCGACAGCCTGCTCACCGATCTGATCAACGCCAACGGTGGCACCGTCAACGTGAACACGCTGCTGACAACCCTCGGGCTCAACGATCCCGGTTCGGGCCTGAACGCCGCCGTCACCGCGGCCATCAGCTCGGCGTTGACCGACTTCCTCAGCTCGGCGACGACCGGCGAGAATGCCGCGACCCTGCAGGCGCAACTGCGGACGGCGATCGCCGCGGCGGTCGACGCCCAACTGCGCGCGGTCAGCGTGTCGGTGCGACCGGTGAGCTTTCTGCCCGCCGTCACCATCCGTCTGGTCGACGTCGTGGGCTCGGACGGGGTCACCAACATCGCCAACGGTGTGGCCGGATCCGTCGCCGGCAGCATCATGAACAACCTGACCACCATCCTGCCGACGGCCGACGAACTGACCGCCGAGCTGACCCCGCTGCTGCCGGACCTGTTGACCGCGTTGTTCAACGCCGCCGACCTGGCCGACGCCCAGGGCAACTTCCAGCTCGGCAATCTGCTGGACCTGGTGGGCCTGAACCTGAGTAGCCTCGCCGACAGCGGCGCGTTGACCATGACCACGGCAGGTCCGCTGTTCACCATGGCGCGACTGCTCGCCGGGGTCGACCTGGGCTGGGTTCCCGGTACCCAGTCCGCGATCGCCGATTCGGTCAACAGCACGGGCTATCTCGAACTGGGCACCTCGACGCTGAAGACCAATCTCGCTGCGGCGCTGGCCGATGCGTTGGCCGACGGGTCACTGGCCACCGACCTGGGGACCGTTCTGACACCGGCGCTCAACGGTATCGTCGCGCAGATCGTCAGCAATGCCACCGAGACGGTGGAGGCCGACCTGACCGATAGCATCCGGAGTGCATTGAGCGGCCTGAACTTTCGGGTGTCGGGGGTCAATGTCCCGGTCGGCAATCTGCTCTTCGGCGCGCTGCAACCATTGATCGGCAATCTCGCCGACAACCTGAGCGGCCAGCTCCAGGGCAATGTGTCCGATCTGGTGGGCGGGCTGGTCGAAAGCGGCACCGGCAGCATCGGTGACGCTCTCAACCAGGCCGTCGACGGTGCCATCGGCGCCATCCCGGACCAGGACATCGCGTCCGTGCGCATCCCGATCATCATCGGCACCGGCATGGGCGCCTTCTCCGCGGGCGCGGCCTACCGAGATGTGCTGGCGCAGCTGTCCGCGCAACCCGGTGGGATCGACTACGCCGGCACCAATCCGCTGCTCGGTAGCCTCACCATCCTGCCGGCGATCCTGCTCAACAATGCCGGCCGCGCCAACGGCGGCATCATGGCCCGATTCGCCGACTTCTTCCAGCTGCTCGGAATCGACGGGATCACCCCGGACGTCGCGATCGGCAGCAGTGGCGGCACGCCCATCGGTGACACCGGACTGTCCCTGGGCGGCGCGAACCTGGTCCCGGTCAAGGTCGACGCCACCGTGCAGTACCAGTTCATGTCGGACTTCGCGGCATGGGCGAATCCGCTGACATTGCTGAACAACCTGGCAGCGGGGGCGTTGCCGACATACATGCTGCGGGGGATCGACGCGGGTGCTTCCCTCGGGCAGTTGACCGACGCCCTGGAGGGTCTGGTCGGCGACCTGGCGGATCAGAACTCGCCGAACACCAATATCTATCTGACGGTGCGCGCCAACACCCTGCCGATGCTGGAGCCGCTGTATCTGGTCGGCGATGTGCTGCGGCTGGTCGGGTTGGCGCCGGTGGCCAATATCGTCAACGGGCTGGCGAACGCGCTGTCCCCGGCGCTGACGAGCCTGGTCAATCTCGGCTACTCGGATGCATTCTTCAACGAGGCCACCGGTGCCTACGAGCGCACGCTCGATGCCGCCGCAACCCCGGTGCGGTTCGGCACCATGCCCAACGTCGACTGGAATCAGGTGCTGCCCAACGTGCTGCGTCAATTCGCCGGCGGGTTCCAGACCGCGATCACGACCGACAACAACACGGCACCGAATGCGCTGACGGGCATCGGGGATCTGCTCAGCGGCAACGTCGACAAGGTGCTCGGCGGGCTGCTCGATGTGCCGGGGGCCGCTACCGGCAGCAGCCTTGCCGGTGCCGAGCCGGCCGGTGACGAGTCCGCCAATGACACCGCCGCCGGGACGGACGGCGAGCAACAGGACGGTGCCGCACTTCAGCGCACTCGCGGCGCCGGTGCGCAGGCTGTCGAGGAACAACCGGCCGCGCCGACGTCCGAGCAGTCGGCGGAGCCGATCGCCGAGACCGTCGATGACGATGTCGTCATCGGGATGACCAAGGCGCAGCGGCGTGCCGCCGAGCGCGAGGCCGCCAAAGAGGCCGCGGCGCAGGACAAGGCGCAGGCCGACGCGGAGTCCGCGGCCCAGGACAGGGACGATCTGAGCGTGCGTCCGAAGGATGATGATGACGCCGCGGGTGGCAACGATTCGGCAGCCGGCGGAACAGCCGGCGATTCCGGTGGCGGCGGGCAGAGCGCGGCCTGAGCGACACCCGACCGATATGACGCAGACCGCCCACTCCGGAACGGGAGTGGGCGGTCTGCGTGTGTGGTGCTTACCAGTCGGATTCGTCGAAGCGGATGACGCCGCGAATGTTGTTGCCGTCCAACATGTCCTGATAGCCGGTGTTGATATCTTCCAGCTTGTAGGTGCGGGTGACCATATCGTCGATGTTGAGCAGACCCGACTTGTACAGTGCGGCCAGCCGCGGCGTTTCCACATGTGAGCTGCCGCCACCGAAGATGTTGCCCTTCAGCGTCTTCTGCAACATGGTGAACAGGAAGAGGTTGAGCTTGACGTCGGCGTCCATCATCGAACCCATGCCGGTCACCACGCAGGTACCGGTCTTGGCGGTGAGGATCATCGCCTCTTCGACGTACTCGCCCTTCATTTCGCCGACGGCGATGATCACCTTGTCGGCCATCAGGCCGTAGGTCGCGTCGATCACCGGTGCGATGGCCTCGGCCATCGACGGGTAGACGTGGGTGGCGCCGAACTTGATCGCCTGATCGCGCTTCCACTCGTTGGGGTCGATCGCGATGACCTGCTTGGCCCCGGAGATCACCGCGCCCTGAAGTGCGCTCATGCCGATACCGCCGACGCCGACGATGATGACGGTCTCACCGGGCTGCACCTCGGCGACATTGGTGGCCGATCCGAATCCGGTGGGCACCGCACAGCCCATGATGGCCGCCGTCTCGAACGGGATATCGTCGTCGATCTTGACGACCGAGTCCTTGTGCACCGTCATATAGGGGGCGAAGGTGCCGAGCAGGTTCATCGGCGAGACCTCGCGGCCACCGGCGTGGATGCGGCTGGTGCCGTCCGCGATCGCCTTGCCGCCCAGCAGCACCGCACCGCGGTCACACAGCGAGCGGAAGCCCTTCAGACACGGCGGGCACTGACCGCAGGCCGGGATGAACGCCAGGATGACGTGGTCGCCCTCGGCGATACCGGTGACATTCTTGCCCACCTTGGTGACCACGCCGGCGCCCTCGTGCCCGCCGAGTGCCGGCAGTCCGATCGGGGTCGCCCCGGTGGTGATGTGGTAGTCGGAGTGGCACATGCCCGCCGCGTGCATGCGGATCTGTACCTCGTCGGCGACCGGATCTCCGAGATCGATCTCGTCGACCCTGAACGGTGAATTGAGCTCCCAGAGCAGGGCACCTTTGGTCTTCATGGACAGCAATAGTAGAACACGTTTCAAATCGACGTCCCGCACGGCGCTGAACTGCGTATTTGGCCGCTTTGACATGTCACAACCCAGGCGCTGCGATGAATTCGGCTGGATGACCGGGTCGATACGGTCATGACTGAGATCACCGCACCCACGATCACCGCACGCATCGTTCCCAACCTCTGGTTCGACCGCGAAGCCGAAGAGGCGGCCGCGCACTACATTGCGGCCTTCGGCGGCAACGGCCGGATCGTCGCCACCCATGCCCCGCACCCCGACGCGCCGTCACCGCAGGACGTGCCCGTGCTCGTCGAGTTCGAACTCGGTGGGCAGCTCTTCGTCGGCATCAACGGCGGACCCCATTTCACGTTCACCGAGGCGGTGTCACTGGAGGTGCGGGTCACCGGCCAGCAGGAACTGGACCGGGTGTGGGCCGCGCTGGCCGCCGGTGGTCAGGAGCAGCCGTGCGGCTGGCTCAAGGACAAGTACGGCCTGTCGTGGCAGGTCACGCCGACCGAGTACTTCGACATGATCGGCCGCGGCGATGTCGAGGCGAACCGTCGACTCGATGCCGCGGTGCTGGCGACCTTCGGCAAGTTCGACATCGCGACCCTCACACGGGCCTACCGGTCAGAGGCGGTCGGGTAGCCCGAACGTCGGGAACAGCGCGGTGTCCAGGAAGGCCACCACGTGCGTGATACCGGCGGCCGTCATCTCGATGACGTGTAGCTGAAACGGTTCGTGCACACCGGTTTCCGGGTTGCGCATGTACATCCCCGCCGCGGTCTGGCCGTTGGCGGTGGTGGCGATGAAGCGCATATCGCCGGCGCGCTCGGCCGGGCACTTGTCCCGGGACAGTGCGCCGATGGCCGCCGGGCCGACGTACCAACTGTCGAAGGGCGGCATCTCCCAGATGGCGTCATCGGTGAACAGTTTCTCCAGCGAATCGATGTCGTAGTCCTCGAATGCGGCGATGTACCGGGCCAGCAGCTCTCGGGCTTCTGGGGAGTCCGGCGCCCGCAGCACCTCGTCGGCGCTCGGGCCGACGGCCTCGAGCTGGGCGCGGGCGCGTTGCAGCAGGCTGTTGACGGCGGCGGTCGAAGCGCCCACGGCATCGGCCACCTCGGCGGCCCGCCACTGCAGCACATCGCGGAGCACCAGGACCGCGCGCTGCCGCGCCGACAGGTGCTGCAGCGCCGCCACGAAGGCCAACCGCACCGACTCCCTGGTGCCGACCACCGTCTGCGGATCGGCCGGATCCTCGGCATCGGGCAGCGGCTCCAGCCACGGCACCTCGTGTCGTTCGTGGATATCGGCATGCGGGTCGGCGCTCTGGGTGCCCAGCCCCGACGGTAACGGCCGGCGTTGCTTGCCCTCCAGCGCCGTCAGGCACGTGTTGGTGGCGATCTTGTACAACCAGGTGCGCACCGAGGATTTGCCTTCGAACCGGTCGTAGGACTTCCAGGCCCGCAGGTAGGTCTCCTGGACCAGGTCTTCGGCATCGTGCACCGAACCCGTCATCCGGTAGCAGTGCGCCAGCAGTTCCCGCCGGTACCGCTGCGCGTCGGCGAGGAACGCGTCCTTGGAGTCGAATCTGTCGTCTACCGCTGTGAGGACGGTCACCCGCGCGAGTTTACCGACCGGGACCGACAGGCGTGGTCGGCCGCGACGTGCCGATAGGCTCATCGCGTGGCCACCACGCGCAGTGAACGCACCTTCGACGGTGTCTCCGGAGTGCCCATCGTCTACGACGTGTGGACGCCGGGGACCGACCCGACCGGCGTGGTCCTGATCTGTCATGGATACGCCGAACACGCCCGCCGGTATGACCATGTCGCCCAGCGCTTCGCCGAGGCCGGGTTGATCACCTACGCCCTGGACCTGCGTGGGCATGGACGCTCGGGCGGCAAGCGGGTGTACCTGAAGAACATCTCCGAGTACACCGACGATTTCCACCATCTCGTCGGGCTGGCCACGGCCGCGCACCCGGAACTCAAGAGAGTCGTGCTCGGCCACAGCATGGGCGGCGGCGTCGTCTTCACCTACGGTGTGGAGCATCCCGACGATTACGCCGCGATGGTGCTGTCCGGACCGGCGGTGTACGCCCAGGATGCGGTGTCCCCACTGATGATCGGCGTGGCCAAGGTGCTGGGCAGCCTGCTGCCCGGGCTGCCGGTGGAGAACCTGCCCGCCGATGCGGTGTCGCGTGACCCCGAGGTGGTGGCGGCCTACGAGGCCGATCCGATGGTGCACCATGGCAAGCTGCCCGCCGGTATCGCCAAGGCGCTCATCGGAGTCGGCGAGACCATGCCGCGCCGCGCGGCCGCGCTGACCGCGCCACTGCTGGTGGTGCACGGCGGACAGGATTCGCTGATCCCGGTCGCCGGCTCCGAGCTGCTGGTCGACCGGGTGGGGTCGACGGATGTGAACCTCAAGGTCTACCCCGAGCTCTACCACGAGGTGTTCAACGAACCCGAACGCGCCGTGGTCCTCGACGACGTCACCTCGTGGATTGCGACCCGACTGTGAAAAGCACTGTCCGCCTGATCATCTCGGTACTCGTAGCACTGCTGCTGGTCGCCGGCTGTTCCTCGGGTGAGTCGGGGGGCGGTGACTCCCAGCAGGGCTGGGTCGAGGACGAGGTGTCCTTCACCGACGCGGCCGGCCTCACCATCCACGGCACCTATCGCCACCATGGTGACGACACCGGGCCCGCCGCCCTGCTGATCTCGGAGAGCGGGGCGACCGACCGCAACGGGGACAACGCCGTGGCCGGTCCCGTCGGCAACATGCGTCAGCTGGCCGAGTACCTGTCCGGTAAGGGCATCGCGTCGCTGCGTTATGACAAGGTCGGCACCGGTAAGACCGGACTCGGCCCGTACGCCACCAATCCCGCGGATGTCGGTAGTGCGGCCTATACGGCGGGAGCCCGCGCCGCGGTGCGCTACCTCGCCGCCCGGCCCGGCACCGATGCCGACCGGATCTCGGTGTATGCCCTCGGGGAGGGCACCATCCACGCGATGACGTTGGCCGACGATATCGACCCGGACTCACCGAAGATCCATGCGCTCGGACTGCTCCAGCCGTTGCCGGGACGCTATCTCGACATCGTCAGCGACCGGGTGCGCGTCGATGTCGAGGCCGCCCGCAGCTCGGGTGCCAAGACCGAAGAACAGGCCCAGCAGGTGCTCGATGCCTGGGCTGCCGCGGTCGAGCAGGCCCGCACCCGCGGCACCGCGCCCGCCCAGCTCCCCGACGGGCTCGGCGCGATCCTCAACGCGGGCAATGTCAAGGCCGTGGTCGAGGCGGACTCGATCGATCCGCTGGCCCTGGCCGCGAAGGTGCCGACCACGACAAGGGTGCTGCTGACCTGTTCGGACACCGACGGGCAAGCCCCGTGCACGGGAGTTCGCCCGTTGGTCGACGCGCTCCGGCGCACCGTGCTGACGGTCGTGGAACTCAAGGGGGTCAACCACGTCCTGCGCGACGACCCGACCGACAACGTCGCCAACTACGCCAAGCAGGATCCGCTGTCACCGCAGCTGGTCTCGGCATTGGACACCTTCGTCGAGCCATGACCCGCGGCCTGTGGATAACTGCGGTCGAGCGGGTCGCGTTGTCGGCGCGTCTTCGTAGCCTGGCCCCATGAGTAGCGACAAGATGCTGGCCCGCATCGCGGCCCTGCTGCGGCAGGCCGAGGGCACCGACAACCAGCACGAGGCGGATGCGTTCCTGGCTGCCGCGCAGCGGCTGGCCACGGCCACCTCGATCGACCTGGCGGTGGCCCGTGCGCACACGGCGACCCGTACCGCCGCGCAAGCCCCGGTGCAACGCACCATCACCATCGGTGATCCGGGCACCCGGGGCCTGCGCACCTACGTCCAGTTGTTCGTCGTGATCGCGCTGGCCAATGACGTGAAATGCGATGTGGCATCGAACTCGACGTTCGTCTACGCCTATGGCTTCGCCGAGGACATCGATGCCAGCCACGCGCTGTATTCGAGCCTGGTCATGCAGATGGTGCGGGCGTCCAAGGAATACCTGGCCACCGGCGCGCACCGGCCGACGCCGACGATCACCGCCCGGATCAACTTCCAGCTGGCTTTCGGCGCGCGGGTGGGGCAGCGGTTGTCCGAGGCCCGCGAGGACGCGCGGCGGTCGGCGACCGAGGGCGCCGAGGGTGTGCCGGGCACCGCACTGGCGTTACGCAACAAGGATCTGGAGCTCACATCCTTCTACCGGAAGGCCTCGGCGGCGCGGGGAACCTGGCGGGCCAGCAGCGCCACGGCCGGGTACTCCTCGGAGGCCCGCCGGGCCGGGGACCGGGCGGGGCGCCGGGCACGGCTCGGCCCGCCGCAGGAGCTGTCCGGGGCGCGGGCCCGCCTGGAGCGCTGATGCGCGATGCGCAACGGGCAAAGGTATACGCCGCAGAGGAATTCGTGCGGACGCTGTTCGACCGCTCCGACGGTCGCGGATCGCTGGATTTCTTCGGCACCGCGTTGACCCTGCCGCCGGAGGCGCGGTTCGGCTCGGTGGACGCGGTGCGGCGCTATGTCGAGGATGTCCTCGCCCTGCCCGCCGTGCGGCAGCGCTGGCCCGCGGCGGGGACGTGCGCGGTGCGGTCGCGGCGCGGAGTCACCGCGGCACATTACGAACCCGGCGTGATCGCCGTCCCGGACGGCCAGAGCCGATGGGCGCTGCGGGAGCTGGTCGTCCTGCACGAGCTGGCCCACCACCTGGCCGGTGACGGCGAGCCGCATGGTCCCGGGTTCGTCGGCACGATGACCGAATTGGCAGGGTGGGTGATGGGACCGGAAGCCCAGCACGTGCTGCGGGTGATCTACGCAAAGGAAGGGGTGTCCGGATGAGCGATCACGCCGCGATGGACGCGCTGTACGACGAGTTGCTCGGCACCGAGGACGAGGCGCTGCGCGCCGCGCGGCTCTCGACGGGCCCGGCGGGCATGCCCGCCATCGAGGTCTCCGCCCAACACGGCAAGCTGCTGTCGCTGTACGCCCGGCTCACCGGAGCCCGACGCGCCCTGGAGATCGGCACCCTGGCCGGCTACTCCACCATCTGGCTGGCGCGCGGGGTCGGACCGCAGGGCAGCGTGGTCACCCTCGAATACGAGCCGCGGCACGCCCAGATCGCCAGGCAGAACCTGGAGCGCGCCGGCGTGGCCGACCGCGTCGAAGTCATCGTCGGCGCCGCACTGGATACCCTGCCGACCCTGCAGGGTCCGTTCGATCTGTTCTTCATCGATGCCGACAAGGAGAACAATCCCGCCTACCTCGAGGCGGCGATCGCCCTGTCCGAGCCCGGTGCGCTGATCATCGTCGACAACATCGCCCGCGGCGGCCGGGTGCTGGACCCCGACCCGCAGGATCGGCAGGCGATCGCGGTGCGCGAGACCATCGCGCTGATGGGCCGCCATCCCCGGCTGGACGCCGCCGCCATCCAGACCGTCGGGGCCAAGGGCTGGGACGGGTTCGCCGTCGCGCTGGTCACCTGAGTCCCGCCCGGCCGGACCGGCGCGATTCGGACGGCGCGCCGGTGGGTACCAGCAGAGCCGTGTGGACGGCGAAGCGAACGGTCGATGCCCCCGCCGATGCGGTGTGGGAGCTGCTCACCGATCTGGAGGCGTGGCCGCAGTGGGGGCCCACCGTCGCGCGCGCCGAACTCGACGGCACCGCCTTCCTGCTGGGCGCGACGGGACGGGTCTGGACACCGGTCGGCGTTCCGCTGCCGTTCGTCATCAGCGCATTCGATCCCGGTTACAGCTGGGGATGGGATGTCGCCGGCGTGCCGGCGACCCAGCACGGTGTCGAACCGGGACCCGGCGGCGGCTGCACGGTGTGGATGACGGCGCCGTGGTGGGCACCGGCCTACCTGCCGGTGCTGGAGGTCGCGGTACGCCGCATCGCCGCCATGACGGCCGGAAAGTCTTTCGACACCTGACCCGATCCGCCGTGGGCGCTGCCGCGAAGGACAATTGACGTGGCCGACACGGTGGAAGGAGCCCTGGCATGGCGGTGATCCTGGCGTACACGGCGCCGGCGCTGGGGCACCTGTATCCGTTCTGCGCGCTGCTCACCGAACTCGCGGGCCGGGGCCATCGCATCCACGTGCGCACCCTGGCCGACGGCACCCGGCTGTGCCGCAGGCTCGGCTTCGCCGTCGAGCCCGTGGACGCCGCGATCGAGGCCGTCGAACACGATCACGACGAGGCCGATACCGGGGTGTTGCGGGCCGCCACCGACACCGTGCGGGTGCTCACCCGGCGCGCCGCCCTGGAAGTCGTCGATCTCCGGGGCGCTATCGAGAGGGTGCACCCCGATCTGGTCATCGTGGATTCCAACTCGTGGGGTGCGATCTCCCATCTGGAGACCGATGATGTTCCCTGGCTTGTCTTTTCGCCCTTCACCCCCTACCTGCGGGCACCCGGCCTGCCGCCGTTCGGTGCGGGTGCCCGGCCCTGGCGGGGCCCGTGGGGCCGCATCCGTGACCATGGCATCGCCACCGTCACCCGCCGGGTCTTCGACAAACCCTTCGCGACCGGGCTGGCCCCCGTGCGCGCCGACCTCGGACTGCCCGCCGTGAGCACCGCCGACGAGCTGCTGCGGCGCGCCCCGGCGGTCCTGGTGGCCACCGGCAAACCCTTCGAATACCGGCAGACCGACTGGGGACCGGACGTGCACATGATCGGCCCCGCGGCGTTCGACCCGGTGGGTGATCGGGAGCCGGCCTGGCTCGCCGATATCGACCGGCCGATCGTCCTGGTGACCACATCCTCGGTCCCGCAGGCCGACGCCCGGCTGGTCAGCGCGGCGATCGAAGCGCTCGACGGGCTGGGCCTGCATCTGGTGGCGACCTCGCCGGCCGGTTCGGTGCCCACCCCGGGCCGGCCCGGTGTCACCCTGGCGAGTTTCGTCCCGCACTCACTGCTGCTCGCCCACGCCGTCTGCGTGGTCACCCACGGCGGTATGGGCATCACGCAGAAGGCGCTCAGCCGCGGAATACCGGTGTGCGTGGTGCCCTTCGGGCGCGACCAGTTCGAGGTGGCCCGCCGCGTGGAGGTCGCCGGCTGCGGAACCCGCCTGCCCGCGCGCCGGCTCACCTCGGGCAGGTTGCGCGCCGCCATCCTCGATGCGATGTCGATGACCGGCGGTGCGGCCGCCGTCGCCCGCGGTTACGTCGATACCGGGGGCGTGCCCCTCGGTGCGGACATCGTGGAAACCCACCTACTCCGCGGCGGCGCCGCGGAGTAGGTGATCCCGGCCGGTCCTCAGGTGCAGACCGCGCCGACGGCCGCGGACTGCACCAACTTGGTGTACTTGGCCAGCACGCCGGTGGTGTACCGCGGCGGAAGCGGCTCGAAACCCGCCTTGCGGGAAGCCAATTCGGCGTCATCGACCAACAGGTCCAGCGTGCCGTCGGCGACATCGAGGCGAATCCGATCACCATCGCGCACGAATGCGATCGGACCGCCGTCGACGGCTTCGGGTGCGATATGCCCGACACAGAGCCCGGTGGTGCCGCCGGAGAACCGGCCGTCGGTCATCAACAGGACATCCTTGCCCAGGCCCGCACCCTTGATCGCGCCGGTGATGGCCAGCATCTCGCGCATACCGGGGCCGCCCTTGGGGCCCTCGTAGCGGATGACCACCACGTCGCCGTGGGTGATGGTGCCGTCCTCGAGGGCATCCAGCGCGGCCCGCTCACGCTCGAAAACCCGTGCCGTGCCCTCGAATACATCCGAGTCGAAGCCGGCGGACTTGACCACCGCGCCCTCGGGTGCCAACGAGCCGTGCAGGATGGTGATGCCACCGGTGGGGTGAATCGGGTTGTTCATGGCGCGCAACACCTTGCCGTCCGGGTCCGGCGGCTCGATGTGGGCCAGGTTCTCGGCCATCGTCTGACCCGTCACGGTCAAGCAATCCCCATGCAGCAGACCGGCATCCAGCAGCGCCTTCATGACCACCGGCACACCGCCGATCTCGTCGACATGCTTCATCACGTGCCTGCCGAACGGTTTCACATCGGCCAGGTGGGGCACCCGGTTGCCGACCCGGGTGAAGTCCGCCAGCGTCAGTTCGACCTCGGCCTCGCGGGCGATGGCCAGCAGGTGCAGCACCGCGTTGGTGGAACCGCCGAAGGCCATGACCACCGCGATCGCATTCTCGAACGCCTCCTTGGTCAGGATGTCGCGGGCGGTGATACCGCGGCGCAGCAATTCGACGACGGCCTCACCGGACCGGGCCGCGTACTCGTCGCGGCGGGAATCGATCGCCACCGGGGATGCGCTGCCGGGCAGGGACAATCCCAGCGCCTCGGCCGCCGAGGCCATCGTGTTGGCGGTGTACATGCCACCGCAGGCGCCCTCGCCGGGACAGATCGCGCGCTCGATGATGTCGACATCCTCGCGGGACATCAGCCCACGGGCACACGCACCGACCGCCTCGAAGGCGTCGATGATGGTGACCTCTTTCTCGGTGCCGTCGGTCAGCTTCGCCGTTCCGGGCATGATCGAGCCGTTGTAGAGGAACACCGACGCCAGATCGAGGCGGGCCGCCGCCATCAGCATGCCGGGGATCGACTTGTCGCAGCCGGCGAGCAGCACCGATCCGTCGAGGCGTTCGGCCTGCATGACGGTCTCGACGCTGTCGGCGATCACCTCGCGGGACACCAGGCTGAAGTGCATGCCCTCGTGGCCCATGGAGATGCCGTCGGAGACCGAGATGGTGCCGAACTCCAGCGGGTAGCCGCCGCCGGCGTGCACGCCGCCCTTGACCGCCTGCGCCAGCCGCTGCAGCGACATGTTGCACGGGGTGATCTCGTTCCATGACGAGCCGACGCCGATCTGCGGCTTGACCCAGTCGTCGTCACCCATACCGACGGCGCGCAGCATCCCGCGGGCGGCGGTCTTCTCCAATCCGTCGGTGACGTCGCGGCTGCGGGGTTTGATATCGACCCCGGGACGGGTTTGCGGTGCTGAGGGCATGCAGCTAAGTATGCATTCGGCTCACGACCATCCCAAACCCCCGCTGATACCCCTGTGGGGTACCGGTAGCCTGGCTACATGAGACGCGTGCTGGTGCTGGTGGCGGCGATGCTGGCCGTCCTGGTCCCGGCATGCGGCAGACAGGCCGCCGCACCCGAGCCGTCCAGCGGATCCACCGCCTCGGCCACGTCGCCCGCGCCGGGGGTCAACGCCATCGATCGCGCCTTCGCCGATGCCCTGCTCGCGCAGCGTCCGCGTATCGACCAGATGATCGCGCTGGTGCGCACCAATTCCGATGATCCCCGCATGCAGGCGCTCGCCGATGTGCTTGCCGTCAGCGAGAAACAGCAGACCGATACCGTCAACGCCTTACTGGTGCAGTGGACCGACGGCCAGCAGGGCGGTCAGGGTCCGGTGCCGCAGGGACCGAACCTGTTCGACGAGGGCGCCATGGCGCGGCTTGCGGCGCTGCGCGGTCCCGAGTTCGACAGATTGTGGTTGCAGGCCATGCTCAACCACCATCAGGCCGTCCTGACCATGGCCGCCACCGAGATCCAGGAAGGTCAGGACGCCAACGCCAAGACGCTGGCGCAAGGCATCATCAGCACGCGCCAAGAGGAGGCCGGTCACATGCAGAAACTGTTGGGAGGCGGATAGTCGATGACCGATGCAGAACACGGCTACTCGCCGCAGAAGGAGAACTACGCCAAACGGTTGCGGCGCATCGAGGGTCAGGTGCGCGGTATCGCCAAGATGATCGATGACGACAAGTACTGCATCGACATCCTCACCCAGATCAGTGCGGTCAACAGCGCGCTGCAGTCGGTCGCCCTCGGATTGCTCGACGAGCACCTCGGCCACTGCGTTACACACGCGGTCGCCGCGGGCGGCGAGGAGGCCGAGGTCAAACTGGCCGAGGCGTCGGCCGCCATCGCCCGGTTGGTCCGCTCCTAGCCGCCGTCAGTCCAGTTCGGCGCGCTCGATCGCGGACTCCAGACGGGCGATCTTGCCGTCGAGTTCGCCATCGTGGCCCGGCCGGATATCGGCCTTGAGCACCAGCGAGATCCGAGAACCGAACGGTGCCACCGCCTCGGTCGCCCGCTTGACGACGTCGAAGACCTCGTCCCAGGAGCCCTCGATCTCGGTGAACATGCTGGAGGTCCGGTTGGGCAGCCCCGATGCGCGCACCACCCGCACCGCGGCGGCGACGGCGTCGCTGACCGAGCCGTCGGAACGGCCGGTACCCGACGGGCTGATGCTGAAGGCGACGATCATCGCGCGTCCTCTCGGTTGGGGGCGGCCACGGCATTACCGTGGCTTTCCAGCATGACCGTGAAACCGTACGCGCAACTGACGGTGCTCGCGGCCGCCGCGTTCGTCTACGTCACCGCCGAGATCCTGCCCGTCGGGGCGCTGCCTGCCATCGCGGCCGACCTCGCCGTCGCGCCTGCGACAGTGGGCACCTTGCTGGCCGGCTATGCGTTGATCGCCGCCGTTGCGACGGTGCCGCTGGTGCGCCGGACGGCGCGCTGGCCGCGGCGCCGGACCTTATTGATCACCCTCGTGTGTCTGACTGTCTCGCAGGCCCTTTCGGCGGTCGCGCCGAACTTCGCGGTGCTGTCGGTGGCGCGTGTGCTGTGCGCGCTGACCCACGGGTTGATGTGGTCGGTGCTGGTCCCGATCGCCGTCCGGCTGGTTCCCGCCGGGCACGGCGGACGGGCGACCACGGCGGTGTATGCCGGCACGGCCCTCGCCCTGGTGGCCGGTAACCCGCTGACGGCGCTGTTGTCGCAAGGGTATGGCTGGCGCACCGCGGTCGCGTTGGTCACGGTGGCGGCCGCGGCGGTGACGCTCGCCGCGCGGCTGCTGTTGCCGATGCTGCCGGCCACCGCGGCGGCCCGGGCGCGGCAGCCGGGCGGCCGTCGGTGGCACCACAACCGCGCGCTGGCCACGCTGTGCGGACTCACGCTGGTCGGCGTCGGCGCGCACTTCGCGTCCTACACCTATATTGCCGTCATCATCGGTGCGGTCACCGGCGGCGATGCCGCGCCGGCGCTCGCCGGATTCGGGGTGGCGGGACTGATCGCCATGGCCATGTTCGCCCGTCCGCTGGACCGGTGGCCGCGACCGGTGCTGATGACCGCGCTGGCCGGGCTGGTCGCCGCGTTTGCCGGGTTGGCGGCGGTGGCGGCCGGTGATCCGCGACCGGTCCTCGGTGTCATCGGGCTGCTCGCATGGGGCGCCATGTCGACGGCGCTACCGCCGATGCTGCAGTCCGCGGCCATCAACAGCGCGCCCGAGGACCCCGACGGCGCGTCCGGGCTCTACGTGGCGACGTTCCAGGCCGGCATCGTCGCCGGTGCCCTGGCCGGTGGTGTGCTGTTCGCCGCGGGCGGGTCGTTCGCCGTGCTCAGCGCGTCGGCGGCGGTGACCGCACTGGTGTTGATCGCCGTGGCTGCGCTGCCGTGGTTGCTCGCCCCTGTAACGGCACGCCTCACACCGACGATGAACATCCCAGGTCAGTGGTGCGGGCCGGACGGTCATGAGGGGTCTGTCCGGCCTCGCCAGGGTTAGCCGGTGGACGTGCTGTGCCAGACTGGTCTGCAGATATGCCAGTGGAGGTGACATATGTCGCAGCGGACGAGACGGAAACTCGCCAGCGCGATCTTGGCGGCCGGAATGGTCGTCGCAGCAGGTATCGGTAGCCCGTCGGCTCTTGCGGAACCCGTTCCGCCCCCGCCGGCGCCCGCGCCGGCCCCGCCCGCATTCCCCAATCCGTTCGCCCCGCCGGCTCCGCCCGCGGCGCCGACGGCAGCCGATCCGTTCGCCCCGGTCGGTGGCCCCGGCGCGCAGCCGCTGCCGATCCCGCCGGGCACCCCGCCGGGGCAGAACCCGAATCCGTTCCGCGGTCTGCCGCCGTTCGTGCCGCCGTCGTTCAATCCGGTCAACGGGTCGATCGCGGGCGCGGCCAAGCCGATCTACATCAACTTCCAGCGGCCGATCGCCAACCGGCAGATGGCCCAGGACGCGGTGCACATCACGTCGAACCCGCCGGTGCCGGGACAGTTCTACTGGGTCACCGACACCCAGCTGCGGTGGCGTCCCCAGGACTTCTGGCCCACCGGCACCGTGGTCAACATCGACGCCGCGGGCACCAAGTCCAGCTTCACCGTGCCCGAGCAACTGGTGGCCACGGTCGACGATGCCACCAAGACGATGACGGTGGTGCGCAACGGCGAGGTCGAGAAGGAGTTCCCGGTCTCACTGGGTAAGCCCGGCCACGACACCAAGAACGGCACCTACTACGTGCTGGAGAAGTTCGCCGACATCGTGATGGATTCCTCCACCTACGGGGTTCCGGTGGATTCCGCGGAGGGTTACAAGACCCACGTCAAGGACGCCGTGCGCATCGACAACAGCGGCATCTTCGTGCACGGCGCGCCGTGGTCGGTGGCCGACCAGGGCAATACGAATGTCAGCCACGGCTGCATCAACCTTGCCCCCGCCGACGCCAAGTGGTTCTACGACAACTTCGGCTCCGGCGACGCCGTCGTCATCAAGAACACCGACGGTGGTCTGTACAACCAGCCCGACGGGGCCTCGGATTGGCAGATGTTCTAGAGATCTCACGCAGAACGGCCCACTTTCCCAGGGAAAGTGGGCCGTTCTGCGTAGATGGGCCGGGCCGAGATGTACCAGCTTTCAGTCGCGTCGGGCAGGCGGCCGCCTGGCTGAATCCAGGTAGCTCTGCGGGCACGATGTCCTACCCGAGTGCAGTCCTCGCAGGGCCGAGCCGGCTCGGGCAGAAGCCTGGTAGGTCGCCGACCGGGGATCCGCTACCAGATGCGAACGCGGCGTTCGGGTTCGAGGTACAGCTCGTCCTCGGTGCCGACTCCGAACGCCTCGTAGAACGCATCGATGTTGCGGATGACGCCGTTGCAGCGGAACTCCGGCGGCGAGTGCGGATCGGTTGCCAGGCGCCGGATGGCCTCGGCATCACGGGATTTGGTGCGCCACACCTGGGCCCACCCGAACAACACCCGCTGCACGCCGGTCAGGCCGTCGATCACCGGCGCTTCCTCACCGTCCAGGGACAGCTCGTAGGCCAGCAGCGCGATGGACAACCCGCCGAGGTCGCCGATGTTCTCCCCGACGGTGAAGGCACCGTTGACGTGATGGGAGGAATCCAGCGCCCGCGGGGTGAACTGCTCGTACTGGTCGATCAACGCCGTTGTGCGCTGCCCGAACTCGGCGCGATCGGCATCGGTCCACCAGTCGACGAGGTTCCCGTCGCCGTCGTACTTGGCACCCTGATCGTCGAAGCCGTGCCCGATCTCGTGACCGATCACCGCGCCGATACCGCCGTAGTTGGCGGCGTCATCGGCCTCGGCATCGAAGAACGGCGGCTGCAGGATCGCGGCGGGGAAGACGATCTCGTTCATGCCGGGGTTGTAGTAGGCGTTCACCGTCTGCGGGGTCATGAACCACTCGTCACGGTCCACCGGACCGCCGAGCTTGGCGAGGTCACGGTCGTACTCCAGCGTGTAGCCGCGCCGGTAGTTGCCGTACAGGTCGCCCGCGTCGATCACCAGCGCCGAATAGTCCCGCCACTTCGCCGGGTAACCGATCTTCGGGGTGAACTTGTCCAGCTTCTCCAGCGCGCGGGTGCGGGTCTCCGGGGTCATCCACGGCAGGCTGGTGATGCTGACCCGGTACGCCTCGCGCAGGTTGGCCACCAGCTCGTCCATCCGGGACTTGGCCTCCGGCGGGAAGTGCCGTGCCACGTAGAGCTTGCCGACGGCATCGCCCATCAGGCTCTCGACCAGGCCGACGCCGCGCTTCCAGCGGTCCCGGATGGCCTCGGTGCCCGACAGCGTGCGACCGTAGAACGCGAAGTTCTCGGCCACCAGGTCGTCGGTCAGCAGTGCGGCGCGCGCGCTGATCACTCGCCAGCTCAACCACTGCTTCCAGACGTCGAGGTCTTCACTCGCCCACAGCGCGGCGAACGCCGTCAGGTAGTCGGGTTGGCGGACCACCACTTCCTCGGGACTCGCGCCCAATGCGCCCACCCAGCCGGTCCAATCGAATCCCGGTGCCTCGGAAGGCAACTCGGCGAAGGTGCGCAGGTTGTAGGTCAGGTCGGCATCGCGGCGCTTGACGACATCCCAGTGCGCCGCGGCCAGCTTGGTCTCCAACTCCACGATGCGGCGCGCCGTCGTGGCGTGGTCACCGTCACCAGCACCATCTCCATGGACGAGGGTGAGCATCCTGGCGATGTGCTCGGGGTAGGCGGTCAGGATGGCGGCATGCGCGGGATCGCGGTAGTAGGACTCGTCGGGCAGACCGAGCCCGGACTGCGAGACATGCAGCAGATAGCGGGTGGAGTCCTTGGAGTCGGTGTCCACGTACACCCCCGCGCCGCCGCCGACTCCGGTGCGCTGCAGGGCGCCGACGACCGATGCCAGTGCGTCCCGGTCGGCCGCGGCGCTGACGGTGTCCAGCTCGGCGAGCAGCGGGGCCACACCGATCCGCGCGACGGCGGCCTCGTCCATGAAGGACGCGTACAGATCGCCGATGCGCTGGGCATCGGGACCGTCGGCGGCCGACGCGGAGGTGATGATGTCGCGGACCTGTTCTTCGGCGCGGTCGGCCAGGGTGCGGAAGGCGCCGTCGGTGGCCCGGTCGGCGGGGATGTCGTAGTCGGTCAGCCAGCGTCCGTTGACGTGGCCGAACAGGTCGTCTTGGGGGCGCACATCGGCGTCGACGTATCGCAGATCGATGCCGGAGCGGAGTTCTGTAGACGTCACACTCTCATGGTGCCAGAGCTCACCGGTAGCCTCACGGCCATGCCCGATGAGCAAACCAGGGTGCTGTCCCGTTACGGCATCGCCGGCATCGTGTTCGGTGTGATCGCCCTGGCCGCCACGGCGCTGGGCGTCATGGTGTGGACCGGACACCGCGCCGACGTGGCCGAACGCACCCACCAGAGCGAAGTTCTGCAGGCGGCGGTGGACTGGACCGCGCTGCTGATCAACATGAACTCCGACAACGCGCCGCAGAACCTGCAACAGCTGCGCGACGGCACCGTCGGCCAGCTCAACGTCGATTTCGACGCCACCATGACCCCGTTCGCCGATCTGGTCGGCAAGCTCAAGTCCCAGACCGTCGGGCAGGTCGAGTCCGTCTCGATCGAATCCATGCACCGGGTCCCCGACGGCGCCAAGGACACCGATGCGCCCCCCGCCGAGCTCGCCACGGTGGCATCGCGCACCGACACGGTGCTGGTGGTGGCCACCTCGGTCAGCCAGAACGCCGGTGCGCAGCCGACCACGGTGCGCTGGAACCTGCGCCTCGGTGTTTCCGATATCGACGGCTCGCTGCTGATCTCGCGCCTGGAGACCATCCGATGATCAACCGGTTACGGGTCGCGGGCGTCGACATCCTGGCGCCGGCGTTGGCGATCCTCGCGCTGGTGTTCATCGGCAGTGCGCTGGACTGGCCGCGCTGGTGGGTGGCGGTGTGCACGGCGCTGTGTCTGCTGATCGTGCAGGGTGTGGTGGTCGATGCGGTGCTGTTCCGCCGCGACGGCGTCACCGTGGGTACCGATGACGACGGACCGCTGCTGAGGCTGGGGGTCGTCGCGACCGCCACGGTGCTCGCGGTGGTGGCGGTCTTCGTCGGCTACACCCGGTGGACGGTTCCCGACCGCGACCTCGGCCGCGACAGCGCCGAGGTCGTCGGTATCGCCAGCAGCGTCGCCGAGGCCTCGGCAACGTTCAGTCCGAGCAGCCCGAACACCGCGATCGACCGCGCCACCGCATTGATGTCACCCGAGCGGGCCGAGTCCTACCGCAGCGAATTCCAGGCCGTGGCAAAGGATCTGACGAGCCGCAACGTCTCAGGTCAGGCGCAGACGGTATCGGCAGGGGTGGAGGCGATCGGTCCGGCAGCGGCCAGCGTCGCCGTCGTCATGCGCGGCACGCAGAACACACCGGGCAAACCGGCCGATGTCGCGGTGCTGGCATTGCGGGTCACTCTGGCCAAAGCGGACGGAAAATGGCTGGTGACCGATGTGACGCCGATCAACGCCCGCTGAGCAGCAGCCCGATCAGCGTTCGGCGGAGGCCTGGGCGCGCTGGGCGCGGATCCGGGCGAACCGGTCGGAGAGCCTGCGCATCCGGATCATCAACGTCGCCGGTGGCGAGCCGTTCTCTTCGAGCCAACCGGTGAGTTCCTCGCTGGGCACCCCGATTCGCGAGGCGAATTCCGGTACGCCGAGACCGGAGCGTTCCAGCAGTTCGCGGATGTGCCGGGCCACCTCGGAGCGCTCGTTGGCCTCCAGATGCGCCCGGGCCTTGTCCAGCACCTCGGCGAGTGCCTTGGACACCCCGTAGGGGTGTGCGGTGTCGAGCACCTCTTCGACCTGGCGCGCCGTGCGGCCGAACGGGTCCCGCTTGATGGCCGCGGCGATACGCTGCCAGACCGCCAGGTCGTCGTTGTCCAGTGCGGCGCGAATGGCCGAGGTGGGCCAGAATTCGACGGGCCGTCCGTCGGCCGCCGGGGACACGTCAGCGGGCTGCGCTGCCACCGTCACCTCGCCTCCTCCAGCTCTGTTCTGTCGAGCATCGCCACCGCCACCGACAGGCATCGTTGCCGAACCCTGTCCCAGTCGGTCTCGGCCGGTGCCGGGGCGTCCGGGTCGTCCGAGGGGCGTGGGTCGGCAAGCCTGCGGACGAGTTGGGTGGCGACCCAGTGCGCCCTAGGGCGCACTCCACAGTAATACCGGTCCATACCGGTCAGGACGCGGGCCGCGGTGTCGGTCTCCATCGAGTCGACCAGCCGGGCGAACTCCGCGTAATCGCGGGTGGTGTTGCGGCACATCAGCAGATAGCTCTTCATCCGCAGTGTCTCGGCACCGGTCGGGATGAGCAATCGGTCACCGGTGGGCAGCTGCACGGTGGTCGCCTCGATCGGGCTGCGGCGCTGCACGGGCAGCTTCTCGGAGTCCGATGCGGTCTCCAGCGCGTCGAGTGCGACGTTGATCCGGCCGCGCCACATCGTCACCGGGTGCACGGGCCGGGTGACCGAACCGGTGGAGGTGATCGTGGGCAGTCGCCCGGACAGCCGGCGTTCCCCGGGGGCGGGGCCGCAGCCGGTGAAGGCCAGCGGATCGGCGACCACCACGGTCTGCGGGGCCAGGCGCTTGAGCTTGGCGGCGGACTTTACCACCATGCGCAGATCGGCACCGGGTGCGGCCAGGGCCGTTTCGGGCACCAGCACCAGGTCGCTGATATCCACCTTGGGCAGCGGCTTCTCGAAATCCACCGACGGCAGGATGCGGTCGAGCCAGCGCGGCAACCACCAGTTCCATTCGTCGAACATCGCCATCAATGCGGGCACCAGGATCAGCCGCACGATCGTGGCATCGACCGCGATCGCGGTCGCGCACGCGACACCGATCTGCGCCACCAGGGGCATCCCCGCGAAGGCGAATCCGATGAACACCGCGATCATGATCAGCGCCGCGCTGGTGATGGTGCGCGCACTGGTGGAGATGCCGTAGGCGACCGCGTCGCGGGTGTTGTTGGTGATCAGGAAGCGTTCCCGGATGCGGGTGAGCAGGAAGATCTCGTAGTCCATCGAGAGACCGAAGGTCATCGCCAGCACCAGCGGGGGCACCGTGCTGTCCAACGATTCCAGCGGGGCGAAGCCCAGATCCTCCAGCCAACCCCATTGGAAGACGACCACCAGGCTGCCGTAGGCGGCCGCGACCGACAGCACGGTCATCAGCACACCCTTGAGCGCCAGGAAGACCGACCTGATCGCGATCAGCAGCATCACGAACGCGATGACGGCGACGAACACGAACACCCACGGCTGGGCCATGGACACCTGGTCGTCGAAATCCTTGATCAGTGCGGTCGGCCCACCGACGTCGATCTGCGCATTGCCGATATCGAGTTTGGGCAGCTCGGCGCGCATCCAGTCGACCGCATCGCGGGCGCGGAAGTCCTCGGGGTCGACCGAGAGCACCGCCGAGAGCAGCGCGCTGTCGTCGTCGTCACCGATCACCGGCGGTGTCACGGCCGCGACATCGGGACCCTCGGCCATGGTGCGGCCGATGGTGTCCAACGCGGCTTGTGCCGCCGGGCCGTCGGCCTGGCCGTCGGGGAAGGTGACCATCACCCGGACCGGGCCCAGCGCGCCCGGACCGAGCGCCTCGGCGGCGGCGTTCACCCCGCCGCGGATCTCGTGGCTTGGGTCGAATTGGCGCAGCATGCTGTTGCCCAGGGTCATGCCGAAGGCGGGGGCCGCCATCACCAGCAGCATCACCGCCGCACACGATGCCGACACCCACGGCCTGCGCATGACGGCACCGATCCAGCGGGTCCAGAACCGCGACTGAGTGGTGTCGGGGCGCCGGGACCAGTTGAGCAGCCGGGACCGTTTGGCCGCCGAGCGTCCGAAGGTCGCCAGCACGGCCGGGATCAGGGTGGTCGAGGTCAACACCGCGACCGCCACCGCGAGGATGGCTCCGGTGGCCATCGATTCCAGGATCGGGGTGTTGATCAGGTAGATGCCACTGACCGAGGCGATCACCGTCAGGCCTGACAGCACGACCGCCAGCCCCGAGGTTGCCATCGCCCCGTCGATGGCCTGCGCGGAATCGCGTCCCGCCCGCAGCTCCTCCCGGTACCGCATGAGGATGAACAGCGAATAGTCCACCGCCACCGCGATGCCGAACATGGACACCGTCGAGGTGGCGAACACCGACATGGCCATCACATGGGACAGCAGGAACACCACGCCCATGGTGACCACCACGGTGCAGATGCCGAGCAGCAGCGGCATGGCGGCCGCGGCCAGCGATCCGAAGACCGCCAGCAGGATGATCAGGACTACCGGTGCGTTCCACCGCTCGGCCTGCGCGATGTCGTGTTTGGTGGCCTGCTGCGCGGCGGCGCCCAGGGCGCCCTGTCCGATGACGTAGAGCCGTACCTTGCCGTTGTCGGACAGGCCGGCCTGCTCACCTTCGATGCCGACCTTGTCGCGCAATTGGTTGGCGATATCGACCGCGCCGCTGTTGTTGAAGTCGACCTTCAACTGCACGACATAGGGACGGTCGGGTGCGGGCGGCGGTTGCTGCGGGTTGGGTGCCTCGGTGACCGAGGGCACTTCCCCGGCGATCCGCCGTAACTGCGCGACGGCTTCGTTCATATCCTCGAAGGACGCGTCGGCCCGCGGGACCGCCACCAGCGCCAGCGGCGAGGCCCCCTGGTCGGGGAACTGCTCCTCGAGCTGGTGCTGAAGATCCAGCGATTGTGATCCGGCGACCTCGAACCCGCCGCCGGTGAGCCGGTCGGAGTGGTTGATCGCCAGGTATACGGAGGGCACGAGAAGCAGCACCCATACGACAAACACCGCCCAGCGATATCTGCGCAGGCTGCTGCTCAAGCGCATCATGAACTGCTGGATGGCGCCCCTGGCCTTTCTCCCCGGCTGCTGGTAAGCGAGAGCGTACCGCAGCTTGCTGTGCGGCGGACGGTGCCCGATCCCGGTTGTGACCACCTCGCAACGTCCGGCCCGCGGCATCACCTGCGAGTTTGCTGTGCCGGTTGGCCCGGTGATCGGGCAGATGGCATGATGGCGGCTGGTCGTTCCGGGTCGGGGATACGTGCCTTGTCGAAAGTGGGAGTTCGCAAGCCACACCAGTGGTGTCCCACCCGAAGGAGATTTCCGATGAATCTGATTCCCAGCGGTTCCGCCGCACTGCGTCGCGGCCTGTGGGCGGCATTCGCTGGCTGCCTGGCCGCCGGTGGCGTGGCGGCGGTCATCTCGGCGCCGGGGGCCGCGGCCGAGACCGATCCTTGCGAGGCGAGCGAGATCGCCAAGACCATCGGTTCGGTGGCCACCTCGATGGGCAACTACCTCGACACCCACCCGGACACCAATCAGGCATTGACCGCGATCGCCGCGCAGCCCGCCGGGCCGCAGTCCCTCGCCGCGGCCAAGGCCTATTTCGATGCCAAGCCGGGCGCCGCCAAGGACATCCAGCGTCTGCAGGCACCCCTGGTCCGATTGTCGACGCAGTGCCAGCTGCCGATCTCGCTGCCTCAGGTGCTCGGGCTGATGCAGGCCGTGCAGCAGCCCGCCACCGGCCTGCCCGCCGCGGGTTTGCCCAGCGCCGGATCGCCGGCCGCCGGATCAGCGGCCGCCGGGGACGCGGTCAGTCCCGTCGCGCAGGGCACCGGCGCACTGCCCGGCCCGGTCCTCCGCGCGATTCCGTAGCGCGCGCCATAATCCAGGGGTGCGCACCACGCTGGAACATTCCCCGTCCGACAGCACCGGCCGCACGGTGCTGATGGTCGACGACGACCCGGATGTCCGGACATCGGTGGCGCGCGGCCTGCGCCACTCCGGGTTCGACGTGCGGGTGGCCTCCAACGGGCGCGAGGCATTGCGACTGCTGGCCAGCGAGGCCCACGACGCGCTGGTGCTCGATGTGCAGATGCCCGAACTCGACGGTGTGGCGGTGGTGACCGCCCTGCGGGCGCTGGGCAACGAGATCCCGATCTGTGTGCTGTCGGCCCGCGATACCGTCAACGACCGGATCGCCGGTCTGGAGGCCGGCGCCGACGACTACCTGACGAAACCGTTCGATCTCGGTGAGCTGGTGGCCCGGTTGCACGCCCTGTTGCGCCGCGCCAGTCACGCCGAACGCGAATCCGATGTGATGATCGTGGGCCCGCTGACCATCGACACCGCCCGCAGGCTGGTCTATGTCGACGGGGAGCGGGCCGACCTGACCAAGCGTGAATTCGATCTGCTCGCGGTGTTGGCCGAGAACGCGGGGGTGGTGCTGTCCCGGCAGCGGCTGCTCGAGCTGGTGTGGGGCTACGACTTCGACGTCGACACCAACGTCGCCGATGTGTTCATCTCCTACCTGCGGCGCAAACTGGAGCGTGAGGACCGCCCACGGGTCATCCATACGGTCCGCGGAATCGGGTACGTGTTGCGGGAGGAGGCGTAGTTCGTGGCTCGGCTGTCACTGCGCACCCGGGTCGCCATCGCCTCCGCCGTCGCGGCGGCCGCCGTCGTCGCCGGTTTCACCGTGCTGACCTCTGTGGTGCTGGCCAACAACGATGCCGCACAACTGGATCGCCGTCTCGATTCGATCGTCGAGGCCAGCATGTTCCCCGAACAGTTGTCCGATCCCCGACGCGGGGTACTGACCACGGGCCGGTCGCGTTCCACCGGCCAGGTGGTCTTCCAGCGCGGCTTTCAGCTGCCCGCCCTGGAGCCGGGCACCGAGACCGTGAAGGTCAACGGGGTGGAGTACCGGGTGCGGACCATCCCGATGAACCAGCAGGGTGGCGGCATCCTGCTGTCGCTGGGTATCCGCGCCGACAGTATCCTGTTGAGCCCCACCAGGATTCCGGTGTATCTCGCGGTCGGTGTGCTCACCGTCCTGGTGGCGGGCGGGTTCGGCTGGCTGTTGGCGGGCCCCGCGGTGCGACCGCTGCGGCGGCTGACCGAGCAGACGAAATCCTTGGGCAGCGGCGGGGTGCCGAACGTGAAGGGTGCCCGCGAGGCCGAGGAACTGTCCGACGCGATGGCGGGCATGCTGAGCAGGCTGGCCGCCGCGCAGCAGGCCACCACCCGATCCCTGCAGGCCGCACAGGATTTCGCGGCCAACGCCGCCCACGAACTACGCACACCGCTGACGGCCATGCGTGCCGATCTGGACACACTGCGCATCCACGACCTGCCCGCCGAGGAGCGCGATGAGGTGGTCGCCGACCTGCTGCGCGCCCAGCGCCGGGTGGAGGCCACCATCACCGCGCTCGGGCAGCTGGCCTCGGGGCAGCTGGCACAAGCCGAGGACCGTGAGCTGATCGACGTCACCGACATGCTGGACCGGGTGGTGCGGGAGAACGCCCGGGTGCACCCCACCGTGGACATCACGGTGGCCGACGACGACCACTTCACGGTGTGGGGCTGGCCGGGCGGGCTGCGGTTGGCGGTCGACAATCTGGTGCGCAACGCGGCAACCCATGGTGGTGCCGGCCGGATCGCGCTGACCTGCAACCGGTTACCCGACCGTGTGCAGATCATCGTCGACGATGACGGCTGCGGCCTGCCCGCCGAGGAGCGCACGGCGGTGCTGGGCCGGTTCGCCCGCGGCAGCACCGCGGCGCCCGGCGGTTCCGGGCTCGGGCTCGCGCTGGTCACCCAGCAGGCCGCGCTGCACGGTGGGCGCCTCGAACTCGACGACAGCCCACTGGGCGGTTTACGCGCGACCCTGACCATCGCCGAACGCGCACCCGACCAGATCACCTAGCGAGCCTTAACGCGAGTAGCGTCATCGGTCCCAGCGGCGTCGAAGTCACACGCTCCGCTGGCGGTGAAGGGTTCGGCGAGTTGCCGAAAGTAACGTGTCGGGTAGTGCGGCTTGGCCGCCATGCCGAGATCGTCTGTCGTGAATCGGCGTTGCGGGTCAAAGGAATAGGTGCGGTAGAGGTGATCCCACAGCAAGGTGAACAAGCCGAAGTTGACGTCGCCGATACCGGCCCACTTGAGGTGGTGGAACCGGTGGCCCTCATTGAGCGCAAGTATCGAACGCATTGGCCCGACCCGATAATCGACGTTGGCGTGCTGGAGCAGTAATTGCACGGCGACGCACACCGCAAGCGCCGATGCCACCTGCACCGGTACGCCCATGACGATCAGCGGCAGGACACCGCCCAGCATCTCCACGGCCTGATGCAACGGGTGCTTCATCAGACCGTTGAGACCGTAGAACCGACGAATGCTGTGATGAACGGCATGCAATCGCCACAACCAGCCGATCTTGTGGCTTGCCAGGTGAATCGTGGTGATACCGAAGTCGGCCACCAGTATTGCGATGAGCAGCTGCACGACGAACGGGAGCGACCCGGGCCACCAGTGCTGGAACGGTGTCACCGCGGCCAGTAGGGGAATGACCGCGACACTTGCCAGGATGAATGCTTCGTTGACGAACGTGTGAGCGGTGTCGCGCCCCGCGTCATCGAGCCCGTCGTTCCACTCTCGCCGGTAGGGCACGATGCGCTCCGCGGCGAACGAGCAGCCGACCGCCGCCACGATGAGACCCACCAACCAGAACTCCGAGAAGCTGCGGGCAGCCAGGTAAACCGCCGCACCGTTGACGCCGAGGAGCATGAAGGGCACATAACCGTATCTGATTACCGAGGTGAGCATGTAGACAACGATGGCGCATGACATCGCCCCGACGCTTGTACAGACGTGCCGTCTTTGGCCTACGGTCTGGTCGAATCAGCCCCACGCCAGGTGTCTGCTCGCGAGGCTGGGCGACAAGCCGAACATCTCATGGCAGACACGGTTGGCGTGGGCGCTGTCGGTGAAGCCGGCGGTGTGGGCCGCGTCGGTGAGCGAAGCACCCCGTTGCAGCGCTTCGACAGCCAGTCGCAACCTGCGCCACCGGATGTAGGCGGGAAACGACTGTCCCACTTGCTCGTTGAACAGGCGGCTCAGGCGGCTCGGGGACAGGCCGACGGAGTTGGCGACCTCCGCCAGCGTCACGGGCTCCGGCAGCAGTTCAGTGACCCGGTCGACAGCCAGGCGCACGTAGGGGTGCCATGGCCGAGGATCCGGACGATGCTCCGCACCGCGGGCGCCGGCGATCATCGCCAGGATCGAAGCCGGATCAGCCGCGGCGAGCTCCATCGACTGCACAAATTCGTATCCGGCCGCGACCCACCGCGTCACATCCGAACTCCCGCTGACGAGTTCGGCGATCCCGGAACCCAGCAAAGACCCGGGGTCGAGGAAAACGAGCGCTCCGCTGACGCTGCGATGCGGGACCCGAATGGAGTGTCGAGCGCTCGAAGGAATGATCGCCGCCTGCGCCACGGCGCAGCGACCGTGGGCGTCGGTCAGTTCGAAAGAACCCGACCACGCACTCACGATCTGTGTCGCCACATGGTGGTGACCGTCCGCATCAGACAACGCGCCGACGTAGCACAAGGCGCCATCCGCCACGGCGAGCGCACCCGCCCACCGAGCGGACTCCGCGTTGTCGGCTACCACTCACCAAACATCTCACACCACGGGCCGGGGCCATCGGGTACAGCGCACCAGCGGACGGTGCCCGCCCTCGGTCAGGCCGGCGGCTCCGCGGGCAGCACGTCGGTGCCGGACCCCTTGTTGGACGCCTTGGCGCGCTTCTCGGCCCGCACCGCACGCTTGCCGCGCACGTACCCGGTGGCCGACACCTCCGCCGACAGCAGCGCATTCTCGCCCGCGACGAACGGGTGGAACCCGACACCGGCGCCGCCGCGACCCTTGACCGGGATATCGGCGACTTCGGTGACCTTCCAACCCTTTTCCGAGATCGACAGGATGGCCTCGCCGTTCTGACAGGACAGCGGCAGCGCGGCGATCACCTCGTCCTGCGGTTCACCGTCACCGCCGAGCTTCACCCCGGCCACACCGTTGCCCGCCGCGCCCTGCGGGTTCACCGCGGCGGGATCGATGCGCAGCACCTTGCCACGGCGGGTCACCAGCGCGAGGTGGTGGCCCTCGCTGAGCACACCGGATCGCAGTAGGCCGGTGATATCCGGTGCGACGGGGATATCCCTGATCTTGAACGGCAGGCCGTTGCCGTTGGTGAACTTCACCCGCCCGTCGGTCCACACCGCCCAGCCCAGGCCCGAGGTCAGCAGATCGCCGTGGCTGTCGGAGAAGACCCCGCGGTCATCCAGGCGCCAGGCGGTGTTGACCTTGCGCTCGCGGGGGCCGTCCTCGTCGGAACCGGCCGTCACCGGCGTGGCCTCGGCGTCGAGCACGGTGCGACGGTCGAACTCCGGACCCTTGAACAGCTTGGCGGTCTCGACCAGTTCCTTGTCGATGACCTTGCGTCGGGCATCGGGATCGGTGACCAGCTCGGTGAGCTCGGCGAACTCGGCGTCCAGTTTGTCGGCCTCGGCCTGAAGTTCGATGACATCGAGCTTGGTCAGTCGGCGAAGCTGCAGTGCGAGAACATAATTGGCCTGCTCTTCGTCGATCTCGAAGCGTTTCTGCAGGCCCTGGCGGGCGTCGTCGACGGTATCGGAATTGCGGATCACCGCGACGGCGGCGTCGATGTCCAGGTGGATCTTCATCAGGCCGGCAACCAGGTGGCGGCGGGCCGTCACCTTCTCCAGCCGGTACTCGCTGCGATGCAGCACGACCGAGTCGCGCAGGTGCAGGAAGGCGCCGATCAGCTCGCGCACGTTCCACCACCGCGGCACCCGGTCCTCGTCGAGGGCAACCAGGCTGGCGGCGAAGGTGGACTCCAGCGGCGTCAGGGCCAGCAGCTGATCGCGGATCTGTTCGGCGCTGTACCCGCGTTTGGCGGTGACGACGATGCGCAGCCCGTTGCGGCGGTCGGTGAGGTCCGACATATCGGCCACGCCGGACATCTCGCCGGATTCGACGAGGGCCCGAATGCGTTCCTGCACAGTGTTGCTCGCGACACCGGGCGGCAGTTCGGTGATGACACAGTTCTTGCCGTCGACGCTGACGGTGCCGCGCACGGTGAGCTGGCCACGCCCGGTGGTGATGTACTCCCGAAGTCCCGCGGTGCCGACAACGGTTGCCCCGCAACCCCAGTCGGGGCCCGGGATCAGCTTCATCAGGGTGTCGTCGGTGGTGTTGGGCCTGGCGAGCAGGGCCCGGCAGGCGGCCATCACCTCGCGCGGGTTGTGTGCGGGGACCTTGGTGGCCCAGCCCTCGGCGATACCCATCGCGCCGTTGCACAGCAGCACGGGCCATTGTGCGGGCAGCATGGTCGGTTCGATCCACTCGCCGTCGAAGGTGGAGACCATCGGCACCGCGTGATCGTCGAGCTCGGCGGTCAGCGCGGCCCCCGGCGCCGACAACCGCATCTCGGTGTAGCGGTCGGCGGCCGGGATATCGCCCTGGATGCGGGGGAAGGCGCCCTGCCCGTCGATGACCTTGACACGCTGGAACTCGGCGGCCATCAGCGCGGCGGCACCGTACATCGACGCACCGCCGTGCGGGTGCAGGTTGCCGGTGACCGCCGAGCAGATCTTCGAGGACTTCTGCGGCTTGTTGCCGGGCAACAGCCGCGAATCGTGCATCTGGTAGAGCAGGCGGCGCTGGCCGGGCTTGAGTCCGTCGAACGCAGACGGGATGGCGCGGTCGCTGACACTGTAGAGCGCGAAGGTGAGCTGGTAGTGGTTCCAGTAATCGTCGGCGCTCTGATCGAGCACCAGATCGGGATTCTGCTCTGGTACGTCCAGGGTGGCGGTCACGGTGAGTTCTTCCTAGGTCAGGTCCAGCGCGGCGGTGTCGACACGGGCGGCGACATCGGCCATCCACGTGCGTCGGCCTTCCGGTGGGCCGCCGAACAAGATGTGGTGCAACTTCTTGTCGGCATCGTCGGGATGCAGCCGGATGACGGTGCGCCGCTGCGGATCCAGCACGGTGTTCCAGAAGTCGTCGGCATCCATCTCGCCGAGACCCTTGTTGCGCTGCACCTCGACCTTGCGCTTGGACCGGGATTTCAGTTCGGCCACCGCGGCATCGCGTTCGGACTCGTCCTGACAGTAGATCCGCTCGTTACCGTCCTTGACGACGAACAGCGGCGGCAGCGTCACATAGACCATCCCGGCCTCGACCAGCGGGCGGTAGAAGTCCAGGAACATCGAGATGAGGCTGGAGTTGATGTTGCCGCCGTCGGGGTCGGCGTCGGAGGCGAACAGGATGCGGTCGTACCGGCACAGCTCGGGATCGCAGTTGTCGCGCAGTCCGCAGCCGAGGATCCGCTCGATCGAGTCGAACTCGTCCTTCACGCGCGCCTTGCTGATGGCGAACCCATACACGTTGGGCGGCTTGCCCTTCAGCGGGAAGGCCGCCTGGAAGGTGGCATCGCGGGCGGCCTTGATGGTGCCCAGCGCCGAGTCGCCCTCGCACAGGAACAACTCGGCACCCGATCCGCGTCCGGTCTCCCTGCTGGGCAACAGCTTGGGCGGAAGGGACAGGTTGGTACCCAATCCCTTGGCCTTCGATGCCGCCCGCGACCGGGCCTTGGCGCCCTCGGCGCTACGCCGCGCCCGCGCCGATTCCAGCGCCAGCTTCGTCCACAGCGAGACGGCGTCACCGTTGGCCGGGTTGGCCGCCCAGATGGTGACGCTGCGGGCCACATCGGGGGCCATCGCCACGTTGAGTGAACGCGAGGACACCGCCGTCTTGGCCTGGGAGTCCCACGCCACGTCGGGTGCGCGGGTGTCCACGGCCAGTGCGGTCACCGCGACGAAATCCTGTGGCTCCGGGCCGTCCTCGCCCTTGGCCAGGCCGAGGTCGCGGATCCGGGAGGCGCGGTCGGCCAGCGCTTCGGACAGCCCCTTCATGGCGGCCGTCAGGTGCGAGCCGCCGCCGGGGGTCCGCACGGTGTTGCAGAACGCGGCCACGGTGGCCGGCTCGGCCGGGCCCGCGGTCAGCGACCAACGGAACGGCGTCGGCCCCCGACCCGTGGTGTATTCGCCGCGGCCCTCCACCACGGCGCGTACCGCCGGGGACGGTGTGCCTGCGGCGGTACACATCAGGTCCAGCAGAGTGTCGCTGCCCCACGGGCCGTCGAACGGCTCGAGCAGCGCGGCGGGGATCTCCTCACCGGGCCACCCTTCGTCGACCACGGCCAGGTGCACGCCGGGGGACATCCGGGCCGCGGCGTGGGCGCGCAGCAGCACCTCGCCGACATCGATGCTGGAGTCCGGCACGACGGCCTTGTCGAACAGGATGCGCACCTCGGTGCCGTGCGCGTCGGGCTTGCGGTTGCCCACACCGCGCAGCTTCTGGGTGTCGGCCCTGGTGAACGGCGCGGTGGGGTCGAAATCCTTGCCCTCGAAGGTGCCGGGATAGCCGGCGCCGAAACTCTGCAGATAGGTCTTGCCGGCGCGGCGCACCGTCACATCGGTGCGTGCGGAGATGAATACCGCTGCCGCGGCGCCGATCCCGTTGAGCCCGGCGCCGGTGCTGGTCGCGTCGGTGTGCGCGGAGAACTTGCCGCCGGCGCGCGCGGTGCCCAGCGTCTTGACGATGCCGTTCTTGCCGGTCACCGGATCGGAGTCGACGGGAAGACCGCGGCCGTCATCGGCGACGCTGACCGAACCGTCGGCGTGCAGGGTGATGGTGACCGTCGAGCCGCCATGGCTGGGATCGGCGACCTCTTCGATCGCGTTGTCGACCAGTTCCCGCAAGGCGGTGTTGAGCACGTCGAGGCCCAGGTTGACCGCCGGCCGCAGACGGGTGTGTTGGACATCATCGAGTTCGGTGATGTCCGCGGCGTTGTAACTCACTGCTCGTTCTCTCCGTCGGGGCCGGGGTGCCGGGGAAATCGTAGTCCGCCGACCCGACATCTCCGCGCATCCGATCGGGGTGGACGCCCGGCCCGGCCGGCAAAGGTCATGCGTGGTCAGCCAGTGTGAGACCGCGCACAGCCGATCCGACTCCGCAGTACGGCGGGACCGATGTCCGGTTTCCTGGCTCCGTGTGCGGGAACCCTATACATGGCAGGTATCCACAGGAGGGCCCGATGACCACGCCGATCGCATCGAATGCACCCGTGCTGCTCTACGACGGTGTGTGCGGGGTCTGCAACAGCGCCGTGCGGACCATCCTGCGGTTCGACCGCCGCGCAACGCTGCGCTTCGCCGCGTTGGACAGCGAGTTCGCCCACGACATCATCGCGCGCCACCCGCATCTGGCGGGCCGGGACTCGGTCGTCTTCGTCGGCGATCCGGGCGGGCCGACCGAGACGGTCCGCACCGAATCGGCGGCGCTGCTGGCGGTGGCGGACTACCTCGGCGGGTACTGGAGGCTTGCGCTGGCCGCTCGGGTGATCCCGGGATTCCTGCGGGATCGGTTGTATGCCGCATTCGCCAAGGTCCGATACCACGTGGGCGGACAGTACGACACCTGCCCCATCCCGTCGCCCGAGGTGCGCAGTCGGTTCGTCGACGCCACCTACGGCTGAACCGGGCGGGCCGCGAGATGCTCGGCCCGCTTGCCGCCGCGCGGCCAGAAGTAACTGCCCGGCTTGCGCGCCTCCTTGGCCAGGAAGCTCAGCGTCCCGGCGCACACCGACTCCTTGATGGTGGCGGCCAACCGTCCCCCGATGTGCAATCCGATCGCGGTGTCGTCGAAGCGGGACAGTTGGATGGTGCCCGCGCGCCTGCCCAGGCTGATGCACTGACCCACCGACGCCGGATTGAGCACACGGGGTTGTCCGCCCTCGATGTGCGCCAGCACCGTGTCAGCGGCCTGCGCAGCCAGTGGCATGGCGAGCTGGCAGCTCATCCGCAACGGCAGCGCCGACGGTGCGGCCGCATCCCCGGCGGCGACGATGGACGGATGGCTCACGCTGGTCAGCGTCTCGTCGGTCACCAGGCGACCCAGCGCGTCGGTGGCCAAGCCACTGGCGGCGGCCAGGGTCGGGACGCCGAACCCGGCCGTCCAGACCGTCACCGCGGCGGGTACCTCCCGGCCGTCGGTGAGCGTGACGTGATCGGCGGTGACGGCGGCGACCGTGGCGTTCTCCACGACGCGGACACCGAGCTTGCGTAACCGCCCGGCCACCGAACGACGGCCACCCTTGGCCAGCGACGGGCCGAGCGCAGCGGTGACCAGGGTGACGGCGCGACCGTTCTCGGCGAACTCGGCGGCCGCCTCGATGCCGGTGAGTCCACCACCGACGACCACGATCGGTGCCGACGGTGGCAATGCGGACATCCGGCCGGCCAACCTGCGGGCGGCCTCCAATTCGCCCAGCGGATAGGCGAATTCGACCGCCCCCGGCACCGAGGCGGGTGCCCCCGCGGTGCTGCCGACGGCGTAGATGAGATGGTCATAGGCCAGCACCGACCCGGATGCCAGCATGATCTTGCGGGCATCGGCGTCGATCTGTTCGGCGGAGTCGACGATCAGCCGCACCCGGGGTGACAACACCGTCGAGTAGTCCGCGACGGCGTCGTCGTTGCCGGCCACCAGCTGGTGCAGCCGGATGCGTTCGACGAACTCCGGACGAGGATTGACCAGCGCGACGTCGACATCGGCGCGCTGGAGCACTCTGTTGGCGGCCAGCACACCGGCGTATCCGCCGCCGATGACAACGATCCGGGTGGTGGGCATCGGGCGTCCCTTTCCTCGACGTGATGCCTCGACGGTGACATCCCATCGGTCCGCACGGACCACGGAAAACCCGTAGTCCGTGTTTCCGCTGCCCGGTTCGAGGGCACCTGAGGTCTCACCATGACCAGTCACCCCACTTTTGGCGTCGAGGAAGAGTTCCTCCTGATAGATCCCAACTCAGGGGCACCGCTGCCGGTCAACCGCAGCGTTGCCGAGCAGGCCGAGGGCCGCGGGGTCGACCTGCAACTCGAACTGACCAGCTGCCAGGTCGAAACCGCCACCGAGGTGTGTGACAGTCCCGCGGAGTTGTCGGCTCAGCTTCGGAGGCTGCGGCGGGTGGCTGCCGATGCGGCCGATGCCGCCGGGGCCCGGTTGTTGGCCGTCGGGTTGCCGCCGACCCTGCCGGAGCGCTTTCCGGTCACCGAGACACCGCGATACCGGCAGATCGCAGCCCGGTTCGGGATGATCGCCCGGGAGCAGGGGATCAGCGGTTGCCATGTGCACGTGGCGGTTCCGGATCGCGACGCCGCGATCCGGGTGAGCAACAGATTGCGGCCGTGGCTGCCGTTGTTGTTGAGTCTGACCGCCAATTCGGCGATTTATCGCAACGCCGACAGCGGGCACGCGAGTTGGCGTCACATCCTGTGGTCGCGCTGGCCCAGCGCGGGTCCGACCCCGTACTTCGCCGCGGCCGACGACTATGACGGTGCGGTGCAGATGATGGTGGAATCCGGGGCGATGCTCGACGACGGGATGGTCTATTGGGACGTCCGACCGTCGGCGAACTTCCCCACCGTCGAGGTGCGGGTGGCCGATGTGCCGGCGACGGTCGCCGAGACGGTGTTGCACGCCGCGCTGGTCAGGGCGGCGGTGATGACCGCCCTCGACGAGGATCGACGCGGCACCCCGGTGGTGCAGTGGGATGCTTTCGCGTTGAACGCGGCGTACTGGCGGTCCGCGCATGATGGGTTGTCCGGCGAGGCGGTCGATCTCGGGGGACACGGGTGCGCGCCCACGATCGATCTGCTCAGGTCGATGGTCGATCGCATGGCACCGGCACTGCGTGCGGTGGGCGACCACGACTTCGTGGCCGATGAACTGGAACGGGTCTACGGCCAGGGCAATGGGGCGATGCGCCAGCAGGCCGCGTGGCACCGTCGCGGTGAGGTCGCCGATGTGGTGGATGAGGCAGCCGTGGCGACCGTCGAGGGATGCTAGGCGTCGAACAGTCGCGCCGCCAATGCAACCAGGGGTGCGTGCAGTGATCGGACATCACCGGAGTCGCTGTCGGCGAGTTCGTGTGTCGTCAAGGAGGCGATCGCGGCGACCAGGGCTCGGCACGCGAACCGACCCTCCTCGTCGTCGATTCCGAACACCTCCTGCACGCTGTCGACCGTGCGCTGCTGTAACTGCATCCGGGCGTGCAGGGCCTCCGGACCGGCGGCGTAGACCTCGACGAGGTAGACGCGCGCCATGGCCGGGTCACGAGACAGAGTGTCCAGATAGTTCGTCAGGACCGCGCTGAACACGTCCAGGGGGCTCGACTTCGCCGGTAGGGTGCTCGCAGCGAGGCTGACCCGGTCGTGGATCCGCGCATAGGCGTCGAGGAAACAGGCCTGCTTGCTGTCGTAGTGCTCATAGAAGGTCTGCTTGGACACCCGGGCCCGCTCGGAGATATCGGTAACAGTGGTTCCCGCAAAACCCTTGTCCTGCAACACCTCACCGAGCGCGGTGATCATCCGACGGCGCTGGTCGGCGGCGACCTCCTCGCGTGTCAGTCGGTGCCGTCCCGGCGGCAACTTGGCAGCCACTGTGCACCCCCCGCGACTCCGCATGCCTCAATTGTGTACGTAGTCGTTTATGATGCTACGTGCAGCAGTCGGCGTCGAGGGGTCGTCGACTCTGCGTCAACCGTTTCCCGACAGGTCGTGTCCATCGATGGCGAACCTCGTCCGGCTCTGCCGCATGCCGGCCACCGTCGCCATAGTGTCCGCCATCGTGGCTGCCCCCGCCTGTGGTCACCATGATCGACCGAGGCCGGCCGACGTCCCTTCGTCGGCTGTACCGTCTGCTCCGGCGACCGCACGCACACCCGCAGCCAGCCTGCCGCCGGCGCCCGTCACCCCCGCCGCCTTCGCCGCCGTGAGCCGGGCGACCGAGGAGGCGATCGCGGCACATCGACTGCCCGGTGCGGTGATCCAGGTCGGACATGGCGGAACCGTGGTCTTCCGCGGTGCCTTCGGCGACCGGCGGCTGGCCGGTGAACCGGACCTGGACGGGGTACCGGCTCCAGCCGAGCCGATGACCATCGACACCCTGTTCGACCTGGCCTCACTGACCAAGAGCCTGGTCACCGCGACCACTGTCATGCAACTCCAGGAGCAGGGCCGGCTGCGCCTCGACGAACCGGTACAGAGCTATCTGCCCGGCTTCAACCCGACCGGCGATCCGCGCCGTGCGCTGGTCACGGTGCGGATGCTGCTCACCCACTCCTCGGGTATCGCGGGAGACCTGAGCCTGGACGGTCCGTGGGGACTGGAGGCGCCGGACAAAGCAGAAGGCCTCCGGCGCGCGCAGGGCGCCTGGGTGGTGGCCGAACCAGGCCAGGGCTTCCACTACTCGGATATCGGCTTCATCCTGCTCGGTGCGATCGTCGAGAAGCTGACCGGCAGAGCTATCGACGAGCAGGCCGCCGCTGCGGTGTTCGCTCCGCTGGGCATATCCGATACGCGATATCTACCCCTGGCGAAAGCCTGTGGGCCGCATGGTGTCCGCGGTAACGCTCTGGTACCGGAATCGGGTGGCCGGCCGGGAGCGCCGTGCGCGCCGGGGAGCTGGTCCACCGACCTGTTGGGGCGTATCGCGCCGACCTCGCATGATGGGGACGCCCCGGGGCACAATCCGGATTTCGGGTACCTGCTGCGCGGCACCGTTCACGACCCGACCGCCCGCCGGATGGGCGGCGCGACGGGTAGTGCCGGGGTCTTCACCACCGCGGCCGATGTCGGCAGGTTCGCTCAGGCCCTGCTCGACCGGCTGGCCGGCCGGCCGAGCCCGTTCCCGCTGACGCGGGCCTCCGCCGAACTGATGACGCGTGGTCAGGCGCTTTCCGGGGGAGATGTGCGCGCACTCGGCTGGGATGTCGACACCGCGCATTCCGCACCGCGCGGGTCGCTGCCCGTCGGCAGTTTCGGCCACACCGGTTTCACGGGTACCTCGCTGTGGATCGATCCCGGTTCGGACACCTACATCGTCGTGCTCGCCAATGTCATCCACCAGCCGGGCGGTCCGCCCATCGGATCCCTCGCCGGCCGGATCGCCACCGAGGCAGCACGTGCTCTACATCTCTATGGCTGACGGCGGGAATCAAATCGACTGCGGGTGCTGTTGAAGCGGATATCGGAACGGCAGGAACAAGAAAGAGGCGAGACCGATGAAGAAGATCGGATTGGCGGGCATGATCGCCGGAGCATTCACCGCAGCGGTCGTCGGACTGGCAGGTCCCGCACAGGCGCAGGCACCCCTGGACATGGTGCCGCAGACCGACGGTATCTACTACCCGGACAACAACGACTACTACCCGTGGTTCAACCAGCTGTACCCGACGGTCAAGGTGCCCCAGGTCGACACCTCCGTTCGGCACTGACACTTCAACACAGCACATACAGCGAGGGCGNCCCTCGCTGTATGTGGCGACCAGCGCCGCATCTTCCCGGCTACCAAAGAAATTCGAGCGATCGGGCGGCGCGGCGGAGGGGCCCGGTCTGCACAAAAGCGTGCTGTTCGGGCTGTTCAGAGTATTCCGATGCCTCCACTCCAGGGCCACATCCCGAACTGTGTCTGGCCCAACTCGCCCGGCGAAGTGGTGAGCTGTGCGTCGCCGGGACTCTGGCACACCGTCGATGATCCGGAGACGATGTTGCCGGCGTTGGTGCAGGACGGGATGTCGGGCTCGTCGGCGGCAGCCATTGGTGCGATCACGACGGGTCCACACATGCCGGCTGCCGCGACCAGGGCGGCGATAGTCAAGCGTGCCTTCATATCTCAAACCTTTCCACGGTGGGAGGGATCATAGGTCGCTATGACGACGGGCGTCACGACTATCGGAACCAGCCAGCGTGTACGAAGGAATCCGACAGTCTGCTGCCAGGTTTCAGACCGGTCAGCGTGGCCTAGAGTCTCGCTGAGAGAGCGTCAATGAGCAAAGGAGACAACAGTGTTGAAATCCACGCGCCGTGTTGCGATCGCGGCTCTGGGCGCTGCCGCCGTTGCCGGTCTGGCGACAGCCCCGCATGTCCTGGCCGAGCCCCCACATCCGCCCGACCATTGCAGCGCCGCGGATCTCGCCGGCGTAGCGGCCGGGGTGTCCGCGTCCACGTCGGCCTACCTGTTCACACATCCTCAGGCCAATGACTTCTTCACCAGTCTGCATCCATTGCCCGACAGTCAAAAGCAGGCAAAGGTCGATGAGTACTTCGCCGCGAACCCGCAGATGGCTGCTGAGCTCAAGGGGATACGTAAACCACTGCAGGAAGTCAAGATCCGATGCGGAGATACCAACGGCGACGGCGTCGTCGACATTCTCTGACCTATGACACCGGTGGCCGGTCGACCGGTCAGCGGTCCTCTCTGGCATCCGGGGCGGGGTCGAGCTCAGGGTCGACGGTGGCCGGAACGGGGCCACCACCGACCTGATCGGCCAGCTCCAAACCGGCACCGGCGTAGACGTTGAAGGCGATCTCGACACCCTGCTCCTTGGCCCACGCGACCTCGTCGTCGTAGCGGGCCACCGCGGCAACGGTGCCGCTGAAACCGGATTCGCGCAGGCAGTCCAGCGCCGTGACGTTGGCGCCGTGCCGGGGCATGGCCAGGATCGCGATACGCGCCGATTCCGAATGCCGCAGCCGGTGCCAGAAGTCCAGGTCGGTGGCGTCACCCTCGACGACCCGCAGCCCGTCCTCGGCGAGCCGCTGGATGCGGCGTCCGTCGTAGTCGACACCGACGACCCGCAGACCGTAGTGATCGGTCAGTCGTTGATACGCGGCGAATCCGACGCGACCCATGCCGATCACGACGACTTCGGCGTCACCGGCATCGACCGGACGCTCCTCGGGCTGCAGCTTCTGTTCGTCCTGGGTGGGCAGCCGGGCGGCGATCTTCTCCACCATCAGGTGCCCGCGACCGTTGACCAACGCCGAGACAACGAAACTCAGTGCCACCGCGATGGACATCTCGACCAGCCAGGCCGGCGCCAGCATGCCTGCCGAGACCCCGACCGACACCACGATGAGCCCGAACTCGGAGTAGTTCATCAGGCTCAGCCCGGCCAGCAGTGAGGTGCGGTGCCGCAACCGCATCAGCGACAACAGCGCGACGTACCACCCGGCCTTGAACGGCAGCAGCAGCACCATGAGCACTGCGACGCCGATGGTCGGGAGATCGGGCAGACCGGTCAGCCCGATCGACACGAAGAATCCGACCAGCAGCAGTTCCTTGATGTGGAACAGCGAACGGGCCAGCTCCGAGGATGCCGAATGCGAGGCCAGCAGGACACCGATGATCAACGCACCAAGGTCGCCCTTGAGGCCGACGGCCGAGAACAGCGCGTAGCCGGGGACGAACGCCATCACGATGCCGAACAGCGACTGCATCTCACCGTGTCCGAGCCTGGTCCAGACCTTGCGTAGCACCCGCGTCAGCGGCCACAGGCCGACCAGTGCCAACGCCCAGGGGCTGGGCAGGTGACCACTGGTCGCGGTCAGGAACACCACCGCGACGATGTCCTGCATGACCAGGATGCCGATCGCGACGCGGCCGTAGAGCGCGTGTGATTCGCCGCGCTCCTCGAGCACCTTCACCACGAAGACGGTGCTGGAGAAGGACAACGCGAAGGCCAGCAGTGCGATGGTCTGCACACTCTGACCGGTCAGCATGGACATCCCGGCCACGGCCGCCAGCCACAGCGCGGCACCGCCGAACACGACACTGATCAGCATGTGTACCGATGTCGTGAGCCATACCTCGCGCCGGAGCAGGATCCGCACGTCGAGTTTGAGTCCGATGGCGAACAGCAGCAGGGTGACGCCCAGATCGGCCAGGATCTCCAGTTGTGGGATGTGCTCCACGTCGAGGGCATTGATGACGAAGCCGGCTGCCAGAAAACCGACCAGCGGTGGCAGCCGGAACGCCATGGCGAGCCCGCCCAGACCGAAGGTCACGACGAGGTAGATGGCGACGGTCGTCATGGGCGGCTCGGGTCCTCCGGAATGCGCGTAGGGGCGGGCGAGCTCTCAGTATCGCGGCAACGGCCGCAGATCTCTCTTCGGTCAGGGCGCCGAATCGAGGTGGGCGAACACCGTGTCGATGGATTCGGCCATGGTGCGTGCCTTCCCTGCCGCCCACCGGCGCCAGGCCAGATCGAGGCAGGCCAGGGCGGCGACGACGACAGGTCGGGCCGCCTCGGGTGTGTCGATGCGGACGGCCAGCGCCGGGGTCAGCGCGTCCTCGTAGGCGAATCGACGCTGTGCCATCCGGGTGCGCAGGGACACCGTGGCGTTGATCATCTGCACCCGCGAACGCTCCAGCTCGGAGTGTTCGTCGATATGGGTCAGCGCCTGGGTGAATGCCCGCTGCATCAACTGCCACGGGGTTTCCCCGGTCCGGGCGGGCAGGTTCTGCAGGGCGGCGACGTAGTCGATCGAGGACGCCTCGATGGCCGCGAGGACGGCATCTTCCTTGGACCCGAAATAGCGGAAGAAGGTGGCCCGGGAAATGCCGACCTCACCGGCGGCCTCTTCGACCGTCACCGCATCGAAACCCCGACGGGCGAACAACTCGCTCATCGACTGCGCGATCTCGGTGCGCAGGGCAAGGCGTGCGCGCTCCCGTACTCCGGCGGCCATGGGCCAACACTAACTCAATTGATGCGGAATATCAGAAGAGAAACTGCGGCTTCAACTTGATACTCAGTCTCACGCACCGGTAGCGTGACCCGGGCCAGGCGAGGGAGGACATTGATGACAGTCGATACCCGGGCCGCGGTGGATACCCCGCCCGGTCCGCCGGCGCCCACTGCGCGTAGCGGTCGGGTGGTCGGGGCGCTGGCCTTCGCCGGGATGACGGCGGCCTTCACCCAGACCATCCTCATCCCGATCCAGGGAGAGCTGCCGCAGCTGCTCGGCGCATCCAGTGGCCAGACCGCGTGGGTCATCACCATCACGCTGTTGGTCGCCGCCATCTGCACGCCGATCTCCGGGAAGCTCGGCGATATGTACGGCAAGCGCCGCATCGCGCTGAGCCTGCTGGGCGTCCTGATGTTCGGTTCGGTGGTCGCTGCGCTGTCCTCGACGGTGGTGCCGCTGATCGTCGGCAGGGGGCTGCAGGGTGTGGGCATGGGTGTCATCCCGCTCGGCATCGCCATCCTGCGCGATACCCTCGCGGCCGACCGGCTCGGCTCGGGCATCGCCCTGGTCAGTGCCACACTCGGTGTCGGCGGCGCGCTCGGGCTTCCGATCAGCGCGCTCGTCACCGAACACTTCGACTGGCATGTGCTGTTCTGGCTCGCCGCGGGCCTCGGCGCGATCGCGTTCACCCTGATGTCGACCCTGGTGCCGGCGAGTGGGATGCGAGCAGGCGGCCGCGTCGACGGGATCGGAATTCTCGGCTTGGCGGTCGGGCTATCCGGTGTGCTGCTTGCCATTTCGCAGGGCAACCAATGGGGTTGGACATCGGCGCGCACCGTGGGCGCTGCGGTCGGTGGTCTGATCGTCCTGCTGATCTGGGGATGGCTGGAGCTGCGCATCCGGGAACCGCTGGTGGATCTGCGGGTCAGTGCCCGCGCCCCGGTCTTGCTGACCAACCTGGCCTCGATTGCCATGGGATTTGCGCTGTTCTCATCGCAGATCGCGTTTCCGCAACTCCTGGAGCTGCCCGTGGAAGCGGGTGGTCTGGGCATGCCGCTGCTGCAGGCAAGCCTGTACTTGATGCCGGCCGGTCTTGCGATGCTGGCGATGTCCCCGATCTCGGGACGACTGATCGGTCTGTGGGGACCCAAGCCGCTGCTGATCGCCGGCGCGACGATCATGGGCTCCGGCTACGTGGTGGCCGTCGTCGCCGATCTGCAGGCAACGCACATCCTCGTCATCAACATCCTCATCGGGATAGGGATCGGACTCGGTTACGCCGCGATGCCGACGCTGATCATGCGGGCTGTCCCGGCATCGGAAACCGGTGCGGCCAACGGGCTGAATACATTGATGCGGTCGCTGGGGACGGCCACCGCCGCCGCGGTGATCGCCGCGGTGCTCACCCGCTCGGCGGTGGCGGTGCAGGGCGTCCCGGTGCCGAGCGCCGCGGGATTCCATGCGGCCTTCCTCTTCGGTCTCGGTGCCGCCGTGCTGTGTACGGTGATCGCGGTCTTCATCCCGCGGTCCCGGCCGGTCACCGAGCAATGAACCTTGTTGTACACAGCCCCGGTTCCTGCCGATTAGCTGTAGGCTTTCATCCATCCGATGAAAGGACCCTTGTGATCACGTCACGTTTGACCGTCGCTGCACTGCTCGCCGGCGCAGGTGCTGTCGGCGCAATCATGGCCGCACCGCTGGCCGCAGCCGAGGAGAGCCCCAGCTGCACGCAGGCCGGCAACATTGTTTCCGGTACCAGCACCGTGTGCCAGACCCCGGGCAATTCGCAGATCACCAGTTCACCGGGCCAGCTCGGCGAGACCCAGTGGGGTATGTGGCCGTGGGGCTACGGCGGCTACGGCGGCATCGGGATCCTCTGACCCCAGACTCAGACGGCGCCGGCATTCGCGAAAGCGGATGCCGGCGCTTTTGTGTGCACGGGCCGGTCGGCTCGGTACGGCTGCAGAACGCCGAAACCCGGATGGCGCGCGCCGCGCTCCATCCGGGTTACTGGGCTCGGTGACCCATCAGGCGATGCCCGGTACCGGACATCCGCGTGGGCGTCAGAGAATGTCGACGTCTCCGTCGCCATCGACGTCGCCACATCGAAGGCGGACGTCCTGCAACGGCTTACGGATGTTCTTGAGCTCCGCGCCGATCTGCGGGTTGGCGTTGAAGTAGTCGTTGACCTTCTGCTCGATCTGGTCGTGCGGCAGACCGTGCAGGCTGGTGAAGAATTCGTTCACCTGCGGGCGGGTGAACAGGTACGCCGACGTCGCCGCCGATACACCGGACTGCACGCCCGCCAGGTCGGCTGCGGTGCAGTTCGGCGGCGGGACGGGCTCGGCGAATGCCGACGGGGCGGCACCGAGCAGCGCCGCGCCGGTAACCGCGCCGGCTCCTAAGATTCCGACTACCGCACGACGGGCATTGAGCAACATTGATCGGCTCCTTTATAGATCCGTGGTCAGGACGTGACGACGCGCCAGTGTGGTGCTGACCTTCACAGCTAATCAGATTTTCGGTGCAGTTTCTCGACTTGGGCCCACTCCGGTGACCTTCGTCGGAACGGCCGGCGGCGGGGGGAGTGCCGGTGGGAGCGCCGGCGGGTGACACACGTTGCGAGGAATTTAACGTGTGTGACTATTTGCTGGCAGGCGGCTTCCTGTCGGATTGCTGAGAGTATGCTCCGCGCCGGCGTAGCCAAATAGTTGCAGATGCAAATTTTATTGGTCATAACGCTACTTCGGTATCGGAATCACCCCTACAGTCTGGGAGGCCGAACAACGCCTGGTACATCGAAGGCGGGCCGACGGCATCACGGGATCGCGGGCGCAGGGGAGCCGCACGCGATCCCGACGGACACGGGGGCATGAACGAGCTTTGGGAGAGAACTCTGATGTGTGCAGCCCCGGCCCGTCACCGCGTCACGCGAAGCGACCAGTCGACCTGGCAGGCCAGGGGGCTCGTCGAGCCCGGTGATGGCGCGGGACCGGCGCGTCACGCCCGCAAGGCGACCTCGGCCTATGCGCTGCATGTCGGCCGCGTCGGCGCGCTTGCGGTGTCTCTCGGCGTCGGCTTCGCCATCGCCGGTGCCGCACAGCCCGCATACGCCGACACCGGCGCCGACTCGCCGTCGCGTTCCGACAGCGGTAGTGATTCGGCCTCGAACGACTCGAAGAACTCCCCGGCCGCGGGCCCGGTGTCCGGGTCCGGTCTCGAGTCGGACCGCGACACCGACTCCGCGCACGCACCGACCGGCGGTGCATCGGCAGGGCAGGCCGGCGACAAGGACGACGACAAGGCCGGTGACAAGGTCGATGCCGGGGCCGATGACGACGACGCCGCGATTGATCCCGGCCGTGTCGACACCGAGATCGACGACATCGACGAACCCGTAGAGGTCATCGTTGATCCCGCCGAACCGGCAGTCACCACCGAAACCGACACCGATCCCGACCGCAAGTCCCGGCCGCCGCTCGCATCGGTCGAACCGGCCTCGGTGGTCACCACGCCCGTGGATCAGACCGCCACGGATACCGCGACCGAGGAGTCGATTCCCGACGACGTGCCGGAGGACTCCGCGCCGGCCCCGGTCGAGCAGATCCCGGCCACGACCCCGCTGACCGAGGTGGCCCCGGCACCGTCGGTGCGGGACTCCGCCGTGTCCGGCGGCACGGCCACCCCCAAGATGTACGCGGCGAGCGCCACGGCCAACGAGTCGGCGAACCCGCTGTCACCGCTGGATCTCCTGGTGAACACGATGATGGCGTGGGTCGCTCGGCAGATCAGCCACACCTTCGTCAACCGGACGCCGGTGGCCGGGCCGATCGTCTACGAACAGAATGTCCTCGGTCAGGTCTATATCGACCTCAATGCCTCCGACCCCAACGGCGATGTCTTGACCTACGACATCATCCAGCCCGAGAAGGGCTGGGTGTATCGCGATCTGATCACCGGAAAGTTCGTCTACACCCCGTATGCGCTGGTGACCGGGCAACCGTTGGTGGACAGCTTCCAGATCGTCGTGCGCGACGACTCCGAGCATCTGCCCGGTGTGCTCGGTCAGATCCAGACACTGGTCGAGACGGTCACCCGGTTCCTCGGCATCGCCGAGGCGGACAACCTCACGGTCACGGTGCCGGTCACCGTCGATCCGGTCTATCAGGCACCGCCGCTGGTGACCCCGATCGTGGGTGGCGGCTACAAGCTCGGTGAACAGCCCGCCCATATCGTGTCGACGGTCGATATCGTCGACGGCGATTCGACCACTCTGAAACGAGTCGTCATCAAGATCGCCACCTTGGCGCAGACCGGCGACACCCTGTCCTACACGGCCCCCATCGACAGCCCCATCCTGGGGACCTGGGATGCCGACACCATGACCCTCACGCTGGAGGGGACGGGGACGCTGGCCGAGTACGAGGCGGCGATCAAGGCGGTGACGTTCTCGGCGACCGAGGGTGCGCTGCTGGTACGCGGAATCACGCTCTCGGCAACCGATTCCGATGATGTTCCCAATATTGCGCCAGGCTTCGTCACCGTGGCGGTGTGGCCGGCGTCCGCCCTTCCGCCGCTGGTGACACCGATTGCCGGTGGTGGTTTCACCATCGGTGGTAATCCGTCGAAGATCGTCTCGGCGGTGGATATCGTCGATGGTGATTCGGGCAA
>JBQEMX010000023.1:0-82121 GCA_052044345.1 Mycolicibacterium sp. 22603
AGTTGTCCAAGGTCGTGGTGAAGATCGCGACGTTGGGTCAAAGCGGTGATGTGTTGGGTTATGTTGCGCCGTCGGGTAATCCGGTCACCGCGACGTGGGACGCGAACGCGCGGACGTTGACGTTGGTGGGTGAGGGGACACTGGCTCAGTACGAGGAGGCGCTCAAGGCGGTGACCTTCAGTGCCACCCAGGGTGCGGCGCTGGTGCGTGGTTTGACCATCTCGGCGACCGACGAACACGGTATCGAGAACATCGCACCGGGATTCGTGACCGTCGGGGTGTCCTCACCGACGCGGTTGGTGCCGCTGGTCACCCCGATCGGTGGCCGCTCGTACACCATCGGTAACTCACCGGTGAATCCCATCGCGGCGGTCTCCATCGTCGATGCCGATTCCAGTCACTTGCAGAAGGTGACCGTGCGCGTCACGACGTTCGGCAAGGACGGGGACACCCTGGTGTTCGCGGGACTGCAGGACAACCCGGTGACCGCCAGCTACGACGCCGCGAGCAGGACGCTGACCCTCACCGGTATCGCGACCAAGCAGCAGTACGAGGACGCCCTCAAGGCGGTCACTTTCACCGCCACCCAGGGCGCGTGGACCACCCGCACCATCCTGATCGTCGCGACCGACACCGACGGGGTGAACAGCGCGGCCGGATCGTTGACCTTGTCGGTCTGGTAGCCAACGATGGGGTGATGGATCCCGCGCTGGTAACTCTCGAGCAGATCACCGCGGCCGCCGAGCTGTTGGCCCCGGTGATCCGGGAGACCCCGGTCATCGCATCGCGGGTGTTGTCCGAACGCACCGGTCAGCAGGTGTGGCTGAAATGTGAGAACCTGCAACGGACCGGCTCGTTCAAGCCCCGGGGTGCCTACAATCGCATCGCCAACCTCGATCGGCAGCAGCGAGCCCGCGGCGTGGTGGCGGCCAGCGCGGGCAACCACGCGCAAGGCGTGGCCTGGGCGGCAACGGAGTTGGGCATCGAGTCGACGGTGTTCATGCCGGAGAACGCCGCGTTGCCCAAGGTGGTCGCCACGAAGGCCTATGGGGGTCGGGTCCATCTGGTGGGGGCGACGCTGGCCGACGCTCTCGACGCGGCGGCCGACCATGCCACCGAGACCGGGGCGGTGCTGATCCACCCCTTCGACCACCTCGACATCGTCGCGGGACAGGCCAGTGTCGGATTGGAGATACTGCGCCAGATACCGGACGTGGCAACGATTCTGGTGCCGACGGGCGGCGGCGGTCTGGTCGCGGGGATCGCTGCGGCCGTGCATCATCTGGCGCCGCGGGTGCGTGTCATCGGCGTACAGGCCGCCGGTGCAGCGGCTTGGCCGACATCGCTGGGGCGTGGTGAACCTGTTCTGGTGCAGTCGATGTCGACCATGGCCGACGGGATCGCGGTCCCATTACCGGGGCAGGTGCCGTTTGCTCATGTGCGAGAGTTGGTCGACTCGGTGGTGACGGTGTCCGAAGAGGCGCTGTCGGGGGCGTTGCTGCTGTGCCTCGAGCGTGCCAAGCTGCTGGTCGAACCGGCCGGTGCCGCCGCCGTCGCCGCGCTGATGACCGGTGCATCGCAGGTCCGCGGTCCGGTGTGCGCCGTGCTCTCCGGTGGCAATATCGATCCACTGGTCCTGACCCATGTGATGAACCACGGATTGCGGGCCGCCGGTCGGTATCTGGTCGTCAAGGCGGTGATCCCCGACCGGCCCGGCGGTCTGAGCGGATTGCTGAGTGTCGTCAGCGCCAGCGGGGCCAGCGTGCTCGACGTCGTCCATCGGCGGACGGCGCCGACGCTTGGGCTCGACGAGGTGGAGGTGATGCTGACCGTGGAAACCCGGGGCAGCGCTCACCGGGAAGCCGTGCTGGCGGCACTCGCCAAGGCCGGCGTGCGGGCCGTCGTCGACGAGCACTGAACTCAGCTGAACCGGACGTTGAGCGTCGCCAAACCGAAGATCTTGCGCCCCCCGGACTTGGCCCCGAGCAACAGCACCCCGCTGCGGGTCTCGGGGTCCAGCGATTTGATCTTGCCGGTGAACTCGATTTCGGTGCCGGTAGTGGGCACGATCGCGGGCTGGGAGAGTCGCACCGCGTAACGGGTCGCCGCACCCGGGTCGCCGGACCATGCCGAACCGAAGCTGTTGCCAAGGCCCATGGTGAGCATTCCATGGGCCAGCACGTCGTCCTGCCCGGCGAGCCTGGCGACGTTCTCGTCCCAGTGCAGGGGGTTGGCATCACCGGCCACCCCGGCGTAGTTGACCAGGTCACCCCGTGACAGTCGCGCCTGCTGGGTCGGCAACGTATCGCCGACATTCACGTCGGTGAACGGCCGGGACGTGAGCTTCCGCGAGCTGCCGTCGGCGATGGTCACGGTGCCCTCCGGCCGCACCGACTTCTCATACGGCGCCCCGGAGTCCTCGGCGCCGAGCATGTTGATGCCGTGCATCATCACTCCGGCCACCGCCGGCCGGATCGCCGGGTCGACCTCCTCGGCGCCGATACCCATGACCGTGGTGTGCAGGGTGTGCACCACCTCGCCCGCGGTGTCGGTGAAGGTGTTGGTGACGGTGACCAGGTCACGGCCCGCAACGTGGCGGACCGAGGTCAGCTCGACATCGATGGTCAGTTCGTCACCCTCGACGATCGGGCGGTGCTGTTCGAAGACCTCCTCGGTCTGCAGGTACATGTCGTAGCCGACCACAATCTGCTCGAACATGCGCTGGTTGCAGGCCATGGCGGGAGCCGAGGTGAAGGTCATCGGCGCGACCAAGCCGGGGTAACCGAGCGCGCGGGCCGCGTCCAGGTCCCAGTGCGCCGGGTGCTTGTCCTGCACCGCGCGTGCGAACTCACGGATCTTCTCCCGACCCACCAGATAGGTACCGTCCATCTGGTAGTGGTGGCCGACCCGTTCTTGGAGTGCCGACGCTTCTGCTGCTGCGGTCATGTGGGGCTCACATCTTCTATCTGCAAATTTGCCGAAGTTGTCTCCAGCACCCTAACGCGGAACGGCCGGGACGCCGGAATCCGGGGATCGAGGGTGCAGCGGCCGCCGGACCATGGGCAGCGGAACAGTCGGCAGCCGAACGGTGGTCTGGCCACCGGCACGTACCTCTCTAGGCTGGGTCCGTGCTCTTCATCTTCGGCTTCGGCACCAAACAGAAGCTGCTCGGCGAGGCCGGCGTCCGGACCTGCCCGCGCTGCCACAACACCACGGCGTGGTCGCGGGTCCGCCGGTATCGGCAATTCACCCTGTTCTTCGTCCCGATCGCGCGGTGGGGGCGCACGCAGTTCGAGATCTGCGGTATCTGCGGCGCGAGTGTGCCCGCATGACCGCCACGCTCGTGGCCAAGGACGTCGCCGGTGGGTACGCGCACCGGACGCTGTTCGAGAACGTCAACGTGACGGTGAGCCCGGGCGACGTGCTCGGTGTCGTCGGAGCCAACGGTGCGGGCAAGAGCACCCTGATGCGGATTCTCGCGGGAGATCTGTCGCCACTGGACGGCACGGTCAGCCGTGCCCCCGCCGACGCATTCATCGGCTGGTTACCGCAGGAGCACGAACGTACCGCCGGCGAGAGCGTCGCCGCCTACATCGCGCGGCGGACCGGATGCGCGGCGGCCACCGCCGCCATGGAGGCCGCGGCGGAGAAACTGTCGGAATCCGATGCCGCCGCCGATGCCTACGGCACGGCGCTGGACCACTGGCTGGCCACCGGTGCAGCCGATGTGGAGGAGCGGCTGCCGGTGGTCCTGGCGGATCTGAAACTCGACGTCGAACCCGATTCCGCGCTCATGACCGACCTTTCGGGTGGCCAGGCCGCCCGGGTCGGGTTGGCGGCTCTGATGCTGTCCCGGTTCGACATCGTGCTGCTCGACGAGCCAACGAACGATCTGGACCTCGATGGCCTGGAACGACTCGAACAGTTCGTACGGGATCTGCGTGGCGGCGTCGTCCTGGTCAGCCACGACCGGGAGTTCTTGACGCGCACGGTGACTCGTGTGCTGGAACTCGATATCGCGCAGAACCAGACCACGGTCTACGGCGGTGGCTACCAGAGCTATCTCGAAGAGCGCGCGGTCGCGCGCAGGCATCGCCGCGAGGAGTATGAGGAATTCGCCGACCGGAAGGCGGATCTGGTGGCGCGGGCGCGGACTCAGCGCGAGTGGTCGAGTCAGGGGGTGCGTAACGCGATGCGCAAGGCTCCGGACAACGACAAGAATCGCCGCCGGGCGCAGACGGAATCCAGTGAGAAGCAGGCGCAGAAGGTCCGGCAGATGGAGAGCCGGATCGCCCGTCTGGAAGAGGTCGAGGAGCCGCGCAAGGAGTGGTCGCTGCAGTTCAGCATCGGTGCGGCACCGCGTTCCAGTTCGGTGGTGGCGACGCTCGACGATGCTGCCGTGCGGCAGGGGGATTTCCGGTTCGGGCCGGTATCGCTTCAGGTGAGTGCGGGCGACCGGATCGGGATCACCGGTCCCAACGGGGCGGGGAAGTCGACGCTGCTGGGACTGCTGCTCGGGCGCCGAGCGCCCGACACCGGCAGGGCAAGTATGGGGGCCAGTGTGGCGATCGGCGAGATCGACCAAGCCAGAACCGAATTCACCGGTCCCGGACGACTGGTAGACCGATTCGAGCAGTATGTCCCGGACTGGCCCACCGCCGATGTGCGCACGCTGCTGGCCAAATTCGGCCTGCGGGCCGACCATGTCGAGCGTGCGGTCGACGACCTTTCGCCCGGGGAACGGACGCGCGCCGGGATGGCGTTGTTGCAGGCGCGCGGCACCAACGTGCTGGTGCTCGACGAACCGACGAACCATCTCGACCTGCCCGCCATCGAGCAGCTGGAACAGGCGCTCGACGGGTATGACGGGACGTTGCTGCTGGTCACTCACGACAGGCGCATGTTGCAGAATGTCCGCCTCGATCGGCATTGGACGGTCCGCGACGGGCAGGTCAGTGAGGTGACGCGGTGACAATCGCGCGGTGCCGTCCGGTTCTGATCAGCCCCCGCTGAGCTGCTGCAGCACGGATCCGCCGCGGTGTGCGGCGATCCAGTCGTGGATCGCCGCCACCGCGGGCTTGGCCACCCAGTTGGTGTCGTAGATCCCCCAGGGTGTTTCGTTTGGCCGGTCGGACAGCGAGTAGATGAACATCGGCCCGACGCCGGCCAGCTGGGACCAGGTATCGGCGAAATCGATGATCCAGGCCGCCTGCGTCGCCGCGTCCACCGCCGAGGTCGGCACACCGTACTCGGTGGTCCAGATCAGCTTGTCGGTGTCTCCGGCCTGGTCCATCAGTTGGCGCATCGACAGGTATTGCCGATACGGGGTATTGGCGTACGGCATACCGGCGGAGAAGCTGCTGGAGAAGTTGTACGGGTGGAAGGACAACGCATCGAAGAAACCGCGCGCACCGTTGGCGTACATCTGGGCGAGATAGTCGACCGGATTGATGGTCCACGTCCCGAAGCTGAGCCCCGCACCGAGGACGCCGCCGATGATCAGTGCGCCGGGCTCGACGGTCTTGATCGCGGAGTAGGCCGCTTTCAGCAGAGTCGTGTAGCCGGCGACGTTTGGCTCGGGCGACCAACCGATGTTCGCGTTGGGCTCGTTCCAGATTTCGTAGGCCGCGATGCGTGGTCGGGTGCTGCCTGCGCCGTAACGCATGGCCAGCTGCGTCATGAACGACGCGTAATCGGCGGTGTCCCGCGGGGCGGCATTCGGCAACCAGAATCCGTTGTCGGCGGCCCAGATCGGGGTGCTCGTGACCGCGCCGACCACCGCGATCCCCTTGTCGGCCGCAGCGTCGAGGATCCGGTCGGAGATGGTCCAGTTGTAGTTGCCCCGCGACGGCTCCATGGCTCGCCATGGCAGGAACACCCGAATCTGAGTGACTCCCATGACCTCGAAAGCCGCTATCGCATTGGATAGTTCGTCGGCTGACATGAAGTAGAGGTTCGACTCCGCGATGCCGAGCGCGCGTGCGGAGACGTCGATTTTCGGTGGTGCGGCGGCATGCGAGACGGGCACCTGCACCGCGGTTGCACACAGGACGGCCGCGATGAGCGCGACGATTCGTGTGCGCCGAGCGGCGCGGCGGAACGATGGAGACAGCATGACGGCCTCTCTGGCGGTCCGGAGCGGAACAAGCTGTGACGGCGATCAATGTAAGCGGCACAACGGCATTCCCGCAGCACTCGTTCTGGGCCGGATGTTCTTCCGACGAACGCCAACGGGATTCACGTCGAGCGGCAGCCAGCAAAAGGGCGGGTTGTCACTCCGGTAGCCGACCGGCGGCCGGGGCCATCGCGGATCGGATCGTTATCCGGGTCCGTTGCAGCTAGTTTCGATTGCAACTATCTTCGGCCGCTTCGAATTGTCTTGTTGGTCAAAATGTGCCCGTCGCTGCCGGGGTAAACTCGGAAAGTGGTGTGGCGTGCCCGTGAACTGGCGAATCATGTTGTCGACGTTGTAGATAACGTCATGTAACCGTGACCGCACTGTTGGCTCACCGAGATGATTCGACGCGGTCGAACGGTACCGCTAGCCGGTATCGGGAACTACCGGTGGCCGTGCTCGCACTTTCGGGTCAGCGGTGCAGACGTCGAACTCGCTGAGCGAGAGGATGGCAGGCATCCCCAACGTTGACTGCCAAGGAGCCCGCCATGGACGCAGCCCTCACCGACACGTTCGATCACGAGGTGCGCGAGCATCTGGATGTGTTGCGCCGCGGTGCGTTCCGCCTGGCACGCAACCGTGCCGATGCCGAGGAACTGCTGCAGGAGACGTTGCTCAAGGCGTTCGCGGGATTCGAGGCATTCGAACCCGGCACGAATCTGCGGGCCTGGCTGTTTCGGATCATGACCAACACCCACATCGGTAACTATCGCAAGAGCGTGCGGCGCCCGGAGTATCTCTGCGATGACGTCACGGCGGTGAGCGCGGCGCGAGGGGCGAAATCGGCGGAGGCCGAGGTGCTGGAGGTCATGCCCGACGACGCGGTGACCGCGGCGCTGGCCGGGTTGCCCGAGCAGTTTCGCGAGGTGCTCTGCTACGCGGCCATCGACGGCTACTCCTGTCGTGAGATCTCCGAGATGATGCACACGCCGATGGGTACGGTGCTCTCCCGACTGCATCGCGGCCGCACCCTGCTGCGCGCGGCTTTGGCCGTGCCCGCGCCGGTGGCCGCGTGACCGTTGCATCACACAACAGTTGCCCGCCGAACTTGTCGGTGGTCGAAGGTATGTTCGAATCATGGCGACGGCGATGGAGGCGATGGCGGACCTGCGGGCCGCCCTCGATGCGTTCGCCGCTTGCGATCTGGGTGCGTTGTCGCGCGATGAGCTGATCTCGCTGATCGACGAGTACGAATCGGTGAACTGCCGGCTGCCAGCACTGGGGCATCGCCTGCTCAGTCGTCTGCAGGCCGAGACGAGCGCCAGGGAGATGGGCGCCAAATCCTGGAACGCCGTGCTGCGGATCCGGTGGCGCCTGTCGACCGCCGAAGCGGGTCGGCGTCTGCACGAGGCTGCGGTGTTGGGGCCCCGCCGCGCGTTGACCGGTGAGCCTCTGCCGCCGCTGCTGCCCATGGTGGCCGCCGCACAAGCCCGCGGCCTGATCACCGCCGAGCACGTGAAGGTGCTGCGCGACGCCATGGCCGACCTACCCGGGTTCGTCGGCCTTGCGGAACGGGAGAGCTTCGAAGCTGACCTGGTGGAACTGGCGCGCGGGGTCGGTCCCAAGGAACTCAAGGACGCCGCCGCCCTGAAGCTGTTCCTGCTCGATCAGGACGGGCCCCTTCCCGATGACGCCGAACGCCAACGCAGCCGAGGTGTCGCGATCGGGGCGCAACGTCGCGACGGCATGGCCGCGATCACCGGATCACTGACCCCGGAAGCGGCCGCGGTGTGGGAACCGCTGCTCGCACGCTTCGCCGCACCGGGCATGTGTAATCCCGACGACGAACAGCCGTGTACCAGCGGCACACCCACCCAGGCCCAGATCGACAATGATCACCGCACCGTCGCCCAACGCACCCATGACGCGATGATCGCGATCGGACGGATCGCGTTGATGACCGATCTCGGCCAGCTCAACGGACTGCCCGTATCGATCATCATCCGCACCACGTTGCAGGACTTGGAATCCCGTGCCGGGGTCGGTGTATCCGGTGGTGGGACGACCATTCCGATCCGTGACGTCATTCGGCTGGGCGCGCACGCGAATCACCACCTGGCGATCTTCGATGGGGCCACCGGTGCCGCATTGAACTACTTTCGAACCCGGCGCACCGCCAGTCCGGCCCAGCGGATCATGCTGATCGCCCGCGACGGGGGTTGTACCAAACCATGCTGCACAGCCGGGGCATACCGCTGCCAGGTCCATCACGGGGACCGTGATTTCGCCGAGGGCGGCCACACCAATGTCGATGATCTGACCCTTGCGTGCGGATGTGACAACCGCATGGTCCACCCAGGCGGCTACACCACCACCTTCAACGACCACAACGAATGCGAATGGCATCCGCCGGCAGCCCTGGACCATGGCCAATCTCGCATCAACTACGTCCACCGCCCCGAGCTGCTCGTCCGGGGCGCGCAGCCTGCGCGGCGCAACCCGCGCGACAACCTCACCTTTGAGGGCATCCGCACTGACGACACATGGGCTTCCGACGGCATCGACCACGATGACCTGGCGTTCGTCGACATCGACGCCTACCCGGACGATGATGAGCTCTCCGACGAGCAGGTTCTCGAGCAGTTCCGCAGGATGACCGAGGACACCGACTACTGGCAGTGGGTCACCACCGACCACGAACACGGCAGCACCGGACTCCGCGGACCGTGACCCCTGCGGGCGGTGGGGAGCGGCTGCAACCCGTGGTGCTGCTGTGACTACTCGCATAGTGGCGTCGATGTGTTGCTGGTCGGCGCAGCGCAGGCCGGGAGTGGCACGTGGTGTCGTGCGGCGCGGGAAATCGCTAGTTTGCCATGGCTGGAAATGGCCCGTGACCAGGGCGTGAGCGATTGGCCTTCGACACCGAGCCGCACTAACTTTTGTGGACGTGATGTCCTCAGCTACTGGCACCGTCGCGCGGTGGCTCGCCCCGTTGTTCGCCATCGCCGCCATCGCCGCCATCGTCGGTGTCGGCCTCCCGGTTGTCTCCACACCCCAGGTGCGGTTGGCCAGCGAGGCCAACCCGCTTGCCGGCAGGCCCTTCTATGTCGATCCCATCTCCAAGGCGATGCGGGCCGCCCAGGCGTCGCCGGGGAACCCCCAGCTGGACTATGTGGCCAACACCCCACAGGCCTACTGGCTGGACCAGGCCTTCCCCGCATCGACGGTGTCGGGAACGGTCAGCAAGCTCGTGGGTGCCGCGCAGGGTGCCGGAGCGACACCGGTGCTGGCCATCTACGCACTGCCGCATCGCGACTGCTACAGCTTCGCCGCCGGCGGGTTCGGCTCCGGCGACGGCTACCGTCAGTGGATCGACGCCATCTCGGCCGGGCTCGGTGGCGCGCCGGCCGCCATCATCCTGGAGCCGGACGCGCTGGCGATGGCGGACTGCCTGTCCGGCGACCAGCGCCAGGAGCGCTTCGACCTCATCCGGTATGCGGTGGACACCCTCACCCGCGATCCGGCGGCCGCGGTCTACGTCGATGCCGGGCACTCCCGGTGGGTCGACGCGGGTGAGATGGCCAACCGGCTCAACCAGGTCGGCATCGAGCGTGCCCGTGGGTTCAGCCTGAACACCACCAACTACTTCACCACCGAAGAGCAGATCGGATACGGCGAGGCCATCTCCGGGATGACCAACGGCGCCCATTACGTCATCGACACCTCCCGCAACGGGAACGGACCGGCGCCGGACAGCCCGCTGAGTTGGTGTAACCCGCCGGGGCGCGCGTTGGGTGTCCCGCCGACGACCGCGACCGCCAACCCGAAGATCGATGCCTACCTCTGGGTGAAGCGGGTCGGGGAATCCGATGGTTCCTGCGATCGCGGCGAGCCCAGCGCCGGCACCTTCGTCAACCAATACGCCATCGACCTGGCCCGCAACGCCGGAAAGTAGCCCCGTCTCGGTCGCCCGGTCAGCCCATCGCGTACCGGCCGACTGTGTCGGGGTGGATGACCAGCCGGAGCAGTTCGATCGACTGCATCGCGGCCAATTCCTGTGCCCGGACCGGATCCTGTAGATCCCAGTAGCGGTCTGCCAGCCCTGCCGCCAGCTCGACCGCCCCATCGGTGTGGATGTCCACGCCGCCTGCCACCGACACCCAGTGTTCCCGCTCGCCGACCGGCGCGGTGACCACGAGTGAGGCGCGGGCGTCCCGGCGTAACCGGCGGACCTTGGCTGAGCCGGCGTCGGTGAACAGCTGGATCGTGCCGTCCTCGGCGTACTCGTACCAGACCGGTCGTGGTTGCGCGGGGTCGGGACCACCTGCGACAGTGAGGAATCCGTACAGCGGTCGGCGCAGCAGCGCGATATCTTTTTCGGTCAGTGCGCTCATCGGGCCCACGCTCCCGCTGCGGCCGCCCGGGTCACGTGGTCGGTGAAACTGCGTGGTTCTCGCCCGAGGATCGCGGCGACTTCACCGGTGGTGCCGGCGATCCCGCCGTCGGCCATCAGGGTGAACATGGCCGCCACATGCTCGGCGGTCTGTTCGTCGGCGCCGGACTCCACGAGCGTCGCGACGTACTCGTCGGCGCTCACCTGCTTGTAGGCGATCGGCAGACCCGTTGCCCGCGAGATCAATTCGGTGGCTTCGGCGAAGGTCACCGGTTGTGGACCACTCAGCTCGTAGGCCTTGCCGGCATGACCGGATTCGGTCAGCACCCGTGCCGCGACGTCGGCGACGTCCTCGACGTCGATGAACGGTTCGGGCACCTCACCGGCGGGTAGCAGCAGTTCGCCCGCCTGCAGCGGTGCCCGGAACAGGTCCTCGTCGAAATTTTGGGCGAAGTTGTTGGGCCGCAGGATGGTCCATTCCAGCGATGAGTTCCGCACGGCCGCCTCGGCGGACCGCATATCCAGTCCGAAGGCGGACTCGCCCCACTGGTCGGCGCCGCGACCGGACAGCACCGTCACCCGGCGCACCCCGGCTGCCTCCGCGCGGGTGAGGAAGTCCGCCGCCGGTCCCGGCCATGGCGGCGCGACGAGATAGACCGCACCCACGCCGGCCAAGGCATCGTCCCAGGTGTCCGGTGCCGCCCAATCGAAGCGGGTTCCGCTGGATCGCGAGGCCGCTCGAACCGGCACACCCAGCAGTCGTAGCCGGGGCAGGAGGCGGCGCCCGGTCTTGCCGGTGGCGCCGAGTACGAGGATGGTGTCGTTGCTCATGAGGGAAAGTCAACCGGCCGGCCGTGGACGATTCCATGGCTGAAAGGCCGGATTTCATGTCCAAACCTCTATGCGGCCTATGCTGATGGGCATGGATGCCTTCGGCGACCTGTTCCGTGGGGTCCGTGCCAACGGTTCACTCTTCGGCGGGTCCACCCTGCAACCGCCGTGGAATCTGCATTTCGTCGACGGTGCACCGCTGACCCTGTGCACGGTGCTGACCGGAGGCGGATGGATCGTCACCGCGGGTGGGACGGCCGAACCCCTGCGGGCGGGGGACACCGTGATCGTCCGCGGCCCGCAGACCTTCACCTTCGTCGACGATCTCGACAGCACCGCGGACGCCGTCGAATGTGGCACGGAATGCGCGGTGCCCGAATGCGGGGGAACCCGATATCGATTGGGCTGGAGTGATTTCGTCGACCGTGGTGCCGATGCCACCACCGCGATCGTCGGCGCATACCCGGTGCGCGGCGAGATCAGCCGACGGCTGCTCGACGAGCTGCCGGACATCCTGCGTGTGCCCGGCGGGGGTGAGGGCGACGCGGTGCTCGAACACCTGGCCGCCGAGGTCGCCATCGACGCGCCCGGTCAGCAGGTGGTGCTCGACCGGCTGCTGGACTGGATGTTGGTGTGCACCCTGCGGACGTGGTTCGACCGTCCCGGCGGGCAACCACCGGCCTGGTGGGCCGCGCAGCGTGACCCGGTGGTCGGTGACGCCCTGCGGCTGATCCACGACGACCCGTCGGCACCATGGACGGTGGCCGCCCTTGCCGAACGTGCCGGGGTGGCTCGTTCGACGTTGGCCAAACGATTCACCGACCTGGTCGGCGAACCACCGTCGAGCTACCTGACGACATGGCGGATGACCGTGGCCGCCGACCTGTTGACCGAGAACCGGGCCACCGTGGCGGAGATCGCGCGCGCGGTCGGCTACGCCGACCCGTTCGGCTTCAGTTCGGCGTTCAAGAGGGTCCGCGGCACCAGCCCCACCGAGTTCCGCCGGGCGATGGTGCATCAACCGGCGTGAGCAGGGTCTCGTGCGGTATCGGTAACACCGACGCGCGCCGGAGGCGATACAACCCGTGTGATCATCCGACTTGGGGCGGCCGCGCTGATGGCCGCGACGGCGCTGGCCGCAGCGCCCACCGCGAATGCCGAGCCGGCCTGCGCCGATGTGCACTGGATCGGTGCTGCCGGTTCGGGTCAGCGCGACGTCGCACAGCTGGTGTCCAACGCCGGCATGGGTGACGTGGTGTACGCCTCGTACCAGCAGCTCAGCAACGCGTTGGCCGCCGGCGGACGGACCATGACCGCGGAGGCGGTGCAGTACCCGGCCGCACCCGTACCGCTGGCCGGCGGTCTCGGGGGCTGGATGAACTTCATGGACAGCGTCGAGGACGGCACCGACGCGACCGCCGACCAGCTTGCGGCCTACACCTCCCGATGCCCGCAGTCGAAGGTGGTACTGGCCGGTTACTCCCAAGGCGCCATGGTGGTCCACCGCAATCTGCACGACCTCGCAGACAACCCGCAGGTCGTCGCGGCGCTGCTGGTCGCCGACGGTGACCGGCTGCCCACCGACACCACCATCAATCTCGGCTCGGCGGCCGCGCTGCCGGGACCTGGGAAGGGCGTCGCGCAGGAGCATTCCTTCCTGGCCTCCACCGATACGTCGCCGCTGGACCCGCGGATGGGTGCCCGCACGGTCAGCGTGTGCGATGTGGGCGACCCGGTGTGCGACTACAACCCCGACCTCGAGGAGATCCCCGCCTCGTCGATCGCCATCCACACCGCCTACGAACCGACGACCAGCGGCCCGCACGCGTGGGGCCTGCCGCTGTATCAGCTGGTGATGAACGCTGTGAGCGCCCCCGCACCGTCGCTGTAGTTAGGGATCGCTACGCGGCGGGAAACCCGTCGGCGAACTCCGACACGAAAAGGACGAGATGTGGGCACCGTGAAGGGCGGCTCTCGGCTGGGCACCCGGTTCGGGCCCTACGAGCTGCACACCGTGCTGGGCGTGGGCGGTATGGGCGAGGTGTATCGCGCCTATGACACCGTCCGCGACCGGATGGTGGCGATCAAGCTGCTGCGTGCCGACCTGGCGAACGCCCCCAGCTTCCGGGACCGGTTCCGCCGGGAATCCCGGTTGGCCGCCCGGTTGCACGCACCGCACATCATCCCTGTGCACGACTTCGGTGCGATCGACGGTGTGCTGTACATCGACATGCGCCTGGTGGAGGGCCCCAGCCTCAAAGATGTCCTGCGAGGCCAGGGTGCGCTCGCCCCGCGCCGGGCGGCATCGATCATCGCGCAGGTGGCCACGGCGCTGGACGCCGCACACGCCTCCGATCTGATCCACCGCGACGTCAAACCCGAGAACATCCTGTTGACCGCCGAGGATTTCGCGTACCTGGTCGACTTCGGCATCGCGCACGGCGGCGGCGAACCGTCGGTGACCTCCACCGGTCTTGTCGTCGGCTCGAGTGCCTACCTGGCACCCGAGCGTTTCAGCGGTGATCGTGGCGCCCCGGCGGCGGATGTCTACTCGCTCGCATGCGTGCTCTATGAGGCGCTGACAGGGCTGGAGCCCTACGCTTCCGACGATGTCCGACAGGTGTGGGCGGCACATATGTTCTCCGCGCCGCCGCGGCCCAGCATCATGCGCCGTGGGGTCAGCCGAGCGTTCGATGACGTGATCGCCCGAGGGATGGCCAAGGACCCTGGTCGGCGATACCCGACCGCGGGAGAGCTGGCCAGAGCCGCCATGCAGGCCGCCGACGACGCGCGGCCGCTTGCCGGGTCGCCGGCGGTGTCGAATCTTGCCGGCTCGCCGGCGGTGCCCAATCTTGCCGGCTCGCCGGCGGTGCCCAATCTTGCCGGCCCGCCGGCGGGAACCCAGCGGTACTCCGCGGTATACCCGACACCGCATCCCTCGGTGGTGACCCCGCTGCCTCCGAGCACTCCGCGCCGCATGTCCACGCGGTGGACGGTGGCATTGGCAACCATCGGATTGTTCGCCATCGCAGCGGCTTTGGCGTCGGCACTGGTGATCGGCGGTGGTGACACACCGTCATCGAGATCGCCACTGGCCGCTCCGGCACAATCATCGGAGCCGGCGGCACCATCGCAGTCGGGGCCGTCGACAGCCGCCGTCGACGGGGTATCGGGCACGGATTCACAGGGTTTCGTCGGTCATACGGCCCGATGTGACAGCGCCGGCTCGCCGGCCGCACTCATTCGGACCGCCCAATCGCTGGCGATCATCTGCCAGACCGGATCCGGCGACTTCTACTACCGCGGTGAGCGATTGCGGGACGGCGCCGACCTGGAGATACGCAATGCGCAGCGATCCGGTCCCGGATTCGTCGCCGTGAATCCAGCCGACGGGGCCCGTTATTCGGTCATGCCCGACCTGTTGACCATCTCCAGCAACGGGCGGGTGGATTCGTCCGAACGCGCACTGGAGTACGGTGCGGCGCAATGATTCGCCGGTAGCCCGGCCCGCCGGGTCCGGCCAGGGTTAGGGTCGGTGCGTGAAAAGGACGGGTGTGTTCCCCACGGCCATCGGCACCGCTGCGGTCCTGGCGTTGCTGACCGGATGCGCGTCCGGGCAGGCACCCGATCCCGGTGGTCCGGCGGCGGCGACGCCACAGACCTCGCTGCCCCCGATAGTGAGTGCGGCGCAGCTGGACGCGGGCAGCTATCCGACCGCGCCGCGTCCGCCGCTGGGCCGAGCCGGTGACCCGAAGACGGGAGCGGTCGTCGACGCCCAGCGCCTCGCCGATCACGTCGTCGGTCCGTGGGAGGCCAACCGTGAGCTGGTCGCCCCGTACCTGAGCACCTTCTACCTGCTGGACACCCCCACCACGCTGACCCAGTTCTCGCCCGACAGTGTCGCGCAGCAGGCGCAGGCCCATGGATTCGTCAACGGGTTCGCCTCCGCACGGGAGGCCCCCGACAAACACATCATGATCAACGCCGTAATGCGATTCCCGGACCCGGCCGCCGCACAGGCAGCCGCCACCGATATGAACAGCGCGACCGCCGCGCAGTCTGTGCGCGGCGCCACTCCGGTACCCGCGGTGATACCCGGCCATCCCGAAACCCTGGCATTCACCTACCCGTTCACCCCGACCGGATCGGACCGGCCATGGGCGGTCATCCGCTCCTTCACGCCGCATGGTCCCTTCGTGTTCATGCAACTGGCCCAGTCCGCCGACGGACTGGACGCGACGGCGGCGCTGGTGCAGAAGGTCGTCGACCTGCAGGCGCCACGGATCGACAAGTTCGCTCCTGCCGATCCGAACGCGCTCGGCGAGGTCGAGCTGGACCCGACCGGACTACTTGCCAAAACGCTTCCGGCGGAGTCGAACCCGAGTTCGACCAAGAATGCCGTCTATGACGAACGCGGTGCCATGCACTTCCAGACCAACCCGCTGGAATCGAAGACGCTGTTTTCCGACACCGGTGTCACCGCGGTCGCGATGGCCGCGGCGAGCGTGTATCAGGCCCGCAATCCGGGATCGGCGTTGATGATCGTCAACGCCTTCAGCAAGGAGATCCTGAACGACGGTGCGGTCGTCGATCCGGTGCCGCAACTGCCGGAAAGCCACTGCGCCACCCGCGGCAAGTCCTTCTATTGTGTCGCCCTGGCAGGCGAGTACGCGGTCGAGGTGAACGGGGACGCCCTGCCCGATGTACACCAGCGCACGGCGGCGCAGTACATCCTGCTGACCGCCGGCTGATCGACCACGACTCGGTGGGCGGGACTACGGGCTTTCCGTGATTCGGTCGCACCCTTCACGGTGCGAATCTCTTGTCAGCTGTCCACGTCGCTGAGGAGAGAACGATCATGACCACCGAGAACATCACCGTCGTCGGCGCCACCGGACAGATCGGTGCGCCGCTGGTCGACATGCTGACCGCCGCGGGACACCGGGTGCGGTCCGCGTCCCGGCGATCCGGGGTGGACGCGGCGCTCGGCACGGGCCTGGCGGAGGCGCTTTCGGGTGCGGACGTCGTCATCGACGTGCTGAACTCGCCGACGATGGACGATGACGCCGCACTTGCGTTCTTCACCGCCGCCGCGGCGAACATCGGTGGCGCCGCGAGGAAAGCCGGTGTGCGGCATTACGTCCTGCTGTCGATCGTCGGTGTCGACGGCCTACACGGCGGTGGATATCTGCGCGGAAAGGTGGTGCAGGAAAATACCATCGCGCAGTCGGGCGTGCCCTACACCATCGTGCGGGCCACGCAGTTCCACGAGTTCACCGAGATGATCGCCGGGTCATTGGTCGCCGACGGCGTGGTCCGTGCCCCGGACGCACTGATCCAGCCCATCGCCGCGGCCGAGGTGAGTGCGGTGCTGGCACGGGTGGCCGGCGAGGCCGCCATCGACGGAGTGCACGACCTGGGTGGACCCGAGACCATGTCGTTCGCCGAACTCGCCGCGCTGGTGTTACCGGGAGCCGACCGGCTGCGCATCGTGACCGACCCGGAAGCCACCTACTTCGGCACCCCGGTCACCGCGACGAGCCTGGTGACCGGGCCCGGCGCCGAGCTGGCATCGACCCGGCTTTCCGATTGGCTCGGTGCCCGATGAGCACCCTCACCGACATCGTGCGGCATCGCCGGTCCACCCGGATGTTCCTGCGCGACAAACCCGTTCCGATGGAATTGTTGACCGATTCGGTGGAGCTGGCCATGCGGGCCCCGTCCAACTCCAACGTGCAGCCGTGGCGGCTCTATCTGACCACCGGTGCACGCAGGGACGCCCTCGGTGCCGCGCTGTCGGCCGAGGCGCGGACGAATCCGCCGGCGAATCTGGGCCTACCCGACTCGTTTGCCGCCCTCCGGCGCGAGCTCGGTGCGTTGGTCTACGGCTCGATGGGGGTGGCGCGTGATGATGCCGATGCCCGCTGGGCGGCGCAGTTGCGCAACTTCGATTTCTTCGGTGCGCCGGTGGCGGGCATGGTGTGCATGCACCGCGATCTCGGGCTGCCCGACGCGCTCGGTGTCGGTATGTTCGTGCAGACGTTGCTGCTGGCGCTGACCGACCGCGGTATCGACAGCTGCGTCCAGGTGTCCACCGCGTTGTATCCCGATCTCGTCAGACGGCATCTCGGAATCCCGGACGAACTGACGATCCTGTGCGGGTTGTGTATCGGCTACGCGGACCCCGACTTCCCTGCCAACAACCTGACCATCCCCCGCAACGACCTCGCCGACAACATCGTGGTGCTGGGCGACTGACGTACCGCGCGAGTCCGGCTCAGATGTGTGACCTGAGCTCACGGCGCGAGCGGATGTTCAACTTGGCGAAGACCTTTCGCAGGTGGTACTCCACGGTGTGGGCGCTGATGAACAGCTCGCCGGCGATCTCCTGGTTGGTCAGTCCCCGGCCGGCCAGCTGGGCGATCTGCTGTTCCTGGGAGGTGAGCGCGTCACCGGCGGCGGTCGGCTGCTTGCGGGTCTTGGTGCCGGTGGCCTGGAGTTCACGCCGCGCACGTTCGGCGAATCCGGTCGCCCCGATCCGGTGCAGCGACTCATGGGCCACCCGCAGATGTTCCCGGGCTTGCTTGGCGGAACGATTGCGGCGCAGCCATTCTCCGTACAACAGGTGTGTCCTGGCCAGCTGCGCCGCCTGTCTGGTGCGGCCGAACTGTTCCAGAGCCTCGATGTAGAGCTCCCCGGCGGCCGGTCCGGCGGCGAGCAGTGCCCGTGACCGTGCCAGCGACCCGAGCGCCCGTGGGGTCGCGGCGGCCAGTGTGCGTGCCTGCAGGCACCGCATCGGCTCGTCGGCCTGCTCGGGTTGATCGCAGCGGACCGCGGCCTCGATGAGTTCCAACAGCATCTCGTTGTAGAAACCCAGATCCTCGTAGGCGAATGCGCGCAAACCCGCTGCCAAGGCCTCCGGGTAGCGACCCCGACCGTTGTTCAGCACGGCGGCGCCGTAATGCGCCAACCCGGTGATGCGGCCCTCGCCGCGTGCGGTACTGTCCGTGAGGGCGGCATCGATCAGCCGGGATGCCTCGCCGTCATCGCCGCACCAGGCTGCGAGGACGAGGCGGTGATACCGCGGCGGTGTGTATCCGGTCGCGACCGAGAGCTCGTGTGCCTTGGTGACCAGATCGCGCGCCGAAGCGAGTTCACCGGCTTCCATCTCGGATCCGGCTCGCGCGAGCAAGGATGCGGGCAACAGTGTGAGTGCGCCGCGTTCGGTGGCCAGTTGGATGGCATACGCGGAGATGTCGCGCCAGCCCTCGTCATCCCATGCCTCGTGGATCAGGGATTCGTGCACGGCCGGGAATCCGAGCCAGAACCAGTCGTTGCCGACGCCGGCGACCTCGTCTCGGCCCGCCGTCTTCAAGGCCTCCAGTGCCGCATGTACCGCGGGCATGGCGGCCTCGGCACCCAACGCCAGCCGGTCGGCCAAGGCCCGGGCGACCTGATCGAGCGGGCGGCCGCCCTCGGCGCCGGCGAACGCGGCGCGGGCGGCGGCACCGATCTCGGCGGCCTTGTCGCCACCGTGGCGTCCGACATACATTGCCGCCGTCATCGCCTCCAGGTAGGCCGGGCCGGCCATCACCGGGTCCAGCACCTCCCATCGTTCTGCGACCGTGCGGAACTGGTCGACCGCGGACAGCAGTGCGTCGGCGTCACCGCTGGTCCTTGCCGACACGAACATCAGGCGGGTCCGCAGCTGCGCCCACTGTGCTTGCTGCAGATCCGACAGCGGACACAATTGCGCCGTCGCCAACAACTGCCCGGCGGCCTCGAACGAGGCGACCTCGCGATGGGCTTCGGCGGCCGCCAGGGCGCGGGCACCGCGGATCGCCGGATCGGGTGTCAACTCCACGGCCCTGGTGAGAAAGGCTGCCGCGGCGGCCGTTCCGCCGCGCTGGCGGGCCCGCCGCGCCGAGGCCTCCAGTTCATCAGCCACATCGGCATCGACACCGTCGGCTGCCAGCGCCCGGTGCCAGGCGCGGCGGTCGGGGTCGACGGTCGGGTCGGTGCTGGTCGCCAGCGCGTGATGGGCGGCCCGGCGCTCGTCGGTGGTGGCCGAGCGGTAGGCGACGCTGCGCGCCAACGGGTGCTGGAACTGCACGCGGGTGTCCACGGTGATCAGGCCGGCATCACGGGCGGCCGTCTCGGCAGCCGGCGGCAATTGCGCCGTCTCCATCGCGCGACGCAGCAGCGACGGATCGCCGACGGGTTCGGAGGCGGCCAGCAGCACGACGCGTCGGGCGTCCGGCGGCAGGGACCGCAGCGTCGACAGATAGTGGTCCTCGATCTCGGCCACGACCGGGCGCCGATCGGGACGATGGAACCCGCCGGCCAGGTCGACGGCGTCGAGTCCTTGCGAAATGGCCAGCAGGGCAAGGGGGTTACCGCGAGCCTCGGCCACGATGCGGTCGCGAACCGCCGGATCGAGGCGGCCGGGGAACACCGACTCCAACAGTTCGCGCGCGCTGTCGTCGGTAAGGCCGGTCACGGCCATCGCGGGCAGTCCGGCGATACCGTCGATCGGTGTGCGCAACGCAAGGACCAGGCCGACCCGCACGTCGGGTAGTCGGCGCGCCACGAAGAACAACGTCTGCGCCGATACCGTGTCCAGCCACTGCAGATCATCGACGACCAGCAGTACTGGACTCCGCGCCGCGGCGTCGACCAGCAGCCCGATGACGGCGAGGCCGACCAGGAAGCGATCCGGGGTGGGGGCGGTATCGCTGAGCCCGAAGGCACTCTCCAACGCCGCGCGCTGCGGGGCGGGCAGCGCGGCCCGCAGGTCCAGGATGGGGGCGCACACCTGGTGCAGACCGGCGAAGGGCAGTTCCATCTCGGACTCGATGCCGGTGGCCTCGAGGATGTGGAAGTCGGTGGCGGACGCGCGCAGGTGGCCGAGCAGAGTGGTCTTGCCGACGCCGGCCTGCCCGAGCAGGACTCGGACTTCGCTCCCGCCGTCCCGGACGGTGCGCACGAGCGTGTCGAGCACCTGGCACTCGGCGCTCCTGCCGACCATCGCAGACATCGCAGCCGATCTTTGCACGATGGGCCCGGTGGGGCGAAGCGATGTCAGGTCGGCGGTGATGTCTCAGAGGCCGTGCCGGGCCGCGTACTCGCACACTTTCAGGACGCGCCGAACCGGGGGACCGGTCAGCAGCGTCAGTACCACGTCGGCCAGGATGCACCGATACTCCAGCGTCTTCACCATCGAGTACCCCGCGCAGCCGAAGAAATCGATATCGGTGAGGTCCAGAACCATCCGCTGGGACAGCACCACCTTGCTCAATGCGTAATCGAGCAGTGTTTCGGTGTTGGTCGCGTCGAGTTCTCCGGTCACCGTCACCACGGCCAGGTCGAAATCCTGCCACTGTGTGGTCATCTGAAGTGCCCGTCGGGACGTTCCGACGGGCACCGGAGTATCGCTGGGGAGTGTGTCTGTCATGTGACGCCCTCACTCGAAGCGGGGTGTCGCTGAGGCGACCTGTGCGGCTGCTGCTCAACCGACCTTCAGGCTACCGGGATGGCGGATCCAGTTTGCGACGATCCTCGGCCGCGCGGCGAAGTACCGGCGCGCCTCACCGCCGCAGCGTCTCGTGCGGGCTCTCTCCATAGGTTCGCCGATACAGGACGGCGAACCGGCCCGTATGGGCGAAGCCCCACCGCGCCGCCGTCGCCGCGACGGTGGTCATCGTCCGGTCGCCGGCGATGAGTTCCTTGCGCGCCTGCGCCAACCGGATGGTGCGCAGATAGGCCGTCGGCGTGGTGTTGAGGTGCCGGCGGAACAGGTACTGGACGGTCCGTGGTGACAGGTAGAGGGCGGCCGCGATGTCCCGGACGCTGATATCACGTGCGGCATTGTCCTGGATGAAGTTGACCGCCTGGCGCAGCAGCGCAGGTTGGTCGGCCCCGGTGTCGGCATCGGGGGCGCCCGTCGGCAGATCGTTGGGAAAGGCGCTCAGCACGGCGCTGGCCAGCATCCGGCCCGCGGATCGCAGCACGATCGGGTCGTCGGTGGCGTTCTCGGGGGTCAGCAGGCTGTCCAGAAACCGTTCGGTGGTCTCGAGCGCATGTGTGGCGTGGGCTTCGTCGGGCGTCAGCGCGGCGAACCGCGGTACCGACGGCGACTCGGTGTCGATCGCTGCGACCTCGGCGAGCAGGGCCTTGGACACCACCACCGAGCGCAGCTGGGCATCGGTGAGGCTCACCCGGACGGCACCGAGACCGCTCGAGGCCAGAATCCACGCCCCGGGCTCGGCGACCGCGGCGAAGCCGCCGTGCGCCACCTCGACGCGGCCGGCCACGACGTGCATTGCCACGACGGCGGGGACGTGATCGGCGCGCAGTTGCACGGCGCCGGTGTGCGCGATCTCCTCGATCGCGAAGGTGTCGACATCGACCCTGGAGTGCGTGCACGAGCACGGACCGCGCTCGGCGCCGTCGATGCGGCTGATCGAGAATCGGGTCGAATAGCACTGGTCCAGATACTTCTGGATCAGCTCGGGATCGCTGGAGTTGATGCCCGCCCGCTCGGGCAGGGCGGCGGCAATGGGGTCGGACGTCATCTGGGCTCCATGAGGATGGCTCCGGATGGGCGTCGTACCTGAACCCACGGTCTATGAGTTCAGTTTACCCACGCCGGAAATTCACCCGGGCTGGTCCTCCCTAGTCCTGGAACCGATGACCTGCTCGGCTAGATCGACCAAGGGTGTGTTGCTCTCCTGGGAGAGCCTGCGCAGCAGCCCGAACGCCCCGGCGGCGTCGACCCCGAAGCGTTCCATCAGGATGCCCTTGGCCTGCCCGATCAGATCGCGCGAGGCCAGCGCGCTCCGGAACTGCTCGTCGCGTACCAGCAGGTTCCAGGCCACCGCGGTATGGGTGGCGAGGATCAGTCCGAGTTCGACGGCGTCATCGTCGAAGGCATCGGTGCGTTCGCCGTAGAAGTTGAGCGCTCCCATCGCTTCGCGGTTGCGGAACAGCTGGAAGGCCAGTGAGGAGCGGATGCTGGTGTTCTGTCGCGTTTCCTGGCAGAACAGCGGCCAGCGCTGTTCGGTCTCGACATCGCGGATCCGCATGGTGTGCTGTTCCCAGGCGGCCTCCAGGCACGGCCCCTGTTTGGTGCGTCGCTGGATATCGTCGATCTTGTCGGCCACCGAATCGGTGGCGGCCACCGACTTGACCTCACCCTCGCGGGTCGCAACCGTGATGCTCGCGGACACGGCTCCCGGCAGCGCGGCTGCCGCGTTGACCGTCAGTTCCCGCAGCGCGGTTTCGGTGTCGTTGGGTTGCGTGCGCTCCAGATCGCGAAGCAATTCCGCGAAGCGGAGGGCGACCGCATCACGTTCGGCGTTGAGCATGAGGCTCAAAATAGCGCGGATCCGGTCGACCGGCTCACGGGTATCCGAAACACCGTCCCGACGGTGCCCGGCGGTGTGACGTCAGTGCGCGACGGGGGTTCTCGGCATCGGCCGGGCGGTCTGAGCGGAGCGCGCCGCTTTACGGGCGGCGATCGCCCGGCGCCGCTGACGCTCGTCCCGGTTCAACCGGCGCCAGAGCGCGCGCAGCGTGCCCGCGGACAGCGCCCGGTGGCGGTCCACCAATTGGTCGAGCTGTTCCCAGCTCAACCCGTCCAGGTCGCCGTCGGCATCGTGGCCGGCGATCACCACGGCACCCCGCAACAGAGGTACGTTGCCGGGGCCGAGGGAGGTCGTGGCCAGCAGGAGTTCGGTGGCGGTGCGGTTGACTCGACGTTGGCAGCCGCTGGCCGAGGGGCTGAACCAGAAGTCGAACTGATGATCGGCGCTGGTCAGTGCCTGCAGCCCTTGGGCATTGACGAGATCGGTGATATCGGCGGTGGTGTAGGCGCGGGTCTCATAAGTGGCGCCGCTGGCGCTGAGGAAGAGGACTGTGTTCATGGTGGTGATCCATTCGGCTCTTTCGTAGTTACCGGTGTGACGCTTTGCTGCGCCTGTTACCAAAGTTACCCGTGTGACAAACGGGCCAAACCTTGATAACAATCCGGTTGCCGAAAAATTCCGCCGCCGTCAGCGGATCATCAGGGCAGTGGTCCGGCCAGGCTGGCGGGCCTGCAGAGGGCCGCCACCGCCAGCGTCAGCACGGCGGCCACCGCAAAGGCCGCCTGCACGTTGACCACGTCTGCGGTGCCGCCCAGCACCGCGGCGGCGATCGGACGCGAACCGAGGAAGCCGACCATCCACAGCGCCATGATCCGACCGCGTAGGTCCTGCGGCGCCCGCTCCTGCACCACCGTGGTCAAACCGGTCAAGGCCCAGCCGAAGCCCAGCCCGGCGAGCGCGAATCCGCCCATCGCGACGGCGGGCACGACGCTGCCGGCCAGCACCGCACATCCCAGCCCCAGTCCGGTCAACCCGAGGAACGACACCCGCGCGGACGGCAGCCGGCCACCGATGACGGCGAGCGCGCCCATCCCCACCGCTGCGCCGACTCCGAAGATCGCCGACAGCATCCCCACGAGCTGGGTACCGCCGCCGAGCGCATCGGCCAGCGCCGGTGCCAGCGTGATCGAAGGGTCGGCGGCGACGCCGACGGTCGTGACGGCGAGCAGGGCCATCAGCAGCGGGCGGTCACGCCAGACGTGTCGCAGCGCGGCCCGCACCCGGCGGTCGGCGTCGGCGGCCCGTTCCGGAGGGGCCGGCAACCGCACCGCGATGATGAACAACGCGAAGACCAGATGCAGGCCGGCGCTGACCGCGAATCCGGTGGCCGCGCCGAAGTGGGCGGCCAGGTACGCCCCGGCCGCGGGACCGGCGATGCGGCCGATCGTCATCGGAATGCTGTTGAGCGCCATCGCAGTCGACAGCTCGCCCGGTCGGATCAGGTCCGGCACGATCGACTGCATCGCGGGCCCGCCCACCACGAAGCCGATGCCGACGATGAGCGAACCGAGCAGCACCGCCACCGCCGCGGGTGTCCCCTGCTGCTCGGGCTGCAGGAACATCCAGACCGCAATGGAACCCGATCCGGCCATGCACAGCAGACGGCCGAGCAGGATCTGCCTGCCCGGGTTGCCGGAATCGGCCCAGCGGCCGCTGACCGGACTGAGGAGCAGTTGCGGGCCGAATTGGAAGACCCCGACCAGCCCCACCATCAGAGCCGATCCGGTGGCCTCGTACACCACGACCGCCGCGATGATGCTGTGCGTCCAGACCGCGACGATGGAGAACATCCGGCCCCAGAACAAGGTGCCGAACACCGGGTCCAACAGCAGCCGGACGGGCCCGCGCGGCCGCGCCGGCGCGTCGGGGTCGGTGAGCTGTGGCACCAACCATGTTTAGCAAACATAGCTAAATTCACACAGTCGGTGTGACGGCCCTGTTCGACCGGTGGCGCACAGGCACCCGGCAGCGGGGCGGGATTCGCCGGCATCGCTTGGCGATCGCCCATCGTGGGTATTCGAGGCCGTCCAGGTAAACCCCCGGAAGGATCCATGACCGCTTCGCATCTGCAGCCCAACGGCGCGGCCTTAGGTGATGCCCGCGATGTCGCCGCCGCGGTGGCAGCCGAGTTCTCCACCAAGATCGTCGGGCAGCAGCAGCTACGCGAGTCCATGCTGATCGCCCTGCTCGCGGGCGGGCACCTGCTGGTCGAGAGCGTCCCCGGTCTGGCGAAGACGACCGCCGCGCGAGTGGTCGCGGAATCCATCGACGGCAGCTTCCGGCGCATCCAGTGCACCCCCGACCTGTTGCCCAGCGATATCATCGGCACCCAGATCTACGAGGCCGCCGGCAACTCCTTCACCACCCGGCTCGGGCCGGTACACGCCAATATCGTGCTGCTCGACGAGATCAACCGCTCCAGCGCCAAGACGCAGAGCGCCATGTTGGAGGCGATGCAGGAACGCCAGACCACCATCGCCGGCGTGGAGTATCCGATCCCGTCCCCGTTCGTGGTGATCGCCACCCAGAACCCGGTCGACCAGGAGGGCACCTATCCGCTGTCGGAGGCCCAGACCGACCGCTTCATGCTCAAGGAGCTGGTGGCCTACCCCTCGGTCGAGGACGAGGTCGAGATCATCGAGCGGATGGATGCCGGACTCTACGATCGCGAGCACCCCGCGCGCGCCGTCGTCACCGTCGACGACGTCCGCCGCGCCCAGGCCGCGGTACGCACCGTGCACATGGATCGCGCGCTCGTCGAGTACGCGGGCCGGCTGGTCGGCGTGACCCGCGATCCGGACGGACACCTTCCCGCACATGTCGCCCGGCTGATCGAGTACGGTGCGAGCCCACGAGCCACCATCGCATTCTGCCGCACCGCAAGGGCTTTGGCCGTCCTGCGTGGACGCAATCACGTCCTACCCGATGACATCGCGCGGCTGGCGCACCGAGTCCTCCGGCATCGGATGGTCCTGGGGTTCGAAGCCGCCAGCGCCAGGGTCACACCCGATGCCGTGGTGGACGCGGTGTTGCGGGCCGTCCCGGTCCCCTGAGCCGACGATGGGTAAGCACCTCGATGCGGCCAAGGCCTACATCGGCCGGGATGCGGCGGGCATGCTCGCCGGCGGCCGGTATGCCCTCGTCCACACCAGGAGCCTGGAATTCGACGAGCTGCGGCCCTACGTCCCCGGCGACGATGTCCGCGATATCGACTGGAAGGCAACCGCGCGTTCCGGCCACCCGCTGGTCAAACAATTCGTCACCGAGAAGCACCACAAGATCCTGGTCGTCGCAGACGGTGGTCGCAATGCCCGTGCCCAGGCCCCGACCGGCGAACCGAAATCGCAACTGACGTCGCATATCATCGGCGCAATCGGCCTCATCACGCTGCCGCGGTCGGATGAGATCGGGCTGGTCACCGGCGATCGTCGGGGGTGTGTCGACATCCGCCTGCGGCGTGGCGAAACCCATATCGAACGCATGCTGCACCGCTATCACCAGCATGTGGGCGGCCGGCCGGATGTCAGCGATATCGTGGTCCAGTTGCAGTGGGTGGCACGCCATCAGCGGCATCCGCTGCTGGTCATCGTCGTCGCCGACGAACCGGATATCAGCGATCGGTTGCGCGACGTGCTGCAGTCACTCGGCGCGCGCCACGATGTGCTGTGGGCGATGGTCGGGGACCGGCCCGCGGTGGACCCCGCCGATGCCGGCTCCGGATACGACGTCGCCGACGGTCGCCGCGTGCTCGGCCACGACGTCCTCGGCGAGAAGGTTGCGCGTGCCTACCAGCGGGCAGAAGAACAACGGAGGCATGATCTTTCGGAGTTCATGACCGAGCTGCGGGTGCCGCACGCGCGGATCGCGTCGAGTGCGGGCATCGCTGCGGCACTGGTGGCGATGACGGGGGTGTACGCCCGTGCCGGATGATCTGTTGAGGTACCTGCTGGATGCGCCGCCGGCGTCCATGGCAGGGCTGTGGGGCGCCGGGATCATCGTCGCCGCGGTCGTCGGTTGGTACCTGGGCGTGCTGTGGTGGACCGCGCCGGGTCGAGCCGAGCACGCCGTGCTGGGAGCGGCGCGGACAGCCATGACCCGGCGCCGGGCGCTGCGAGCCATCGCCGATACCAGGATGCGTTACCGGGCAGCCGATCTCAGCCCGGCCGCGGCCGCATCCCAGCTCAGCGGACACGTGCGCCGCTTTCTGCGGGAGACCACCGGACAGCGCGCCGAGTATCTCCAGCTGCCCGAGATCGCCGAGGGCGCCCTGGCCCCCGCGGCGCCGGTGCTCACCGTCCTCGCCGACGTCCAGTTCAACCGGACCACGATCACCGATGTCGAGGTTGCCGCCGATGCCGCGGAACGGCTGGTGCGCGAATGGATCTGACGTGGTGGGCCGTCGTGGTGTTCGCGTGCCTGGGTCTGGCCGGTTGCATCGCCGCCGCCCTGCTGTGGCCGTCCCGGACTCTCGAGCGGCCGCCGCGCGTGCTGGCCAACACCCGGCGGCTGACGGCCCTTCCGGAGTACGTGCGCGCCGCACGGCTACAGGCCGTCTCGGCTGCACTGGGTATCGTGCTGCTGCTGGCGGCATTCTCAGCCGCAACGCTGGCCGCCGCTCGACCGACCGGGTTGCCCATACCGCAACGGCAGGCCGCATCAGCTCAGCCCGAGGACATCATGGTGTGCGTCGGTGACGGATCCGAGGATGCGGCGGTGCAGACGACCATGCGGTACTTCGCCGAGACGGTGCGCGGGTTCGGCAGCGAGCGCATCGGTTTGACCTCGGCCAACCGACGGGTGATCCCGCTGACCCGCGACTACCAGTACGCCGCAGCTCGGTTCGCCGACCCCGCGGCGCTGACCTCGAGTGTCTCCTATGCCGATTATGCGCCGACGGTGCCGGATATCCTGGCGCTCTGCCTGACCGGGTTCCCGGAGTTCGAATCCGCGGCACCGCAACGCCGGTCGCTGATCTACATCGGGCCCGCCGATCTACCTGACGATCCCGCGCCGGCCCTGTTCGGCGATGCCGCCGTGCGCGCCCTGGCTCGCGACGGCGCCGTGCAGGTCAATGCCATCAGCACGGGCGCCGGACTGCCGGCCCAGCTGGCCGAGGCCACCGGGGGGCGCGCATTCCCCGCCACCGCCGATGTGGGTGCCCGGCTGGCCGAGATCAGGCGCAATCCGCCGCCACCTGTGCCCGATGCCGAGGGTGTCGCCGCGTTCGCCGCGGAGACGCCGGATCCGGCTGTGCTGGCGGCAATTCTGGCGATCGCCGCGGTGCTGCTGCTGCCGGTGGTGATCCGTCGATGACGCTGCAACCCGCGCTGCCGGTATGGCTGCTCATCGCCACGGGCGTGCTGGTGATCACCGCGAGTGTGCTCGGTCTGCGCGGCAGGCACACCGAAATCGGCCTGCTCGGCAGGCGGTGGGTGCTCGTGACGGCGGTACTCCTGTTGTCGGGTGCACTGCTGAGACCGGTGATCGGCGGCTCTGAGCAGGCGGTCAGCCGGGTCGCCGGTGATCGTGACCCGAATGTCTTCCTGGTCGTCGATCGATCACCCGATATGGCGGGGCCCTCGATGGAACAGGCGCGCAACGATATCGAGGCGCTGATCGACCGCTATCCGGATGCCCGTTTCGCCGTGATCGGCTTCGCGGACCGGCCTTCGTTGGAGTGGCCGCTGTCCGCCGACACGTGGAGCCTGCGCCCGATGGCCGCGTCCATCGACGCCGATGCCGCCGCACCCGCGGACACCGCGAATGCCGGTGCCGCGGCGACGGTGTTGCGTTACCAGCTCATCGGGGCGACCCAGCAATTCCCTCGGGCCCGGAACCTGGTGTTCTACCTGGGCTCCGGCACACCCGGATCCATCTTTCCCGCACGGGAATTCGCACTGTCCGAGAACTCCGTCGACGGCGGAGCCGTGCTCGGATACGGGACCGGCGGCGCACAGACCCTACGTGCCGTCGCCGACCAACTCGGGGTGCCCTACGTACCGCGCGAACCCGATGGTTCCGTCGATGATCAGCTCGATACCGACGCTGCCACGGCAGGTGAGCCCGCGGCGAGCAGGCAGCCGGCGTCGGGATGGGAACTGTATTGGGTGCTCAGCGGTGCGGCGGCGGTCCTGCTGCTCGGGGCGCTCTACCACGCGCTACGGGAAGTCCGTCGCACCAGACTGGACCGGGAGGAGGTGGGCCGGTGACCATCCCGCGCAAGCGAATACTGGTGCTCTCCGCCCCGGTGGTGCTGATCCTGTTGCTCATCGCAGGCTTACTGAGGTGGAGTGCAATGGCCGACAGAGCTGCGACACAGCGGTTCGCCGACGGCGTCGCGGCGGCCCGTGATGACCGACTCCTCCAGGCCGAGGAGGACTTCGTGGCGGTGCTCGGTCGCGTCGATGGCGGCCGTTCCTGTTCGCTGCGGGTCGATCTGGTCCTGGTGCGCGAAACCCTGGGGGACCGGGCAGTCGCCGCCGTCGAGGCCGATGACGCGCGCGAGCACTATCGCCGCGCCGGCGAGGTGGTCGAGCAGGCGCCGCCCGGCTGTTTCGCCGACAACACCGACTCCGATCCCGACCGTCGGGAGATCCGCGCGCAGGCGGCGGCCAGGCTCGCCGCCAAGATCGCCGCGCTGTCGCAGCCGCTACCGCCCGTACCGCAACCCCCGCCCGCCGGCGCGCCACCGCCACCGGCGGCGAGCACCCCGGGCAGCACGTCGACCCCCGGTGTCCAGGAACGCCGACTGAATCCCGAGCAGGGCGATCCGCTGGACCGGCTCCGGGACATCCTGCGCGACGCTGAACAGGTGTAAAGCGCTCGCGGACAGGGTAATAGAACGCATGCGGTTGCGGCGGAGTAATCTCGACGGCCCCGGCATCACCCGGCAGCGCAGGGGGAAAGGCTTCACCTATCGGGGTCCCGACGGAGAGCCGCTGGCCGACGCCGATCACCGGGCCCGTATCGACGATCTCGTCATCCCGCCGGCCTGGCGCAAGGTGTGGATCAGCCCGTACGCCAACGGCCACATCCAGGCGGTGGGCACCGATGCCGCGGGCCGCAGGCAGTACCTGTACCACCAGGCCTGGCAGGAGGAGCGAGCCGAGGAGAAGTTCGACAGGGTGCTGGAGATGTCGACCGCGCTGCCCGCATGGCGGGAGCGCATCGCCGCCGACCTCACCGGCCGCGGGCTGTCCCGGGACCGGGTGCTGGCGTTGGCGTTGCACCTGCTCGACCTCGGCTACTTCCGCGCCGGCGGCGAACAGTACGCCGAGGAGCATGAGTCCTACGGGCTGGCGACCCTGCAATGTGAGCACGTGACCCTGCGAAAGAGCGCGGTGGCCTTCGACTTTCCGGCCAAGAGCGGGGTCCGCCGGATATGGGAGATCGATGATCCCGAGGTGCTGCGCGCGGTGCGGGCACTCTTGCGTCGGGACGCCCGTACCGAGCGGTTGCTGGTGTGCCGCAATGCCTCGGGCTGGGTCGATATCCACGCATCGGACCTCAACACGCGATTCAAGGAGATCGTCGGCGAGGAGTACAGCGTCAAGGACCTGCGAACCTGGCACGGCACCGTGCTGGCGGCCGCGGCATTCGCCGAAGCCGACCCGGGTGAGACGGAACGCGCACGCAAGCGCGCGGTGTCAGGGGTGATGAAACAGGTTTCCGAAGAGCTGGGCAACACCCCCGCGGTGGCGCGAAGCTCGTATGTCGACCCACGGGTGGTCGCCGGTTACCAGCAGGGGGCCACGATCGCGGCCGCGGCCAGACGCGCCGCGCGACAGAAGGACCGGGCGGCCGCGGTGGCGATCCTGGAGAAGGCGACCCGCAGTCTGGTCCGCAAGGTCGCCAAGGGTTGACGATCCGTTTCACCCGGCATGTGGCCGGGAATCCACCCGCATGCCCAACTCATCGATCAAGAACGAGAAGATGTACGAAGACCTGCGAGAGCAGGGCAACTCGAAGGAGAAGGCGGCACGGATCTCCAATGCGGTCGCCGCGCGCGGTAAGACCGCGGTGGCGCGCAAGGGCGGCAAATCCGGATCCTACGAGGACTGGAACGTTGCCGACCTCAAGAAGCGCGCCAAGGAGCTCGGTATGACGGGCTACTCGAAACTGACCAAGGACAAGCTTGTCGAGAAGCTGCGCAATCACTGAGCCATCCGGCCGAGGCGGTGGGCGAGCACCGGGTGGGCCACCGCGACATCGGCGGGCAAACCTGGGTATGCATGGATGATGCGGATAGCCACCTTCAACATCCTGCACGGACGCACCGTCGGGGACGGCGTGCACCCGGAACGACTGGCTGATTGCATCGAACGTCTCGACCCGGACATCCTTGCGCTGCAGGAGGTCGACCTCGAACAGCCACGATCGGGCCGGGCCGATCTGACTGCGGTGGCCGCGGACGCGATGGGCGCGGTGGCGCATCAGTTCGTCGCCGCGATCGCGGGGACGCCGGGTGCGACGTGGATGGCGGCCGACGGTGCAGAACAGCCAGGTACCGCTGCATACGGTATCGCGCTGCTATCCCGCTTCCCGGCCACCAGTTGGCAGGTGGTCAGGATGCCCCGGATCCCGGTGCGGTTTCCGTTGTACCTGCCGGGGCCCAGGAAGGTCGTCCTGATCAAAGAGGAGCCGCGTGCCGCCGTGATCGCGACACTGGACACGCCACTGGGGCCGATATCGGTTGCCAATACCCATCTCTCGTTCGTCCCGGGATGGAATCGCAGGCAACTGCGCCGGTTGTTGCGCGATCTGCGGGGGCTTCCCGGCCCGCACGTCTTGACCGGCGATCTGAATCTGACGCCCGATACGGTGGCACGTGCCACCGGATTCCGGTCGCTGGCCAGTGCCCCGACCTTCCCCGCGGACGCCCCCGACAAGCAACTCGACCACATCCTCACCGACGACGCCGGACTGCGGGCCCGCTTCGCCGACGCGCCCAAGGTCGCGTTGTCCGATCACCGTCCGCTGGTCGTCGATATCGAACTGCGTTAGTCGGCCTCGCTGCGCGCCTCGGCACCGGTCTGCCCGCTGTCGAAGTCGTCGTCGGAGAAGGTGCGGCCCACATACGAGCCGCCGTCATCGTCGTCGGCACGTGAGCCGGCCACCTTGGGATCATCCTCGACGTCGGGCTCGCCGTGCTCGGATTCACGCTTGTCGGGGTCTGGACCTGTCATCGGAAAGGGGTACCCGCGATGGCCGAGTCGAATCGGTACCGGACCACCTGGGTTAGTCGCGACGAAAACGGGAAAGTACCTGAGCTATGGCTACTTATCGAGTTCTGAACCCGCACGGCGACGTCGTCGACACCAAAGACATCGAGAGCGCGCAGGACGCGCACGCCTGGTTCGTCGATTCCAAGGCAGACAACTCCGAACTCGGTTGGCGCATGGAGGTCAAGTCTGATGACGGATGGGCCTTCTTCGACGACACCGAGGGTTCGTCGGACTGACAAGCCGGTTCGGCAGGGGCTTTTGCACTTCTCGTCACCGGGCATCGCGGCCCGATGACATCGCTATGCCCACACCTGGGTGGCATCGTGTCCTGGAACGACGCCGACTGCGCGTGGGAATGCCCGCTGCACGGATCCCGATTCGCACCGGATGGAACCCTGCTGGAAGGCCCGGCCACCCGAGGCCTGCCAGCACACGGCAATCCTTGAGACCTGTCCCCGTTTCGGACGGTGGCTCCCGGGTATCGCCTGTTGCATGAAAGCTGTCACCTGGCAAGGAAAACGCGATGTTCGGGTAGAACAGGTACCCGACCCGAAGATCGAACAGCCGACCGATGCGATCATCGAGGTCACCTCCACCAATATCTGCGGCTCCGATCTGCACCTCTACGAGGTGCTGGGCGCCTTCATGAATCAGGGCGACATCCTCGGCCACGAACCGATGGGGATCGTTCGGGAGGTCGGTGCCGATGTCCCCAATCTGAAGGTCGGCGACCGGGTGGTGGTGCCGTTCCAGATCTCGTGCGGCTCTTGCTACATGTGCGATCTGGACCTCTACACACAGTGTGAGACAACCCAGGTACGCGAACACGGTATGGGGGCTGCACTCTTCGGGTACTCGGAGCTCTACGGGCAGGTGCCGGGTGGCCAGGCCGAGTTGCTGAGAGTGCCGCAGGCACAGTTCACCCACATCAAGGTGCCGGAGGGTCCGCCGGATTCGCGGTTCGTATATCTGTCCGACGTCCTACCGACCGCCTGGCAGGCGGTGGCCTATGCGGGAATTCCCGAGGGCGGTTCGGTGACCGTGCTCGGGCTGGGGCCCATCGGCGACATGGCCGCCCGGATCGCAGCCCACCTGGGATATGACGTCATCGCGGTGGATCGGGTGCCCGAACGTCTCGCGCGGGCTCAACGGCGTGGGCTGCGCACTCTCGACCTCGACCAGAATCCGGATCTGGGTGAAGCCATCCGGGAGCTCACCGGTGGTCGCGGTACCGACTCGGTGATCGACGCCGTCGGTATGGAAGCGCACGGTTCGCCGATAGCCAAAGTGGCCCAACAACTCAGCGGTCTGCTACCTGATGCCCTGGCCAAGCCGCTGCTGGAGAAGGCGGGCGTCGATCGGCTGGGCGCCCTGTACTCCGCGATCGACATCGTCCGCCGCGGCGGCACGATATCGCTGATCGGTGTGTACGGCGGGATGGCCGACCCGATGCCGATGCTGACGTTGTTCGACAAGCAGGTTCAGCTTCGGATGGGCCAGGCCAATGTCAAGAAGTGGGTGGACGACATCATGCCGCTGCTCGACGACGACGACCCGCTCGGCGTCGACACCTTTGCCACCCACGTCTTGCCGCTCGATCAGGCACCCCATGCCTACGACATCTTCCAGCGGAAGGCCGACGGCGCGGTGAAAGTCATTTTGACACCCTGAGCTGTGTGAACAGATCGACCCGGCGCTTTCGCGCCGGGTCGATTTGTGTACGCCGGTGCCGATGTGGGTACGGTACCGCTGTCCGGGGGATCGATGACCACCGCGAAATCGAAGGACGACAACTTGGTTCGTGATCTGAGACACACCAATGGAATTCGACCAGATCGACCGGTGCGCCGCAGAACACTCCTCAAGGTTCCGCTGCTCGCGACACCGGCCGCCGCGGCGCTGTCGACGGCGGCCACTGCCTCGGCGGCCGTGGCGGGCCGTTGGTCGACAGATCGTGCGCACCGGTGGTTTCGTGCGCAGGGCTGGCTCGTCGGTGCCAACTACATCACCTCTAATGCGATCAACCAGCTGGAGATGTTCCAAGCCAGGACTTTCGATCCAGCACGTATCGACAACGAGCTGCGGATGGCCCGCTCGATCGGGTTGAACACGGTTCGGGTGTTCCTGCATGATCAGCTCTGGACGCAGGATCGGCTCGGATTCCACCGTCGCCTCGGCCACTTCGTCGATATCGCGGCAAAGCATGGCATCAGACCGCTGTTGGTTCTCTTCGACTCGTGTTGGGATCCGCTGCCGCGCAGTGGGCCGCAACGGGCGCCCACCCGCGGGGTGCACAACTCGGGTTGGGTGCAGAGCCCCGGGGCCGAACGCCTCGACGACCGGCGCTACCGGCAGGTTTTGCAGGAGTAGGTCATCCGCGTGATCAGCCAGTTCCGCAACGACGAACGGGTGCTGGGCTGGGATCTGTGGAACGAGCCGGACAATCCCGCCGCGGTCTATGCGAAGACCGAACGCAAGGACAAGCCCGAACTGGTGGCCGAGCTGCTGCCGCAGGTATTCCGCTGGGCGCGCACGGTGGACCCGGTCCAACCGCTGACCACCGGTGTCTGGGAAGGCGAATGGCGGGACGCCGCCCGGCGCAGCGAGATGGCGTCCATTCAGCTGGATCTCGCCGATGTGCTGAGTTTCCACAGCTATGACAACCCCGCCGGATTCGAGCGGCGCATCGAGGAACTCCAGCCGTGGGGCAGACCTATGATGTGTACCGAATACCTGGCGCGCACCGAGGGCAGCACCATCGAGGGAGTGCTGCCGGTGGCCAAACGGCGCCACGTCGGCGCGTACACCTGGGGCCTGGTGGCGGGTAAGACGCAGACCTACCTGCCGTGGGATTCCTGGGACAAGCCCTATCTCGACCCGCCCCGGGAGTGGTTCCACGATCTGATCTTCGACGACGGCCGGCCGTACCGACCGCGGGAGATCGACACGCTGCGCAGCCTCACCGGATCTCCCTGAGCTCCGGCGCCGTCGGGCTAGTCCGCGCCCACGCCGATCAGACGGATCACCGCCGCACCCTCCTCGTCGGAGGCGGCCAGGTCGATCTCGGCGACGATCGCCCAATCATGTTCGCGTGCCGGATCATCGATGATCTGCCGCACCTCCCATCGGCCCGGTTGGCGGTCGATGATCACCATGGCGGGTCCGCGCGCATCCGGGCCGATGCCGATATCGTCGTGCTCGTCGAAATACTCCGCACCGGCCTCCGCCCAACGCTCGGCGTTCCATCCGGAGCCGGCGTCGAGTTCTCCCAGTTCGGCCCAGCGCCGCCGGGCGAAAAGCTCCACCCGGCGGAACAGGGCATTGCGCACCATGGCGGTGAAGGCGCGGTCGTTGCCGGTCAGCGGCCGCGGCCGGGCCGGTACCGTCACCGGGACGTCATGGGGCAGTTCGGGGCTGGTCAGCTGCTCCCACTCGTCGAGGAGGCTCGAATCAACTTGGCGGACGAGCTCGCCCAGCCACTCGACGATATCGATGACCTCCTCGGTGCGCGCCGCCGTCGGCACACCCGAGCGCAGCGCCTTGAACGCATCCGACAGGTAGCGCAACACCGCGCCCTCGGAACGGGTGAGCCCGTACTGGCTGACGTACTCCCGGAACGTCATGGCCTTTTCCCACATCTCGCGGACCACGGACTTGGGTGACAGCACCCCGTCGGCGGCCCATGGATTGGTCTGCACATACACCGCGAAGGTGTGCTCCAGCAGCTCGGCCAGCGGTTTCGGATAGCTGATCTCGTCGAGCAGTTCGATACGCTCGTCGTACTCGATTCCCTCGGCCTTCATGGCCGTGACGGCCTCGCCCCTGGCCTTCTTCAGCTGTGCGGCCAGGATCTGACGGGGATCCTCAAGCGTCGCCTCGATCACCGAAACCACATCCAAGGCATAGGTTTCGGCGCCTGTGTCCAGTACACCGACCGCCGCGAGCGCGAAGGTGGACAGCGGCTGGTTCAAGGCGAAGTCGGCAGGAAGGTCCACGGTCAGCCGGTAGCGCCGCCCGTCGGGCTCCGGGGTGTCGAGACGCTGCACGATCCCGGCCTGCAGCAGGGAGCGGGCGATGCCCAGCGTCTCGCGGATCAGCCTGAGTTGCCGCTTGCGCGGTTCGTGATTGTCGGTGAGCAACCGGCGCATCGCGGCGAACGGATCACCGGGCCGGTCGACGATATCGAGCACCATCGCCGTCGAGACCCGCATGCTGCTGGTGAGTGCTTCGGGAGTGGCTTCGACAAGTCGGGTCATGGTCTTCTCGCTCCATGGCACCATCCCTTCGGGAACCTTGCGTCGCACCAGCTTTCGTCGCTTCTTGGGGTCGTCGGCGACCTTGGCGAACTGTTTGAGGTTCTCCACCTCGTGCTCGGGCGCCTGCACGACGACATTGCCGACGGTGTCGAATCCGGCTCGCCCTGCGCGACCGGCGATCTGGTGGAACTCGCGGGCATTGAGCAACCGGGTGCGGGTACCGTCGTATTTCGACAGCGCCGAGAACACCACCGTGCGGATGGGCACGTTGATCCCCACACCGAGGGTGTCGGTGCCGCAGATGACCTTCAACAGGCCTGCCTGGGCGAGTTGTTCGACCAGCCGTCGGTATTTCGGCAGCATGCCTGCGTGATGGACGCCGATACCGTGGCGTACCAGCCGCGACAATGTCGACCCGAACGAGGTGGAGAACCGGAAGGCGCCGATGTGTTCGGCGATGGCGGCCTTCTCCTGCTTGCTGGATACGTTGACGCTCATCAGTGCCTGGGCCCGCTCCAGCGCGGAGGCCTGGGTGAAGTGCACCACGTAGATCGGTGACTGCCGGGTGTTCAGCAACTCGGCGATCGTCTCGTGCATCGGCGTCGTGGCGTAGGAGTAGAACAACGGGACCGGGCGCTCGGCGCCGGTGACCAACGCGGTGGGCCGACCGGTGCGCCGGGTGAGGTCCTCGCGCAGGAATGTGACATCACCGAGGGTGGCCGACATCAACAGGAACTGTGCTCTCGGCAACTCCAGCAGCGGAACTTGCCAGGCCCAGCCGCGGTCGGGATCACCATAGAAATGGAACTCGTCCATCACCACCAGACCGATATCGGCCTCGGAGCCTTCCCGCAGGGCGACGTTGGCCAGGATCTCCGCGGTGCAGGCGATGATGGGGGCATCGGCGTTGACCGCCGCGTCCCCGGTCAGCATCCCGACATTGTCCGCCCCGAACACATCGCAGAGGGCGAAGAACTTCTCGCTGACCAGGGCTTTGATCGGTGCGGTGTAGAAACTGACCCGATCACCGGCCAGCGCGGCATAGATGGCGCCGGTGGCCACCAGTGACTTACCGGACCCGGTCGGCGTCGCCAGGATGACGTTGCTGCCGGAGACCAGCTCGATCAGCGCCTCCTCCTGCGCGGGATAGAGCTCGGTGCCGTTGCCCGCCGCCCACTCGCCGAAGGCGGTGAACAGTGCATCGGGGTCGGCGTCCGGGTCGGGTGAAAGAGGAGCGTCAGTCATGTCGACCACCAGCCTGCCCGACGCGACCACGACGGCGAGGGCGGGGGTTGTGACGGTCGAGACACCGTCAGGTGGGCAACCGCGCCGTCGGGTTGTCGCCGGGCCAGGTCACGGTGCTTTCGGCGATCAGCAGCAACTCATCCCCGGCGGCGAATACGTCGGTGGGCGCCGGCACCAGCACGGTGCCGGCCCGGACCAACGTCACAAGGGCGGTGTTCGCCGGTAGGTCCAACTGATCGACCCGACGTCCGACCAGCGGATCAAGCTGGGGCAGTGTGATTTTCGTCAGCGCGGCGCGGCCGTCGCGCAGGCCCATCAGGCGAACGAGGTGTCCCACATCGATGGCTCCCTCGACGGCGGCGACCAGGGCGCCGGGTGTCGATACCGCGACATCGACACCCCATGCGGGGCCGAAGAGCCACTGGTTGTCGACATCGTTGATCCTGGCCACCACTCGTGGCACGCCGAACTCCGTCTTGGTAAGCAGGCCGATGACGAGGTTGGCCTTGTCGTCGCCGGTGGCGGCGATCACCACATCGCAGGTGTGGACCCCGGCTTCCTCCAGCGTGGACAGCTCGCAGGAGTCCCCGAGCAGCCAGTCCGCGGCAGGCACCGAATCCGGTTCGAAGCGCCGTCGCTCCCGCTCGATCAGCAGAACCTTGTGACCGTACCCGGCGAGCTCGCCCGCCACCGAGCGGCCGACGTTGCCGGCGCCGGCCACCCCGATCCGCATCTTGCGCACTGCCACCCCGCTAGTTTGACTTATCGCGGTAAGGGGGCGGGGGTGAAATGACGCTGCACGAGCTGTACCTGTCGCTGCTGATCGGCGGTCTCGTGCTGCTGGCGAGCATCGTCGGCACCCGGGTGGCCACCCGGGTCGGCTTCCCGGCCCTGTTGTTCTTCCTACTTGTCGGCGTGGTCCTCGGTGAGGACGGGCTCGGCCTGCAGTTCGACAGCGTCGAGGCCGCACGCAACATCTGCACCGCGGCCCTGGCGGTGATCCTCGTCGAGGGTGGGTTGACCACCCGATTCGCCGATATCCGAAAGGTGTTGGCACCCGCCGGCGCGCTGGCCACCGTCGGCGTTGTGGTCAGCACGGCGCTCACGGCGGCCGGCGCGCACTTCCTACTCGGCTTCGACTGGCAGCTGGCACTGCTGCTCGGGGCGATCGTGTCCTCCACCGATGCCGCCGCGGTCTTCTCGGTACTGCGGGTGCTGCCGCTACCCCGTCGGCTGGCCGGGCTGCTGGAGGCCGAGTCCGGATTCAACGATGCCCCCGCGGTGATCCTGGTGCTGATGTTCAGCGTCGTGCCGTTCGTCTTCGAACCGGCGGGCACGTTGTGGGAGATCGTCTTCGAACTCGTCGCGGGAGCGCTCATCGGGCTCGCCACCGGGTTTGTCGGCGCAGTGACGTTGCGCCGCATGGCGTTGCCGGCGTCCGGGTTGTACCCGATCGCCACCTTCGGATTGGGGGTGGTGGCCTTCGCGGCCGCAGGCAGCGTGCACGCCAGTGGCTTCCTGGCCGCCTACCTGGCGGCGGTCGTGCTGGCCAATTCCGGCTTGCCACACCGATCGACCACGCGGTCCTTCGCCGAGGGTCTGGGCTGGCTGGCCCAGATCGGGCTGTTCGTCCTACTGGGTCTGCTGGTCGATCCCAGTGAGCTGGGCCGGGATCTGGTACCGGCCATCGTGACCGGTCTGGTGCTGCTGTTGGTGGCCCGGCCGGTTTCGGTGGCGGCCTCACTGGTCGGGTTCGGCATCCCGCTGCGCGAGCAGCTCTTCCTGTCCTGGGCGGGGCTGCGCGGTGCCGTCCCGATCGTGTTGGCGACCTTTCCGATCGTCGCGGGCGTCTCGGGCAGCTCGCGGCTGCTGAACATCGTGTTCGTCCTGGTGGTGATCTTCACCCTGATCCAGGCGCCCAGCCTGCACCTGGTCGCCCGGCTGCTGGGGCTCACCGAATCCGGCGCCGCCCGCGAGATCCAGGTCGAGGCGGCACCCCTGGACGTGCTGGACGCGGAGCTGTTGACGATGACGGTGCAGTCGCCGTCGCGTCTGCACAATGTCAGCATCCTGGAGCTGCGGTTGCCCGATCCCGCCGTGATCACCCTGATCATCAGGGACGGCAACACCTTTGTGCCGCTGCCGGACACCCGCATCGCCACCGGCGACGAACTGCTCATCGTCACCACCGCGACAGTGCGGGCCGCCGCCGAGGCCCGGCTGCGCGCCGTCAGCCGCCGGGGCAAACTGGCCCACTGGTTCGACGAGTACGGCGACCTGTAGCGGATCACCGGTTGTTGGCGTCAATTACGCTTGCCGACGGCGCGTCGGGTGGCCCAAATGTGCCTGTGCATGGTCAGCTGGAGGCGATGACCGCCACGCCTGCTCTTCAACTGTCCGCCGCCGCCGCGGTGGCCGGTGCCGCGCTGCTGGTGTTCTCCGGTCCGGCCGGCGCCGCCCCCGAATCCGACGACCAGGGTTACCTCGGTTCGTTCGCCCGCTGCGCATCCCCCGACACCGCGGTGATCTTCGGGGCCACCGAGACTTCCCGGGTGGCCATCTGCGCCGAGCCCGACGGTGGTTTCGAATACCGTGGCGTCCGGGTGCGTGACGGTGCGCGATTGGTGCTGTCGGCCACCCGCTCCGGCACGGGATATGTGGCCTTCAACGAGGGACAGTCCTACACCGTGACGCCGAAATCGCTGGTGTTCAGCATCGGCGACGATGTCATCCGGGAAGAGCCGCTGGTCGACGTGCACGAACCGGGCACCTCGGAAAGCACGGAAAGCTCGGAAAGCTCGTCTTCGGAATCCACGTCCACGTCTTCGACCCCGACGTCCTCCACACCGACGTCCTCCACACCGACGACGACAGCGACCACCCGACCCACGACCACCGTCACGGTGACGACCCCGCTGCCGCCACCGGGCCCCGCGGAGGTCGGTGGGCAATTAGGTGAGATTTTCAGCGGGTCGTGACGACTGCAGCATCCGCTGCGCACAGTCCAGCAGGATCCGGTGCAAATCCTGATCGGCGATGTCCTGTAGGCGCGGCTCGGCGGTGCTGCCGAAAATGCCCGACGTGATCATCCCGATGGTCACCCGGGTTTCGGCGTCGTGGGTGGTACCGATCAGCAATTCGCGCAGACTGTCGGTGATCTCCTCGAACTCGCGGTGCGACTGCACCAGCGTCAGCACGGCGGGGTCGCCGTAGAACAGCGATCCGATGCGGCGGTGCCGGACGGCGAGTTCGACGAAACCGCTGATCGCGGCGTCGCGTCGGGATTCCGCCGAGGAGATCGACTCGGCGATCCGGACCAGGCGTTCCATATCGTCGAAGACCGGGCGCACCACCGCCAGCACGATGTCGTCCTTGGTCTGGAACTGGTAGTAGATCGCGGCCTTCCGGACGCCGAGGTGATCGGCGATCATCTGCAGGGAAGTCCCGTTCACACCGCGTTCGGCGAAGAGGTGCAGCGCGGCCTCGATGACCCGCTCGCGCGCGAACCCGCGCTGCGATACCGGCTTGGCCACTGGGCACCTCCTCCTTTCCCGGACACTTTGGCATGTCGCTACCGGCGCTGCGGCAGATGAGTAGCGCTCGTCACATTTTCTAGCCGTGCGACTTGTAGAAGCTTAGCCGCATGGCTAACCTGACCGCAGTCGGACAAGGCTACTCTGACCGGCGTCCGGGCGTGGGCCCCACGCGGTATGAAAGGTCGCAGAGCGAATGGCATCTCAGCGGTGAACGTGCTGAAGAAGATCTGGATCCCGCTGGTGATCCTCGCGGTGGTGTTCGTCAGTACGTTCACGGTGATGCGGGTGCGGACGTTCTTCGGCACCGGGCCTGGCTATGTGTCCACCGAGAACAGTGCCGCCGACGATTCCGAGCCGTTCGACCCCAAGGTCGTCAAATACGAGGTGTGGGGTGAGCCCGGCGCGACGGCCAACGTCAACTACATGGACCTGGACGCCAAGCCGGTGCGCGCGGACAACGTCACGCTGCCCTGGGAGATCACGCTGAGCACCACCGCGCCCTCGGTGTTCCCGACGATCTCGGGCCAAGGTGACGGCAGCACCCTGTCCTGCCGGATCACCGTCGACGACGAGGTCAAGGACGAGCGCACGGTCAACGGCGTCGGCGCGCACACCTACTGCCTGGTGAAGTCCGCATGACCATGACCGACGGCGGTGGTGAACCCCGCACCGATGCGATCCCGGTGGCGCGGGCACACCGCGGCGGCGGCGTCGCCCGCTGGATCCGGACGCTGGCCCTGCCGATCGTCATCGTCTGGGCCGTGTTGATCGGGCTGCTGAACGTGGCGGTTCCCCAGCTCGAAGAGGTCGGCCAGATGCGGTCGGTGTCGATGAGCCCGTCGAACGCGCCGTCGGTGATCGCCGTCAAACGGGTGGGCACCGTCTTCGACGAGTTCACCTCGGACAGTTCGATCATGATCGTGCTGGAGGCCGATCGTCAGCTCGACGAGGCCGACCGCGACTTCTACAAGGAGATGATCGGCAAGCTCGAGGCCGACCCCGACCACGTCCAGCACGTCCAGGACTTCTGGGGTGACCCGCTGACCGCGGCCGGCGCCCAGAGCAGCGACGGCAAAGCCACCTACGTGCAGGTCTACACCGCGGGCAACCAAGGCGAGGCGCTGGCCAACGAGTCCATCGAGAAGGTCCAGGACATCGTCTACGGCATGCAGCCGCCGCCCGGGCTGAAGGTCTTCGTCACCGGGCCCGCGGCGTTGGCCGCCGACCAGCAGATCGCGGCGGACCGCAGCCTCAAGATGATCGAGGGGCTGACGTTCCTGGTCATCATCGTGATGCTGCTGTTGATCTACCGGTCCTTCATCACCACGGTCGTCACCCTCGTCATGGTGGTGATGTGTCTGCTCGCCGCGCGCGGGGTCGTCGCCTTCCTGGGCTACCACGAGATCATCGGCTTGTCGGTCTTCGCGACGGGCCTACTGGTGACGCTGGCGATCGCCGCATCGACGGACTACGCGATCTTCCTGCTCGGCCGATATCAGGAGGCCCGCGCCGAGGGCGAGGACCGAGAATCGGCCTACTACACGATGTTCCACGGCACGGCTCACGTCGTGATGGGCTCGGGTCTGACGATCGCGGGCGCCACGTTCTGCCTGCACTTCACCAACATGCCCTACTTCATCACCCTGGGCATTCCGTTGGCGATCGGGATGATCGTGGTGGTGCTGGCCGCCCTGACCCTGGGGCCGGCGATCATCAGCATCGTCTCGCGGTTCGGCAAGACCCTGGAACCCAAGCGTGCCATGCGCACTCGCGGATGGCGCAAGATCGGCGCCGCGATCGTGCGCTGGCCCGGGCCCATTCTGGTGAGCGCCATCGCCATCACGATGGTCGGCCTGCTGACGCTGCCCGGCTACCAGACCAACTACAACGACCGGAACTACCTTCCGACGGACCTGCCCGCCCAAGAGGGTTATGCGGCCGCCGAGCGGCACTTCTCGCAGGCGCGGATGAATCCCGAACTGCTGCTTGTCGAAAGCGATCACGATCTGCGCAACTCGGCGGACTTCCTGGTGATCGACAAGATCGCCAAGGCCATCTTCCGCACCGAGGGCGTCGGCCGGGTACAGGCCATCACCCGGCCGCAGGGCACGCCGATCGAGCACACCTCGATCCCGTTCCAGATCAGCATGCAGGGTACGACTCAGAAAATGAACGAGAAGTACCAGCAGGACATGATGGCCAACATGCTCAAGCAGGCCGATGACATGCAGACCACCATTACGAGCATGGAGAAGATGAACTCCATCACCGTGCAGATGGCGCAGACGACGTCGTCGATGGTGGCCAAGATGAAGAACATGTCGCTCGATATCGCCGAACTGCGGGACAACATCGCCAATTTCGACGATTTCTTCCGGCCCATGCGCAACTACTTCTACTGGGAACCGCACTGCTTCAACATCCCGGGCTGCTGGGCGATCCGGTCCATCTTCGACACCCTCGACGGTATCGACGTCATGACCGACAACTTCGAAGAGATCATCCCGGACATGGAGCGCCTCAACGAGCTGATGCCCCAGATGGTCGTCCTCATGCCGCAGATGATCGCGACCATGAAGAACATGCAGCGCTACATGCTGACCATGTACCAGACCCAAAAGGGCATCCAGGACCAGATGTCGGCGATGCAGGACAACTCGTCGGCGATGGGTGAGGCCTTCGACGCCGCCCAGAACGACGACTCGTTCTATCTCCCGCCGGAGACCTTCGAGAACGAAGACTTCAAACGCGGGATGAAGAACTTCCTGTCCCCGGACGGGCACGCGGTGCGCTTCATCATCAGCCACGACGGGGATCCGCTGAGTCCCGCCGGGATCGCCCGTATCGACGCGATCAAGAACGCTGCCAAGGAGGCGATCAAGGGCACCCCGCTGGAGGGCTCCAAGATCTATCTCGGCGGCACCGCCGCCACCTACAAGGACATGCAGGACGGCGCCAACTGGGATCTCATCATCGCCGGGATCGCCTCGATCGCGCTGATCTTCATCATCATGCTGCTGATCACCCGCAGTGTGGTGGCCGCCGCGGTGATCGTGGGCACCGTCGTGATCTCACTCGGTTCGGCATTCGGGATCTCGGTGCTGATCTGGCAGCACATCATCGGTATCCCGCTGCACTGGATGGTTCTGCCGATGGCTGTCATCATCCTGCTGGCGGTGGGCGCCGACTACAACCTGCTGCTGGTGGCCCGGCTCAAGGAAGAGATCCACGCCGGCCTGAACACCGGCATCATCCGCGCCATGGGCGGCAGCGGTTCGGTGGTGACCGCCGCCGGTCTGGTGTTCGCCTTCACGATGATCTCCATGGCGGTCAGCGAACTGACCGTGATGGGACAGGTCGGCACTACGATCGGTCTGGGTCTGCTGTTCGACACCCTGGTGATCCGGGCATTCATGACGCCCTCGATCGCGGCATTGTTGGGTAAATGGTTCTGGTGGCCCCAGCAGGTCCGCAGGCGGCCCGTGCCGTCCCCGTGGCCGACGCCGCCGACGGAACCGGTGCCGGCCGGTGCACCGGAAAAGTAAGGAGTTCGGGATGGCGACGACGAGATTCACCGCGGCGGTGGCCGCGGCACTGGCGGCCGGTTCGCTGGCGTTGGCCGCGCCCGCGCAGGCCGACCCGGACAGCGACTTCGCCAAGGAGCTGCACACCTACGGCATATACGGGCAGAAGGACTTCAACGCCTGGATCGGCAAGATCGCCTGCAAACGCCTCGATCGCGGTGTCGATGCCAATGCCCAGGACTCGGCCAAGTTCGTCTCCGACCAGTTGGCGCGCGGCACCAGCACGCAACAGACCTACCAGTTCCTCGGCGCCGCGATGAACTACTACTGCCCGGACAAGCGCGTCCTGCTCACCCAGTAAGGGAGACACCGATGATGAAGAAGCTGACAATGGCCGCGCTGGCCGCCGCGGCGGCACTGACGCTGGCACCGGTCGCCTCCGCCGACGCCACCGACGAGTACCCGATTCCCAGCAAGATCCTCAAGACCCCGTGCACCGCCGAGCAGATCCTGGCCGCGACCCGCGACACCAACCCGGTCTACTACGAGCGCTACATGATCGACTACAACAACAAGTCCCCCGAGGTGCACCGCGCCGTCCAGGACCGCATCCACTGGTTCTTCGCCATGGATTACGCGGGCCGCCGCCAGTACTCGGAAGACACGGCCACCAACGCCTTCTACGAGCAGCTGGCCTGGAACTGGCCGAACTGGGCCAAGATCTTCTTCAACAACAAGGGCGTCGTCGCGGCGTCGACCGCGGTCTGCCAGAACTACCCGCCCGATGACATGTCGGTCTGGGTCTGGTGACCCGCGCCTGAGCGGATAGATCGGCTGCCAGTTCTCCCCGCGAGCAGTCGCGTATACCCCTGAAAGCCTGCCTATTTGGGGGTATACGCGTCTCCTCGCCGAGGAAGGGGAACCGGTCAGGACAGGTGGTGTACCTCCTGTAGGCCGTACACCGGGGTCGGCATACCCTCATACCGGGCCTTGAGCTGTAGTGCCAGATACAGCGAATAGTGCCGGGACTGATGCAGATTGCCGCCGTGGAACCACAGGTTGGGCTGCTGGGTCGGCTTCCACATGTTGCGCTGCTCGCCCTCCCACGGTCCCGGATCCTTGGTGGTGTCGCTCCCCAGCCCCCACACCTTGCCCACCTTGTCGGCGACCTCCTGGCCGATCAGGTCGGCCGCCCAGCCGTTCATCGAGCCGTACCCGGTGGCATAGACCACGACATCGGCCGGTAATTCGGTGCCGTCGGCCAGGATCACCGAGTCCGCGGTCAGCCGTTCCACATCGCCGTGCGCGAGCTTGATCTTGCCGTCGGCGACCAGATCGCAGGCACCGACATCGATGTAGTAGCCCGATCCACGCCGCAGGTACTTCATGAACAACCCGGAACCGTCGTCACCCCAATCCAATTCGAAGCCGGCCGCTTCCAGACGCTGATAGAACTCCTTGTCGCGCTCCCGCATCTGGTCGTACAGCGGGATCTGGAACTGGTGCATGATCCGGTACGGCAGCGAGGCGAACGTCAGGTCCGCCTTCTCGGTGGTCATCCCGTCGGCCAGTGCCTGCTCGGAATACAGTGCGCCCAAGCCGATCTCCATCAGCGAATCCGATTTCACGATGTGGGTGGAGGATCGCTGCACCATGGTCACGTCGACACCGTTCTCGAACAGTGCCTTGCAGATATCGTGTGCGGAGTTGTTGGAACCGATCACCACGGCCCTCTTGCCGACATAGGCATCGGGACCGGGATGCGCCGACGAGTGGTGCTGATCGCCGCGGAACTCGTCCTGGCCGGGGAAGACCGGTACATTCGGCTTGCCGGACATCCCGGTGGCCAGCACCAACTGGGTGGGATGAAGGGTGAGCCGCTCGCCGTCGCGGTCGACCTCGACGGTCCAGCGACCTTCGGCGTCATCGAAGGTGGCCGACAGGCAGGTCGTCTTCGACCAGTAGGGCACCTCCATCACGCGGGTGTAGAACTCCAGCCAGTCACCGATCTTGTCCTTGGGTGCGAACACCGGCCAGTTCTGCGGGAACGGCAGGTAGGGCAGGTGGTCGTACCAGACCGGATCGTGCAGGCACAGCGACTTGTAGCGTTTGCGCCACTGGTCTCCCGGCCGCTCGTGCTTGTCGACGACGATGGCCGGCACCCCGAGCTGACGCAGCCGCGCGCCGAGGGCGATACCGCCCTGGCCGCCGCCGATCACCAGTGTGTACGGCTGGACGGTGCGGCCCAACTCGGCATCCTCGGCGGCCTTACGCTCGGCCCAGGACCGCGGATCGGGATCGCTGCCGTGCACCGCGCCCATGACGCGGCGCGTTCCCTTGGGTTCCTCGTGCCCCTTGAGCTCCTGCAGCGCGGTCAGCAGCGTCCAGGCCCGGTCGGTGCCGTCCTCGTCACGAAGCCGCAGGTGGCCGATACCCCGGCCCGCGGCCGTCTCGAACTCGATGAACGCGGTGACGACGCCGTCATCTTCGGTGGGTGTCTCCCGGGTGCGCCACCCCGCGGGATCGGTGCCGGCGAGGCGTTCGGTCAGCATCGCGGCGATACTCTCGCGACCCTCCGACGTCTTCAGATTCCACGTGAAGGACACCAGGTCGCGCCAGAAGCTGTCGACCGCGAACAGCGCCACGGCGTGATCGATATCGCGGGTGGCCAGGGCGGTCTCGAAATCGGCGAGCCAGGCATCCACCCGGTCCTGCGGTGACCGGACAGGGGTGGGTGCATCAATCATCTGTGTCATGTGGGCCAGCTCACACGGGCCGCGGCCGTCGGCGCAAGGTCTGCAACCCCCTGCAACCCTTTCGGCTGTGCGCCAGCTCACATAGGAAGGTGAGCATGAAAGCAGCTGTGTACTACGGACCAAACAAGGTGGATGTCACCGACGTTCCCGAACCGGATCCCGGGCCGGGAACGGTGAAGGTGCAGGTCGGTTTCAACGGCATCTGCGGTACCGACCTGCACGAGTACTACGCGGGGCCGATCTTCGTGCCGACCGAACCGCATCCGTTGACCGGGGTGCAACTGCCCATCGTGATGGGCCACGAGTTCTCCGGGACGATCACCGCGCTCGGCGACGGGGTGACCGGCTGGGCCGAGGGAGATCGGGTCGCCATCGAGCCGATCTACCGCTGTGGGCGGTGCGGACCGTGCCGGGCCGGCACGTACAACATCTGTGCCCAGATCGGATTCCACGGCCTGATGTCCGATGGCGGGATGGCCGAGTACACAGTGGTGCCGACCGACATGCTGCACAAGCTGCCCGACAACGTCTCGCTCGAACTCGGTGCGCTGGTCGAACCGATGTCGGTGGCGTATCACGCCGCCACCCTGGGTGATCCCGACCCCGACCGCACCGCCATGGTGTTCGGCGCCGGACCGATCGGTATCGGCCTCTGGTTCGCGCTGCGCGGCAAGGGTATCGAGGATGTGTTCGTCGTCGAACCCTCGGCGACCCGCCGCTCGGCCATCGAGGCGCTCGGTGCCCGCACGCTGGATCCGACGGCGCTGGACGTGCCGGGTTTCATCGCCGATCACACCGGCGGCCACGGCGCCGGCGCGGTATACGACGCCGCCGGTGTGACACCGGCGGTCGAGACGGCGCTGGCGTGTGTCGGGGCGCGCAAGGCGATGGTGAGCGTCGCGATCTACGAGAAGCCGTTGACCACCCCATTGCTGAACCTGGTGATGAACGAGTCCCGCATCCAGGGCTCATTGTGTTACACCGCAGCCGATTTCCAGGCCGTCATCGGTCTGATGGCCGAGGGCGCCTACGACACCACCGGCTGGGTCACCGCCATCGGCATCGACGATGTCATCGACGAGGGCTTCGAGGCCCTGCATGCCGGAAACAAGATGAAAGTACTGGTACAACCATGACGAGGACAGATATGACACGCACGATTCCCGCCCCGCTGCTGGGCAAGGTGGCCCTGGTGACCGGTGCAGGTCGCGGCATCGGCCGCGGTATCGCCCACGAGCTGGCCGGCCAGGGCGCCGATATCGCACTGGTCGATGTGAGCGCCGACGCGTTGGCCCAGGTTGCCGATGAGATCGTCGAACTCGGTTCCAAGGTGACCACTTTCGTCGCCGACGTGTCCGACCGTGACGCGGTGTTCGCCGCCGTCGAGCATGCCGCCGAGGCCCTCGGTGGATTCGACATCATGGTCAACAACGCCGGTATCGCGCTGGTCGGGCCGATCGCCGAGGTGACTCCGGAGCAGCTCTCGCGGTTGTGGGCCATCAACGTCGACGGTGTGCTGTGGGGCATCCAGGCTGCTGTGGCCAAGTTCATCGCGCTCGGTAACAAAGAGCGCGGCAAGATCAGCCGAATCATCAATGCCTCGTCGATCGCCGGGCACGAGGGTTTTGCGATGCTCGGCCCCTACAGTGCGACGAAGTTCGCGGTGCGTGCGCTCACCCAGGCCGCGGCCAAGGAGCACGCGGCCGACGGCATCACCGTCAACGCGTACTGCCCCGGGGTGGTCGGTACCGACATGTGGGTCGAGATCGACAAGCGGTTCGCCGAGCTGACCGGCGCGAAGGAAGGGGAGACCTTCGAGAAGTTCTCCGCCACCATCGCCCTGGGGCGCCCGGAAACTCCCGAGGACGTCGCCGGATTCGTCGCCTACCTGGCCGGCCCCGGTGCGGACTACATGACCGGTCAGGCCGGGTTGATCGACGGAGGCATGGTCTACCGGTGACCCGCGCGTGACAGCCCGTGTGACGGGGAGCACAATCGAACGGGTGGCAGGCGCCTCGAACCCCGAGCCCGCGGTCGCCGTCGGAGACGACCCGCGGCGCTACGCCATGCTGCTCTCCGAGGTCTACGACGCCACGATGGCCGGGGGGCGATCGCCGGCCAAACCGCGGCCGGTGATCGCCGATTCCTGGAATCGGTTGCTCGACAGCGGGATCGACCCCGAGCATCACGACCCGCCGGATATCGACCGCAGTGGTCTGGATCTGCTGCGCCAGTCCTCGGGTCTGCTGACGGTGCTGGAGGACATCACCCGCGGTTTGGAATCGGTGATCGCCGACGGCAGCAACATCCTGGTGGTCGCCGACGCGCGCGGCCGGGTTTTGTGGCGGTCCGGAACCCCGCGGGTGCTCGGCAACGCCGACCGGCTGGGCTTCGTGGAGGGTGCCGACTGGGGCGAGTCGGCGGTCGGCACCAATGCCATCGGCACGGCCCTGGTGTCGCGGCGCGCGGTGCAGATCTTCTCCGCCGAGCATTTCCTGCGCAGCCATCACGGATGGACCTGCGCGGGCGCGCCGATCCGGGATCCGCGCACCGGGCATGTGATCGGCGCGGTCGACGTGTCCGGCCCGGCCTCCACGGTGCACCCCACCACGATCGCCCTCGTGGACCTGGTGGCGCGGCTGGCGGAATCGCAGTTGCGCGAGGCGCACGCCCGGACCCTGGACAAGCTGCGGGCGGTGGCGGCCCCGATGCTGGCCCGATTGGGCGCGCCGGCGCTGGCCGTCGATCCGGAAGGATGGGTGGCCGCGGTCGATTCGATGCCCCCGCACAACCGGATCATGTTGCCGCAGAAGGCCGGTCCGGGCAGGACGTGGATACCCGCGCTGGGGTCGTGTGAGTTGGAGCCGCTCTCGGGCGGGTGGTTGGTGCGGCCGGTCCCGGATGCGCCCCGCGACGAGGGTGCCGCCACCGCGCTGCTGACGCTGGACCTGCGCCACCAGCCGGTGTTGGAACTGTCCGGGCCGTCCGGTTCGTGGCGGCAGGACATCTCACCCCGGCATGCGGAGATCCTGCTGGTGCTGGCCATTCACCGGGCGGGGCGTACCGCCCCGGAGCTGGCGGCCGACCTCTACGGTGATCGCAGCCGGGTGGTGACGGTGCGGGCCGAGATGTCGCGTCTGCGTAAGCAACTGGTCGGCATCATCGAGGCGCAGCCGTACCGTTTCGGTGACGGGATCGGTGTCCTGGTGCATCGTCCGGTGGACCCTGCGGCGCTGCTGCCGTCATCGAGTGCCCCGGCCGTGCGGCTGGCTCGGTGTCAGTCGGCGATGTAGGACGTCATCGACAGCGAGCCGTAGCTGTACCCGTCGACCAGTACCTGCGCCGGCCGGGCCCCGGCGATACCGGCGAAGTAGAGCATCGGGATGAAGTGATCGGGCGTCGGGACGGCGGTCGGGTAGTCGGGGTGGTCACGCAACCGCAGTGCCTCCGCCGGATCGGTGGTGAGTATCTCCCGCGCCGCGGTGTCGAACCGGGCTGCCCAGTCGAATCCGTTGTCGGCGAAGCCGGAGTCCATCAGGCGGAGGTTGTGCACGATGTTGCCGCTGCCGAGCACCAGGACCCCGGCGTCACGCAGGGGTGCCAGCCGCGCACCCAGATTGAGGTGGTACTCCAGCGGTTGTTCGGCATTGATCGACAGCTGGGCCACGGGGATGTCCGCCTCGGGGAAGGCGTGTACCAGCACCGACCAGGCGCCGTGGTCGATACCCCAGCTGTCCTCGTCGGCGCCCACCCAGGTGGGCTGGACGATCGCGGAGATCTCGTCGACCAGACCGGGTGAACCCGGTGCGGGGTAACGGATGTCGAAGAGTTCGCGGGGAAAACCGTAGAAATCGTGGATGGTGCGCGGCCAGGGCATCGCGGTGACGGCGGTGGCGTTGATGTACCAGTGCGCGCTGATGACCAGGATGGCCCTGGGCCGGGGGACCGACTGCCCGAATGCCCGCCACGCCGCGGTGTAACGGTTGTCGTCGACGGCGTTCATCGGGCTGCCGTGCCCGATGAACGCGGCGGGCATGGCGCTCATGAGACGACGCTACCGCCGGATGCCCCGGCCCGACCGGGCTGTGTGACCGAGGTCTCGGAGGTAGGTCTTGCGGTACGCGAGTACCAAGTTAGGGTCACCTTACCTACATCTGGAAGTGAGGGCTCGATGCGGAAGATCCGTGTGGCGGTCATCGGAGCCGGCCCGGCAGGCATCTATGCCTCCGACATTCTGACCAGTGAATACCCGGACGCCCGCGTCGACCTGTTCGACCGGCTGCCGGCCCCGTACGGACTGGTCCGCTATGGCGTGGCACCCGACCATCCGCGCATCAAGGAGATCATCAAGGCGTTGCGCCGGGTGCTCTCCCGTGACGAGATCCGGTTCATCGGCAACGTGCACTACGGCACCGATCTCTCACTGGCCGACCTGCGTCGTCACTACGACGCGGTCATCTTCTCCACCGGCGCCCGCCGCGACCGCCCGTTGGACATTCCCGGGATCGACCTGCCGGGCAGCCATGGCGCGGCGGACTTCGTGTCCTGGTACGACGGGCATCCCGACGTGCCACGCGACTGGCCGCTGCAGGCCCGCGAGGTGGCGGTCCTCGGCGCCGGCAATGTCGCCCTCGATATCGCCAGGGTGCTGGCCAAACCGGCCGACGAACAACTCGGCACCGAGATCCCCGGCAACGTCTACGCGGGGCTCGCGCTCAACCAAGCCACCGACGTCCACGTCTTCGCCCGGCGCGGTCCGGCCCAGATCAAGTTCTCGCCCATGGAATTTCGGGAGCTCTCGCATTCGCCGAGCGTCGATGTCATCGTGCACCCCGAGGGTTTCGAGATCGACGAGGCGAGCCAGAAGGCCATCAATTCGACCAAAGCGACCAAGCTCGTCGTCGACACCATGATGAAGTACATGGACCGGGAGCCGACCGGCGCACCGCACCGCATCCACATCCATCTGTGCCAGGCTCCCGTCGCGGTGCTGGGCACCGACCGGGTCGAGGGGTTGCGGACCGAACGGACCGAGCTCGTCGGTGACGGCACCGTCCGGGGTACCGGCGAGTTCACCGATTGGCCGGTGCAGGCCGTCTACCGCGCGGTCGGGTACATGTCCTCGCACCTGGCCGATCTGCCGTTCGATCACCACGCCGGCGTGATCCCCAACGATGCCGGCCGGGTCCTCGACGCGGACTGGATGGTCGTCGATGCCACCTATGTCACCGGATGGATCAAGCGCGGACCGATCGGACTCATCGGACACACGAAATCGGATGCGGCCGAAACGGTTTCCAGCCTGCTCGCCGACCTTCCCGCCATCGCCCCGCCCGAGGTCACCGACCCCGGTGCCGTCCTGGAACTCTTGGCGGGCAGGGACGTGGACTACACCACCTGGGCCGAGTGGGAACGCCTGGACGCCCACGAGATCGCACTCGGCGCCGAGCAAGGCCGCGAACGCGTCAAGGTGGTGCCGCGCGAGGACATGATCGCGGCGGGGCGCGCCTGATTCACCCGCCCAGGTAGGCGTCGGCCCAGGCGCCGATGATCCGGCCGGCACGCTTGGCCTGGCCGGGACCGGTCAACAGGTGCTCGGAACCCTCCAGGGAGACGAAGCTGCGTGGGTGCCGGGCGGTCTGGAAGATATCGCTGGCATTCTGGATGCCGACGGTGTTGTCGGTCGGGGAGTGCAGGATCAGCAGCGGCAGCTTGAGGCCCCTGATCTTGTCGCGCAGATCGGCACGGCGGACATCCTCGACGAAGGCCCGCTTGAGGGTCAGCGTCTTGCCACCGACCATCCATTGCCCGCTGCCCTCGGCGAACACCTGCTCCAAGCAGGCGTCGTACTGATGCTCGACATGGGTGGGGTCGAACGGTGCACCGACGGTCACCACCGCCCGCACCCCCGGGCAGTCCCGGGCCGCGGCGATGGCGGCCGCCCCGCCCCAGGAGTGGCCCACCAGCAGGTCGGCGGGGGTGCCGCGGTCGGCCATGAAACGACATGCCTCGATCAGATCGTGCACCTTGACGGTGAACGAGCCGTCACCCCAGTCGCCCCGTGAGCCACCCAGCCCGAGCGCGTCGAACCGCAGCATGCCGATGCCGTCGGCGGCCAGCTGTTTACAGATCCGGGCCGCCGCCGGCGAATCCTTGCCCAGGGTGAACCCGTGTGAGAACACCCCCCCACCCGCGCACCGGCCCCTCGGGCAGGTCGATGATCCCGGCCAGCTCCGGACCCGTCGCGCTGGGGAAGATGCAGCGTTGCGCCATGGGTGGAGGTGTATCACGTCGGCACCGCGCCGTTTAGGGTGGCGGTCGTGCCGCTTCACACCATCGCACTGGAACTCGTCCCACCGAACGTGGAACGGGGTGCGCAGTACGCCGTCGACGAGGCGGCCAAGGTGCGGGCGCTGTCCGCCGAATCGGGCGTGTCCGTCGGTCACATCATGATCCCCGGGATGATCGACGAGGACGACGACCGTCCTGTCGAGATGAAACCCAAGATGGACGTGCTGGAGTACTGGACGCTGATCCAGCCCGAACTGCCGCAGGCGCGTGGACTGTGCACCCAGGTGACGTCGTTCCTCGACGAGAACGCCCTGCGCGGCCGGCTCACCGAGTTGAACGCGGCACACTTCGACGGCATCGCGTTCGTCGGTGTGCCGCGCACCCTCAAAGACGGTGAGGGTGGCGGCGTCGCTCCCACCGATGCGCTGTCGACCTTCGCCGCGCTGGTGCCCAATCGCGGTGTCATCCTCATCCCGACCCGAGACGGTGAGCAGGGCCGGTTCGCGTTCAAGCTGGACCAGGGCGCGACCTACGGGATGACCCAGCTGCTCTACTCGGATGCCATCGTGGGCTTCCTCACCGAGTTCGCCGCGACCACCGACCATCGCCCCGAGATCCTGCTGTCCTTCGGGTTCGTGCCCCAGATGGAGTCCAAGGTCGGCCTGATCAACTGGCTGATCCAGGACCCGGGCAATGCGGCCGTTGCCGCCGAGCAGGACTTCGTGCGGCGGATCGCCGGGCTGGACCCGGCCGAGAAGCGTCGCGAGATGCTCGATCTGTACAAGCGGGTGATCGACGGCGTCGGCGCCCTCGGTTTCCCGCTCAGCGTGCACTTCGAGGCGGCCTACGGTCCGTCGCGGCCGGCCTTCGAGACCTTCGCCGCGATGCTCGACTACTGGTCGCCCGGCCGTTCCGGCTAGCCTCGTGTGAGTGTCCGACCCCGCCGTCCGTGAGCTGTACGCCCGTCTGGACGGTCTGACCTACCGCGACGCGTCCCGGTTGGGCCGCCGGCTCAAGGGCCTGCGCGCCGACCCGTCGGAACAGTTGCTTGCCCAGTTCGCCGCGGCCGAGGCACTGGTGCACACCCGGGCGTCCTCGGTACCGCAGATCACCTACCCGGACCTGCCCGTCTCCGACAGCCGCGACGAACTGGCGAAGGCCATCAGCGCGCACCAGGTGGTGGTGGTGGCCGGGGCCACCGGGTCGGGCAAGACGACCCAGTTGCCCAAGATCTGCCTGGAGCTCGGCCGTGGCATCCGGGGCACCATCGGGCACACCCAGCCCCGCCGGCTGGCCGCGCGCACGGTGGCCCAGCGCATCGCCGACGAACTGGGCACCCCGCTGGGTTCCACGGTGGGCTACACGGTGCGGTTCACCGATCAGGCCAGCGACTCCACACTGATCAAGCTGATGACCGACGGCATCCTGCTCGCCGAGATCCAGCGCGACCGCCGGCTGCTGCGCTATGACACCCTGATCCTCGACGAGGCCCACGAGCGCAGCCTCAACATCGACTTCCTGCTCGGCTATCTGCGCGAGCTGCTGCCGCGTCGTCCCGACCTGAAGGTCATCGTCACCTCGGCGACCATCGCGCCGGGGCGCTTCGCGGAGCACTTCGCGATCGACGGGGTGGCCGCCCCCATCGTCGAGGTGTCGGGGCGGACGTATCCGGTGGAGATCAGGTACCGGCCGCTGGAGGTGCCGGTCGGCCGCGACGAGGACGCAGACGACTCGGCCGATCCCGACGATCCAGACCACGAGATCGTGCGTACCGAATCCATGGTCGGCACCGCCGACGTGGTGCGGGACCCCACCGAGGCGATTGTGGACGCGGTCCGGGAGCTGGAGGCCGAACCGCCCGGCGATGTGCTGGTGTTCCTGTCCGGGGAACGCGAGATCCGCGATACTGCCGATTCTCTGAAGGATCTACCCAACACCGAGGTGTTGCCGCTGTACGCCCGGCTGCCGACCGCCGAACAGCAGAAGGTGTTCACCCCCGGTCGCTCGGGCCGTCGAATCGTGCTGGCCACCAACGTCGCCGAGACCTCGCTGACGGTCCCGGGAATCCGGTATGTGGTCGACCCGGGTACCGCGCGCATCTCTCGCTACAGCCGGCGCACCAAGGTGCAGCGGCTGCCCATCGAGCCGATATCGCAGGCCTCGGCGGATCAGCGGGCGGGCCGGTCCGGCCGTACCGCGCCCGGTGTCTGCATCCGGCTGTATTCGGAGGCCGACTTCGCAGCACGGCCGCGCTATACCGATCCGGAGATCCTGCGCACCAACCTGGCCGCGGTGATCCTGCAGATGGCGGCGCTGAAACTCGGTGACGTGAAGGACTTTCCGTTTCTCGACCCGCCGGACGCGCGCAGCATCCGCGACGGTGTGCAACTGCTCCAGGAGCTCGGCGCCTTCGATTCCTCGGGCGCGCTCACCGAAATCGGCCGCCGGTTGGCGCGGTTGCCGCTGGACCCGCGCATCGGCCGGATGATCCTGGCCGCCGACGACGAGAACTGCGTGCGCGAGGTGTTGGTGATCGCCGCCGCACTGTCCATTCCCGACCCGCGTGAGCGTCCCGCGGACCGGGAAGAGGCGGCGCGGCAGAAACATGCCCGCTTCGCCGACGAACACTCGGACTTCGTGTCCTATCTGAACCTGTGGCGGTATCTGCGAGAGCAGCGAAAGGATCGTTCCGGCAGTGCATTCCGCCGCATGTGCCGTGACGAGTTCCTGCACTACCTGCGCATCAGGGAATGGCAGGATCTGGCCGGACAGCTGCGCAGCATCGCCGGGGATCTGGGCATCCGCGAGGTGTCCGAGGATGCCGACCCGAGCCGTATCCACGCCGCGCTGACCGCCGGGTTGTTGTCCCACATCGGATTGCGCGAGGGTGACGGTCGTGACTACCAGGGGGCCCGCAACACCAAGTTCGTGCTGGCGCCGGGCTCGGCGCTGACCCGTAAGCCCCCGCGCTGGATCGTGGTCGCCGACCTGGTCGAGACCAGCAGGCTCTTCGGCCGCACGGCGGCCCGCGTCGACCCCGACGCGATCGAACGGGTCGCCGGGCACCTGGTGGCGCGCACCTACAGCGAACCGCACTGGGATGCCCGCCGCGGCGCGGTGATGGCCTTCGAACGCGTCACCCTGTACGGGTTGCCGCTGGTGCCACGTCGGACCGTCGGATACGGCCAGATCGACCCGGAGGTCTCGCGCGACCTGTTCATCCGCCACGCCCTCGTCGAAGGTGACTGGCAGACCCGCCACCACTTCTTCCGGGACAACGCCCGCCTGCGCGCCGAACTCGAGGAGGTCGAGGAGCGGGCACGGCGCCGCGACCTGCTGATCGGTGATGATGAGCTGTTCGCCCTCTACGACGCCCGGATACCGCCGGAGGCCGTCTCGGCCAGGCACTTCGACGCCTGGTGGAAAAAGCAGCGGCACAAGACTCCGGATCTGCTGACCTTCACCCGAGATCAATTGCTGCGCACCGAGCAGTCCGACGAGCATCCCGACACCTGGCGCACCGAGGATCTGGCACTCCCGCTGACCTATCGCTTCGAGCCGGGTGCGGCGGACGACGGTGTGACGGTGCACATCCCGGTGGAAGTGCTGACCCGCATCGGTGGTGACGGGTTCGCCTGGCAGGTGCCCGCATTGCGCGAGGAGGTGGTGACCGCGCTGATCAAGTCGCTGCCCAAGGATCTGCGCCGCAACTTCGTTCCGGCACCGGACACCGCCAGGGCGATCCTGGACGACCTGCACCCGGAGAACGGGTCGCTGTTGACCGAGATCGCCAGGGAACTGCGCAGGCGCAGCGGTGTGGTGGTGCCGGCGGAGGCCTTCGACGTCGCCAAGGTGCCCGCGCATCTGCGGGTCACCTTCGCCGTGGAGACCGCCGAGGGTGCCGAGGTGGCGCGCGGCAAAGATCTTGCCGCGCTGCAGGATCAGTTGGCCGCACCGGTGCAGCGGGCGGTCGCCCGCGCGGTCGCGGGCGCGTGGGAGCGCAGTGGCCTCACCGGTTGGCCTGCCGATCTGGACGAGCTGCCGCGCAGCGTGGAGCAGGCCAGCGGCGGGCACACCGTGCGAGGGTTCCCGGCCTTCGTCGACTCGGGAGCCGCCGTGGATGTGAAGGTCTTTGCGCTGGCCGCCGAGCAGGCCGCCGTGATGCGTCCGGGTCTGCGCAGGCTGGTGCGGCTGTCGGTGCCCTCGCCGGTCAAGGCTGTCGAGCGTGGACTGGACATGCGCGCCCGATTGACGCTGAACACCAGCCCCGACGGGCCGCTGGCCGCGTTGCTCGATGATTGCGCCGATGCCGCGGTGGACGCACTCGCCCGCGAATTGGTTTGGAAACGACAAGATTTCGAGGCTCTGGCGGCGCGGGTCGGGACGTCGCTGGCCACCACGACGATGGATGTCGCGCGACGGGTCGAGAAGGTGCTGGCCGCCGCGCACGAGGCGCAGGTGGCCATTCCGGACAAGCCCGTGCAAGCCCAGGCCGATGCGGTCACCGATGTTCGCGCACAACTGGATCGTCTGCTGCCCAAGGGTTTCGTGACGCTGACCGGTGTGACCAAATTGGCCGACCTCACCCGTTACCTGCTGGCCATCGGCCGGCGGATGGAACGGCTGCCGCATGCTCTGGTGGCGGACCGGGAGCGGATGGACCGGGTGCACGCCGTCGAAGATGCCTACGACGACCTGTTGAGCAGCCTGTCCCCGGCCCGTGCTGCCGGCCAAGATGTCATCGATATCGGTTGGCAGATCGAGGAATTGCGGGTGAGCCTATGGGCTCAACAGCTGGGGACCCCGCGGCCGGTCAGTGAACAGCGGATCTACAAGGCCATCGCGGCAATCCGGTAGCGGGGGCTACCGGATACAGCGTCGAATGTTTTGTTTGTCGCACATTTCGCTATTTGCATTTTTCCGAATTCTTGCACCGAATAACTAAGTCGAATTAACCGATATTGCTATCAAAACGTGTCGAATATGTGCGCGGAATTTCAAATGAAGAGGGTTATCTTTTCTTCGTTCCGCCGCGGCGTCGCTTTCCGGTCACGCCGTAACCCTCACCTCATGGGAGAAAGTAATGCGATCGAATACGTCCACGTTGCTTCGTGTTGGCGCAGTAACCCCGATGGCGCTCGCTGCGGCCATGTGTTTCGCCGGAGTCGCGAACGCGGCCACCAGCGTCAACTGGAGTTGCCAGGGGACCGTCCTCGGTGTTTCCCAGACCTCCAGCATGAACACCTCGGTCGACGGCACCGCGCCGGCTTCGGTGACCGCGGGCTCTCCCGTGACCATCACTCTCACACCGGGATCGTCGAGCGTTCCGTCGTCGGCCTCCGGTTTCACGGTGACGAACATCAGCAATCTGAAGATGATCATCCCCGTCCCGGCCAACTCAACATTCGTCTCCACCAGCACATCTGGTGGAACTGTGTCCGGCTCGGCGGCTCTGGTGGGCTCTGATGTGGTGCTCACCGTTCCCGGACCGATCAGCGGTGGCAGCAGCTTCACGCCACCCGCGGTGACCATCAACGTCACGGCCAATGCGCCCGGAACGATCACCAGCAAGTACGCCGGCACCAGCTACTCCAGCCCCGGCATGACCATGACCACCCGGGTGTCACCCGGCATCAACGTTGCGACGTCGTGCTACCCGAATCCGTCGCCGACGCTCACCACCACCAACGTCACCTGAGCGTATCGCCGCGCTCACGCATGACATGAAAAGTGTCCGATAACCCTCGGTAGTGAATACCGCCGAGGGTTATCGGCGCTCCGTCATTCCTGCCTTTTGAATATTTCCCGACCGCGGTTCCCAATCTTTTGATCGCCGGTTCGACGCGGTAATTCCCGCCCGTGGTACATAGACGAATGTGGGCCCCGCTCATCAGAGCGGGGCCCACGAGTCGTGACGGCGCGGTGGTTATGCCGCGGCGCCGGAGGACTCACTTGCAGATGTGCTGCCGCCGGAATCGGAGCTGCTGCTGCCGGAATCGGAGGTGCTGACGCTGCCGGAGCCCGAAGTGGCGCTCTCCGAGCGATCTTCGCGGCTGCTCGGCCGACCGGAGTCGGTGGACTCGGCCGTCCTGCTGCTGCTGCGGGCGTTTCCGGTTCCGAGGTCGCCATCGGCAGCCTCGGACGAGGGTGACCGCAGGTCCCGGTAGGAGGATTCCCGCTCGGTCTCGGTTTGGGTCTCCGTCTCGGTTTCGGTCTCGGTGGACTCCTCGGAGACCGCCTCGGTCAAGACCGGCACGGTCACTTCCGGTTCCGTCACCTCGAGCTCGGTGAGTTCCGGCTCTGCTGGGAGAGGTTCCGCGGGAACGGTAGCGTCGGTAGCCGACGGCTCGGCGCCAGGTTCCGTGCCACCGGCGCCCTCGGTACCCGCCTCGGTCGCCGTGGCCGCGGCACTGTCGTCGGTGCGCAGGACCACCGTCGTCACGCTCGACTCGTCCGCAGGCAATGCCGATGGTCCCAGGTCTGCCGCCTTGGCTAGCAGCGGTACGGCCATCGCCGTCGCCGGCGGTACCGCCCCGAGCGCCTCGGCGACCGAGTTCAGCGCTCTGATGGCCATGTCGATCAATCCGTCAGGGCTCAACAACCCGGCGTTGAAGCCGAAGCCGTTGAAGAAGGCGCCGACTATCGCGCCGGGTACAAGGAATGCGTCGTTGATCGCACCCAACCAGTCGCCGGTTTGGACGGCGTTGAGAATGGACTGGAGTTGGTCGGCGGTAGCCCCGACGACGGCTGCAGGAATGGAGAGAGTGCCGAAGACGAGCCCAAGAGCGCCTCCCATCCCGGCCTCGACGACATTCGCGAAGTTCTGCGCCATGGTGCCCGGAATCTCGAGCACATTGAGCAGCGGAAGAGCGCTGAAGAGAAGGTATCCCGAGAACGCCCCGTAGAGCGCGGGCAGGCCATTGGCGATGTCGCCGGCCAGAATCGTATCCCAGGCGGTCTGGAGGTTCGCCGGAAGGCCGTTGGGGTTGTCGAACCGCAGGTTGTCGATGAACGCGGTGACGGTCGATTGCAGCGCGGTGAACGTCTGCTCGCCATAGCCGATTCCGTTCAGAATCAGCTGCCGCAGGATGGGTGCGGGATTGGCCAGGTAGGTCTGGGCGAGCGCACCGCCATTGGCGATCGCGGAGTTGACGATCTGCAACCATTGTTCGATCGGGTTGGTCGTCGCGCTGAGCGCCACCGCCGCTGTCGACACCGAACGCGCCAGTGGCTCCGCGATATCGGGCATAGGCGCAATGACCGGTGCGAGCGCTATCGCGCTGGCACCAGCTACCGCGATGCCGATTTTCAGACGTGGTTGTACGGTGGCACTCATGCACTCTCCTGGTAATTGACGGGCCGGATGGCTGAAAGCTACCTGAGAATATGGGTGCCGAGTAAAGAATGGCGATATTCGGCCACGATGCCCATAATGGCAAATTGTCTGCATGGGAAATTACCAGTTCAGGGTGTTGACTGTGATTATTGGCGAACTGTTTATGAGCCGCTAGATACTTATAATCAGACAGTTAAAATCGATTAATTAATTACTCAAAGTTGTTGCACGATAATTCGCGAGCAATATGTTTCATGCGAACGAATGCGACAGCGGGAACCGTTGGGCGGAGGCCGACCGATTCGAGGGCCGAAAGGAGCGGGAGGCATGACCGTCGGGTCAGTGCGGGTACGGCTCCAACTCGCGTAGACGGCCTAGATGCTCGTGCTGAAGCGCGATGGTGCGATTGAGGAACTCGACGATGAAGGCGATCTCCTGAGCATCGTAATCGCTGGCCAGCAGCTTGCCGCCCCGGTCGAGCAGGGGGTAGAGGAGTTCGGAGATTCGGCGCGCCGCCAGGTCAGTGGCCAGCACGATGACGCGTCGCCGATCGGTCGGATGCAGCGACCGGCTCACATATCCCATCTTCTCCAGACGGTTGAGCACGATCGTGGTGCCGGCGGCGGTGAGGCCGAGCCTGTCGGCCAGCAATCCCGGCGTCATGGACTTGTCGCCGGCCAGGATGATGAGTTCGAGAGCACGTCGATCCGTCTGGTTCACTCCGAGCACGCGTACCAGCTCGCGCGCCAGGTCGTCGATGGTTCCGAGGAGCGATTCCATGGTCGTCCTCAGGTCCGCGGAGATCCGCGCCAGTTCCGTTGCCATCGGACGAAAAGACCTCCCCCAGTGTGGTCTTGGCTCCACTCTTGCGGACGCCGGTCGCTACCCGGAGATCCCGGTGACCGAGCCCTTGTTTTCGATCGTGACGAATCCTGACTATACCGATGTACCGGCGGTTCGCGGGGTCAATATCGGCGCTTTACTTCCGCTTTCCTCCCCTCCCGCACGATATATCCTTGCCAGCAACGTATCTCGGTGTCATCAGGCGGGATCATCTGGCGTTCAGCCCGATTGACGCACGTTGCCAGAGCGGTGGTCCGGCACGGCGGGCGTGTCGGGCTGATCGAACATATCCGCCAGGTAGCTGGCCCTGCCGGTGTTCGGTCGCAGCGACCCTCTCTTGCCGGGGGCGGATACCTGACAGCGGCGCTTGATAAAGCGCAGAAAACTAATTGGCGAAAGGTAACGGTGTGTCACGGGCACCGCCGAGACCCACCAGGACGGCGTCTGCTCGTCAACTTTTCCGTGGCTTCCGCCGACAACCGTGGCGCCGGCGGCGAAGATGACCCCATGCAGCGTGTGGTGGTCGCCGGGCTGGGCGACGCGGGAGTGCTGACCGCGATCAAGTTGGCGAAACGTTTCGACGTCGTCGGTGTCTCGTCGAAGCCCGGCGTGCTCAGTGGCCAGGAGCTGGGAATCCGGCTCGCCCGCCCCGACGACTGGGCACGGCACTACTGGATCGACTTTCCCCGCTACCGGGCGCTCGACCAGGTGCGTACGGTGCACGGCACCCTGACTGCGGTCGACCTGGTGGCGCGCACCGTGTCGGTCGATACCGGCGCAGCGACCAGCGTCGAGCCCTATGACGCGCTGGTCATCGCGACCGGAGTGCGCAATGGGTTCTGGCGGCGTCCACACCGGCAGTCCAACGATGAAATCGATGCCGAGCTGCACGCTGCGCATGCGCGGTTCGCCGCGGCGTCGACCATCGCGGTACTCGGTGGGGGTGCGGCCGCGGTCAGTGCGGCGGCCAACCTCGCCGCCGCGCTGCCGAGGACGAACGTCGCACTCTATTTCCCCGGTGACCGCGCGCTACCCCAGCATCACGATCGGGTGTGGCGCCGGGTGCGGCAACGGCTACTCGATACGGGCGTCGCACTGCATCCCCGGCACCGCGCGTTGGTGCCCGAGGGATTCCAGTGTGACGAGATCACCAGCGGGGCGGTCCAATTCAGTACCGGTCAGCCGGACGCGCATGCCGACGCCGTGCTGTGGGCCATCGGCCGGGTACGGCCCAACACCGAATGGCTCCCAGGCGAGTTGCTCGATGCGGAGGGCTTTGTCGAGGTCACCGATCGACTCCAGGCCCCCGGCCACCCGGAGATCTTCGCCATCGGCGATGTCGCCGCCAGTGACCCACTGCGGTCCTCGGCGCGCAATCGCGCCGACGGGCTGGTTGCCCACAATGTCCGGGTCCAGCTCGACGGAGGCGGTACCCCGCGCCGGTTCCGCCCGGCGGCACGACGGTGGGGCTCGGTGCTCGGCGCCCAACCCGACGGCCTGGAGGTGTTCACCCCGACCGGGCGCGCATTCCGCTTCCCGGCCTGGTCTATCGAGCGGGTGCTGCAGCCGTGGATCGTCAAGCGCGGAATCTACGGCGGCGTGCGCGACCGTTGAGCGGCTCTGGCCGGATGAGGCGTACGAGGCGATAGCCTGATCGCGTGCACCGCCTGCTGCTCCGGAGTGTGCCACTGGTCTTGACGCCGGTGCTGCTGGCGGTGAGCACGTTTCCCGGCGAGTTCCGCGTCTCGTTGTCCTTCTGGATTCTGGCCTGCGCGTCGGCGGTGGTGTTCCTCTGCGGTGATCGCCGCCCGTTGCCGGTGTCGCTGATCCTTTCGGTACTCGCGGTACCGATGTTCGCCGATCAGGCCTGGGGGCTGTCGGGGGTGGTGCCCTACCTCGGCGCGATCGCATTGGCCGACCTGGTCGCCCGGACGGATCGCAATCGGGAAGTGGTGACCGCAAGTGTGGCGTGGCTGACCGCTCTGTTGCTCGGTGTCGAGCTCGACGAGCACGCGCAGCGCTGGGGTGCGGCGGATCTGACCACGGTGGCAGCGGCGTTGGGGCTACCCCTGCTGCTCGGGCTCTACCTGCGCAGCCAACGACAGATGCGGGCCGCCGCCCAGTCGCAGGTTCGTGCTCATGAGCGCACCGCGATGGCGCGCGAACTGCATGACCTGGTCGCGCATCACATGGCATCGATCGTCCTACGCACCGGAGTCGCCGGACACGTCGTCGAGGGTGCCGACCCGCGGATCGCCGAGGTGCTCGGTGATGTGCACCGCACGGCCGCGGACGCGCTGGCCGATATTCGCAGATGGCAGAGCGCGCTGCGTGATCCCGACCTGCACGAGGTCGCGATGGTGGAGCCCGAAGCGCTGTGGAGCGAGATCGACGCCGCTGTCGAACGCACCCGCGCCGCAGGATTCACCGTGGTCGCCGATATCGACCGGGACGGCACGGGTCTGGATGCGATGGCCAGGCTCACAGTGCTGCGGGTGATCCAAGAATCCCTGACCAACGTGATGAAACATGCCGAGCCCGCGGGGGCGGTGACGCTGGCGGTGCGGCGACGCGATGGTGGGGTCGATATCCGGGTGGACAATGCCGGTGGCGACGAGTCGGCGGGCGGAATGGGAATCGTCGGAATGTCGGAACGGATGGCACTCATCGGCGGTGACTTCCGGTCCGGTCGCGGTGAGCGGGGATGGGAGGTGCGGGCGTGGTTACCCGCGTCGTGATTGCCGACGACCAGCGTCTGGTGCGAGCAGGTTTGCGGATGCTCTTCGATTCGACCGAGGACATCGAGGTGGTCGCAGAGGCCTCCGACGGAGCACAGGCCGTCCGGGCCACCGCTGAACTGCTACCGGACGTCGTCCTGATGGATCTGCGGATGCCGGGAGTGGACGGCATCACCGCGACCGAGCAGATCCGCTCGGCGCAGGTTGATTCCAAGATCCTGGTGTTGACCACATTCGATGATGACGAGCACCTGTACCCGGCGCTGGCCGCAGGCGCATCGGGGTTTCTGGTCAAGGACACCGAACCGAGCGAACTCATAGCCGCGGTGCGACGGGTGGCGGCCGGGGAACTCGTGTTGTCGGCGCATGTGTTGCAGCGCTTGGTGGTTCGGGCGGTCGACGCGCGAGGACCTGGGTCCGTGGAGCCGGTGACGCTGACCGAACGAGAAGAAGATGTGCTGCCGCTGGTGATCGAGGGGATGTCCAATCAGGAGATCGCGGCACGGCTACATCTGGGGGTGACGACGGTCAAGACCCACGTCGCGAACCTGATGACCAAGCTGGGCGCCCAGAATCGGGTGCAGCTCGCGGTGTACGGATATCAGCGCATGGCATGACCCGCCATGGGTGTGGCCGGCGGACCCGCCGGCTGCTGCCCAGGACCGAGAACGAGGAATTGTCCCATCATGCCCTGGTCCTCGTGCCAGGCCAGATGGCAGTGGAACATGTACGGCCATGTGGGATCGGTGTAGTCGGCGAAACGGACGGCGATCCTGATCCGTTGTCCCGGTGCGAGATACACGGTGTCCTTGAAGCCGGCCAGGTGCGCCGGCGGCGCGGCACCGTCGATGTCGACGATGCGGAACTGGGTATCGTGGACGTGGAAGTTGTGTGGCCAGTTGTCGACGTTGCGCACCGTCCAGATCTCGTCGGTATCCACCGTCGCGTGAAAATCGATCCGGTTCATGTCCATCCGATTACGGTTGATCATGAACCATTGCAGATCGAACTGCCGCCGGACCGCCGCCGAGTCATCGTTCAGCGCCGGCAACGTCGCCAGCGTCGCAGGTAAGACCGGACCGCGGGCGAGCGTGTCGTCGGCGTGGATCGCCAGGACGGTGAAAGCATCGTCCACGCCGAAGCGGGCCGCTTCCTCATCTGCCAGCCCGGCCCGATTGTCGATGGGGAAAGACCGCAGCGCAACGGATTCGCCGGGACGGAAGGTGACGACGATCTCGGCGCGTTCCCCAGGGGAGAGCTGGACGCGGCCGGCCTCGACCGGGGCCGCCAGCAATCCGCCGTCACCGGCGATGATGTGGAAGCGGCGATCATCGCCGAACCCGAAGTTGTAGAGGCGCCCACCCGACCCGTTGAGCAGACGAAACCGGACACGCTGCGTGGTCACCGAAAGGTGGGCGCCGGTAATGCCGTTGGTCAGGATCGTGTCACCGAGCAGCCCGATATCGGTGGGGTCGGACTCGTCCAGCGCACCCGCCGCAGTGAACCTGCGATCCTGGACGATCAGCGGGATATCGTCGGTACCGTAGTCGCACGGCAGTCCGTCGGTGGCGTCGTCATCGATCAGGAACAGTCCGGCCAGCCCGCGGTAGACATGCTTCTCGGTCGCACCGTGTGGATGCGGGTGGTACCAGAGTGTCGCCGCAGGTTGCTTTATCTCCCAACGGGGTTCCCACGAAGCGCCGGCCGGCACGGTCTGATGCGGACCGCCGTCACACTGCGCCGGAACGTGCATGCCGTGCCAGTGCACCGTGGTCGGCTCGGCCAACTCGTTCTGCACGCGCACCGCGACCTGTTCGCCACGGCGCGCGCGCAGTGTCGGGCCGAGGATCGGTCCGTTGAATCCCCAGGTCGCAGTCCGCACGCCCGGCTGTATCTCGGTGTGCCCTGACATCGCCCGCAACACGAAGGTGCGGGTGCCGTCGACGACGGTGGATTCCGCCGGCGGCGGTATCGGCAGCGCACGGGTCGAGCGTTCGGCGGCGGTGGTACGCGAGCACCCCATGCCCAGGACGAGCGGGGCTGCGGCGAGACCGAGCAGCAGTTGGCGGCGGGTTGGTGAGAGCACCCCCTGAGTCTTCGGATTCCGGCGTCCGCTGCACTCCGTCGTTGGGTCCGAAAATCCGGACCGCCAGGACCTTGTGTAGGTCGTGGGTGTCTGCTAGCGCCCGGTCGCGACCCGCGGCGGCTTCGGGTCGGCGGTGTCGAGCACCAGCTCCGCGACCCGATGGCGATGCGCCTCGGCGCTTCCCAGCAGCGCGGCATCGGTGGTCGCCCGCTTGAGATAGAGATGTGCCTGGTGCTCCCAGGTGAACCCGATGCCGCCATGGATCTGAATGGTGTCGGCGGCGATACGGCTGAAGGCCGCCGACGCGACGGCCTGGGCGATGCTGGCCACCAACGCCGGGTCGTCGGAGCCGTCCCCGATGGCCCACGCCGCGTGATAGGCGGCCGAGCGAGCATGCTCCAGGTCGACCATGCCCTCGGCCAACCGGTGCTTGACCGCCTGGAACGAGCCGATGGGCCTGCCGAACTGCAACCGCGACGTCGCGTAGGCCACCGAAAGATCGAGCAGATGCTGCGCACCTCCGACCTGTTCGGCAGCCAACAGCGCTGAGCCGACCTGCAGCGCGTGGGTGATCACCCGGTCGGCCTCGTCGGGTCCCGCGAGCAGCCGGGCGGGAGCGTCCCGCAATTCGATATCGGCTTGGGGCCGCGTCAGGTCGAGGGTGACCAACGGCGTGCGTGACACACCCGCACCGTCGGCGTCGACGGCATACAGCGAAACTCCGGCGGCGCCGCGCGCCGCGACGAGCAGTTCGTCGGCCGCGTCGCCGTCCACGACGCGTGCGATGGTGCCGGTGAGCCGGTCGGTGCCGCAGACGGTGACGGCGGCCGAATCGAAGGCGCCCGCCCGGTCGGGTACCGCAAAGGCAGCGGTGCGGGCCCCCTCGACCAAGGCACCCAACAGCTCGTCACGCGCGGACCCCGCCGATGCCGCCACCAGCGCCGGGATCGACAGGTAGACCGTCCCGAACAGCGGCCCGGTGGCCAGTGCCGCACCCAATTCCTCGACCGCGACGGCCTGGTCGACCAGCGTGCCACCGAAGCCGCCGTCGGATTCGGGCACCGTGAGGCCGAGCACGCCGAGCTCGGCGCCCAGCCGCCGCCAGACCGCACGGTCGAATCGCGGCTCGCGCTCCATCTGGGCCCGGGCACCGGCCTCGCCGAAATTGTCCACGGCGAACTTCCCTACCGCCGAACGTAACTGGATCTGTTCGTCGGTGAACACGAATTCCTCAGCCTTGCTGTCGGGCTGATCCGTGAACTCCTCAGCCGTGTTGTCGGGCTGATCCGTAAACTCCTCAGCCGTGTTGTCGGGCTGATCCGTAAACTCCTCAGCCGTGTTGTCGGGCTGATCCGTAAACTCCTCAGCCACGCGGAATCTCCTTCCACGGCATGCCCGCATCAGCGCGCAGATCCCCCGGCAATCCCAGGATCCGTTCGGCCAGGATGTTGCGCATCACTTCCGATGTCCCACCTTCGATGGTGTTGGCCTTGCTGCGCAGGAAACGCTGCTGGACCGGGCCCCGCCAGTCGCCGTCGTCATCGCGTTCGAGCGCGTAGCTGTGGTACAGGATGCCCTCGGCGCCAAGCAGATCCATGCACCACGTGTAGATATGCTGATTGAGCTCGGCGCCGACCAGCTTGCCGATCGACCCCTCCGGGCCGGGGCCGCCGACGCTCGCGGTCGCCCGCGAACGCTGCGCCGTGAGCCGCTGCGCCTCCGAGCGCAACCACAGCTGGGTCAACCGGTCACGCAACACGGGGGTCTGCAGGTCCGGGCGCGCCGCCCACAGGCCGACGGCCTCGGAGATGGTGCCCGCGCCGCGCCGTGATCCGCTCCCGCCCAGTGCGCTGCGCTCGTTCATCAGTGTCGTCATCGCGACACCCCAGCCGTTGCCGACCGCCCCGAGCCGGTGGGCATCCGGGATGCGGGCATCGGTGATGTAGACCTCGTTGAACTCGGCCTGCCCGGTGAGCTGTCGTAGCGGGCGGGTCTCGACGCCGGGGGCGTGCATATCCAGGACGAAATAGGTGAGCCCTTTGTGTTTGGCGACCCCGGGATCGGTGCGGGCCAACAACAGGCCCCAACGCGCGCGGTGCGCGAGGCTGGTCCACACCTTCTGGCCGTTGATCACCCACTCGTGGCCATCGGGCACCGCCGAAGTGGCCAGGCCGGCCAGATCCGATCCGGCGCCGGGCTCGGAGAACAGCTGGCACCAGATGTCCTCGGTGCTGGCCAACGGCCGCAACCAGAACCGCTTGAGCTCCTCGGATTGCGCGTGTTCCCGCACGGTCGGCGCGGCCATCCCGTAACCCATCGGGTTCAAGCCCAGCGGCAGGGGCCCGCCGGCGCCCTGCAGGACGCTGTCGGCGATGGCCTGCAGCCCCCGGGAAACCCCCATGCCGCCCAGACCCTCCGGGAAATGCACCCACGCCAGCCCCGCGTCGTACCAGGCGGCCAGAAATTCCGGGATGGGCACCACCTTGGGGTCGTGCTCCTCGACGACTCGCCTGGCCTGGTCGGCGACCCGTGCGGCATCTGCTGTCACGCTCATGCAGCCACCCTAGGCAAGAGTGATCGACGTCACGTATGCGGGTCTACCAACCGGTGGGGCAGGATGGCGTTCATGCATGTGACCGCGCACGCCACCGTCGACACCGATATCCAGAAGGTGTGGGACACCCTGACCGACCACCTGGGCATGGCCGGCTGGGGGCCCGGAATCAGCGTCACCCTGGGACGCCCGGGCGCGCCCGAGCCCAATGGGCTCGGGGCGGTGCGCCGGATCAGCACACCCGGGCCGGGACCGGACATCGTCGAGGAGGTCACCACCTTCGAGGCGCCCCATGTCTTCGGTTACAAGGCGCTGTCGGGTACGCCGTTCCCCGGCTACACCGGCGAGGTGCGGCTGAGCCCGTCCGGGACCGGGACGCGGATCGACTACACGATCGGCTCGACCGCCTCGTTCCCGCCGGTCAAGGTTCCGCTCGCGGTCATCGGACAGGTGCTGCTGCGCCTGCTGGTTCGCGCCGCCTCGCGCGCCTGACGGCGACGCCGCTACCGGTTCGGCGGGCCGTTCACGCCGTAATCGAAGACCCTGGTGGCGTTGCCGACCGCCGCCGTGGCCGCGGTCATGTCGAGCGGCTGCAGGGCGACTTCGATGAACACGAGCCGATCGGTGTCCGCGGCAGCGGCGAGTGCGTCCTCGAGTTGGGCGCGCGTGGTGCAGACCGCGGCCGACAGCCGGTCGTCGTCGATCCCGAATGCCCTTGGCACATCGGGATACTTCCAGTCGGCGACGTCGTTGTAGGCCGAGGTGGCCCCCAGGATCGATCGTTCGATGGTGTAGCCGCGGTTGTTGAGCAGGAATATCACCGGGGCGAATCCGTGCCGGATCACCGAGGACAGCTCCTGGGCTGTCACCTGGAACGAGCCGTCGCCGGTGCACAACACATGCCGGCGGTCCGGTCTGGCCACCAGGGAACCGAACAGGGCGGGCAACGCGTACCCGATTGAGCCCCAGCTCGATTGGTTGATGTAGCTGACACCGGACGGCAGCGACATGCCGACGGTGTTCTGCGCGGAGGTACCGGTCTCGGCGACCAGCACGTCGCCGCTGCGCAGAAACCGTTGCAGTCGACCGAAGAAGAACGCCTCGGTCAGTTCGCCACCACCGGGCTCGTCCGCGTCCGGCTGTGGGGTTCTCTGCCACCACCGCGCCACGGCGGCGGCATCGACGGAATTCAGGACCGCGTCGATGGTCGTGCCGTAATAGACGGTGCTGTCCGATAATTGGGCGTAGGTGGGTTCCAGTCGCACGACCGACCTGCCCGCGAAGTCCAGCGTGAAACACGCTGTGGTGACATCGGATTCGGTGAAGCCGCAGGTGATCACCAGATCGCTGTCGTCGAAGATGGCCTGACCCGCGGCGCCGGGCAGCATGCCCTGGTATTGCTCGGCCGTGGGGTCGGCGTGGTGCACGGCGGGCAATGTGCAGAAGTACGGGATGTCGTGCCGGTCGCAGAACTGCTCGATCGCGGGCAGCGCACCCCAGCGCACGGCGGGTGCGTCGAACACCAACACCGGCCGCCGCGCCCGGGACAGGATCTCGGACAGCTGCCCGGCCGCCGCCACAACCTGCCGGTGTGGCAGTTCGGCGTCGCCGACGGTCAGTGTGCCCTCGGGAGTGGGGATGTCGACGTGGGTCAGATCCGAGGGCAGCTCGAGGCGGACAGGGCGACGGGACCGGAACGCCACCCGCAGGGCATGGTCGATGACCTCGACGGCGTTATCGGTCGAGATCGTCGCCGAGTACTCGGTGAACTCGGCGAACGCGCGGTGGACGTTGCGGTAACCGCCGTCGAGAAGGCTGTGATGCAACGACTTTCGATCACGTACTGCGTGCGCAGGCGGTGCGCCGGAGATATGGATGAGCGGGATGTGTTCGCAATACGCGCCGGCAACCCCGTTGAGCGCGCTGAGGCAGCCCACCCCGTAGGTGGTGATCAACACGCCCGGCTTACCTGAGCGCGCGTAACCATCGGCCGCGTAGGCGGCGTTGAGCTCGTTGCAGTTACCCATCCAGCGCATCCTCGGATGCGCCTCCAGTTGCTCCAGGAACGACATGTTGTAGTCACCCGGCACACCGAAGGCGTGTGTGGTGCCGACCTCGGACAGCCGCCGAAGTAGGAAATCCCCGATCTTCATCCGACACTCCTTGCGATGCTGCGGCCCGCGGCGCGGCCGGTGAACAGGCAGCCGCCGACGAACGTGCCCTCCAGGGAACGGTGGCCGTGGATCCCGCCGCCGCCGAACCCGGAAACCTCGCCCGCGGCATAGAGGCCTTCCAGTACGCTCCCGGTCTCGGTCAGCACTCGGCCCTGAAGGTCGGTTTGCACTCCTCCCAACGTCTTACGCGTGGTGATGTGCAACTTGACGGCGATCAGGGGACCGGCGTCCGGATCCAGGATGCGTCCCGGTTTGGCGACGCGGAAACGGTCAGGCCAGTATCGGCGGGCGTTGTAGATCGCCGCGAACTGGGGATCCTTGCTGTAGCGGTTGCCCACCTGGGAGTCGCGGGCGGTGATCTCGCGCTCCAGGACAGCCGGATCGACAGCCATCCGGCCGGCCAACTCGCCGATGGTGGCGGCCTGCACGAAATCGGCTCCGTGGTCCAGGAATCTCTCGGCGAAGCCACCCAATCGTGGACGCAGCAGACCACGTATGGCCGCCAGGGGGTGTTTTCCGGTGATCGCCGGATTGAGTTCCTGGCCGGACATCGCGAACTCCTTGGCGAAGATTTCGGCGTTCATCACCAGCCACGAGTGGGTGTGGCCGGAGGCCATCACGTACCGGACGGCTCCCACGGTGTCGAAGTTCGGGTACAGCGGGGGAGGTAGTCGGATGCCCGCACCGTCGAGCCACAGCGCCGACGGGCCTGCGGTGACATGGATTCCGTGATTCGGCCAGACCGGATCGATGTTGGTGACGCCATCGGGATAGAACCAGAGCCGGTTCTCGTTGGCGATCTTCGCCCCGGCCCGTTTGGCGACGGCGATCATGGATCCGTCGACGTAGGCGGGGTTGCCGCAGAGCATGTCGTCGGGGTAGGTGCCGAAGCTCTCGGTGAACAGCTTCCGCACCATCGTCGGGCTGCCACCCACGCCGCCGGTCGCCAACAGCACAGCGCTTGCGGTGGCGCTGAATTCACCCACCGCGGTCTCACTGGAACGCGCACCACGCCGGTGCGAGGACGGTTCGAGCACCGTTCCGTGGACACCGGTGATGCGGCCGCCGGTGGCGTCCAGACCGGTCACGCGGTGACGGAACAGCCGGGTGACCAGACCGCGCGCCTGGGCGTCGAGCACCCGGCGGGCGAAGACATCGACCAACCCCGGGCCGGTACCCCAGGTGATGTGGAAGCGCGGCACGCTGTTTCCGGACCCGAGTGCACCGTGCCCACCGCGTTCGGGCCAGCCCGGGAGAGGGAAAGCGCGCCAACCCAGTCCGCGCAGCCAGCGGCGCTTCTCGCCGGCGGCGAAGTCGACATAGCGAGCGGCCCACTGCCGCGGCCAATGATCATCGTCGCCGTCGGAGAACTGCGCTGAACCCAGCCAATCCTGCCAGGCGAGATCGCGTGAATCCCGGATCCCACACCTCCGCTGTTCGGGGGTGTCGACCATGAACAAACCCCCGAACGACCAGTAGGCCTGACCACCGAAGTCCACGGGCCCCTCTTGGTCCACCAGCAGAACGCGTCTGCCCGCCTCGACGAGTTCGTGGGTGGCCACCAGACCTGCCAAACCGTGGCCGACCACGATCACATCGGCGGACGGCGGCGTCATGGGATAGGGGTCTCCGGTCTGTTGTCTGTTCCGGGGACAGTACCGACAGCCGAGCCCCGGTGCGGGTGGAATGCGGCGCTCGGCTGAGTCACCTATGCCGCACCCTCGCCGCCCTGCCGGGTGTCCGCACCGACATAGGCGCGGGTTCAAGAGTGTGTTCGCCGACATTGTCGCCCGTGCCATGGCACCCGCATCGTGTTCTCGTGACGACCATCACAGGAACTCGACTCGCCAGAATTGCCGTCGCCCTTGCCTCGGCGCTCACCGTCATGGCTGCCACGGCCTGCTCCGCCGGCCTCGGTGGTCCTGCCTCGTCCCGCGCGGCACAGGAAGGTGTCATCCGGTTCACGTTCGCCCCCGACCCCATCTGGGACTACATGCACGACACCGGCGTCATCGACGAATGGGAACGCGACACCGGCTACTCCATCGAGACCAGCGCCACCTGGGACGAGTTCGGGCTGTTCGCCGGAGGACACGCCGACATCATCTCCTCGGCCTCCTTCGAAGTTCCGGCCCTGGAGGAACAGACCCAACGCGAGACCGTCATCATCGGCCGCTACAACGCCGAACGCAGCCGCATCCTGGTCCGTGCCGACGATCCCGCCCGGTCGCTGGAGGATCTGCGGGGTCGACGGCTCGGCGTCTTCACCACCGTCTCGGGCACCCTGGTCTGGAGCGCGCTGGTCCAACAGATGCACGGTATGAACCTCGTCGACACGGGTGAGCGCCCCAGCGATGTCGACGTCGTGGTCGCCGACATCCAGAACCTGTCGAATCTGTTGGCGCGCGGTGAGATCGACGCCTGCATCTGCTACCCCGACCTGTCGGCTCGCGAACTGCGCGACGGTTCGGTGCGGGCACTCTACGACGGCAAGTCCTCGGCCGACCTCTTCGCCGAAATACAGGCACCCGGTCACGACGGTCCGATGGGCAACGTGTTCGTCGCCCGCAGGGACTGGGTGGACGGGCACCCCGGTGAAGTGGCGGCATTCCTGGACCTCTGGGATCGCGGACTCGCCGAATGGCAGGCACACCGCGACGACATGATCGAGCAGTACCCGCAGCACTTCGCCGTATCCTCACCCGAGGACATCGAGTTCATGAAGGCTTATGTGGCCCAGCATGACTGGGTGGTCGACGAGGTGCGGTTCGATGCGCAATGGGCAGACGACGAGAGCTCGATCTTCGATCTGATGCGCACCACCGGAGTGATCGGTGACGACATCGCCGACCCGCAATTCCTGGCAACCCAAGGAGCCCCGCAGTGACCCAGACCGTCACCCCGCCGATGCGGCCCGCCGTCCGGCGTCCCGTACCCATGCCGCCCCAGCACCGGCGTTGGCTGGTCTCCGGCCTCGCGCTGCTGTGCGCGCTCGGTATGTGGGCGCTTGCCGCGGTGATCGTCAACGATCCGATCCTGCCCAACCCCGCCGATGTGGCCGAGCGGGTGATCGACATCATCGCCTCAGGCGCGGCCCTGACCAACTTCGCCGCCAGCATCGCCAAGATCGCCGCGGGTTTCGCGATCGCGATGGTGGCCGGCCTGGTGATCGGATTCGTCATGGGCCGTTCGCGATTCATGACCTCCTACTTCTCGCTGCCCCTGTTCGTGCTGGGCAATATGCCGGGCCTGACCTACGCGGTGTTCGGTCTACTCATCTTCGGTGTGGGCGCCGGCGGCCCGATCGTGGTGTCCGCGCTGGTCGCCACGCCGTTCATCGCGATGAACGTCGCCGAGGGCGTGCGATCGGTGGACGGCAAGCTGCTCGCCATGTGCGAGGCGTTCGACCGAAGCCGCACCGATATCCTGCGCCACCTCTACCTGCCGGCACTGACGACCTTCGTCTTCGCCGGTGTCCGGTACGGATTCGCCATGGCCTGGAAGGTCGAGGCGCTCACCGAGGTTTTCGGCGCCAGCAACGGCGTCGGCTTCATGATCCGCAAGGCCTACCAGGAGTTCCAGGTCGACGACATGCTCGCCTGGACCGCGCTGTTCATCGTCACCATGGTGCTCATCGAGCGCGGCCTGGCCCACCTGGAAAACCGGTTCTTCGCATGGCGCAAGGAGATCGCATGACCACCATGACCGTCCGGCAGTTGCGTTCCCAGACCAGCACGGCCGCAGCGGTGATCGCCGCCATCGCCACCATCATCGGTGCCTGGCAGTTGGCCGTGGTGTTCGGCAACCGGGTGCCGTCGGTGGCCGACAGCGTCGGTCGGCTCCGGTCCGAGGCGGCCATCGGCGAACTGTGGACCAATCTCGCCATCAGCATGAACCGCTTCCTGCTCGGACTGGCCGTGGCGTTGATCGTGGGAGCGGTGATCGGGGTGCTGATGGGCCTGTCCCGAGTTGTCGATCTGGCCTTCTCCGATCTCAATGCCGCGGCCCTGGCGATACCGGCGGTGATCTGGGCGCTGCTGACCACCATGTGGTTCGGTTTCGGCTGGTTGACCCCGGTGGTGACGGTCTTCCTGTCCGGACTGCCGTTCGTGATCGTCAACATCGCCAAGGCCACCCGGGCGGTCCCGGCCGACCTGGTTCTCATGGCGAGGGCGTTCGGGGTGTCCCGCACCCGGGTGCTGCGCGAGATCGTCGTTCCCGCGGTCGCTGGATCCACCGTGGCCGCAGTCAGATTCGCCATCATGAGCGCCTGGAACGGCCTGCTTCTCGCCGAGTGGTTCGGCGCCACCTCCGGCGTCGGCTGGCGATCTCGTTACTGGTACGACGCCAACCAACTCGACGGCTTCCTGGCCTGGGTACTGGTCTTCATCCTGTTGCTCGTCATCGCCGATCTGCTGATCCTCGGACCCATCGAGCGTTACGCCACCCGCTGGCGCACCGCCTGACCACCCGCCCATCCACAGCAAGGAAACATCATGGCCTCCATAGAAATCCAGAATCTGGTCAAGGAGTACACCGACCGGCGTGGCGACGTCACCCGCGTCATCGACGGTGTGGACCTGACGATCTCCGGTGAGACATTCGTATCGGTTGTCGGACCGTCCGGAAGCGGGAAGACCACGCTGCTCAACATCGTCTCGGGGATCGAGACGCTCACCTCGGGCAGCGTGCGGTTGCGCTCGGGCGCCGACGAGGCCCGGGTCGGCTACGTGTTCCAGGACCCGCGACTGCTACCCTGGCGCACCGTCACGGCCAACCTCGGCTTCGTCCAGCACGAACGCGACGGGTGGCAGCAGCGTGCCGAGCACTACCTGGATCTGGTCGGACTCGGCCACTGCGGCAACAGGTTTCCCGCACAGCTGTCCGGTGGTCAGCAACAACGGATCGGGATCGCCCGAGCATTCGCCGTGGAACCCGATGTGCTGCTGATGGACGAACCGTTCAGCCATCTCGATGCGATGACGTCGCGGACGCTGCGCGAGCACCTGGAACGGATCTGGCTGGAATCCCGGCGCACGGTCATGTTCGTGACCCATGACGTCACCGAGGCCGTGCAGCTCTCCGATCGGATCGTGGTGCTGGCGCCGGGCGGACGCATCCACGAGGTCATCGATGTCGATCTGCCCCGACCCCGCAGAGCATCTGACCCGGCGGTCGCGGTGCTGCAGGCCGAGGTGCTTGCCCGCTTCGAGACGCTCGAAGCAATGGCACCGGCCTGAGCAGGCGCGCGGGCGAACTCAGTGCGTCAGTGCCCGGGTCACGCCCGCCGCCACGACCTTCTTGGCCACCGGGTGCTTCTGTCGGCGTGACGTGCCGCGAGTGCGGCGCCGAACCACCAGGATGACGACGGCGGCCACGCCCGCGATGACCGCGATCGCGACGCGGGAATCGGTCTTCTCGGCGACGGCCTGCTTCACCTCGCCGGTCTTCTCGGCGACGGCGTGCGTGGCGTCCTGGGCCTTCTCGGCAACCGCTTCCCTGGCGTCCTCGGCCTTCTCGGCAACCGCCTCCTTGGCGTCCTCGGCTTTCTCGGCGACCGCCTCCAGACCCTGCTTGACCTGCGCGCCGGCCTTGTCCGCGGCGCCCTCGGCCTTCAGATCGTCATTTCCGACCAGATCACCGGCGGCTTCCTTGGCGCGGCCGGCGATCTCTTCTGCCTTGTTGCTGATCTCTGCCATGATGGCGTCCTTTCTCGCTTCGTTGCTGATTGTTGGTCGTGCCGAAGCGGCGAAAGCGCATGCATGGCGGGCGGTGAGGATGCTCACAGCCGCCGAGAGGTTCAGCCGATCCGCGGGATCTCGGTGTTGATCCGGTCCAGCAGCGCCGGATAACGTTTGGCTTCCGGGTGGCCACTCGGCTTGCCGCTGCTGATCACCGCCACCGACAACGCGCGCTGCGGGTCGGCCCACACCGCGATATCGGTCAGCCCGGTGTGCCCGAACGCCCCGCCGGCATCTTTGCCGAACGGACCGAACCGTGTGGACCCCAACATGTAGCCGGTGCCCCAGCGCATCGGCTGCAAGCCCGTCGCGAGATCCGGGCGCAACCGGCGGGCCTCTGCGGTCGCCCGCCGCAGTGTGTCTGCCGACAGCACCCGGTGCCCGTCGAGTTCCCCTCCGCGAACCAATATGTCGGCGAAACGCGACAACTCGAATGCGTTCGAGACGGTGTTCGAGGAGGGGATGACGCCGGTGAGGAATTCGGGGGTGTTGGAGAACGGGATGATCTGCTGCGGGGTGCCTCCGACGGCCATCTTGAAGGCCTTGGCGATCGGCGCGGGCAACGGTTTACCCGTCACATGACTGGGTGCCACCAACGGAACATCCTGGGGCGCAACACCATAATTGGTCCAATGGAACCCGAGCGGGTCGAGGATCTCCTCGGCGAGGATATCCCGGATATTGCGTCCGGTGGCCGCGGAGATGATCTCGCGCATCAGCGGACCCCAGGTCACACCGTGGTAGATGTGCACCAGGCCGGGCCGGTACACCGGCTTCATCCGACCGAGCATCTCGCGTGCGTACTCGCTGTCGTCCATCCGCTTCAGATCGGGGCGGGGGCCGGTGGCGAACGGAATGCCGGCACTGTGGGTCAACGCGTGCCGAATGGTGGTGCGGTCCTTGCCGTGACTGGTGTATTCGGGCAGGTAATCACACACCCGGTCCTCGAGGGAAAAGACGCCGCGTTCGACCAGCATGTGGGTGACGGTGGTGGTGATCGCCTTGGCAGCCGAGTACACGCAATAGGGTGTATCGGTGCGCACCGGGATACGCTCGGCGTCGGCGGGATCGTCCGGACCGTTACCCCAGGCATGTCCGATGGCGCGATTGAGGATGACCTTGGAGTTGCGGCGCAGGCAGACCTGGATGGCCGGGTGCATCCCGGCCCGATACCAGTGCGTGGCGGCATCCCAGATCCGTTCCACCGCAGCCGAATCGACCTCGCCGGTGTCCTCGACGCCTCGGTCGGTGACCGCATCGAGGTCGTCGGGCACCCGGATGCGGCCCTCGAGGCCGCTCACGGCGCATCCTTTCGCAGCACCGCGGAGAGATGGTGCTGCAGCGGTTGGCCGACGGCGGCCATCTGGACGGTGTAGCTCAGCTCGTCACCGCGCAGCGTGAAGGTGCGCGCCATGGCGCTGACATCCTTGGCCGACGACGACCGTCCGATGGTGGAGGTCATCGTCATGGTCAGCGCACCGTAGTCGCCGATCTCCAGCGGACCCTCCATCACCTCGACGATGCCCGTGGGGTGCGCCAACACCCATTCCACCCGGCCGGGCTCGGGTACCCGGATGTAACCGGTCTCGGCGTGCAGCGGTCGTCCGTCGGCGCGCGAACGCGTGTGCTGGTTGTAGGACAGGAACGGTTTCCCGACGTGACCGAAGGTGATCGACTCCTGGTACTGGAACGACGGAATCGTGGGGTACTCGCCCGCGCCGGGGCCGGCCCAGATGCCCAGGAGAGGCTCCAGGACGGTCATCGCGGGATGCAGGTCGACCATGATCGTCACCCTACGTCGTGGTGTACTTGCGCCGATATGAGCCAGCATGATCAGCCCCTCGTGGCACCCATCCAGCGTCCGCACCCGGCCCGCTCCGACAAGGCCCGCTACCCGGTGACCGGGTTGGCCATCGCCCGCTACGGTGATGTCGACGCCAACGGACACGTGAACAACCTTGCCTTGGAGTCGCTGCACGAGACCGCCCGCGCGGAGTTCAACCAGCAGATCTTCCCCGACATCTACCAGCCGGCATCGCGCACCGTCCGGCTCGTGTCGGCCAGCAACGTCGTGCACTTCCTCACCGAGGTGCACTGGCCGGCGACCATCGAGACCGGGCTGGGTATCGGCAAGCTGGGCCGCACCTCCTACGTGGCGTCCACCGCCCTGTTCGTCGGCCAGACCTGCGTCAGCCTGTGCGACACCGTGCTGGTGATGCTCGATGACGACGGGCCGACCCCGATCCCCGATGAGGCCCGCGAACGGCTCGGCGGATACCTGCTGGGCTGAGACACCGATGGCCGTGGACCCTTTCGGGTCCACGGCCATGCGTGTGTGCGAGATGCCTACAGCGCGGCGTCGGCCTCGCCGAGTGCGGCATCCAGGATGGCCAGGCCCTCGCGAACCTCGTCATCGGTGATGTTGCAGGCCGGAACGGCGTGGATGCGGTTGAAGTTCGCGAACGGCAGCAGCCCGCCGGACTTGCACGCCGCGATGACCGCGTTCATGGCCGGGCTGGATCCACCATAGGGCGCCAACGGTTCCCGCGTCTGCTGGTCGGCCACCAGTTCGACGGCCCAGAACACGCCGAGACCGCGCACCTCGCCGACACAGCGGTGTTTGGCCGCGAGGTCGCGCAGGCCGGGACCGAGCACGTCGGCGCCGATGCGCTTGGCGTTGGCCACCATTGCCTCGTCCTCCATCGTGTTGATGGTCGCGACCGCGGCCGCGCACGCCAACGGATGGCCGGAGTAGGTCAACCCACCGGGGTAGGCGCGGTCGGCGAATGTCGCGGCGATCTTCTCGCTGATCGCGACGCCGCCGAGCGGGACGTACCCTGAGGTCACACCCTTGGCGAAGGTGATCAGATCCGGTGTCACGTCGAAGTTCTGGATGGCGAACCACTCACCGGTGCGGCCGAATCCGGCCATCACCTCGTCGGCGATCATGACGATGCCGTACTTGTCACAGATCTCCCGCACACCGGCCATGTAGCCGGGCGGCGGCACCATGATGCCCGCGGTGCCGGGCACCGACTCCAGGATGATCGCGGCGAACGATGTCGCCCCCTCGTGCTGGATGAGACGTTCCAGGTAGTCCAGCGCACGCTCGGATTCCTGCTGTTCGTTCTCGGCATGGAACGACGACCGGTAGAGGAACGGTCCGTTGAAGTGCACGACGCCGGCGCTGGCGTAATCATTGGGGTAACGGCGCGGGTCGCCGGTCAGGTTGATGGCCGTGTCGGTGCCACCGTGGTATGAGCGGTAGCGCGAGAGAACCTTGTACCGGCCGGTGTGCAGACGGGCCATCCGCACGGCGTGCTCGACGGCATCGGCCCCGCCGTTGGTGAAGAAGATCTTGTTCAGATCACCGGGCGTGCGCTCGGCGATCAGGCGGGCGGCCTCCGAGCGGGCGTCGTTGGCGTGCTGGGGAGCGATGGTGCACAGCTTGGCGGCCTGTGCCTGGATCGCCGCGACGACCTTCGGGTGCTGATGCCCGATGTTGGTGAAGACCAGCTGACCGGAGAAGTCGAGCAGCTTGTTGCCCTCGCCATCCCAGACATAGGAGCCGTCCGATGCGACGATCGTCATCGGCTTGATCTGCGCCTGCGCGGACCAGGAATGGAAGACGTGGGCGCGGTCGAGGTCGTAGGTGCGGGCGGCTTCGGCGCGGGCGTCGTCGACGGTCAGACCGTTCGGCAGCGTCGCGATGTCAGGGGTGGTCGTCATGGGTCCATCTTTCACTCAGTGCGGCGGCAGCGGGTAACGGATTGCCCGGCGAGCGTGCGTGGACTCCGTCCACGAGGGGTGTGTCGGGGTGCAGACACGCACGCTCGCCGGGGGTTGGGGGGTGGGGGGGAATCAGGCGTTCTCGGGGAAGCCGAGGTTGATGCCGCCGTGGGAGGGGTCGAGCCAGCGGGTGGTGATGGCTTTGGTGCGGGTGTAGAAGTGGACGCCTTCGGTGCCGTGGGCGTGGGAGTCGCCGAAGAGGGAGGCTTTCCAGCCGCCGAAGCTGTAGTAGGCCATGGGGACGGGGATGGGGACGTTGATGCCGACCATGCCGACTTCGACTTCGTTTTGGAAGCGTCGGGCGGCGCCGCCGTCGTTGGTGAAGATGGCGGTGCCGTTGCCGTAGGGGTTCGAATTGATCAGTTGCAGGGCTTGGTCGTAGGTGTCCACGCGTAGGACCGACAGGACGGGGCCGAAGATTTCGTCGGTGTAGACGCTCATGTTGGGGGTGACGTTGTCGAGCAGGGTGGGGCCCAGCCAGAACCCGTCTGCTCCGCCGTCGGCTTGTACGTTGCGGCCGTCGACGACGACTTTGGCGCCGTCGGCTTCGCCGGCGTCGATGTAGCTCGCGACTTTGTCGCGGTGGGCTTTGGTGACCAGCGGGCCCATGTCGGTGTTTTTGGTGCCGTCGCCGATTTTCAGGCCGGTGGTGCGTTCGGTGATTTTGGTGACGAGGTCGTCGGCGATGGGGCCGACGGCTACGCACGCCGAGATGGCCATGCAGCGTTCGCCGGCGGAGCCGAATCCGGCGTTGACCATGGCGTCGGCGGCGAGGTCGAGGTCGGCGTCGGGCAGGATGACGGCGTGGTTCTTGGCTCCGCCGAGGGCTTGGACGCGTTTGCCGGCGGCGGTGGCGGTGGCGTAGACGTATTGGGCGATGGGGGTGGACCCGACGAAGCTGATGGCTTTGATCTTGGGGTTGGTCAGGAGTTCGTCGACGGCGGTTTTGTCGCCTTGCAGGACGTTGAACACGCCGTCGGGTAGGCCGGCTTCTTTCCACAGTGCGGCCAGCCACAGGGAGGCGGAGGGGTCTTTTTCCGAGGGTTTGAGCACGACGGTGTTGCCGGCGGCGATGGCCAGGGGGAAGAACCACATGGGAACCATGGCGGGGAAGTTGAACGGGGAGATAATCCCGACCGGGCCCAGGGGTTGGGCGATGTTGTGGACGTCGACGTTGGTGGAGGCGTTTTCGGTGTAGCCGCCCTTCACGAGGTGGGGGATGCCGCAGGCGAATTCGACGACTTCTTGGCCGCGGGCGACTTC
>JBQEMX010000024.1:0-29133 GCA_052044345.1 Mycolicibacterium sp. 22603
GGAGTTGGTGGCGTGGCGGTTGGGGTTGTCGCCGCGCAACGCTCAGGTGATGGTGGCCATTGCCCAACGGCTGGAGGTGTTTCCGCGGTTGGCGGCGACCCTGCGCCAGGGGCAGATGTCGCTGGATCAGTTCGGGGTGATCGCCGAGCATGCCGCGGATGGTTCTGATGACCATTACGCCGAGTTGGCCACGATGGCGACGGTGACGCAGTTGCGTACGGCGGTCAAGCAGGAGCCGCGCCCGCGGCCGGAGCGGCGCGATGGTGCGGTGCGGTCGTTCAGCAAGCATGAACAGGATGGGTGTACGACGTATCGGATTCGGTTGCCGAAGTTGGAGGCGGCGAGGTTCGATGCGGCGTTGGGTGCGCATAAGGAGGGGTTGGTCGCGGACTGGCGACGCGACCATGCCAGTAGTGAAACCCATGACGATCCTGACGCTGCGGGTGCCCGGGATGGTGTGGAGGTGCCGCCGTTCCCGGACATGGTGGATGCGTTGATGAGTGTGGTCGAGTCCGGGTGGGATGTGCAGGCGGCGGCGCGTCCGCATGGGGCGCGTACCACGGTGGTGGTGCATTACGACGTGGAGAAGGGGTCGGCGGCGCTGCATCTGGGGCCTGTTTTGTCGGAGTGGGAGCGCCAGTTCCTGCTGTGTGATGCCAGTTGTGAGGTGTGGTTGGAGCGTCATGGCACGCCGATCGGTGCCGGGCGTAGTACGCGGACGATCAGTCGGCGGTTGCGGCGGGCGTTGGAGCATCGCGATGGGACGTGTGCGGTGCCTGGGTGTGGGGCGACGCGGGGTTTGCATGCTCATCATCTGGTGCATTGGGAGCATGGCGGGGCCACCGAGTTAGAGAATCTGGTGTTGTTGTGTCCGTTTCATCATCGGTTGCATCACAAGGGGGAGATCACGATCGTCGGGCCGGCGGATCGGCTGGTGGTCACCGACTGTGAGGGTCGCCGGTTGACCGGGGCGTCGCTGGCCCGTCCACCGACCGGGCCGCCGCCGGATGTGCCACCGTGCCGCGGCCCGCTCGGGGAGCGGGCTCAATGGATGTGGTACACCCCATTCGAACCCGAACCCCCACCGGGGACGGATAATTAGCCGCTGTCACTATCCTCGCGGATATTGGCAATGCCGCCACTGGCGTACGCGGAACGGTCGCGGCACGCGGGGAGCAGGAACATTCATCCCGACATGTCGCGCACCGGCGATGAGGAACACTGCCAATGCCCGATTCGATGAAAGCTGTTGTGCTGATGCGGTTCGGAGGTCAACCCGCTCGACTATCAGATCCGTCGCGGCGATTACCCGGACTTCGTGCCGCTCCCGGCGATCATCGGTCATGACGTCTCCGGCGTCATCGAGGACATCGGAAGCGAGGTGTACTAATCACCGGCGTGTGTCGGCCATAGCGGTGGTCTTGCATGGGCAGTGTTGTCGCCATGGTGCATCGGTGTCGGAGCGGCGTTGCGGGCTACGTATGCTCTTTACGGCCGGTGATGAACGAATGCCCCCATAGCCCAATTGGCAGAGGCAGCGGACTTAAAATCCGCCAAGTGTCGGTTCGAGTCCGACTGGGGGCACCAGTTTTGTGCTGGTAGAGGCGCTTTTCGGCACGAAAGTACGAGTGGTGCGCATACTTTAGGCCTCCGTGTCACCAGCGCGTCAGCAAACGTTTGACTGGCGATTGGCAGCCTGTAGGGAGGAGGGTCAGCTAGATTCCGCAGTGGCGGCGGCCTTGACACTTGCACGCGCAAAGACCTCTCGATTTTTCAAGGAGGTATCTTCGCTATCGATATCCGAGGTATTTAGTGCCGTAGGCAGTATCTCGGTTATACGTTTAATTGCGTCCTCGTGGAAGACTAGTCGCAGAGCATTGAAGTCAAATGCGAGTACAGGATTGATGCTTCCTGTACCGTTCCAATCGCTCACAAGTACCATTGCGGTAATCGTTTCCGAAAGCTGATTTTTATCGCCCTCAATTAGCATTTCCCCGAAGGTGTGAAGGGGTGGATCGCCAGGCGCAAAGGTTAGTACGTAGAATAGGCGCATCAGGTAGATTTTCGAGTTCAGGATAAATGTAAAGTCATTCAGGAGAAGCTCTCTAAGGTAAGTGCGGATATCCTTTAGCGTGTCAACTTTTGCTTCTTGCGACCTGCGGTAATCCTGAACAATTCTCAGGCAGAATGAAACTACATCGTCAAGCGACAAAGAGCTTGTGAACTCTTCGGCAGAGAGCTTTCCTTCGCTAATAGCCTTTTCGCACTCTGTTTCGAGCCATCTCCAGGCGACCGTCTTTGGAGAGGCAAATGATCGCTCTTCGAACTTTCGGGCTGATAGGCGCTCGAACAGGAATCGAACTACATGGATACTCGATGCGGTGTCGTGTTCTCGGTAGGTCAAACCCTTTTCGACTGCGAGGGCGGCCTTCTGTGGATCGTCCCCATCAGTTATTTCCACGTACTTGGCTACCGCGCTCGAATGGGTATTTCCACCAAGAACATCAAATATTGCAGTTTTTACAAGTTTGTCGGGAACGTCGTCGTCTGCTACGCCCATAACGAAGTATCTTTGAAAATATTTGTCGTCCGAAAGAGCAAGGGCATGTTCGCGTGCGAAGATTCTGTCGGCCTGAATTCCCGAGAATAGGTTGCTCAGCACGTGCTTGACTTGTCGGACTGCGCCTTCACCGCCGCTAACGACGGCTTGTATACGCTCCGTCCAATCTGCTTCTGATAGATCAGAACTATCCATTAGGCCGTGCGGAATCTTGCCAGATTGAAGCGCAGTCTTCCAAGCAGGAAGATGTGCATACACACCTCGATAGAAGATTCGCAGGAAGTTGACGGCAACAAAGTCTACAATATCTACTTCTTCAAATCCCAACATGTTGCTGTAAGAAATAACCTGCTCTCTAAAGCGCGTTAGATCTCGGGGGGTCGCCATCGAAGGAAGCATGATTGCCATCATCTCGGATGCGCGCTCTGATGCGACATCATCGAGAGAGAAATCGTGTCTGTCTGCCAGCTCGTCAAAAATTTCACTCAAGCGCTTCCTGCGAAAGACCTCGGCTATAGGTGGCATCTCAAACGGATATTGCACAATTTTTTCCATGAACGCAGACGCCCGCTGACCCAACCCCTTGGCTTCGAGAAGCGTATCGACAGTGTCCTGGTCGTACGCGACCAGATAATGTACGTTTGGAAATCTTCCCAAAAGTCGAATCATCTTCAAAAACGACAGAAGTTCCTCAGAATCAAGACGATCGACATCATCGGCGACAATGAGTATCTGCTTTTTCATCGCTTCCAATTTCTCGGATGCTTCCTTGAACTCGGTATGCCAAGGTTTTCCTGATGCGATGTCTAATCCTCGATCAACGAGCCCTGCGGCCGCTGAACCAGCGAGTGGGATCGCATTGAGTGCTGGTGCGCAAACCTTCGCGTACTTAAGGACGGCCTTTCTAGCTGTCTTTGTGCGTGAACCCCGGCCATCAAGCGCTGAAGCCAGGGCTGTGAGAAATTCGTGTTGAAGTCCACTAGAATCAGTTGAAGCCCAGGGTGAAAATATTGAGACACTCCAATTGTCGGTCAGATCGTTGAGTATCAGGTTGATTACCGATGATTTGCCGCTGCCCCAGGGTCCCACCAGACCGAATACAGTACTGCGTTGGCCAGGCGGGCAGTCGTTGATTCGATCAGAAACCATCTTTACGAAGCTTGCGCGACCTAATGAGTCCTGTTTTGGTATCTCGATTGGATCGTCTGACCAGAGCGGATCAGACATACGTCCGCTCGCCGAGGTTTCCTTCATGCGTCACATTGTCTTCGATGGCCCTCGGGATCGTGACCTCTTCGTTGACTTTATCAGGTAATCGTGCAGAAGGACCGAGACTGTGCGATGGTCGCGACGGCCTAGTGCTGTGAACATTTCAACGCGCCAGGGACTGACCCGTGACTTCGGCGTTGGCGTTCGACACAGGGGTGCTGCGGTGGTGTGCAAGGTCGCCGTAGGCAGCTACATCGTGCCCAAGCTGGCGAGCTTTCAAGGCGCCGCTGCCGGGAAGCATCGCAGAGTCAGTCGAGGTGACCTCGGCGCGTTTGGCAATTGATCAACGCCACCATCGTTCTCACCGTGCTCGCCAACTGCGTTGCGGCAGAACTATTTCGATTCGTTACCGGACGCACAGCGCGCGCCTAACGTTGCCACAGGGGTGACCAAACGGGCGGCCGTAACGTCGTGATTCGTGTGGCGGCGAGGTGCCGCGGCAACACACACGGATGAATGGAGACACCCCATGAAGTTCACGCGTCGCGCGGCCGCGCCGATCCTGGCCGGCGGTATCGCGGCGGCCGGGCTGCTCGGCGTCGGGCTGGGTACCGCGAGTGCCGAGCCGGGCCCTGGCTGCGGTACGCCGAACGCACTGGCCTGCGCCCCGGCGCCGCAGAACAACAACTGGCAGCAGCGCGGTATCGATCAGGCCCGCGGCGACCATCAACCATTCCAATACAACGGCCACCGCGTCGAGCCGATGCGTGCCGGCAACGGCGACGGCTGGGGTTTCTGGTTCCTTGGGCAGTGGATCCGGCTGTAATCCGAAGCTGCGCCCGCACGCAGGACCTGGCAAGCCTGCGTGCGGCTACCCTCGCGAACATGGCATCACCACGCGTCGCGGTCATCGGGGCCGGTCTCTCCGGCGCGGCATGCGCACAAGCCCTGCAGGACCGCGATATCGAGGTCGAGATCTTCGAACGCGGCCGCGCACCGGGCGGCCGGATGGCCTCACCCACCCTGCACGGCCGGCGCGTGGACATGGGTGCCGCGTACTTCACGGTCAAAGACCCGTCGTTCATCGCGATCGCCGACGGATGGGTCGCGCGCGGCTTGGCGCGCCCCTGGACCGACTCGTTCGATGTGTTCACCCCGGCAGACCACGACGTCACCACCGGACCAATGCGGTTTGCGGCACCGGGCGGACTGCGGTCACTGGTCCGCGACCAGCTTCCCTGTGGTGTCCGCGTGGAAGCACCCGTCGAATCCCTGGATGATCTGACCCACGATGCCGTAGTCCTGGCGATGCCCGACCCGCAGGCCGCGCGGCTGGCACCCGAGGCCTGCGAATGGGTGACCTACGAACCGGTGATCGCCGTCGCGTCCGGCTGGCCCGACCGCAGCTGGGCGTTCACCGACGCCGCATTCGTCAACGACGATCCGGACCTGTCCTTCATCGCCGACGACGGTGCCCGGCGCGGTGACGGTGCGGCTGTGCTCGTCGTACACACCACCGCGGACCGCGCGCAAACGCACCTGGACCGACCGGATGATGCAGTGGCTCCGGTACTTTCGGCCCTTCGCCGAATCACGGGCATCGACGCAGCGCCGACCTGGACACATGCGCACCGCTGGACGTTCGCGAAACCGACCAGCACCCACGGCGATGCCGACTTCGGCCTGGGCGCCACCGGGCGCCCGTTGGGAATCTGCGGAGATGCCTGGAGCCCCTCTGGTGCCCCGCGTGTGGAGTCGGCGTGGCTGTCGGGCAGTCGGCTGGCCGCTTCTCTGGCGGCAATGCTGACGTAGCACGCTTCGATGGCCGCACCCTCATGCGGCGAGCGACAGCACCTCGTCGAACCCCTCCCGCAGACACGTGCGGAAGACGTCGATGTCCGGGATGGCGCCGGCATCGACGTTGATTCCCAGTGCGCAGGTGTCCACGTAGGAGACCAGCGTGACATTGACAGCCGCACCGATCGTGGGCCCGAACGCGTACTGCATGAGTACCTTGGCCCCACCGAGAGATACCGGTACGGGGATTCCGGGCACATCACTGGCGACGAAGTCGACGTGTCGCAGGATGCTGCCGATGTACCACCGAGGAGCGCGATTCAACAAGCCGGCGATCCACTGAGTGTACGGCAGTGACTTCTCGTGCCGGATCTTCTCGGTGCGTTGATGGATCTGCTGAATCCGCTTCTTGGGGTCGACGGTGCCGACGGGAACGTCGAAGCGCATCAGTGTGATTCGGTTGCCGCCCGGGGCGTCTGCCTTGGCTCGCAGATTTATCGGCATGGACAGGTGCAACGTGCCGACTCGGACGTGGTGCTTCTCATGGTATCGCCGTAGGCCACCGGCGATGCCCGCGATGAATGCGTCGTTGAGTGCGCCTCCGCAGCGGTGTGCGGCATCTCGCAGCGCCGGCAGTCCGACCTCCATCGTGGCGAGTCGGCGGTTCAGGGTGCGGTGAACCATCAACGTGGAACCCGTTTTCTGAACCGGCCGTACTGTGCGATAGATGGAGCCTGCGAGCTCGGTGGCCGATATCAGCACCTGTTCCGGCCGCCGTACGCTGTCCAGGACCAAGTGCGGAACAACGGCGAATGCACCGATCGTCAGATCGCCGAGTCGCCGCAACCCGTAGAGCCCCGCGTCGCGGTAGTCATCCAGCAGCTGTGGCTGATCTTCCTCTGGGACATGCCTTTTGGCCGGCAGATCCGACAGCCCATACAGCGCTTTGGCGATCTGGATACCGCCCACGCCGTCGGACAACGCATGATGGAACGTGCAGAGCACTGCGGCCCCGCCATCGGCCAAACCGTCGATCAACGTGATCTTCCACAGCGGACGGGCACGATCGAAATCCTCCATCTGGGTCAGCCGGGCAAGTTCGAGCACCTCGTCGAAGAAGCCTTCGGCAGGTGCGGCGATCCGGCGCATGTGGAAGTCGAGGTCGAAGTCGTCGCAGTACACCCAACGTGGTGGCGCGCTCAGCGGAGATTCCACGACCCGCTGCCGCAGCATCGGCAGTTCGTGACTGAGCTGCTCGATGCGACCCCGCACCTCGGCCCAAGCGGGCGATCGGTCGAGCACCAAGGCGGTGACGATGGTGGACCTCAGTCGTGGATCACTTTCCATCGACCAGGTGAAAGCATCACTGCTGCGCATGAATTCGGACATCATGTACTCGATCTGAATGAGATCCGACCCGACCGGTATCGCCAAAGATAGCGCGGCAGGCCGTGGGCGGGCACGGGGCGCGGCCAGTCGTCGGCCCGGAAGTAGGCGTCGGACCCGCCATCGACGAAGATGACGCTGCCACAGAGAAAATCTGCCGCGCCGGAGAGCATGAAGACGGCCCAGTCGGCAAGTTGGCCGGCATCACCGTATCCTCCGGTGGGCACGGGGAACGAACGAACGTAGTCACCCTGCTCGTGGGATGAAAGCTGTTCCTGGAGAAGAGGAGTCATGACAGCTCCGGGCGCAAGCGCATTCAGGCGGATGCCGGACCCTGCCCACTCCGGTTGCACTGCCTGGCGTCGGACCCACCGGCTCACAGCGATCTTGGACGCTGCGTACGCCATCACCGGGGCTCGGCGACCGAACATCCGTACTGCGCGCACCGCCTTGTCGGCGTCGTGTGCGAGCAATGCGCGGACCGCGCGCTGCGGCACCAGCGGCACCGTCGTCGCGGAGTTGCTGGAAAACACCACCACCTTGGCGAATTCGGCGCGGGCCAGGGCAGGTTGCCAGGCAGCCAGCAACTCCACCACGCCCAGGTAGTTGACTTGCACGATGTGTCGCGTCCGGTCTGCGCCGGAACCGGGGCCCAACCCGGCAGCCAGGACCACGCCGTCGAGCCGGCCGCCAGCGGCCTCAAGGATTTCCTCGGCGGCGCTTCGCCGGCCATGGCTGCCGGACAGGTCTGCCACGACGTCAGCCTCCGCGCGGTCCACACCGAGGACCACATGACCGCTCCGGCGCAGCCTGTCCGCCGTCTCCCGACCCATTCCCGATGCCGATCCGGTAACCACATAGGTAGCCATAAACATGCCTCCTGAACTGCCGTGTTCACCCCGTAGGGCAGACGGCGGCCTCCAGTTCTGACAGGGCGCGCTCGGTCAGCGTCACCAGCGACGGAAGATCCGGAATCACCCGGCGACCGGATACGTATCCGATGGCGACGCGGTCGACGTAGTCACAGACGGTTACGTTCAACGCCTGGCCGTCGATCGCGACCGAGATGGGATAGATCTCGTCTACATGCGCCCTGTTCCAGTACATATCTGTCTTCGGGCCAGGCACGCTGGACAGTGACACGTTGTAGCCGCGACGCAGCCGGTCACTCAAAGGAACACCGGGCAGCAGGACCGTGGGTGCGATGCTGAGCGTGCGCAGCAGCGTCGTCACATCAGCGCCGAGCGCCGCCACCTGCGACTTGGCCCGAGACATCGCCCGGTGCACCCTGGCCAGCCGCTCGACCGGATCGGCGAGATCGGTACCCAATGGACATAGCTGCAGGCCGAACAGGTTGGCCTTGCCACCAGGATCCGGTGAGTCGCGCCGCCGTACCGTCACCGGGCAGATGGCCACCAGGGACCGCCTCGGCAGTTCGGCGTGCGCCGTCAGCCACTCGCGTAGGACTCCGCCGGTCACGGTGGTCAACACGTCGTTGCCGGTGACGCCGGCAGCTTCCTGCACAGCTCGTATCCGAGCCTTCGGCCACGAGGCACCGGTGCAGACGCGATCTCTGCCCACCCGTCCGTTGAAGCGGGTGTAGGGCGCGCTCAACGGAGCTACGGCGTTGCCGGTCACCAGATAGTCGGCCAGCTCGGATAGTTCGGCCAGCGCGAGCCGCCCGGCGAAGCCCAATACAGCGCCGAAACCGGCCGAGGCCCCGCGCACAAGGCTGATCGGATCGCGCACGCTGTGGTGCGAATGACCGGCGCGCCCGTTGTGGGGTGCCGATGCCACCGCGTACGGCGGTCGCATCGAGCGGCTCGAAGGATCGGTGGACAGTACCGCCGCGAGAAGTTGCAGCCCGGCAACTCCGTCGATCACGGTGTGGTGCACCTTCAGGTAGAGCGCGAATCGGCCGCCGACGAGCCCATCGATCAGGTACGCCATCCACATCGGGCGAGAGCGATCCAGCGGTTCGCTGTGCAGTTCGCTCACCTCGCGCCAGAGGGTGTCGTCGTCGGCGCCCTCCGGCAGCGTCCGGCGCTGGACATGGTGCTGTAGATCGATGGTGTCGACCGTGCGCCACGTCCACACCCCAGCGGTGTCCAGCCCGGCGTGGGGATACCGCATGAACCGTGGGTCGAGCTCGCACGGTCGGCACAGCGCATCGAGGTAGAGCTCGTCGACGAAACCCGGCGCGGCTTCCGGCGGTGGCGACAGGATGAGCAGTGCCGCGGTGTGCAGCGGGTCGGAGATCATCTCCGCCGCGATCATGGCCGCGTCCAACGGTGCCAGCAAGTCCATTGGCAGCCACCCTTCACCATGTGGTCGCAGGCCATCGTCGTCCAGCCTCGGTGCGGCCACAAGTGGCCAGCGACCATCCTGGCGCGGGACTTTGGTCCCTATGCGCCTGTGGTCGTGGACATTAGCGTCGGCCGTCATGGCAGCCAATGGCGACGAGGATCGTGTGCCGGCTGCTGCCCGACGATCTCTGACACCTGCGCCGAGCCCACTGGAGCACCTGTTGCGGCCGATTCGCCGAACCGGCCGTTTCTATGCGCGCTCTTGGCTCGGCTACCTCGGAGACCGTCCCGAGGACCTGCCGCTGGCTCGGCCCACCGTCGCGTTGGCCCTGCAGGCGCTGCGGGATGAGACCGTGCTCAGCGGCTTCCGGTTGCTGCGCCCGCTGGGCGGTGCCGAGATGTTCGAGCGGGTGCGTCGGGAGGTGACCGAAGCGCTCGGGTTCTACGGTGCGCACGGATTCCTGCAACAGCCCGAAGAGTTCTTCCAGACACCTCCGCTGTTGCCGGAGGTGATGCAACGACCGGCACGAGTCCGCGGGCGCACCTATCACCGCATCGCATTCGACAGTGGTTTCGAGCCGCGGGAAGGGGAACCCGGCCGAGAGCGATGGCTGAGCTACACAGCGAACCGTCGCTGCCATGCGCTGTTGCTCAGGCATCGCGGCCCGCGGCCATGGCTGGTATGTGTACATGGGGCCCTGATGGGGCGGGGGTGGCTCGATCTGGCCTTGTTCCGCGCGTGGCATCTCTTCGACGACCTCGGCCTCAACGTGGTCCTTCCGGTGCTGCCACTACACGGGCCCCGAGCGCGGGACCTACCGGCGGGCGTCGCGTTTCCGGGTGAGGATGTCCTCGATGACATTCAGGCCGTCGCCCAGGCAGTCTGGGACATCCGCCGGGTGGTGTCCTGGATTCGGCTGCAGCAACCAGACGCCAGGATCGGACTGAACAGTATTTCGCTGGGCGGTTTGGTCGCCGCGTTGACCGCCAGCCTGGAGGACGGTCTCAGCTGTGCCATTCTCGGTGTACCCGTATCAGATCTGACAGCGCTGCTCGGCAGGCATGCCGGAATCAGTCGTACTGACCCAAGGCGGGAAACAGTCGCGGCGGCCGCACCGCTCGGCCGCATGGTGTCACCGCTGGCGTTGAGTCCCCGGATCGCGATGCGCGGTCGCTTCATCTATGCCGGTGTCGCCGATCAGTTGGTACACCCCCGGGATCAGGTGATCCGGTTGTGGGAGCACTGGGGTAGGCCCGAGATCGTGTGGTACCAGGGAGGTCACACTGGGTTCTTCCAATCGAGACCCGTTCAGCGGGCGATCGATTCGGCATTGGTCCAGTCCGGACTTGTCAACACCTGACAAGCCGGGACACAACCGCTGCGGTTGGCAGGCTTGCTCCGATCGCCACGTCACGCAGACGTCGCGTGCTCCTGCTGGTCACGAGCCGCGGTGAGCACCCACCGGATCCCGCCGACCAGTAGCCGCCCGGACATCCGCACCACGGTCGCCTCCAGCGGCGGGAAGTACGGCAGCCACAACGGCTTTCGCGCCCAGCTGGGCAGCATCGCCACCGCGGTCGTAACCAACACCCCGTAGGGTGCGCGTGCCGGCAGCGGCAACGGCGGCGTCAGCAGCAGGAAACGGGCCGCGTCCCGCGCCGCCGCGGTCCCGCGCAGCTCCGGGCGATAGGCTTCGATGCGCGCGCGCAACTCACGCTCGGTGCGCGGCGGATTGGGGACCCCGAGCGCCTGCGCGACCCGGGCGGTATCGGCGACATATCCGTCGCGCCCGGCCTGATCCAGCGGCTCGGCACCGTAGAGCTGATGGGCCAGCAGGAAGCTGTCGATCTCGGCGATGTGCACCCACTCGAGCAGATGCGGATCCGACGCCTCATACGGTGTGCCATCCGGCGCCACCCCGCGCACGCGGCGGTGGATACCGCGCACCTTGTCCACGGCGCGCTGCGCGTCCGCGGCCGGCCCGAAGGTCGTCTCGGCGAGGAAGGTACTGGTGCGCTGCAGCCGCCCCCACGGATCGCCGCGGTAATCGGAGTGCTCGGCGACACCGGCCATCGCCAGCGGATGCAGCGACTGCAACAGCAGCGCACGCAGCCCGCCGACGAACATAGAGGCGTCGGCGTGGACGCGACGGATCGGGCGGTCCTCGTCGAACCAGCGCGGCCCGGGTGTGTCGTGGATCCTGGCCCGGTTCTGCGGTCCGTCGGGCCCGGCGACCAACCCGAACAGCGCACGTCCCAGGCCGTCCCTGATCGCACCCATTTGAGGTCCAAGCACCATGACTATGACGGTACGTGCCGCTCAGGCGTGGCGGCCTCCGAATCAGCCTCCGCCGGGGCATCAGAGCTACGCGGGCGTCGTTTCACGAACCATTTGTTGATGACGTACAGCACGATGACCACCGCCCAGGACAACAGGCTCAGAACCAGCTGCGAGCGCAGCGCGGTGTCGATGAACATCTGCACCAGAATGACGACGATCCCCAGGGCGGTGAGCACGGAAAGGACCGGGAACAGCCACATCTTCACCCGCAGTTCCGAATCCGGGGTGCGGTAACGCAACACGATCTGCGAGATGGAGATGAGCAGGTAGACGAACAGGATGATCGCGCCGCTGGAGTTGAGCAGGAACGCGAAGATGGTGTCGGGGGAGACGGCCGCGGCGATGACGCACAGGAACCCGATCACCGAGGACGCCAAGATGGCATTGGCGGGCACGCCACGACTGGTGATCTTGACCAGCGCCGGTGGGGCCTCGCGGCGCTTGGCGAGCACGAACAACATGCGGGAGGCCGTGTAGAGACCCGAATTCAGACAGCTCAGCACCGCGGTCAGCACGATGGCGTTCATGACGTGGTCGGCGTACGGAATGCCCATCTCGGTGAACGCCGCGACAAACGGTGAGGCGGCGACGCTCTCGTCGTTCCAGGGCACGATCAGCACGAGTACCAGCACCGCACCGACGTAGAACACCAGGATGCGCACAATCACCGAGTTGGCGGCCTTGGCCACCGCACGTTCGGGATCGGCGGACTCCGCGGCCGCGATGGTCGCGATCTCGGCGCCGACCATAGAGAAGATGACAGTCACGATGCCCACGGTGATCACGCCGAAGCCCAGCGGCATGAACCCGCCGTGACTTGTCAGATTGGAGAAGTCCGCGGACTTGCCCGGCCACAGCCCGAAGATGAAAGCCGTTCCCAGCCCGATGAATCCGATGATCGCGGCCACCTTGATGCCGGCGAACCAGAATTCGAACTCGCCGTAGGAGGCCACCGAGAACAGGTTGGTCGCGGTCATCAGCACCATGAAGATCAGCGCGGACAGCCACAACGGCACATCCATCCAGTATTGGATGATCTTGGCACCCGCGATCGCCTCGAACCCCACGACGATGACCCAGAAGTACCAGTACAGCCAGCCGACGGAGAATCCGGCCCAGTTCCCCAGGGCCTTGCGCGAGTAGTCGGCGAAGGATCCGGTGGACGGGTTGGCCACGGCCATCTCGGCGAGCATGCGCATCACCATGATGATCAGCACCCCGGCCATTCCGTAGGTCAGGAATGCGCCCGGGCCGGTGTCACCGATGACGACGCCGGAACCGACGAACAATCCGGCCCCGATGACGCCACCGATCGCGATCATCGTCAGCTGCCGCTGGCTCAGGGCTTTCTTTAGACCTGGTGCCTCGCTCATGGGTACCTCCGACGCTGTCGGGCCGAAAATGGACCGAGGGGGAGTACCCACCCGTGAGCGCTCTCACTCCAGGGTGTGTGCGCGGGGGTCGCTCAGGACTCGCAGCCGGTCCCGTTACCGTCGCGGTCGAGGTCGTAGATGTCGTTTCCGATCACCGTCACGGGGCCCTGGACATACGCCGGGCCGTTGCCGCTGCCGCCCGCGCAGTCGACATCGCTGGCGATCGGCACACAGGCACCCGAGTAGTTCGGATCGCACGGCGCGGCCTGGGCGCCTGGTGCCACCACCAAGCCCGCCGCGAATATCGCGACCATCAGAAACAGCTTCGTCATGACGTCAATGTTATTTGTGCACAGCCTATTTCGGTCCGACTTTCACCAAGTGGACCGACGCAGTGCGCTATTCGGCTTCCACCCGGCGGCGCCGAATGAAGACGAATCCGACCAATGCCAGCATCGACGACGCGTCCATCGGGGCCAGGGTGTAGCCGAGATCCTGCATGATCGCGCGTTCCACCGCGCTCAGCGCGCGTATCCCGTGGCCGGTGGGAACCTGGGGATTCATCAACTGCCGGTCGGGGCCGCTGAACACCGTGCTGTCCAGATGGGAGATGGAACTTCCACCGGCCCAGGTCACCGGCGCATACAACGGAACCATCCCGCCGTAGGCGGCTTGGGCGGCCGAGCCGCCGAAGAAGACGCTGCCCCAACCCCCGGTCAGGTTGGCGGCCATCGACGGCGTCAACCGGAAGTCCGACCCGATCAACTTGGATCCGCCCGCGGTGCGCAGGAAGCTGTCATACAGCGTCCACCCGCGCTGGGAGCCGGTGCTGGACGGCTGCACGTAGGACATGAATCCCAGCGAATGCAGGAACTCGTGCATGGCGACCATGTCGAAGTCGTACTGCTGGGCCGAGACGTAGTCACCAAATGCCCACGGGTAGGCGAAGTTCCAGTTGATGTGCCCGTCGGCGGCGGCGCCGTTGGCATCGATTCCGGTGAGTAGCTTGTGCTGCACCACGGTGGGGAAGAACCCGGCGCCCGAGGAGATGAGTGCACTCTCGGCGGAGGCGAGGCTTGTGCCGACGGAGTTCTCACCGGTGATCTCGTAGGTGATGATCACGGGCTTGGTGACGATGAACTCACGCATCAGGTTGTTGGCGGCCCGGTAGAGCGCGGTGCGTGCGTCACTGGTCCAGTACTGCGAGCCGGTGGTGTAGTTGAAGATGAACGACACCGCGCGCTCGTTGACCAACAGCGAGGCGTGCGTGCTAGCGGCGCGGAACAGGTCGAACAGGTTGATGTGCTCACCGAGGTCGGTGGCGGACACGACGAAATTGTCCACCCCGGTGAAACCGGCATTGGGGGTGTAGACGAACGTCCCGTCCGGCGCGATGACCACGGTGCCCGAGCTGGGACCGGTCACGATCGCGTACCGGATCTCGTCACCCTCCAGGTCGACCGCGCCGAGGGTGCCCGAGATCGGCACCCCGCCCTCCGCGCTGATCTGGGTGGGGTTGAGCCACGGCGCCTGGTTGAACAGCGCACGGCGGGTGCCGTTCAACGATGCATAGAGCCACTCCTTGAACTCATACGGCAACGGCAGCAGCGAGATGACCGTCCGCCCGGTACCGATGAGCGCTTCGATCTGGCCCGCGACGAACTCGCGTCCGAAGTTCGGTGGGTCGAGGGAGATGACCGACGACGCCGACGGTGTCAGGGTTTCGGTATCGGGCAGTGACGCCTCGGACGCGGTGTTCTGCCCGTCGGTTGTGGCGGCAGCTGCCGAGTAGGTCGGGGTAGCCGACGGCGTGCTGTCGCGCGACGTCTGCTCCGCGCTGCGCTCGGAGCGGTCGGTCGCGGTCGAGGAGGAGTGTGCCGCTTCGGTGATCGTCGGGGTGGCGCTGGATGGCTGTATCTGCGTCAGGGACGTTTCCGCAGGAAGCTCCGTGTCCTCCCCGGTCGCCTCCGGCAGATCCTCGGACTCGGCATCCTCGGTGGTGTCGGGCTTCTTGAGTTCGGTCTCCCGGTCCTGTTCGCGGTCGGTCTGGCGATCGTCCTCGAGGGGCCCGGACTTGGTCGGCCGGTCGGTCTGGCTGTCGTTGTCCGTTGCACCCGGCCCGGAGGTGCGCTTCTGCTCGTCGGTGCCGGAATCTGCTCTGTCGGGTCGGTCGGCGTTGCCAGAACTGGACGAGACGCCATCTTCGGCCGCCGCCGTCGCGATCTCGGGGCCGATGGCGGTGAGACCCAACAGCGTCGCGGTCAAGCTCAGCGAGGCTGCACCCGCGGCGAGCCGACGCCGCGCCGCCGCGCGCTGGGTCCGGCGGCGGTGCTTGGCGGCGCGGGTCGGGTGCTTTGCCGTCACGATTTATCCCCCTCGTCAATTTGGGCAGACTTTATCCTGTGACAGGCGTCCGGTCATTCAATTCGCGTATAGGCGAGTGGCGGATTGCCGCCGGTTACGCGGGAAAACCGGACATCCGGGTGGGGGATAGTGCCACCTGCCGCGGTCACGGCAGCGGGATTGTTCGTTCCGGCAGCTGCCGACAGGGTTGATACGTCCCCGAAAATTCCGGCACGAGGAGCGCGTCATGACCACCGCCGTCCGTTCAGATCTGATCCTGTCCCACGCTGTTGTCACCGCCGATGTCGATGCACCCTTCGATGACATCGATATCGAACAATGGCTCAAGGCCCTGCCCACGCACGAGTACCAGCGGTGTGCCCCCGGAGATCACAAGGCAGCGGGTTACACCGTCGACGACGACGGCACGCCCATGTCGATCAACGTCGAGATGATCGGCACCGGGCTGGTGGTGCAGCAGTACCGGTACGAGGTCGCCGATCCGCACTACTGCAAGATGGTCTCGCTCTCCGACATCCTCACCCCGGCGGGCTGGACCACCACCCAGGTCATCTGGGAACTGCGGATGGAGCGTCTCGCCGACGGGCGGTGCCGCTACACGAACACCGTGACATCCCATCCGACCGAGGATTTTCTGTCGTTCATCGCCGCGCAAGGTCAGAGCTTCGACGACGCCGCGGCCGCGCGCCAGGAGGCCTCGGGTGCGCACTGCCGGGTGGAGACGCCGCGCTACGCCGACAGCATCGCCCGCTGGGCGACGAGCCGCCACTGAGCGGCAACAGGCTTCGGTAATCCGTCGTGCGCCGGCACCGGAGATCGCGTCTCAGCGTCCGGATCGGCGCGGCAGGTCGGCTAATGAGGTGCGGGACAGGATCTTTGAGCGGACCTGTGCTGCTTCGGATTTCGTCGTCCGAACAGGGCGGGCGGGGGCGCGGCTCGGTGTTCCCGCGGATCCGCCGGACGCCTGCGGTTCGGACTTGTACGATCGGTGTGATTGCTCTTTTCTGCTGACCCGGAGGGCCGATGCCGCGCCACTGTGTACAACACGCGTGGCGTCCGCAGGCGCTGCGTTCCGGGGCGAGGCGCGCATCAACCTGATCCAGCCAAACACGCTGCGATCGAACACCATCGAAGAAAGGTCTGACACATGAGTCTGTACGCAGTGGTTGATCCGGCGACCGGTGAGGTGGTGCGGGAGTATCCCACCGCGACAGATGCGCAGATCGAGGATGCGCTGGCCGCGGCCGCCACGACGTTCGGTGAGTGGTCGAAGAACACCACGGTGGCCCAGCGTGCCGACCTGATCCGCAAGGTCGCCGAACTACACAACGAACGCAAGGACGAGCTCGCCAAGATCATCCAGCGTGAGATGGGCAAGCCGCTGGACCAGTCGGTCGGCGAGGTCGAGTTCAGTGCGTCGATCTATGAGTTCTACGCCGACAACGCCGAGCGGTTCCTTGCCGACGAGCCCATCGAACTGCTCGAAGGGGAGGGCAGCGCGTTGATCCGGCGCAGCCCGGTGGGCGTGCTGCTGGGCATCATGCCGTGGAACTACCCCTACTATCAGGTCGCCCGCTTCGCGGGCCCGAACCTGGTGCTGGGCAACACGATTGTGCTCAAGCACGCCCCGCAGTGTCCCGAGTCGGCCGCCGCGCTGCAGCAGATCTTCCTCGATGCCGGCTACCCCGAGGGCGCCTACGTCAACGTCTACGCCACCAATGAACAGATCGCCGATGCGATCGCCGACCCGCGGGTGCAGGGGGTGTCCCTGACGGGATCCGAACGCGCCGGGGCCGCCGTCGCCGAGATCGCCGGGCGCAACCTCAAGAAGGTCGTCCTCGAACTCGGTGGCTCGGATCCGTTCATCCTGCTGTCCTCCGATGACCTGGATTCCGCTGTGGAGGCCGCCGTCGACGGCCGCTTCGAGAACACCGGGCAGGCCTGTAATGCCGCCAAGCGCATCATCGTCGCCGAGGACATCTACGACGAGTTCGTCGACAAGTTCACCCAGAAGGTGCTGGCCAAGGCCGACGGGCTGGCACCGCTGTCCTCGGTGGCGGCCGCCGAGCGGCTCGAAGAGCAGGTGCAGCGGGTGGTGGCCGACGGCGCAACCCTGACCTCCGAGGGGCAGCGCAACGGCGCGTACTTCCCGCCGGGCGTGCTCACCGGTGTGTCACCGGACAAGCCGTCGGCGCGTGAGGAACTGTTCGGCCCGGTGGCCACGGTCTACAAGGTGTCCGATGAGGACGCCGCCGTCGCACTGGCCAACGACACCCCGTTCGGGCTCGGCTCCTACGTCTTCACCACCGACGCCGAACAGGCCAAGCGTGTGGCCGACAAGATCGACGCGGGCATGGTGTTCGTCAACGCCGTCGGCGCCGAGGGGGCCGAGCTTCCGTTCGGTGGCGTCAAGCGCTCGGGATTCGGCCGTGAGCTCGGTCGTTTCGGGATCGACGAGTTCGTGAACAAGAAGCTCATTCGCATCGCAGGCTGAGCACGCCCCCCCGGGTCGGCCGCGNCGACCCGGCGGGTGCGCGACCGATCAGGCGCTCGGCATGCGGTCGCGATCCTGGGCCGGCTTCGGGTCGTAGGTCTCCCAGAAGGTCGCGCCGACGATGCCCAGGGCGATCGGGTCGAAGACCGGATCGCGGCCCTCCTTCTTCTGCCGTTCGTAGTCACGCAACGCCCGGTAGGCCGGCTGCTGGAGAATCAGGATGCCGATGATGTTGAGCCACGCCATGAGGCCGACGCCGATATCGCCGAGCGTCCATGCGTCCGTGGCGGTGGATACCGCCCCCATGGTGACCGACACCAGGATCAATGCCTGCAGCAGCATGGTGGTTGTCCGGCCGACGCTACCCCGGATCAGCGGAACGGTCGCCGTTGCCGACTTCCCGAGCAGGAATTGCAGATTGGTCTCGGCCATGTAGTAGTAGGCGATGATCGTGGTCAGGCAGAAGAAGAACAGCGAGACCGCGATGAAGGTCGAGCCACCGCCCGCCCACAGCGTGTCGAAGCCGACCTGGGCGAAGGTGGGTCCGACCTCGGCATCTGCGGGCAGCCTGCCCCCTTCGGCGAGCACTGCGCCCGTGCTGCTCTCACCCTCGTAGACCCGGTATGCACCGGTGGACAGGATGAGGAAACCCGTTGCGCTGCAGATGAACAACGTATCGACATAGACGGCGAAGGCCTGGACCAACCCCTGCTTGGCGGGGTGTGACACCTCGGCCGCTGCCGCCGCGTGGGGGCCGGTGCCCTGTCCGGCTTCGTTGGAGTAGATGCCTCGCTTGACACCCCACATGATGGCGGCACCCAGGATGGCGCCGAACGCCGCTTCGGCGCCGAATGCGCTGGAAATGACCATGCCGATCACGGCGGGCACCTCGGAGGCGTTGGCCGCCACGATGATCAGCGCCAGCAGGATGTAGACCAGCGCCATGAACGGAACGACCACCGACGCGAACGTCGCGATGCGCTTGACGCCGCCGATGATGATGAACGCGAGCAGGATCACGGTGGCCACGGCCACCCACCATGTCGAGACGCCCCACGCGTTGTTCATCGCCGCCGCCATCGAATTGGATTGCACACTCGGCAGGAGCAGACCGCAGGCCAGCACGGTCACCGCCGCGAACACGAGGCCGTAGATCTTGAACAACGGCGCCGCCTTGGTGTGTGCCAGTGCGCGGCTGAGGTAGTACGCCGGCCCACCCCGGTACTCACCGGTCAGGCGGTCGCGCACCTTGTAGATCTGTCCGAGCGTGCACTCGACAAACGATGTCGACGCCCCCAGAAATGCCACCGTCCACATCCAGAACAGTGCTCCGGGACCGCCGAACGCGATGGCCGTGGCAACGCCGGCGATGTTTCCGGTGCCGACTCGTCCGGCCAGGGACATGGTGAGTGCTTGGAAGGACGACACCCCCGAGGGTGATTTCTCGCCCTTGAGCATCAGCCGGATCATCTCGGGGATCTGGCGGACCTGGACGAACCGGGACCGGATGGAGAAGTAGATGCCGGCAGCCAGGCACAGGTAGACCAGCGCGTTGCTCCAGATGTATCCATTGACGGTGCTGAGAAATTCGGTCACGTGTGATGGTCCAATCGTTTCGTGCGGGCGACCTCATCGTTTCAGGACGGCTACACCTATGTGTTTCTTTTCGATGACATCGGTGTTAGCCGACTTCTCGTCGGATCGGGCCACCGACGGCGCAGCGGACCGCAGAATGAGGCGTCTCGAACGCGGGATCTCCTGTAGGTCAACCGATCACCCGTAGCGGGAGGCTGACGAAGCCGCCGCGGCCCGACACCGTCATCAGATAGCGGCCGTCGCTCGGCACCGGCAGGGTCAGCGGGTAGAACACGAAACCTATCTCGCCGCCGAGGCTGGATTCCGGAACGTCGAGGTGCATCTCCAGCGTCGTCGCGGTCGGATCGCTGAATCGCACCTCGACCGTCGGTGCCTGATCCGTCGGCTCGGGCTGGATCAACACCACCAGCACCAGCGTCACCGTGCGCTCCGGTGTGGCATTGCAGCTGTCGACCACGCCACCGACGATGTCGAGCTTGTTGTCGACCACCGCGGCCGACTCGGCCAGGAGTGCTCCCGTCACGATCATGGCTCACCGTATACCCCGAACCGGCGGCGGCAGCACGGCAATGCCGGTGAGCCGTAATACGGTGACGCCATGAGCTTCTACGAGGTGATCGAAATCGTCGGCAAGACGATCGACGGTATCGGCGTGGCGGTCATCGCGATCGGCGCGTTGATCGCCACCGCCGCCACCATCCGCCGGATGACAGGTAAGACCGGCGACGCGTACCGCTTTTTCCGCCAGCGCCTCGGCCGCTCGATCCTGTTGGGCTTGGAGCTGCTGGTCGCCGCCGACATCATCAGGACCGTGGCGGTCACGCCGACATGGGAGAGCGTTGCGGTGCTCGCCGGGATCGTCCTGATCCGCACATTCTTGAGCTGGTCGCTGGAACTGGAGATCAGCGGCCGCTGGCCCTGGCAGCAACGCGGTGAAACGACAACTCAGACAGCCTGAACCGACGGTGCGGGTGCGCGGCCGAGTGCGGTAGAGGGCCGCACCCTGGTCCAGCGGTGCAGCAACCACGCAACCGGTATCGACAGCACCGATGTCGTGAGGAAGAGTCCCATCATCGAACCGGTGAACACCGGCCACCGCAGCACCGAGGACATCGCGATCTCCATCAGGATCACATGGACGAGGAAGATCTCGTAGGAGATCTCGCCGAGCCACACCACCGGACGGCTGCCGAGCAGCCGGGCGAAGATGCCGCCCGGGTCCAGGACCAGCGGTGCCAGCAGGCCCACCGCGACGACGGCATACAGCGTCGACCGCACGATCGCCTCACCCGGCTGGACCGGGGCAAGGGTCACCGACCCGGCGATCGGGAGCGCCACGATCAGCAGCGCCGCCGGTGCGATGGGGAGCAGGAACACGCCGCGGCAGCGCACGCCGGCGACCTGCAGCACCGCCAACCCCATCCCGCCGATGAAGTGGATCAGATGGGCGGGCAACCAGATGTTGGCCGAGGGCGGCAACACGGCGGTCGCATGCTGTACCCACAGCCAGGCCGGTGTCACCGCACCCAACAGCGCCAGCCCCGTCAGCAGCAGTCCCGGCCGCCAGGTCCGGCGGCACAGCACCGTCAGCAGTAGGCCGGCCAACAGCGGCAGGACCGCGTAGAACGCCACCTCCACTGCGAGGCTCCACATCTGGGTGAGGCCCTGGTGCAACACCGCCACGGGTGGATAGATCTGGGTCAGCGTCAGATGGTGCAGTAGGCCGGCCCAGGTGTGCCCCGGGTTGGGGCCCGCATCCCGAAATGCATAGAGCGCGTAGGCAATCAACACCGTCACCAGGTATGCCGGTGCGATGCGGCGTATCCGGTGGCGGGCATAGCGGGTTACCGACGGTGCCGGAGCGCCGGCGCGCGTGGCTACCAGCCACGGACGGAACAACAGATATCCCGACAGCGCGAAGAAGACCGGCACGCCGACCTCGAGCCGGGCGTACAGCGCGCCGAGGTACCCGTTGGTCAGCTGGCCGGTTCCGTACGCGGCATGTGTCGCGATGATGAGAAGGGCGGCAGGCGCTCGCAGGCCGGTCAGGGCGGCCACCCGATGCGGCGCCCGCGGCCCCGCATCGGATGTCACACGCATGATCCCTCCAGGGTACGGACGGACGTCGCGTCGGTGCCGCCGGGATCTCGACACGCCGAATTGGGTGCGGTCGATACGGCCGGGCGTCCGTTACAAAGAACACAAATTCGGGAAAGGTCGAAATGGGTGGCTTTACGGTGCGCCGTAAAAGGATATTTCCGCGCCGTAAAATGTGGCGAACGGCGGCGGGCGCCATTGTTTCTGCGCTCTGCGTCACCGCACTGGTCTCGGTCCCGACCTCGCAGCGGCCGCGGCAGGTCATCGCCGAGGATGTGCATCCACTGAGCTTTTCGGCAACGACTGTGGGATTCGCTGATTCGCAGATCTACTTCTATGACGAGCCGCTGGTGACCCAGACCGTGCAGAGGTGGGTGGCCGACGGTATCCGGTTGGTCCGCATCGGCATCCCGTGGGCCGGTGTGGAAGCGATCAAGGGTCGGATGGACTGGTCGCGCGCCGATCGGGTGGTGCAGGCGGCCTCGGCGGCCGGGATCGCGATCATCGCCTGCATCACGTCGACCCCGTGGTGGGCGATGTCGGTCGGATCACTGCCCCCGCACGGGCGGCCGTCCTCACCGGAGGCCTACGGTGCGTTCACCGGTCGTGTCGCTGAACGCTATCGCGGCAAAATTGCGGCCTATGAGGTGTGGAACGAGCCCAACGGCTTCACCGGGTACACACCCTTTCCCGATCCGGCCGGGTATACCGCGCTGCTGAAAGCCGCATACCCCCGAATCAAGGCCGCCGATCCGGCGGCCGTAATTGTCGGTGGTGTGCTCGGCTCCGGAAAGTCATGGGGCCCGTTGACAATTAACCCTGTCACCTTTCTGGACCGGATGTATGCCAACGGGGCGAAGCCATTCTTCGACGCGTTGTCATATCACCCGTACAGCTACACCATGAAGTTCTCCGAGGGGATGCTGCAACCCGATTCGCCGGTGGAACAGTTGGTTCGGATGCGGCGGGTGATGCTGGCCAACGGTGACGGTGCGCGCAAGATCTGGGTGACCGAGTACGGACTCCCGAGCAACCGGGTCAGCGATACCCACCAGGCAGACTTCATCGCCGATGCGATGAGTGCATGGCAGGAGCTGCCCTACGCCGGTCCGCTGCTGTTGTACACCACCCGGGATCTGAACAGCGGCAGCGGAAACGACGACGAGCGGTTCGGCCTCTACCGCTCCGATTGGACTCCCAAACCCGCGCAGCGCGTGCTGCGATCGCGGCCCGGCCCGCGTGCGGTGTATGGCAGGTTCGCCGCACATGCCGATCCGACCCTCGGGGAGGTGCTCAGTCCGGTCTACGCCGACGCGCAGCGGATATGGACACAACAGTGGACTCTCGGCACGTTGTGGGAGACGGCGCCGGGGAAGTTCATCTCGTCACCGACGGCGGTCAGCGAGCTGGCGCGCTCGCGCAATGCGGGAATGCCGCTGACCACGTTCAAGGACGGCTATCAGGATTTCGGCGGCTGGCAGCCCATGCGTGTCTGGTACTCGCCGGCGACCGGGGCGCAGTGGGCCAGCGTCGAATTCGCCCGCAACTGGGTTCCTGCCCTGGGCTTGGCGACGGTCTCGGAGCGGTGGACCTATGGCGGCACGCGGGTGGACTTCCAGAACGGCTACATGATGTGGGTGCCGTGGGTGGGCGTCAAGATCACCATGACACGGGGCCGCTAGCAACACTCGCTGCGGCGGCATTCGCACCGAGGTCCTGAGCACGTGGCGGGAGCCTACGGTCGTACTCCGGTGCCCTGGAGGTGGCGTCGCTGGTTGCCGTGGGCCACGCGGGTGCGACCGCCTTGCCTGCGCTGCGACCTTTGCTGACGGATACCGTCTGATCTTGAAAGTATGCTGTTAGCAAATTGTGATCCGACTGGATGTCGGGCCTGTTTGCCCGTGGTTCGGCAACTCTCTGCTGATCGACGCGGGAGTGCTCACACGCCGTTGACATGCATCTTTATCATCGGCAACGAGTATGCCCGCAGTCCGGGACCGCTGCGCTCAGCAAAGGAATTTGCGCCGGAGAAAGCTGTGTTTCCGGAAAAATCGAATGTAGGTCTGGCCTAGTTCGCAACGTTCGTGTTAACTTTTTGGTGTTGGTTGGGGAATTTGCTGAAAGGGAGATCAACATGTACCGACGTCAGGGGAAGTCCGTCCGCATGATTGCCGCGACCGTCGTGGCCGGGGGCGGAATCGCACTTGCGATGGGCACGGCCACCGTGGTCGCGGGGACTGCCAGCGCGGACACCGGGCAAACCTCGTCGCAGCAGGGCGCCAGCACCTCGCCGTCGCAGCGACTGGGTCAGTTCGGAACGAACCTCACCCAGAACATCGGTAAGTTCGGTAGCAACCTGCAGATCAACGGCGGGACGGTCGGCACCAATGGGCTGATCAACGGTGGCACGGTCGGCAGCAATGTCCAGCAGCAGTTCGGCCAGGTCGGCACGGACGGGCTGATCAACGGCGGCACGGTCGGCAGCAATGCCCAGCAGCAGCTCGGCCAGGCCGGCACCAACGCCCAGCGGCAGCTCGGCCAGTTCGGCACCGACCTGTTCAACAACCTGGGGTCATTCGGTCGCTGAATCGGCTACGTGGCAGCGGGNTCCCCACTGCCCGCTTTGCTGTCTGCGGTCGAGCGTGAGCGGAAATGAGTTTGCTGAATCGATCGTTTCGGGCGTCGGAACCGGTGCCTGACTGACCGCAGGCGCCGACAGGGACGCTACTGTGGCCGGTGCCGGTCCGGGAACGCCCTGATAACGTCGCAGTTTTCGGCAGCGAAAATTATTGCTGCCGTTCATGATCGTTGTATGCACTGGTCCAGTCGATATGCATGTTGGCCGACGGTCGCTTTTAGCTAGCTGCACCCCGCGGGATCAGCAAATAAATTTGTGGTTTGGCCGGCGGTGACCGTGGGCACAACTCTCTCGTCAAAATATGATCTACGCCACACTCATCGGGTCGGTACCGGGCGATGCGTGGGGGGTTTGCTGGAGGGAGGCATGTCATGGACCGCAACAACAGGGGGATGGACAAGATGCTCAAAGGTTTGATGCTCACCGGCGCGGCCGGTGCACTCAGCATCGGGATGGCCATGGCCGGCGCGGGAACGGCCGCAGCCGATGACGGCTCATCGTCGGAGAACGCCCGCGTGTCCACTCGGTCGGCTGCGGCGCTGACCCCCGAGGAAGCCGGGCAGTTCGGCGACAACCTGGTCCGCAACATCGGCAGGTTCGGCAGCGACCTCCAGCAGAACGCGGGCCGGGCCGGCAGCGACCTCCAGCGCAATATCGGTCAGGTCGGCACCGACCTGTTGGTCAACGGTGGTCGATTCACCAATGACCTGACCCAGAACATCAACCGGTCGGGCGCCGATCTGGTTCGCAATGCCGGCGAGGCAGGCGGCAACCTGGTGCGCAACATCGGCGGGTTGTTCGGAGGCTGATTCCGCCCGGCCCGCATGCGATGCCGGCCGGGGTGGCAGCCGAAACTGCCGCCCCGGCCGGTTCGTGTCGTTGGCAGCCGGGGTACCGACGCCACCCCGGCTGACGTGCGAGATGTCCCGGGATCGCGCGCACATGCGGGCAACGGACGATAGCGTGAACCCGTCACAGCACACCGGACGGGAGATCAACACATGCGAGCCGATAGTTCGTCGGGTTGTAGGCCCCACCCACGCGCCAGACGGGGGAGTCGGCTCAGCGCGCTGATCGCGGGTCTGCTCGTCGCCCTGTTCGGGGCCGCCCTGCTGACGCCGGCCACCGCAGCCGCCGAAGGCGAGACCTACACCATCGCCACCGACACCACGTTCGCCCCTTTCGAATTCCAGAATGCCAGTGGCGACTTCGTCGGCATCGACATGGATCTGATCCGCGCCATCGGGGAGGACCAGGGCTTCAACGTCGACATCAAACCGCTGGGTTTCGATGCCGCGCTGCAAGCGGTGCAGGCCAATCAGGTCGACGGTGTCATCGCCGGGATGTCGATCACCGATGAACGCAAGAAGGTCTTCGACTTTTCCGAGCCCTACTTCGAATCCGGCGTCCAGATGGCCGTTCTCAAGGACAACGAGGACATCAAGTCCTACGAGGATCTGCGCGGGAAGCGGGTCTCGGTGAAGAACGGCACCCAGGGCTCGGATTTCGCGAACTCGATCAAGGATCAGTACGGTTTCCAGGTCGTTTCCTTCGCCGACTCGTCGACGATGTTCGACGAGGTCAAGACCGGGAACTCGGTGGCGGTCTTCGAGGATTACCCGGTGCTGTTGTACGGCATCGCCCAAGGCAACGGATTCAAGACCGTGACGCCCAAGGAGGACCCCACCGGATACGGCTTCGCGGTCAACAAGGGCCAGAACGCCGAACTGCTGCAGAAGTTCAACGCCGGACTGGAGAATCTGAAGGCCCAAGGTCGCTATGACGAGATCCTGCAGACCTACCTCGGCGAGCAGGCGTCCAGCGCCGACGATTCGATCTTCGGTCTGATCAAGAGCACCTCGCCGATGCTGTTGGCGGGGTTGAAGATGACCATCATCCTCACCGTCGTGTCGATCTTCTTCGCGCTCATCCTCGGCGTGATCTTCGGATTGGCCAGGGTGTCGCGGTCGATCTGGTTGCGTGCCATCGGCACCACCTTCGTCGACATCTTCCGCGGGACACCGCTGTTGGTGCAGGCCTTCTTCATCTACTTCGGCATCCCGGCGACACTGGGCTTCCAGATGTCGGCGGTCACGGCGGGCATCATCACGCTCTCGCTCAACGCGGGCGCATACATGACCGAGATCGTCCGCGGTGGCATCCTCTCGGTCGACAAGGGCCAGATGGAGGCCGCCCGCAGCCTGGGCATCGGCTATCTGCCGACGATGCGTAAAGTCATCCTGCCCCAAGCGATCAGGACCATGATCCCGTCCTATATCAACCAGTTCGTGATCACCCTCAAGGACACCTCCATCCTGTCGGTGCTCGGCATCGCCGAACTGACCCAGAGCGGTCGGATCATCATCGCCGGCAACTACAAGGCGTTCGAAATGTGGTTGATCGTCGGCATCATCTACTTCATCGTCATCATGGCGCTGACCAAACTGTCCGACCGGCTGGAGAGGCGGCTCGTCAAATGAGTGAACTGGTAACCGAAGCCGCGGCTGCCGAACCGGAAGGCACGGTGAAGATCCGGATCGAGGGTCTGAAGAAGTCGTTCGGTGATCTCGTGGTGCTCGACGGTATCGACACCACGGTCAGCCACGGCGAGGTCGTCTGCGTCATCGGTCCGTCGGGATCCGGCAAGTCCACCTTTCTGCGGTGCCTGAACAAGCTGGAGGACATCACCGGCGGCAAGGTCGTCGTCGACGGCTTCGACCTGACCGATCCGAAGGTCGACCTGGACAAGGTGCGCCAACACATCGGCATGGTCTTCCAGCACTTCAATCTGTTCCCGCACATGACGGTGCTGCAGAACGTCACGCTGGCGCCGCTGTTGACCAAGAAGTCGGACAAGGCGGCCGCCGAGAAGAAGGCACTCGATCTTCTCGGCCAGGTGGGTTTGGCCGAGAAGGCCGGCGTCAAGCCGTCCACCCTGTCGGGCGGACAGAAGCAACGGGTGGCCATTGCCCGAGCGCTGGCGATGAATCCGTCGATCATGCTGTTCGACGAGGCCACCAGCGCACTCGACCCGGAGATGGTCGGCGACGTCCTCGAAGTGCTGCGCACCCTCGCCCGCGGCGGTATGACGATGGTCGTGGTCACCCACGAGATGGGCTTCGCCCGCGAGGTGGCATCCCGGGTGGTCTTCATGGCCGACGGTCACATCGTCGAGGAAGGCCCGCCCGCGGAGATCTTCGACAATCCCAAACACCCGCGACTGCAGGAGTTTTTGTCGAAGGTGCTGTGAGCTTCGGTGCCCGCGCGCACACCATGGACCGGCGACCCGGTCTGGCTCGTCGAGGTGCTTCGGCGCGAGGGCGTGAGCCCGGTCGAGTTCCCGGGATGGCGCACCCGCGGGCACGGTGAGTTCAAGGACATCCGCGGGGTGATGGTGCACCACACCGGATCTGACAGCGCCGATGCGGCATCCATCGCCTACGGCCGGCCGGATCTGCCGGGCCCGCTGTCGCAGGTGCACGTCGCCAGGGACGGCACGGTCACCGTGGTGGCGGTCGGTGTTGCCTGGCATGCCGGCGCCGGCATGTACCCATGGGTTCCGGCGAATATGGGCAACTGGCACCTGATCGGTATCGAGTGCGCGAACAGCGGCACCAGTCCCACGGCGCCGCATCGCCGGAACTGGCCGGATGCACAGTATCTGGCCCTGGTGGACTGCTGCGCGGCGATCAATCGGCGCCTGGGGCAGACCTCCGAGCGCACCATCGGGCATCGCGAGTATGCGGGACGCGCGCAGGGCAAGTGGGACCCGGGAGCCATCGACATGACGGTGCTGCGCAGCGATATCGCCGCGCGCATCGGTGCGATCGCCGCGCGTCCGGCGCCGCGACCGCCGGTGCCGGTGGGGGAGTACGCCGATGTGCTGCTGTTCCGCGGGAGCACCGGGGCCCAGGTCGCCGAACTGCAGCGTCGGCTCAAGTACGCCTACGCGGGGTACGGCGGTGAGCTCGAGATCGACGGTGTGTTCGGCGCGGCAACCGAGGCCGTGGTGCGCGAATTCCAACGGCGTACACCAGGACTCGCGATCGACGGCATCGTCGGACCCGCGACCGCGGCGGCCTTACGCCTCACGCTGGTCTGACCCGCGGCCGATCAGCCTTGTTCGATGGCGTTCCCACTGCCGGACTGATTGATCGTCGGTGACCCGTCGCGGTAGGTGACCCGATTCTCGAAGCCCGATACCGTGATCTCGTCGGTGGACTGTGCGGTGACGACATTCTCGAAGCCCGACACCGTGACCGCCGTGCAGTGGCCGGTCACGTCGACGGTGTTGTTGGCGCCGCTGATGATCACGATGTGCTCATCACAGGCCACCGTACGGTTGGTGCCGATACCGGTGACCGTGATGGTGCCGCCGGGTGCGACGGGAGCGTTCGGGCCGCCCGGATCGACGATGATCGTTGGCAGCGTGGGTAACTCGGGCAGCTGTGGGACGGCGGGTTGGACCGGCTCGTCGGTCAGCACACCACCGCCACCGGCGACATCGGGGCTCGATTCGTCGGCGCTGAACAGCCAGAACGCGGCGGCCGCCCCACCGAAGAACAGCAGCACCAGGGCCAGCGGCACGATGACCATCCAGGGCCGTAGGCCGGAACGCTGCGGTGCCGACGGGTACGGCTGGGCGTAGGCGCCGCCATAGGGGTCGGCACCGTAGGGACTCTGGCCGTAGTCGCTCTGGCCGGGAGAATGCAGGCCGTACGGGTCCGGGCCGTGGGAGGCCTGACCGTAGGGCGGCTGGGGCCATGGCTGGGTGGGTGGCGGCAGCGGTGACGCGGTGGGGTTGCCGTAGGTCGACGGGCTCGGCTGCTCGGCGCCGAGCTCGGTCGGCTCCAGTGCGCGGATCCGGGCTTCCGGGTCGTCCTGCGGGTTCATACCGGGATGGTCGCATATCGGCCGATCGCACGGGAGAGGGTCACGGGAGCGGGCGTTGGGAGAGGGGATGCAGAAGGCT
>JBQEMX010000024.1:29159-75172 GCA_052044345.1 Mycolicibacterium sp. 22603
CGCCACAGTTCTCGCGCACCTATACCGGAACAGCAGCTCCGGTCTTTTCCCGTGCAGGGGGATCGGTGTCGGCGCGCGCGGCGTGATCGTCGAGCATGGTCAGCTCGTCGAAGGGGTCCCGGCCGCTCAGGACGGCGTCGACCTTGGTGCGGTCGATCGTCTTGGTCCAAGTGCCGACCAGCAGTGTCGCGACGGCGTTACCAGAGAAGTTGGTCACCGCGCGGGCCTCGGACATGAACCGGTCGATACCGACGATCAGACCGACACCGTCGAGCAGGTCGGGGCGGTGGGCCTGCAGGCCGCCGGCCAGGGTGGCCAGGCCGGCGCCGGTGACACCGGCAGCACCCTTGGAGGCGACGATCATGAACACCAGCAGGCCGATCTGCTCGGTCACCGACAGCGGATCACCCAGTGCGCTGGCGATGAACAGCGAGGCCATGGTCAGGTAGATGGCGGTGCCGTCCAGGTTGAACGAGTAGCCGGTCGGTACCACCACACCGACCGTCGAGCGATCCACGCCGAGGTGCTCCATCTTGGCGATCAACCGGGGCAGCGCGGACTCCGACGACGAGGTCGACACGATGAGCAGGTACTCACGGGCCAGGTAACGCAGCAGCTTGAAGATCGAGATCCGCGACACCAGCTGCAGCATGGTGCCCAGAACACCGAAGACGAAGATGGCACAGGTGATGTAGAAGCCGAGCATCAAGGCGGCCAGCTGGCCGACCGCCGCCCAACCGGTCTGGCCGACGACGTTGGCGATGGCGCCGAAGGCACCGATCGGCGCCAGCCACAAGATCATCACCAGGACCTTGAACACCAGCTTCTGCAGGTGCTCGATACCGCGCAGGATCGGATCACCCGCCGTGCCGAGGCCCTGGATGGCGAACCCGACGAGCAGCGCGATGAACAGCGCCTGCAGCACGCTGCCCGCGGTCAGCGCGGAGAACAGCGAGGTCGGGATGATGCCCTGGACGAAATCGAGCAGACCACCGGATTCGTGCGCCTTCTCGGCGAGCTCGGCACCCTTGCCCGCGGCGCTCTCGGTGAGTTTGAGGCCACTGCCGGGATGCAGGATGTTGCCCACCAGCAACCCGATGGCCAGCGCGAAGGTCGACATCGCCAGGAAGTAGACGAAGGCCAACCCGCCGACCTTGCCGATGGTGGCGGCCTTGCGAACCGAACCGATGCCCAGCACGATCGTGCAGAAGATGACCGGGGCGATCATCATCTTGATCAGCGCCACGAACATCGTGCCCAGCACGCCGACGCTCTTGCCGACCTCGGGGGCGTAGATGCCCACGCCGATGCCGGCGATCACCGAGACGATGACGGCGATGAACAGCCAGTGGGTGCGGTCGTGCTTCTTCTTCGGCGCGTCCGGTGCCGGCTCGGGCGCCGGCAGGTCCATCGTGGTCGTCATCGGGTTCTCCTTCGAACACTGCACGGAAATCGGTCTGAAAGGATGGTCGAACACGTACGTGAGGTAGGTCACGTTTTTGTTCATTACGTTCAGCGGGGAGAGGGTTGCGCCATGCGGGTCGGCGGCACACGAGGGTCATCTCGGGGCTGGTCCTCCGGATGGCCCAAGTCGCTGGCCGGCCAGTCGATCGCGCTGCAGATCCTGGTGATCACGCTGATCGTGGTGGCAGGTAGCGCGCTGGCACTCGTCGACGCCCGGCGCGACGGTGATGCCGCGGCCAGGGCGCAGGTGCTCGGCATCGCGACCGCCCTTGCCGATTCACCGTCCACCGCCGATGCGATCGTGGCCGGCCGCGCCACCGAGATACTGCAACCGGTGACCGAACTGGTGCGCAGGCACACCGATATCGCCTTCATCACCATCATGGCCCCGGACCGCACCCGCTACACCCACACCGACCCGACCCAGATCGGCGGGCAGTACCTGGGCAACATCGCACCAGCGTTGCGCGGTGAGTCGTTCACCGAGCTCTACACCGGCACGCTCGGCCCGTCGATCCGTGCCGTCGTACCGGTGCCCGACGCGGACGGGCGGGTGATCGGTCTGGTGGCCGCCGGCATCCTGCAACAGAGTCTGGCCGATCGCTGGCACGATCAATGGTCCAAGATCGCCGCCGTCGCCGTTGGCGCGCTTGCTGTTTCGTTGATCGGGGTGTGGGGCATCCGGCGTCGCCTGCTCCGGCAGACGCGGGGATTGCGGCCCGAGGAGTTGCGCGTCATGTACGACCACCACGACGCCATCCTGCATTCGGTGTCGGAGGGGCTGATCGTGCTGGACCGCTCCGGGGTGGCCTTGGTCAACGACGAGGCCCGTCGGTTGTTGGGGCTGCCCGACGGTACGGTGGCGCGCTCCGACCTGCCAGAATTCCTGCGGTCCTACAATCCCGGCGCCCGTGACGAGATCCACGTGACCGATGAGCGTGTGCTGGTGGTGAACCGTTCGCCGGTGCAGTCGGACGCGGACTCCGCCGAGGTGGTGACGATCCGCGACCGGACCGAATTACAGGGCGCGCTCGGCGAATTGAGCTCACTGAAGGTGCTCACCGACTCGCTACGCGCGCAGGCCCACGAGGCGGCGAACAAACTGCACACCATCGTCACCATGGTCGAGATGGGGCACGCCGAGCGGGCGGTCACCTTCGCCACCGCCGAACTGGAACTGTCCCAACAGCTTGTCGACCGGTTGTCGGCGGCCGTCGGCGAGCCCGCCCTGGTCGCACTGCTGCTCGGGAAGACGGCCCAGGCGGACGAGCGCGGTATCGAGCTGACCATCACCGAGGAGACCGGCCTGCCCGCCGACACCGACGATCTGCTGCTCAGCGGGCAGGAGATGATCACCGTGCTGGGCAACCTGATCGACAATGCCATGGACGCCTGCGATCCCGAGGACCCGTGGGTGGAGGTGACGGTGCACCAGGATGAGGAGCAGCTGTTGATCCGGGTGGCCGACAGCGGGCCGGGGATGGACGCCGGCACCTTCGAAAAGGCCATGCGGCGCGGCTATTCGACGAAGTCGGACCATGATGCCGGTGCGCACGGTCTGGGTCTGGCGCTGGTGGCGCAGGTGGTCAAGAAGCACCACGGGACCCTCACCGCCGATGTGACGTACGGTTCGGTCGTGACGGTGACGGTGGCGCGCCGATGATCAACGTGTTGATCGTCGAGGACGAGAGCCTGATCGCCGAGGCGCACAAGACCTACCTCGGGCGGATCGCCGGCTTCGCCGTGGCGGCCGTGGTGCATACCGCTCGGGACGCGATGCGGGTGGCCAGCGAGGCGGCCGCCTCGGAGGCACCCATCGATCTGGTGCTGCTCGACATCGGGCTGCCCGATGCCAGCGGCATCACGCTGGCCTCGGCGCTCTCGGGTATCCAGCCGCCACCGGACATCATCACCATCACCTCGGAACGCGACCTGGAGATGGTCCGTGCAGCCGTCGGCCACGGTGCCCTGGCGTATCTGCTCAAACCCTTCACCTTCGCGGCGTTCCGTGACCGGCTGGAGCGTTATCAGCGCTACCGGGAGGCGCTGCCCGCCGGCACCGACGCCGCCAGCCAGGACGAGGTGGACAGGGCACTGGCGGAGTTGCGGGTGGGGTCCGGTCGAACGGCCGCACCCAAGGGGGTCGCGCCGGGCACCAACGACGAGATTGCGCGTGCGGTGCGGGATTCTGCCGAGGGGATCACCGCCGATGCGGTCGCCAAGCAGGTCGGCGTGTCACGGGTGACAGCCTGGCGATACCTGGAGCGCCTTGCCGAGGAGGGCACCGTGACCCGTCATACCGACTACGGCAAGGCTGGGCGGCCCAAGACCCGCTATCAGTGGCGGTGAGCACGCCGCGGCGGCACAACACACCCGGCAAATGAGGGTCGGCCTCCCAGCAAATGATCAGTCGGGAACTTATGCTGTGCGCACCGGTGTCCGAAAGGCTTGCTGTGCACACGACAGTGCTGATGAACAGGCGGCGTGGCCCGCTGGTCGTGCTCTCGGTTTCGGCGGTCGTCCTGGCCGCGGCGCCCGTTGTCGGCGCCGCTCCGGAATCGGTGGCCGAGTCGGGGTCGGCCACCGTCACCGTCAACACCGGCAGCCGGGACCTCAACATCCGGTCGGCGCCCTCTGCCGACAGTCAGAAGATCGGGACGCTGCCCGACGGTGCGCGCATCGTCATCACCTGTCATGCCCGTGGCGCGGTGTTCTCGGGCGGGCCCTATCGGATGTCCACCGACCTGTGGAATCGATTGCCCGACGGCGGCTTTGTCACCGATGCGATGTTGGACACCGGCTCGGACGATCCCGTCGTGCCACCGTGCGCCACCGAATCGATGACGGTATCGCAGGTGCGGGCCACCGGCCGTTCTGTCGCGACCAATCCCGCCGACAAGGGCAGTGCCGCCTGGGGGGCCTTGGAGAAGTGGTTCTTCGCCTCGGGTGAGCGGTCCTACCCGGACCTGCGCGGTGCGCCGCGCGAGCTGGCCGGTGCGGCCCGCGCGGCAGGCTGGACCGTCGTCGGCGAACCGATGCAGCGGTCGCTGGTCGTGATTCCGCCGGGGGTGCTGGCGGCGCCGGACACCGGGCATGTCGCCTGGGTCGACACCGTCTCGACGCGTCCCGACGGTTCCTATCTGGCGCTGACCGAGATGAACGCGGCGGGCAAGGGCCCCAATATCTGGTCCGGGCGGACGGTCAAGGCCCAGCCGGGGTTGCTCTACGTCCTGTTGCCGTGACAACGGTCTGGGCGTCCAGCAAAACTCTGATACTCGACCCCGCGAATCTGCTCCCGGTATACCGGTGACGGCCGTCACAAAGTTTGCTGGCGTGTGCCATGTGATCTGGCGCTCACTTTTCCCGCAAGCCCTGAGGAAATCGTGTGGGGCGGGTGGGGTTCGGCCCGTGTCGATGATTCGCGCAAACCGCAAAAAGGCTGTTAGGCGTGGTTTTGCAGTTCGCTGTAGCCAGGTCACAACTGTATAACGATCTTTTCCTGAGGGATGTCTGAGATGTTGCGCGCCGGTGAACGGCCGGGGCGACAAGATCACGATTTCGGTGTCACCTTCCGTCGCTAGACTCGCTCACAGGAACGCATCCGACCTACGGACGCGTGGCGTGATCAAGTGCCGGCGTAGCCACCCGGCGGAGGTGTCGAAGAGATGGCAAGTGTTTCCGTGCGTGCCAACGCCGCAGCGCTGAACGACTCGCGAACCGCTTTCGCAGGTTCGGTCACGGTCAACCGCGGCCCCATCGCCGCGGTCGCGGCCAATACCGGTGCCATCGTGGCCGCCAACTTCGGCGATGACAGCATCGCGGTCGTCCGCGCCGATGCCGCCGCCGTGCCGACCGCCGTCGAGCTCGACGGTGCGCCGGTCGCGGTCAGCTTGACCGAGGACCGCGCCTTCGTGGTGACCAGTGCCGCCGAGGCCGACAGCCTGACCATCGTCGACATCCGCACCAGTGCGGTGGTCGCCGAGTACCCGTTGGCATACACGGTCACCGCGGTCGCGGTCAGCCCCGACGGCAAGCGCGCCTACACCGCCCGCACCGGTGAGGATCATGTCGACATCGCGGTCGTGGACACCACGGCCGACCGGATCGGCACCATCGATATCGCCACCGGCGCCGCCACCTCGATCGACGGCTTGGCCGTCGACCCGTCCGGCCGACGGTTGTACGTGGGCGTCAGCACCGCGACCGGCAGCCGCCTCGTGGTCGTCGACACCGAGACCGCCCGGGTGCATCGGACCGTGGCCATCGGCGCGCCGATCCGTGATCTCGCGATTGCGGCCGACGGCACCGTCCACGTGCTGACCTCCGACCTGCGCAACCGCGGCGTCATCAAGATCGTCGACCCGGCCCGCCTCGTCGTGACCACCGGTTTCGCGGCCGGAACGCTGCCCATCGGCATGGTGCTGTCCGTCGACGGAGCGCGCGCCTACGTCGTCGACTACGACGAGGTGTCGGTCCTGTGCACGCTGACCCACGAGGTGGTGGAGACCATCACCCTCGGCGCGCGGGCGACCGCGATCGGGATCAACACCCCCGGTGACCGGCTGTACATCGCCGATGTCGACGGCCAGATCACCGCGCTGCGGGTGCCCGCACCGGCACCGACCTACGCACCTTTCGACGCGGCGGCCCTCGCCGATATGCGCGAACTGGCCCAGGTCTGATCTGCGATCAGCGCGCCGCGAGCTAACGCTCGGCGCGCTGATACGCGGTGACCACGGCCGCGCCGCCAAGCCCGATATTGTGCTGCAGTGCCGCGGTGACGTTGTCGACCTGACGTTTGTCGGCGGTCCCGCGCAATTGCCAGGTCAGTTCGGCGCATTGGGCCAGCCCGGTGGCGCCCAACGGATGGCCCTTGGAGATCAGCCCGCCGGACGGGTTGACCACCCATCGTCCGCCGTAGGTGGTGTCCTCGTTGTCGATCAGAGCGGGTGCCTCGCCCGGGGCGCACAGGCCCAGCGCCTCGTAGAGCAGCAGTTCGTTTGCGCTGAAGCAGTCATGCAGTTCGATGACCTGGAAATCCTGCGGCCCGAGCCCCGACTGGTCGTAGACCTGTTGTGCGGCTTTGACATTCATGTCGTAGCCGATGATGTTGGCCGCGCTGCCGTCGAAGGTCGACGCGAAATCGGTGGTCATCGCCTGGCCGACGATCTCGACCGCCTGACCGGCCAGCCCGTGCTGGTCCAGAAACGCCTCGCTGGCCAGGATGGCCGCGCCCGACCCGTCGGAGGTGGGTGAGCACTGCAGCTTGGTGAGCGGATCGGAGATCATCTTGGAGGCCAGGATGTCATCGAGGGTGTATTCGTCCTGGAACTGCGCATAGGGGTTGTTCACCGAGTGCTTGTGGTTCTTGAACCCGATCTTGGCGAAATGCTCGGCGGTGGTGCCGTACTTCTTCATGTGCTCGCGACCCGCCGCCCCGAACATCCACGGCGCCACGGGGAAACCGAACTCGTCGATCTCGGCCAGCGCCTTCACATGCCTGCCGAGCGGGGATTCACGGTCCTGCGCGCCGCCCCCGAGCGAGCCGGGCTGCATCTTCTCGAAACCCAGCGCCATGGCACAGTCGGCAAGCCCGCCCCGGATCGACTGGGCGGCAAGGTAGAGCGCCGTCGAACCGGTCGAGCAGTTGTTGTTCACGTTGACGATGGGGATACCGGTCATGCCGAGTTCGTAGAGCGCGCGCTGCCCGGATGTCGAGTCGCCGGAACAGTAGCCGACATAGCTCTGCTGGACCTGGTCGTAGGAGATGCCGGCGTCCTGGAGCGCCTTGGTGCCGGACTCGCGCGCCATGTCGGGATAGTCCCAGCCCTCGCGTGCGCCCGGCTTCTCGAATCTGGTCATCCCGACCCCGACGACGAACACTCGGTTCATAGCTGTCCCTTTCGCGCTGCTTTGCGGTCAGGTCAACATAACCCCCGCCGGGTCAGCCGAAGGCTTCTGCGTGCTGCGGGCAGTAGTAATCCACCGAGTTCACCAGGAAGGCCGCGGCCTGGCGGGCGTTGACCCCGGTGTAGTCCATGATCTCCAGCCCGATCGCCGTGGCGCTGATCCCCGAGTCGAGCTCGCGGCACACCTGGTAGGCATTGCCGATCACCTCACCGGCCGACTCGTAGCCGATACCCTCGGCGCGCAGATCGGACAGGAAGGCCGAGTCCGCCGCCGAGGTGAGCGCACTCGCCGGTGCGGCCGACAGCAGCCCGATCATGCCCGTGACCAGGGCGGTACCAGTCAACTGGAGCAGGCGTGTGGTGCTGTGCATCGTCGATCTCCGTCAAGGACAGACCCGGCGTGTCCGGGTGTGTGCCCACAGGATCCGACGACGAACTTGGTGGATTCTTGGCGTGCCGATCAGCCGTACGTCAGCCACCACTGGTGCAGGTCTTCGATGGTCGGGCCCTGAGCGTTGCCGAGGATCAGGCCGTCGTTCTTGGTCCAGGTCAGATCGGGGCCGCCCTCGTACACACCGCATGCGATGGACCCCTCCACCGTGCCGGGGGTCTCGGTGTAATGCCACGTGGTGGGGGAGTCGAGGTCGCTCGCCGGGCACGGGAACAGATCCGAGGCCTCGGCGATGGCGTCCTCGAAGTGCGAGCGCAACGCGCCCTGATCGCCGAACAACGAGTAGCGCGATGTCGCGGGACCGCCGGGCAGATCGGACTGCCCACAGTCGGCGGTGGCCAGCGCGCCGGGTACGGGCGGCCGCACCGCCTGGCAGACCCCGGGCGCATAGCCCTGCGGCAGCATCGTCAACAGCTTGTCCGCCATCGCGGCCGGATCGGGGGCGCGCGTCGTGCGGGTCGCCCGGGTCTGAGAGGTGTCGGGGGTACCGGAGGCGATCGTCGTCGGGGTGGCGGGGGTGCCGTCCTTCGGACGCACCAACAGGAAGATGCCGACGGCACCCAGCACCAGCATCAGCACGCCGGCCACCGCGGCCACCGGCACCCACGACTTCTTCTTGTGCGGCGGTGGTGGCGGGCCAGCGTTGTTCCACTGCGGTCCGGACGGGTACGGGGGAACGGTGCCGAACGGTCGCGGCGTCACACCGAACCCCGGTAGCGCGCCCGGTGGCGGGGTGGCGCCGGGCACCTGTGGCGGCGGCGCGCCGAACAGCGGGCCCGGCATGGTCGCGGCTTCGCCACGCTGCACGATATGGGCGGCTTGATCCTGGTCACGCACGCTCAACGCATCGGTTGCCGCCGCGGCCAGATCCCCGGCGCTGGCGAAGCGATCGGCTGGTTTCTTGGCCATGCCGCGGGATATCACCCGGTCGAATGCTGCCGGAATGCCCGGGCGCACCGTGCTGGGCGCAGGCACCGGCTGCATCAGATGGGCGGTGATGACCATGCTGACGCTGTCGCCGGGAAACGGTTGTGAACCGGTCAGGCACTCGTGCAGCACACAGGTCAGCGCGTAGACGTCGGCCCGATAGGTGACCTCGTCGGTGGTGAAGCGCTCGGGCGCCATGTAGGCGTAAGTTCCTACCGCCGTACCCATCTCGGTGAGCTTCTCATCGCTGGCGGCGTTGGCGATGCCGAAGTCGACCAGGTACGCGAAATCGTCGCGGGTGATCAGGATGTTCTCCGGCTTGACGTCCCGGTGCATGATGCCGCTCTCGTGTGCGGCGTCCAGCGCGGAGGCGATCTGGCGCACGATGGCGACCGCGCGGGCCGGGGTCATCGGCCCGTAGCTCTTGAGGATCTTGCGCAGGTCGGCACCGTTGATCATGCGCATGTCGACGTAGAGGACCCCGTCGATCTCGCCGTAGTCGTGGATCGGCACCACATGGGGTTCCTGTAGACGGCCCGCCGAGTGCGCCTCACGCTGTAGTCGCTTGCGGAAGACCGGATCGTGGGACACGCCCTGCGGCAACAACTTCAGCGCGACGATGCGGTCCTTCTCGGTATCCTCGGCCTCGTAGACCTCGCCCATGCCGCCGCGTCCGATCAGCCGGCGCAGTCGATACCTGCCGAACTCCGTTCCGACCCGCGATGTCGGCTCGCTCATCTACCTGCCCCCGTCCGCAATTCGGTTCCTCACACTAGTGCGTCAGCGGGACACTCACGCCCCGGTGGCGCGGTCGTGGCGCACGATCTCGAACACGTACTCGTGATCGCACACCCGGATCCGATCGCCGTGGCTGAGGGTCGCCGTGCCCCGGATGCGGCGGCCGTCGACCTCCACGCCGTTTGCCGAGCGAAGATCGGTGATCACGAAACTGGTGCCGGTATCGATCAGCACGGCGTGATGGCGGCTGACGCGGACGTCATCGAGGACGATGTCGTTGTCGGGCAGGCGCCCGATACGTGTCGCGGCAGCAGCCAGCGGATGCACCCGGCCGGATTCGGCGCGAAGTTGGGCCGGGGCGGACTGGGAGCTGATCGCCGTGCGCGGTTCGATCCGGGAAATCTGGTGTACCGCGGTGGTGCGCGCACTGCGGCGGGCGTCCAGCGGTTCCTGGCGCAGGATGCGATCGACGAGCAGACGTATCGTCGGTCCCGGGTCGATACCGAGGTCGTTGGCCAGTGTCGTGCGCAGCCGCTGATGGGCATCGAGGGCATCGGATTGTCGGTCGCTGAGGTAGTAGGCGGTGATCAGCTGGGCCCACAGCGGCTCCCGGTAGGGATGCTCGGACACCAGTTGCTCCAGTGAGCCGATGACCGCATGGCCTCGGCGGCAAGCGATTTCGGCCTCGGCGTGGGCGGTGTGTGCGACCAGTTTGTCCTCGGTGAGGGCCGTCGCGAACGGGCCGACGAACTCGAAGTCGCGCAGATCGTCGAGCACCGGTCCGCGCCACTGTGCCAGCGCCTCGGCAAGGTGAGCGCTGGCCTGCTCGAAGCGGCTCTCGGCGGCGGCCTGCACTCCGGAGTTCTTGGCGGCAACGAAACGCCCGATATCGCAATGCGGATCCGCGACGCTCAGGCGGTATCCCGGCGGGGCTGCGGCCAGCACGGACCGGCCGTCGGCACCGGAACTGCCGATGAGTTTGCGCAGGTTGGACACGTAAGAGTGCAGGCTGGCCTTGGGCTCCGGCGGGGGGAACTGTTCCCAGGCCGCGGTCACCAGAGCGTCGCTGCTGACCGGACGGTTGCGGCTCATCACCAGCAGGGCCAGCACGGCGCGCTGCTTGGGTGTGCCCAGTGCGACGGGCTCCCCGGCGATGCACAACTGGAGCGGACCGAGCACTCCGAAGTCCAGTCCTGGGCTGTCCATGGTCAACGATTGTGCCCGGATGCCCCTTCGCGCCGCTCCGCAAGATGGTAGAACGTGTTCTAGTTTTGCGTGTGACCGGTGATCGGAAGGGGCGACGATGGCGTTGCGAGTCGTGCAGTGGGCCACCGGCGGAGTCGGCACAGCCGCCATCAGGGGAGTGCTGGAGCATCCCGACCTCGAACTCGTGGGTTGCTGGGTGCACTCGGCGGACAAGAACGGACGCGATGTCGGCGAGCTGATCGGCGGTGACCCCCTCGGCGTGCTCGCCACCACCAGCGTCGAGGACATTTTGGCGCTGGACGCCGACGCCGTCGTCTATGCGCCGCTGCTGCCCAACCCCGACGAGGTGGCCGCCCTGCTGCGTTCCGGTAAGAACGTCGTCACCCCGGTGGGCTGGGTGTATCCCAGCGAGAAGCAGGCCGCGCCGCTACGTGAGGCCGGCCTGGCGGGGAACGCGACCCTGCACGGCACCGGGATCGCCCCTGGCGGCATCAGTGAGAAGTTCCCGATCCTGTTCTCGGCGATGTCCACCGGCGTGACTTTCGTTCGGGCCGAAGAGTTCTCCGATCTACGCACCTATGACGCGCCCGACGTGGTGCGCCACGTGATGGGCTTCGGCGAGACCCCGGACAAGGCGCTGTCGGGCCCGATGCAGAAACTGCTCGACGGCGGGTTCATCCAGGCCGTGAAGATGTGCGTCGACGCCTTCGGGTTCGCTGCGGATTCCAAGATCGTTGCCCGGCAGGAGATTGCCGTCGCGACCGCGCCGATCGACTCGCCGATAGGAACCATCGAACCGGGCCAGGTGGCCGGCCGGAAGTTCCACTGGGAGGCCCTCGCCGGCGATGACGTGGTGGTCAGGGTGACGGTGAACTGGCTGATGGGTGAAGAGAACCTCGATCCGCCATGGGATTTCGGCCCTCAGGGTCAGCGTTATGAGATGCAGGTCCAGGGCAACCCGGACTTCTCGGTCGTCATCACCGGTTTCCAGGGCGAGGTCGGGGAACAAGGGCCCGAGCCAGGCGTGGTCGCCACGGCCGCGCACTGCGTCAACTCGATTCCCGCGGTGTGCGCGGCCCCGCCCGGGGTGGCGACCTATCTGGACCTGCCGTTGTTCGGCGCCAAGGCCGCACCCGGCCTGCATCGAGGATGACCGGGCTCGCGCTGGTACTCGCCGGCGGCGGTCTGGCGGGCATCGCCTGGGAAACCGGTGTGCTGGCCGGTATCGCCGAGCAGTCGCCGCAGACCGCCGACGCCGTGCTGGCCGCCGACGTGCTGGTGGGCACCTCGGCGGGATCGGCAGTGGCGGCGCAGATCGGCAGCGGCGCCGCCATCGGCCTGCTGTACGACCGTCAGGTCGCCGCCGACACCCATGAGCTCGACCCGGGCGTCGGCATCGAGGACATCACCGCGGTCTTCCTGCGGGCGCTGACCGGTACCCGGGACGCCGGCGAGCGGCTGCGCCGCATCGGCGAGATCGCGCTGGCCGCCGATGCCGTGCCCGAGGCGACGCGCCGGGCGGTCATCGGGCACCGGCTGCCCTCGCACGACTGGCCGGAGCGGGCGCTGCGGATCACCGCCATCGACACCGCCACCGGTGAGCCGGCGGTGTTCACCGCCGACTCCGGGGTGCCGTTGGTCGACGCCGTCGCCGCCAGCTGCGCGGTACCGGGGGTGTGGCCACCGGTGACCATCGGGTCCGCGCGCTATATGGACGGGGGAGTACTCAGCACGGTGCACATGCCGGTGGCGGCGGACTGTGACCGCGCGGTGGTGCTGGTGCCCGCCGCGGCGGATGCCCCGGCGCCGTTCGGTGATGGGGCCGCCGACGAGATCGCCGCATTCGGTGGTGCGACGTTCGCGGTGTTCGCCGATGACGAGGCGCTGGCCGCGTTCGGCTCCAACCCGTTGGACCCGGCCTGCCGCGTGCCGTCGGCGCTCGCCGGATTCGCACAGGGACGCCGGGTGGCCGCGGCGCTGAGCGGGTTCCTCGGCGGCTAGTTCATGGCGTCCAGGGCGGCCGCGGCGAGCTCCTGGCCGATCTCGATGACCTCCTCGGCCCGGTGGTACTCCAGGCTGCGGCAGGCCGTGCGCGGCACCTCGATCAGCAGATCCGGCGGGTAGGTCGCCAGCGTGTGCCGGGCCAGGGCGGACTGCGCGATATCGATGGTGCGGTTCATGATCTCGAAGCTGCCGAGCCGCGGCAGCGCGGGTACACCTTCGGCGGGTTCCACAGGTGTCTCGTCCAACGCGCTGCTGAACCGGCCGAGCACGGATTTCGCGGCCGGGCTGTCCATCATCCGCTGCGCGGTGGCGGTATCGAGCAATGCCGTTGTGCTGCGCCACATCCTGCCGAGGAACTCGGTGGTGACCCGTGGCTGCGGGGTGTTGATCCCCGGCGCCGGATCGTCACCGGACAGGCTCACCGCGATGGTCAGGTCGGCGTTGACGGCCGCGATCGGCGCCATCGGCAGCGGGTCGAGGATTCCGCCGTCGGCCAGCAGCCGTCCGTCGAGCAGATGCGGGGTGAAGATCCCCGGTATCGCGATCGACGCGCGGATCGCGTCATCGAGCGGGCCGCGCTGCAGCCACACGGACTTCCCGCTGATCAGATCGGTGGCCACCGAGGTGTACGGGATGGGCAGCGACTCGATGGTGACATCGCCCAGGATGTCGCGCACCGCGTCCAGGATCTTCTCCGCGCGCAGTACCCCCGGGGAGTTCAACGAGGGATCGAGCAGGCGCAGTACCGCGCGCTGGGTCAGTGAGCTTGCCCAGTGCGAGAATTCGTCGAGCTTGCCCGCCGCGTGCAGACCGCCGACGAGGGCGCCCATCGACGATCCGGCGACGCCGACGATCTCATAACCCCGGTCCTGCAGCTCGTTGATGACCCCGATGTGCGCGTACCCGCGCGCACCCCCGCTGCCCAGCGCCAGCGCAATCCGCATGGTCCCATTCTGGTGCACCGAAGTGCCCGATCGCGCGGACTGTGACGATCACGATGCCGCGCCGGCGGGCATTTCTGCTCGCCGTGATCTGAACGCTCAGCCGCACTCGCCGCGCGACGCGGCGTTGGCGGCCATGATGACGCCGGCCTGGCGGGCCGGGGTCAGCTCCGTCCACGCCGTGTTGAAGCTGCCGGGGCCCGCCGCACCGTCGCTCTGCAGCGTCTTCAGGTATGCCTCCACCGGGTCCTTGTGTTCGTCGAACCACCGCTTGGCGGCCAGGCAGGCCTGGCCGTATTCGGATTCGGTGGCGTCGGACGGAACGTCGACGACGGTCGTCACCCCATCGGGTGACACCCGCACCGCGCCGCTGACGGCGGCCTCCGCCGGAAGTCGGGGTGACTCGCTGGACGGAGTCTGCGAGGGCGTCGCGCCGGTCGTCGGCTCGGGTTCCGAGGAGCTGCACCCGGCGAGCAGTGCGACGGCGGCGGAGGCGAGCAGAGCGATCGGGTAACGGCGCATGGGGCCAATCTATGCAACACTCGCGTCCATGACCGAGAGGGCTCAGATCGTGGGTGTGCGGGGCTGTTGTCGCGCTCGTTGAGCGTGCCGACCCGTCCCTTTCTATTCTTTCTGGAGTCCCCTTCCCATGGTTGCCCCACTGCTGGCCCCGCCCGCTGTCTCCGCGCCCACCCGCTTGCGCCTTCCCGACCTGCTCGCCGCCACCGACCGGTGCGCCGATGACGTGCTCTCCGGCCGGTACGACCGGTTGATCGACAGGGACCGGCTGCCCGTCGACGAGCGTTGGTACCGGCGGCTCTACGGTGACGACGAGCTCGACATCTGGATGATCAGCTGGGTGCCCGACAAGTCGACCGAACTGCACGACCACGGCGGATCGCTCGGCGCGCTGACCGTGGTCTCCGGGGCGCTACGGGAAACCCGTTGGGATGGAAACGAATTGCGTAACCGGCAGTTGGAGGCCGGTGATCAGGCGGCCTTCCCGCTGGGATGGGTGCACGATGTGGTGTGGGCGCGCGAATCGGTATCGGCGGGCGGGGTTGCGGTGCCTTCGGGGCCGACGCTGAGTGTGCACGCCTACTCGCCACCATTGACCGCGATGTCGTACTACTCGGTGACCGAGCGCAACACCCTGCGCCGCAGCCGTACCGAACTGACCGACGCCCCGGAAGGATAGGACGCATGTCCAGTCGTATCGACGCGGTGCTCGCCGCCGCCAGGTCTCGGTTGCGCCGGCTCCCCGCCGCCGATGTGCTCGCCGCTCTGCGCCGCGGGGCGCTGCTGGTCGACATCCGGCCGGGTTGGCAGCGGGTGCAGGAGGGTGAGGTTGCCGCGTCGCCGCAGGTGCTGGTCATCGAACGTAACCACCTGGAATGGCGGTGCGACCCGACCAGCGAGGCCCGCATCCCCGAGGCCGTCGACGACGACGTGGAATGGATCGTGCTGTGCTCGGAGGGCTACACGTCCAGCCTGGCCGCCGCGGCGCTGCAGGATCTGGGTCTGCACCGGGCCACCGACGTCATCGGCGGCTATCACGCCCTGCCTGCCGAACTGCGGTCAGCTGTTCTCGTCTGAGCGCAGGATCGGTCGCAGCTTGTCGGTCTTGGCCGGCGTCCAGCCCGGCGGCTGCAGGATCGCCGCCCACGCATTGGCGACATCGCGCACGTAGACGTGGCCATGGCCGTCGGGCACATTGACCGCGACCGCCATATCGGCGGACACCTGAAGGAAGGTCACCACCGGGATCCATTCCATCCGGGGCGAGACGTCGTAACCCCGCGGCTCCCTGAGCCAATCGGGCTTGGCGAACAGCAGATCCGGGTTCCACCACGAGATCGGGTCCGACGCGTGCTGCAGATAGACCACGCGTGGTTGCCCCCACGGAGCATCCGGCCTGCGCAGATCCTGCTCGGCGCGGGCCGAGAACCGGACGTTCTCGCCGCGATCGTAGATCGGCAGCCACTCCGGGGAGCCCTCGTCGCGGTCGCGGGTGAGCGTCGTCCAGATGGTGTTCTTGAACGTGGGGCCGGAGAACAGCGCTCCGTCGGTGCGGGCGATCAGATTGTTCAGTGCCAGGAACGGCGCCTCACCGCCGAAAGACCCCAAACTCTCCCCGAAGACGACCAGTTTGGGGCGCTCGGCCTGCGGCATCTCCCGCACCAACGCGTCGACCGCCTCGAACAGCGCCTGCCCCGCCTGCAGGGCGTTCTCCTGGTCGACGAGGAACGAGATCCAGCTGGGCAGAAACGAGTACTGCATCGAGACGATCGCGGTGTCGCCGTTGTACATGTATTCCAGCGCGGATGCCTCGGCCTCGTTGACCCAGCCCGTTCCGGTGGTGGTGGCGATCGCGATGACCGCGCGGTCCAGACCACCGGTGCGGCGCAGTTCCTCGGCGGCCAGCGCGGCGTCGGCCCGCAGGTTGTCCCCGGAGTTCAGCCCGGCGTAGGCGCGGATCGGTTCGGTGGCGGGCGCGCCGTTGAAGGCGGTCAGCTCCTCCACCGTCGGGCCGCCTGCGACGAAATTGCGGCCCTGATGTCCCAGCGATTCCCAACTGACCAGTGACTGCGGCCCACCCGACCGCAAAGTCGATGTGGGAGCCGGATTGTCGGGATCGTCCTCGTTGTTGACGTTCTCGAACGTGCTGTTGATGGTCGTCATCGCGAAGCGCACCACGATGCCGTTGAGCAACGCGATGGTCAGTGCGAGCACCAGCGCCACCGCCACCACACCGGACACCCGGGGCGGGGCGATGCGCTCCAGTTGGCGCACCAGGTAACGGATCAGCTTGCCGATCAACTGGCCGAGTTCGACGAACACGAACAGGAAGACGATGGCCAGCACGGCGGTCAGCGGATGATCCCAGAACCCGAGCCGCGGCACCCCCATCAGGTCGCGGATATCGTCCTGCCACACATGGAAGTAGACGATCGCCGCGATCTGCCCGATGACACCGAACACGACCAGGACCAGCCAGGCCCGCTTCGGTGGCGGCGGGGTGCTGTCCCGCGACAGCATGTACCGGAACAGCCAGACGCCGAAAACCCCCAGCCCGTAGCCGATACCGCCGGCCGCGCCGCTGACGAGGCCCTGGAACAACGGCCCGCGCGGTAACAGCGACGGTGTCAGCGACAGCCAGATGAAGACCAGGCCGACCGCCGTACCGGTGAAGGTGTAGTGCCGAATCCACCACGCGCGCTTGGGTGGCGCGTCGGGAGCTTGCGGTGCGGCGGTGGCGGTCACCGCTCGACCTTAGCGATGGGTGAAGTTCGGCGCGCGCTTCTCGGTGAACGCGGCCATGCCTTCCTTCTGGTCTGCGGTGGCGAACGCCGAATGGAAGATCCGCCGCTCATAGAGCAAGCCCTCGGTCAGCGTCGACTCGAAGGCGCGGTTGACCGCCTCTTTGGCCATCCGTGCCGCCGACAGCGACATCCCGGCGATGGTGGCGGCGGTGGCGTTGGCCTCGTCGAGCAGGGTGTCGGCGGGCACGACGCGGGACACCAGACCGCTGCGTTCGGCCTCGGCGGCGTCGATGGTGCGCCCGGTCAGGATGAGGTCCATCGCCTTGGCTTTGCCGATCGCGCGGGTCAACCGCTGGCTGCCGCCCATGCCGGGCAGCACACCGAGCTTGATCTCGGGCTGTCCGAACTTCGCGGTGTCCGCGGCGATCAGCAGATCGCACATCATCGCCAGTTCACAGCCGCCGCCGAGCGCGTAGCCGGCGACCGCGGCGATGGTCGGGGTGCGGGTGGCGGCGAATTTGCCCCACAGGGCGAAGAAGTCCTGGCCGAACACGTCGGCGAAGGACAGGTCGGCCATCTCCTTGATATCGGCGCCGGCGGCAAAGGCCTTCTCGCTGCCGGTCAGGATGATCGCACCGATACCCGGGTCGTCGTCGAATTCCGCTGCCGCGGTGGTGACCTCGTGCATCACCTGGGTGTTGAGCGCGTTGAGCGCCTTGGGTCGGTTCAAGGTGATGGTGCCGACCCGACCGTCGCGGGTCACCAGGATGGTCTCGAAACTCATGATTGCTCCTCGTGGAATGTCAGATCGGGTTCGGCGGAGGCGAAATACGCATCGACAGCGGCATCGTCGACCGCGTCCAGGGTGGCCGGCGACCACTGTGGGTTGCGGTCCTTGTCCACGAGCTGGGCGCGGATGCCCTCGACGAAATCGTGCGACTTCATCGATGCCACCGACACCCGGAACTCCTGGTGCAGAACCTCTTCCAGGGTGGGTAGGTGGGCCGCGCGACGCACCGCGGTCAGCGTGACGGCCAGGGCGATGGGGGAGCGGGTGGCGATCCGGTCGGCGGCCGCGTGGGCGGCCGGGTCGTCATGGCCGCGCAGATCGTCGAGGATCTCGGCGACGGTGTTGCCCGCGTAGCAGGTGTCGATCCAATCCCGTTGGGCCAGAAGCTCGCTGGCCGGTGGTTCCTCGGCGTAGCTGTTCAGTGCGTCCTGATGCCCGTCGGTGACGACGGCCTCGGCGAAGTCGGCCAGCCGGGCCTGCGGCACGAAGTGGTCGGCGAACCCGAGGGCGATGGCGTCGGCGCCGGAGAACGGGGCGCCGGTCAGCGCGGCGTGCAGGCCCAACGACCCCGGCGCCCGGGAGAGCAGATAGGTGCCGCCGACGTCGGGGATGAACCCGATACCGACCTCGGGCATGCCCATCTTGGTCTTCTCGGTGACCACGCGGACGTTGCCGTGCGCGGCCACGCCGACACCGCCACCCATCACGATGCCGTCCATCAGTGCGACATACGGCTTGGCAAAGCGGCCGATGTGGGCGTTGAGCAGGTACTCGTCCCACCAGAATTTGCGGGCATAGGAGCCGTCGCCGCGGGCCGAGTGATAGAGCGCGACGACATCGCCACCGGCGCACAGGCCGCGCTCGCCGGCGCCGGTCAGCAGCACGGCGGTGATCGCATCGTCGTTTTCCCAGGCGTCGAGCGCCTGCTGCAGCCCGTCGACCATGACGGCGTTGAGCGAGTTGATCGCCTTGGGGCGGTTCAACGTCACGATGCCGACACCGTTACGGACAGTTACTAGGATGTCCTCGTTTTCTGCCACGAATGCAATCTAGTTCGTGGTCCGCGCGTGATGTGCGACGGGTAGGGTTTGCACAGCGTTGTCCCAGGAATGGGCTCACCGCCGGTATCTGAGAACGCTCTCAGTGCTGGGGTATCGCGGGAACCCGTTCCCGACAATGATCGTTGACAGTGTGTTCGTCAATCGAACCACCAGTACTGAAGGAGAGGACCTACGGTGCGCGAAAGCAGCAACCCGGTATTCCGATCCCTGCCCAAGTGGCAGCAGGGCGGATACGCGCAATTCGGTACCGGAGCCGCAAGCTTCGGTGCCCAGCAGGTGCATGCGGACCCTTATGCCGCAACCCAATACCCCGATCAGCAGCAGGCCGGTGTCTCCCGGCCGATGACCATCGACGACGTCGTCACCAAGACGGGCATCAGCCTGGCGATCCTGACGGCGGTGGCGGTCGTCTCGTACTACCTGGTCAGCACCAACCTGAGCCTGGCGACGCCGTTCACCCTCGTGGGCGCGCTCGGCGGCCTGGCGCTGGTGCTCATCGCGACGTTCGGGCGTAAGCAGGACAATCCGGCCATCGTGCTGAGCTACGCGGCGCTGGAAGGTCTGTTCCTCGGCGCGGTGTCGTTCATCATCGCCAACCTGGCCTCGGTCGGTGGCGTCGGCATGATCGCCCAGGCGATCGTCGGCACGCTCGGCGTGTTCTTCGGCATGCTCGTGGTCTACAAGACCGGTGCCATCCGCGTCACCCCGAAGTTCACCCGCATGATCGTCGCCGGCCTGTTCGGTGTGGTCGCGCTGATGCTGGTGAACCTGGTGCTCGGCCTGTTCGGTGTCGGCGGCGGTGCGGGCATGGGCCTGCGCGACGGTGGCGCCATCGCGATCGGCTTCTCGCTGCTGTGCATCGCGCTGGCGGCGTTCAGCTTCCTGATCGACTTCGACGCGGCCGACCAGATGATCCGCGCCGGTGCTCCGGAGAAGGCCGCATGGGGCGTCGCCCTGGGCCTGATGGTCACCCTGGTGTGGCTGTACCTGGAGATCCTGCGTCTGCTCAGTTACTTCAACAACGACTAGCAGTTCAGCCAGAGAAAGGGCGTCCCGCGCGGGGCGCCCTTTTTCGTTGCCCTTCTCGCGTTGACTCTGCGGTGAGGGTGCGGGTTACTCGCACTTTCGCGCCGTGCGCGCAGAGCCAACATATCCACGGTGGCGGATTGATTCACAGGGCGCGCCTGACGACGGTCGCCCGCCGACTGCCTGTCGGTGCGGGCGAGCACGGTCCGGTCATGGACATCTCGGAGGTCTTCATCGGTAGTGAGGCTTTGGCGGCAGGCACACTCAGCCGCCACGAGCTACGCAAGTACTACCGCGCCGTGTTGCCGGACGTGTATGCGGACAGGCATGCCGTGCTCACCCTCCGGCAGCGCACCGTGGCGGCGTGGTTGTGGTCCGGACGAGAAGCAGTGATCGCGGGGTCGGCAGCATCCGCACTCCACGGCGCCGACTGGATTGCCGATGATGCGCCGATCGAGCTCATCTGGCCGAATGCCCGGGCACCACGGAAGGTGATCACCCGCCACGATCTGCTGCTCGACGGCGAGGTGCTGGTGCTCGACGGTATGACGGTCACCACGGCCCACCGCACCGCTTTCGACCTCGGCCGACGCGGTCGAATCGGCGAGGCTCTCGCCCGCCTGGACGCGTTGATCCGCGCTACCGGCATTGCGTCGGCTGATGTGCTTGCGCTAGCCGAGTGTCACCGTCACACCAGAGGGTTGCGCCAACTCGAGCGGGTCTTGGAACTGGCTGACGGTGGTGCTCAGTCTCCGAAGGAGACGTGGCTCCGACTGATGCTGATCGAGGAGGGGTTTCCGCCGCCGCGCACGCAGATTCCGATCGTCGATCCGGCCGGATATCCCAAGTACTACCTGGACATGGGGTGGGAGGACCGCAAGCTGGCCGTCGAGTACGACGGTGTGCAGCACGCGGAGACACTCGCCTACGACATCGAGCGACACGACTACATCGTCGGCCTCGGGTGGACCGTCGTCAGGGTGGCCGCGGGTCAACGGCGTCCCGGCATCATCGCTCGTGTGGAGCGGGAGTGGCGCCGGCTTTCCGCGTTGACTCTGCGTTGAGGGCGCGGACTACTCGCACTTTCGCGCCCTGAGCGCAGAGTCAACGGTTAGGGAACGCGTGGGGTGACGCGGCTCGCCGCCTCGGCGGCATTGGCCCGCGCCACGTCGATATCGGCGTCGTAGGCCAACACCACGCCCATACGGCGCTTGACGAAGCTCTCCGGTTTGCCGAACAGTCGAATATCGGTGCGCGGCACCCGCAATGCCTCGTCCACCCCGTCGAACACCACCCCGGAGGCGTCCACACCGCCGTAGATGACGGCGCTGGCGCCGGGCGTCTTGCACGTGGTGTCCACCGGTAGGCCGAGGATGGCCCTGGCATGCAGCTCGAACTCGTTCTGCCACTGCGTGATCATCGTGACCATGCCGGTGTCGTGCGGGCGCGGACTGACCTCGCTGAACCACACCTGGTCGCCCTTGACGAACAGCTCGACCCCGAAAATGCCCTGCCCGCCCAGGTTCTCGGTCACCGCGGCGGCGATCTGCTGTGCCGACTCCAGCGCCGCGGCAGACATCGGATGCGGCTGCCAGCTCTCCACATAATCGCCGCTGACCTGTCGGTGCCCGATCGGCTCGCAGAATTGCGTCCCGACAGATCCGTCGGAACCGGGCGCGCGTACCGTCAACAGCGTGATCTCGTAGTCGAAATCGATGAAACCCTCGACGATGATGCGGGTGTTGCTGACCCGGCTGCCCGACATGGCGTACTCCCACGCGGGCTCGACGCCGTCGGGACCGTCGATCTTGCTCTGGCCCTTGCCCGAACTGCTCATCACCGGCTTGACCACGCACGGGTAGCCGATCTCGTCGACCGCGGCCCGCAGCTCGGCCAACGAATCGCAGAATCGGTACGGACTGGTCGGCACGCCGAGGGTCTCGGCCGCCAGCCGCCGGATCCCCTCGCGGTCCATGGTCAGGCGGGCCGCCCGCGCCGTCGGGATGACCCGCACCGCGCCGGCGTCCTCCAACTCCTCGAGCACCGGGGTCGCGATGGCCTCGATCTCAGGCACCACCAGATCCGGCTTCTCGGTCTCGATGAGTTCGCGCAGTGCCTCGGCATCGGTCATCGCGAGCACCCGTGTGTGGTGGGCGATCTGGTGGCCCGGCGCGTTCGGGTAGCGATCAACGGCGATGGTTTCGACGCCGAGGCGCTGCAGCGCGATCAGGACTTCGCGGCCGAGCTCACCGGAGCCGAGCAGCATCACCCGGGTGGCGTTCGGGGACAGGGGTGTTCCGAGTGTGGTCATCGGCAGGGAGTTTATGCACAACGACGCCNCACCCCCGCCGCGGCGTCGTGAGAAAGGCGTCGTGAGAAATCAGGAAAGGCGCTCGACGACCATCGCCATGCCCTGGCCGCCGCCGACGCACATCGACTCGATGCCGAAGGTCTTGTCGTGGGTGGCCAGGTTGTTCAGCAGCGTCGCGGTGATGCGGGCGCCGGTCATCCCGAATGGGTGGCCCAGCGCGATCGCACCGCCGGAGACGTTCAGCTTGTCCTCGTCGATGCCCAGTTCGCGGGCCGAACCGAGCACCTGCACCGCGAAGGCCTCGTTGATCTCGACGAGGTCGATATCGGAGATCGTCTTGCCGGCGTTGGCCAGTGCCTTCTTGATGGCCTCGATCGGGCCGAGACCCATGATCTCCGGCGACAGCCCGGACACACCGGTGGACACGATGCGCGCCAGCGGGGTCAGGCCGAGTTCCTTGGCCTTGGTGTCGCTCATGATGATGACGGCCGCCGCGCCGTCGTTGAGCGGGCAGGCGTTGCCCGCGGTGATCGTGCCGTTGGGGCGGAAGACCGGCTTGAGCTGGCTGATCTTCTCGTAGGTGGTGCCGGCGCGCGGACCGTCATCGGTGGAGACGATGGTGCCGTCGGGCAGGGTCACCGGGGAGATCTCGCGCTCGAAGAAACCACTCTTGATGGCCTCCTCGGCGCGGTTCTGCGAACGCACACCCCAGTGGTCCTGATCCTCGCGGCTGATGCCGGTGTAGGTTGCCACGTTCTCGGCGGTCTGGCCCATGGCGATGTAGACGTCCGGGATCAGGCCGTCCTCGCGGGGATCGTGCCAGGTCGAGCCCTCTTCGGCCTGCTTGATGGTGCGCGCCTGGGCCTCGTCGAACAGGGGGTTCTTGGAGTTCGGCGCACCATCGGCGGCGCCGACGGCGAAACGGGAGACCGTCTCGACGCCGGCGGAGATGAAGACGTCACCCTCGCCGGCCTTGATCGCGTGGAACGCCATCCGGGTGGTCTGCAGCGAGGAGGAACAGTACCGGTTGACGGTGGTGCCGGGCAGGAAGTCGTAGCCGAGCTCGACGGCGACGGCGCGGCCGATGTTGTAGCCGGCCTCGCCGGCGGGCTGCGCGCTGCCCATCATCAGGTCGTCGATATCGCGGGGGTCCAGCGAGGGCACTTTGTCCAGGGCGGCGCGCACCATCTGCGCGGCCAGATCATCGGGACGCATGGTGACCAGCGATCCCTTTCCGGCCCGACCGATCGGTGAGCGTGCGGTGGCGACGATGACGGCTTCGGGCATGTTGACCTCCGTGAACAAGTGCTTGGTTGGCTCTACGCTAGCTCGCCGGGACCACGATGGGTGCGGGGACCCCGGTGGAACGACGCCACAGCCGGCTGATGTTGCCGATCCGGGCCAGCAGCGATCCGCTGCCGTCCATCCGCGATTCCAGGGCGGCCTCGGTCGGCGTCTCCGCGTTGAACTCGCCGAGGGCATGGCACAGCGCGGGCAGTAGCTGTTTGGCCGCCAGCTCGTAGCCGGCCGCCGACGGGTGGAACATATCGGCGGAGAACAGCACCTCGGGCGCCTCGTAGAAGTGCGGGGCCAGCAGGTCGGAGAACGGGACCGGCACCCCGCCTGCCGCCCGCACCGCGGCGGCCTGGGCGCGGGCCAACCGCAGACCCCGATTGCGCGTGACCCACCGCAACGGCTGTGGGATGGCCTTGATGACGCCGAAGTCGGGGCAGGTACCCACCACGACCACCGCGCCCGCACTGCGCAACCGCTCCACCGCCTGGCCGACGCGCCGCGCCGACGGGCCCAACCCGTTGGGTTTGGTGATGTCGTTGGCGCCGATCATGATGACGGCCGCATCCGGCGGGGGGCCGGCGACGAACATGGCGTCGATCTGTCCGGACAGCCCCTTGGAGGTGGCGCCGACGATGGCCTTGGTGCTCAGCCGGATCCGCTTGCCGGACTCCTCGGCAAGGCCGCGGGCCAGCAGCACCCCGGGCACCTCGTCGGCACAGGTGCTGCCGTATCCGGTGGCGGTGGAGTCGCCGAAGATCATCAGGTGCAGGTCGACGGGGGTGTCCCGGGTCCACCGTTGCACCGGCCCCCCGCCGGGGGCATAGACACCGTCGGCGCGCGGTGGCGCATCCCAGGATTTCGGGATGGTCTGGCGGGCCTGGTCGGCCTGGCCGCTCAGCAGGTTGCGGGCGCCGACGTAGGCCGAACCGGTGGAGACGAGCGCCGCGGCGGCCACGGCAACAGACGTGATACGACCCACGATCACGATCTTAGGTCTCGATTTCACAAAGTCAGCGGGCGCGCGAGTAACCGCGGTCACATTGGGGTATCGAACGCGGTATCAAAAATGAATCAGGCATTGTTGAACAAATTGACGGCTGGCAAGCTAAATTCAACCCCCTGGCTAACTACTTATCGGCCAGACGGGCACTACAACGGCGTAGGAAGTGGTGGCGATGACGGCACCAAGCAGGGTCTCAGGAGACCCGCATGCAGCGATAAGCCCAGCTAGGGCTCGTCAGTCGCGGCGTTTTCCGGTCGGCGACTGGCGTCCCGTCGAGATCGTCGAAGACGGTGCCGGACTGGCAGGCAGGCTGGCCGGACTGGTAGCCATGATGACGATCAAGCCGACTCTGGCAATCGGATCGCATGTGCCGAAGCTGCCGTGGCCGTTCGGCCTCGTGGACTTCGCCGCCCGCGTCCTGCGGCCCGCCCCGGGCACGGTGCGCGCCACGATCGCGCTGCCGCACTGCACCGCGCAACTGATCCGCGCCGCCGGAGTGCTGCCCGCCGACGGCAAGCGTTCGGTGATCCTCTACCTGCACGGTGGGGCATTCCTGACCTGTGGCGCCAACACGCACGGCCGGATGGTCACCGAGCTGTCCAAGTTCGCCGACAGCCCGGTGTTCGTCGTCAACTACCGGATGATCCCCAAGCATTCGATCGCCAGCGCCATCGACGATTGCTACGACGCCTACAAATGGCTGCGGCTGACCGGCTACGACCCGGCCAACATCGTCCTCGCGGGCGACTCGGCCGGCGGCTACCTCGCGCTCGCGCTGGCCCAGCGGCTGCAGGCCGAGGGTGGTGAGGCGCCCGCGGCGGTGGTCACCATGTCCCCGCTGTTCGAGATCAACAGCGACAGCCGTGCCCAGCACCCCAACTCGCGTACCGACGCTATGTTCCCGCCGCGCGCCATCGAGGCACTCGGCGCCATCGTCGAGGAATCGGCCAAGCGGCACGGCCAGGAGGTCTACGAACCGCTGGAGCACATCGAGCCGGGCCTGCCCCGGACCCTGATCCACGTGTCGGGTTCGGAAGTTTTGCTCGACGATGCGCGAAAGGCCGCCCGGATGTTGGCCGAGTCCGGCGTGCCGGTCGAGGTGCGCATCTGGCCCGGTCAGATCCACGTTTTCCAGCTGTGTTCGCCGATTGTCGGGGAAGCGACGCGCTCGCTGCGCCAGATCGGTGAGTACATCCGAGAGGCGACGTGGTGAGTCTGCGCGCAGCCTGACACGATAGGTGTCATGCGCATCGCCAGCCATATCAGTGAGCTCATCGGCAACACCCCGTTGGTCCAGTTGAACTCGGTGGTCCCACCGGGTGCCGGTGTGGTGGCGGCGAAGGTCGAATACCTCAACCCCGGCGGTAGTTCCAAGGACCGCATCGCCGTCAAGATGATCGACGCAGCGGAGGCATCCGGCGAGCTCAAGCCGGGCGGCACCATCGTCGAGCCCACCTCGGGCAACACCGGCGTCGGGTTGGCCCTGGTTGCCCAGCAGCGCGGTTACCACTGCGTGTTCGTGTGCCCGGACAAGGTCAGCGAGGACAAGCGCAACGTGCTGCGCGCCTACGGTGCCGAGGTGGTGGTCTGCCCGACCGCGGTGGCCCCGGATGATCCGGCGAGCTACTACAGCGTGTCCAACCGTCTCGTCGAGGAGATCGACGGGGCGTGGAAGCCCGACCAGTACTCGAATCCGATGGGTCCGGCCAGCCATTACGAGACCACCGGTCCGGAGATCTGGGCCGATACCGACGGCAAGATCACCCACTTCGTCGCCGGCGTGGGTACCGGCGGGACCATCACCGGCACCGGTCGCTACCTCAAGGAGGTGTCCGGCGGGCGGGTGAAGATCATCGGCGCCGACCCGGAGGGTTCGGTGTACTCCGGCGGCACCGGCAGGCCCTATCTGGTCGAGGGCGTCGGCGAGGACTTCTGGCCCAGTGCCTACGACCCGGCCATCCCCGACGAGATCATCGCCGTCTCTGACGCCGATTCCTTCGATATGACCCGGCGACTGGCCCGCGAGGAGGCGCTGCTGGTCGGTGGATCGTGCGGGATGGCCGTGGTCGCCGCGCTGCGGGTCGCCGAGAAGGCCGGACCCGACGCGGTGGTGGTCGTGTTGCTGCCCGATGGCGGCCGCGGCTACCTGTCGAAGGTGTTCAACGACTCGTGGATGTCCTCCTATGGCTTTCTGCGCAGCCGGCTCGACGGCTCGATCGACGAGCCCACCGTCGGCGAGGTGCTGCGGCACAAGTCCGGTGCCCTGCCGGATCTGGTGCACACACATCCTTCGGAGACGGTGCGCGATGCCATCACCATCCTGCGCGAGTACGGGGTCTCCCAGATGCCGGTCGTGGGTGCCGAACCGCCGGTCATGGCGGGTGAGGTCGCCGGCAGTGTCTCCGAAAGGGAGCTGCTCTCAGCGGTTTTCGAGGGCCGCGCCAAGCTGGCCGACGCGGTGTCGTTGCACATGAGTGCGCCGTTGCCGCTCATCGGTTCCGGCGAACTGCTGGGCACCGCGGCAAAGACGTTGCGGGACTGCGATGCGGTGATGGTCGTCGAGGACGGCAAACCGATCGGTGTGCTGACCCGCCACGATCTGCTCGGCTCGCTGTCCAAGGGGCCGGTGGGGCGCTGACCGCTGGAAGCGGTCGATACCGGCGCTGACCGCTGGAAGCGGTCGGTGCCGGGTCCGACCTGGACAACGACTTCTCCGGTAGGGTTTTGGCCGCACAGCAGGCAAATTCCTCACCAGGAGGGCGTCCCATGACCGAGCAACCGCCACCACCTCCTGGGGACTATCCGCCACCGCCACCCGGTGGCTACCCGCCGCCGCCACCGCCCGCGGGTGGCTTTGTGCCCCCGCCGCCCGGTCAGCCGGGCTTCGAGGCCGCCGCGCCGTTGCCCAAATCGGCGTACACGTCGTGGTTCACCCGGGTGCTCGCATTCCTGATCGACGCCGTCCCGGTGCTGATCCTGCAGGGGATCGGCTACGGTTTGCTGCTCGGCACCCGAGAGACCGTGTGCCTCACCGAGACTTCGGAGTACGACCTGGGTGCGTACTGTGCCACAGGCGCTTCCACGCTGGGGCAGGTCGCCATTGCGGTGTGCGGGCTGCTGGCGCTGGCCTACTACCTGTGGAACTACGGCTACCGGCAGGGAACCACGGGTTCCAGCATCGGCAAGGCCATCATGGGCTTCCGGATCGTCGGGGAGGCCACCGGCCGCCCCATCGGATTCGGCATGTCGGTGCTCCGCCAGCTCATCTATGTCGTCGCCAACGTGATCTGTTTCCTGCCATGGCTTGTCGCGGTGTTGTTCCCGCTGTGGGATCCCAAGGCCCAGACGCTGGTCGACAAGGTCGTGAAGACGGTCGCACTCCCGGGCCGATGACCGGCACCATGAGCGACGACGGCCTGCCTGCGGATGCCTACACCCCGTGGCTGAGCCGGGTGTTGGCATTCGTCATCGACCTCATTCCGTTCGCCGTGCTGCAGGGCATCGGATATGCGTTGCTGTTGGGCACGCGGGAGACGGTGTGCGGCACCAGCGATTCGGGCTATGCCCGCGCGGAATCGTGTGCCGCCGGGGCGTCGACGTTCGGTCAGGTGGCGTTTGCCGTGACCTGGATCCTCGCGGTCGCGTACGCGCTGTGGAACTACGGATTTCAGCAGGGGCGGACGGGCTCGAGCCTGGGCAAGGGTGTGCTCAAGTTCAAGGTTGTCGGTCAGAACACCGGGCAGCCAGTCGGATTCGTCACCTCGGTGGTGCGACTGGTTGCACATGCCGTCGACGCCGTCATCTGTTATGTCGGCTTCCTGTTTCCGCTCTGGGATGCCAAACGGCAGACGTTGGCCGACAAGCTGGTCAAGACGGTCTGCGTGCCGCTGTGACGATGTTGTGACGAAAGGCCATGGCTCGGCCTGTTCCAAGGATTCTCCAAGAGGCGCCCCGCAGACTTTCGTCCGAAATTCATGTCGATCTTGAGCGCCGCGAGACCACCGGCGTGACATAGGCTCACCTCACGCGCCGACGGCGCGGCGTATGTCGGTACTCAATTCTCACGAGAAGGTGAAATGACACAACCGCCTCCTCCGCCGGGCAACACCCCGCCCGGCGGATTCCCGCCACCCGAGAACGTCCCGCCGGGCGGCTATCCGCCGCCTCCGCAGAGTGGTTATCCGCCGCCCCCGCCGCAGGGTGACTATCCGCCCCCGCCCGGGAATTTCCCGCCGCCGCCCCAGGGCGGTTTCCCGCCGCCCCCGCAGGGTGGCTATCCGCCTCCGCCGCAGGGCGGCTATCCGCCTCCGCCGCAGGGCGGTTACCCGCCTCCGCCGCCCCCGCAGGGTGGCTTCGCGCCGCCTCCTCCGGGATACCCGCAGCCGGGCTACCCGGGCGGTGCCGCGCCGTACAGCGTCGGCGACGCGTTCTCCTGGGCGTGGAACAAGTTCAGCAAGAATGCCGGCGCGCTGATCATCCCCACCCTGGTGTACGCCCTTGTGGTGGGCATCTTCGGCGGCATCGTCTTCGGCATCGCCGCGGCGGTGGCACCGAGCGGGGTCACGACCTACGACTCCTATGACAGCGGCTTCAGCTACGAGTACAGCGCGGGCCTCGGTGGGGCCAGCATCTTCGTGCTGGTGATCGGCCTCATCCTGCTGCTGGTGCTGCTGGCGGCGATCTCGTCGGCCTACTTCGGTGGCGTCCTGGACATCGCCAACGGGGTGCCGGTCACGGCGGGTTCGTTCTTCAAGCCACGCCTCATCGGCCCGGTCATCATCGCGACCCTGCTGGTCGGTATCGCGGTCAGCATCGGCAGTGTGCTCTGCTACATCCCCGGTCTGATCGTGTCGATCTTCGCCTTCTTCGTGACCCCGGCGCTGATCGATCGCAATCTGTCGGCCATCGATGCGATCAAGCTGAGCATCGACGTCACCAAGAACAATTTCGTTCAGGTACTGCTGAGTTGGCTGCTGTACTCGGTGATCCTGGCCGTCGGATCGTTCCTCTGCTACGTCGGTCTGCTGGTCGCCGCGCCGCTGGCGATCCTGTTCCAGGTGTACGCCTACCGTCGACTCACCGGCGGACAGGTAGCACCGCTGACACCGTAATCGCGCCTAGCGCAACCGAACGGGGTGGACCGAACCGGTCCACCCCGTTTCTGTTGTCGGGACACCACTACCCTGGACGGCATGGGTGAACAGCGCAGTGCTCACGACGCACACCGATGGCAGGGTCTGGCGACCAGGGCGATCCACGCGGGCTTCCGGCCCGATCCGGCGACCGGCGCCGTCAACGCCCCCATCTATGCCAGTTCGACCTTCGCCCAGGACGGTGTCGGGGGACTGCGCGGCGGTTTCGAATACGCGCGCACCGGCAACCCGACGCGCGCCGCGCTGGAAGCCTCGCTGGCCGCGGTCGAGGAGGCCGATTTCGGCCGGGCTTTCGCATCGGGAATGGCGGCCACCGACTGCGCGTTGCGCGCGGTGCTGCGTCCCGGCGATCACGTCGTCATCCCCGACGACGCCTATGGCGGCACCTTCCGATTGATCGACAAGGTGTTCACGCAGTGGGGGATTCGCTACACCCCGGTGGCGTTGGCAGACCTCGATGCCGTCGCGGCCGCGGTGACGCCCGAGACCAAGCTGGTCTGGGTGGAGACCCCGACCAACCCGCTGCTCTCGATAGCCGATATCGCGGGCGTCGCCGAGATTTCCCGTAAGGCCGGCGCGAAGTTGTTGGTGGACAACACCTTCGCCTCCCCGGCGCTGCAGCAGCCGTTGACCCTCGGTGCGGATATCGTGCTGCACTCCACCACGAAGTACATCGGCGGGCATTCCGATGTGGTGGGCGGCGCGCTGCTGACCAACGACGAGCAACTCGACACGGCGTTCGCGTTCCTGCAGAACGGAGCCGGCGCGGTGCCCGGCCCCTTTGACGCGTATTTGACCATGCGCGGCCTGAAGACCCTGGTGCTGCGCATGCAGCGGCACAGCGCGAACGCGGCCAAGGTGGCCGAGTTCCTTGCCGAGCATCCGGCCATCGATTCGGTGCTCTACCCGGGTCTGCCGAGTCACCCCAACCATGAGGTCGCGGCCAAGCAGATGTCCGGTTTCGGCGGGATGATCTCGGTGCGGCTGCGCGGCGGGGTGTCCGCGGCGCGCGAATTCTGCGCCCGCACCGAGATTTTCATTCTCGCTGAATCTTTGGGCGGGGTGGAGTCGTTGATCGAGCATCCCGGTGCGATGACGCACGCCTCGACCGCCGGCTCCCAGCTGGAGGTGCCCGCGGATCTGGTGCGCCTGTCGGTCGGTATCGAGGAGGTCGCCGATCTGCTCGGCGATATCGAGCAGGCGCTGCGGTAGTCCGGTTCCCCGGCGAGCAGACGCAAATACCCCTGGATCGTGGGGAATCTGGGGGTAGAAGCGTCTGCTCGCGGTCAGGATTGCAGGACGGGCCGCAGCGCCGCGGCGGTCACCGCGACGTTGATCTCCGGCAGCGCCGAGGGTGATTCGTCGAGCCAGCTGCCCAGGGCGATCTCCCCGGCCCGGGCGTGCACCCAGCGCCACCCGCGATCGTTGAGGCTCAGCACCGCGCCGAGCCCGTCCGCGGCATGCAGCAGCGTGATCGCCGCGGCCGTCGGTGTCGACGGTGGCCGGCGGTCGAACAAGGCGGCCAGCAAGGCCTCACGCGCCGGCCCGACCCGCGCGCGTGTCCGCATCGGATAGCTGAACTCCTTGGGCCCCAACGGAACCCGCTGGATCTGGCCGGCCCGCTCCAACTGGTCGAGCAGCTGCTGCTCGGCATCGCGGCTCAGCTTTGCCACGGCCGCGCCCACCTTCAGAGGCCGCCGCGTGAGAAGTGTCCACGCCGACCCGGTGACCGGGTCCAGCGTGGAATCACCGGCCAACGCGACCAGGCGACCGGCGGGGATGGAGTCCCCGTCGGCCGACGGCCGGACCCGGCAGGCGCGGGCAAGGTCCAACAACACCGCAGCGGCGAGCACGCGTTGCCTACGGCGTCGTTCGATGCCCGGGCGCGCCGCCGCGTTGTCGAGCAGGAGCAGCAGCAGATCCTCGGCGATCTGGGCCATCTGGAGCTGATCGTCCCGACGGGTCAGGCGTGGTAGGGCTCCGCGCTGACCAGGGTGACCTTGACGGTGTTGCCGCTGGGCACGGTGTAGGTGCGGCTCTCGCCGACCTTGGCATCGATCAGTGCGTTGCCCAGCGGGGAGTTCGGGGAGTAGACCTCGAGCTTGCCGTCGCTGACGCCCTCCTGGCGGGTGGCGATCAGGAACGTCTCCGTGTCCTTCTCGTCATCGTCGTAGTAGACCTTGACCACGGAGCCGGGCAGCGCGACGCCGGACTGCTTGGGGGCCTCGCCCACCTTGGCGTTGTTGAGCAGCTCCTGCAGCTGACGGATGCGGGCCTCCTGCTGCCCCTGCTCCTCGCGGGCGGCGTGGTAGCCGCCGTTCTCGCGCAGGTCGCCCTCTTCGCGACGGTCGTTGATCTCGGCGGCGATGACCGGCCGGTTGGCGATCAGCTGATCCAGCTCGGCCTTCAACCGGTCGTAGGCCTCTTCGGTCAGCCAGGTGACCTGGGTATCGGTCATGTCCTCGCGCTCCTGTCGTTTGGTCATTTCCCCCGCGACGCATCGCGTGAAAAAGGTCGTGTATCGCCGCTGTTGCAGGCGCCGATCGCGCGCAAATGCAGCAATACACGGCTCCAGTGCGGAACCGTGTATGAGTCGAGCTTACCACCGCCACGTTGCCGAGTTTTCATGTTTGTGCAGCCCCGCGTCGGTTGTGCCGGTCGGATCAGGGCGCTACGAGATACCCCGGAACATCGATCCCACACCCGTAGATATCGCCCACCACCGGCGGCTTCGTCGACTTGACCTCGGCGTCGATCACCACCGAATCGGCGGTCGAGGGCGGCACCAGGATCTCGCGGCGGCCGGTCTCGGCGCCGTCGATCGATCGCGCGCGCACGATGCAGACCGCGGGCACCGACGGATCCGCCCGCGTCACGGTGATGGTCACCGCCACGGTCTGGTCGTCGATCAGCCGATATCCGCTGAGTTCGCCCTTGGCGTCGGCGGTGCCGAAGCGCTGGAAGGCGATGATCGCGATACCCACCCCGACCGCCACGATCAGCAGAAAAAGGCCGATCACCAGCCCACGCCTGCCATTGCGGGACAGCTTCTGGCGCCCGTAGCGGGCGGTGGGGCGCTCGATGGTCAAGGTTTTGGGTGCCCGTCGGTCGGTGGCTTCTCTTAGACCTGGAACTATAGGGGGCGTGGGCATAAGCGAGAGGGACGCCTTCGTTGAAGAGACACGATGACTGAATTGCGCTTGATGGCGGTGCACGCCCACCCCGACGATGAGTCCAGCAAGGGTGCGGCGACGACCGCGCGCTACGCCGACGAGGGCGCCAGGGTGATGGTGGTGACCCTGACCGGTGGCGAGCGGGGGGACATCCTCAACCCGGCGATGGACATCCCGGAGGTACACGGCCGGATCCACGAGGTGCGCCGCGACGAGATGGCGCGTGCCGCGCAGATCCTCGGCGTCGAGCACCACTGGCTGGGCTTCGTCGACTCGGGGCTGCCGGAGGGCGACCCGCTGCCGCCGCTGCCGGAGGGCTGCTTCGCCCTGGTGCCGCTCGAGGAGCCCGTCGAGCGGCTGGTCCGGGTGATCCGCCAGTTCCGGCCCCATGTGCTGACCACCTACGACGAGAACGGTGGCTATCCGCACCCCGACCACATCCGGTGCCACGAGGTGTCCGTGGCCGCCTACGAGGCGGCCGCCGACCACGTCCGGTATCCCGATGCCGGAGAGCCCTGGGCGGTGTCCAAGCTGTACTACAACCACGGCTTCCTGCGGCAACGCATGCAGGTCCTGCAGGACGAGTTCTCCAAGCACGGCCAGGAAGGCCCCTTCGGCAAGTGGCTGGAGAGCTGGGACGCCGAGGAGGACAGCATCGAGAAGCGGGTGACCACCCGCATCGAATGCGCCAAATACTTCACCCAGCGTGACGATGCGTTGCTGGCCCATGCCACACAGATCGACCCCAAGAGCTTCTTCTTCACCACGCCCATGGAGTGGCAGCAGCGGCTCTGGCCCACCGAGGAGTTCGAGCTCGCGCGGTCCAGGGTTCCGGTGCAGCTGCCCGAAACCGATCTGTTCGCCGGAATAGAGCCATGACTGACCTGATTTTGATCGCCGCCACCCTGCTCGCCGAAGACGGCGGCCCCCGCCAGACCGGACCCGATTTCGGCAAGGCCAGTCCCGTCGGCCTGCTGGTGCTGATCGTGCTGCTGGTGGGGACCTTCGCGTTGGTGTTCTCGATGAACCGCCACCTCAAGCGACTGCCGGAGTCGTTCGACCCGGATCATCCCGAGCCGGACCAGGCCGTCGACGAGGGCACGACGAATGAGTTCAAGGGTGACGCCAAGGGGTAATGCCCTGGGCGAGGCGACCAGCCCGTACCTGCGCCAGCACGCCGACAACCCGGTGCACTGGCAGCAGTGGTCGCCGGCCGCACTGGCCGAAGCGGCCGAGCGTGATGTGCCGATTCTGTTGTCGATCGGCTACGCGGCCTGCCATTGGTGCCATGTGATGGCGCACGAATCCTTCGCCGACGCCGAGGTGGCCGCGGCGGTCAACGACGACTTCGTCTGCATCAAGGTCGATCGCGAGGAGCGTCCCGACCTCGACGCCGTCTACATGAACGCCACCATCGCGTTGACCGGCCAGGGCGGCTGGCCGATGACCTGTTTCCTGACTCCCGACGGCCGGCCGTTCTTCTGTGGCACCTACTACCCGAAAGAGGGTTTCCTGCAGCTGATCTCGGCGGTGCGGGAAACCTGGCGACAGCGCCGCGACGAGGTGGAGCGGGCGTCCGACGAGATCGCCGGCGAGCTCCGCGCGATCAGCGTCGGGCTGCCGGGCTCCGGTTCGCCGCCCGATGCGCTGTTGTGCGATGACGCGGTCGCCGCGGTGCTGCGCGACGAGGACGTCGAGCGTGGCGGGTTCGGGCAGGCGCCGAAGTTCCCGCCGGCGATGGCGCTGGAGGCGTTGCTGCGACACCACGAACGCACCGGATCGGCCGAGGCTTCGGCCGCGGTGCAGCGCAGTGGGGCGGCGATGGCCCGTGGCGGCATCTACGACCAGCTGGCCGGCGGGTTCGCGCGCTACAGCGTCGACGCCGCCTGGGTGGTGCCGCATTTCGAGAAGATGCTGTATGACAACGCATTGCTGTTGCGTTTCTATGCGCATTGGGCCCGTCGTGCTCAGGATGCGTTGGCGCGCAGGATCACCGATGAGACCGCGAGATTCCTCATCGACGGTCTGGGCGCGGACGGCCTGTTCGCCTCGTCGCTGGACGCTGACGCCGCCGGGGTGGAAGGCCTGACCTACGCCTGGACGCCGGCCGAGTTCGACCAGGTGCTCGGAGCCGATGCCGATTGGGCCGCAGCCCTTTTCGGAGTCACGGAGGCGGGCACGTTCGAGCGGGGCAGCTCCGTGCTGCAGCTGCGGGCCGATCCCGACGACTGGACTCGTCATGCGCGGGTGCGCGCGGCGCTGCTCGCGGCACGGTCGCGGCGGCCCCAACCTGAGCGTGACGACAAGGCGGTGACGGCATGGAACGGGCTGGCGATCACCGCGCTCATCGAGGCCTCGGTTTCGCTGGGTTGCCGCGAGTACCTCGATGCGGCCACCACGTGTGCGCGCGAACTGTTGCGGTTGCACCTGGTCGACGGTCGGTTGCGGCGGGCCAGCCTCGGCGGCGTGGTCGGTGACAGCGCGGCGATCCTGGAGGATTACGCGGCGCTGGCGTCGGCGCTGTGCGCCGTCCACCAACACACGGGTGAACACTCTTGGCTCACCGCGGCCACCGGTCTGATCGACACCGCCCTGGACCACTTCGCCGATCCGCAACGGCCCGGGCACTGGTTCGACACCGCCGATGACGCGGAGGCGTTGGTGCTGCGCCCGGCCGACCCGCTCGACGGTGCCACCCCGGCGGGCGCGTCCGCGATCGCCGAGGCGCTGCAGATCGTCGCGCATTTGAGCGACGATCCGCGCTATCGCAGCGCCGCCGACGCGACGCTGGCCGCCGGGGTCACGGTGTTGGCCAAGGCGCCGCGCTCGGGCGGGCATTGGCTGGCGGTGGCCGAGGCCGCCGTGCGCGGCCCGATCCAGATCGCGGTGGCCTGCGACCCCGCCGACTCCGACCTGCTGACCGCCGCGCGGATGCTGGCACCGGGCGGGGCGGTGGTCGTCGGCGGCGCGCCGGACTCCGGTGAGCTGCTGCGCGGCCGCGACCGGGTGGGCGGGCACGATGCCGCCTACGTCTGTCGTGGCCGGGTGTGCGACCTGCCGGTCCGCACAGTGGAAGATCTCGGTACCGCGCTGCGGCGTCCCGTGTAGCGTGGCCGGTCATGAGCTTCGAGCCTGATGCCTTGCAGGGTTTCGTCCAGCGCTATCTGGACACGGTCTCCGGCGGCAGCGCCGATGATGTCGCCGCGCTCTACGCCGAGGACGCCACGCTGGAGGACCCGGTGGGCGGCGGCGAGGTGCACATCGGCAGGCAGGCCATCGCGGGCTTCTACAAGAACGTGCAGGGCGCCGAGATCTCGACCGAGCTGCTGTCCTTCCGCGCCGGTGGCACCGAGGCGGCGTTCGTCTTCGCCATCACCGTCGGTGGGGCCATGCGTATCGAACCCATCGAGGTCATGACCTTCAACGGCGAGGGCCTGATCACTTCGATGAAGGCCTACTGGGGTCCGGCGAACATCACCCAGCTCTGACGTGATTTGTGGAGTGTCACCCGGCAAGAGTGCGGGTGAGACTCCACAAATCGCATGTCAGAAGACGGCGAACCACATCGCGATGTAGTGGCACACCGCCGCGACCGCGGTGCAGGCGTGGAAGAACTCGTGATGGCCGAACGTCGTCGGCCACGGGTTGGGCCACTTGAGCGCGTAGAACACGCCGCCGACCGAATAGAACGCGCCGCCGACGATCAGCAGCACCACCGCGGCCACCCCGGCCCCGTCCATGATCGGGCCGATGAACCATGCGGCCACCCAACCCAACAGGATGTAGAGCGGTACGCCGAGCCACCGCGGCGCCGACGGCCAGAACATCTTCAACAGGACACCGGCGATGGCCCCGCCCCAGACGATCCAGAACAGCACCATGCCCTTCTGCGAGGGCAGCGCGAGCAATGCGAACGGGGTGTAGCTGCCCGCGATGAAGATGAAGATCATCGAATGGTCGAGGCGTTTCATCCAGGTGCGCGCCTTGACCGACTGCCAGGTCACCCGGTGGTAGGTGCCGCTCACGGCGAACATGGCCACGATGGTGAACGTGTAGATCAGCGTCGCCACCCCGGCGCGGGTGGACTCCAACGACCACGACACCGCCACCAGCGCGGCGCCGGCGATGAACGCCACGATCGCGGAGTACACGTGAATCCAGCCGCGAGCCCGGGGGCGGCCGAGGAACTGCGCAACACCTTCGGCGAATGCCTCGGGCAGATCCTCCGCGGGACGCACTGCCGCCGATCGGTAGGGCTGACTGGAATCGATGGGCGTTGACATGTCACCTCCCCTGAGTGGCTTAGGACTACGCCACGATCACAGTAGTCTGGATCGCTGTGGAGATCATTCCGCCGCGACTCAAGGAGCCGGCTTACCGGCTGTATGAAATGCGGTTGCGCCGCGAACTGGCGCAGTCCCGGTCGGAACTCCCACGTCACATCGCGGTGCTGTGTGACGGAAATCGCCGTTGGGCGCGTGATGCGGGCTTCGATGATGTCAGCTACGGATACCGCAGGGGCGCTGCCAAGATCGCCGAGATGCTGCGCTGGTGCCAGGCCGCCGGCATCGAGCTGACGACGGTCTATCTGCTGTCCACCGAAAACCTGCAACGCGATCCCGACGAGCTGGCGGCGCTGATCGAGATCATCACCGATATCGTCGAGCAGATCTGCGCACCCGAAAACCATTGGAGCGTACGCACGGTCGGTGATCTGGAGCTGCTCGGCGAGGAGCCGGCCCGGCGATTGCGGGAGGCGACGGAACGGACGGTGGGCAGCACCGGGGCGGCCGGCCGCGGCGTGCTGCAGGTCAACGTCGCCGTCGGCTACGGCGGTCGGCAGGAGATCGTCGACGCCGTGCGCGGACTGCTGAGCAAGGAGCTCGCCAACGGCGCCACCGCCGAGCAGCTGATCGAGTCGGTCACCGTCGATGCGATCTCGGAGAACCTCTACACCTCGGGCCAGCCCGATCCCGACCTGGTGATCAGAACCTCCGGTGAGCAACGTCTCTCCGGCTTCCTGTTGTGGCAGAGCGCCTATTCGGAGATGTGGTTCACCGAGGCGCACTGGCCGGCGTTCCGTCGGGTCGACTTCCTGCGCGCGTTGCGCGATTACACCAATCGGCACCGCAGGCACGGGTTGTAGCAGTGATGTCGGCGCTGTCGGCGGTCGTCTTCGCACTCAGCTGGTGGCTCGGGTTGTATCTGCTCGCCCGCGACCCACGCAAACCCGTGCTGGTGCTGGCCGCGGCCGGGTTGGCCAGCTTCGCCGCCGTCGTCGCCCTGGACGCGGTCCGCACCGTCACGGGTTCAGAGTTGTTGGGCCGCATCGAGGTGTTCTTGGTGGTGGCGCCGGGCATCTTCTGGTTCGCCGTGCTCGTCGAGCTGTCCAGGCCGATCGAGACGTGGCGCAGCCGGGTGGGCGAGATTGCCTGTGTGTGCGGTGTTGCGGTCGTCGCGCTCACCGGTGCGGCACTGGCCGGCAGTGTCGACGGCCCGCTGCGCGCCGGACACTGGCTGATGTTCGCGGCGGTCTCGCTGCCATCGCTGGCGGCGATGGTCACCACCATGCTGCGGCCCGCCCAGCCCGTCCCGGTGGTGCGGTTCGTTCTGGTCGCGACGTTGTTCTTCGCCCTCGGCAACGCCATTCTGGTCATCCCGCTGGGACTACTGCCCAGCGGACTGGCGCTGGCGTCCACCGGATTCGACGTGGCCCTGCTCGGCGTTGCCGTCGCGCTGTGGGACGCCTTCGACGAGGGGCAGGCGCTCAAGGCCGATATGGCGCGGTCGTTCGTCGGGACGGCCGCGGTCGCGACGGTCTTCGGCGGGCAGGCCGTGATCGGCCTCGCCGTCGCGGGGGATTCGGCAACGCCGGCTTTGACCGTGCTGCTGTTCACCAGTCTGGCGCTGGCCATCGCGATCAACGTGCTCGCCGATCCGCTGGCCGGTGTGCTGGACCGGTTGACCTTCTCCCCGGCGTTGCGGGCCGACCGGGCGGCGCTGCGCGGCACCGAGGCGGCGCTACCGCTGCGGTCGGACAACCCGCTCGACGAACTCGACGACGACACCTTCGCCCGGTTGACCCGCCGCGCGCTGGGCCACTACGGCGACCTGTCCAAACTGGTGGCCAGCCCGTTGTGCGCGCTGCCCGCGATCGACGCACGGTTGGCTGCCCGCGGTGCACCCGATCAACCGTTGGAGCGGGCGAACGAACTGCGGGCGCTGCTGGCCGACCGGATCGCCGCGCTCAAGCCGCGCGATGGTGGGGATTTCGGCACCGGGGAGCAGTGGCGGCATTACAACTCGCTGTACTTCCCCTATGTCGTCGGTGTGCGGGCGTATGCACAGAACGCCACCGCCGCGGGTCTGGATCCCGTCGCACGACAGGCGTGGCAGTGGTTGGTGACGGAGGTCCCGCAGCGCTCGCTGCACAACTGGCAGAACGCCGCGGCCCGGATGATCGCGGCGGATCTGCGCGGTGCCCAGCCGGTGACCGCCGCCTGACTCCGGCCGCTTTTCTTGGCCCGCATCGGCGCTGACCTGCGGTTGGCAGGACTTGGCAGCGTTCGGCGTCGAACTGGCAGCGGTCGCTGAGCAGTCTTCGAGGTGGCAGAAGCAACTTCGGCCAACCGGTGCGGGGACGTCACGCACACGCGGGGAGCAGGTGCCTACGTGTCGAGGCTTGCGGGGCGCCCCCGCACCGGTCTCCTCCTGTTCACCGTCGAAAGGAAGACCATGTCCGCCATCACCGCTGGAGCCACATCCACCCGTTCCGACGCGTTCCTCCGGCTGGCCATGCGCGCCGACGCGCTCATCAGCGGTGTCGCCGGCGTCGGCCTCCTACTCTTGGCGCCGCGTGTTGCCGAACTGTCGGGCACCACGGCCGCGACCGAGTACGCGACAGGCGCATTCTTCGTCGGCTTCAGTGTTGTCGTCCTGGCGTTGGCGGCTCGTGACGCAGTGCGCACCTCCGGACTGATCCTGGCGATCGGCAATTTCCTGTTCACCGTGCTGACGGTGGCTGTGGTGCTGGCGGGCGTCTGGCCGCTGACGACCACCGGCGTGGTCCTCGTGCTCGGAACCGGCGTCTACACGTTGGTGATGGCCGAGCTGCAGTGGGTCGGGGTGCGACGCATCTGAGACCGCGCGATTTCGGCGCGNCGTCAACGCGCCGAAATCGGCGGCTCTACAGCTTGCGCAGCCGCAACCGGTTGATGGAGTGGTCGGAATCCTTGCGCAGCACCAGGGTGGCGCGGGGCCGGGTGGGCAGGATGTTGTCGATCAGGTTCGGGAGGTTGATCGAATGCCAGATGTCGCGGGCGGCGAACACCGCCTGCTCATCGGTCAGCGTCGCGTAATGGTGGAAGTGTGATGCCGGGTTGGAGAACGCGCCGGCCCGCATCGACAGGAACCGGGAGATGTACCACTTCTCGATATCTTCGATGCGGGCGTCGACATACAGCGAGAAGTCGAACAGGTCCGACACCATCAGCGCGGGCCCGGTCTGCAGGACGTTGAGTCCCTCCAGGATGAGGATGTCGGGCTGGCGGATGCGCTGCTTGTCCCCGGGGACGATGTCGTAGATCAGATGTGAATACACCGGTGCGCAGGCCAGGTCGGCACCGGATTTGACCGCGGTGACGAACCGCATCAACGCCCTGCGGTCGTAGCTCTCCGGAAACCCCTTGCGGTGCATCAGGTTCCGCCGCGTCAGCTCGGCGTTGGAGTACAGGAATCCGTCGGTGGTCACCAGGTCGACACGGGGGTGGTGCTCCCAGCGGGCCAATAGCGCCTGCAGCACACGCGCGGTGGTCGACTTGCCGACCGCCACGCTGCCGGCCACCCCGATGACGAACGGCACGGGGCGGTGCGGGTTCTGCTCGCCGAGGAACTCCGCGGTGGCGGCGAACAACCGTTGGTGGGCGGCCACCTGCAGATGGATCAACCTGGCCAGCGGCAGATAGACATCTTCGACCTCGGCCAGGTCGATCTGCTCACCGAGACCACGCAGGCCGACGAGCTCGGCCTCGGTCAATGCCAGGGGTGTCGACATGCGCAACGAACGCCACTGGGTTCGATTGAACTCCACATACGGGCTCGGCTCGCTGGGCCGCGACATCCGTCAAGTCTTGCATCTACCGTTGAGGCCATGAACGCCAGCACCCTCATCGATGAATATCTGTTGCTCGGGCTGCGCTTCGACCGGGTCGAGGAGGGTTATGTCGACTCGTTCACCGGCGACCCGGCGTTGCGCCGCAAGGTCGCCGATGAGCCGGCACCCGATCCCGCCGACCTGGCCAGGACCGCCGCGCGGCTGCTGGCCGAAGTGCCCGCGGCCGAGGGGCTGGACGCCCAGCGGCGCGCCTACCTCTCGGCCCACCTGAAGGCGCTGGCCTGCGCGGGCCGCAAGTTCGCCGGTGAGGATGTCGGGTTCGTCGAGGAGGTCCGCGAGTACTTCGACGTCGACATCGTCAAGGGGGATCAGGACCGCTACCGCGACGCGCACCGGAGGCTGGATGAGGCGCTCGGCGGCAGCGGGCCACTGGCGCAGCGGCTGCAGTCCCACCGCCAGGCCGAGGAGATCCCGCCGAACCGGTTGGAGGAATGCATCCACGCGTTCTCCTCGGCGTTGCGCGACAAGGTGCGCGCCACCTTTCCGCTGCCCGACAAAGAGACCGTCACCTACGAGGTCGTCACCGACAAGCCGTGGTCGGGGTTCAACTACTACCTGGGTGACTACACCTCGACGGTGGCGGTCAACGCCGACCTCAAACAGCAGATGTCGAACCTGCCGCGGCTGGTGGCCCACGAGTCCTATCCCGGGCATCACACCGAGCACTGCCGCAAGGAAGCCGGTCTGGTGGCCGGGCAGAACCAGCAGGAACAGACCATCTTCCTGGTCAACACCCCGCAATGTCTGATGGCCGAGGGGCTGGCCGACCTGGCGCTCTATGCCGTTCAGGGACCGCAGTGGGGCGACTGGGCCACCGAGATCTACGCCGATCTGGGGCTGCGGTTCGACGGTGCGCGTTCGGCGGCGGTCTCCGAGGCCGCCGCCGCGCTGGCCGATGTCCGCCAGGACGCCGCGCTGATGCTGCACGACGAGCACCGCGACGTCGACGATGTGGTCGCCTATCTGAGCCAATGGTTGTTGGTGTCCGACGAGCGGGCCCGGCAGATGTTGCGTTTCCTGTCCTCGCCGCTGTGGCGGGCCTACACCAGCACCTACGTGGAGGGCTACCGGCTGCTGCGCGCGTGGTTGGACAACCGGCCCGCCGAGGTGTCGCTGACCGAGCGCTTCACCAGGCTGCTCGACGAGCCGCTGATCCCGTCCAGCCTGCGGTAACTGCGGCCACCGGCGGGGCGATAGGCTTGCCCCATGACTGCTGATTCGTCGATCGCCGCCCCCGGCACTGATTACGCCGCCACCGCCAGCGAGGCGTACCGCGCTGCGCTGAAGGTCATCGAGTCGGTCGAACCGCGGATCGCCGAGGCCACCCGCCAGGAGCTCGCCGACCAGCGCGATTCGCTCAAGCTGATCGCCAGCGAGAACTACGCCTCACCCGCGGTGCTGCTGACCATGGGGACGTGGTTCTCCGACAAGTACGCCGAGGGCACCATCGGCCACCGCTTCTACGCGGCGTGCCAGAACGTCGACACCGTCGAGGCGCTGGCCGCCGAGCATGCCCGCGAGCTGTTCGGCGCCCCGTACGCCTACGCCCAGCCGCACTCCGGTATCGACGCCAACCTGGTTGCGTTCTGGGCCATCCTGGCCACCCGCGTCGAGGCGCCGGGCCTGGCCGAACTGGGCGCCAAGCACGTCAACGATCTGTCCGAGGCGGACTGGGAGACGCTGCGGGCCAAGCTGGGCAACCAGCGGCTGCTCGGCATGTCGCTGGACACCGGCGGCCACCTCACCCACGGGTTCCGGCCCAACATCTCGGGCAAGATGTTCCACCAGCGCAGCTACGGCACCGACGCGCAGACCGGCCTGGTCGACTATGACGCCGTGCGCGCCGCGGCCAAGGAGTTCAAGCCGCTGATCCTGGTGGCCGGTTACTCCGCCTACCCGCGCCGGGTCAACTTCGCCAAGATGCGTGAGATCGCCGACGAGGTCGGGGCCACCCTGATGGTCGACATGGCGCATTTCGCCGGCCTGGTCGCGGGCAAGGTGTTCACCGGTGACGAGGATCCGGTGCCGCACGCCCACGTCACCACCACCACCACGCACAAATCGCTGCGCGGCCCGCGCGGCGGTCTGGTGCTGGCCACCGAGGAGTACGCACCGGCCGTCGACAAGGGCTGCCCGATGGTGCTCGGCGGACCGCTCTCGCACGTGATGGCCGCCAAGGCGGTGGCACTGGCCGAGGCCCGCCAGCCCGCCTTCCGCGAGTACGCGCAGGCCGTCGCCGACAACGCCCAGTCGCTGGCCGAGGGGTTCACCTCCCGCGGCGCCCGGCTGGTCACCGGCGGCACCGACAATCACCTCGTCCTGCTCGATGTCACCTCCTTCGGGCTGACCGGCAGGCAGGCCGAGTCGGCGCTGCTGGATGCCGGTGTGGTGACCAACCGCAACGCCATCCCCGCCGACCCGAACGGGGCCTGGTACACCAGCGGCATCCGGTTCGGCACCCCCGCGCTGACCACCCGTGGCTTCGGCGCGGCAGAGTTCGACAAGGTCGCCGAGCTGGTGGTCGAGGTGCTGTCCAACACCCAGGCCGAGGGCACCTCCAAGGCGAAGTACTCCACCGCCGACGGCGTCGCCGCCCGCGTGCACGCCGCCTCGTCGGAGATGCTGGCGGCGAACCCGCTGTACCCGGGTCTGACGCTGTCGTAGTCGCGATCGCGAGGTCCGCCGCGTGACACGCGGCACGGAATTTCGGGGAACGTGTGTCGACGGGTTACAGTTACTTTCATGGCTGAGAAACCCGTTGCGAATGCGCTGACCCTCGAACTCGAGCCGGTCGTGGCGGAGAACCTGTCGCGGCATCTCGCGACCGAGGAGCCCTGGTACGGGCACGATTACGTGCCGTTCGACCAGGGTGAGAACTTTGCCTTCCTCGGCGGCAAGGATTGGGACCCGTCGGATGTGACGCTGCCCAAGCCGGTCACCGACGCCTGCGAGATCCTGCTGATCACCAAGGACAACCTGGCGGGCTACCACCGCGAGCTCGTCGAGCACTTCATCCTCGAGGACAAGTGGGGACGCTGGCTCGGCCGCTGGACCGCCGAGGAGCACCTGCACGCCGTCGCGCTGCGCAACTATCTGGTGGTCACCCGCGAGGTGGACCCCACCGCCAACGAGGACGTCCGCGTCGAGCACGTCATGAAGGGCTACCGCGCCGACCGTCTCACCCAGATCGAGACGCTGGTGTTCATGGCGTTCTTCGAACGCTCGCATGCGGTGTTCACCCGCAATGCCGAGGCCCAGACTCCCGAGCCGGTGCTGCGCGGGCTGCTCGGCCGGATCGCCGCCGACGAAGAACGCCACACCGTGTTCTTCGCCAACCTGGTCGGGTACCTGCTGGATGGGGACAAGCGGGCCGAGACCATCGCCGCCATCGCCTCGCAAGCCGCGGCCCTCGACGTCGTCGGCGGCGATATCGACGCCTACGGCGACAAGCGGGCCGTGGTGGCCGAGGCGGGCATCTTCGACGAGGCCGCCAAGCGTGCCGTGGTGGCCGAGCTGATCACCTCGTGGGGACTGGCCGAGGTACCGGAGTTACGAGAGTTCACCGGCGCGTAACCTGTTGTGCCGGTTGAGTCGGCGCGCCTGGCAGGCGGACGCCGCGCCGCGGGAGTAGCGTCGAGGTCGATGGCTAGCGAATTGCTTTGCTGTCCGGGCGGTACCGAATCTCTTCACGAGAACAGGACCGGCCCCGGTCCTGGTACCGCGCGCGCCCGCCGAAACGCCTTCGCGGGGCTCGCGGAGGCTCTAGGAGCGCCTCGTGACCGATTCGCCGATCCGGACCTACGTGCTCGACACCTCCGTGCTGTTGTCCGATCCCTGGGCAATTACACGGTTCGCCGAACATGAGGTGGTCGTCCCTCTCGTGGTTATCAGCGAGTTGGAGGCCAAACGGCACCATCACGAACTCGGCTGGTTCGCCCGCCAGTCACTACGATTGCTCGACGATCTCCGGCTGGACCACGGTCGCCTCGACCAGCCCATTCCCATTGGCACAGAAGGCGGGACGCTGCAGGTCGAGCTGAACCACAGCGACCCGACCGTGCTGCCCTCGGGCTTCCGCAACGACAGCAACGACGCCCGCATCCTGACGGTGGCCGCCAACCTGGCCGCCGAGGGCAAGTTGGTGACGCTGGTCAGCAAGGACATCCCGCTGCGGGTGAAGGCCGGTGCCGTCGGCCTGACCGCCGACGAGTACCACGCCCAGGACGTCGTGACCTCGGGGTGGACCGGGATGGGTGAACTCGACGTCTCGGCTGAGGAGATCGACACGCTGTTCGCCGAGGGCGACCTGGATCTGGCCGCGGCGCGGGATCTGCCGTGCCACACCGGTATTCGCCTGCTCGCCGGAAGCTCGTCGGCGCTCGGCCGGGTCAACGCCGACAAGCGCGTGCAGCTGGTGCGAGGTGATCGCGAAGTGTTCGGCCTCCGGGGAAGGTCCGCCGAACAGCGCGTCGCACTCGATCTGCTGCTCGACGAGTCCGTCGGCATCGTCTCCCTCGGCGGTAAGGCCGGCACCGGAAAGTCTGCGCTGGCGCTGTGCGCCGGTCTGGAGGCCGTCCTGGAACGCCGCACCCAGCGCAAGGTCGTCGTCTTCCGTCCCCTCTACGCGGTCGGCGGACAGGATCTGGGATACCTGCCGGGCAGCGAGAGCGAGAAGATGGGGCCGTGGGCCCAAGCCGTCTTCGACACCCTGGAAGGGTTGGCCAGCCCGGCGGTGCTGGAGGAGGTGCTCTCCCGCGGGATGCTGGAGGTGTTGCCGCTCACCCACATTCGCGGTCGATCGCTGCACGACTCGTTCGTCATCGTCGACGAGGCGCAATCGCTGGAACGCAACGTGCTGCTGACCGTGCTGTCGCGGTTGGGCTCCGGATCGCGGGTGGTGCTCACCCACGATGTCGCCCAGCGCGACAACCTGCGCGTCGGCCGCCACGACGGGGTGGCCGCCGTCATCGAGAAGCTCAAGGGGCACCCGCTGTTCGCGCACATCACGCTGACCCGCAGCGAGCGGTCGCCGATCGCGGCGTTGGTCACCGAGATGCTCGAGGAGATCAGCCCCAACGCACTGCCGTGAGGGTGATTTGTGGAGTCGCAGCCGTACTGATGGCG
>JBQEMX010000025.1:0-19519 GCA_052044345.1 Mycolicibacterium sp. 22603
ATGCCACGCTGACTTCGGTGATCGTCGATTACTCCGGCGTGCCGCTGGATGTCGGGCGCGCGGAACGGTTGTTCACCCCGGCGATCCGCAAGGCCCTGGCCGTGCGCGATGGTGGGTGTGCCCATCCAGGGTGTGGGCGGCCGGTGTCGTGGTGCGATGCCCACCACATCCAACCCTGGAGCGCCGGCGGTGCAACGAGTATGGACAACGGAGTGCTGCTGTGTCGGCTGCATCACGGGTTGATCCATCACGGAGGCTGGCAGGTCTACCTCGGCCGCGACCGCCACCCCTGGTTCATCCCGCCCCACACACCCGATGCACCCGAACCGACACCCCTGCGCTCGCACGCCCGCCGCACCATGACCGCCCTACTGGTGGCGGCGTAAGTGGGTTCGACCGGCTAAGTCCTCCGGCGCCTTGGTATCCAACTGAGCACCTTGACAACTACACAGTGAAAGCGGCGGCTGAGCTAGATGTGGGCCGCTCGGCGCAGCTGGGAGATCAGACCGCGGACCGCGCTCTCGACCGCCGCGATCGGGGTGACGATGGCCTCGCCGAGTTCGACGATCGCTTCCACCCGCGCGACGATGAGCTCAAGGCGTTCCACCATCGCGATCAGCCGGGGCGCCAATTCGTCGATGCTGTTGATCGTCGAATTGAAACGGTCCAGCGTGATGTCGAGCTCACCAATCGAGCTGTTCAGCGTCACGACAGTGCGGTCGAGATCGGTCAGCAGGGTTTCCACCTGGACGACAGTGGCGTCGGCGTTCAGCGCTGCCTGCGTCAGCGTCCTGATTCGCCTGGTAGCCGGGCGGGCCCGACCACCGGTTCTGTCTGCCATGAAATCAGTATGCGGTCGAGGGAACCGAATGGGGCGCAGGTGCGTCTGATTCTGTATGGCGAAGTTCTGTTATGGCAGCCCACGGCTACACCCAGAACCGGGATCGGCGCGTGCGGTGGCCGATTACCTGGCCGGATACGGTGAAGCGCTGGCGGACTGTCGGTCGGACTGCTCGCCGGATCAGATGGTCGAGGACTGACAACGGGCGGGCTGAGATCAGCCGGCTCGCAGATCAGGGAGAGCGGCGATCAGGGGAGAGCCGCGGTCAGGACGGCAGCTTGCTCGCCGACGCCTTGTCCAGCAGCCACACGGTCTTCTCCCGGCCGACCGCACCTGCGGCCGGGATGTCCACCGCGTCGGCCCCACCGATCGCCGCGGCCACCGCGTCGGCCTTCTCTTCGCCGGCCACCACCAACCAGACCTCCTTGGCGCGTCGCACGGCCGGCAGGGTCAAGGTGATGCGCCGCGGCGGGGGCTTGGGGGAGTCGGTCACGGCCACCACCAGCCGTTCGGCTTCGCGCACCGCGGGAGTATCGGGGAACAGCGAATTGATATGTCCTTCGCCGCCCATACCGAGCAGATGGACGTCGAACTCGTCGGGAAGCAGCCGTTCGTACGCCCGTGCGGCACGTTCGGGGTCGTCACCGAACTCGCCGTCTGACGCGGCCATGGCGTGCACATTCTCGGTGGGGATCGAGATGCTCTCCAGCAGCGCCTCGCGGGCCTGCCGGAAGTTGCGGTCGGCGTCATCGTGCGGCACGAAACGCTCGTCGCCCCAATAGAGATGGACCTTCGCCCAGTCGATATCCGGGCTGTAACCGGTGACCTGGCGCAGCAGCTCGATGCCGACGGTGCCGCCGGTCAACACCACGTCGGCGCGGCCACGGTTGACGATGGCCGACGTGATGACTCCCACCAGCCGCGCGGCGGCAGCCTTGGCGAGTTCCTGCGCATCGAGATAGGTCTCGACCACCTGCTCAGACATAGCTCACCCTATCGATTCCCTGGAGTGCTTCGAAGTAGATCTCGTCGGCGTCGAGGCGCCGCATATCCTCGGCCAGGCAATCACGGGTCTCCCGGCGCGCCAACGGAATCTGGGCGTCCGGTTTGCCGGTCCTGGTGAGCGTCGCCGTGACACCGTCCTGCGGCCGGCTCAGCGTGATCGTCTCGCTGGCCCGGGTCAGCTCGACCTTGAGCTCGCCGACGGCGCGGGTCACCGGGCAGTCCAGCCGCCCAGCCAGCCAGCCGGCCAGAATATCGAGGGCGGGTTCGTCTTTGAGTCCGGACACCACGACCTGGGTGATCGGTTCGTGGGGTGCCTGATCGACCGCCGCTGTCAGCAGCGCCCGCCAGTAGGTGATGCGGCTCCAGGCCAGATCGGTATCGCCGGGGGTGTAACCCGCGAGTCGGCTCTTGATGCACGCCAACGGGTCCTCACCGTTAGTGGCGTCAGTGATACGTCGGATTGCCAACGTGCCCAACGGATCCTGCGCCGGGACCGGCGGTGCGAGATCCGGCCACCACGTCACCACGGGGGTGTCCGGCAGCAGGAACGGGGTGACCACACTGCTGGCATGGTTGGCCAGCGGGCCGGACAACCGCAGCACCACCACCTCATTGGCACCGGCGTCGCTGCCGATCCGCAACTGAGCGTCCAGACGCGCGTCCAGGCTCAACCGGTCGCCGGGAATCACCACGATCACCCGGCACGGGTGCTCGCGGCTTGCCGCATTGGCCGCTTCGATCGAATCCTCAAGCACCGCCTCGGTATCCGGAGCGATGACCAAGGTCAGCACCCGGCCGAGGGTGATCGCGCCGCCCTCCTCGCGCAGGGCGACGATCTTCTTGTTGATGGCACCGGTGTTGGTGTCGGGCAGGTCGATGATCATCGCTGAGCTCCTCGATTATCCGCGCATGCACCCGTCACGGCCGCCGCCACTCGCGTCCGACGCGGCGCAACATCTCGAAAGCCGATTCCGGGCCCCAGGTCCCGGACTCATACGTGTCGGGTGTGCCGTGCGACGCCCAGTACTCCAGCGCGGGATCCAGGATCTTCCAGGACAGTTCGACCTCGGCATTGACCGGGAACAGCGATGGTTCACCGAGCAGCACATCCAGGATCAGCCGCTCATAGGCCTCCGGGGACTCCTCGGCGAACGCCGAGCCGTAGGAGAAGTCCATGCTGACATCGCGGACCTCCATGGCGTTGCCCGGCACCTTCGAGCCGAATCGCAGCGTGATGCCCTCGTCGGGCTGCACCCGGATCACCAGGGCGTTCTTACCCAGCTCCTCGGTCATGGTGGCGTCGAACGGCAGATGCGGTGCCCGCTTGAAGACCAGGGCGATCTCGGTGACCCGGCGGCCCAACCGTTTTCCGGTGCGCAGATAGAAGGGCACACCGGCCCACCGGCGGGTGTCGACATCAACGGTGATCGCGGCGAACGTCTCGGTGGTGGAGGTCTGGGAGAACCCCTCCTCGTCGAGCAGCCCGACCACCTTCTCGCCGCCCTGCCAGCCCGCGGCGTACTGGCCACGGGAGGTGGTCTGGTCCAGCGGTTCGGCCAGCCGGCTGGCGGCCAGCACCTTGATCTTCTCGGCCTGCAGTTCGGCGGGGGAGAAGCTCACCGGTTCTTCCATCGCCGTGAGCGCCAGCAGCTGGATCAGATGGTTCTGGATGACATCGCGGGCCGCGCCGACACCGTCGTAGTAGCCGCCCCGACCGCCAAGGCCGATGTCCTCGGCCATGGTGATCTGGACATGGTCGACGTAGTGGGCGTTCCAGATCGGCTCGAACATCTCGTTGGCAAAACGCAGCGCCAGGATGTTCTGCACCGTCTCCTTGCCCAGATAGTGGTCGATGCGGAACACCGACGACTCCGGGAACACGCTGTTGACCAGGCCGTTGAGCTCCTCGGCGCTCTTCAGGTCGTGGCCGAACGGCTTCTCGATGACCACCCGGCTCCAACTGTCGCCGTCTTTGGCGGCCAGGCCTGACCGGGACAGCTGCTCCAGCACCTGCGGGAACGCCTTGGGTGGGATCGACAGGTAGAACGCGTGATTGCCGTTGGTGCCCCGCTCGACGTCGAGGGTGTGCAGCGTCTCGGCCAAGTGACCGAAGGCCTCGTCGTCGTCGAACGCGCCCTGGACGAACCGGAAGCCCTCCGCCAGGCGATCCCACACCTCCTGCCGGAATGGGGTCCGCGCATGCTGCTTGACCGCGTCGTAGACAACCTGGCCGAAATCCTCGTCGGCCCAGTCCCGGCGAGCGAAGCCGACGAGGGCGAAGCTCGGCGGCAGCAACCCGCGGTTGGCCAGGTCATAGATCGCCGGCATCAGCTTCTTGCGGGCAAGGTCGCCGGTGACCCCGAAGATCACCACCGCACACGGCCCCGCGATACGGGGCATGCGCTTATCGCGCTTGTCCCGCAGCGGGTTGTGCCATGTCGGTGCCTCGGCTGTGCTCATCGCGTGTCCTCTGCTGTCGCGTCGGAGAGGCTGGTTTCTCGGCCTATTTCTCGGCGGCTTACTTCTTGGCTGCGTCGAGTTGTCCCTGGGTGGCCTCCATCAGCTCGGCCCAGGATTTCTCGAACTTCTCCACGCCCTCTTCCTCGAGGGTGATGAACACATCGTCCTTGTCGATGCCGACCGCGACCAGGGCGTCGAACACACCCTGCGCCTCGGTGGCGGTGCCGCTGACCGTGTCACCGGTGACCACACCGTGGTCGGCGACGGCGTCCAGCGTCTTCTCCGGCATGGTGTTCACCGTGTTCGGCGCCACCAGTTCGGTGACATAGAGAGTGTCGGAGTAGTCCGGGTTCTTGACCCCGGTCGACGCCCACAGCGGGCGCTGGGCGCGGGCGCCGTCGGCCTTGAGCGCGGCGAACCGCTCGCCGCCGAACAACTCCTCATACGCCGCATAGGCCAGGCGGGCGTTGGCCACACCGGCCTTGCCGCGCAGATCGAGCGCCTCCTGGGAGCCGATCTTCTCCAGCCGAGCATCGATCTCTGTGTCGACGCGCGAGACGAAGAAGGATGCGACGGAGTGGATCTTGGACAGATCGTGGCCGGCCTCCTTGGCCTTCTCCAGGCCCGTCAGGTAGGCGTCGATGACCGCCTTGTGACGCTCCACCGAGAAGATCAGCGTGACGTTCACCGAGATGCCCTCGGCGATCACCGCGGTGATCGCGGGCAGACCGGCCTGCGTGGCGGGGATCTTGATCAGCAGGTTGGGCCGGTCGACGATCTTCCACAGCTCGATCGCCTGCAGGATCGTTTTATCGGTGTCGTGCGCCAGGCGCGGGTCGACCTCGATGGATACCCGGCCGTCGACGCCGTCGGTGGCCTCGTAGGTCTTGGCCAGCACATCGCACGCGTTGCGGACATCGTCGGTGGTGACGGTGCGGATGGTGGCATCCACATCGGCGCCCTGGGCGGCCAGCTCGTTGACCTGCTCGTCGTAGGCATCACCCTTGGACAGCGCGGCCTGGAAGATCGACGGGTTGGTGGTGACCCCGACGACGCTCTTGGTGGCGATCAGGTCGGCGAGGTTGCCGGTCTGCAACCGCTCACGCGACAGGTCGTCGAGCCAGACGGATACGCCGGCGGCGGATAGTGCGGCCAGATTTTCGTTCTGAGACATGGTGTTTCGCCTTACCTTCTAGTTATCGAGGGTGCGTTCGGCGGCGGCGACGACGTTCTCGGCGGTGAAACCGAACTCGCGGAACAGCGTCTTGTCGTCGGCGGATTCGCCGTAGTGCTCGATCGAGACGATCTCGCCGGTGTCTCCGACGAGCTTGTGCCACGGCTGGGCGATCCCGGCCTCGACGGCCACGCGGGCCGACACACCTGGCGGAAGCACAGAGTCGCGGTATTCCTTGGGCTGGCTCTCGAACCATTCCACGCACGGCATCGAGACCACGGCCGCCACCACATCCTTCTCGGCAAGCAGCTTCTTGGCTTCCACGGCCAACTGCAGCTCCGAACCGGTGGCGATGATGATGACGTCCGCCTCGGTCGCGTCACCGCCACCGAGCACGTACCCGCCCTTGGCGACACCGTCGGAATCGGTGCCCTCCAGAACCGGGATGCCCTGGCGGGTCAGGATGAAACCGACCGGGCCGCTGCCGTTGCCGCGGGCGATGATGCTGCGCCAGGCGTAGGCGGTCTCGTTCGGGTCGCCGGGACGGACCACCGACAGGTTCGGGATGGCCCGCAACGCGGCGAGGTGCTCGATCGGCTGGTGGGTGGGTCCGTCCTCGCCGAGGCCGATCGAGTCGTGCGTCCAGATGTAGATGGTGTCGATGTCCATCAGCGAGGCCAACCGCACCGCCGGACGCATGTAGTCGGAGAACTGCAGGAAGGTGCCGCCGAATGCGCGGGTGGGACCGTGCAACACGATGCCGGACAGGATCGAGCCCATCGCGTGCTCGCGGATGCCGAAGTGCAGCACCCGGCCGTACCAGTCGGCGGTGAAATCATCGGTGGAGATGCTCGGCGGCCCGAACGACTTCACACCCTTGATGGTGGTGTTGTTGCTACCGGCGAGATCGGCTGAGCCGCCCCATAATTCGGGCAGCTTCGGGGCGACGTCGTTGAGCACCTGGCCGAATGCGGCACGGGTGGCCACCGCCTTGGAACCGGGCTCCCAGTACGTCAGGTCGGCGTCCCACCCTTCGGGCAGTTCCTCGGCGGTGAGCCGGTCCAGGAGCTGCTTGCGCTCGGGCTCACGCTGGGCCCAGGCGTCGAAATCGGTCTGCCACTTCTCGTGCGCCTCGCGGCCGCGGTCGACGAGCTTGCGGGTGTGCTCGATGACCTCGGGCCGCACCTCGAACTTCTTCTCCGGGTCGAAACCGAGGATCTTCTTGGTCGCGGCGACCTCGTCATCACCGAGCGCCGAGCCGTGCACGCCGCCGGTGTTCATCTTGGTGGGGGCGGGGTAGCCGATGATGGTGCGCAGTGAGATGAACGACGGCTTGTCGGTGACCTTCTTGGCCTCCTCGATGGCCTTTTCGATCCCGACGACGTTCTCGCCGCCCTCGACCTCCTGCACGTGCCAGCCATAGGCGCGGTAGCGGTCGGCGACGTTCTCGCTCAGCGCGATATCGGTGTCGTGCTCGATGGAGATGTGGTTCTTGTCGTAGAAGACGATCAGGTTGCCCAGCTGCTGGGTACCGGCCAGCGATGATGCCTCGCTGGTGACGCCCTCCTCGATGTCACCGTCGGAGGCGATCACGTAGATGTAGTGGTCGAACGGGCTGGTGCCCGCCGGTGCGTCGGGATCGAACAATCCGCGCTCGTAGCGGGCGGCCATCGCCATGCCGACCGCCGAGGCCAGGCCCTGACCGAGCGGCCCGGTGGTGATCTCGACACCCTTGGTGTGCCGGAACTCCGGGTGCCCCGGCGTCTTGGACTTCCAGGTGCGCAGCGCCTCGATATCCTCCAGTTCCAGACCGAAGCCGCCCAAGAACAGCTGCAGGTAGATGGTCAGGCTGGAATGGCCGCAGGACAACACGAAGCGGTCGCGACCGATCCAATGGGTGTCGGACGGGTCGTGGCGCAGCTGGCGCTGGAACAGGGTGTACGCCAACGGGGCGAGGCTCATGGCGGTACCGGGGTGACCGTTACCGACCTTCTGCACGGCGTCGGCGGCCAGTACCCGCACGGTGTCCACGGCGGCCGAATCGACCTCGGTCCAGTCGTCGGGATGATTCGGTTGTGTGAGGGCAGAGATTTCTTCGACGGTGGTCACTACCTTCACTCCTACTTTCGCAAAACGGTGGACTGACTACCTGAACCACCCTAATGCCGTCGAATCATCCGGCGCAGGCCGGTCAGGGCCCGCGGGACAGTGTTCACCGTGGGATTCACCCGGGAAACGACCCTGCGGTGTCGGGCCGATCGGGGTGCGGTCTACCATCGTCTGTAGTAGAAGCCCGCGTGACCGCTGCCCGAGGAGTTATTTGCGTGAGCATTCGCGAGCGCCGGTCGGTCAGTAGGGAACCGAGTCGGATCCGCACCACCGTGTTGGCGTACGTGGCGTTGACCAAGCCCCGCGTCATCGAGTTGTTGCTGGTGACAGCCATCCCGGCGATGTTGTTGGCCAACCGTGGCACCGTCGATCCGGTACTCATCCTGAACACCCTGATCGGCGGCATGATGGCCGCGGCCGGCGCCAACACGCTCAACTGCGTGGCCGATGCCGATATCGACAAGGTCATGAAGCGCACCGCGCTGCGGCCACTGGCCAAGGCGTCGGTGCCCACCCGTCACGCGCTGATCTTCGGACTGGTGCTCACCGTCGGCTCGTTTGCCTGGCTGTGGTGGACCACCAACCTGCTCTCGGGTGTGCTCGGCCTGGTGACCATCGCGTTCTACGTGTTCGTCTACACCTTGCTGCTCAAACGCCGCACCTCGCAGAACGTCGTATGGGGCGGGGCGGCGGGCTGCATGCCGGTGATGATCGGCTGGTCGGCAGTCACCGGCACCATCCAGTGGCCGGCGTTGGTGATGTTCCTGATCATCTTCTTCTGGACGCCACCGCACACCTGGGCGCTGGCCATGCGGTACAAGGAAGATTACAAAGCCGCCGGTGTGCCGATGCTGCCCGTGGTGGCCACCGAACGCCAGGTCACCCGGCAGATCCTGATCTACACCTGGCTGACCGTGCTCACCACGCTCACCCTGGTGCTGGCCACCGGGTGGCTCTACGCCGCGGTCGCCACGCTGGCCGGTGTCTGGTTCCTGGTGATGGCCCATCAGCTGTACTCCGGGGTCAAGCGCGGCGAGCCCGTCAAACCGCTGCGACTGTTCCTGCAGTCCAACAACTACCTCGCCGTGGTGTTCTGCGCGCTCGCGGTGGATTCGGCGCTGGCGCTGCCCCAGCTGTTCTAGCCCGTAGCTGTCTTGAGGCCGTAGCTGTTCCGGGCCCCAGCTGTTCCGCCCGTAACTCGGGCGAAATATCGCGGTAGCTGTCCCGGCCTACGGTCTGGGACCTATGCGGAAAATTCTGACTCATCCGGCGGTGCAGATCGGGGTCGCCGCGATCGGCGGCATCCTGTTCGGGCTGGCTGTCGGTGACTGGGCGGCCAACCTCAAATTCGTCGGCGACCTCTTCATCCGACTGATCCAGATGTCGATCGTCCCGTTGGTGATGGCCTCGGTGGTCGTCGCGACCGGATCGATGACCGGCACCGGGACCGGCAAGATCGCCGCCCGCACGTTCGGCTGGATGCTCGGATTCTCGATGATCGCGGCGCTCCTGGCGTGGGGACTGAGCGTGCTGATCCGGCCCGGGGCGGGTATCGAGTTCACCGGTCCCGTCGACGCCGGGCTGCAGGAGTCCGCGCAGGAGGCGCTCGGCTGGCAGGACACTCTGCTCAACTTCGTCTCCACCAACATCTTCGCCGCGATGTCGACGGCGACCATGGTGCCGATCATCGTGTTCTCGCTGTTGTTCGGGATCGCGCTGCGCATCCAGGTCACCAAGACCGGCGATACCCGGGTGCTGAGCTTCGTCGACCAGATCCAGCAGATCGTGCTGACGATGATCCGACTGGTGATGTACATCGCGCCGATCGGTGTGTTCTGTCTGCTGGCCGCGTTGGCCGGCGACGTCGGGTTCGCAGTGGTGACCACCGCGCTGAAATACCTCGGCGCCAATCTCGCCGGCGTGCTCATCCTGTTCGTGCTGTTCGTCGCCGTGGTGACCGTCCGGACCCGGCTCAATCCGTGGCTGCTGCCGGGCAAGCTCACCGAGCAGACCGCCATCGCCGTCACCACCACCAGCTCGGCGGTCACCTTCCCGACGGTGCTGCGCAACACCGTCGAGAAGGTCGGGGTGAGCCAGAAGGTGGCCAACTTCACCCTGTCGGTGGGGCTGACCATGGGTTCCTACGGTGCGGTGCTCAATTACATGATCGTGGTGATGTTCCTGGCTCAGGCCGGCGACATGGAGCTGAGCATCGGGCAGATCGTGCTCGGTATGGGGTTGGCGATCCTGCTGAACATGGGCACCATCACGGTTCCCGGCGGATTCCCGGTGGTGGCGATGTTCCTCGCGACATCGCTGGGGTTGCCGTTCCAGGCCGTCGGTCTGCTGATCGCGGTGGACTGGTTCGCCGGGATCTTCCGCACCTTCCTCAACGTCAACGGTGACACCTTCGTCGCCATGCTGGTTGCCGACGCCGACGACGAGATCGATCGCGACGTGTATTACGGCAACAAGACCGTGACCGCCGAGGAGATCGACCTCGACCGGTATCAAGACGCCATGGCACGCGCAGACGCGGCGGACTGAGCGCTGGTTACCATCTGGCGGTATGACATTGCGGTGGTCGGTGCGGGGACTGGCCGGGATCCTGGTGCTGCTGGCGCTGACAGCCTGTGCGGGCGGTGCGCCACCCGCACAACCCGGCGCCGCAGAGGACTTTGCCGCCGGCGGCGCCACCGCGGCGCCGGCTCCGCTGACCGGGCCGGCGCAGAAGGCGCCTCCACCTCAGGCGCCGCAGGCACCGCCGACCGTCTCGCGGGACATCGTCAAGACCGCGACCATGACCGTCACGGTGGCCGATCCGGGCGATCCGGTGACCGCCGCGGACAGGGCGGCCGGCATCGCCGGTGACGCCGGTGGCCGGGTCGACAGCCGCACCGAGTACGGCGGCTCGGCGTCGGACCCTGCCCGCGTTGCACTGATGTTGCGCGTGCCCGCCGACAAGCTGGACGCCGTGATCGACGGACTCAAAGGGTTGGGCACCGTCGACGCGCTGGATGTCCGGGCCGAGGACGTCACCAGCCAGCGGGTCGACCTGGACGCCCGGATCACGGCATTGCAGACCTCGGTGGATCGGCTGCTGGCGATCATGCGTGACGCGCGTGACCCCTCGGCGCTGATCGACGCCGAGAACGCGTTATCGCAGCGGCAGGCCGATCTGGACAGTCTGCGTGCCCAGCGGGCGGCACTGGGCGATCAGGTCGCCCTGAGCACCGTCACCGTGGACCTCGTCGCGCCGGTCGCCGGCGGACCGGCACCACGGCAGTACCAGGGCTTCTTCGGTCAGGTCCAGCGTGGCTGGGATGCCTTGGTGGACACCGGGACCCACATGTTCCTGCTGGTTGGCCTGATGCTGCCGTGGGTGGGCGCGGCGCTGGTGCTGCTGGCCCTGGTCTATGCGGTGATCCGGGTGGCCCGGCTGCGCCGCTAGGGCACCAGCACGATCGAACCGACCGTGCGGCGGCCCTGCAGATCGGTGTGCGCACGGGACGCCTCGGCCAGCGGGTAGCGCTCGCTGACGGTGATGGTGATCGAGCCGTCCGCGATGGCATTGATGAGCTCGCCTGCCCGCCAGGAGAATTCGTCGGCGGTCCGCGTGTAGGCGCCCAGGCTTGGGCGGGTCAGGAACACCGAACCCGCGGCGTTGAGGCGCTGCGGATCGAACGGGGGCACCGGGCCGCTGGCAGCGCCGAACAGTGCCAGCGTGCCGCGCACGGCAAGGCTGGCCAGGCTGGCCTCGAACGTCGATGCCCCGACACCGTCGTACACCGCGGCGACCCCGCCACCGGAGAGACGTTTGACGGTCGCACCGAATTCCTCGGGATCCTCGGGATAGTCGAGAACCTCGACCGCACCGGCCCGCCGGGACATCTCGGCCTTCTCCGGTGTCGACGCGGTGGTGATCACCTTGGTGCCCAGGCTGGTGGCCCACTGGGTCAGGATCAGCCCGACCCCGCCCGCGCCGGCGTGCACCAGGATGGTGTCGCCCGGTTGCACCGCGTACACCGACTTGAGCAGATAGTGCGCCGTCATGCCCTTCAGCAGCGCCGAGGCCACCTGGTCGGGGGCCACGCCCTCAGGCACGTAGGCCACGAAATCGGCTGGGGCGACGCAATAGTCGGCATAGGCGCCGACCGCGTTGGCGGTCACCACCCGGTCGCCGACACCGAGTGCGGCGACGTCTTCCCCGACGGCGGCGATGGTCCCGCACACCTCGGTGCCGGAGATGAACGGCGTTTCCTTCGGGTACAGGCCCGACCGGAAGTAGGTGTCGATGAAGTTCACCCCGATCGCCTCGGCGCGGATCAGCACCTGACCCGGGCCGGGGGAGGGCTCGGGCTTCTCGACGTAGGTCAGGACCTCAGGTCCGCCGGTCTTGGCGACTTCGATGGCATGCATACCCCCTATCATCCACGTGTGAAGCTCGCCCGGCCCGATCTGTTCCATCCGCGCATCGTCCTCGCCAGTTGTGCTGCCCTGCCCGAAGGGGACAGCGATGACGATGGGCTGGTCAGTGCGCTGCGCGGGCGCGGTCTGCACGTGCAGTGGTGTGCCTGGGACGATCCGGCGACGTTGGAAGCCGACCTGGTGGTGCTGCGCGCAACCTGGGATTACACCGAGCGCATCGCCGAGTTCCTGACCTGGACCCGAGCGGTGCGCAACCTGCTGAACCCGCCAGAGATGGTCGCCTGGAACACCGACAAGCACTATCTGCTGGACCTGGCCGATGACGGACTGCCGATCGTGCCGACCCGGTACTTCGCGGCCGATGAGACGGTCCGGGTGCCCGACGGTGAAGTGGTGGTCAAACCCGCCGTCGGCGCCGGTTCGGCGGGCGCTCAGCGCTTCGTCGACGCCGAGTCCGCACTGGCCCATGCCGCCCGATTGCAGGCCGACGGGCGCGCCGTGCTGGTGCAGCCCTTCGACCCGCGCATCGCGGTCGGTGAGACCGCGTTGGTCTTCCTCAACGGCCAACCCTCGCATGCCTTCACCAAGGGGCCGATTCTGCCGCCCGCCGGGCGCGAGCCCGAGTTCGAGGAGACCGGTACGTTCGCCGCCGAGAAGCTCGGGTCCGCGGACCCGGCCGACGAGGTGTGGGAGCTCGGGCATGCCGCGGTCGCCGCGGCCACCCGCCGCTTCGGCATCGCCGCCGGGGAACTGCTCTACGCCAGGGTCGACGTCATCGGCGGTGCCGAGGATCCTCGCCTGCTGGAATTGGAACTGGTCGAGCCCTCGCTCGGCTTCCGTCAGCTCCCGGCGGCCGAAAAACAGCGTGCCGAGCGCGACTACGCCGTGGGCGTCGAATCCGCGTTGCAGCGGCTGGGTCTCGGTCCGCTGTCGCGCCGGGACCACTAGCGGAGATCGGATCGCCGTGTTCGACGCCGATGATGTGCAGCGTGTGGCGCTGTCGTTGCCGGAGACCGTCGAGAAGGAGCGCTGGGGGCACCCGACCTTCGAGGTGGCGGGCAAGATGTTCCTCACCGTCCCCGACGATCAGACCTCGTGTGCGGTGCGCTGCCCGCGGTTCGATCGCGAGGAGCTGATCGCCGCGGAACCGCACAAGTTCTGGGTGCCGCCACACGAGGCGGCGTCGGCGTGGGTCCGGGTTCGGCTCGAGGCGATCGAAGACGCGCAGGAACTGCGCGACATTCTGACCGATTCCTGGCGTCAGGCGGCCCCCGGCAGGCTCACCGATACCGAGCGCTCCTGATCACGCGGACTCGCCGAGGCGTACGCCGGTCTGCACATCGAACCGGTGCACGTCGCGGGCGGACAGGGCGACGGGCGTGCCGACGGGGATATCGCTCAGGGCCGGCGCGTCGACCACGCTGGTCAACTGCTGATCGGCCGCCCGCAGCGTGACGATGGCGCGGGGCCCGAGCAGTTCGACGAGTTCGACCACCACCGCGGCCTGCGGGTCCGGGCTCAGGAGCAGGTCGTCGGCGCGCACCCCGATGGTGACCGCGGCCGCATCCGGTCCGCCGACATCGATACGCACACCGGCGCCGGTGCGCAGTTGCCCGCCGGTCACCGCGCCGTCGATCAGATTCATCTTCGGGCTGCCGACAAAGGTGGCCACGAAGGTGTCCGCCGGTCGTCGGTATACCTCCGCGGGCGGTCCGGCCTGGGCGATGCGCCCATCGCGCATCACCACGATGCGGTCCGAGAGCGTCATCGCCTCTTCCTGGTCGTGGGTGACATACAGCGAGGTGATACCCAATTTGCGTTGCAGGCGCAGCAATTCGGTGCGGGTCTCCACCCGCAACTTGGCATCGAGATTGCTCAGCGGCTCGTCGAACAGGAACACCGCGGGCTCGCGGATGATGGCTCGGCCGATGGCGACACGCTGCTGCTGACCACCGGACAGATCCTTGGGTTTGCGCTCGACCAGCTTGCCCAGACCCAGCGATTCGGCGACCTCGTCGGCCCGACGCAGCGCCTCGTCGCGGCCGATCTTCTTGGCGCGCAACGGGAACGCGATGTTCTCCCGCACCGTCAGATGCGGGTAGAGCGCATAGTTCTGGAACACCATCGCGATATCGCGATCCTTGGGTTCCAGGTGGGTGACGTCCCGGTCGCCGATGTGGATGGTGCCGCTGCTGACCTGTTCCAGGCCGGCAAGCATGCGCAGCGAGGTGGTCTTACCGCACCCCGACGGGCCGACCAGGACGGTCATACTGCCGTCGGCCAGCTCCAGATCGAGATCCGAGACCACCGTGGCCGACCCGTAGGATTTACCGACTCCTGTGAACGTCACCGATGCCATGGAAAATGCAACCTCGCTTGTCTAGTACTTGACCGCGCCGCCGCTGATCCCTTGGACCAGGCGTCGCTGGATGAAGAAGCTCGCGACCACGACCGGGATGATCGCGATCATGATCGCGGCGCTCATGGTGCCGATCTGCACACCGCGGAAGGTGTTGAAGTTCGCGATCGCCACCGGCAGGATCGCGGCGTTTCCGGGTGCCAGGATCAACCCGTAGAACAGGTCGTTCCAGGACAGCGTGAAACCGAAGATCCCTGCCGCGCCGATCCCCGGGAACACCTGCGGCAGCACCACCATCCTGAAGGCCTGCCAGCGGGTGAACCCGTCCACGCGAGCCTGCTCCTCCAGGGACGCGGGTACGGCCTCGAAGAACCCGATCAGGAACCAGGTCACCAACGGTAGGACGAAGGACAGATGCGCGAAGATGACCGGGACGATGGTGTCGGTCAACCGCAGTGCATGCGCCATGGTCAGGAACGGGAACACCATCACCGCGGGCGGAACCACCTGCGCGGCAAGCATCCCGAAACGGGTCAGCGATCCGCCCGCGCGGTACTTGGCGATCACGTAGGCACCCATGCTGCCCACCACCAGGCTGATCGCCACGGTGATCACACCGACCAGCGCGCTGCGTCCCGCTGCGGCGAACACCCCGGAGTCGAACACCGCCTGCCAGTTGGCCAGGCTGGGTGTGAAGGCGATGAGGAAGGGTTCCGACATCTGCTCGGGTGTCTTGAAACTGGCCAGCGCCACCCAGGCGATCGGGAAGAGCACGAAGACGAAGGCTGCGGTCAGAAATGCCAGCCGCAGCACCTGTAACGGGCGCACTGCTGTGCGAGCGGGATTGCGCGTGCTCATCGGACCGCGCTCCGTTCGGCCGCGCGGTTGCGCTCCATGGCACGGAAGGCCACCACGATGACGGCCAGCACGAGCACCAGCACGATGAAGGCCATCGCGCTGGCTTGCGCCAGCCGGAAGAACTGGATGCCCTCCAGGTACATGTAGAACTGCAGGGTCTGGGTTTCGGTGCCGGGCCCACCGCGGGTGGTGGCGTAGACGTATTCGAACACCCGCAACGCGTCCAGGCCGCGCAACAGCACCGCCACGGTCAGCACCGGGGCGAGCATCGGGATCAGCACCCTGCGCAGCCGGTACACCGGGCCGGCCCCGTCCACCTTGGCGGCTTCCATGGGCTGCTTGGGCATGGACTCCAGGCCGGCAAGGATCAGCAGGACCATGAACGGCGTCCACTGCCAGACATCGATGAAAGCCAATGTCAGCAAGGCCTTTCCGGCGCCGAAGAAATCGTAGTCGGCACCGACGGCGTGCAGCAGTGCCGGCACCGCGCCGATCTGGTCGTTGAGCAGGAACCGGAAGATCAGGCCGACCGCGATGGGGGTGATGAACATCGGTGCCAGCACGATGGCCCGCGACAGGTCCTTGGCCCAGCGCTGCTGATGAAGGGCCAACGCCAGGGCGAAACCGAGCACCAACTCGGCACTCACGGCGATCAGCACATAGCCGCCGGTGGTGGCGAAGGCCTCCCAGAATGCCGAATTGGACAGGGCCGAGGTGAAGTTGGCGACACCGACGAAGTCGGGCTGGCCGCGATCGGTCAGCTTGTAATCGGTCACCGACAGATACGCCGCGTAGCAGAGCGGGAATCCGACGCCCACGGCGAACAGGGCGAGCAGTGGCATCAACATGCCACGTGTGAAATTCATCTGCGCCACCCCCGCCGCATGCCGGTCGTGACCGCCGGATTCCCTACGGTCACTGCTGGATCCGCTCCGCTGCAGCCTGCGCGTCGCGCAGGGCGTCGGCGACGCTCTTGTTCCCGGCGGCGGCATCGTTGAGCTCGGTGCCGACGGCCTGGATCATCTCCTCGCCGCCCTTGCCCTGGGTGAGCGGCGACGCGTCGGCGAGGATCTCGCCGACGGTCTTGTAGTAGTCGGCACCATAACCGTCGGACAGCACCTTCTGGTTGGTCAGCGAGCTCTGCCGGACCACCGCACCACCATCGGCGACGCGCTCGGCGTCGATGTCGGGCGAGGTCACCCAGGATGCGAACGCCCAGGCCGCGTCGGCAGCACCGGAGTTGGCCGGGATTGCCCAGCTCCACAGTCCGAGTGCGGATTTGCCGCCGGGGATGGGAGCCAACGCGAACTGCCCGGCCCGCGGGCCGGAGGCGCCCTGGGGATCGTTGAGCGCGGGCAGGTTCCAGTTGTAGCCGATCATCGAGGCCGCGTTGCCGCCGGAGACCGAACGGAAGGCCTCGTCGAAGCCCCAGGACAGGCTGTTGGCCGGTGCGGCGGTCCGGTAGGTCTCGATATAGGCCTCCAATGCCCGGGCGGCCTCCGGGGTGTCCAGGGTGGGCTTGCCGTCGGCGCCGTAGATCGAGCCGCCCGCCGCGAACAGCCAGTTGGCCCATTCCTCGAAGATCTTGTAACCGCGCTGGGGTTGCATCGCGATACCGGCCCGCTCGGGTGTCTTCAAGCGCTGCGAGGTGGACACCAGGGCATCCAGGTCGGTCGGTGCGGTCAGGCCCGCGGAGGTGAGATCACCGGTGTTGTAGATGTAGCCGAGCGCGTAGTTGTAGAACGGGACACCGTAGGTGGTGCCCTCGACATCGGTGATCGCGGTCAGCGAGTCGAAGAAGTCGTCCGGCCGGTAGTCGGTGGTGGCGGCGATACGGTCGTTCAGCGGCTCCAGGAAGCCGGCGTCGGCGAAATCGTCCATCCACGGGTTGTCCACCACGATCAGGTCGTAGGCGGGCTCGGATGCCTGGAACGAGGACACCAGCCGGTCGCGCATCTGATCGAACGTCATGGTCTCGATCTCGACCTTGATATCGGGGTACTTCTGGTTGAACTGTCCGACAAGGCCTTTGACGATGTCGGTATCCGGCACGTTCTCCATCAACACCCGCACGGTGGCGTTGGTGTCGGTGGGCACATTGCCCACGCCGGAGGAGGTCTGCTCGCCGGAACCACCGCTGCCTGCGCAGCCGGCGAGGGTGAGGCTGGTGGCGGCGATGATCGCGGTCAACCAGCGCGAGGTCGGTATTTTCATGGTCCTCACTTTTCTATGTCCGAGGGGGGTCGAGCGTGTACGTGGATCGGCCAGGCGATGGTGTGGAAGTCAGTCCATGTAGGCACCGCCGTTGACGGACAGTGCTTCTCCGGTGATGAAGCGGGCATCCTCGGAGACCAGGAAGGCCACCGCGCGGGCCACGTCATCGGGGGTTTGCAGACGTCCCAGCGGCGTGGCGTCGATCCAGGACTGCCGGACCCCATCGGGGGTGGAGCCGCTCAGGGTGGCCTCCCATTCGAGTTCGCGGCTCTGCATCGGGGTGGCCACGAAGCCGGGACACACGCAATTGACCGTGATGTCGTCGGCGGCCAGCTCGAAGGCCATCGCCTGGGTGAGGCCGAGCACACCGAACTTGGACGCGACATAGTCGGCGAGGAAGGGCACCCGACCCTGTTTGGCGGCCATCGATGCGGTGTTGACGATCGTGCCGCGGACCCCGGTGCGGATCATCGCTCTGGCGGCGGCCTGCCCGCACAGGAAGACCCCCTTGAGATTGATGTCCAGGCTGCGGTCGAGCTGTTCTACCGAGACGTCGACGAAGCGCGCCATCGCCGAGATGCCGGCATTGCTGACCCACGCGTGCAGGCCGAGACGGTCGGCCACATCGTCGGCCAGTGCGGTGGCGGCGGCGGCATCGGTGACATCCAGGCGGGCGGCCTCGTGCCCGGATCCGGTGAGCCCGGCGCGGGTCTGGTCGGCGGCCGCTGCGTCGATATCGGAGGCCACCACCCGCCATCCGCGCTCGGCCAGGGTGGTGGCGATGGCCCGGCCGATCCCCGATCCGGCGCCGGTGACGACGGCGGTCTGGTTGTTGGAATTGTCGAGGGTGGTCATGACCGGGCCTTTCGGGCGATGCGGTGGGATATCGGGGTGAGCACGTCGCCGAGTTCGCGCCATTGGGTGTAGGCCTCGGCGTAGCGGTCGACATTCTTCGGATTGGGCACGACGGGCTCGCCGAGGGTCTGGAACATGGCGGTGCTGTCCCAGCCGTCCAGCAGCCCGGTGCCGACGGCGGCGATCACGGCGGCACCGAGCGAGGCGCCGGGATGCCCGACGACGGGGGACAGCGGTGTGTCGAGTACATCGGCGAGGATCTGCTTCCACAGCACCGACTTGCTGCCGCCGTTGGTCACCAGCGCGCGCTGCAGCCCGACACCCATGGCGGCGAAGACCTCGGTGTGGTGTTTGAAGCCGAACGCGATGGCCTCCAGTACCGACCGGTACATGTCGGCGCGGGTGTGTGCCAGGTCCAGGCCGACGAAGGCGCCGCGCAGATCTGGATCGTGCAGCGGGCTCTTCTCGCCGAGAAAATAGGGCAGGCAGAGGATTTCGGCCGGATTGCGGGAGTCGGCCTCATCGTCGAGGGCGACCAGGTCGATACCGCCGGACAGCGTCTGGAACCAGCGGATCAGGCTGCCGCTGGTGGCCATGCACCCGTTGGGCAGCCACCGGCCCGGCACCGGATGGGCATCGAGGTAGAGCCGGGCGTCGATGACCGGTGTGTCGGCGGCGGCAAGGATGTCCCCGGCTCCGCCGAGCTTGACCAGCCAGTCGCCTGCGGTGTTGATACCCGCGGCGTAGGCCGACAGGACGTGATCGGCGCCACCGACGATGAGCGGCAGCCCGGCATGCAGTCCGGTGGCCGCTGCGGCGGCGGCACTCAGTTCACCGGCCCGGGTTCCCGGGGCCAGCACCGCCGGCACCAGCTCGGGGGACAGCCCGGCCGCGGTGTACATCGGCTCGTAGCGCTCGCCGTCGACAGTGCCCAGCCCGGATTCCAGCGCCCAGTTCAGTTCGACGTGGGCGGGGGCGCCGAGCGCCATCAATACCCAGTCGTAGGAGCCGACCAGGTGGGCGGTGGCGGCCCAGTGGTCCGGCTCGTGGCGTTGTAACCACAGAGCCGTCGGCGCCACCGATTGCTGGGTGATCGCCGAGCCGGTGGCGCGCAGGACCGCCTCGTCGTCGAGGGTGCGCTTGAGCTCGGCGATCTCTGCGGTGGCGCGGGCGTCGTTCTGCAGCAGCGCTCGTCGCACCGGCGTGCCGTCGCGGT
>JBQEMX010000025.1:19550-74133 GCA_052044345.1 Mycolicibacterium sp. 22603
CGACACCGGCGTCGGCGAGCACCTCGCGGATGCCGGCATGGACGTTACGCAGCCATTGGGCAGGGTCGGCTTCGGCGTACCCGGGCGCATCGGAGAACAACCGGCTCTCGTGGGTGGCCTGGGCGATGATGCGCGCGCGAGCGATGTCGACGAGCACGGTCTTGGTACCGGTGGTGCTGATATCAATACCGATCGTGAACTCCGGCATGCCATCCCTTCGGTCGGTCGCCGCGTATTTCTGGCGGTGGGACCACAATACTGACTCTGTTATATTCTCACAATAGGTGAGCGCAAATCACGAATAATCACGAGTTGCCCCTGGATTACTGTGATTAAGTAACATATGTTTAACCCGCCAGCGCGCCGGAACCCGTGACGCTCGCAACCGTGACGCTCGGAAACCCGTATAGCCCGAAACCCATGAAGCGGAGAGGTAATCCCCATGACCAGTTGGCTCGATGACGTATTCGGAGTGCAGAAGCCGGTGATCGCCATGCTGCACCTGGCCGCGCTCCCCGGTGATCCGGGATTCGATTCGGCGGCCGGGATCAAGGCCGTGGTCGAGCGCGCCAAGCAGGAGCTGAATGCGCTGCAGACCGGCGGTGTCGACGGCGTCATGGTCTCCAACGAGTTCAGCCTGCCGTACCTGACCAAGACCGAGCCGATCACGGCGATCACGATGGCCCGGGTGATCGGCGAGCTGCTCGGGGATTTCGCGGTGCCCTACGGGGTCAACGTGCTGTGGGACGGCCGGGCGTCGATCGACCTGGCGGTCGCCACCGGAGCGCAGTGGGTGCGCGAGATCTTCACCGGCGTCTACGCCAGCGATTTCGGCCTGTGGGACACCAATGTCGGTGAGGTGGCCCGGCACCGGGCACGTATCGGCGGCGCGGGCGTCAAGCTGCTGTTCAACATCGTGCCGGAGTCCGCGGTGTACCTCGCCCAGCGGGACCTGGCCTCGGTCACGGCCACCACCGTCTTCGCGACCAAGCCCGACGCGATCTGCGTCTCCGGTCTGACCGCCGGTGCGTCCACCGACACCCAGGCGCTGCGGGTGGTCAAGGACAACGCCGGGGCGGTACCGGTGTTCGTCAACACCGGTGTGCGTGCCCACAATGCCGCAGAGCAACTGTCGATCGCCGACGGTGCGGTCGTCGGCACGTACTTCAAGGAGGACGGCAAGTTCGAGAATCGCGCCGTGGCGTCGCGGGCTGCCGAACTGATGGATGCGGTCAAGGAATTCCGTACCTCGTTATGAGCGAGGACTTGCGGTTGCTGGCGATCGAGGCGGCGCGTCGCGGCGCGGCGGTGTGTATGCAGCACTGGGGTGAGCAGGTGCCCATCGCCACCAAGGCCGCCGCCGGTGACGTGGTGACCGCGGTGGACACCGCCGCCGAGCAGGCCGTTCGGGAAATCCTGCTCGCGGCCCGCCCCGAGGACGGCGTGCTCGGTGAGGAACTCGCCGAACAGGTCGGGTCGGGACCGGTGCAGTGGGTGGTCGATCCGCTCGACGGGACGACCAACTACGTGCGGCGGTTGCCGTTCTTCGGCACCTCGGTGGCGGCCCGTTCGCGGGTGGACGGGTCCTGGTTGGCCGGCGCGGTGTGCGNCGTGGAGCGCGGCCAAAGGGCTTGGCGCCCAGCTCGATTCGGGTGGCGGGGATGTTCGGCTGCCATTGCCTCTGATGGAGTCCACGGTGCGGCTGCTGGGCACCGGGTTGTCCTACGACCCGGGTCACCGGCGGCGCCAGCTACGCGATCTCGGGGCGGTGATGACCGGGTACACCGATATGCGCCGCTTCGGTGCCGCCGCGCTGGACCTCTGCCTGGTTGCCCAGGGCAGCCTCGATGCCTTCGTCGAAGACGATCTGGCCGTCCATGATTGGGCGGCCGGTGCGCTCATCGCCGAGGAGGCCGGCGCGACGGTGTCGCGGGCCGAGGATGGCGGGGTCTCAGCGCGCCGACGCTGATCGCTCGGCGTTGACGCACATCACCGAGACACCGGAGGCGCGCAGTGCCTCCACGGTCGGATGAGACGATGGTCCGTCGGTGACCAGGATCGAGATCGCCGACACCGGTGCGACATTGATCAACTGCACCCGGCCGAGCTTGGATGCGTCGGCGGCGACGATCACCCGGTCCGCCGATCGCATGGCCGCCTGCTTGACGTTGCCTTCCTCGCGGTGATACTCGGAGGCTCCGCGTTTGCCGTCGACCCCGGCGATCCCCATGACATAGGTGTCGCAGTTGTAGCGCAGATAGAAATCCTCGGCCTCGGCGCCGATCAGGCTCAGCTCGCCGGGGCGCACCTTGCCGCCGGTCAGCAGGATCGTGGTCTCCGGTTCGTCGGCGAGTTCGACGGCGACCAGCACGCTGGGGGTGATCACCGTCAGGCCGAGATTGCGGCCCTTGACCGCGCGGGCCACCGCGAGCACGGTGCTGCCGCTGTCCAGGATGACCGTCTCGCGAGGGCGCAGCAGGTCGGCCACCGCGTGGGCGATGTGCAGTTTCTCGTCTGCGGAATCGGCGGCACGTGCATCGAAGGACGGTTCGGTGGACTTCCCGCCGTAGGCGATGGCGCCGCCGAGGACGCGGCGTGCGATGCCCTGCTCCTCCAGCCGCTCGATATCGCGGCGGATGGTCATCTCGGAGACGTCGAATTCGCCCGCCAGCGTGGCGAAGTCGACCTCACGGTCGGTGTGGATCCGGGCGGCGATGGCCGCCCGCCGGGCGTGCGCGCTGAGGCCGGCGGTCATGCCGGAAGTCTATGTGAAAGATGTGAATCAATCACACAAGTTCGCTGACGGGGTGTTCAGGCAGCCGCGGGTTGCGGCGCGGGGGCGGTGCGCCGCTCCCGCATCGACGCCCATAGCGCGGCGGTGGCGGCCGTGCAGGCACCCGCCCCGGCCACATGCAGCGCGACCAGGGCCTCGGGTACGCCGGTGAAGAACTGCACGGCGCCGAGTACACCCTGGGCAGCCACCAGCACGACGACCGCGACCAGCCGGATCCGTACCGGTCGCGGGGCGCGTACGGCGAGGAGGGCAAAGCCCAGCGCCACCAGCAGCGACAGATAACCGATCAGCAGGGTGGAGTGCATGTGCACCAGCGTGGTGATCTCGACCTCCAGGCGGGGGACCGGTCGCTCGGGANTGCGGGCCCGCGCCGGTGACCATCGTCCCGGTCACCAGGACCGCCGAGAGTGCCAACCCGCTCAGGGCGGTCAGCTGCCGCAGCGGTCTGGGCACCACCGCGGTCGGTGTGCCGTCATCGGGTTCGCCGATCTTGGCGAACAACAACACCGCCAGCCAGACCATCGCCATCGACACCAGCAGGTGGATCGCGACGGTCCACCACAGCAGGCCGGTGAGCACGGTGACACCACCGATGACGGCCTGCAGCACCGTGGAGGCCGGCATCAGCCATGCGTAGCAGAGAACCTCGCGGCGGCGCCGGGCACGGGTCACGGCGATGACCGCGGCCGCCGCAGTGAGTACCACCAGGAAGGTCAGCATCCGATTGCCGAACTCCACCGCCTGGTGGATACCGGGGACCTCGGGATGCGGGACCGGGGTGAAACTGCCCGGGAAGCACTGCGGCCAGGTCGGACAGCCCAGACCCGATGCCGTGACACGCACGATGGCTCCGGTGACCGCGATTCCGCCCTGGGTGAGGATGACCAGGAAGGCCGCGATGCGTTGGGTGCGCAGGCTGGGCATCGGCAACATGTCGACGAGTCGCAGGAAGAGTCGTCCGACAGCCACGGATCCGATCGTAGAGCAGCCTTAACTACGTGATGTAGTAGGGGTTGTGAGCCCGGCCCGGCCTCAACACCAGATCGCCAGTCGCCGGCCCCGCGCATCGACCTGTGGCGGGTCCGGCAGGCTGAACGCCGTCCCGGTCGCTATGCGGTGGGCGCTCCACGCGGCCGCCGCGGCGTCCAGCACGTCATCGGCGGGCACAGCCGCCGCGGCGCCGAGATCCTCGGGGATATCGATTCCGTGGCCGGCCAGCACGCGAAGCCGGGCTCGCTGGCCGCGCCAACTCTTCTTCCTGCCGTCTTCGGTCGTCAGACCCATCTCGCGGAAGGACAGCTCGGGATGCACCTCGAACAGTGGGAGCGCGGAATCGTCGTGCAGCGCCTCGGCTTCCAGGAACTTCCGCCTCAGCCCCCAGGTCTGGATGCTGATGCCCGACCCGGTGAGTTCCCTGGCCGTCAGACAGGCGGCCGCGTGATCGGGTGCATCGAACACCGGTCGCGGCGGCATCAAGAACAGGCTTGACGACCGCGCGCCCAGTCGGCGTTGCGCGGCCCGGTCCGAGGTGCGCACCGCATCGTCGAGCAGACCGAGCGGAATGTCCACGCCGACCACCCGGGCGTCGGGCACCGCAGCCACCAGTGCGGCCAGTTGTGCGTCGACGTGTACCGCACGAAAGCGGCCGTCGCACAGTTCGATGCCGACCCAGCCGCCCTTCCAGCCGTCGACACCGAGGGTGAGCACCGCCGTCAGGTGAACCGGAACCAGCGCAGCGCCGCCAGCGCCGACAACACGCCCCAACCGGCCAGCACGGCGACCCCGAACCAATCCACCGACAGCGTCATCGCCTGTGTCAGCGCCTCGGTCAGTGCCCCCGACGGGGTCAACCGGGCCACCCAGCGCAGCGCCGCCGGAACCGGACCGCCGTCGAGGGTCAGCGCGCCGAGACCGGCGAAGACGAACCACAGCAGATTCGCCAGCGCCAGCACGATCTCCGAGCGCAGCGTGCCGCCGAGGAGCAGACCGAGCGCGGCGAACGTCGCCGTGCCCAGGGCGATCACCGCCGCGCCCAACGCCAGGGCCGCGACCGGCGGCCGCCAGCCCAGCGCGATACCGATGCCGCCCAACAGTATCGACTGCAGGAAGACCACGGTGACGACGGCCAGTGACTTGCCCGCGATCACCCCCCATACCGGCAGGGCGGTGGCACCCAGCCGCTTGAGCGCCCCGTACCGGCGGTCGAACGCGACGGCGATGGCCTGGCCGGTGAACGCCGTGGAGATGACCGCCAGCGCCATGATGGCCGGGGTGAAGGTCGCCGCGCGGTTGTCGCCGAACTCGCCGAGCGGCAACAGGGTGAGGCCGACCAGCAGGGTGATCGGGATGAACATGGTGAGCAGCAACTGCTCGCCGTTGCGCAACAGCAGTTTGAGCTCGAGGCCGTACTGGGCGGTCAGCATCGCGCCGACACCGGCGGGCCGGGGATCGGGGGAGAAGGTCCCCGCGGCAAAACGATTCGTGCTCATCTCAGCTCCCGGCCGGTCAGATCGAGGAAGACGTCCTCCAGGCTGCGCTGCTCCACCCGCATGTCGGTGGCCAGCACGTTCACCCGGGCGCACCATGCGGTGACGGTGGCGAGCACCTGCGGATCGATCCGTCCCTCCACCAGGTACTCACCCGCGGTGGTCTCGTTGGCCCGGTAGTTCTCCGGCAGCGCCGAGATGAGCAACGACAGGTCGAGCCGGGGCGGCGCGGTGAAACGCAGCTGGTTCTCGGCACCGCTGCGCATCAGCTCCGCCGGGGTACCCGCGGCGACGGTGCGGCCGTGATCGATGATCACCAGCCGGTCGGCGAGTTCCTCGGCCTCGCTCAGATGATGGGTGGTCAGCACGACGGTGACGCCGTCCCGGCGCAGCGCGTCGATCAGTTCCCACACCACGATCCGGGCGTGAGCGTCCATGCCCGCGGTCGGCTCGTCGAGGAACACCAGCTCGGGCCGCCCCACGACGGCGCAGGCCAGCGCCAGACGCTGCTGCTGGCCGCCGGAGAGCCTGCGGTAGGTGGTGCGCGCGGCATCGGTGAGACCGAGGGTCTCGAGCAGCCACTGCGGGTCGAGGGGATCGGCGGCATAGGAGGCCACCAGGTTCAGCATCTCGCCGGCGCGGGCGGCCGGATAGCCGCCGCCGCCTTGCAACATCACCCCGATCCGCTCCCGCAACCGGGCGTTGTCCGCCGCCGGGTCGAGGCCGAGGATCTCGATGCGACCGGAATCCGGCCGCAGGAATCCCTCGCACATCTCCACGGTCGTGGTCTTGCCCGCCCCGTTGGGGCCGAGGAGGGCGAACACCTCGGCCCGGCGCACCTCCAGGTCGAGATTGTCGACGGCGGCGGGAGCCGAGGCCGGTCCGTAGCGTTTGGTCACCCCGAGCAGGCGTACGACAGCGTCAGAACCGGTGGTCACGGAGATTCAGCGTAGGCGTCGGGTCTGGCAGCCGGTGGCTCTGGTCCGGGTCGCGGGTCGTCGGGACCCGGCGGGGACAGCGCGCGCCACGGCAGATGCCGGTAGGTGATGGCGATGATGATGAGCACGATCACCGCACTGGCCAGCGTGGCGTCCAGAATCTGGAACAGCGCGAACCGGTCGCCGTTGGCGGTCGGTCCGAAGATGCCCACCACCAACGTGATACCGATGGCCGAGCCGCGGAATCCCGGTCGGGTGGCCCAGGTGGCCAGCGGGATGATCGCCCACAGCAGGTACCAGGGCTGCACCACCGGGAACAACAACACGCTGGCGCCCAGCGCGACGCCTAGCCCGCCGACCGGATGCAGGCGGCCGCGCAGGACGGCCAACAGCAACCAGGTCACCAGGACAGCGATGATGATCACACCGATACCGCGGGTCAGGCCCAGCACCGATGTCGTGTGGTCGCCGAGGCCCAGCAGGATGCCGACCTGGCCGGTGCCCAGGGCGATCAGCGTCGGCGGGGACATCCAGGATCGGACGACGTTCGCCGTGCCGAGGGTGAACACCCAGCCGAAGCCCAGGCCGCTGGCCCACCCGATGATCGCCATCACCGCCAGCGATAGTGCACCCAGTGAGAAGCTCGCGGCGAGGAACGCCTTCACGGTGCCGCCCCAGTGCCAGGCCAGGGCCATCACCACAAAGCCCATCGCCAGCAGTGCGGGCAGCTTCACCTGGGAGGACATCGTGATGAGGACGGTGCCCGCGGCGAGCATCGCCGCGGCATGCGGTGGCAGCCGCCAGCTGTTCTCGCGCACGCCGTCGATACCGCGCAGCGCGAACTCGGTGCCGGCCAGCATCAGGCCGAGCATCAGCGCCTCGTTGTGGATGCCGGCGACCAGGTGCATGAACAGCAGCGGGTTGCACGGGCCCAGCCAGAGCGCGCTGACCTCAGCGACCCCGCAGCGCTGGGCCAGTCGCGGGGTGGCCCAGACGATCAGGCCGACGCCGACGAGCACCACCAGCCGGTGGCACAGCACCGCGGCGACGATGTTGTCGCCGGTGAGCACCGAGATGCCTTCACCGATCCACAGGAACAGCGGTCCGTAGGGGGCCGGGGTCTCGCGCCACAGGCTGGGCACCGAGAGCGTGAAGACATGGTCGAGCCCGAGCCCGGGGGCCGGGCCGACCTGGTAGGGGTCCAGCCCGATCCGGGCGATCTGGCTCTGCGCCAGATAGGAGTAGACGTCCTTGCTGTACATCGGGGGCGCGAACAGCAGGGGCAGCAGCCACAGCAGCAGGGTGCGGTCGAGCTGGCTGCGGGACATCTTGTGCGGTCCGAGCGCGAAGCGGCCCAGCATCAGCCAGGCCAACGCCATCATCACCGCGCCGGTCGTCGTCATCGTCAGCGATACGGTCTGGATGCGGGAGGGCAGATTGAGCAACCGCACGCCGAAGGTCGGGTCCTGGACGACCGGCCGGGCACCGGCGCCGAGCGCGCCGATGGCCATCAGTACCGTCCCGGTCGCGCCGAAAACCCTGGTCCGGCGCAGTGAGACGACCTCGGCATTGTTCAGCGGCGAACCGACGGCTCGCTCGTCGGCATGCCAACGGGCGACCGCGGAACTGAAGGACCCGAGGGCGGTCATTCGAGCAGCGTAACGGCCGCCGGCAAGCGGCCCATTCGGGTAAGGGTTACCTTGGTGGAACCGCTGGTCGAATTCCGTCACAATGGTGTTGTGAAATTACGCCCGGAGACCTCCGTCGCCACTGGCGGCGCGCTGTCTTCGGTCTCCACCGATGGGCATACCCGCGGAGCCATCGTCCAGCTGCTGCTGGAAGGGCCGGTCACCGCGGGGGATATCGGAACCCGGCTGGGCATCTCGGCGGCCGGTATCCGTCGGCACCTCGACGCGCTCATCGAGGCCGGTGACGCCGAGGCGAGTGCACCGGCGGCCTGGCAGCACAACGGTCGAGGCAGGCCCGCCAAGCGGTATCGGCTCACCGCCGCGGGCCGCGGAAAGCTCACTCACGCCTACGACGACCTCGCCGCGGCGGCCATGCGCCAGCTACGGGAGATCGGTGGCGATGATGCGGTGCGCACGTTCGCGCGCCGCCGGATCGACGGTCTGCTCGCCGGAATCGACCATGCCGTCGCGACCGGTGACGTCGAGCAGACCGCCAACGAGGTCGCCGCCGCGCTGACCGAGGCCGGTTATGCGACGTCGACGGCACCGGTGGCCGGGCCGTTGCCCGGCGTGCAGCTCTGCCAGCATCACTGTCCGGTATCGCATGTGGCCGAGGAGTTTCCGGAGCTGTGTGAGGCCGAGCAGGAGGCCTTCGCGGAGATCCTCGGCACCCATGTCCAGCGGTTGGCCACCATCAGCAACGGTGACTTCGCCTGCACCACGCACGTTCCACTGAGCTCGACTCCGGCCACCGCCGGCGAGCCCACCGACGATCGGCACGCAGCCCGCGCCGATTCCACCACCACACAAGGAGTGTCGCGATGACCCTCACCCCCGAGACACCATTGACCCAGGAGGAAACCATTGCCTCCCTGGGCAATTACGGTTACGGCTGGTCGGATTCCGACGTCGCCGGCGCCAGTGCTCAGCGCGGTCTTTCCGAGGCGGTGGTCCGCGACATCTCGGCCAAGAAGAACGAACCCGAATGGATGCTCGACATCCGGTTGAAGGCGCTGCGGACATTCGACAAGAAGCCGATGCCCAACTGGGGTTCGGATCTGGACGGCATCTACTTCGACAACATCAAGTACTTCGTGCGCTCCAGCGAGAAGCAGGCCGCCACCTGGGACGACCTGCCCGCCGATATCAAGAACACCTACGACAAGCTGGGCATCCCGGAGGCGGAGAAGCAGCGGCTGGTCTCCGGTGTCGCCGCCCAGTACGAGTCCGAGGTGGTCTACCACTCGATCCGCGAGGACCTCGAGGCCCAGGGTGTCATCTTCCTCGACACCGATTCCGGCCTGCGCGAGCACCCGGAGATCTTCCAGAAGTACTTCGGCACCGTCATCCCGGCCGGGGACAACAAGTTCTCCGCGCTGAACACCGCGGTGTGGTCGGGTGGTTCGTTCATCTACGTCCCGCCGGGCGTGCACGTCGACATCCCGCTGCAGGCCTACTTCCGGATCAACACCGAGAACATGGGTCAGTTCGAGCGAACCCTGATCATCGCCGACGAGGGCTCCTACGTGCACTACGTCGAGGGCTGCACGGCGCCGATCTACAAGTCCGATTCGCTGCACTCGGCGGTGGTGGAGATCATCTGCAAGCCCAATGCGCGGGTGCGGTACACGACCATCCAGAACTGGTCGAACAACGTCTACAACCTGGTGACCAAGCGGGCCCGCGCCGAGGCAGGCGCCACCATGGAATGGGTCGACGGCAACATCGGATCCAAGGTCACCATGAAGTACCCGGCGGTCTGGATGACCGGTGAGCACGCCAAGGGTGAGGTGCTCTCGGTGGCGTTCGCCGGCGAGGGTCAGCATCAGGACACCGGCGCCAAGATGCTGCACCTGGCACCGAACACGTCGAGCAACATCGTGTCCAAGTCGGTGGCGCGTGGTGGTGGACGCGCGTCCTACCGCGGCCTCGTTCAGGTCAACAAGGGTGCGCACGGCTCGAAGTCCAGCGTGAAATGCGATGCGCTGCTGGTCGATACGATCAGCCGGTCCGACACCTACCCCTATGTCGACATCCGCGAGGACGATGTCACGATGGGCCACGAGGCCACGGTCTCCAAGGTCAGCGAGGACCAGCTGTTCTACCTGATGAGCCGCGGGCTCACCGAGGACGAGGCGATGGCCATGGTGGTGCGTGGGTTCGTGGAACCGATCGCCAAGGAACTGCCCATGGAGTACGCCCTGGAGCTCAACCGGCTCATCGAACTGCAGATGGAAGGCGCGGTCGGTTAGTGGGCGAGCGACGCGACGGGAAGAGAATCACGTGAGTTCAGGTATCACCCAGGCAGTGGAGGGCTCGGCCAAGAGCGGCTCGGTGCTCAACCTCAACAAGGGCGAGCAGTTCGCCTCGTTCGACGTCAACGCCTTCGAGGTACCCGGGGGCCGTGACGAGCTGTGGCGGTTCACCCCGCTCAAGCGGCTGCGCGGTCTGCACGACGGCTCGGCCCCGGCGACCGGTGCGGCGCTGATCGAGGTCAGTGAGCGCCCCGGTGTGACGGTCGAGACCGTCGCGCGGGACGACGAGCGCCTCGGGCAGGGCGGTGTACCCGCCGACCGCGTTGCCGCACAGGCCTATTCGGCATTCAGCCGGGCGACCGTCGTGACGGTCGCCCGGGCCACCGAGGTCGCCGAGCCCATCGAGATCACCATCGACGGTCCCGGCGCGGACACCGTGGCCTACGGGCATCTGCAGATCCGCGTCGAGGAACTGGCCCGCGCCACCGTCGTCGTCGACCTGCGCGGCAGCGGTGTCTACGCCGACAACGTCGAACTGATCGTCGGGGACGCGGCCGCACTCGGGGTTATCTGGATCGCCGACTGGGCCGATGACACCGTCCACGTCAGCGCGCATCACGCCAAGCTCGGCAAGGACGCGACGCTGAGCCACGTCAACGTCACCCTCGGTGGGGATGTGGTCCGCACCGCGGCCACCGTGCGCTTCACCGCGCCCGGCGGTGACGCGAAACTGCTGGGCACCTACTTCGCCGACGACGGGCAGTTCTTCGAGTCCCGCCTCTTGGTCGACCACGCGTACCCCAACTGCAAGTCCGATGTGCTGTACAAGGGTGCGCTGCAGGGAGATCCGGAGTCGCGTAAGCCCGACGCGCACACCGTGTGGGTCGGTGACGTGCTGATCCGCGCCGAGGCCACCGGCACCGACACCTTCGAGATCAACCGCAACCTGGTGCTCACCGACGGTGCCCGCGCCGATTCGGTACCCAACCTCGAGATCGAGACCGGCGAGATCGCCGGTGCCGGACACGCCAGTGCCACCGGACGATTCGACGACGAGCAGTTGTTCTACCTGCGCGCCCGCGGCATCCCCGAAGAGCAGGCCCGCCGCCTGGTGGTGCGCGGCTTCTTCAACGAGATCATCGCCAAGATCGCCGTGCCCGCCGTCCGCGAGCGCCTCACCGACGCCATCGAAAAAGAGCTGGCCATCACTGAATCGGAAACCAACTGACATGACGACTCTGGAAATCAAGGACCTGCACGCCTCGGTGTTCACCCCCGAGAACGAGGAAGTACCGATCCTCAAGGGTGTGAACCTGACCGTGAAGTCGGGGGAGACCCACGCCGTGATGGGCCCCAACGGCTCCGGCAAGTCCACGCTGTCCTACGCTATCGCCGGGCATCCCAAGTACACCGTCACCTCCGGGTCGATCACCCTGGACGGGCAGGACGTGCTGGAGATGTCGATCGACGAACGCGCCCGCGCCGGACTGTTCCTGGCGATGCAGTACCCCGTCGAGGTGCCCGGCGTGTCGATGTCGAATTTCCTGCGCACCGCCGCGACCGCGGTCCGCGGCGAGGCCCCGAAGCTGCGGCATTGGGTCAAAGAGGTCAAGGGGGCGATGGCCGATCTGGAGATCGACGCCGCGTTCGGTGAGCGCAGCGTCAACGAGGGCTTCTCCGGCGGCGAGAAGAAGCGCCACGAGATCCTGCAGCTCGGCCTGCTCAAGCCGAAGATCGCCATCCTCGACGAGACCGACTCCGGTCTGGACGTCGACGCGCTGCGCGTCGTCAGCGAGGGGGTGAATCGGTACAAGGAAGCCGAGAACGGCGGCGTGCTGCTGATCACGCACTACACCCGGATCCTGCGCTACATCCAACCGCAGTTCGTGCACGTGTTCGTCGGCGGCCGCATCATCGAGTCCGGCGGGCCCGAACTGGCCGATGAACTCGAGGCCAACGGCTACGTGCGCTTCACCCACCCGGCGACAGCCTAGGAAGGAGTTGTCCAGATGACGCTGTCCGACATCCGTTCCGCAGCACTGGATCCGGAGGGGATCGCCCGCATCCGGGCCGACTTCCCCATCCTGAGCCGGGTGATGCGCGGCGGGTGTCAGCTGGCCTATCTGGACTCCGGTGCGACCTCGCAGAAGCCGCTGCAGGTACTCGATGCCGAACGCACCTTCCTGACCACCTCCAACGGCGCGGTGCACCGCGGTGCCCATCAGTTGATGGAGGAGTCGACCGATGCCTACGAGCAGGGCCGCGCCGATATCGCGGCGTTCGTCGGTGCCGACGACGACGAGTTGGTGTTCACCAAGAACGCCACCGAGGCCATCAACCTGGTCGCCTACGCGTTGGGGGACCGGCGCTTCGCGGACGCGGTGGGGCCCGGGGACGTCATCGTCACCACCGAGCTCGAGCACCACGCCAACCTGATCCCCTGGCAGGAGCTGGCGGCGCGCACCGGGGCGACACTGAAGTGGTACGCCATCACCGCGGACGGCCGGATCGATCTGGACAGCCTCCAGCTCGACGAACGGGTGAAAGTGGTTGCCTTCACCCATCATTCGAATGTCACCGGCGCGGTGGCTCCGGTCGCCGAATTGGTGGCGCGAGCCAAGGCGGTGGGTGCACTGACCGTGCTGGACGCCTGCCAGTCGGTGCCGCACCAGCCGGTCGACTTCCACGCCCTCGACGTGGATTTCGCGGCGTTCTCCGGGCACAAGATGTTGGGCCCCACCGGCATCGGTGCGCTGTACGGCCGGCGCGAGCTGTTGAACCAGTTGCCGCCGTTCCTGACCGGCGGTTCGATGATCGAAACCGTCACCATGGAGAAGGCCACCTACGCGGCGGCACCGCAGCGATTCGAGGCGGGCACGCCGATGACCTCGCAGGTGGTCGGACTGGCCGCCGCGGCGCGGTATCTGACGGCGATCGGCATGGACAACGTCCAGGCGCACGAGAACGAGTTGGTCGCCGCCGCGCTGGCCGGCCTGGCCACCGTGCCGGGTGTGCGCATCATCGGCCCGGCGGGTACCGAACACCGTGGATCGCCGGTCAGCTTCGTCGTCGAGGGCATCCACGCCCATGATGTCGGCCAGGTGCTCGACGACGACGGAGTGGCCGTGCGGGTCGGTCACCACTGTGCCGCGCCGTTGCATCGCCGGTTCGGGATCAGCGCCACCGCGCGCGCCTCATTCGCGGTGTACAACACCGCCGAGGAGGTGGACCGGCTGGTGGCCGGGGTCCGGCGCGCGGTCGAGTTCTTCGGGCGGTGATCGCGTGAGAATGGAACAGATGTACCAGGAAGTGATCCTGGACCACTACAAGCACCCGCATCACCGCGGGCTGCGGGAACCGTTCGATGCCCAGGTGCACCACGTCAACCCGACCTGCGGTGACGAGGTGACCCTGCGGGTGCGGCTCGCGGGTGATTCGGACACGGTGGTCGACGTGTCCTACGACGGTCAGGGCTGCTCGATCAGCCAGGCCGCCACCTCGGTGCTCACCGATCAGGTGATCGGCCAGACCGTCGGGGATGCCCTCAAGACGGTCGCCGCGTTCACCGAGATGATCTCCTCGCGTGGCAACATCGCCGGTGACGAGGATGTGATCGGCGACGGTATCGCCTTCGCCGGTGTGGCCAAGTATCCGGCGCGGGTGAAGTGTGCGCTGCTGGGGTGGACCGCTTTCAAAGCTGCGCTGGCCGAGGCCAGCCACGACGACGTTGAGGACAAGCGATGAGTGAACCCAAGGCCGGTAACGACGAGTTTCTCGCCGATCTGGAGGAGGCGATGCGTGACGTCGTCGATCCCGAACTGGGCATCAATGTGGTGGACCTCGGGCTGGTCTACGGCCTGAACGTCGAGGACGGTGAGGCCGGCACCGTGGCGCTGATCGATATGACTCTGACGTCGGCGGCATGTCCGCTGACCGATGTCATCGAGGATCAATCCCGTAACGCGCTGGTGGGCCCCGGCCTGGTCGACGAGATCAAGATCAACTGGGTCTGGAATCCGCCGTGGGGGCCGGACAAGATCACCGACGACGGTCGCGAGCAGCTGCGCGCACTCGGTTTCACCGTCTGAGCGAGTTCGCCCCCGCGTCCGCGGCGAGATCGATCAGCAAACCCTCGGACTGGTACGCCCGCACCAGGTAGGCGGCGGAAGCGGCACCTTGATCGGTACGGGTGTCCCATTCTGTCGTTAACTGACGTCGATTCTGGCGACCAGATATCCGGTCCGACGCGGGATTTCGAGTCCCGTCACCATCCGTGCACGGCGATACCGTCGCATGCGTACTCCCTCATTCGGCCCTACGGTAGGCGTTGTGTCGGTTATTGTTCGGCATGCGACGGTCCGCCGCCGCAGGCACGTTCAAACATTTGGTGGCAAAACGAGTTTCAGTGCGGCGACCGTCGTATCGGTTTCGTCGCACTGGTAGCGGTCTGCTGTGTGACGATTTGATTTTGTGCTGGGCGCGATCGGCGGATGGTGTTATGCCGCCGCGGTGCCCGCCGATGTCACGCCCTCCCGCCTTTGCGTTCGGTGAAGGAGGACAGCGCCTATGACCACGACTGATATGCCCACGACCGATATGCCCACGACCGATGGGGCCCGCAAGCGGTGTGAACGTCGGCTATGGCTCGGAGCGGGGATGATGACCGCCGGTTTGGCGGCCGCCATCGCCTCCGGGCAGGGGGTGGCCGCCGCCGCGGCCGACGAAGGGGCGGCCACCAGTAGTGCCAGTGCCGGTAGCTCGGTCGGTGACTCGTCCGCGCCGGCCACGTCGGCGCCGACAGACGCCGGACGCGACTCGTCGCAGGCCGAATCCGTTTCGGCCGGTGGGATGTCGAGCGATGCAGACTCGACAGAGCCGACCGGAACCCGCGGTCAGCGCAGCTCGTCCCGGCTGAGCGAGACCACCCGATCCTCGGCTCGGCACGAGACAACGGGTCGAGATGACGATGCCGACACGATGGCGGAGTTCGGCCGGACACGGACCGTCGCGGTCGCCGACGTCGAGGTCGGGTCCGCGGTCGACACCGAGTCGCGGACAGCGGCTCCGGGGACGGACATGGTCGCCGAACCCGGTGCGGTGATCATCGAGGAGTGGCCCGACAAACCCTACGACCGGCGCAGATCGGAGTCGGACATCCGGCGTGGACAGACCGGTCGCGACGACGGCCATGCCGCCGGCCGTCCCGGCGTCGACGAACAAATCGGCCGCCCCCCGTCGACCGATGAGGATCAGGGTTCATCGGGACCAGCTGTCGCGCAAAGCAGTTCGCTCAAGGCGGCCGCCTCGGCCGAGGCGGCTGAACCCGCCGCGCTCGGCAGTATGGTGCACGACGCGATGGCACGCCTGGGCCTCACTCCGGTGCTACAGGTGCTCGACCATATCCGCACCGAGATCACGGCAATGATCCACCACGCGTGGGCGCAGGTGCGCGCCGTCTTCCTCGGATCGACCCGAACTCCGGTGGTGGTGCCCCCGGACACCGCGCCGGGCAATCCCGTGCCGGGTACTCCGTCTGAGGGAAGCTCCGATCCGGTGTTGTTGTGGGAGACGAATTTCACCTCGTTGGCCGAAGCGATGCAGTCGTGGTCGCTGCAGAGCGGCCGGTGGGGCCAGTCGGCCGGTGAGAACCAGTACTACACACCGGATTTCTCCAATGTCACCGTCGACGAGAACGGCTACCTGGTGATCAGTGTGCGCCGCGAGGCCACCCCGGACAATGCGGCCGCCCCGCACGACTACACCTCGGCGCGGGTGGTGTCCTACGGCAACCAGACCGTCATGCCCAACAGCCGGATCGTCGCGCGCATCCAGATGCCGTATGCCGAGGGTCTGCTGCCTGCCTTCTGGATGGTCGGTCTGGAGCCCGGCCACGAGTTCGACTGGCCGCGTCAAGGTGAGGTGGACATCGCGGAGTATCCCGGCTTCGGCTCCGCCGACGGCAGGACGAAGTGGACGGGCAACATCCATGGACCCGCGGCCGGTGACAACACCGTCGACGTCAAACTGCACGATGTGGGCGCCGATATCGGCACCGATCTGTCCGCGGGGTTCCACGAGTACGGCATCGATTGGTACACAGACCGCATCGTCTGGCACGTCGACGGTGTGCAGACCGGTGAGGTGACCAAGGCCGAGTACGAGGCGATGGGCGGTGATTGGACCCCGTTTTCGGGTGCCTGGCCCCACTACCTGATCCTGAACGTGGCGGTGGGCAACCCGTGGACCGGTGACCCCGATCCGACGGCGGCATTCCCCGAACAGCAGATGAAGGTGGACTGGGTGCGCGTCTACTCGCTCGACGCGGTCGCAACCTGATGGCGGCCGGGACATACTGGGAATTGGGATTGCCTCCTCGACGTTAGGAAAAGTGTGAGTACAAAGGACATCACCGCAGCCGAGTTCAAGTCGGTCATCGATGACAACGAGATCGTCATCGTCGACTTCTGGGCAACCTGGTGCGGTCCGTGTCGCGCCTTCGCCCCGACGTTCGGTGCCTCCGCGGACAAGCACCCCGATATCGTGCACGCCAAGGTGGACACCGAGGCCGAGCCCGAGTTGGCCCAAGCCGCCGAGATCCAGGCCATCCCGACTCTGATGGCCTTCAAGAAGGGCCACCAGGTGTTCCGCCAGTCCGGTGCCCTCGGTCCCGCTCAGCTGGAGGACCTGATCACCAAGATCAAGGAGTTCGACGTCGACGCGGCCATCGCGTCACAACAGAACTGAGCGTCGATCTCGGACAGCGCCAGCGGTCGCGCCGTGCCGCGATAACGTGCACGGCGTGACTGAACACAGCGAATTCGTAAAGGTCTCCCAGCCGGCGCCCGGCGTGGCGTTGGTCACGTTGAACCGGCCCGAGCGGATGAATTCCATGGCCTTCGACGTCATGGTGCCGCTGCGCGCCGTGTTGGGTGATCTGCACCATGACAACGACGTGCGGGTGGTCGTGCTCACCGGTGCCGGGCGTGGCTTCTCCTCCGGCGCCGACCACAAGTCGGCGGGCTCGGTTCCGCATGTCGATGGGCTCACCCGGCCCTCCTTCGCGCTGCGCTCGATGGAGGTGCTCGACGATGTGATCCTGGCCCTGCGCCGGTTGCACCAGCCGGTGATCGCCGCGGTGAACGGGGCGGCCATCGGCGGAGGTCTTTGCCTGGCGCTGGCCTGTGACATCCGAATCGCCGCGGGTGGGGCGTACTTTCGGGCGGCGGGGATCAACAACGGGCTGACGGCCAGCGAGCTCGGACTGTCCTATCTGCTGCCGCGCGCCATCGGCGCCTCACGGGCCTTCGAGATCATGCTCACCGGTCGCGATGTCGACGCCGCCGAAGCCGAGCGGATCGGGTTGGTGTCCAGCGTGGTGCCCGACGATGAGCTGCTGGCACGCAGCTTCGAGACCGCGCAGCGGATCGCGGCGTTCTCCCGGCCGGGAATCGAGTTGACCAAGCGGACGCTGTGGAGTGGACTGGACGCCGGTAGCTTGGAGGGCCACATGCACGCCGAGGGGCTCGGGCAGCTGTATGTGCGGTTGCTCACCGCCAACTTTGAAGAAGCGGTCGCGGCGCGCAAAGATAAGCGGTCGGCCGTTTTCACCGACGACAGATGACGACAACCCGAGGAGAGCAGCAGCGTGATCACCGCAACGGACCTGGAGGTCCGCGCCGGGGCGCGCACTCTGTTGTCCATCGAGGGTTCCGCGCTGCGCATCCAGCCCGGCGACCGGATCGGCCTGGTGGGGCGCAACGGCGCCGGTAAGACCACCACGATGCGCATCCTGGCCGGTGAGGGTGAGCCCTACGCGGGCAAGATCGAGCGTGTCGGCGAGATCGGCTACCTGCCGCAGGACCCCCGGGAGGGCGACCTCGACGTGCTGGCGCGCGACCGGGTGTTGTCCGCGCGCGGCCTGGACACCCTGCTGTCGGACCTGGAGAAGCAGCAGGTGCTGATGGCCGAGGTCGCCGACGACGCGGCCAGGGATAAGGCGGTGCGTCGGTACGGCCAACTGGAGGAGCGGTTCGCCGCGCTCGGCGGCTATGCGGCCGAGAGCGAAGCCGGCCGTATCTGCGCCAGCCTGGGCTTGCCCGACCGTGTCCTCACCCAGCCGCTGCGCACCCTCTCGGGCGGTCAGCGCCGTCGCGTCGAGCTGGCCAGAATCCTGTTTGCCGCGAGTGATACCGGCTCAGGGTCGGCCACGACACTGCTGCTCGACGAGCCCACCAACCACCTCGACGCGGACTCGATCGGCTGGCTGCGCACCTTCCTGCAGAACCACACCGGCGGCCTGGTGGTCATCAGTCACGATGTCGAGCTGCTCGCCGACGTGGTCAACCGGGTCTGGTTCCTCGACGCCGTCCGCGGTGAGGCCGATGTCTACAACATGGGTTGGCAGCGGTATCTCGACGCGCGCGCCACCGATGAGCAGCGTCGCCGTCGCGAACGGGCCAATGCCGAGAAGAAGGCGGGCGCGCTGCGGGCGCAGGCGGCGAAGATGGGCGCCAAGGCCACCAAAGCCGTTGCCGCGCAGAACATGCTGCGTCGCGCCGAACGGATGATGGCCGAGCTCGATGCCGAGCGGGTGGCCGACAAGGTGGCGCGCATCAAGTTTCCGGTACCTGCACCGTGCGGTAAAACACCCTTGGTGGTGAAGGGTCTGACCAAGACCTACGGTTCGCTGGAAGTGTTCACCGGCGTCGATCTGGCCATCGACCGGGGTTCTCGCGTCGTGGTGTTGGGCCTCAACGGTGCGGGCAAGACGACGTTGCTGCGGTTGCTGGCGGGTACTGAAACTCCGGATGCCGGCGGGCTTGTCCCCGGCCACGGCCTCAAGATCGGCTACTTCGCGCAGGAACATGACACGCTCGACAACGCCGCGACCGTCTGGGAGAACATCCGGCACGCCGCACCGGACACGGGGGAGCAGGAACTTCGAGGCTTGTTGGGCGCCTTCATGTTCACCGGGCCGCAGCTCGACCAGCCTGCAGGCACCCTGTCCGGCGGTGAGAAGACCCGATTGGCGTTGGCCGGGCTGGTGGCCTCCACCGCCAATGTGCTGCTGCTCGACGAGCCCACCAACAACCTCGATCCCGCCTCCCGCGAGCAGGTGCTCGATGCGCTGCGCAGTTACCAGGGTGCGGTGGTGCTGGTGACGCACGATCCGGGTGCGGCCGAGGCGCTGGACCCGCAGCGGGTGGTGCTGCTGCCCGATGGCACCGAGGACTTCTGGTCGACCGAGTACCGGGACCTCATCGAGCTGGCATAGGGCTTTCTGCAAGGCTTTTCGTCGATTCACCCCACACGCGTTTTGCCGGTTCCTAGTCTGGGTACCCGCGCACACGGATCGGGAGTGGGGAGAAATCGATGACTGAATCCGACAAGTCCCGTGAGCAGGTTCTGTCCGACTTGCGCAGCGCGTACGAGCGCGGCGCGAGTATCCGGTCGCTGGTGGCGCAAACCGGCCGGTCCTATGGATCTGTGCACAGCATGCTGCGCGAGTCCGGCACCCGGATGCGCAGCCGGGGCGGGCCGAATCATCGTCGACGGGCCAGCTGACCCCTCGGCGGCATCTCAGCGCGGCTGGCGCACCGAATCCTCGACGAGGTCGAGCACCGCGCTGAGGTTCTCGGTGTCCTCGCCGGAGGCCAGGCGGGCCACCAGACCGTCGAGCACGAGGTCCAGGTAGGTCTGCAGCACGGCGCCGGGGACATCATCGCGCAGGCGCCCGGCCTGTTTCTGCTTGCGCAGTCGCTCTGTGGTGGCCGCCGACAGCTCGGCCGATCGCTCGGCCCAGCCCTGATGGAACGCCGGGTCATTGCGCAGCTTGCGCGCAATCTCCAAGCGCGTCACCAACCAGTCGAATTGATCCGGCGCGGCAAGCAGGTCACGCATCACCTGGATGAGGCCTTCGCGGGCGGCCACGTCGGCCATCCGCTCGGCATCCTCGCGCGCCAGCTCGAAGAACAGGGTGTCCTTGTCCTTGAAGTGGTGGAAGATGGCGCCGCGCGACAGCCCGATGGTGTGTTCGAGCCGCCGCACGGTCGCCTTCTCATAGCCGTACTCGGCGAAGCAACGCCGAGCGCCGTCGAGGATCTGGCGACGGCGTGCCGCCAGATGGTCGTCGGTTACCCGTGGCACGGGTGGTACCCGCTACGTCTTCCGAATCTCCTAGTTCGCCTTGAGCATGTTGCGCAGCACGTACTGCAGGATGCCGCCGTTGCGGTAATAGTCGGCCTCACCCGGGGTGTCGATACGCACCACCGCGTCGAACTCGACCTTGGAGCCATCCTCCTTGGTGGCGGTCACATGCACGGTCTTGGGCGTCTTGCCCTCGTTGAGCTCGGTGATGCCCGCGATATCGAAGGTCTCGGTACCGTCCAGCTTCAGGCTGGCGGCCGATTCGCCGGCCGGGAACTGCAGCGGGATGACACCCATGCCGATCAGGTTGGACCGGTGGATGCGCTCGAAGGACTCGGTGATGACCGCGCGCACGCCGAGCAGCGAGGTGCCCTTTGCCGCCCAGTCCCGCGAGGACCCGGATCCGTACTCCTTGCCGCCCAGCACGACCAGCGGGATACCGGCCTTCTGGTAGTTGACCGAGGCGTCGTAGATGAACGCCTGCGGCCCGCCATCCTGGGTGAAGTCGCGGGTGTAACCGCCCGAGACGTCATCGAGGAGCTGATTCTTGAGGCGGATGTTGGCGAAGGTGCCGCGGATCATCACCTCGTGGTTGCCGCGTCGCGACCCCAGCGAGTTGTAATCCTTGCGCTCAACGCCATGGGCGTCGAGGTACTGCGCCGCCGGGGTGCCCGGCTTGATCGCGCCGGCCGGGCTGATGTGGTCGGTGGTCACCGAATCACCCAGCAGGGCAAGCACTCTGGCGCCGGAGATATCGCCGACCGGCTCCGGATCGGCGGGCATGCCGTCGAAGTACGGTGCCTTGCGGACATAGGTGGAGGCGTCGTCCCATTCGAAGGTGTTGCCCTCCGGGGTGGGCAGCGAGCGCCAGCGATCGTCGCCCTTGAACACATCGGCGTAGGACTCGGTGAACATCTCCCGGTTGATCGAGGAGGCGATGGTCTCCTGGATCTCGGCGGCAGATGGCCAAATATCTGCGAGGAACACGTTGTTACCGTCGTGATCCTGACCCAGCGGATCGGTCTCGAAGTCGAAGTCCATGGTGCCGGCGATGCCGTAGGCGATGACCAGCGGCGGGGAGGCCAGGTAGTTCATCTTGACGTCGGGGGAGATGCGGCCCTCGAAGTTGCGGTTACCGGACAGCACCGCGGTCACGGACAGGTCGTTGTCGTTGATGGCCGCCGAGATCTCGTCGGGCAGCGGACCGGTGTTGCCGATGCAGGTGGTGCAGCCGTAACCACCCAGGTAGTAGCCCAGCTTCTCCAGGTAGGGCCACAGGCCGGCCTTGTTGTAGTAGTCGGTGACCACCTGCGAGCCCGGCGCCATGTTGGTCTTGACCCACGGCTTGGAGGTCAGGCCCTTCTCGACGGCCTTCTTGGCCAGCAACGCGGCGCCGATCATGACCGACGGGTTGGAGGTGTTGGTGCACGAGGTGATACCCGCGACCACGACCGCCCCGTGATCGAGCACGAACTCGCCGCGCTCCTCGGACCGCACGGTGACCGGCTTGGACGGGCGGCCCTCGGCGCCGTTGGACGCATTGGGGATGACCGCGCCATCATCGGCGAAGGACAGCGTCGCCGAATCGCTTGCGGGGAAGGACTCTTCGATCGCCTCGTCGAGCTTGGTCTCGGGCGCGGGGTGGTTCTCCTCCACGTAGTTGTGGATGTCCTTGCGGAACGCGTTCTTGGCATCGGAGAGTTCGATGCGGTCCTGCGGGCGCTTCGGGCCGGAGATCGAGGGCACCACGGTGGACAGGTCGAGCTCCATGTACTCGGAGAAGACCGGCTCCTTGGCCGGGTCGTGCCACATGCCCTGTTCCTTGGCGTACGCCTCGACCAGCGCCAGCTGCTCCTCGGTGCGCCCGGTCAGTCGCAGGTAGTTGATGGTCTCCTCGTCGATGGGGAACATCGCTGCGGTGGAGCCGAACTCGGGGCTCATGTTGCCCAGGGTGGCGCGGTTGGCCAGCGGCACCTCGGCCACGCCCTTGCCGTAGAACTCGACGAACTTGCCGACCACACCGTGCTTGCGCAGCATGTCGGTGACGGTCAGAACGACGTCGGTGGCGGTGACGCCCGGCTTGATCTCGCCGGTGAGCTTGAAGCCGACGACGCGCGGGATGAGCATCGAGACGGGCTGGCCCAGCATGGCGGCCTCGGCCTCGATACCGCCGACGCCCCAGCCCAGCACGCCGAGACCGTTCTCCATCGTGGTGTGGCTGTCGGTGCCCACACAGGTGTCCGGGTAGGCCACCCCGTTGCGGGTCATGACCACGCGCGCCAGGTACTCGATGTTGACCTGGTGCACGATGCCGGTGCCTGGGGGGACGACCTTGAAGTCGTCGAAGGCGCCCTGGCCCCAGCGCAGGAACTGGTAGCGCTCGCCGTTGCGTTCGTACTCCAGCTCGACGTTGCGCTCGAAGGCGCCGGCGTTGCCGAAGACGTCGAGGATGACGGAGTGGTCGATCACCATCTCGGCGGGGGACAGCGGATTGACCTTGTTCGGGTCGCCGCCGAGGGTCGCTACGGCCTCACGCATGGTGGCCAGGTCGACGATGCAGGGCACGCCGGTGAAGTCCTGCATCAGCACGCGGGCGGGGGTGAACTGGATCTCGATGCTCGGCTCTGCTGAGGGATCCCAGTTGGCGATGGCCTCGATGTGGTCCTTGGTGATGTTCGCACCGTCCTCGGTGCGCAGCAGGTTCTCCGCGAGCACCTTGAGGCTGTAGGGCAGTTTCTCGGTTCCGGGTACTGCGTCGAGGCGGTAGATCTCGTAACTGTTGTCCCCGACGGTCAGGGTGTCGCGGGCTCCAAATGAGTTCAAGGATGAATTGGCCGTGTTGTCGTTGCTCACATCAACTCCCGGTTAGATCCTGCCGGCGACGGGCTGTGTCGGCGGCATGCTGACCCTAACAGTACGCTTGTCCTGCAAGGCGGGGAGGGTCGGGTCCAGTCTTGTCCAGTAGTGGGTTCGATGCGAGCCCGTCGGGCAGATTTTCTGCCGACCCGCCGACCGGTGAGTCGGATGTTCGAGCGCCGCGTGCGCGGCGGTACGGTGCGGTGGTGACCGGACCGCACGTTGTGCCACACCTTCCCGCCTACATCCCGCCGGGGATCGACATGAACCTGGTCAAGGATCAGGTGCGCGACGGTGGCGTCAGCGCCCCGGCCGGGGCCGATATCGCGGGCCTGCGCGAAGTGGTCTCCACGGCCAAGGCCGACGGGATCGACCTCAAGATCGTGGTGATCGACCAGAATCCGCCGATCGACACCCCGCTGCGCGATATCGCCACCGAGGTGGGTCAGGACTTCCCGGGATCGACCGTGCTGGCCATCAGCCCGTTCTATGCGGGCACCTACAGCCAGGAATTCGACAGGGTCACCCTCGAGGCCGGTCAGGACCTCGCAAAAACCGGTGATCCCGTCCAATCTTCGAAGAATTTCGTCACCGAGTTGCAGACTCCGGACTTTCCCTGGACGCCGTTTACCGCAGTCCTTGTGCTAGCCGTTGCCGCGGCTGCCGTTTTGGCTCGTGTGCTGCAGGTTCGGGCCAAGCGATCGGTTGCTGAAACGGCACCCTCCAAGCCGGTGGAGTAAACGCCGCAACCCCTTTGTCGAATTCGAATATCACTATTCGATAACGCCGTTTCCAATTACATTCATGTAATTTGTGACTAAAGTTTCTTTAGGGCGTGATGTGACGTACGGTGCAAACAGTGTTTGGTGTTGCAGCTGTGGTTGATGTGACTGCTGACACTCACCCGCAGTGCCGTGTCGTCCGCGTTGAGCCCTAGGAGACCTGAGTCCCATGAGACGCACCCCAGGCGCCTCCGCGTCCCGTTTCTACGGGCGAATCTGCGCAGTCCCGGTCACCGTCGGCCTGTTGTGCGCCGGCGTTCTGCCCGACGGTCCGATCGCCGCTCCCATCGCGATCGCCGATCCGGCCAAACCCGAGGGCATCGCCGCCCTGGTGGCCGCGGTCGCCGATGCCAACCAGAAGCTGCAGGACCTCGGTGCCGCCGTGCAGGCCCAGCAGGAGAGCGTCAACAAGGCGCTGCTGGATGTGCAGAACGCACGCGACAACGCCGCGGNCGGAGGTCGAGGCGAGCCGGCGGGGCGTCGATGATGCCAACACCGCCATCGCCGACGCGCAGCGCCGCGTCGACATCTACGCCGTGGCCGCCTACGTCAACGGTCCGTCGGCCTCCTATCTGACCGCCGCAGACCCCGATGCCGCGCTGCAGACCGCCGCCGCGGGGCAGGCCCTGGCCGCCAACTCCCAGCAGGTGATGGGCGATCTGCAGAAGGCGCGCACCGAGCAGGTCAACCGCGAGTCCGCGGCGCGGCTGGCCAAACAGAATGCCGACAAGGCCGCCGCCGACGCACAATCCAGTCAGGACGCCGCAGTCACCAGCCTGACCCAGGCGCAGCAGACGTTCGGGTCCCAGCAGGAGGAGCTCGACCGGCTGACCGCCGAACGCGCTGCCGCACAAGCGAAACTGGACGCCGCACGGCCGCTGGCGGCTCCCTCGGCGCCTGCCGCGAGCGCGCCCACCGGGCGAGCCCCGGGCGCGCCGGGTCCGGCCGCTCCCGGCGCGGGCGCGGACTGGGATCGCGCCCCGCGTGGTGCGGCGGCCCCGGCGCAGGCCAGCGAATGGGATCTGACACTGCCCGCGATCCCCAGCGCCTTCGTCAGCGGCGACCCGATCGCCATCATCAACGCGATTCTCGGCATCATGCAGACCTCGGCCCAGCTGACCGCCGACATGGGTCGGAACTTCCTGCAGAAGCTCGGCATCCTGCCGACCCCGACCGGTTTCACCAACAACGGGGCCATTCCCCGGGTGAACGGCCAGGCGGCCTCGGAGTACGTCATCAAGCGGGGGATGTCGCAGATCGGCGTGCCGTACTCCTGGGGTGGCGGCAATGCCGCAGGAAAGAGCAACGGTATCGACGGCGGCGCCGGCACAGTCGGCTTCGACTGCTCGGGTCTGGTGCTCTATGCCTTCGCCGGCGTCGGTATCAAGCTGCCGCACTACTCCGGTGCGCAGTACGACATGGGCCGCAAGATCCCGACCTCACAGATGCGCCGCGGCGATGTCCTGTTCTGGGGTCCCGGCGGCAGTCAGCACGTCGCGATCTACCTGGGCAACAACCAGATGCTCGAAGCCCCCTACACCGGTTCGACCGTCAAGATCTCGCCGGTGCGCACCAGCGGGATGACCCCGTACGCCGTTCGTTACATCGAGTACTAGAAGCACTGACTACGTAGGGAATTCCTTGAACTCCACACGCTTTCGTACATTGACCCGGGTGCTGGCAGCACTGGCGGTGGCCGCCGCGATGGCCATCGGTGCCGCAGCACCCGCCACCGCCGACCCCGGCGAGTGGGACCCGACGCTGCCNNNCGCTCCGGGTGATCCGGTGGCGATCGCCAACGCCTCGTTCCAGGTCAGCAAGATCGCGCTGGAGACCACCCAGAGCCTCGGGTCGAAGTTCCTGCAGTCCATCGGCCTGGCACCCGCTCCGGCCGCCTCGACCGGCGGCCTGCTGCCCGGCGCCCGGGTGCGCGGCCCGCAGGCCATCGAATACGTGATCCGCCGTGGCGGTTCCCAGATCGGCGTCCCCTACTCGTGGGGCGGCGGCACCCTGACCGGTCCCGGCCCCGGTGTCGACTACGACGACGGCAAGATCGGCTACGACTGCTCGGGCTTCACCCGATACGCGTTCGCCGGTGTCGGTGTGCAGATTCCCAAGTACTCCGGTGACCAGTACACCTCTGGCGGTCGCGCCATCTCCCCGTCGCAGGCCAAGCGCGGCGACCTGATCTTCTGGGGCCCGGGCGGCAGCCAGCACGTGGCCATCTATCTGGGCGGCGGGAAGATGCTGGAGGCCTCCGGTTCGGCGGGCAAGGTTACGGTCAGCCCGCTGCGTACGGCGGGCATGTCCCCGCACCTGGTGCGCGTCATCGAGTCCTGAGCCCACGGCACGCCGGGCGGTCGACGTCGACGGATTCCGGGCTGCCTGGAATAGTTGACGGCGGACGCCCGCCAGCTCGGCGGTCGCCACCGAAGTCCAGCGAGTTTGTTGCAGATCGACCGTGGGAGGAAGCTAGATGACGTCACCGAGTGGGCCGCCGCAGGGCGCCGGAGGCTATCAAGGCCCGGCCCCGACGCAGGGCTACCCGCCCGGCACGCAGAGCGCACCGTCCGCGGGTCCCGGCCTGCAGCAGGAGGTACACACCCTCGAGCGCGCGATCTTCGAGGTCAAGCGCATCATCGTCGGTCAGGACCGTCTCGTCGAGCGCATGCTCGTCGGTCTGCTCGCCAAGGGGCACGTGCTGTTGGAGGGCGTGCCCGGTGTGGCCAAGACCCTCGCCGTGGAGACCTTCGCCAAGGTGGTCGGCGGCACCTTCGCCCGCATCCAGTTCACCCCCGACCTGGTGCCCACCGATATCGTCGGTACCCGCATCTACCGGCAGGGCCAGGAGGAGTTCGATATCGAACTCGGTCCGGTGGTGGTGAACTTCCTGCTCGCCGACGAGATCAACCGCGCGCCCGCCAAGGTGCAGTCCGCGCTGCTCGAGGTCATGGCCGAGCGCAAGATCTCGATCGGCGGGAAGACCTTCCCGCTACCGACCCCGTTCCTGGTGATGGCCACCCAGAACCCGATCGAGCAGGAGGGCGTGTACCAGCTGCCCGAGGCGCAGCGCGACCGCTTCCTGTTCAAACTCAACGTCGACTACCCGTCGCCGGAGGAAGAACGCGAGATCATCTATCGCATGGGCGTCAAACCGCCTGAGCCCAAGCAGATCCTGAACACCGGGGACCTGCTGCGGCTGCAGGAGGTGGCCGCCAACAACTTCGTGCACCACGCGCTGGTCGACTACGTGGTGCGCATCGTCACCGCGACCCGCGAGCCGGAGAAGTTCGGTATGCCCGACGCCAAGTCCTGGATCGCCTACGGTGCCTCGCCGCGCGCCTCGCTGGGCATCATCTCGGCCTCGCGGGCCCTGGCCCTGGTGCGCGGTCGCGATTACGTGATCCCCCAGGATGTCGTCGAGGTGATCCCGGATGTGCTGCGGCACCGTCTGGTGCTCACCTATGACGCGCTGGCCGACGAGGTCTCGTCGGAGACCGTGATCAACCGGATCATGCAGACCGTTGGTCTCCCGCAGGTCAATGCCATTCCGCAGCAGGGTAACTCGGCGCCTCCCGGGGTGCCCGCCGCGGCGGCGGCCGGCGGTCGGTGACCGGGACCGGCAGGCGCGCGGTCGACCTGCCCTCGCTCAAGCGCGGCGAGATCCGCGACCCCGCACTGAGTGCGGCGCTGCGCAAACTCGAGCTCACGGTGCGCCGCAAGCTCGACGGTGTGCTGCACGGTGATCACCTCGGTCTGATCCCGGGTCCCGGCTCGGAGCCGGGGGAGTCCCGGATGTATCAGCCCGGCGACGACGTCCGCCGGATGGACTGGTCGGTGACCGCGCGTACCACCCAACCCCACGTGCGGCAGATGATCGCCGACCGTGAGCTGGAAACCTGGTTGGTCGTTGACGTCTCGTCCAGCCTGGACTTCGGGACCACCGGCTGTGAGAAGCGCGACCTCGCGGTCGCCGCGGCGGCGGCCATCACGTTCCTCAACAGCGGGGGCGGCAACCGCATCGGGGCGGTGATCTCCAACGGCGAGACGATGAAACGGGTGCCCGCGCTGTCGGGCCGACTGCACGAGCAAGAGTTGTTGCGCGCCATAGCGACAACACCGCAGGCGCCGCTGGGTGTGCGCGGTGACCTTGCCGGCGCCATCGACGCGCTGCGTCGCCCGGAGCGCCGGCGGGGGATGGCCGTCATCATCAGCGACTTCCTCGGACCGATCGACTGGATGCGGCCGCTGCGGGCCATCGCCGGCCGCCACGAGGTGCTGGGCATCGAGATCATCGACCCCCGCGATGTCGAGCTGCCCGATGTCGGCGATGTCGTCCTGCAGGACACCGAGTCCGGGGTGACCCGCGAATTCACCATCGACGAGAAGCTGCGCGACGATTTCGCAAGGGCCTCGGCGGCGCACCGCGCCGAGGTCGCCCGCACCCTGCGGCGCTGCGATGCGCCGCTGCTCACGCTGCGCACCGACGGGGACTGGATTGCCGACGTGGTGCGGTTCGTCGCCGACCGGCGCCGGGGTGCCATGGCGGGTGGGCGATGAGCGCTTGCGCGAAGAGCAGACAAGCCCCGATGAGCGCTTGCGCGAAGAGCGGACAAGCCCCGATGAGCGCTTGCGCGAAGAGCGGACAAGCCCCGATGAGCGCTTGCGCGAAGAGCAGACAAGCCCCGATGAGCGTGGTTGAGGCAATCGATACTGAAATGACTAGGCACACATGACATTGCCGTTGCTCGGGCCGATGAGCCTGTCCGGTTTCGAACACAAATGGTTCTTCCTGTTCCTGCTCGCGGTGCTGGGGCTGGTCGTCCTCTACATCGTGGTGCAGCGGGCACGTAAACAGCGGATCCTGCGATTCGCCAACATGGAGCTGCTGGAGCGGGTGGCGCCCAAGCAGCCGAGCCGGTGGCGCCATCTGCCCGCCATCCTGCTCATCGCCGCGCTGACGCTGCTGACCGTCGCGATGGCCGGGCCGACCAATGACGTGCGCATCCCGCGTAACCGGGCGGTCGTCATGCTCGTCATCGACGTCTCGCAGTCCATGCGGGCCACCGATGTGGCGCCCAGCCGGCTCGTCGCCGCCCAGGAGGCGGCCAAGCAATTCGCCGATCAGCTGACCCCCGGCATCAACTTGGGACTCATCGCCTACGCGGGTACCGCCACTGTTCTGGTGTCCCCGACGACCAACCGTGAGGCCACCAAGAACGGTATCGACAAGCTGCAGCTTGCCGATCGCACCGCCACCGGTGAGGGCATCTTCACCGCGCTGCAGGCGATCGCCACCGTCGGCGCGGTGATCGGCGGCGGTGACGAGCCCCCGCCCGCGCGCATCGTGCTGATGTCCGACGGTAAGGAGACGGTGCCGTCGAATCCGGACAACCCCAAGGGCGCCTATACCGCCGCGCGCACCGCCAAGGACCAGGGTGTGCCGATCTCGACGGTGTCCTTCGGCACGCCATACGGCTATGTCGAGATCAACGAACAACGGCAACCGGTGCCCGTCGATGACGAGATGCTGGCCAAGATCGCCGAACTTTCCGGGGGCGAGGCCTTCACCGCCTCCAGCCTGGAACAGCTCAAGGCGGTCTTCAGCTCACTGCAGGAGCAGATCGGGTACGAGACCATGAAGGGCGATGCCAGTGTCGGCTGGCTGCGCCTCGGCGCACTGGTGCTCGCGCTGGCCGCGCTGGCGGCGTTGCTGATCAACCGCCGGCTGCCCGGCTAGTAGCGGGCGGTGCCTGCCGCCACGGTGATGCGATTTCGGGACTGTGCACGCCAGGCACTAAGTTGGCCTACATGAGTGAGAGCGCTGCTACCGAAGCGACCCCGGTCGGCCGTCCCCCATTCGTGTCCCGCTCGGTGCTGGTCACCGGCGGTAACCGCGGAATCGGTCTGGCCATCGCCCAGCGGCTGGCCGCCGACGGGCACAAGGTGGCCGTCACCCATCGCGGATCCGGCGCCCCGGATGGATTGTTCGGTGTGGTCTGCGACGTGACCGACAACGACGCGATCGACCGGGCCTTCAAGGAGGTCGAGGAGCACCAGGGGCCCGTCGAGGTGCTGGTGTCCAATGCCGGTATCTCCAAGGACGCGTTCCTGATGCGGATGACCGAGGAGCGCTTCACCGAGGTCATCAACGCCAACCTGACCGGCGCGTTCCGGGTCACCCAACGCGCGTCGCGCAGCATGCAGCGCAACCGCTTCGGCCGCATCATCTACATCGGCTCGGTATCGGGCATGTGGGGCATCGGTAACCAGGCGAACTACGCAGCCGCCAAGGCCGGCCTGATCGGGATGGCCCGGTCGATCTCGCGTGAGCTGTCCAAGGCCGGCGTGACCGCCAACGTCGTCGCCCCGGGCTATATCGACACCGAGATGACCCGCGCGCTCGACGAGCGTATCCAGGCCGGGGCATTGGAATTCATCCCCGCCAAGCGGGTCGGCACCGCCGCCGATGTCGCGGGCGCGGTCAGCTTCCTGGCGTCCGAGGACGCGGGATACATCGCCGGCGCGGTCATCCCCGTCGACGGCGGTATGGGAATGGGTCACTAGAGACCTACCGCCGCGGCACGCCACGAGAAAAGGAAACCAGGACATGACAGGACTTCTGCAGGGCAAGCGCATCCTCGTCACGGGGATCATCACCGACAGTTCGATCGCGTTCCACATCGCCAAGCAGGCCCAGGAGGCCGGCGCCGAGCTGGTGCTGACCGGGTTCGACCGGATGAAGCTGATCCAGCGCATCGCCGACCGGCTGCCCAATCCGGCACCGCTGCTGGAGCTCGACGTGCAGAACACCGAGCATCTCGATTCGCTGGCCGGCCGGATCACCGAGGTGATCGGCGAGGGCAACAAGCTCGACGGCGTGGTGCATTCGATCGGTTTCATGCCGCAGACCGGCATGGGCGTCAACCCGTTCTTCGATGCGCCCTACGAGGATGTCGCCAAGGGCATCCACATCTCGGCCTACTCTTACGCGTCGCTGGCCAAGGCCACCCTGCCGGTGACGAACAGCGGCGGCAGCATCGTCGGCATGGACTTCGACCCGACGCGCGCCATGCCCGCCTACAACTGGATGACGGTCGCCAAGAGTGCCCTGGAATCGGTCAACCGGTTCGTCGCCCGGGAGGCGGGTCCGTTCGGTGTCCGCTCGAATCTCGTTGCCGCAGGCCCGATCCGCACGCTCGCGATGAGCGCCATCGTCGGCGGTGCGCTCGGCGCCGAGGCCGGTGACCAGATGCGCCTGCTCGAAGAGGGCTGGGACCAGCGCGCTCCCGTCGGTTGGAACATGAAAGACCCGACCCCGGTGGCCAAGACCGTCTGCGCCCTGCTCTCGGATTGGCTGCCCGCCACCACCGGCACCATCATCTACGCCGACGGCGGCGCCAGCACACAGCTGCTGTAGGAAGGCGTGCACTGCCATGCACTTTGACGCGCTGCTGCTGCTGTCCTTCGGTGGACCCGAGGGCCACGAGCAGGTGATGCCGTTCCTGGAGAACGTCACCCGCGGTCGCGGGATCCCGCCCGAGCGACTCGAGGCGGTCGCCGAGCACTACCACCACTTCGGTGGTGTCTCGCCGATCAACGGCATCAACCGGGCGCTCATCGAGCAGATCGAGGGCGTGCTCGCCGATCAGGGGCGCGATCTGCCGGTCTACTTCGGCAACCGCAACTGGGAACCGTTCGTCGAAGACACCGTGACGGCGATGCGCGACAACGGCGTTCGCCGGGCCGCGGTCTTCTCGACATCGGCATGGGGTGGCTACTCGGGATGTGCGCAGTACCAGGAGGACATCGCGCGGGCCCGGTCGGCGGTCCCGGACGACGGTGACGGTCCGGCGCCCGAACTGGTCAAGCTGCGCCAGTACTTCGATCATCCGCTGTTCGTGGCGATGTTCGCCGACGCCATCGCCGATGCCGCCGAGACCCTGCCCGCCGAGCGGCGGGCCGGGGCACGGCTGGTGTTCACCGCACACTCCATCCCGTTGCGGGCCGCCAATCGATGTGGTCAGGACCTCTACGAGCGCCAGGTGGGCTACGCGTCGCGACTGGTGGCCGCCGCGGCGGGCTATGCCGATTTCGACCTGGTGTGGCAGTCCCGGTCGGGCCCGCCGCAGGTGCCGTGGTTGGAACCCGATGTCGGGGACCATCTGGAGGTGCTCGTCGAGCGCGGCGTCGACGCGGTGATCGTCTGCCCGATCGGTTTCGTCGCCGACCATATCGAGGTCATCTGGGATCTGGACAGCGAACTGGCCGAGCAGGCCGAGGCCGCCGGAGTGGCGCTGGCCCGGGCCACCACCCCGAACGCGCAGCGGCGCTTCGCCGAACTGGTGGTCGGTCTGATCGACGAGCTGCAGAACGAGCAGGCGCCGGCCAGAGTCGTTGGACCGCAACCGGTTCCCGGTTACGGGAACAGTCTCAACGGGTCCTTCTGCACCCCTGCGTGTGTTCCGCCGCCCGCGCAGCCGGGCCGCCCCGGCGCGGGTCCGGCCACGAGCTGAGCGATCCCGGGTCGGTGGTCAGCGCCGCCAGGCCGAATGGAGGATCGCGCTGATCGCGGCCAGCCTGGCGGTACGCACCACCGAAGCCAACGGCCGCAAGGTGTCCGAGGCGATCTGGACTTCGGAACTGGTCTGCAGCCCGATCGGGATCAGGCCCGAACTGGCGGTGATGATGGCATCGATATGCGCGGCGTTCTCCAGCACCCGCAGCGCCCGCTCGGGGGTGTGGTCGGGCAACCGGTGCAACCGGGTCGCCTCCAGCAACTGCTCGACCATGCCCCGCGGATCGTCGATGTCGGCGACGCCGATGCCCGCGCTCAACGCGCTCAGCGCGTCGGCCGCCGCGCGCACCGACGACCGCAGCGTGTACTCGGCCTCGCCGAGATCGTGGTGTTCCAGCGTCACGGGTGCGGGAGCGGAGTAGACCGTCCATGCCAGCGACACCGGATCGGGTTCGTAATCGGGATCATCGATGTCCTCATAGGCGTATTCGGGCACCATTCCCACCGAGCGTCCCGGTTCGGTGCCGACGAGGATCGCCTCGCCCATGGTGACCGCATCGCGCTGGAACTGGGTATCCGGCGGGAGGCCGCGCACATCGCCGGGCACCGGCAGTACCAACGCCACGGCGGGGCTGCCGGTGGCCGGGCCGGCCGCCGTACGCATCGTCTGCAGCAGCGACATCGTGCCGGAGTGGTCGAGATCAGGCCACGGAAGCCCGGTGGTGCCGGCCGCGACGGAATCGTAGGCCGTCACGGAATGCTTTGGCGCCCATTGTGATAACGCATCGAGGACATCATCGGGGGCGGCAACACCCGCAAGCCAGGCGTTGACCCATACCGTCAGCGAAGCACTCGGGCACCACATAGTTTCCGCAGTGTAGTTGTCGCCCGCCCCAACGGCCGGATTCGCTAGGCTGGACACATGCCCGCATGGATCTGGCTGGTCGCGGCCCTGGGACTGGCAGGAGCAGAAGCCCTCACCGGTGACATGTTCCTGCTCATGCTCAGTGGCGGCGCGCTGGCCGCGGCCGGAGCGAGCTTCGTGTTCGACTGGCCGATCTGGGCGGACGGTGCGGTCTTCCTCGTGGTCTCGGTACTGCTGTTGGCGTTGGTGCGCCCGGCGCTCAAACGCCGGATGCTGGCCGGGGCCGGATTACCGGATCCGGCGAAGGCCCTGGAAGGTCGCGCCGCACTGGTGCTGGCCCCGGTGTCTCGGGATACCGGCCAGGTGAAGTTGGACGGCGAGGTGTGGACGGCGCGTTCCCTCAACGACAACGATGTGTTCGACAGCGGGGACCAGGTGACCGTCGTGCACATCGACGGTGCCACCGCGGTGGTCTCCAAGATCTAGCCGCTACCCACGGTCCAGCTCGCCACCTTGTCTGGACCGCAGAATCGAACCCGAGGGGGATCTGATGGACGGTGCGATAGCCGGATTGATACTGCTGGCGGTGCTGGTGATCTTCGCGGTGATCATCGTTGCCAAATCGGTGGCGCTGATCCCACAGGCGGAGGCGGCGGTCATCGAACGCCTCGGCCGGTACAGCAAGACGGTGTCGGGTCAGCTCACGCTGCTGCTGCCGTTCGTCGACAAGATCAGGGCACGGGTCGATCTCCGTGAGCGGGTGGTGTCCTTCCCGCCGCAGCCGGTGATCACCGAGGACAACCTGACCGTCAACATCGACACCGTCGTCTATTTCCAGGTCACCAACCCGCAGGCCGCGGTCTACCAGATCAGCAACTACATCGTCGGCGTCGAGCAGCTCGCCACCACGACACTGCGCAACGTCGTGGGTGGGATGACGCTGGAGCAGACGCTGACCTCGCGCGACTCGATCAACGGCCAGCTGCGCGGTGTGCTCGACGAGGCCACCGGCCGGTGGGGTCTTCGTGTCGCCCGCGTCGAGTTGCGCAGCATCGACCCGCCGCCGTCCATCCAGGATTCGATGGAAAAGCAGATGCGCGCCGACCGTGAGAAGCGCGCCATGATCCTGACCGCCGAAGGTAGCCGCGAAGCGGCCATCAAGGCCGCCGAGGGCCAGAAGCAGGCGCAGATCCTGGCGGCCGAGGGTGCCAAGCAGGCGGCGATCCTGGCCGCCGAGGCCGATCGGCAGTCCCGGATGCTGCGAGCCCAGGGCGAACGCGCCGCCGCCTACCTGCAGGCGCAGGGACAGGCCAAGGCCATCGAGAAGACCTTCGCGGCGATCAAGAAGGGTCGCCCGACCCCGGAGATGCTGGCCTACCAGTACCTGCAGACGCTGCCGCAGATGGCCAAGGGGGAGGCCAACAAGGTCTGGCTGGTACCCAGCGATTTCGGGTCGGCCCTACAGGGCTTCACCAAGATGCTCGGTGCCCCCGGCGAGGACGGCGTGTTCCGCTATACCCCGTCGCCGATGGACGACGGCCCGACGAAATCCGACGAGGAGGAGGCCGAGGAGGTCGCCGACTGGTTCTCCACCGAGACCGATCCGGCCACCGCCCAGGCGGTCGCCAAGGCCGAGGCCGAGGCCCGCACTCCGGTGCCCCCGCTGGGTGCGCCGGCGCCGCAGCCGGAACTCGGTGCCTCGGCGGCGGAGGCCAGGGAGCAGGACGGTGCCCATCGTGCACCCTGACCACACCCGCGCCGGTAGTTGACGCCCACGTACAATTTTTGCTGCTTGCGGGCGGCATGCATGGTCTAATGGCATATTGATGGGTTGCTGACGGTGGACCTGGCCCGGTGCCGGTCAGAGGACGAAATGGCGGCGCTATGACGAGAGTGTGCGCATCCGGCGCACTGGGTGCATGCGTGCTGTCCGCGGTATTGCTCATCGGTGGACCGGCTGCCATCGCGATCGCCGACGACGGACCCTCCGGCGGTGGCACGGGCGGGTCGTCTTCGGTCGGTTCCGGTGGTTCGACCGGAACCGCGCCGACGCCCGGTACCCGCACCCAGACCGATTTCGGCTCCACGGTGCGGGATTCGGTGCGTGACGCCTTGCGCGATGTCCGCAACACCCTCGGCACACTGGGTTCGCCCCACACCCGGCCGCAGCAGGGAACCGGCACCTCGGGTACCGACCTCGAGCAGCAGAACGAGCTGATCCTGCATCCCGACGATCCCGACCCGACCCCCGATGTCACCCCGGAGATCGCCATCGGGATCGTGGCCCCGACGGCGACCGCGACCATCGCTGCCCCGGTGCCGCCGGTCACGACGGCGCCGCAGCCCACCGCAGACCCTGAACCGGCCACGAACCCGGCCGCGGACGGTTCGACGGGCACGACGCCGCGGTCCAGCACACCGGCACCCAAGCCCTCGAACCCCACTCGTCCGCTCCCGTTCGCGACGGTGCCCGACGCGGTGGCGGTCTTCGGGAACACCATGACCACCGTGCTGGGCTCGACCCACGACACGGTGGCGGCGGTGCCGGCGCTGCTCGCCCTGCTGCCGACGTCGACGACCCCCGTCGCCGACGTCATTTCCACGATGGAATCCATGTTGACAGCGGTGAACACATCGGTCAGCGCCATCATCGCGCTACCTGCCGATCTCAGCGCGCTGATGGGCGTGCCCGTGGTTCCGACGCCGGGTGCCCCGCTGCCGCTGACGCAGCGGATGGCCCAGGACGTGCCTTCGGCCGACCTCTCCGACATGATGCTGGCGCCCGTGCAGGCCGCGGATCCCGCCGGTGCACTGCTCGCCGAGGCGCCGGTGCAACCGTCGCTGCTCTCGTCGCCGACCACCGTCGCGCTGCGGACGGCCGCCCCGGCTGTCCCGATTCCCGTCGGGCTGCGCGGTATCGCCACCTCCTCGGCGCCCGACTCGTTCCTCGACCGGGCGGTCAGCGAGGTCCTACTGCCCCTGTCGCTGGCCGCGCTGGCCGCGGTGGCACTGCCCGGTGTGGGCGGATTGCTGGTGATCCTCGGGCTCGGCATCCGCATCGGTTACCGACAGGCCAAGGCGGGATGGGCCGTTCACGTGGCCGGCTTCGGACGTTTCGCCGGCGCGGGCCCCCTGGGCGTGGTCCGGTCCGGCTCGATGGTCGCGCTGCACATCCCTCGCGGCATCCGGAGCAAGGTGGCCACCGGAAGCCCGGCGGTGGTGCGGTTCCTGGACCGCTCCGACAAGGCGGCCTGAGTCAGCCGTTCTGTGTCGCGCTGCCCTCGGCGGTGCTGCTCTCGATGACAGCCTGCCGACCGCCATCGTGATGGTGACGATGAGCTCGGATCTCGTAGACCAGGCCGGCGATGCCCACGGCAGCGGTGCACGCCGAGACGAGGAACAGCAGCGGGCTGATGTTGCCCGTCAGAGCGTCGCCGAGGATGACCACCGCGGCGGTACCCGGGATGACACCGACCAGGGTGGCGACCGCGTAGGGCACCAGCCGGACCGCGGACGCGCCCGCGGCGTAGTTGAGCACCGCAAACGGCACGGCCGGGATCATCCGCATCGACAGCACCGTCACCCAGCCCCGCTCGCGTAGCCGCGCGTCGAGCGTGTCCACCCTGGGGTGGCTCACCAATCGGCTCAACTGCCAGCCGGCCGCGCGTACCAGCACGACGGCGATCACCGCGCTCAAGGTACTGGCCACCACGGCAAGCCCGATACCGAGCAACGGTCCGAACAACAAACCGGCCGACAATGTGAATGCGGTTCGGGGAAAAGGGAACACCGTCATGACGGTGTGGACGACCACGAACACCAGGGGAAACCATGGACCCGCCGCGGACGCCCACTCCCGCATCTGCATGGCGGTCGGCAGCGGCACCAGCAGGGCGACTGCGACGAGAATCACAATTGTGGCGCCGATGCCGAGGACTCGTCGGCGCGGCAGCTGGGCCGCGGTGCCCGCCACCGTGGCCGCGACGGTGCGCAGCGTGCTGACGACGGGTTTCACGTGTTCCAACCCTACGGTGCGTGGCGCAGTGACGGTGCGCACCACGACCTCCCGATCCGGTGGGCGGGCCTGCCCACTGCACGAAGGGGTGGTAACGATCATTTAGCCTCATGGGAAGTTCACCCGCCCCACACTGCGAAAACAGGAGTCACATGTCCTCGAGCGTGATGGAATCGGACCGCGAGCGCTGGCGCTCCGGGGTGGCAGCCGTGCTGGCGAAGAGCCTGCGCCGCGACGTGGCAGACCTCCCCGAGGAACCCGAGCGGCTACTCGACTCGCCCACCTATGAGGGCTTCCCGGTGCGGCCCCTCTACACGAGTCTCGATGAACATGCCGAACCGGCTTTGCCGGGTCAGTGGCCCTTCGTCCGTGGCGGTGACGCCCACCGCGATGTGCTCAGCGGATGGAAGGTGGCCGAGGAATTCCCGGCCGGCCACGCGTCCGCCGCCGATGCCAACAACGCCGCGCTGTTGGCGCTGACCGAGGGCGCCAGCGCACTGGTGCTCAAGGTGGGCGCCCATGGCGTGGCCGCCGAAGAGTTCGCCCAGCTGGTGCAGGGCATCTACCTGGACCTGGTTCCGGTCGTCATCGACGCCGGTGCCGATTACGCGGCCGCCGCCGCCGCGCTGCTCCCGTTGCTCGCCGACTTCGACGACGACCAGAATTCGCGACTCTCCGTGGACCTGGGGGCCGACCCGCTCACCGCACCGCTGAGCGGTCGGGCCGCACCGGATCTGGCCGATGTGGTGGCGGTGGCGACCGACGTCGCCGGCCGCCAGGGCGTCCGGGCGATCACCGTCGATGGTCCGGCACTGCACAACCTCGGTGCCAGCGCGGTGTGGGAGCTGGCCGGCGTGGTGGCCGCGGGTGTCGAATATCTGCGGGCGCTGGTCGCCGCGGGCCTGAGCCCGGCACAGGCCCTCGGGCAGATCAGTCTCCGGCTGGCGGCCGATGACGACCAGTTCACCACGATCGCCAAGCTGCGCGCCGTGCGCCGGCTGTGGGCGCGGGTGGCCGAGGTGATCGGCGCCGCCGACGCCGGTGCGGTCACCGTGCATGCGGTGACCTCGGCGCCGATGATGAGCCGGCGCGACCCGTGGGTGAACATGCTGCGCACCACGCTGGCGGCGTTCGGCGCCGGTGTCGGCGGTGCCGACACCGTGCTGGTGCAGCCCTTCGACGCCGCGATCCCCGGCGGCCTGCCGGGAACGGCGACGAGCTTCACCCGCCGGATGGCCCGCAACACCCAATTGCTGCTGCTCGAGGAATCGCACCTGGGCAAGGTGCTCGACCCCGGCGCGGGTTCCTGGTTCGTCGAGGACCTGACCGCACAGCTGGCCGAACACGCGTGGGCGCACTTCCAGGAACTGGAAAGCCGCGGCGGGCTCACCGCCGCGCGCGATCACCTCGACGAGCAGATCGCCGCGGTGCGCGGAAAGCGCGCCGCGGACATCGCACACCGGCGCACCGCGTTGACCGGTGTGAACGAATTCCCCAACCTCGCCGAGAAGCCGTTACCGGAAGGGGCGCGCGCCGAGGACTCCGCCGGGATCTACCGCTACGCCGCGGAGTTCGAGGCCCTGCGGGACCGGTCGGATGCCTATCTGGCCGAGCACGGGACCCGCCCGCAGGCCGTTCTGCTACCGCTGGGCCCGCTGGCCGAGCACAACATCCGGACGACCTTCGCAGCCAACCTGCTGGCCTCCGGTGGTATCGAGACGGTCAACCCGGGCACCGTGGATCCCGCCGGGATCGCCGCCGCGGTCGGTACGCACACGGTGGCCGTCATCTGCGGTACGGACGCCCGCTACGGCACCGAGGTCTCCGATATCGCGTCGGCCGCGCGCGCCGCCGGGATCACGCACCTCTACCTTGCCGGGCCCGAGAAGTCGGTCGCCGAGGCGACCGAGAAGCCCGATGAGTACCTCACCGCCAAGATCAACGCCGTCGAGGCCCTCTCGACCCTGCTCACCCGATTGGGAGCGTGACATGACTGCATCGGAGAAGACCGAAACGTCGGCCATCGGCAGCTTCGCCGATATCCCGCTGCAGGGGGAGACCGCCCCGGCCGCCGCCACCGCCGACGGCGTGGCCGAGCTGACCGCCGCGGCTGCCGCGGCACACGGTTACACCCCCGAACAACTGGTGTGGGCGACGCCGGAGGGTATCGACGTCAAGCCGGTCTACATCGCCGCCGACCGCGACGCGGCCGCCACCGCGGGTTACCCGGTGGACAGCTTCCCCGGCGATGCGCCGTTCATCCGCGGGCCCTACCCGACGATGTATGTCAACCAGCCCTGGACGATCCGCCAGTACGCCGGCTTCTCCACCGCGGCCGAGTCCAACGCCTTCTACCGGCGCAACCTGGCCGCCGGTCAGAAGGGCCTGTCGGTCGCCTTCGATCTGGCCACCCACCGCGGTTACGACTCCGACCATCCGCGGGTGGCCGGCGATGTCGGTATGGCGGGTGTGGCCATCGATTCGATCCTGGACATGCGCCAGCTGTTCGACGGTATCGACCTGGGCAGCGTGTCGGTCTCGATGACGATGAACGGCGCGGTGCTGCCGATCCTGGCGCTCTACGTCGTCGCCGCCGAGGAGCAGGGCGTGCCGCCGGAGAAGCTGGCCGGGACCATCCAGAACGACATCCTCAAAGAGTTCATGGTCCGCAACACCTACATCTACCCGCCCAAACCGTCGATGCGGATCATCTCCGACATCTTCGGCTACACCAGCGCCAAGATGCCGAAGTTCAACAGCATCTCGATCTCGGGCTATCACATCCAGGAAGCCGGTGCGACGGCTGATCTGGAGCTGGCCTACACGCTGGCCGACGGCGTGGAGTACATCAAGGCGGGTCTGGACGCCGGGCTGGACATCGACAAGTTCGCGCCGCGGTTGTCCTTCTTCTGGGGTATCGGGATGAACTTCTTCATGGAGGTGGCCAAGCTGCGTGCGGGCCGCCTGCTGTGGAGTGAGCTGGTCTCCCAGTTCGACCCGAAGAGCTCCAAATCGCTGTCCCTGCGCACCCATTCGCAGACCTCCGGCTGGTCGCTGACCGCGCAGGACGTGTTCAACAACGTCGCCCGCACCTGCGTGGAGGCGATGGCCGCCACCCAGGGACACACCCAGTCGCTGCATACCAACGCCCTCGACGAGGCGCTGGCGCTGCCGACCGATTTCTCCGCCCGCATCGCCCGCAACACCCAGCTGCTGCTGCAGCAGGAGTCGGGCACCACCCGTCCGATCGATCCGTGGGGTGGTTCGTACTACGTCGAGTGGTTGACCCACCAGCTGGCCGAACGGGCCAGGGCGCACATCAAAGAGGTCGCCGAGTACGGCGGGATGGCCCAGGCCATCGACGCGGGCATCCCCAAGATGCGCATCGAGGAGGCCGCCGCACGCACCCAGGCCCGTATCGACTCCGGGGTGCAGGCACTGATCGGGGTGAACAAGTACCAGGTCGACGAGGATCAGGAGATCGAGGTCCTCAAGGTCGAGAACAGCCGGGTACGGGCCGAACAGCTCGCCAAGCTGGAACGTCTGCGCGCCGAGCGCGACGAGGAGGCCTGCCAGTCCGCGTTGGCCGAGCTGACCCGTGCCGCCGGGGAGAACGAGTCCGCAGGCGAAGACGGGCTGGGCAACAACCTGATGGCGCTGGCCATCAATGCGGCGCGTAAGCACGCCACGGTCGGTGAGATCTCCGATGCGCTGGAAAAGGTGTACGGCCGCCACGTCGCCGAGATCCGCACCATCTCCGGCGTGTATCGCGATGAGGTCGGGAAGGCTGGCAACGTGAGTACCGCGACGGATCTGGTGGAACGCTTCGCCGAGGCCGACGGACGGCGTCCGCGCATCCTGGTGGCCAAGATGGGCCAGGACGGCCACGACCGCGGCCAGAAGGTGATCGCGACGGCATTCGCCGATATCGGCTTCGATGTCGACGTGGGCTCGCTGTTCTCCACGCCCGACGAGGTGGCGCGCCAGGCCGCCGACAACGACGTGCACGTCGTCGGGGTGTCCTCGCTGGCCGCCGGTCACCTCACGCTGGTACCCGCGTTGCGCGACGCACTGGCCGAGGTGGGGCGCCCGGACATCATGGTCGTGGTCGGCGGGGTGATCCCGCCCGGCGACTTCGATGAGTTGTACGCCGCGGGGGCCACCGCGATCTTCCCGCCGGGAACCGTGATCGCCGACGCGGCGATCGGCCTGCTGCACAAGCTGGCCGAGCGACTCGGGTACAGCCTGGCTTGATGAGCCGCCCGGACCTCGCGCCCGCAGAACTTGCGTCGGCACTGCGCAGTGGGGATCGCGCGGCGTTGGCCCGCGCGATCACCCTGGTCGAGTCGACGCGCGCCGACCACCGGCAGCGGGCACAGGAGCTGCTGCTGGAGCTGATGCCGGATGCGGGCAGGGCCATCCACGTGGGCATCACCGGCGTGCCTGGCGTCGGCAAGTCGACCACGATCGAGGCGCTGGGAATGCACCTGATCGAGGCCGGGCACCGGGTGGCGGTGCTGGCCGTCGATCCGTCCTCGACGCGCACCGGCGGATCGATCCTGGGCGACAAGACCCGGATGGCCAAGCTGGCCATCCACCCGAATGCCTACGTCCGTCCCTCACCGACATCGGGAACTCTCGGCGGGGNCCACCCGCGAGACCATCGTGCTGCTGGAGGCCGCGGGATTCGACGTGATCCTGGTCGAGACCGTCGGGGTGGGCCAGTCCGAGGTGACGGTCGCGGACATGGTGGACACGTTCGTGTTCTTGACCCTGGCCCGTACCGGAGACCAGTTGCAGGGCATCAAGAAGGGCGTCCTTGAACTGGCCGATATCGTCGTGGTCAACAAGGCCGACGGTCCGCATGCAGTGGAGGCGCGGGCTGCCGCGCGTGAGCTGACCGGCGCGTTGCGGTTGATCTATCCGCGCGAAACTCTCTGGCGGCCACCGGTTCTCACCATGAGCGCGTTGACCGGCGACGGCTTGGCGCAGTTGTGGGAGACGGTCGAGCAGCATCGCAGGGTGTTGACCGAGGCAGGGGAGTTCGAGTCGCGTCGACGCACCCAGCAGGTGAACTGGACCTGGTCCATGGTCCGCGACACGGTGTTGGATCGGGTGCTGAGCAACCCGGAGGTCAAGCGGATCCGTGCCGATGTCGAGCGGCAGGTGCGCGATGGCGAGCTCACCGCGGCCCTGGCGGCTCAGCGGATCCTCGACGCCGCCGACTGAACGGCGTTGTCGTGGGTGTGGCTGGCCGACTGCCGCTTTCCGGTAAAACCCGACGTCTCACGGTTGGGTAACAGTCCTCGGTAGTTAGCCAGCCGGCGGAGTACATTGTGTCGACTGTGACTTACGCAATAGATGGCGAGCGCAACGACGCGTTCGCCGAGCAGACCGGGGACACCCGCGCCGGCGTGCTGCCGCGCGGTTTGCGCGGTGCCGCCGATCCCAGTTTCGCGCTCGCGGTGCAGGCCTTCTCCCGGCTGTTCGGTCCCCGCCGCTTCGGCGGCGGCGCGCTGTGCGTGTACCTGGACGGGACACCCGTCGTCGATGTCTGGACCGGCTGGGCCGACCGCTCGGGGCGGCGACGTTGGTCGGCAGACACCGGAGCCATGGTGTTCTCCGCGACCAAGGGTTTGGCTTCCACGGTCATCCACCGACTCGTGGACCGCGGGCTCATCGACTACGAGGCCCCGGTGGCGGAGTACTGGCCGGAGTTCGGCGCCAGGGGTAAGGGTGCGATCACCGTCCGCGATGTCATGCGGCACCGGGCGGGACTTTCCCAGCTCAACGGTGTCTCCAGGGCAGACCTGCTCGACCATGTCCGGATGGAGGAGCGCATCGCCGCCGCCCCGCCGGGGCTGTTGCGTGGTCGGCCCGCCTACCACGCCCTGACCTACGGTTGGCTGGTCTCGGGACTGGCCCGGTCTGTCACCGGACTCGGCATGCGCGAACTCTTCCGCACCGAGCTGGCACATCCGCTCGACGTCGACGGCATCCACCTGGGTCGGCCGCCCGTCTCGGCGCCGACCCAGCCCGCGCAGATCATCGGGCCCCAGCGGCATCTGCAGAATCCGCTCGTCAACCTGCTCACTCCACGGCTGGCGGCGCTGCCGGTCTCGGGTGGGCTCGGCGCGCTCTACTTCCCCGGCATGAAGTCCGTGGTGCAGGGGGACACCCCGCTGCTGGACAGCGAGATGGCCTCGGCCAATGGGGTGTCGACCGCACGGGGGCTGGCGCGGGTGTACGGCGCGATCGCCAATGGCGGCGAGATCGACGGTGCCCGGTTCCTGTCCGCCGCGGTGGTCGCCGGCCTGACCGGCCCGCGCAGCCTGCATCCCGATGGGTCATTGGGTATGCCGATGTCATTCCATCTGGGCTATCACGGATTGCCGCTGCCGGGTGTGCTCCCCGGTTTCGGTCACGTCGGCCTGGGCGGCTCACTGGGCTGGGCCGACCCGGCCACCGGACTGGCGTTCGGTTATGTGCACAACCGGCTGCTGACGCCGCTCGTGATCGCCGATCAGGCCGGGTTCGTGGCGATGGCGGCGCTCATCCGTCGGGGCGCGGCGCGCGCCAGGCAACGCGGGTTCGCCGCGGTCGCCCGCTTCGGCGCGGGATCCGCGGGGCGGGCCGCGACGGCTGTCTGATCGTTTCATCCGACCGTGGTTTCGGAAGCCCGAAGTTTTGCTTGCCGCGGCAATCACCACGCGATACCGCGGGTAACACGATATTGCTGGTGACCTCGGTGGTTGGCTGGATGAATGGATATACGGCGTTCTGCAAGGGCATTTTGCCGCCGACGCAGCCCGGTGCCGACCCCTTTCCTCGCGTGCAGATTCCGTTACCCGGTCAAATGTTGCCAACTGTCTGGCGAACTCGTGCACATGCGCGTCGTCGTCCGCGTGCACTGGCACGTTGCACGCACCAGTGGGGTGGTTGTGACAACTGTTTACTCAGCTAGGGCGCGTTGAGCGGGCTGTTCGCGGCCGCGGCCCGCAGCGTGTTCACAGCTTCGGCATGTATGGGACCGGCGGTAGCGGGCGGTCTGTTTTGTTTGCTGGCTGGCAGCTTGGCTAATCCATCGCTTGACAAAGTGACTCCGATCACATTTACTTAAACGTCAATATCGGTGTGGAGTCGCAGGTGAAGGGCTCGATGCGCAGTTGCTGGAATCACAAGACGTAGCTGGTGTAGCCTGCGCAACGGCGCTCTTGACGCTGTAGAGTTCGCAGTGGATTTGCTCGATTTTTAACGCCGTCGTCAACGGGGACGACTACGCTCCGACTCGGGGACGAGTTGTAGCGAGGTCCGGAGAGGGTGAGGAAGAGTGCGCAACGGTTTCATGCGCTTGTCAGACCGGCAGCCCGGTTGACCCAGCAGTAACCAGCGCGCCCACTCATTCTCGTACTACCCGTTTGGAAGAGGTTAGAACTTCGTGGTTGATACACCTGTCACAACGGTCGCCGTCATCGGGATGGCGTGCCGGTTGCCTGGCGGAATCGACTCACCTGACCGCATGTGGCAGGCGTTGCTCGGTGGCGAGGACCACGTCACCATCATCCCGGCGGACCGCTGGGATGCCGACGAGTACTACGACCCCGAGCCCGGCGTGCCCGGCCGTTCGGTCTCCAAGTGGGGTGCCTTCCTCGACGACGTGGCCGGTTTCGACGCCGACTTCTTCGGTATCAGCGACCGTGAAGCCACCGCCGTGGATCCGCAGCACCGGCTGCTGCTGGAGACCGCGTGGGAGGCCATCGAACACGCGGGTATCGACCCGTCGACCCTGCAGGGTTCGCGCACCGGCGTGTTCATGGGTCTCACCCACGGCGACTACCAGTTGCTGGCCGCCGACGCGCACTCGATCGAGGGCCCCTACGGTTTCACCGGCAACAATTTCAGCATGGCCTCGGGCCGCATCGCCTACCACCTGGGCGTGCACGGGCCCGCCTACTCGGTGGACTCCGCATGCTCCTCGGGTCTGCTCGCCCTGCACCTCGGCTGCCGCAGCCTGCACGACGGCGACAGCGATCTGGTGCTCGCCGGTGGCGTGAACCTCGTCCTGGAGCCCCGCAAGCTGTCCTCGGGGTCCGCACAGGGCATGTTGTCGCCGACCGGTCAGTGCCATGCGTTCGACGCGGCCGCCGACGGATTCGTCCCCGGCGAGGCCACCGGCGTCGTGCTGCTCAAGCGGCTCGCCGATGCCGAACGCGACGGCGATCGCATCCTTGCCGTCGTGCGCGGCAGCGCGGTCAACCAGGACGGTCACACCGTCAACATCGCCACGCCGTCGCGCGACGCCCAGGTGGAGGTCTACCGTGCGGCGCTGGCGTCCGGCGGTATCGACCCGACCACCGTCGGCATGATCGAGGCACACGGCACCGGAACTCCGGTCGGTGACCCGATCGAGTTCTCCGGCCTCGCCGCGGTGTACGGGACCGCAGGCCCCGTCGCACTCGGCTCGTCGAAGACCAACTTCGGCCACGCCCAGTCCGCCGCGGGCACCATCGGCATCATCAAGAGCGTGCTCGCCCTGCAGCACGGGACGGTCCCGCCGAACGCCAACTTCAATCGGCTCCCCGACGAGCTGGCCAAGATCAAGACCGATCTCTTCGTGCCCGCCGAGGTCACCCCGTGGCCGGTGACCGATCAGCCGCGGCGCGCCGCGGTCTCGGCGTACGGACTGTCCGGCACCAACGTGCACGCCGTGCTCGAAGAGGCACCCGCCGCCCCGTCCGTGGCCACCGGGAACGATGCCGGCGGCCACATCTTCGCGCTGTCCTCCACCTCGGCCGAGGAACTCCGTCGCACCGCAGGCCGGTTGGCCGACTGGGTGGCCGCCCAGGACGAGGACCTGAAGCTGCACGACCTCGCCTATACGCTGGCCCGGCGCCGCGCACACCGGCCCGTGCGCACCACGGTGCTCGCCGATGACCGCGCCGGGTTGATCGCCGCGCTGCGTGAGGTCGCCGAGGGCGAGACGCCGTACCAGCGGGCCGTCGGCGACGGCGAACGCGGTCCGGTCTGGGTGTTCTCCGGGCAGGGCTCGCAGTGGGCCCGCATGGGTGCCGGCCTGCTCGACGGTGAGCCGGCCTTCGCCGCCGCGATCGCCGAGCTCGAGCCGCTGATCGCCGCGGAATCCGGTTTCTCGGTCACCGAGGAGCTGACATCGGCACAGACGGTCACCGGTATCGACAAGGTGCAGCCGACCGTGTTCGCGGTCCAGGTGGGTCTTGCCGCCACCCTGAAGGCCTACGGCGTGACCCCCGGGGCGGTGATCGGCCACTCGATGGGGGAGGTCGCCGCATCGGTGGTCTCCGGTGTGCTGACCCTCGCCGACGGCGTCAAGGTGATCTGCCGGCGCTCCAAGCTGATGGCCACCATCGCCGGTTCCGGTGCGATGGCCTCGGTCGAACTGCCCGCCCAGCAGGTGCTGTCGGAGCTCGCGGCGCGCGGTGTCAACGATGTCGTGCTGTCGGTGGTGGCATCGCCCCGCTCGACCGTCGTCGGCGGCGCCAAGGAGTCGGTGCGCGAGCTGATCGCCGAGTGGGAGAGCCGCGATGTGATGGCCCGCGAGGTCGCCGTGGACGTGGCCTCGCACTCCCCGCAGGTGGATCCGATCCTCGACGATCTCGCCGACGCGCTGGAGGACCTCGATCCGTCCGAGCCCGAGGTCGACTACTACTCGGCCACCCTCTACGACCCACGCGATATCGCCGACTTCGACGCCGACTACTGGGTCGACAACCTGCGCCACGCGGTGCGGTTCGCCGCTGCCGTGCAGGCGGCGCTTGAGGACGGCTACCGCGTCTTCACCGAGCTGTCACCGCACCCGCTGCTCACCCATGCCGTCGACCAGACCGCCAGCAGTCTGGATATCGCCCACGCGGCGCTGGCCAGTGTGCGGCGCGAGCAGGAGCTGCCGCACGGGTTGCGGGCCGTGCTCGCCGATCTGCACAACGCCGGTGCCCGGGTCGACTTCTCGGTGCTCTACCCGACCGGCAACCTCGTCGACGCCCCGCTGCCGACGTGGACCCATCGCGAGCTGATCCTGGTGCGCGATCCGCTGGAACTGGCCCCCGGTGGCGCGACGCTGGCCGTGCATCCGCTCCTCGGCGCGCACGTCCGGCTGCCCGAGGAACCCGAACGGCACGCCTGGCAGGCCGATATCGGCACCGAGATCCAGCCGTGGCTCGGCGACCACAAGGTGCTCAACGTGGCGGCATTGCCCGGTGCGGCCTACTGCGAGATGGCCCTTGCCGCAGCCCGCAACATCCTCGGCGAGCACGCCGAGGTGCGCGATATCAGCTTCGATCAGCTGCTGCTTCTCGAAGACAGCACCGAGGTCACCGCGGCCGCGACGGTCACCCGTGCGGGATCCGCCGATTTCGCGGTCGAGACCTATCTCGACGGTGAGCAGGTCAAGCGCGCATCGGCCACACTGCGGACCGCCGAGGCGGCCACCGCTGCCACCGCGCTGGACATCGACGGCGTACTGGCCGCCCACACCGTGCGCATCGACGGTGCCGAAATGCGCGCCTGGTACAACCAGCGCGGCATCCAGTACGGCCCCGCGTTCGCCGGGCTGGTCGCCGTCTACGTCAACGACGGCTCCGATGTGCAATCGGACTCGGTGCTGGCCGAGGTGGCACTGCCCGGGTCGATCAGGTCCCAGCAGGGCGCCTACGGGGTGCACCCGGCGCTGCTGGACGCATGCTTCCAGGCCGTCGGCGCGCATCCTGCGCTGCGCAGCGATACGACCGGCACCCTGATGCTGCCGCTGGGCGTGCGCCGGATGCGTGCATTCGGCTCCACCCGCAACGCGCACTACTGCCACGCCAGGATCATCGGTATCACGGCCAACGCCGTCGAGGTCGACCTCGACCTGCTCGACGAGGCGGGCACCGTCCTGCTCGCCATCAGCGGACTGCGGTTGGGCACCGGGGTATCCGACAGCGGGCAGCGTGAGCGCACGTTCAACGACCGGTTGCTCACCATCGAGTGGCGCCAGCAGGAGCTGCCCGAGGTCGACTACCACGGTGGCGGCCGCTGGTTGCTGATCAGCACCTCCGATGCGGCCGACCTGCTGGCCACCAGGCTGGCCGACGCGCTCAAGAGCCACGAGGTGGATGTCACCACCATGGTGTGGCCGCAGCATTCCGATCACGACACCCATGCCGCCCGGCTGCGTGAGCAGCTGGAGGCGCAGTCGTTCGGCCACGTTCTGGTGGTGACCCCGCCGCGGCACGGGGTGGCCGACGAACAGTCCGGGGTGCGGGGTGGCGACAACGTCCGGCACCTGGTCAAGATCGTCCGCGAGCTCCCGGAGACGCCGGGCGAGGCCCCGCGTCTGCACGTGTTGACCCGTAACGCCCAGACGGTGTCGGCCGAGGATTCGGCGAACCTGGACGAGGCCGGTCTGCGCGGGCTCATCCGGGTGATCGGGACCGAATACCCGCAGCTCAAGACCGCGCACATCGATGTCGACGATTACACCGACGCCGCCCAGATCGCCGCACAGTTGCTGTCCGGTTCGGACGAGGACGAGACCGCCTGGCGGTCCAGCCTGTGGTATGTGGCCCGACTGATCCCCGGGGCGCTGCGCCCCGAGGAACGGCGCACCACGGTGGTCAATCCGGCCCGCGACGGGATGCGGCTGCAGATCCGTACGCCGGGGGACATCCAGTCCCTGGAACTGGCGGCTTTCGAGCGGGTGGCCCCGGGACCCGGCCAGATCGAGGTCTCGGTCACCGCGTCGAATCTGAACTTCGCCGATGTGCTGGTCGCCTTCGGGCGCTACCCGTCCTTCGAGGGCCGGTTGCCCAAGCTGGGTGCCGATTTCGCCGGTGTCGTCACCGCGGTCGGACCCGGGGTGACCGGGCACAAGGTCGGTGACCGCGTGGGCGGTATCTCCGCCGACGGCGCGTGGGCCACCTTTGTGACCTGTGATGCCAACCTGGCCGTCACCCTGCCGCCGGGGCTGCCCACCAATCGCGCCGCGGCGGTGCCCAGTGCGCACGCGACCGCCTGGTACAGCCTGCACGACCTCGCCCGCATCAGCGCCGGGGACAAGGTGCTGATCCACTCCGCCACCGGTGGTGTCGGCCAGGCCGCGGTCGCCATCGCGCGGGCCGCAGGGGCGGAGATCTTCGCCACCGCCGGCAGCGAGGCCCGGCGCGAGCTGCTGCGCGGCATGGGAATCGAGCATGTCTACGATTCGCGCAGCACCGAATTCGCCGACCAGATCCGTGCCGACACCGACGGCTACGGGGTCGACATCGTGCTCAACTCGCTGACCGGGGCCTCCCAGAAGGCCGGCCTGGAGCTGCTGTCCTTCGGCGGCCGCTTCGTCGAGATCGGCAAGCGCGACATCTACGGCGACACCCGGATGGGACTGTTCCCGTTCCGTCGCAACCTGTCCTTCTATGCCGTCGACCTGGCGCTGCTGTCGCTGACCGATTCCGACACGCTGCGTCGGCTGCTGGAGGTCTGCTACCAGCAGATCGCCGACGGTGTGCTGCCGCTGCCGGAGACCACCCACTACCCGCTGCAGGACGGTGCCACGGCCATCCGCGTCATGGGCGCCGCCGAGCACACCGGCAAGCTCGTCCTGGACATCCCGCACGGCGGGCAGATCGACGCCGTGGTGCCGCCGGGTGAGTTCCGGGCAGCGCGGTCCGATTCGGCCTATATCGTCACCGGTGGTCTCACCGGGCTCGGACTTTTCCTCGCCGAGAAGTTGGCCGACTCCGGCGCGGGACGCATCGTGCTCAACGGTCGGTCGGCGCCGTCGGAGACCGCCACCGAGGTCATCGACCGCATCCGCCGCGGCGGCACCGAGGTCGAGGTGCAGCGTGGGGATATCGCCGACCCGGAGACCGCCGACCGGCTGGTCGAGGCGGCATGCGCGACCGGGCTCCCGCTGCGCGGTGTGCTGCACGGCGCGGCGGTCATCGAGGATGCCGTGCTGGCCAACATCACCGATGAACTCATCGAACGTGATTGGGCACCAAAGGTTTACGGTGCGCTGAATTTGCACCGTGCGACCGCCAAGCAGACCCTGGACTGGTTCTGCGTGTTCTCGTCGGCGGCGGCGTTGGTCGGTTCGCCGGGCCAGGGCGCCTATGCCGCGGCCAACAGCTGGCTCGATGCCTTCACCCATTGGCGTCGCGGTCAGGGACTGCCCGCGACATCGATCGCCTGGGGTCCCTGGTCGCAGATCGGTGCGGGCACGGGACTGGCCGAATCCGGCGAGGCCGGGATCGAGCCGGACGAGGGCGCCTACGCGTTCGAGACGCTACTTCGCCACGACAGGCCGTACAGTGGGTATGCACCCGTGGTCGGCACCCCGTGGTTGGCGGCGTTCGCGCAGAGCAGCAAGTTCGCCGAAGCATTCCAGTCGACAGGTCAGCGCAGTACCGGCAGCGCTTTCCTCGCGGAGCTGCACGAACTACCGCGTGACGAGTGGCCGGCCCGGATGCGTCGCATGATCTCCGAGCAGATCAGCCTGATCTTGCGGCGGTCGGTGGACCCCGACCGGCCGCTTGCGGAGTACGGGCTGGACTCGCTGGGCACGCTCGAGGTACGAACCCGCATCGAGGCGGAGACAGGTATACGCATCGGATCCACGGATATTTCGACCATTCGGGTGCTCGCCGATCGTCTGTGTGACGTTCTTGCCCCCGAGGAAGTATCGGTTCCGTCATGATCGAAGGTCGTGCAATGTCGCTCGAACTCCGATCCGACGTCGTCGAAGCAGGAGACAGATTGTGGTAGCGATGAAACCGATCCATGACTGGGTCGGCGAACCAGGTGCCGTGATTTCCTGGCACCCCTCGCGGTCGACCCTGGCCAAGGTCAAGGACGCACCGGTCAGCGATGTCCCGGTCAGCTACCAGCAGGCTCAGCACCTGCTGGCCTACCGCAAGCATTCCGCGGCGGGCACCGATATGGCCAGGCTGAACATCCCGTCCTGGGATATCCCCGGACGCTGTGACGTCCGTGCCATGACGCATGTCATCAACGCCTACCTGCGCAGGCACGACACGTTCCACAGCTGGTTCGAGTACGTCCCCGGACCGGATGGCGGCGCGGGCGAGATCCTGCGCCATACGCTCACCAACCCGCGCGATATCAAGTTCGTCGCCACCGAGCAGGGGGAGATGACCTCCCAGCAGTGGCGCGAGCACATCCTGGCCACCGCCAGCCCGTGGGAATGGGACTGCTTCCACGTCGGCGTCATCCAGCGGGCCGACCACTTCACGGTGTACATCAGCGTCGACCATGTGCACACCGACGCCATGTTCATGGGTCTGGCCTTCGTCGAGATCCACATGATGTACAACGCGCTGGTCGAGGGCGCCGCGCCGCTCAAGCTGCCCGAGCCGGGCAGTTATGACACCTACTGCCGCGAACAGCACGAGTACGTCTCGGCGCTGACCACGGACTCTCCCGAGGTGTCCGGCTGGATCGACTTCCTGCAGAGCAGCGGCGGCTCGTTGCCGACGTTCCCCCTGCCGTTGGGTGACCCCTCGGTCGCCTACACCGGCGATGTCATCACCCTGAAGCTGTTGGACAAGGACCAGGGCGATCGGTTCGAGGCCATGTGCATCGCGGCGGGCGCCCGCTTCAGCGGCGGCGTGTTCGCCTGTGGTGCGATCGCGCATGCCGCGCTGACCGGTGACGACGTCTACCGCGTCATCACCCCGACCACGACCCGACGCACGCCCGCGGAGTTCATGACCACCGGATGGTTCACCGGCCTGGTGCCGATCACGGTTCCGGTGGACACCGAGACCTTCGGGAACACCGCACGCGCAGCGCAGGAGTCCTTCGACGGCGGGCTGGACCTGGCCCACGTGCCGGTCGAGCGGGTGCTGGAGCTCGGTGCGGAAACGCACGGGCTGCGTGCTCCCAACGGTGGTGTGCCGATGCTGTCCTACCTCGACGTCGGCCTGCTCTCGCCCGGTGTGATCGCCGAGTGGCAGCGGCTCAACGGCACCATCTGGAGCGACTCCCGCGCCGCCTACCAGGTGGGCATGTGGGTCAATCGGGTCGAGCACGAGACCACCGTCACCGCGGCGTTCCCGGCCAACCCGATCGCCCGCGAATCGGTCCTGCGCTATCTGGAGGCGATGAAGGCCGTGTACGTCAGCGTCGTCGAGGGTCGCGATCTCGCGGTCCTGCCGATCGGTGCCGACGCCGCGGGCCTGAATCTCAAGACGGCCTGATAGCCCTGTTCGCATCGGAGGTGTCGACGCGATGAGTCGTGCCGCCACACGGCCGGCGCAGCGGGACGACCGGATCGACTTCACCGATCAGGCGATGTTCCTCGGCCTGCGTGCCACCGGCCAAGAAGCCGTCATGCAGATCGTGTGGATCTATGAGCGTCCCGTCGATCTCGACGCCATCCGCGGGTTCCACGCCCACATCGGCTACGGGCTGCTGGGTCGGCGCATCGAGCGGTCGGCGCTGCCATTCGGTCGGCACCGCTGGGTGTCGGCGCTGGGCCCGCAGTCCGAGCTCGATTTCGCCGCACCGCGTCCGCGCGCCGAACTGGGCCGCTGGATCGACGAGCGGTCCACCATGCCGCTGGACCCCGAGTACGGGCCCGCCTGGCATGTCGGTGTGCTGCCCATGACCGACGGGTCGACCGCGGTCAGCATCGTCATCTCGCACTGTGTCAGCGACGGGGGCGGTGCGCTGGCAGCAATGGTGAACGCCATCCATCGCCGTCGCCTGGATTTCGGCTACCCGCCCCCGAGCTCGCGTACCCGCGCCGGGGCGCTGCGCGCCGACCTGCGCGATACCGTCCGCGGACTCCCGGAGGTGGGTCGCACGCTCGTCGAGGCTGCCCGACAGGCGCTGCGCCGACGCGACGAACTGACCGCGTCCGGTGCCACCAAACCCGCGGTCAGTGGCCCTGATCATCAGGTTTTCACCCCCTCGGCGACCGTCCGCATCGCGCTCGCGGACTGGGATCGTCGCGCCGGCGAACTCGGCGGCAACGGTCATTCGCTGGTCGCCGGGTTCGTCGCCAAGCTCGCCGAACAGATCGGCCGGGTGGGCCCCGACGGCATGGTGACCCTCAACATCCCGCAGGGTGATCGCCGGCCCGGTGACGATGACACCCGCGCCAACGCGGTGATCCTGGTGAACCTGGCCATCGACCCGGCCAAGGTCACCGTCGACCTCGCCGACGCGCGCGCCGCCCTGCGGGAGGGTCTACGGGTGGCCCGCGAGGTGCCCAACGACGATCTCAAGCTGCTTCCGTTGACCCCGTACATCCCGAAACGCGTCGTGCGCACCATGGCCGACGTGGCCTTCGGCTTCTCCACCGAATTACCGGTGTCGTGCTCGAACATGGGTGATGTGCCCCCGGACCTGCCGAACATCGACGGCACCCCGGCCGATGTCGTCTTCCTGCGCGGTATCGACCGGGTGGCCACCCGGCACGCGCTGGAGCAACGCTGCGGGCTGCTCACCGTGGTGGCCGGCCGGATCAACGGCGCCGAGGTGTTGACCTTCGCCGCGTATGCGCCGGGCGCTCCGAACACCACCGCCTGGTTGCGGACCGAATTGGACAAGACGCTGGCCGCCTTCGAGCTGTCCGGTGTGATCGAGTAAAGAGGGGACAGTCTGTGGAGTTCACCAACGGCGACGCCGTGGGCAATCGGCTGACGCTGTGGGACGAGGCGATGGTGCGCGCCAACCGGGCCACCGGACGCGTGCAGATGATCCAGGTGGTCTGGGTGTACGAGCATCCGGTGAACATGGATCAGGTGCGCCGATTCCACCGCAACTTCGGCTACGGGATGGCGGGCCGACGGGTGGAGCGTTCCCCGTTGCCGTTCGGCAGATACCGATGGGTGGCCGCGCTCGGCCCGGCCGCACCGCTGCACGTCAACACCGATCCGTTGCCGCGCGCGGAGATCGGCGATTGGGCCGACCGGTGGGCTCAGGTCACGGTCGATCCGGAGCACGGACCGGGTTGGCAGATGGCCGTGCAGTCCTTCACCGAGGGTGTTACGGCCATCTCGGTGGTGGGATCGCACTGTCTCGGAGATGGGGTGGCCGCGTTGCTGGCCGTCGGCACGGCGGTGGCCGGTGCCAACATCGACATCGGCTACCCGCCGCCGCTGTCACGGCGCACCGGCCGGGCGATCGTCGAGGACCTGCGCGAGACCGTCCGCGAACTCCCGACCATCGCCCGCGCTGCGCGCAAGGCGGTCACGGTGCTG
>JBQEMX010000026.1:0-63776 GCA_052044345.1 Mycolicibacterium sp. 22603
TTGACGTAGTCGGCCTTGACGTTCTTGTACTGGAGGTAGAAGGCGTGCTCCCACATGTCGACCTGTAGCAGCGGGATGATGCCGAGGGGGACGTTGGCCTGCTGGTCGTAGAGCTGGAAGGTCAGCAGGCGAGCACCGAGGCTGTCGTAGCCCAGGACGGCCCAGCCGGAGCCCTGTAGGCCGTTGGCTGCGGCGGTGAACTGGGCGCGGAACTTGTCGAAGCTGCCGAACTGGTCGTCGATGGCGGCGGCCAGTTCGCCTTCGGGCTTGTCGCCGCCGTTGGGGGAGAGGTTCTTCCACCAGATGCTGTGGTTGACGTGGCCGCCGAGGTGGAAGGCCAGGTTCTTCTCGTTGAGGAAGATGGCGGACTGGTCGTCGTTGGCGCGGGCTTCTTCGAGCTTGGCCACGGCGTCGTTGACACCCTTGACGTAGGTGGCGTGGTGCTTGCTGTGGTGCAGTTCGTTGATCTGGCCGGAGATGTGGGGTTCCAGGGCGCCGTAGTCGTAATCGAGGTCGGGCAGGGTGTATTCAGCCACTGGGTTCCTTCCTAGTCATGGGGATCGCGGTGGAGTTCGGCGTCGGATATCTCGACAACAAGCTCGAGCTCAACCTTGCTCCATCCCTGCGCGCACCGCAAGGAGCGGGTCCCCGGCACGCGCGGAAGGCGGCTCAGAACAGGACGATGGCGGCGAGAACGACGATCAGGACAAGTGCGATGACCGCCGCCCGGATGAGGGCCACGACCTGGTTGTTGGTGTAGTGCGGCGACGACTGCCAGTCCGACGGCGGCACGGCCGATCCTTGCCCAAGCGGGTGTGCTGCCATCAGACGCTCCTGACCTGCACGATCAAGCTGTCCCCCCAGTGAGATCTGTCACACGGACTGTTGTGACGCCGATCATAGACCGTGTTTGCCGCGCAGAAAAATCGACTCCGCACCGTGCCCGGGCGTTGCCCTCGGAATCAGAATCTGGGCGATTGCAACCGGTCGAAAAATGCCGTCTCGGAAAGTTAGATGGCCAATATTTTTGCTCAGCGGGTGCGCCGCGTGGTGATCGGCGAGGGTCCTCGGGTGGGGTTTATCCACAGGCTCTGGGCGGATTCACAGCTGAGGCCGGGCTCTCACGGCGAAATCGACCCCCAGCCTGTGGATGAATCTGTGGAAACTGTGGATAGCAAGGACATTGCTGCCGACGAATCGATGCGCGGTCGCCCGGGCCGTGTCAGCATGGTCGGCATGTCTGACGGAGATGTGCAGCAGATCGAGGTCGGCCAACTGCCGGCAGAGTTCGGGGCGGACACCGTGTTGCTCGATGTGCGCGAGGACGACGAATGGCAGAGCGGGCACATCGCCGGCGCGCAGCACATCCCGATGGGAGACGTGCCCGCGCGCATCGACGAGATCGACCGCGACGCCACGCTGTATGTCATCTGCCACGCGGGCGGGCGCTCGCAGCGCGTGGCCCAGTATCTGGCCCGCAACGGCTTCGAGCCGATCAACGTGTCCGGCGGCATGCTGTCCTGGGTACAGGCGGGCCGCCCGGTCAGCTCGGGGTCGTAGGCTGGTCGCGTGATCCAGGTCTGTGCCCAGTGCGGGACGCGGTGGAACGTGCGCGACCGCCAGCGGACGTGGTGTCCACGTTGCCGCGGCACTCTCATGGCACCCGGGTCCGCACCGGCCACCCCGGCCCCACCGCCCCGGCCGGCCGGCCCGGGAAAACTCCCGTCGGGTTATCGCTGGATTGCGGTGCGGCCCGGAGCGCCACCACCGCAGCGGCGGCGTCCGCGACCGCTGGGGCCGACCCCGCGGTACAACGTCATCCCGCGATGGGGTCTCTACGACCGGTTCGACCAGGAGGCCGGCGCCGAGGCGACCGATACCGGCCGCCGTGGCCCGACCCCGGGCGCGGTCCGGCGGGTGGTGGTCACCACGCTCGTCTTGCTCGGCGCTGCCGCGGTGCTGCACATGATGCGCTATGCGTTGATGCTCTACAACCGGGGTGCTCTGCTGAATCCGTTCGTCGCGGGTTTCGCGACGTGGGTCCCCGTGGCGGCCAGCGCGTTCGCGTTCTTCGGGGTGCTGGCCAGCGGCCTGATCCTGACCAATTGGCTGATAGCGCGGCGCGCCGCGGCGTTCGCCCACCAGGGGTCCGAGGATCCGCGTACCCCGGGTCGGCTGTGGGTCGGTTGCATGGTCCCGCCGGTCAACCTGGTGATGGCCCCGGTGTATGTCATCGAACTGGCCAGGCTGGAGCGGCGACGCGGTCTGCGGATCGTCAGCTGGTGGATCACATGGTTCGTCAGCTACGTCGTGTCGATCGCCTCGATCGTCACGACGTTTCTCACGGTCTTCTATACCGACACCCAGCGCATCGCCGACAACACGGTCATCACGACCATCGCATATCTGGTGGCGCTGGCGACGTTGCTGCTGGTGTGGCAGGTGTATCAGGGCTTCGAGCGGACGCCGGTCGATCGCCCGGCGCATCGCTGGGTGATGGTCGCCGCCGAGCCGCCGAAGGACGCCGATCACACCGTTCAGACGACCGAATCGGTCGCTGCGGTTGAGGCCGAAGACCGGAACCCGGCAGCATAGCGATATGACCGCGGGTGAGGCAGCCGAAGGCACGCATACCGGCCACCCGTTCGTCGTCGCCCATCGCGGTGCGTCGGCGGAGCGTCCCGAACACACCGTGGCGGCCTATGAACTGGCGTTGCAACAGGGCGCCGATGGTGTCGAATGCGATGTTCGGCTCACCCGCGACGGGCACCTGGTGTGCGTGCACGACCGCCGCGTGGATCGCACCTCCGACGGAACCGGCCTGGTTTCGGAGATGACGCTGGCAGAGCTGCGCGAGTTGGATTTCGGTTCCTGGCACACCGGTGCCCGCGACAGCGGGGACACCGGTCTGCTGACCTTGGACACGCTGCTCACCCTGGTGCTGGACAACAAGCGACCGGTCAAGATCTTCGTCGAGACCAAACACCCGGTGCGCTACGGGGCGCTCGTGGAGAGCAAGGTGCTGGCGTTGCTGCACCGATACGGTATCGCCGCGCCGGCGTCGGCGGATCTGGCGCGGGCGGTCGTGATGTCATTCTCGGCGGCCGCGGTGTGGCGGATTCGCCGAGCGGCGCCGATGCTGCCGACGGTGTTGCTCGGCGAGACCTCGCGTTTCCTGGGCGGCAGCGCGGCCACCACGGTCGGCGCGACGGCGGTGGGGCCGTCGATCGCGACCTTGCGGGAGCATCCCGAGTTGGTGGACCGCGCCGCGGCGCAGGGACGTGCGCTGTACTGCTGGACCGTCGACCATTACGAAGATGTCCGGTACTGCCGGGATCTGGAGGTGGCGTGGGTTGCCACCAATCACCCCGGCCGCACCAAGGACTGGTTGGAGAACGGACTGACCGGCGCCGGCCGCGACTGATCTTTGCGGGGCGACCGGCGCGACGGGAACGTCAGAGATTGCCGCCGGCGGCCTTCGGTGCGGTCGCGTCGGCGGCGGCGGTGCTCAGCTCGCGGGCCACGAAATCCTCCAGATGGAACAGGTTGGCGCCCGCTCGTTCGGCGATCCGCACCAGCGTGGTCATGGTGGCGACCTCTTCGACCTGTTCCTTGAGGAACCACTGCATGAACTGCTCACCCAGGTAGTCGCCCTCGTCGCGGGCGACGCTGGCGAGCCGGGACACCTGTTCGGTGACGGTGCGTTCCTGCTCTAGTGCCAGGCGCAGGGCCTGGGCCGGAGTCTCGAAGCTGTTGAGGACGGTGTCCACCCCTGGGATCTCGATGTCGACGTCGCGGTCGAGAAGGTACTGCACCAGCATCATGGCGTGATTGCGCTCTTCGACGGCTTGTGCGTAGAAGTGCGCGGCAAGCCTGGGCAGATCCGATCCGTCGAAGTACACGGCGATGGCGACGTACTGCTGCGACGCGGTGAATTCGCTGCGGATTTGCTCGCGCAGGAGGCTGTTGAACTTGGTCTCGAGTGTGGTTGCGTCGTTCATGATCACCAAGATAGCCCAGGTCAGAGGGCGTGTCATCCAAGGTGAACCTTATTCAGGTTAGCCACTCCTAAGCCTTGTGACGGCGGTAACAGGGTGGCGAAATAGTTTGCTGGATGCCCTCAGGGGCTGTCGGTGTTCAGCACGTCGGCGGGCACGGTGGTGTCGGCTGCCAGCGCGGCGAAGAGCCGTTCGGCCGCCGCGCTGTCCCAGACGACGATCGAGCCGACATCGCTGGTCGTGTACTCCGCGATCGGTACCGTCGTCGTGGTCGGATCGTCTTGCAGTGCCCAGCCCAGCCGCGCGAGATCCCAGATGTGACCGCCCTGGTCGACGCTCACGGCGCCCGCCGCCGCATCGACCATCGGGTACCAACGCAGCGGATTGATCAGCACCGATGGGCTGGTTGCCCGCTTCAGCAGGGCGGACATGAAAGCGCGCTGATTGATCATCCGGTCCAGATCCGCGCGCGGGGTGGCCCGGGATCTGACGAAGCCCAGCGCGTTGCGGCCGTCGAGTTCCTGGCATCCGGCGGGCAGGTCGATACCGGCGAGCGGATCGGTGATCGGCTCGGCGGGACACATGGTCACCCCACCGACGGCATCCACCAGCTGGGCGAATCCCCCGAAACCGACCTCGGCGTAGTGGTCCAGCCTGATGCCGGTGGCCTGTTCGACGGTCTGTGCCAGCAGCGGTGCGCCACCCAGCGCGTAGGCGGCGTTCAACTTGTCCTGGCCGTATCCCGGTATCGAGACATAGGAATCCCTGGGCAGCGACACCAGGGTGGGTGAGCCTCCGCCGAACAGCCCGCCGATGTGCAGCAGGAGCACGGTGTCGGTGCGCCCGTTGCCGACGTCACCACCGGTGGCGAGGCTGTTCTGCTCGTCGACCGACAGTCCCTGTCTGCTGTCGGAACCGACCAGCAACCAGGTGGTGCCCCGGCCGGCCGGCGGCCGGTCGGGATAGTCGGGCAGTGCGGCGATGCGCTGTAGTGCCGAGTCGAGCCACAGCGTGCCGCCGACGGCGGCGCCGGCCATCACGACCAGGATGACGGCCAGGGCGGCACCCCACCGGCGGACTCGGCGGGGCCTGCGGGTTTGCGTGACCGGTGGTGGTGGGGCGGCCGGTCGCGGGGCGGGCTGCCTGCGGACCGGGGGAGGTGGCACGGGGTGCCGCCGCGGCGGTGCCGCGCGTGGGGTGGGCGGCGGTGGCATGCGGCGCGGTGGCGTCGCCGGATTCGGCGGCCACGTCGGGGGCGGCCGCCGGCCCGACTGGCGGCGGATCTCCGGTGCGGGTTCGCGCGGCGACCGGTCGGAGTTCACCCTGCGAATGTAGCGCTCACCGGCGTGATCTCAGCCCAACCAAGCCAGCTCGTCGGCGGCCAGGGAGTAGCCGACGAAGGCCACCGCGTCGATGAGCCCGTGCGCGACGATCAACGGCCACAGGCGGCCGGTTCGCAACCAGACATACCCGAATACCAGGCCCATCACGATGTTGCCCAGCCCGGCGCTGTAGCCCTGGTACAGGTGGTAGGCGCCGCGCAGTAGGGCCGAGATGACCAGTGCGATGGCGGGTGTGATGTGCAGCTGTCGCAGCCGGGTGATCAGGAATGCCACCACGACGATCTCTTCGGCCCAACCGTTGGCGAACGCGATCCCCAACAGCAGCGGAATCCGCCACCAGGTGTCGTTGATCTCGGCAGGTTCGACCGCGGCGCTGAGGCCCAGCAACCGGGCGCCGATGTACAGGGCGAGTCCGGGCAGTCCGATCAGCGCGGCCAGTCCGAGTCCGCCCGTCAGGTCGGGATGCACCCGGAACCTTCCGAGTCCGATCGAGGCTGGCTCGGAACCGCTGCGCCACAACAGGTAAAGGGCCAACGCGCCCCATGCCACCAGCTGCGCGAGCGAGGCGATGTTGAGGCCGAGGTCGATCAGGTCGAACGGTGATCGGCGCTCGTTGAGGGTGACGGTCTGGCCGCTCAACCCCAGCAGTGCCGCCTCGATCAGCCGCAGGGATGCGATGTACGCGCTCAGCCCGAAGGTGACCGCCAGCACGACGCCGATCTCGAGGCGGATGGTGCGCGGCGGCAGGTGTTCACTCGGTAGGGACGGACCGGTCACCGCGCCAGGCTAGACGGATCAGATGCGGCGCGCGCGCAGCCCGTTGAGGAAGGGGCAGCCCATCAGCACCCGGATGGCTTGGCTGAGCCCGGTCACGTCATCGACGGGTTTGGCGAACGGCAGGCGCACATCGTGATCGCCGGAGGCATCCTCGACGCGCAGCTGCACGCCGTAGCGGTCCAGCCCCAGTGGCCGGACCCGGCCGGTGCGCAGCGTGTGCGGCAGCCGGTCTGCCAACCGGTCGACCACATCGCGGTGTGCCGACTCGAGGTGGCGCAGCCAGCACGATTCCAGGCCGCAGAACGGGTCGGGGTCGGCCGCGAGCAGTGCGCCGAGCCCGACGGACTCCGCGCCGGTCGAGTCCGCGACCACGACCGATTCGATCTCCAGGCGCGCCAGCGCGTATGGGGTCTCGTCGCCACGATCGCCGATGCCGGTGTTCACCTGGAGGAGAGCGGGATTGGGGTTCTCGGCGGCGATCACGTCCAACAGGGGCGCAACCTCGCCGTCGGGTACCAGGAACATCCGTCCACGTATCCACACCAGCGCGCGCACCGGTTCTCGCAGGGGCAGGGGTGCGTAATCGGTCATCTCCAGGACGGCCTGGATGCCCGCCGATCCGGCCGAGACCGCCATACCGGTGACCAACCCGTCGGCCGGGACCGTGATGGCGAACGACCCGTCGGCGAGCAGGTGGTGCACGGGGGTGGCGATCGGGTCGATCGACGTCGGCCCGCTGAATCCCTCCACGGCCAGCATTGCCCCGCCGGCCCGTGCGCACGCGCTGCGGATCCGTTCGGCCGTGGTCGGCGCCGTCACAGTCATCTGCCACCTTCCTTAGTGAGGTAAGCCTTACTTAACTACAGCATGCCCGGAATGCGCAAGGTTTTGCTCTCGGCGTAGTGGCCGGCAACCCGCGGCCCGTTAGTGTTGGGGCGTGCCACGCATCGCCTACCTCGGGCCGGAGGGGACATTCACCGAGGCGGCCCTGCTCGCGCTGGCCGGGTCCGGCGCCATACCCGGCGACGTCGACCCGTTGCCTCAGGACAGCCCTGCCGCCGCGCTGCAGGCCGTCCGGGACGGTGTCGCCCACTACGCCTGCGTGCCGATCGAGAACTCGATCGAAGGATCGGTGTTGCCGACGCTCGACGGTCTTGCCGCCGGCTCGCCGTTGCAGATCTTCGCCGAGCACACATTGGACGTGGCGTTCAGCATCGTCACCCGACCCGGCACCCCCGTCGGGCAGGTCAAGACCGTCGCCGCCTTCCCGGTGGCGGCGGCCCAGGTACGCGGCTGGCTGTCCGCCGAGTTGCCCGAGGCGCAGATCGTGCCGGCCAACTCCAATGCCGCGGCGGCCAAGGACGTCGCCGACGGCCATGCCGATGCGGGGGTCAGCACGGCACTGGCCGCCCGCCGCTACGGGTTGGCCGAACTTGCCGCGGGCGTGGTCGACGAGCCGAATGCGCGAACGCGTTTCGTCCTTGTCGGGCCGGCGGGCCCGCCCCCGGCACGCACCGGCGCCGACCGGACCTCGGTGGTGCTGCGATTGGACAACGTCCCTGGCGCGCTCGTCGCGGCGATGACCGAGCTCTCGGTCCGCGACATCGACTTGACGCGCATCGAATCACGGCCCACCCGAACGGAATTGGGCACCTACAAATTCTTCCTGGACTGGGTCGGCCATCTCGAGGACGAGGCCGTCGGCGATGCCTTGATGGCCTTGCACCGGCGCTGCGCCGAGGTGCGCTTCCTGGGTTCGTGGCCCACCGGCGCCGCGGTCGGCGCGTTGCCCCCGCAGGCGGACGAAGCGGGTCGCTGGTTGGCACAACTTCGGACGGGAGGATCGGTATGACCGGGCGCCTGGTGCTGGTGCGGCACGGCCAGTCCCATGGAAACGTCGAGCGCCGACTGGACACCCGCCCGCCCGGGGCCGCGCTGACCGACCTCGGACATCAGCAGGCGCACACCTTCGGCCAGAGCTGGTCACACCCGGTGGGAATGGTGGCGCACTCGGTGGCGACCAGGGCCCGGGAAACCGCGGCCGGAATCGCCGCCGGACTGGACTTGCCGACGCATCAGTTCGACGGCATCCACGAGGTCCAGGTCGGCGACCTGGAGAACCGCAACGACGATGCCGCGATCGACGCGTTCGAGGCGGTCTACCGGCGCTGGCATGGCGGCGAGCTCGATGTCCCGGTGCCGGGTGGAGAAACCGGCCGACAGGTGCTGGACCGGATGGTGCCGGTGCTCACGGAGCTTCGGTTGCGCCACCTCGATGACCGGCGCTGGACCGAAGACATCCTGGTGGTCAGCCACGGCGCCGCCATCCGGCTGGTGGCGGCGGCCCTGGCCGGTGTAGACCGCACCTTCGCGCTGGAAAATCACCTGAGCAACACCGAATGTGTGGTGCTCAGCCCCATCACCGACGGTCGGTGGAGTTGCGTGCAGTGGGGCACGGCGACGCCACCGTTCACCGTGGCGGCGCAGCCGGAGGCTCAGACAGCCGAGGCCGATGCGGGCCCGATGGGCTGAACGGCGCGGTCCTCGATGCATTCGCACCCGACGGCGAAACAGTCGATGGTGAAGGTGTGCGCCACCTCCGGGCTGCGGCAATCCGGTTCCGTGCATTCCGGGCGGAGGCCGATGTGCACGATCACGGTGCCGTGGCAGTGCTCATGTTCTGCTTCGCAGTCACGACAGATCCCGCTCATCTGACCAGTGTCCCACCGCCCACCGACACCGGGCGGTTCCCACGCTAGCCCCAACCCAATTCGTGCAGTCGCTCGTCGTCGATCCCGAAGTGGTGGGCCAACTCGTGGACCACCGTGATGGCCACTTCCTCGACGACCTCGTCCTCGGAGGCGCACATCTCCAGCAGCGCATCGCGATAGATCGTGATCGCATCGGGTAGGGCGCCGGCGTAGGTCGAATCGCGCTCGGTCAGCGCGATGCCCTCGTAGAGACCGAGCAGATCGGGTTCTTCGGGGTGCCGGTCGGCGACCAGGAACACCACATTGTTGGCCGCCCTGGCCAGATCCGCGGGAATCAGGTCGAGCGCATCGGAGACGAGTTCCTCGAAGCGCCGGGCGCTCATGGTTACCGGCACGCGGTCAGGGGACCGGCGGTCCGGGTGGCGGGCCCACCACGGGCTCGGGCACCACGGGCGGCGGCACGGCGCCGTCGACCGGGGCGCCCGGAGGCGGCGGTGCCGGTGCGGGCACCGGGGGACCGTTGAGGAAGGTGTTCCCCCCGACGGGCGTTTCCGTCGCCGGCGCCTGGGTGGCCTCTTGGGTCTGCTGCCCGGGTAGGTGCTCGTTGGACTGCGTTTGGTCCGTGCTCGACCCGCTGCTCGATCCGCTGGAGCTGCTGCCGCTGTCGCTCTGGTCGTAGGTGATCTGCGACGAGGTATCCACCGGCGGCATCGGGATGGCGGGGATGCTCAGCCGTTCGTCGGGGATGTCCGGCGGCGGCACCGGCGGCCGGCCGTTGATCATCAGGGGCCCCTTGGCGCTGTTGAGCAATGTCGACCAGCCGCCGTTGCCCAGTGTCGCGCCGATGCTGCAGGACACCTGCCGGCTTCCGGCCGACCAACTCGGCAGCGCGATGGTGCTGTAGACCAGCGTGAGCGTGGTCGTGCGCAGTTCCAGCGGTGCCAGATAGGCCTCGGTGACCCGCGCGCAGTTGTCCTTGACGAAGCTGTCCTGATCGGCCTCGGCGGGCAGGCCCTGCGGGAACTTGTCGGCCAGGTTCACCGACCCGGTGACCTCGAGCGAGTGCGGGCCCGCACAGTCGACCGGAATATCGGTGGGCTGGTTGGTGGCCGGATCGATGCCGAGGCAGGTGCCCGCGGGCCATACCTTGGATTGGTCGATATCGGCGACCTTGCCCTGGAAGGCCTGTTGCTGGTTGTTGGCTCCGGGCAGCTGCAGACCGCACAGCATCCGCCGCTCCCCGGCCTGGCGCCAGGCCTTCTCGCCCGACCACAGCAGGCTGACGGTGAACCGTCCGTTGGGGTCGAAGCGATCGCCGAGATAACGCTGCACCGCGCTCTGGCACTGCTCCTGGCTGATCTGCTGGATGCGGGCCGGTGACGGGGGCGCGGCGTCGGGGCCGTACTCGGTACCGGGGAAGGTGCGCATATCGACGGACTCGGCCACCTCGAAGCGATGCTCGGTGGTGCAGTCGACGATCTGGGCTGCGTCGGGGGTCCGGTCGGGCCAGTTCAGGCAGTCGCCACCCTTGGCCTTCTCGAAGGTGCTGTTACTGCGCAGGCCCAGTGCGCCGGTGCCGGTGTTCAGCCCGGCCAGCCGGCCGCCGGCGGCGGTGTCAGGGAGCACCGTGATGACGCCGGCGATCATCAGGCCGCCGAGCGCGGTGAGCAGCAGTGCCCGCCGGGTTGGGCTCAGTGGGTTGCTCAGCGACAGCGCGCGGTGCCAGCGGGAATCCGCTTTCGACGCGGGCTGGGCCTCGGTCGGAAACGGTTCCGCGGCTGCGGGCTCGTCCTCGGGTGGGTGCGACATCGCCTCCCATTGTGACAGGCGTGTCACGATGTGTGACAAGTGATGCAGTTGTAATGTTATGTGGTTGTGGCCCGCGCTTTCTGGCTGCGTATGGCGCAAGTAGGGTTACCGCCGTGATCGACCTCAAGCTGCTCCGTGACGATCCCGAGCGCGTCCGCGCCTCACAGCGTGCGCGTGGCGAGGACTCGGCCCTGGTGGACGCGCTGCTGGCCGCCGATGTCGCCCGGCGCGCGGCGGTTTCCGCCGCCGACACCCTGCGCGCCGATCAGAAGGTCGCCAGCAAGTCGGTCGGCAAGGCCTCCCCCGAGGAACGCCCCGCGTTGCTGGCCCGCGCCAAGGAGCTGGCCGACGAGGTCAAGTCGGCAGAGGCTGCCCAGGCCGATGCGGAGGCGGCCTTCACCGCCGCCCACATGGCGGTCTCGAACATCATCGTCGACGGTGTGCCCGCCGGCGGTGAGGACGATTTCGTGGTGCTCGACACCGTGGGCGCGCCACCGGCGATCGACAACCCCCGCGACCACCTCGACCTCGGTGAGGCGCTGGGTCTGATCGACATGGAACGCGGTGCCAAGGTGTCGGGTTCGCGGTTCTACTTCCTGACCGGCCGCGGCGCGCTCCTGCAGCTGGGCCTGTTGCAGCTCGCGGTCCGGTTGGCCACCGAGAACGGTTTCACCCTGATGATCCCGCCGGTGCTGGTGCGCCCGGAGGTCATGGCCGGCACCGGGTTCCTGGGCTCACACGCCGACGAGATCTATCACCTCGACGACGATGACCTCTACCTCGTGGGCACCTCGGAGGTGCCGCTGGCCGGTTATCACAGCGACGAGATCCTGGATCTCTCCGCGGGACCCAAGCGCTATGCGGGGTGGTCGTCGTGCTTCCGCCGGGAAGCAGGCAGCTACGGCAAGGACACCCGGGGCATCATCCGGGTGCACCAGTTCGACAAGGTCGAGGCGTTCGTCTACTGCCGCCCCGAGGAAGCCGAAGCCGAGCATCAGCGGCTGCTTGGTTGGCAGCGCGAGATGCTGGCGGCCATCGAGGTGCCCTACCGGGTGATCGACGTCGCCGCCGGCGACCTGGGCTCGTCCGCGGCGCGCAAATACGACTGTGAGGCATGGGTTCCCACGCAGAGCACCTACCGCGAACTGACCTCGACGTCGAACTGTTCGACGTTCCAGGCCCGCCGGTTGTCGACCCGTTACCGCGACGAGAACGGCAAACCGCAGATTGCGGCGACCCTGAACGGCACACTGGCCACCACGCGCTGGCTGGTGGCGATCCTGGAGAACCATCAGCAGGCCGACGGCAGTGTCCGGGTGCCCCCGGCGCTGGTGCCCTACGTAGGTACGGAGGTACTCACACCGTGATCGACATCGATATCGAGGAGCTGCGCTCGTGGTTCGGCTTCGGGGTGGCCGGCAACTTCGCCGGGCATCTCGAACAAGCCGGCGAGGCAGTCGATTTCGCGAATGTGCAGAGCCACGGTGCGGCCCCCAAGGGCATCTTCCCGTGGTACGCACCCGGTGCCGACGGTTTCCTCGGTGAGTTCCCGCTCTCGCACGATGCCATCACGCTGCCGGCCAGCGACGAACCGCTGAACCTGCAGATCGAGCCCGAGGTGGGCCTGGCCTGCCGGGTGCACTGGAACGGCGACACCGTCGCCAAGCTGGAACCGTTCGCGCTCGGTGCGTTCAACGACTGCTCGATCCGACGCCCCGGTGCCCGCAAGATCAGCGACAAGAAGAACTGGGGCCCGGCATCCAAGGGCGTGGCGCGCCGGTTCTACGACATCAGTGACCTGACCCCCGACGGGCCGACGGCCACCCTGCGGTTGGTGTGTTTCCTGCGCGGAGCCGACGGACAGGAGCGCGAGTACGGCGTCGACAGCCCGTTGCTGGGTTACTCCTATTACGGCGAGGTGCTGCTGGACTGGATCACCGAACGGCTGGCCAACCAAAAAGGCTCCGAGGACACCCCGTTGGAGGATGTCGGCGCGCTCATGGTCGCCTCCGGACATCCCGAGAATGTGCTGATCGGCATCGGGGCCACCAAGTACACCCCCCTGGGGGAGTCGACGTACCTGACCGCGGGTGACCAGGCCGTGGTGCGCATCTACGACACCGCCTCCGACGCCGTATCCGAACTGCGCCAAACGGTTTCGGGCTAGACAGCGGTGGCCACCCAGCCCGCTGCGCCCACAGTGACCGAGTTGTGGCGCTTTCCGGTCAAGTCGATGGGCGGCTGCCGGGTGGATCGGGTGGCCGTCGACGCGCGCGGCGTGCACGCCGACCGGTTGTGGGCCGTCCGTGACGTGGGCAAGGGCGTGACGGCATCGGCACGTCGCGTCCCGGCGCTGTTGGGCTGCACCGCACGCTATCTCGCCGAGCCCGATGCGCAGGCCGGCCCGGGCCGCGTCCCCACGGTGGTCGTCACCTTTCCCGATGGCCGCGAGCTGACCAGCGACGACCCTGAAATACACGCGGCGCTCTCGGAGCTGGCAGGCCGGGAGATGCGGTTGACCGCCCTTCCCCCGGTGGGAGATACCAGCGTGCACCGGATGAGGGTGTCCGATTCGCTGGACAACTATCGTCCCGAGCAGGTGCGCAAGGACTTCGGACTTTCCGACGGTGAACCGCTGCCGGACACCTCGGTGTTCCCGACCAAGGACATCGTCACCCTGGCCCGCTACTCCACGCCGCCGGGCACCTTCGTCGACCTCGCCCCGCTGCATCTGCTGAGCACCGCCAGTCTGCGGCACCTCACCGGCGGCACCCTCGACGTGCGCCGGTTCCGGCCGAACGTGCTGGTCGATATCGCCGACGACGACCGTCCGTTCCCCGAATCGGACTGGGTGGGCGGCGAATTGGGTATCGGGACCGCTCTGTTGCGGGTGACCATCCCGACCATCCGGTGTGTTGTGCCGACCCGGCCGCAACCCGGCCTGGAGCTGGACAAGACCATCACCCGGGCGCTGGCCGCGCGCACCGACCGGTTCCTGGGGGTGTACATCGATGTCCTGAACCCCGGTGTGCTGAGTGTCGGCGACGAGCTGCGGGTGCGGCCCGCCGACCCGCCCACCGCGTGGCAGCGGGCGGCCGCGAGTGCCACCAAGTCGGCGACCCGCGCCGCGCAATGGCTGCTGGAGCAGACGGTGATGCGGGTGCGTTAGCCGCCGAGCAGTTCGTCGAGGATGGTGACGAACTCGTCGGGGCGCAACGGCGTGAACGCAGGCGCGGGTTGGGTGCCCGGCACATCGAGGATCACCAGGGTGGACTTGAGGGGCCGCCAGATGTCCAGCGGCATCCACCGGCGCGGATCGGTGCTACCCCAGATCCGGAAGCGCTCGGTGATCAGGCCGAGGGATTCGGCCCGGTAGGAGCGCACGGCTCGCAGCGGGATCACCTTCGAGGTCCCCGACGGGAAGTGGTAGCGCCGCAAGGTGATCGCCTGGCGATCAAGCAGCACCATGCCGTCGTCGTAGACCGGTGACACCGACTGCGGTGCGTTCACAATCGCGCGGTTCGCAGTGGGTGGCCCTTGGCGGTCAGGCAGCGGCCGTTCTCCAAATTCCACTGCCAGCCGTGCAGATTGCAGGTCAGCGTGTTGCCCTCGACCACACCGAATTTGGACAGATCGGCCTTCAGGTGCGGGCAGCGCCGCTGGATCTCCCAGCCCGCCAGTGTTGTCGAGGCGCTGTCGTCGTGCGCCTCGGCGAACCAACCGTCGGCGTAGGCGATGCGCTCATCGGTCAGGCATTTGAAGAATGTGTACAGATACTCGTTGTAACCACCGACCCGCCATGCCCGGAACCGGGTGGACAGGAAGATGGTGTTCACCCAGTCCGGCTCGTCGTCGCGAACCACGGTGCGCACCAGTTCCGGTGCGATCGCGAATCCGTAGCGGAACTTCTCGTCGGGAATTGCTTCGCGCACAGCACGCTTGGGGAAATCGAGCACCACGGTCTCCGGGCCGATGCGCAGTTCCACCGGATAACCGATGCCGTCGCAGATCTGATCGGAGGCCAGCATGATCGGCTCGAACAGTGCCCGCAACGGTTCCAGCAGCGGTTCACCCTCGGCGGGCGCCCAGGACGCCTTCTCGGCCGCGAGAACGGGAGCCTGACGCCGGGCATAGGCATCGATGTAATCGGCCTTGCCGGTGGTGAAGACCGATTCCGGATCATCGATCGGATGCGTCAACGAATTCAGTTGTGAGCCGGTGAAATCGGCCGTCGAGCCGGGAACCATCAGCAGCCCGCCGTTGTGCCCGTGGCTCGTCATCTGGTCCAGGAAGACCATCTGGTCGGGGAAGATGTTGGCGGGATCGCCGTGGTCGTCGTTGAGATCACGCAGCTCCGGGTCCAGGAAGCACGGCGGCCCCGCCGAGGGCACCACCCAGCTGGCTCCCACCTGTGCGATGTACTGGCGGCAACGGTCCATCTGCCGCTGCCGCTTCTGGACGCCGAAGGCCTCCTTGGCGCGCGCGGGCATGTCGTAGACCATGGGATACCAGATGGCCCCGGAGTACTGCAGCATGTGCACGTCGATATGGCCGAATTCGGACACCAGGACATCCAGGTCGATGGGCCTGGCGTCGTTCATGTTGAAAGCGGTCGTGGTGCCGTCGGAGACCACCAGCCCGGAGTCGCCGATCGGTCCGTCGGCGGGTGCCCGCAGCGCGATGATCATGACGTCGAGGTCGCCCTTGGGACCGCTCACCCGGTGCTTGACCGAGTCGGTGGTCTCGAAGAAGGTGTGAAAGCCCAGCGCTTCGAGCTCACGGCGCAGATCCGGCACCGGGTAGTCGGGCAGCAGCACGGTGGCGTCCTTGTTGACGTGCGCGCGCAGCAGGGCCGGGTCGAAGTGGTCCTTGTGCAGGTGGCTGACGTAGAGATAGTCGCAGTCGCCCAGGGCGTCCCAGTCCAGACCGGAGTTGTCCGGGAAAGGGAACCAGGACGCGAAGTACGCGGGGTTGACCCAGGGGTCACACAGGATGCTGCCTGCCTCCGTTTCGATCCGGAATCCGGCGTGTCCGATGCTTGTGACCTGCACGTATAGCCCCTTTGGTGGTCTGTTGCCCGATCACGAGTTTACCGCCAGCGCGGATGCTCTTCCGCCTCGGCGCACAGCGAGTGGCTACGCTTACTCCCGTGGAGCCGGTATACGGGACTGTCATTCAAACCGCCCGCCTGGTGTGGCGGTTGCAGGGCTTGAAGTTCACTGTCACCGGAGTGGAGAACCTCCCGGTCACCGGCGGCGCGGTGATCGCGGTCAACCACACCAGCTATTTCGATTTCACCTTCGCCGGTTTGCCCGCCTATAAGCAGGGGCGCGGCCGGAAGGTGCGTTTCATGGCCAAGAAAGAGGTCTTCGATCACAAGATCGGCGGACCGATCATGCGCAAGCTGCGTCATATCGAAGTCGACAGGGCCAGCGGGGCGGACTCCTTCGCCGCGGCGTGCGCGGCGCTGCGCGCCGGTGAACTGGTGGGGGTGTATCCGGAGGCCACCATCAGCCGCAGCTTCGAGATCAAGGCGCTGAAGTCCGGTGCGGCCCGGATGGCCATCGACGCCGACGTGCCCATCATCCCGCACATCGTCTGGGGCGCCCAGCGCATCTGGACCAAGGGGCATCCGAAGAACATGCGCAGGCCCAAGGTGCCGATCTCGGTGGCGGTGGGTGAGCCGATCTATCCGACGCTGCCGCCGGCCGAGCTCACGGCGTTGTTGCGCCACCGCATGCAGCATCTGCTCGAGCAGGTTCAGGATGACTACGGGCCGCATCCGGCCGGCGAGTTCTGGGTACCGCACCGCCTGGGCGGTGGTGCCCCGACCCTGGCCGAGGCCGACCGGATGGACATGGAGGAAGCCGCCGAGAAGGCGGCGCGGCGCGCGTCGCAGCAGCGCGGTGAGTCACGGGAATAGGCAAACGCCCCTTCCCCACCTATGACATTCGAGCTTGAGGATGGCGATGACCGCTGTGTTGCACCGAGATCACCCGTCTCACCCATGTCCCACCGGGCGTCGCTGATGCTGCCCGACCTGATCGCCACCGATGTCGACGGCACACTGCTCGACGAGCACGAACGGGTGACCCCACGGACGGTCGCCGCGGTCCGCGCGGCGGTTGACGCCGGCGTGCAGTTCGTGCTGGCCACCGGCCGGCCGCCGCGCTGGATCCCGCCGGTGATCGAGCAGCTCGGTTTCGCGCCGATGGCGGTGTGCGCCAACGGTTCGGTGATCTATGACTCGGCCACCGACCGCATCGTCTCGGCACGCACGCTGTCGGTCGAATCGCTGGCGCGGCTGGCCGATATCGCGGCCAGGGTGATCCCCGGCGCCGGTCTGGCGGTGGAGCGGGTCGGTCGCAGTGCACACGATGCGGCCACCCCGCAGTTCGTGAGTTCTCCCGGTTACGAGCACGCCTGGTTGAACCCGGACAACACCGAGGTGTCCCTTGAGGATCTGCTGAGCGCGCCCGCGGTCAAACTGCTGATCCGCAAGGCCGGTGCGCGCTCCGGGGACATGGCGCAGGCGCTGGCACCGCATGTCGGCAGCGAGGGTGATCTGACGTACTCGACGAACAACGGCCTGATCGAGGTGCTTCCGAGCGGTTTGAGCAAGGCCACCGGTGTCGCCGAGGTGGCCGGGCCGCTGGGAATCGCGGCGGGCGACATCATCACCTTCGGTGACATGCCCAACGACATCCCGATGCTGCAGTGGGCAGGTCTCGGGGTGGCGATGGGTAATGCGCATCCGGAGGCCAAGGCTGCCGCCGACGAAGTCACCACCCCCAACACCGAGGATGGGCTGGCCCGCGTCCTGGAACGCTGGTGGTTATAGCTTCCCGGCGCTGATCGGGGTGAATCGCTCCAGCTGGACCGGCGAATGCTCGGCTGCCGGAACCTCGTGGGGGACACCGTCGATGACCCGCGTGACGGTGCCGTGCTCACGGTCGAAGTTCAGCGTTCCGTGTTGGAAGTTCTGCTTGATCCACAGCGGTTCCTCGATCTCGCCGCTGGTCGGCAATCCCAGCGCGCCGCGTTCGAAACCCAGTGTGCCCCAAGCGTCATAGATGGCGCCGGTGACCGGTTGGGCACCCGATTCCGGGGACCAGTACATGGCCCCGTGGTCGAAGGTGGCGTAGCGGGCTGTTCCGAAACCGGAGGACTCCGGCGAGGTCGGCATACCCAACGGTCCCTTCTCGCTGCCCTCGGACTGCCACTTGGCGAAGATGGCGCCACCGCGCAGTGCGTCGACCAGATCCTGTTGTCCGGGTGGGGCATTGAAGCGTGCGGCGATATCGCGCAGCAATCCCATCTGGGCGTAGGCGGCGGCGCCGGGGCATTCGGTGTTGCCGACATCGCGGTGGGTGAAGATGGTGGGCAGGGTCGGTGTCGCCCCGCGTGGGAACAGGGTGAAGCTGCCGCCTGCGGAGGTCAGTGCGACGGTGCCGCGCGGGTCCACCCGATCCAGGCCCAGTCGCCAGCCCAGCAGCCGCCCGGTGGTGCGTAGCTGGATCGGTGTCGGCGGCTCGGCATTGAAGTCGCCGATCATCGCCACACCCCAGGTGTCGGTGTTGAATCCGCCGGTGTGCGCGCCCTGCACCGCGCGGTCCATCCCGCCTGCGCGCCCTTCGAAGACCTGTCCGTACCGGTCGACCAGCGCGTTGTAGGCCATATCGCACCAGCCCAGCGTGCGGGCGTGGTACTCGTAGATGGACCGCACGATCGCGGCGGAATCCTCCGGTGCGTAGTCGTTGCTTCCCGCGGTGTGGTGCACCACCCCGGCGCGGATGCCGCGGTCGTAGATGGGTGCGCCGCAGCGCAGCGACTCGTCGGCCCCCCACTGCGCGCGGGAGATGATCTGCGGCGCCTGGCCCGGTACGGTGACCGCCGCCGGCGGCGGGATCTGGATATCGACCGGCGCCTCGGGAGGGCTGATGAGGACCGCGTTGACGTTCTGCGGCAGCGGATGCGCGACGTTGGCCGGGATGTAGCCCAGATCTGCCGTCGGTGTCGGCTCCGGGGCGGGAGTATGGGTGACCGCGATCTGGACCGCGTTGGTGCGGCCGACGAAAACGGGTTCGGTGCCGTGCGTGGTCTGGGCATCGGGGCCGATACCGTCGAGTGCCTCGGCGGTGTACCAGGGCCCCCAGCTGCCGTCGGGGCGCTGAGCCCGGACCCGTGCGCTGGTGCCCTCGAGATCCTCGGCGGTCAGCGCGACCAGTGAAAACGGGGTGTCCTGCCGAATCTCGCGAATAGTCTCCCCGGTACCCAGATCGTCCAGGGGTTGCTGGGTGATGGCGGTGGAGGGGGTCCGGGTGGGCGCATCGTCGCCGGGGATGCCGGTGATCGCCCAGGGCAGGATCGCGACCGTACCGAGCACTGCGGACAGCAGTAGCGACGGTGTTGGACGGCGACGCGGCACAAGCAGATGTTACGTATGTGCTTGGTGTTACTAGTGTTGCGACACGCCTGCACATAACGGCACCGCAGAGCCGACGCTGGCTTCTGCGGTGCCGTCAGGTGACAAGCGGTGGGGCCGGTCAGGCTCCGGCGGCCGATGCTGCCGCGGCGGCCGCACCCGTGGCGGCCTCCGCCGCACCGAGTGCCGGTGCCGCTGCAGCCGGGGCGGCTGCCGCGGCGGGTGCCGCAGCCGGGGCCGCGCTCTTGACCGCCGACATGATCGCCGGCATCACCATGCCCTTGAGCAGGTCGATCGCCTGCCCGGCGCCGAGCTGTTCGGCGGCGCTGTTGATGGTGCCCAGCAGTCCGCCACTGCCCGGGGTGGCCATCGGAGCCGCCAGTGACGGGTCGGCCCCGAGGATCGGGTAGGTACCCGCCATCGGATCCAGGCCGATCGGCGCGGCGATCGGGATCTCGCCCGGCAGGCCCACACCACCGAGACCCGGATCGGTCAGGCCCACGGGACTGGTCAGACCGGGAGCGGTCAGCGAGGTCGGCGACAGGGCACCCGGTGACAGTGACGGCCCGGCGGCGCCGACCGGCGGAATGCTCAGGCCGGGTGTGGTGAGTTCCGGAGTCGTCAGGCCGGGTGTGGTCAGACCTGGTGTGGTCAGACCGGGCGTGGTCAGACCGGGCGTGGTCAATTCGGGGGTGGTCAGGCCCGGTGTGGTGAGCCCCGGCGAGGTCAGGCCGGGCGTGGTCAGTTCGGGGGTGGTCAGGCCCGGTGTGGTGAGCCCCGGCGAGGTCAGGCCCGGTGTGGTCAGCCCCGGGGAGGTCAGCCCGGGCGAGGTGAGCCCCGGCGAGGCCAGTCCGGGGGCGGTCAGCGTCGGGCTCGCCGCCGAGGCACCGGACAGCAGGCCGGTGGGGATCGGGGGCATGTTCACGCCGAACTGCGACAGACCCTGTGACAGTGCCGAGAACAGCTCCATCGGCAGGTCGGTGATCATCGCGGCGTGCACGAACTCGCGATGTTGCGGTTCCTTCGCCTCGGACATCTCGGATACGGCGGCAATGGCGACTGGACTTGCGACGGCCAAGGCGGCGACTGCGCTCATGGCTGTCGAGAGCTTGCGTCGACGTCGGTTCGGCACGGAAGTCTCCTCAATACATGGACTACGTGTGTTTTTCGGGTGGCACATTCGGCGTCTCGACGGTTCTCGTGCCCCGGTAACCGTCGATCTGCCAACGCGTTTGATGGTACTGCTGTGACTAGTGGGTCTAGAGTGACGATGCGGAATCGTGAGCGAATCGCGACCTGCCGTTCGACCGGGCGCGTCACACGTTTCGGGTCGGCGGGGCCCGGTCGGATACCCTTGCTGCCGATGACCGATCAATCTCCTGGCCTGGCCTCCGACCGCTTTGACCTCATCATCGTGGGATCCGGATTCTTCGGCCTGACGATCGCCGAGCGTGCGGCCACCCAGCTCGGCAAGCGCGTGCTCGTCGTCGAGCGACGCTCCCATATAGGAGGTAACGCGTACTCGGAGGCGGATCCCGCCACCGGTATCGAGATCCACCGATACGGCGCGCACCTCTTCCACACATCCAACAAGCGGGTGTGGGACTACGTCCGCAATTTCACCGACTTCACCGGCTACCAGCACCGGGTGTTCGCGATGCACGCCGGCCAGGCCTACCAGTTCCCGATGGGCCTCGGCCTGGTGTCGCAGTTCTTCGGGCGGTACTTCACCCCCGACGAGGCGCGCGCGCTTATCAAGGAGCAGGCCGCCGAGATCGATACCGCCGATGCCCAGAACCTGGAAGAGAAGGCCATCTCGCTGATCGGCCGCCCGCTCTATGAGGCCTTCGTCAAGCACTACACGGCCAAACAGTGGCAGACCGACCCCGCCGAACTACCCGCGGCCATCATCAATCGGCTACCGGTGCGGTACAACTTCGACAACCGCTACTTCAACGACACCTATGAGGGATTGCCGGTCGAGGGTTACACCGCCTGGCTGCAGAACATGGCCGCCGACGAGCGTATCGAGGTGCGCCTGGACACCGACTGGTTCGACGTCCGCGAGCAGCTGAGGGCCCAGAGCCCGGATGCCCCGGTGGTCTACACCGGACCGCTGGACCGCTATTTCGACTACGTCGACGGCCGCCTCGGCTGGCGCACGCTGGATTTCGAGACCGAGGTGTTGAGCGACTGTGGGGACTTCCAGGGCACACCCGTCATGAACTACAACGACGCCGATGTGCCGTTCACCCGCATCCACGAGTTCCGGCACTTCCATCCCGAGCGCGACTATCCGAGCGACAAGACCGTGATCATGCGGGAGTTCTCCCGCTTCGCCGAGCACGATGACGAGCCGTACTACCCGATCAACACCGACGCCGATCGCCGTCTGCTGGCCGGGTACCGGGAGCGAGCCAAGGCCGAGACCGCGGCGGCCAATGTGCTCTTCGGTGGTCGGCTGGGCACCTATCAGTACCTCGACATGCACATGGCGATCGCCAGCGCGCTCAACATGTACGACAACATTCTGGCGCCGCACCTGCGTGACGGTGCTGCGCTGAACGCCAACGACGAAGGCAGCAACCCAACATGAGCGACATCCCATCCGGAGCACTGGACTCGACCGAAACGCGTGCGGTGAGCCTGCTGTCGCGGATCATCCTGCCGCGACCCGGCGAGCCGCTCGATGTCCGCAAGCTCTACATCGAGGAATCCGAGACCAACGCCCGGCGTGCGCACGCGCCGACCCGCACCACGCTGGAGATCGGTGCCGAGTCGGAGGTCTCGTTCGCCACCTACTTCAATGCCTTCCCGGCGAGCTACTGGCGACGGTGGTCGATTCTGCCGTCGGTGGTGTTGCGCGTCGAACTGACCGGCACCGCCCGCATCGACGTCTACCGGTCCAAGGCCACCGGCGCTCGGATCACCGTCGGCGGCACCGAGGCGTCCAGTGTCGGTGAGACGCCCGCGGTCATCGAGTTCGAGGTCGAGCTCGCCCCGTTCGAGGACGGCGGGTGGATCTGGTTCGACATCACCACCGACACCGCGGTGACGGTGCACAGCGCCGGCTGGTATGCCCCGGTGCAGGCGCCCGGACGCGCCGATGTCGCGATCGGTATCCCCACCTTCAACCGACCGGCCGACTGCGTGAGCGCGCTGGCCGCGCTGACATCGGATCCGTTGGTCGACAAGGTGATCGGTGCGGTCATCGTGTCCGACCAGGGCAACAACAAGGCCAAGGACCATCCCGGTTTCGATGCCGCCGCCGCGGCCCTCGGGGACCGGCTCTCGGTGCACTACCAGCCCAACCTCGGCGGCTCGGGCGGCTACAGCCGGGTCATGTACGAGGCGCTGCGCACCACCGACTGTGAGCAGATCCTGTTCATGGACGACGATATCCGCGTCGAGCCGGATTCGATCCTGCGGGCGTTGGCCTTCAGCCGGTTCGCCAAGGTGCCGACGCTGGTCGGCGGGCAGATGCTCAACCTGCAGGAGCCCAGCCACCTGCACGTCATGGGCGAGATGATCGACTCCGAGAACTTCATGTGGACCGGCGCGATCAACACCGAATACGACCACAACTTCGCCAAGTACCCGCTGAACTCCGAGGAGCACGAGCGCAGCCGGATGCTGCACCGCCGCATCGACGTCGACTACAACGGCTGGTGGATGTGCATGATCCCGCGCAAGGTGGCCGAGGAATTGGGCCAGCCGCTGCCGCTGTTCATCAAGTGGGACGACTCGGAGTACGGTCTGCGCGCGAGCGAACACGGCTATCCGACGGTCACGCTGCCGGGTGCGGCCATCTGGCACATGGCCTGGAGCGACAAGGACGATGCCATCGACTGGCAGGCCTACTTCCACCTGCGCAACAGGCTGGTGGTCGCGGCCCTGCACTGGGACGGCAAGATCGGTGGTCTGGTTGCCAGCCATCTGAAGGCGACACTGAAACACCTTCTCTGCCTTGAATACTCGACGGTTGCCATTCAGAACAAGGCGATGGACGACTTCCTCGCCGGGCCCGACCACATCTTCTCCATCCTGGAATCCGCGTTGCCGGAAGTCCGCGCAATGCGGCAGCGGTTCCCGGACGCCGTGGTGCTGGAGAGTGCCACCGCGTTGCCTGCCCCTTCGGACAAGAGGTGGCGCAAGAAGGTCGCCATCCCGACCAACCCGGTGTCCATCGTGTCCCGGTTGACACGCGGTGTAGCACATCAGCTCTCGCCGCACGATCCGGCGCACCACGTGCGCCCGCAGATCAATGTGGCCACCCAGGACGCGCGGTGGTTCTCGCTGTGCACGGTCGACGGGGTCACCGTGACCACCGCCGACGGACGCGGCGTGGTGTACCGGCAGCGTGACCGGGAGAAGATGTTCGGGCTGCTGCGCGAGTCGCTCAAACGACAACTGCTGTTGGCCCGTAAGTTCGACAGAATGCGCAAGGTGTACCGCGCCGCGCAGCCTGAGCTGACCAGTCCACAGCGCTGGGAGGCCGTCCTGAACCAGTCGGCGCTGGAGCGGGCCTGACGTGGCTGCGGATCTGGCGCCCGAAGAGGCGGCGCTCGTCGCGGTTCAGTCCGCATTGGCCGGTCGGCCCGGGGTATTGGCGACCGCGCGAACCCTTTCGCATTTCGGTGAGCACAGCGCGGGCTGGGTCGGCGTCTCCGTGCTGGGGGCGGTGCTGCAACCGCAACGCCGCCGCGCCTGGCTCACCGCGGGTGTCGGCGCATTCGCCGCGCACGCGGCCGCGGTGGTGATCAAGCGGGTCGTCAAGCGCAAACGTCCGCACCATCCGGCCATCGCGGTCAACGTGGGCACCCCCAGCAAGCTCAGTTTTCCCTCGGCTCACGCCACGTCGACCACGGCCGCGGCCATCCTGCTGGGTCGCGTCACCGAACTGCCGTTGCCGTGGCTGCTGATTCCGCCGATGGCGCTGTCGCGTCTGGTCCTCGGCGTGCACTACCCGACCGACGTGCTGACCGGTGTTGTGGTCGGCACCGCGGTCGCCAGAACCGTGGACGCCGTCGCGGACCGCACGGCGGGCCGAAAGGAATCAGGACTGTGAGCGAAGAACCACACCCGACTCACGCGCCGCCGAAGAACCTGGCGGCCGGAATCGTCAAGGCACTGCGCCCGCGGCAGTGGGTGAAGAACGTCCTGGTGTTCGCGGCCCCGGTGGCCGCCCTCGGTGACGACCGGTTCGTCGTCGACGACTACCGCGAAGTCCTGATCAAGGTGCTGGCGGCCTTCGTGGTGTTCAGCCTCGCCGCCTCGTCGGTGTACCTGGTCAACGACGCACGCGACGTCGAGGCCGACCGGGCCCATCCCACCAAGCGTTTCCGGCCGATCGCGGCCGGTGTGGTTCCCGAATCCCTGGCCTACATCCTGGCCGTCGTGCTGGGGGTGGCCGCCCTGGTCATCTCCTGGTTGGTCTCACCCAACCTCGCCGTGGTGATCGGCGTCTACATCGTCATCCAGCTGGCCTACTGTTTCGGCCTCAAACACCAGCCGGTCATCGACATCTGCATCGTCTCCTCCGGCTTCCTGATCCGTGCCATCGCCGGTGGTGTCGCCGCGGGAATTCAACTCTCGCAATGGTTCCTGCTCGTGATGGCCTTCGGTTCGCTGTTCATGGCGGCCGGCAAGCGCTATGCGGAGCTGCAACTGGCCGAACGCACAGGTGCCAAGATCCGCAAGTCGCTGGAGAGTTACACCAGCGGATACCTGCGCTTCGTGTGGACGCTGGCCGCCACCGCGGTGGTGCTGTGCTACGCCCTGTTCGCCTTCGAACGTGACGGCGGTTCGGCATCGTGGTGGGCCATCTCGATCATCCCGTTCACCATCGCGATCCTGCGCTACGCGGTCGACATCGACGGCGGGCACGCCGGCGAACCCGAGGAGATCGCCCTGGGCGACCGGGTGCTGCAGGTGCTCGCTCTGGCCTTGATCGGTACCGTCGGTGCGGCTGCCTACTTCAGTTGATCGACTCGCCGCGGCGACCGCCGCACGGCTGAGCGGCAGGCCGGTCGTGCGCTACAGCGTCCCGGCCCGGGCCAGTCTGTGGCTGTCGGTGCTCGTGGTCACCGTGCTGTTCGGCTGGGGCGCCTGGCAGCGGCGCTGGATGGCCGATGATGGTCTGATCGTGCTGCGCACGGTGCGGAATCTGTTGGCGGGCAACGGGCCCGTGTTCAACGTCGGTGAGCGTGTCGAATCCAACACCTCCACGCTGTGGACCTACCTGATCACCGCGACCAGTTGGGTGGCCGGCCCGGTGCGGCTGGAGTATGTCGCACTGGCGCTCGCGCTGGGACTCAGTGTGGCCGGCGTGGTGCTGGTGATGCTGGGCACCGCCCGGTTGTACGCGCCCCTGCTCACCGGTCGGCGCGCACTGCTGCTGCCCGCCGGCGTGTTGGTCTACATCGCGGTCCCACCGGCCCGGGATTTCGCGTCATCGGGCCTGGAAAACGGACTGGTGCTGGCCTATATCGGCCTGCTCTGGTGGTTGATGGTGCGTTGGTCGCAGGCCCGCGCCCACACCGGTGCAGGCCTGACCGCGGTACTGGCCTTCGTGGCGGGGCTGAGCGTGCTGGTCCGCCCGGAACTGGCGCTGGTCGGTGGCGTCGCGTTGGTCATGATGGTGCTGGCCGCTCCGGGCCGCGGCCGGCGGCTGCTGATCGTCGCCGCCGGTGGCGCACTTCCGGTGGCCTACCAGATCTTCCGGATGGGTTACTACGGCCTGCTGGTGCCCCAGACCGCGGTGGCCAAGGACGCCTCGGGGGCGAAGTGGAGCCAGGGCCTGCTCTACCTCGGCAACTTCAACGCGCCGTATCTGCTGTGGATCCCGCTGGTGCTGCTGGTCGCGCTCGCGGTGGTCCTGGTTCTCACGCTGGTCCGCGGCCGGGCGCCGCAGCAGGCTGGCGAGCCGACCGGATCCCGGCTGGCGCGGCTGGTCCAGAACCCCACCGCCGCGGTCGTGTTCGTGGTCCTCAGTGGGATCGTCCAGGCCGTCTACTGGGTGCGCCAAGGTGGCGACTTCATGCATGGCCGGGTCCTACTGACCGCGCTGTTCCTGATCCTGGCGCCGGTGGCCGTGGTCCCGATCACGGTGCCGGAGCGGGCCGGCGCGGCGCGGCGCACGGTGTATTTGCTCTCCGGTTCGGCAAGCCTGCTGTGGCTCGGTGTCGCGGGATGGGCGCTGTGGGCCGCGAATTCGCCGGGCATGGGTGCCGACGCCACCCGGGTCACCTACTCCGGAATCGTCGACGAACGTCGGTTCTACGCCCAGGCGACGGGGCACGCCCACCCGCTGACCGCCGCGGATTACCTGGACTACCCGCGGATGCGCGCAGTGCTTGTGGCGCTGCGCAATACGCCCGACGGGGCACTGCTGTTGCCCTCGGGTAACTACGACGTCTGGGATGTCGTCCCGGCCATTCCGCCGCCGCCGGACAAGCCCCGGCCGCCAGGCCAAACCGGGCCGCACACAGTCTTTTTCACCAATATGGGCATGCTCGGGATGAATGTCGGGCTCGACGTCCGGGTGATCGACCAGATCGGTCTGACCAATCCGTTGGCCGCGCACACCGAGCGCTTGGAGGACGCCAGGATCGGGCACGACAAGAATCTGTTCCCGGACTGGGCGGTGGCCGAGGGGCCCTTCCTCAAGCAGCGCCCCTACATCCCGCAGTATCTCGACGAGGATTGGATCGCCCAGGCGGAGGTCGCCCTGAGGTGTCCCGACACCGAGGCGATCCTGACCTCGGTGCGCGGACCGATGGGGCCCCGTCGGTTCCTGTCCAACTTCTTCCACGCGATGGAGTTCGGCAGCTACCGCATCGACCGCGTTCCGCTCTACGAGCTGTACCGCTGCAAGCTGGATGTTCCTCCGCCGAAGACGCCCGTCTACACCGGATTGCCCGCCACCGGACCGTGACCCAGCTAACAAGGGTTTTGCAGCTGCGGTAACGCCGCGGTTATGTTGGGCCGATACATGAGCGTGGCCCGCAACGCCCGCAACGCGCCACCACCTGGTGACTCGGTGGGTGGCGTCACCGCTGAGATGGACGGATAGACACAGCATGCGTAGGACCCTGACTCTGCTCTCGCGTGCGCTGGCCACGATGGTCGCGCTCGCCACCGTGGCCGCGGTGCCCGCGCCCACGGCCGCGGCCTTCTCCAGGGAAGGGCTGCCGGTCGAATACCTCGATGTGTTCTCCACCGCCATGAACCGCAACATCCGGGTCCAGTTCCAGCCCGGCGGGCCGAATGCGGTCTACCTGCTCGACGGGCTGCGCGCGCAGGACGACTACAACGGTTGGGATATCAACACCCCGGCGTTCGAGTGGTTTCACGATTCGGGCCTGTCGGTGGTGATGCCGGTGGGCGGGCAGTCCAGCTTCTACAGCGACTGGTACTCCCCGTCGTCGTTCAACAGCCAGCAGTACACCTACAAATGGGAGACGTTCCTCACCAGCGAGCTTCCGCAGTGGCTGGCTGCCGAGAAGCAGATCTCGCCCGCCGGTAACGGAGTGGTCGGCCTGTCGATGGCCGGCGGCGCGGCGTTGATCCTGGCTGCCTACCACCCGAACCAGTTCCGTTATGCCGCATCACTGTCGGGATTCCTCAACCCCTCGACCGCCTTCATGAAGCAGGCGATCCGGGTCGCCATGCTCGATGCCGGCGGCTACAACGTCGACAACATGTGGGGACCGCCCTGGGATCCGGCGTGGAAGCGCAACGATCCCGTCGAGCAGGTCGGCAAGTTGGTCGCCGCTGGCACTCGGCTGTGGATTTACTGTGCGCCAGGGGGTTCCACCCCGCTGGATGTCAACGGCGACCCGGCCCAGAAGTTCAACGCCGACAGCCTGGAGGGTTTGGCGATCGGCAGCAACAAGAAGTTCCAGGAGCGCTACACCGCCGCCGGCGGTACCAACGCGACCTTCGAATTCCCTGCGGCAGGCAATCATTCGTGGGTCTACTGGGGTGCCCAATTGCAGGCGCTCAAGCCGGATCTGATCGCCACTCTCGTTCGCTGACCGGGGACATCCCAGCCAATTGTGGTTGACTACACGGGCCTTCGAGTCCGGGCCACAACAGACGGGATCCCAATACACATGACTTTCGCCGAGTGGATGCGCGGTGCCACCCGCAAAGTGACCATCGCGGCCGCCGCGGCCGCGGTGCTACCGGGACTGGTCGGTGTCGTCGGTGACTCGGCGACTGCAACTGCCTTCTCCCGCCCGGGTCTTGCGGTGGAATACCTGGACGTGCCGTCGGCGGGGATGGGCCGAGACATCCGCATCCAGTTCCAGAGCGGCGGTGAGAATGCGCCCGCGGTCTACCTGCTCGACGGGCTGCGTGCCCAGGATGACTTCAACGGTTGGGATATCAACACCGCGGCCTTCGAGTGGTACGACAACTCCGGTCTGTCGGTGGTCATGCCCGTCGGCGGCCAGTCCAGCTTCTACTCCGACTGGTACAAGCCGGCCAAGGGCAAGAACGGGACCTACACCTACAAGTGGGAGACCTTCCTGACCCAGGAGCTGCCTGCCTGGCTGCAGTCCAACAAGGCCGTCAAGCCGACGGGCAGCGCCGTGGTCGGGTTGTCGATGGCCGGCTCGGCGGCATTGACACTGGCGATCTATCACCCACAGCAATTCCCCTACGCCGCGTCGCTGTCGGGCTTCCTGAACCTGTCCGAGGGCTGGTGGCCGATGTTGGTGGGCCTGTCGATGGGTGATGCCGGCGGATTCAAGTCCGAGGACATGTGGGGCCCGTCCAGCGATCCCGCCTGGAAGCGCAACGACCCCTACGTCAACATCGACAAGCTGATCGCAAACAACACCCGCATCTGGATCTTCTGCGGTAACGGCAAACCGTCGGACCTCGACGCCGGCGCCAGCGCGGGCAATCTCTTCAACGCGAAGTTCCTCGAGGGTTTCACCCTGCGGACCAACAAGACCTTCCGCGACACCTACCTGGCCAACGGTGGTAGCAACGGTGTGTTCAACTTCCCCGAGAACGGCACCCACAGCTGGGGTTACTGGGGTTCGCAGTTGCAGGCCATGAAGCCCGACATCCAGCGGGTGCTCGGGGCAGTACCCGCCGCCGGGTAGGTTCCGCCGGCCGGTCGTTGCGAGTCGTTGCGCCGACCGCCGCCGTGGTGATGTGATTCACTACAACGCGGCGGCGGGGCAAACACACGATCGAAGACGAGGTGGGACATGAGGCTGCAGGCTCTTGCGTATGCGGTGCTGATGGCGCTGGGCCTGTGGACGGTGTCGGCGACGACGGAACCGGCCGCGCGCGCCGATGGCGTCGAGTACCTGATGGTGCCGTCGGCGGCCATGGGCCGGGCCATCCCGGTGGCGTTTCAGGGCGGCGGGCCGCATGCGGTCTTCCTGCTCGACGCCTTCAACGCCGCACCCGATGTCAGCAACTGGGTGACCGCGGGCAACGCGATGAACACCCTGGCGGGCAAGGGCATCTCGGTGGCCGCCCCGGCCGGTGGGGCGTGGAGCCTCTACACCAACTGGGAGCAGGACGGTTCCAAGCAGTGGGAGACCTTCCTGGCCACCGAGCTGCCGGACTGGCTGGCCGCCAACAAGGGTCTGGCACCCAGCGGGCATGGCGTCGTCGGCGCCTCCCAGGGTGGTACCGGCGCGCTGATGCTGGCCACCTTCCATCCGGACCGGTTCCGCTATGCTGGCTCGCTCTCGGGTTTCCTGACCCCCTCGCGCACCTTCGAGAACGGCGCGATCACCGCGGGGATGGCGCAGTACGGCGGGGTGGACACCCAGCGGATGTGGGGCCCGGTGCAGTTCGGCCGGTGGAAGTGGCATGACCCCGACGTGCACGCCCAGCTGTTGGTGGACAACAACACCCGGCTGTGGATCTTCAGCCCGCAGACCACGACCTGCAGCGACCCCGTCGCGATGATCAACGACTGTGCCCAAGCCCAGGGCAGCAACCGCACCTTCTATTCGCATTACCGCGCCATCGGTGGACGTAACGGGCATTTCGACTTCCCGGTCGACGGCCAGCACGACTGGGGTAGCTGGGCCGGACAGCTCGCCGCCTTGTCCGGTGACCTGGCAGCGGCCATCCGCTGACGGTTTGATCACGTTCCCTGGCGCCGGCCGGACAGCCGGTACCGTGGAATGGTGCAGCGCAACGAACGGTTCAGTGCGGGTCTGGCAAAGTGGCCGACCCTGCGGCTGACGCCCCTGTTGCTGACCATGACGGCGGCCGCGGTCGGCGCCCTCTCGTGCGGTTGCACCGCGGGGGACACCACGCTGGCCTCGGTCGGTATGCCCGCCGAGGAGTCCTCGATGGCCCGCGCCGACGGGATGATGGGCGCCACCCGCACGGGCGGTCTCAGTGAGCACCTGACCGTGACGCCGCGCCAGCAGTCCTATCTGGATGCCCTCGTCGACTCGGGGGTGCACCCGTCCGATGACCTGATGGCGCTGAGCATCGGCGCATACGTCTGCCAGGCGCGGGCGGCCAAGCAGTCCGAGCAGGCGGTGTGGGATTTCGTGGTGCCACTGGTGCGCAACGATCTGCATGACGCCCACTCCAGCTCGATGGCGCCGGAGGTCGGTGACGTCGACGCCGCGACCGCTGACTACATTCGCATCGCAACCGAACGGCTCTGCTGAGGCAGCGCACGGACCATCTGGAGTTAATGACGCATGGCCAACAACAGCCGACGCAAACGGCACCGCATCCTGGCCCTGGCTGCCGCTGCGGCGGTCGCCGTCCTGGTGGCGGTGCTGGTCGCCGGTGTCGTGGTGTGGCTGCGGCAGCCGGACACTCCGCCGCTGGCCACCCCGGGGCAGCCGACCGACGTGCCGACCGCGGTGCCGCCGACCGGCAAACCGCGACCAGAGTTTCAGGATGCCAGCTGCCCGGATGTCCAGCTGGTGTCGATACCGGGCACCTGGGAATCGTCGCGCCAGCTCGATCCACTCAATCCGGTGCAGTTCCCGATCGCGCTGCTGCTCAACGTCACCAACCCGCTGCGTGCCGAGTTCGGCACCGATCGGGTCGAGATCTACACCGTCCCCTACACCGCCCAGTTCCACAATCCGTTCTCGGCGGACGGCCAGATGTCCTACAACGACAGCCGCGCCGAAGGTAAAGACGCGGCGGTACGGGCGATCGCCGATATGAACAACCGCTGCCCGCTGACCAGCTATGTCCTGGTCGGCTTCTCCCAGGGCGCGGTGATCGCCGGCGATCTCGCCAGCGATATCGGCAACGGGCGCGGGCCCGTCGATCAGGATCTGGTCCTCGGCGTCACACTGATCGCCGACGGCCGCCGCCAGGACGGGGTCGGGGAGAACCTGCAGCCCAACGCGCCGGGCCAGGGCGCCGAGATCACCCTGCACGAGGTGCCGATGCTCGCGGCGATGGGCCTGGCGATGACCGGACCGCGCGATGGTGGATTCGGGGAGTTGAACGACCGGACCTATCAGATCTGTGCCACCGGTGACCTGATCTGCGCAGCACCCGAATCGGCGTTCTCGATCGCCAACCTGCCTGCGACCATCAACGCCCTGCTCGGCAGCACGGCGGGCCCGGTGCACGCGCTGTACAACACCCCGCAGTTCTGGCAGATGGACGGTAGGACCTCGACCCAGTGGACGCTGGGCTGGGCACGCGATCTGCTGCAGAACGCGCCGGAGCCCAAGCACGGCTAGTCACGATCACCGGTCGGGTCGTATCCCACCTCGCATCGCTCGACCGGGAGCCGACTCGCCGGTAACCAGATTTGGCCTGCGCGAATCGAACACTTAACATTAAGAGAAAACTAAGAGTGGCGTGTCGTCGGGCGCAGGTTCGAACACGCTCCACCGGTACGCTTTCCCACGTTCGGGGGCGACCATGAGAAGTGTGCGTGACAGGAGTATTTGATGCCGTTTCACAATCCGTTCATCAAGAACGGACAGATCAAGTTCCCTGAGAGCGCCAGCGTCGTCGCCCACGTCGAGCGTTGGGCGAAGGTCCGCGGTGACAAGCTGGCCTATCGCTTCCTGGACTTCTCGACCGAGCGCGACGGTGTTGCGCGTGAGCTGACCTGGTCGCAGTTCAGCGCCCGCAACAGGGCCGTCGCCGCACGCCTGCAGCAGGTCACCGCCGAGGGTGACCGGGTCGCCATCCTCAGTCCGCAGAACCTCAACTATCTGGTCGCCATGTACGGCGCCATCTACGCCGGCCGTATCGCGGTGCCGCTGTTCGACCCGTCCGAGCCGGGTCACGTCGGACGGTTGCATGCCGTGCTCGACGACTGCAAGCCCTCGGCGATCCTGACCACCACCGATGCCGCCGAGGGTGTGCGCAAGTTCTTCCGCACGCGTCCGGCCAACCAGCGCCCCCGCGTCATCGCCGTCGATGCGGTGCCCGACGACGTGGCCGCCACCTGGGAGCGTCGCGACGTGTCCAACGACACCGTGGCCTACCTGCAGTACACCTCGGGCTCCACCCGCATCCCGACCGGTGTGCAGATCACCCACCTCAATCTGGCCACCAACATCGTCCAGATCATCGAGGCGCTGGAAGGGGAAGAGGGTGACCGCGGCCTGTCCTGGCTGCCGTTCTTCCATGACATGGGTCTGATCACCGCGCTGCTGGCGCCGATGATCGGCCACCACTTCACCTTCATGACCCCGGCCGCCTTCGTGCGGCGGCCCGCGCGCTGGATCCGGGAGATGGCACGCAAGCCCGATGACACCGGTGGCGTCATCTCGGTGGCCCCGAACTTCGCCTTCGACCACGCCGCCGCGCGCGGGCTGCCCAAGGACGGCGAGCCGCCGCTGGACCTGTCCAATGTCAAGGCAGTCCTCAATGGCAGTGAGCCGATCTCGGCTGCCACCGTCCGTCGGTTCAACGAGGCTTTCGGTCCCTACGGTTTCCCGGCCAAGGCCATCAAACCGTCCTACGGTCTGGCCGAGGCCACGCTGTTCGTCTCGACCACCCCGGCCTCCGAAGAACCCAAGATCATCAACGTGGACCGCGACGCGTTGAACACCGGCAGCATCGTCGAGGTCGACGCCGACTCGCCCAAGGCGGTCGCACAGGCCTCGGCAGGCAAGGTCGGGGTCTCCGAGTGGGCGGTGATCGTCGACGCCGAGTCCGCGACCGAGCTGCCCGATGGCCAGATCGGTGAGATCTGGATCAGCGGCCAGAACATGGGCACCGGCTACTGGGGTAAGCCCGACGCCACCATCGAGACATTCCAGAACACGCTGAAATCGCGCACCACGCCCTCGCATGCCGAGGGTGCCGCCGATGACGCCACCTGGGTGCGCACCGGGGACTACGGCGCCTTCTACGACGGTGACCTCTACATCACCGGGCGCGTCAAGGATCTGGTCATCATCGACGGCCGCAACCACTACCCCCAGGATCTGGAGTACTCCGCACAGGAGGCGTCCAAGGCGGTGCGCACCGGATTCGCCGCGGCGTTCTCGGTGCCGGCCAACCAGCTGCCCGCCGAGGTCTTCGACGACACCCACGCCGGTCTGAAGTTCGACGCCGAGGACACCTCCGAGCAGTTGGTCATCGTCGCCGAGCGGGCCGCCGGCTCCCACAAGATGGAGCTCGGTCCGGTCATCGACGACATCCGCGCCGCCATCGCGGTGCGCCACGGTGTCACCGTCCGCGATGTCCTGCTGACCCCCGCCGGTGCGATCCCGCGTACCTCCAGCGGCAAGATCGGCCGACGCGCCTGCCGCGCCGCCTACCTCGATGGCAGCCTGCGCAGCGGCAAGATCGCCAACGATTTCCCCGACGAGACGGACTGAGGCACATTCAGTTCCTCACCGCGCCACCCAGGCCGCACGGCGGCGAAAGTGAACAGTGAAAATGACTGAAGCGCAAGATAATTCGCAACCCGCCGGCGACCTGCCTGCGGTGTCCGGGTCGGCCCCGGACGCCGTCGCCCCCGCACGGGGCGACATGACCGTCGCCGAGATGCGTGAATGGCTGCGCAACTGGGTCGCCAACGCCACCGGCCAGCCCGCGGACTCCATCAACGAATCGGCTCCGGTGGTCGAACTCGGGCTGTCCTCCCGTGACGCCGTGGCCATGGCCAGCGATATCGAGGATCTGACCGGTGTCACGCTGACCGCCACCGTGGTGTTCCGCAATCCGACCATCGAGGCGCTGGCCACCGTCATCGTCGAGGGTGAGCCCGAGCGCGTCGTCGACAGCGACGAGGACTGGACCCGCGCACCGGGTGTCGAAGACATCGCGATCGTCGGGCTGGCCACCAGATTCCCCGGTGAGATGAACAGCGCCGAGGCGATGTGGGCGGCGCTGCTGGAGGGCCGCGACGCCAGCTCGGATCTGCCCGAGGGTCGTTGGTCGGAGTTCCTCGGCGAGCCGCGGATCGCCGAGCGGGTGGCCAAGGCGCACACCCGCGGCGGCTATCTGTCCGATATCAAGGGTTTCGACTCCGAGTTCTTCGCGCTGTCGAAGATGGAAGCCGACAACATCGATCCGCAGCAGCGGATGGCCCTCGAGCTCACCTGGGAGGCGCTCGAGCACGCGCGTATCCCGGCCTCGAGCCTGCGCGGCGGCGAAGTCGGTGTCTACGTGGGCAGCTCGAACAACGACTACATGTTCCTTGCCGTCGCCGACCCGACCACCGCGCACCCGTATGCCATCACCGGCACCACCAGCTCGATCATCGCCAACCGGGTCTCCTACTTCTACGACTTCCGCGGTCCGTCGGAGTCCATCGACACCGCGTGCTCGTCCTCGCTGGTCGCCGCGCACCAGGGCGTGCGCGCACTGCGCTCCGGTGAGATCGACGTCGCGATCGTCGGCGGCGTGAACGCCATGGTGACCCCGCTGGTCACCATCGGGTTCGACGAGGTCGGCGGCGTGTTGGCCCCGGACGGCCGGTGCAAGTCGTTCTCCTCGGACGCCAACGGCTACGCCCGCTCCGAGGGTGGCGGCATGCTGGTGCTCAAGCGGGTCTCCGATGCGCGCCGCGACGGTGACGAGATCATCGCCGTCATCGCCGGCAGTGCGGTCAACCACGACGGCCGCTCCAACGGAATGCTGGCACCCAACCCGGATGCCCAGGAAGCGGTGTTGCGCAAGGCGTACAAGGACGCCGGGATCAACCCGCGCGATGTCGACTACATCGAGGCGCACGGCACCGGCACCATCCTGGGCGACCCGATCGAGGCCGATGCCCTCGGCAGGGTCGTCGGACGTGGCCGTGCCGATGACAAGCCCGCGCTGCTCGGTGCGGTGAAATCCAATGTGGGCCATCTGGAATCGGCGGCCGGCGCGGCAAGCCTGGCCAAGATGGCGCTGTCACTGCAGCACGACAAGCTGCCGCCGTCGATCAACTATGCGGGCCCCAACCCGTACATCGACTTCGACAAGGAACACCTCAAGGTCAACGACACCGTCTCGGACTGGCCCCGCTACAGCGGACAGGCCATCGCCGGTGTTTCCGGTTTCGGCTTCGGTGGCGCCAACGCGCACCTGGTGCTGCGCGAGGTGCTGGCCTCCGATCTGGTCGAGCCCGAGCCGGAAAGCTCTGTCGTCGAGGATGAATCATCCGCGACACAGGACGATGCCGATCAGCTGAATCTCAGCGGCCGCCGGATGGACGAGTACGGCGAGTTCGTCGAGGACGAGCCCGAATACCCCAGCTACGACGATGACAACTACGAGCTGCCGGGTCTGACCGAAGAGGCCCAGCGCCTCATCGACGAGGGTCGCGCCGCGCTCGCCGCCGCAGAGCCCGCCAGACCGGTTGTGCCGCTGTTCGTCTCAGGCTTCCTGACCTCCCGCAAGCGCAGCACCGCCGCCGAGCTCGCCGATTGGATCGACAGCGAGGCCGGGCGTGCCTCCTCGCTCGAGTCGATCGGTCGTTCACTGTCACGACGTAACCACGGCCGCTCAAGGGCCGTCGTGCTGGCCCACGACCACGACGAGGCCGTCAAGGGTCTGCGGGCGCTTGCCGAGGGCAAGCAGAGCCCGCTGGTCCTGGCCGCCGATGGCCCGGTCACCAACGGCCCGGTGTGGGTGTTCGCCGGATTCGGTGCCCAGCACCGCAAGATGGGCAAGGACCTCTATCTGCGCGATGAGGTGTTCGCCGAGTGGATCAACAAGGTGGACGCGCTCATCCAGGACGAGCGCGGCTACTCGATCGTCGAACTCATCCTCGATGATGCGATCGATTACACGGCGGAAACCTGCGAGTACCCGATCGAGGTCGTCCAGACGGTGATCTTCGCGCTGCAGATCGGGCTCGGTGAGCTGCTGCGCCACCACGGTGCCACACCCGGTGCGGTGGTGGGCCAGTCGCTCGGCGAGGCGGCCGCAGCCTACTTCTCCGGTGGCCTGTCGCTGGCCGATGCCACCCGGACCATTTGCTCGCGCGCTCACCTGATGGGTGAGGGTGAGGCGATGCTGTTCGGTGAGTACATCCGGCTGATGGCGTTGGTCGAGTACTCGGCCGAGGAGATCAAAACCGTCTTCTCCGATTTCCCCGGCCTGGAGGTGTGCGTCTACGCAGCACCTACCCAGACGGTGATCGGTGGTCCGCCCGAGCAGATCGACGCGATCATCGAACGCGCGGAATCCGAGGGCAAGTTCGCCCGCAAGCTGCAGACCAAGGGCGCCAGCCACACCCAGCAGATGGACCCGCTGCTCGGTGAGCTGTCCGCCGAGATCCAGGGTATCGAGGCCCGGCCGCTACAGACCGGTTACTTCTCCACCGTGCACGAGGGCCAGTTCGTCCGGGCCGGCGCCGAGCCGATCCACGATGTCGAGTACTGGAAGAAGGGGCTGCGCCACAGCGTCTACTTCACCCACGGCATCCGCAACGCCGTCGACAACGGGTACACCACGTTCCTGGAGCTGGCCCCGAATCCGGTGGCGCTCATGCAGGTCGGGCTGACGACGGCCAGCGCTGGGCTCCATGACGCGCAATTGATCGCGACGCTGGCGCGCAAGCAGGACGAGGTCGATTCGATGACCACGGCGCTGGCGCACCTGTACGTGTACGGCCACGACATGGACCCGCGGTCGTTGTTCCCGCGTCGCAATCATGGTCTGGCCGGTGCGCTGGACTTCGCCGATATCCCGCTGACCCGTTTCAAGCGCAAGGAGCACTGGCTCGACGCCCGCTTCACCGGCGACAGCTCGGTCGTCGCACCGGGCACCCATGTGGCCACCCCGGACGGCAAGCACGTCTGGGAGTACGCGCCGAGCGGCGCGGCGGATCTGGCCGGACTGGTGAAGGCCGCTGCGGCACAGGTGCTCCCGGATGCGGTGTTGACCGCCGCCGAGCAGCGTGCGGTGCCCGCGGACAACGCCCGGCTGGTGACCACATTGACCCGCCATCCCGGTGGTGCGTCGGTGCAGGTGCACGCCCGCGTGGATGTCGGGGCCGAGTCTTCCTTTTCTCTCGTCTACGACGCCATCGTCAGCCGCGCGGGTCAGCAGACCGCGCTGCCGACGGCCGTCGGCGCGGGTACGGTCGCCGAGATCGCCGCTGCCGCACCGGCACCGGTCGAGGAACCCGAAGACGACAGCCCGGCCTTCGAGGCCGACAACCTCACCGCCGGCGCCAATCTGGGTTCGGATTTCGCGAAGTGGAATCCGGAATCCGGGGAGACGGTCGGGCAGCGGTTGGGCACCATCGTCGGCAGCGCCATGGGGTACGAGCCCGAGGATCTGCCCTGGGAGGTGCCGCTGATCGAGCTGGGCCTGGATTCGCTGATGGCGGTGCGCATCAAGAACCGGGTCGAGTACGACTTCGACATGCCGCCGATCCAGTTGACCGCGGTGCGTGACGCGAACCTGTACGCGGTGGAGAAGTTGATCCAGTACGCGATCGAGCACCGCGACGAGGTAAGCGCGCTGGCCGAGGCACAGAAGGGGCAGTCCGCCGAGGAGATCGCGGCCGCGCAGGCCGAGCTCATGGGCGGGGCCACGACGGTCGCCGAGCTGGAGGCGAAGTTGGCCGAGGCCGGTCACCCGATCGCCGAGAACGCCGACGAGACCACCGAGGCACTGGCCGAGGTCGGTATCGAGATCCCGCCGCCGACCTCTGATGGCGACACCATCCCGGCTCCGACCTCTGATGTCGCCGGCATCCCGGCTCCGACCTCTGATGTCGCCGGCATCCCGGCTCCGCCGACCGACCCGAGCGGACCCAAGAAGGCGACCGCCGCCGCGGCCGCGGCGAAGGTGCTCACCCAGGAGGCGGTTACCGAGGCCCTCGGTGCCGATGTCCCCCCACGTGATGCCGCTGAGCGCGTCACCTTCGCGACGTGGGCGATCGTCACCGGCAAGTCTCCCGGTGGCATCTTCAACGAGCTGCCCGCTGTCGACGAGCAGACCGCGGCCAAGATGTCGGCGCGGTTGACCGAGCGGGCCGAGGGCCCGATCAGCGTCGAGCAGGTGAGGTCGGCCAGGACCATCGAGGAACTGGCAACCCACGTCCGTGACCAGCTCGAGGACGGCCTCGTCGACGGGTTCGTGCGCACCCTGCGCCCGCCGACCGAGGGGTCGAAGGCCCTGCCGCTCTTTGTCTTCCATCCCGCCGGCGGATCGACGGTGGTCTACGAGCCGCTGATCAAGCGATTGCCCGCCGATATCCCGGTATACGGCATCGAGCGGGTCGAGGGTTCCATCGAGGAGCGGGCCGCCGAGTACGTGCCCAAACTCCTTGAGCTGCATGATGGCCCGTTCGTGCTGGCCGGATGGTCCCTGGGCGGTGCGCTGGCCTATGCCTGTGCCATCGGGCTCAAGCGGGCCGGTGCCGATGTCCGGTTCGTCGGCCTGATCGACCTGGCTCTGCCCGGTGAGCCGATCGATCAGTCCAAAGAGGGGATGCGGGCCCGTTGGGACCGTTACGCCCTGTTCGCCGAGCGCACCTTCAACGTCGAGATACCCGAGATCCCTTACGAGGACCTCGAAAAGCTCGATGACGAGGGCCAGGTCAAGTACGTGCTCGACATCGTCGCCCAGAGCGGGGTGCAGATCCCCGGCGGCATCATCGAGCACCAGCGCACCTCGTACCTGGACAACCGCGCGCTGGCCACCATCGAGATCCAGCCCTACGACGGCCACGTCACGCTGTATCTCGCCGACCGCTATCACGATGACGCCATCGTCTTCGAACCCGCCTACGCCACCCGTAAACCCGACGGCGGCTGGGGCGATTACGTCGACGACCTCGAGGTGGTGCCCATCGGTGGTGAGCACATCCAGGCCATCGACGAGCCCTATATCGCCAAGGTCGGCGCGCACATGAGCGAAGCCCTCAACCGCATCGAAGCGAAGAAGGAAACCCCGTGACGGAAACTCCTGTACAGCCGAAGACCGCGACCACCGCGGAGAAGCTGGCCGAGCTGCGCGAAAAGCTGGAGCTGGCCAAGGATCCCGGTGACGAGAAGGCCAAGGCGCGGCGCGACAAGAAGGGCATCCCGAGTGCCCGCGCGCGCATCCACGCGTTGCTGGATCCGGGCAGCTTCCTGGAGATCGGTGCGCTGGCCCGTACACCCGGCGACCCGAACGCGTTCTACGGCGACGGTGTGGTGACCGGACACGGCACCATCGACGGCCGGCCGGTCGGTGTGTTCAGTCACGACCAGACGGTGTTCCAGGGCTCGGTCGGTGAGATGTTCGGCCGCAAGGTGGCCAAGCTGATGGAGTGGGTGGCCATGGTCGGCTGCCCGATCATCGGTATCAACGACTCGGCCGGCGCCCGCATCCAGGACACCGCGACGTCGTTGGCCTGGTACGCCGAACTGGGTCGCCGCCACGAGATGCTGCGTGGCCTCGTGCCCGAGATTTCCCTCATCTTCGGCAAGTGTGCCGGTGGTGCGGTGTACTCACCGATCCAGACCGATCTCGTGGTGGCTGTGCGCGATCAGGGCTACATGTTCATCACCGGTCCCGATGTCATCAAGGACGTCACCGGCGAGGACGTCACCTTCGACGAGCTCGGCGGCGCCGATGTGCAGGCCGAGCGCGGCAACATCCACAAGGTGGTCGACTCCGAAGCCGCGGCTTACCAGTACGTCCGGGACTACCTGAGCTTCCTGCCCGCCAACCACTTCGACGACGCGCCGATCGTCAACCCGGGCCTGGAGCCCGAGATCACCGCGCACGACCTCGAACTCGACACCATCGTGCCGGACTCGGACAACATGGGTTACGACATGCACGAGATCCTGCTGCGGATCTTCGACGACGGCGACATCTTCGAGATCTCCGATCAGCGCAGCCCCTCGATGATCACCGCGTTCGCCCGCGTCGACGGCCGCCCGGTCGGCGTGATCGCCAACCAGCCGATGCACATGTCGGGCGCGGTCGGCAACGAGGCGTCGGACAAGGCGGCCGGTTTCATCCGGTTCTGCGACTCGTTCAACCTGCCGCTGGTGTTCGTCGTCGACACCCCGGGTGCCATGCCCGGTGTCGCCGAGGAGGAACGCGGCATCATCAAACGTGGTGGGCGATTCTTCAACGCCATCGTCGAGGCCGATGTGCCCAAGGTGACCATCATCGTGCGCAAGGCCTACGGCGGCGGTTACGCCGTCATGGGCTCCAAGCAGCTCTCCGCCGACCTCAACTTCGCGTGGCCGACCGCACGCATCGCCGTGATCGGCGCCGAGGGTGCGGCCCAGCTGCTGGTCAAGCGGTTCCCGGATCCGACAGCGCCCGAGGTGCAGAAGATCCGCGCCGACTTCATCGAGGGCTACAACCTGAACCTGGCGACCCCGTGGATCGCCGCCGAGCGCGGTTACATCGACGGTGTGATCGAACCGCACGAGACGCGGCTGCTGATCCGCAAGTCGCTGCGGCTGCTGCGCGATAAGCAGCCCGTGAAGAAGGTGCTCCGCAAGCACGGCCTGACCCCGCTGTAATCACGGGCGACGCGCCACCGCCGGTGCGCGATGAGTTTTCGGGCCGGCAGTGGTCGTATGTGGCATGACACGGATCACCGCTGGCCTGTTCATCTCGCTCGACGGCGTGGTGGAGGCACCCGACCAATGGCATTTCCCGTACTTCAACGACGAGATGGGTGCCGCCGTCGATGCCCAGCTGGGCTCGGCGGAGACCATCCTGCTCGGGCGCGTCACCTATGACAGCTTCATCGGTGCCTGGCCGCAGCGGGAGGCCGACGGTGGCGAGGACGCCGAGTTCGCGAGGAAACTCGGTGACACCCGCAAGATCGTGGTGTCGCGGCAGACGCTGAGTTTCGGGCCCGGCGGGAACTATGACTGGCGCAATTCCGAACAGCTGCGTGGCGATCTCCTCAGCGGCGCGCGGGAACTGAAGGCACAACCGGGCGGCGATATCGCGATCGCCGGATCGGTGTCGGTGGTGCGCGAGCTGCTGGCCGCCGGCCTGCTCGACGAACTGCACCTGCTGGTGCATCCCGTCGTGGTGGGCACCGGCGCCCGGCTGTTCCGCGACGGTGACGCGGTGGCGTTGAAACTGTTGAGCTCTTCCGCATTCCGGACCGGCGTGGTGCACAGCGTCTACACCAGCGACGATGGAGCGCCGAACGGGTCCTATGAGGACGCCAAACAACACCTCTAGCAGGCACTACGATGCAACGATGTCCGATGCCGTGCATCCCGCGGTCACCGTCGCGCTCGGCGCTGTCGCCGTGGCGTGCGACGGGGTGGCCGTGGCGTACAGCGCCGCCGAACGGCTGCCTGTCGTTGGCGGCTGGCTGCACCGCAGCCGTCTGGAACTGACCGCGCGTGGCGAACGCGTGGTAGCTGCGGGCATCGAGACGATTCTCGACCAGATCGACCTGAACGCGGTGGCCCGCGACCGGCTGGACCTGGTCGGCCTTGCCGACGAGGTGGTCGACGGTATCGACCTGCCCGCGATCATCCGCACGTCCACGGACTCGGTGACCGCCGAGGTGATGACCGATGTGCGCAGTCAGGGCGAGCGTGCCGACGATGCGGTGGCCGGCTTCGTCGACCGGCTGCTCGGACGGGACGTCCGATGACATCGAGACGCTCGCTCGGCAAGCCTCGCGCGGTGCCGGTTGGCTCGCTCGGCAAGCCTCGCTCGGTGCCGGTTGGCTCGCTCGGCAAGCCTCGCTCGGTGCCGGTTGGCTCGCTCGGCAAGCCTCGCTCGGTGCCGGTTGGCTCGCTCGGCAAGCCTCGCTCGGCGGGCATCGTCAGCCGCGGGGCGGCCGCAGTCCTCGACATCGCCGTCGTCGCCATGACACTGGGCGCGCTGTACGTGGGCCTCGTCCTGGTCCGCCTGATGTTCAACCCCACCTCATTCAGCCTGCCCACGGTCAACGCGGTGTTCTCCACCGCGGTCATGTTCACCGTCGCGGTGCTCTATCTGACCGGATGCTGGACGGTGTCGGGCTGTACGGCGGGGGCGGCGTTCATGGGACTGCGGGTGACCGGACGTCACGGTGATCGGTTGGCCCCGGTGGTCGCGGCCGTCCGCGCCGTCGCGTGTGTGCTCTTTCCCGTCGGCTTGTTGTGGGTGATCGTCGACAGGCGTCGCCGATCCCTGCAGGACGTCGTGCTGGGCAGCCGGGTGGTCTACCTCAGACGCTAGATCGGTTCGATGTCCAACCAGTCGTCCACCGTGAAGGCGTCACCGCGCGCCACCAGCGTGGCCCCGCCGTGGCCGGGGTAGTGCGCCGGGATCACGGTGGCGCGGCGGCGGGCCGCCTCGGTGAACACCCGCGTGCGGGTGGCGACGGCTTGCGCGGTATCACAATCGAAGGCACAGGCATCGCCGGGGCGGGGAATCTGGATGGCGCAATGGGTCAGATCGCCGACGAAAACCGTTGGCGCACCGGCATCCAACCACAGCACCGACGAGCCGGGCGTATGCCCGGCGGCCGGACGCAACCACACCGATTCGATCAGCTGATGGTCACCGCCGAACAATTCGACCTGCCCGGCCGCGTACACGGGGGCCACGCTGTCGTCGAAGACGATGCGGGCGGCATCGTCACATCCGGGGCCTTCCGGGCCGAAGTACCGAAAGTCGGCCTCCGGTATCAGGTATCGCGCATTGGGGAAGGTCGGCGTCCACCCGGCACCGTCGGCCCGGGTGTTCCACCCGACGTGATCGCTGTGCAGGTGGGTGTTCACCACGATGTCGACACTCTCGGGTGATACACCGGCCGATTCCAGCGCGGTGAGAAAACCGGTGTCCAAGCCGTCGAGCACCGGGATCGCCGGGCGCCGCTTTCCGTTGCCCACACCGGTGTCGATCAGGATGCGCAACCCGTCGACGTCGAGCACCCAGGTCTGGATGGCGACCCGCCAGGTGCGGGCCCGCAGATCGACGAAGGTCGGCGCGAGCAGATCGGCGTTCTCGGCCCACGCCTCTTCCGGTGTGCCGCCGAACATTGCGAAGCCTGGCGCAAACGACGTCTCCACCACCCGGCTCAGGACGGCGTTGCCCAGGCGCGTGCTCACGGCCCGATCCGGATCTCACCGGGGGAGTACAGACCCGAGTGCGTGCTGGTGCCCAGCTCGATCTCGGCGGGCTGCGCGTCGACGATGGTGTCGAAGCGGCGCAGCGAACCCCAGTCCTGCCCCCAGTCGTTGGACAGATAGGTCGACATCACCGAGGCCCGCAACAGCAGATCGGTGATGCCCAGCAGGCCGCCGTTGATACCGTCCTGCCAGGTGTCGGTGCTCTGCAGCTTGGCGTAATAGTCCGGCGAGATACGGAACTTCGGCACCTCGGTCACCCCGTTGGCGTGCAGCATGGGCTGCTGGCACGGGAACACCATGCCCACTGCCCAGTCCATCAGCACCGGCTGGGTGGAGCCCACGTACTCCTGCACCGAGCGAACCTCCGGTACGCGCGGCGGTGTCACCGCGATCCAGTCGCCCTGGCCGAGTGACAGATCCTCGGCGATGACCCGCACCGCCACGGCGTCACCGGGGATCTGGGCCCGGGGGAAGCGCAGGTTGCGCCATGACGGGGTGGGGCCGATGTCGTAGGGGGCGACCCGGCCTGCGGGCACGGGCACACCGTCGGCACCGGCGGTCGCGTATTCCAGCTCGACGGTCTGCCCGGTGGTCACACCCTTGGCCACACTGCTGCCGGTGATGGTGCCCGCGGCGGTGATGACGACGAGCGGATGTGCGTCGTCGGCGGCGGGCAGTTCGTACCAGGCCGAGGCCAGCCGGCTTTCCTGCTGCGCGCCGGTGGAATAGGTGCCCGCCACCGGCACCCGCGCGGGATCGAGCCCGTAGGGCAGCGGTACGCGGGATCCGTTGATTCCCGGGCGTGACAACCGCACCGGACGGTTCCAGTCGTAATCGGTACCCGGCTGCGGGTTGTTCAACCGGATGGCCTCGGCGATGATGCGATCGGGCACGCCGTCCGGGCTGAACCCGGCGGGATCGGTGCCGCCCAGCGGGCCGAGCGGTCCGTAGTCGCCGGGCAGCGCGCGCAGGAAGCCGTCGTTGGAATTCGGTTCGACCAGCACGTCGTCGGCCATCCCGCAGCCGCCGGCGAAGGCCCGGATGTTGGCCCAGCCGTTGGAATAGGTGGGGTACTGCCGGACGACACCGATGGCCATCGACGCGATGAACACCACGACCATGAAGCCGGCGGCCAACGGTACCGGTGCGGCCGTGAGCCGATCGACCAGTCGGGATTCGGTCCTACCCGACACATGCAGCCAGAAAGCCCACAGCGCCGCGACACCGAACAGCGCGAAGAAGATCGTGCTGACGGTGACCCCGCCGATCGCGGGTACCGAGTTGTTGAACGGCACACCGAAGTTGGAGACGTACCACCAGCCGTTGACCGATGCGAAACACAGCGCCAGCACGAAGAAGACCAACGCCAGGAAGGCCATCCGGTTACGTGCCGAACGCAGGATCGCGGGCGAGACCATCACGGTGGCCAGCGCCGCCATCGCCCCGCCGACGGCGGCGAACAGACCGAAATGGTGGATCCACTTGGTGGGGGTGAACATCAGGAAGAAGATCGTGGCGAAGATGATGCCCATCAGGCGCCAGGCCGGGCCCCGTGCGATGCCCGCGATCCGCTTGCGCCGCAACATCATGAACAGCGCCGGGAACAGGCACAGCGCGGTGAACAGGAACGCGAACCGCCGCGAGATGGCACCGTCGACGGTCGGCAACACCAGGTAGTAGTAGCGCAGGTTCTCGGTGTACCACTCCTGGCTGGGGCCGATGGCCGTGCGGATCCTGGTGGCCTCCAACACCGTGGCGAGCGTCTGGTCGGCGAACACCACCGCCAGGATCACGGTGCCCGCGGCCAGCAGCGGTGCCAACAGCGGCCACAGGCCGACGGTGTGCCGCCTGCGCATGATGATGCGCAGGATGGGCCGACCGCCGGCGACCAGTGCCGCCACCGCGATCAGCCCGGTCGGCTGGATACCCAGGGTGAACGCGGCCGTGAAGATCGCCAGCGCGGCCGGCGTGAGCCGACCCGAGGTGACGGCGCGTTCGATGAGGACGTAGGTGATCAGCGCCCCGGTGGCGATCTGCCCTTCCGGGCGAAGCCCGTTGTTGAACGGCATCCACGCGCCGATCAGCACCAGGCCCGCCGCCCACAGCGCGGGCCTGCTGGCGATCACGGCGGGGCCGAGGCGGGGCAGCACTTCCCGCGACAACAGCACCCAGCAGAGCAGTGAGCAGATCAGATCCGGCAACCGCATCCAGATGCCCGCGGTGCTGACCTGGGACATCAACGCCAGGACGTTGTAGTACCAGCCGAACGGATCCTCCGGTACGCCGAACCACCGGAAGTAGTTGGCCATGTACCCGGAATGCTCGGCGGTACGGGCCATCTGCATCTGGTAACCGTCATCGGAGGAGTTGGTGCCGATGATGTACCAGAGCACGAACACGCCGACGACGAACACGTCCACCGCGGTGAACGTCCGCCAGCGAGTCGGGATGAGGCGGTGCATCCGCCGGCCGTCGACACGGTCCAACCGCCACAGCGCAAGCAGCGCAATGAAAGTGGACAGGATCGCCAGCACGATGGCGGCGAGCTTGACCGGCGTCGGATGCGTGGTGAAGCGGGTGTCGATATCGGCCGACAGCGACAACCCCTGCGGGGCAGGGCCGGTGAGGTCGGTGAACACACCGACGATGGCCGGTCGCAGATTGGGATCCGGGTAACCGGTTCGCTGCGGTGAGCCGTCATCCTTGGTCAGGCCGACGAAATCGGCATATGTGCCATCGTGGTCGGAGACGATCTCGATTCTCGAGCAACCGTCGATCCGGTCGCGTTCGACGCTGGCGACCACCACGTTGCGGACGATGACGTCGACGCGGTCCTCGCTGGCGGTCACCAACATCGCGTTCAGCGCCGCATCCCGGCCCTTGGCGGGAGCGGTGCCGATGATCAGCCCGCCATCGGCGGGCATGCCCTGGATCACCGAGCAGGGCACCGTCGCGGTCAGGCTGACCGGCGCCTGCGAGATCAGCGGTGCGGTGACATTGTCCAGTTGGTTGTTCTGGGGCCAGTTGAGCGTCGCGGTGGTCTGGGTGACCGGCAACAGCGGAACGGCCACCGCCATAACGAAACCCAACAGGCCGGCGATGACCGCGACCCAGCGGGCGATCTGGACGTCGCGCGCCGGACCGGACTGCGCTTGCTGTTCCGACACAGGCGCACTCACGGCAGTGCCCTGATCGGTCCGCCGCGGCTCCAGCCGTACACGTTTTGTGTCCCTTCTTCGATGGCTGCCTCGGGAGCCCGGTCGGCGGGCACCACACGCACGTAGCGTTCCAGCGATCCCCAGTCGCGATACCAGTCGTCACGCAGGTAGGTCGGGATCGTCGAGGTGCGCAGCAGCGCCTGGATGAACAGGAACGGTCCACCGTCCTCGGCGGACTGCCACTGGTTCGACGACACCACCATCTGCTTGAAGTTCGGCAGGATCCGGTACTCCGGAAGTTCCGCCACACCCAGCCGTTCGGTGAACGGGCGCTGGCACGGGAAGTTCGACGCGGTCGCGATGTCCATCAGCACCGGGGTCTGGCTGCCCAGATACTCCTGCGCGGTCTGCAACACCGGAACCCGCGGTGGGGTGAAGGCGAACCACTGGTCCTCCGACAGGTTCGGGTCATCGGCCACGATCCTGGCGACGTTGGCCTCCGGGGGCGCCGTCGTCAGCGGGAAACGCAGGTTGCGCCAGGCCTTCTGCTGGAAGATGTCGATGGGCTGGACCTCGTTGAGCGCCTCATAGGACCCGTCCGGCCGGTGGACACCCCACTGCAGCTTCAGCGACTGGCCGTAGTTGAACGAGCCGTCCTCCTCGTAATACCAGATCGCGCCCGCGGCGGCGATGGTCACCAACGGACGGTCCGGTGTACGCGGCGGCAACTGGTACCACGCCGAGGTGGCCTTGGCGGCGACGGTGTTCTCGTCGAAACTGCCCATCACCGGTGTGCGGGCCGGATCGAGGCCGAAGGGCAGGAAGACCCGTGACCCGTTGACACCCTCTGGCCCGTACCCGCCGCCGGTACCGGCCGCGTAGCCGACACCGATATTGGGTTTGTCGACCGGACCGTCGGAATTCACGGTGCCCGGATTCGCCGCCACGGGTTCGGCGGGCTCCAAGGTGTCGCTGACGCCGTTGGGAGTGAAACCGACCGGGTTCTCCCCACCGAGCGGGCCGTATCGGCCGTATCGCTGACCCGGGACCGGTTCCAGCAGACCGGCATTGGTGTCGGCCTCGACCAGGACGTGATCGGCCATCGCACAACTGGCGCCCGATAGGCCCGACCGCACCGCCGACAGATTCGCCAGCCCCGTCGTGTAGACGGGGTAGCGGCCGACGGTGGCCTTGACCATCGAGCCGAGTTCGAGCACCACCATGATCACCGCGACCACCAGCAGCGGTGTCGATGCCAGCGCCCGGTTGCGGCCGGTGTCGGCCACCTCGGTGTGCCCGGCGTAGTCGATGCGGAAGTGCAGCCAGGCGGTGAGCAGCCCGCCCAGGATCGCCAGGACGAGGAAGATCGTCGTCACGGGGAAACCGAGGATCACCGGTTGCTTGTCGAACCAGGGCACCCCGTAGTTGCCGGTGTAGAACCAGCCGTTGATACCCGAGGTGGCCCAGGCGAGCACGAAAAGCAGCGCCGTCACGTACAGCGCGAGATTTCGTCTGCTGTGCAGGCCGACCCGCGCCAGCGCGAACGCCGTCACCGCGCCCAGCGCGCCGGCCAGCCCGGCGAAGGCACCGAACTGTACCGCCCACTTCGTCGGTGTGAACGTCAACAGCAGCAGTCCGATACCGGTGCTGCCGATCAGTCGCCACACCGGACCGTTCATGGCACCGGGAACGGTGCCGCGGCGCAGCAGCACCATCAGCAGCCCGAACAGACACAACAGCAGGATCAGGACGGCGAACCGGCGGGTCATCGAACCGTCGACGCTGTCCTCGACGGTGAGGAAGTAGTACCGCAGGAACTCCTGATACCAGGGGATCGTCGGTCCGACCGTGTATTTGATGCGCGCGGACTCGGCGACGGTGGCCAGCGTCTGGTCGCGGAACACCACGACGAACAGCAACGCGGCGGCAGCGCCCAGCGGGGCGAGCTGGGCCGGCAGCCCCTGAGCGGGTCTGCGCGCGGCGATCATCCGGGTGATGGCACGCGCACCGACGAGCAGCGGGGCCAGCGCGATCAGCCCCTGCGGCGCCAGCGTCACGCTGAGCCCGGCGACGACGATGGCGACGGCCGTCGGCCACAGGATCCGTCGTGCCACGGAGATCTCGACCAGCATCCAGACCAGGAGCACGCCGAAGGCGATCAGCGGTTCTGGCCGCAGACCGTTGTTGAAGGGAAGCCATGCGGCCAGGAACACCGCGCCACCGGTCCACAGCGCGATCCGGTTGTGCGCCAGCCGCGCGCCGAGGCGGGGCAGCACGAAATGGCTGAGGATCAGCCAGGTGCCGATGGCGGCCAGGGTGGCGGGCAGCCGCATCCAGACTCCGGCGGTGCTGATGGAGGCCAGATGGGCCAGCACGCTCTGATACCAGTCGAACGGTGCCTCGGACGCGCCGAAGTACCGGTAGTAGTTGGTGACATAGCCTGCGTCGGCCGACACCCGGGCGATCGTCAGGTTGTAGCCGTCGTCGGATGATTGCGGGCCGACGATATGCCACAGCAGCAGGGAGCTCAGCACGCCGGCGTCGGCGATCCAGGTGGCCCAGCCGGTGCGGCGGCCCCCCCATTTCGGGAGACGGCGTCCCGTCGTGCGGTCCAGCAGCGCCAGCGCGATGATCGAGGCCAGCACCGCCGCGGTGCCCAGCACCATGACCGCCAGTTTCAGCGCCGTCGGACTGGTGATGAAGCGGGTGTCGATGTCGACCCGCGCGCGCACGCCGGCGTCGAGACCGACCGGCAGCTCCGTGAACAGACCGGCCACCTGGGGGCGTTTGTCCACGTCGAGGGTGCCGCGCGCGCCGGGGATACCCACGAAATCGGCGCCGACGGCGTTCACATCGGCCCAGATGTGCAGTTCGCCGCAGGTACCGGAATCGACGGCGTCGCGCGGGGCCACCGCGGCCACGGTGTCCCGGAAGGCGACGTAGACGACGTCGGCGTTCGCGTTGACGAACAACCCGTTGCGTCCGGCGTCGATACCGCCCGGCGGGATCGTGGAGAACACCAGGCCCCCCTCGGCGGGCAGCGTGGCGATGGCCTGACACGGGATGGTCACGTCCAGTTCGCGCGGCGCTCCCGATACCAGCGGGGCGGTGACATCGCTGATGAAACCGTCGGCGCCGGCTGCTTGCGGCCATTGGATCGTCGCCGTGCTCTGCCGTACCGGCAACAAAGGCGCAAGGACGCAGAGCACCATGCCGACGAGGCCCGCGATGATGGCTACGAGGCGGATGGTCCTAGTGGGCACGAGGTTCAACAGTAAGCGACGAGCCTTGGTGTCCCGCCCCGTGACCCGCGCTCGAAATCAATCTGGGCGAACGGCGACCAGGCTGGCGTCGCCGTCGTAGTGGGCGAGAACCCGAGGATCCATCACCCGGCGCCACAGCGGCGGGCACCAGGCCAGCACCAGCATGCTGCCGTAACCGGTCGGCAGCTGCGGGGCGGTGTCCGCGGGTAGCAGGGTCTGGTAGGGCTTCTGCGGATTGGCGTGGTGATCGGAATGCCGCTGCAGGTGGTAGAGAAACACATTCGCCATCAGGGTGTTGCTGTTCCAGCTGTGCCGTTGCCCGACCCGCTCGTAGCGGCCGCTGGCGTTACGCTGACGGCGCAACCCGTAATGCTCCAGATAGTTGACCGTCTCCAGTAGGCAGATACCGATGATGGCCTGTCCCAGCAAATAGGGCGTGATCACCGCGCCGAACCAGACGATCAAGACGGCGAACAACACCGCGGTCAAGAACCAGGCGTTGAGGATGTCGTTGGCCGGGGACCACTTCGACTTCCCGGCCTTCGCCAGCCGCGCGGCCTCCAAATGCCAGGCAGAGCGCAGGCCACCCAGTACGGACCTGGGGATGAACCGGTAGATGCTCTCGCCGAAACGCGCGCTGGCCGGGTCGTCCGGAGTCGCCACCCGCAGGTGATGACCGCGGTTGTGTTCGACGAAGAAGTGCCCGTAACCGGTCTGCGCCAGGGCGATCTTGCTGAGTCGGCGTTCCAGTGTGGCGCGACGGTGTCCCAACTCGTGGGCGGCGTTGATCGCGATTCCGCCGACGATCCCGGCGGTGAACATCAGGCCCAGTTTGTCCGGCAACGTCATGGCGATCCAGCCGCCGCCCGCCCAGAGCCAGCAGGCAAAGATCAGCGACAGGTACTGGCCGGGCAGGTACAGATAGTTCGCCCAGCGGTAGAGCGGGTCGGTTTCGAGATGCTCCAGTGCGTTGCTGGTGAGGTATCCGTCGTCGCCGCCGATTAGCTGGTCAAGGATGGGGATCACGATGAACGCCATCATCGGACCAACCCACCAGAAGACCGCCGAACCGGTCAGGTGCACCAGTACCCAGGCCAACGGCACCAGGCCCGGGACGACGGCGCCGAGTAACCACAAGTACCGTTTCGCATCTCGCCACCTGGGCGTTGAGCGGGTCTGCGGGTCGAGCACTTCGTATCCTTGCAAGCTGGACAGTGGACGAGGTTCCCGGACCATTTAACCTGGTTCCCAGAGCTGTGCAAACACGGGACGATAACGATGGGGGATTTTGCTGTGAGGGTGGACCGGTTTTGCTGACAAGACGGCGGTTCCTGGGTGCCGCGCTCGGCGTCGCGGCCGGGGCGGGCGCGGTCGTGGCGTGCCAGCGGACCGAAACGGGCGACCGACCGGCTGACCGTGCGTTTCACCAGGCCATCGTGGTCGGCAGCGGTTATGGCGGCGGCGTCAGCGCGTTGCGTCTGGGGGAGGCGGGCGTCGAAACCCTGATCCTGGAGCGCGGTCGCCTGTGGGATGTCCCGGACGAGGATGGCAAGCGGTTCAGCAAAATGTTGCCCGCCGACACCCGGGCGGGTTGGTTTCGCGACGTTCCGCCGAGCCTGGTGCCCTCCTTCGGCGGCATATCGGTCAATGCGGTCGCGGCGCAGAATCCCGGTGCCCAGCCGGTCCAGGCGGGAATCTGCGACAAGATCACCTACGGCGCCCATGATGTCTTCCGTGGGATTGCGGTCGGCGGTGGCTCGTTGGTGAACGCCGCGATCGCCGCAATACCGACACCGGGTCAGGTTCGGGCGGCATTCCCGGACATCGACCCGAACGAATTCCTCGGAACGTACGTCGAGCGTGCCAAGGCCACCCTGAAGATCAGTTATCGCGATATGGGCTGGTTCGAGCAGACCCCCTACTTCCAGTACGCCCGGGTGGGACGCAGCTATGCCGAGGCGGCGGGCTACGGGGTGGATTACAACGGAAGCGCCTATTCGTTCGACTACATGGTCTCCGAGGCGGCAGGCCAATCGCCCAAGTCGGCGCTGGACTGGGAATGCCAGTACGGCAACAACTACGGACGCTTCGGCAGCGTGGACCAGACCTATATCGCCGCGGCGCTGGCCACGGGCAAGGTCACGTTGCGTCCGCTGACCGAGGTGACCGGCATCCGACGTGAGTCCTCGGGTGAGTACGTGGTGTCCACCCGCGAGATCGACCGGTGGGGCGAGGAGTTGTCACGCAGCGAGATCGGTTGCGAGCAGCTGTATTTGGCAGCGGGCGTGGTCGGGACGGCCGAGCTGCTGCTGCGTGCACGCGAGAATGGCGATCTTGCCGACCTGTCCGATGAGGTCGGCGAGGGGTACGGCAACAACGGGGACATCATGGTGGCCCACAACACCGCGGAGCAGGATCCGGTGGGCACGCTGCAGTCGCTGCTGGGCATGATCAACCTGGACGGTCGCGACGATCCGGACAATCCGGTGTACGCCAGCATGTTCTCGCTACCGTTGCCGCTGGAGACCCATGCGCTGGGCTACTACGCCATGGTGCGCACCGGCGACCGCGCGGTGATCAGCTATGACCGCGCGTCCGATGCCATCTCCATCGACTGGCCGCAGAGCAACACCGACAATCTGATCGAGCGGGCCAAGCGAGTCTTCGACAAGGTGACCCAGGCCAACGGGGTGGACTACCGAGACGATCTGTTCGAGGGGAAAGCCTTCGCGCCCAACACTGTTCACCCGCTGGGCGGGTGTGTGCGGGGTGTGGCCACCGACGCCTTCGGGCGGGTCAACGGCTATGAGAACCTCTACGTCAACGACGCGTCGCTCGTCCCGGGATACATCGGCTGCAACCCGTACATGTCGATCACCGCACTGGCCGAACGCAATATCGAGGCGATCCTGCAGGGCCGTAAGTAGGCCCGGACAGGCCTACCTGGTTTCAGTCTCGATGGCTGTTCCGTCGGCCGGCTGAAGCCAGGTACGTCCCGGCGCCCGAATTCATCCCTGGTGTTGGCCTCGCAGGCAATAGCGCTGACTTGGCTGAAACCTGGTAGATGGAGGCTGATCGGCCCGTCAGCTCGGCCGCAGCGGCGCCGGACTCCACAGCCCACTGCGGGTCGCAGTGCCCAGTTCCAGCTCTGCGGGTTTGGCGTTCGGGTAGAACTGCCGCAGTTGCTGCAGCGAGCCCCAGTCGCGGAACCAGTCGTTGCGCAGGTACGTCGGCACCGGCACCGCGCGCAGCAGGAGTTCGGTGATACCGAGCGGTCCGCCGCCGAGGTAGTCCATCACCGGCGAGTTGGCCTCGGCTCCGAAGCGATCCGGCAGGATGCGCCACTTGGGCACCTCGGTCACACCGTTGTTGTGGAAGAACGGTCGCTGGCAAGGGAAGGCAAGGCCGACAAGCCAGTCCAGCATCACCGGGTCGGTGGACCCGACCACGTCCTGCAGGGTGCGCAGTTCCGGGATCCGCGGCGGGGTGACGGCGATCCAGTGCTGGGGCGCCAGGTCGTCATCGGAGGCCACCAGCCGCACCTGGGTTGCTTCGCCGGGAATGGCCGACATGGGGGCCCGCAGGTTACGCCAGGCGGGTACCGCACCCACATCGGCGAAACCGATTGTGCCACCGGGCTTGTCGTCAGCGGCTTGTTCATCGGTGGCCCACTGCACCAACACCTCGCCGGCATCGAACCGGCCGGCGGCGGCCACGACCAGCAGCGGACCGCGTTCATCGCGCGGTGGCAGTCGGTACCAGGCCGACCGCAGTTTGGCCGGCTGCTGAGGTCCGGAGCGCCAGCTGCCCAGCACCGGGGTCCGGGCCGGATCGAGGTTGTAGGGCAATCGTGCCTGCGAACCGTTCACGCCGGCCGCAGCAGTGGTACCGCCCTCGGTGCCCGGTTCGCTACCGGTCTCGTCGCTGGCCTCGGAGTCGGCGAAGTTGCTGTCCCCGGGCTGATTCATCACCGGGTCGGCTTCTATATCCTCGGGAATCCCGTTGGGGCGGAAGCCGTCCGCGGTCACCGCTCCCAACGCGTCTCCGACCGGTACGTCGACCGGGGTGAGCATCCCGACATTGGGATCCTGCTCCACCATGACATCGGTGGCCAGTCCGCAGGACTTGCCGGTCAGCGCTTCGAGATTGGATCGGCCGACCGTCCACGCCGGGTACTGGATCGCCACGGCCATGGTCAGCGAGACCACCTGGAACAGCACCACCGTCCAGGCGATCACGGCCAACGGGGCACCGGTGAAGCGGCTCCACGGCCGGTCCGGTGCGGGCCGTCCGGAGAAATGCAGGTACGCGGCGACCAGCAAGGCCAGTGCCGAGAACCCGAGCAGGATGGTGGTGAACCCGAACCCGAAGGACGGGAAGTCGTTCGACCAAGGGACGCCGAAGTTCGAGACGTACCACCACCCGTTGACGGTGGCGAACGACAGCGCCGTCACGAACAAGATCATCGCCGTGACTACGGTGCGGTTGCGCTTGGACTTCATCGCTGCGGCCGCAATGGCCACCGCGGCCAGCGCTCCGATCGAGCCCGCCAGGCCGGCCAACACCCCGAAGTGGTGCGTCCACTTGGTGGGGGTGAACATCAACGACAAGAAGGAGATGACGGTGATGCCGATCATCCGCTGCGCGGGGCCGATCGCGGTACCGGGGATGCGCCCCTTGCGCAACGTCATCGCGATCGCCAACGCAAGGGCCAGCAGCATCGCCAGCACCGCGAAGCGACGTGCCACCGATCCGTCGGGGCTGGTGGTGAACAGCCGCGAGTACCGGATGTGCTCGTCGAACCAGGCCAGGCTCGGGCCGATGGTGGACTTGAACGAGCTGGCCTGCATCTCGCCGACCAGGGTCTGGTCGCGGAAGATCAGGAATAGGGTGACCGTGCCCGCGGCCGCCACGGGAGCCAGCAGCGCCCAGTAGCCGAACCGCGAAACATGCGCGGCCACAATCGTCTTCAACGGTCCGACGGCGACCAGGACTGCACCGACCGCGGCGATGCCCGTCGGGCCGGAGAACAGTGTCAGCGCCCCGATGATCAGGGCGACCGCTACGGGGAGCAATCTGCTGGTGGCGACGCCACGCTCGACCGAGCACCAGGTCAGCAGGATACCCAGGGCGATGATCGGCTCGGGTCGCAGACCGTTGTTCAGCGGCAGCCAGAACGCCAGGAACATCGCCGCCGCGGTCCAGGCCGCCGGCCTGCTGTGCTTGACCGCGACACCCAGCCGGGGGATGACCTCGCGGCTGATGATCCACCAGCATGCGAGTCCCATCAGCAGGGTCGGCAGCCGCAGCCAGATGCTGGCGGTGGAGACGTGCGCCCACAGCGCCAGCAGGTCGTAGTACCAACCGAACGGCGCCTCCGGGGTGCCGAACCAGCGGTAGTAGTTGGCCATGTAACCGGCATGCTCGGACACCCGGGCCATGGTCAGGATGTAGCCGTCGTCGGCGGTGTTGGATCCGACGAAATGCCACCACACCATCAGCGTGGCAACCAGGGCATCGAGTTTGGTGACCGACCACCAGCGTTGCGGCAGGAACCGACGGTGCCGCATACCGTCGGCGATGTCGAGACGATGCAGTGCGATCAGCGAGGCGATCGTCAGCAGCAGTCCCAGCACCATCACCAGGGTCTTGATCAGCGTCGGTGAGCTGCTGTAGCGGGTGTCGATGGTGGCCGAGAACTCCAACCCCGGCGGGGCGGGCCCGGACAGGTCGGTGAAAACGCCGACGATCTGCGGGCGGAAGTCATAGCCACCGCGTTCACCGCGGCGGGGTTCGCCGGGATCGGGATCATCCGAATCCTGGGTCAACCCGACGAACTCCCCGGTGACCTTGTCGGCGTGCGCGGTGAACTTCAGTTCCCGGCAGTTCGGGCTCAGCACATCGATCAGCGGCGCACTGACGACCGGGGTGTTGCGCACGATGACCAGCAGTTCGTTGTTGACCCGCTCGATGAGCAGGCCGCGGTCGACCGCCTTGGGGGCCTGCTTGGGCACCGTGGACAGCAGCACGTTGCGCTGACCGGTCAGATCCGCCGCCGCGCTGCAGGGGATCGTGATGTTCAGGTCGGTGGCGACGTAGCCGATCAGGGGCGCGTCGACACTGTCCAGACTGTTGTTCTGCGGCCAGTTCAGCGTGGCGGTGGTCTGGGTGACCGGCAGGAACGGGGTGGCGATCGCCAGGATGGTGCCCAGCAATCCGGCGACGATGGCGACCAGACGGGCGGTGCGGTGGTTGGTCGCCGTGTCGTTCACGGAGCTAGATGGTAGTTGTCCGGCCATCAACCGTTGGCCTGTGGTTTACGGATGGCCAGCACGAACGGTCCCTCGGTCGACACGTCCCAGCGCTGGTCGTCGAAGATCGCCGGGTCCAGCGACACCTGGTAGCGCCGGACATTCGGTTGGTTGGGGTACACGTCGGCGGCCAGCCGCAGTGTGTAGCTGTCCGGTCCGCCGCGGCGCATCAGGAACACCGTCGGCGCGGGCCAAGGCAGCTGGTCGAGGGCCGTGGCGAACTGGTCCGGAGTGGTCAACAGCGCCCAGCTCTCGATGGCGGCCGAGCGGGCCTCGAACTGCGCCAACGGGTTTGCGTAGTGCGATGTGAGGCCCTGGAACCCGTAGTAGGGGTAGAAGGACAGGAAGCTGTAGTCGGCGGTCAGCACGACGGTCTCGTTCGGCGGGCGGCCGGTGACCTCCCGGATGCGCTCGTCGAGGGCCCGGTAGTACTGCTCGGCGCCGGGCGGCCTGCGGTCGGCGCGGGCGCCGTATCCGTCGGTGTCGGTATAGGCGACGTTGATATCGGTGCGCAGGACGTCGGGGATGTCCTGGCTGAAGGTCAGCCCACCGATCAGGCCGATGGTGGCTGCAACGGCGACGACGTGCCGGCCGGGGTGTTGGTAGCGGGCGACGGCGGCCTGTGTCAGCCACACGAATCCGAAGGTCCCCGCGGCCGCCAGTAGGACCGACAGTGTCGGCTGCAGGCGGAACGACAGCAGGGTGGTGCCCAGCAGCGTGTAGAGCATCGACAGCACCGACCAGGCGTATACGGCCAGCACCCCGACTGCCAGCGGGCCTGCCGTGGACGACCTGCGGGCGTACACCACCAGCCAGATGGTGCCCAGCATGCACAGCGCACCAAGCAACGTGAAGTCGAGCATCGGGAAGGTCAGCTCGGCGCCGTCCATGGGCAGGTAGTGCCTGGCGGTGCCGGTGTCGGCCGGGGCGCCGCGCAGCGCGGCCAACAGGTACGGGGCCCAGGTCAACAACGCCAAGGCGCCGGAGATGCCGGCGACCACGAGCAGCCGCAACAGCGGCGCGATACTGCGTCCGGCGACCGCGAGCACCAACGCCATGAGGGTGATGGTGAAGGCGGCATACGCCAGCAACAGCGTGTAGAACAGTGCTGCCACGCCGAGGAACACCCCGGCACCCACGAGCGCGCCCCGGTTGGTGCCCTTGAGTCCCGACCAGGCCAGCACGAACACCGGGGGCAACAGAACGGTGATCACCGCGGCGTAGGGCTCGGAGGAGGTGTAGGCCAGCGTGACGGCCGCGGTCGCGGTGGTCACGGCCAGGGCCGTCTCGAAGCGCACCATCGCCGTCCACAGCACCAGGGCGACCGCGATCGCGGCGGTGATCGAGATGATGGCCCACGGCTTGAACATCTCCCACGCCGGCATGCCGGTCAGATCCGCCATCCGCCCGCCGACCCAGAACCAGCCCGCCGGGTAGTACGGCGGCAGCCCCATGTAGGTCATGTCGTGCAGGACGGGGCTGTCGGCGAGCCGGGTCAGGTACTCCGTGCGGAACTGCTGATCGACGGAGATGCCGAACAGATAGAGCCGGGTGGCACCCAGCGGCATGGCCAGCGTGACGACCGAAAACGCCGAGAGGAACACCACCGACGCGATGCGCGCCGATACTCGTCGCCCGCGACGCCATAGCACACCCGCGGCAAAAACCCCTGCCAGGCAGAAGAATTGGCCGACCGTGGTGAGCGCATGCAGTTGGTTGGAGGAGTTGTAGGCAGGCCACTCGACGCGGTCGATCGCCAGCAACGCGATGACGGCGAGCACCGTCGCGGTGGCGGCCGCGGCCAGCATCTGGCCGGCCGTCCTGGCCGCCACGGTCATCAGAGCGGAAGCTTGCGGAAGACCGGCCGCGGGATGTGCCGAATCACCGACATCAGGTACTTCACCGGTCCGGGCGCCCAGACGAGTTCCTTGCCCTTGGCGGCGGAGGTGACGGCCAGTTCGGCGACGTCCTCCTTGTCGACGGTGAAGGGGGCCTCCTTGGCGCCGGTGGCCTTCCAGTGCTCCAGGGTGGTGGTGGTGCGGACCTGGCCGGGGCGGATCACCAGGACGTGCACACCGAACTCGCGCAGGGCCTCGCCCAGGCCGAGGTAGAAGCCGTCCAGGCCGGCCTTGGTCGAGCCGTAGACGAAGTTGGAGCGGCGCACCCGTTCCCCGGCCACCGAGGACATCGCGATGATCTGGCCGAAGCCCTGCGCGCGCATCCTCTCGCCGATCAGCACGCCGACCGAGACCGCGGCGGTGTAGTTGATCTGTGCGGTCAGCACGGCCTTGGCCTGGTTCTGCCACAGTTCCTCGGCGTCGCCGAGGATGCCGAAGGCGACGATCGCCACGTCGACGTCACCATCGGCCCAGGCCGCCTCGATCACCGCGGGGTGGGCGGCGGTGTCCAGCGCGTCGAAGTCCAGGTACTGCACCGACTTCGCGCCGGCGGCTTCCAGCTGCGCGATGGCGGCCGCCTTGCGCGGCGAGTTGGGCAGATCGGCCAGGATCACCCGGGCCTTCGCTTCGCGCAGGTAGCGCTCGACGATCGCCAGGCCGATCTCGGAGGTGCCACCGAGCAGCAGGATCGTCTGCGGGTTTCCGGTCGCGTCAATCATGGAGGGGTAACGCCTTTCTGGAGCGGCTGGCGGTCAGAGGAGTTCGAGGCGGCGGGCCATGTCGGAGGCAAACACGCCGTGCGGGTCCGCCATGCGGCGGGTGGCGATCCATTCGTCGATGCGCGGGTACATCTTGTGGAACTTCTCGGCACTGACCCTGGAATCCTTGGCGGTGTACACCCGACCGCCGAATTCCATTGCGCGATCGTCGAGTTCGTTGAGGAACTCGTTGACTCCGGCCTTGATCGGGAAATCCATCGCGACGTTCCAGCCGGCCATCGGGAAGCTCAGCGGTGCCCGGTTACCGGGGCCGAAGAGTTTGAACACGTTGAGTGCGGAGTACTGTCCGCTGGTCTGGATCCAGCGGATGATGGCCTTGAACTCATCGAGCGCATCCGGCGGCACAAGGAACTGATGCTGCGCGAAACCCTTTGGGCCATAGGCGTTGTTCCACCCGCTGACGAGGTCGAGCATGTGGTAGAACTGCGACAGGTTCATGATCTTGCCGGAGTACGTGCCGCCGAGGCGGTAGTACACCTCACCGATCGCGGTGAACGACAATTTGTTCATCGCGCTTACGGGGAAGATGTCGGGCACCTTCAACAGTTGCGGGGCATCGAATTTCAACGGGTTCTTCGCCAGTTTGGGTGGCAGCTGATCCAGCTTGGCCAGGCTGCCGCGGCTGACGGCGGCACGGCCGAGCTTGGGCGGGGGACTGATCAGGTCGAACCAGGCGCTGGAATAGGTGTAGTTGTCCTCGCTGCCGTCGGTGTGCACCGCGATCGTCTCGTCGAGGTCGCGGGTGGCAACGCCGTCGGCGATGAAATACGCGGTCTCGGTGCGGGTCATGGCGATCCGGGCGCGGATCACGATGCCGGTCAGCCCGTTTCCGCCGATGGTCGCCCAGAAGAGTGCCCCGTCTTTGTCGTCGGGGCCGCCCGATGGGGTGAGCGTGCGTACCTCACCGTCGGCCATCAGCAGATCCAGCGACCGCACATGGTTGCCGAAGCTGCCCGCGCTGTGATGGTTCTTGCCGTGGATGTCGGAGCCGATGGCGCCGCCGACGGTGACCTGGCGGGTGCCGGGCAGCACCGGGACCCACAGCCCGAACGGGAGAGCGGCCCTCATCAGCTGGTCCAGGCTGACACCGCCGTCGACATCGGCGATCGCGGTCTCACTCGAGATGGAGTGGATGCGGTTCAGCGGGGTCATGTCGACCACGATGCCGCCGCCGTTGCAGGCGTGATCGCCGTAGGAACGGCCGAGACCGCGGGCGACGATGCCGCGGGTGTACGGGGATGACGCGGCGCCGGTGTGGCCAGCGGCGTCTGCCACGCGCTTGACGGTGTCGGCGATGACCTCGACGTCGGGGGTCGAGAGCACGTGAGCCACGCTCGGCGCGGTGCGGCCGAAGCCGGTCAGGGCGCGCGGAACGAGGTGGGGTTCGGTAGTCATGTCAGTGGCAGACGATACCGGTCAGGTCGCCGGGGCAGGTTCAACGTAGCCGGAATATCACCGTGCGCTGCACGACGAAGTTGATCACTGTGGCCGTGCCCTGGGCAATGACGAACGCGACCGGCACCTGCCATGGGCGGCCCTCGAACTGCAGGTAGAACAGGTAGTTGATGCCGACCTGGACGGCGTAGGTCAGCGCGTAGAGCACCATCACCGCGATGAACCGGGCCCGGCTGGGTTCGGCTCGGAAGGTCCACCTGCGGTTGATCAGATAGGCCGTGGTGGTACCGGCGATGAAGCTGAGGGTCTTGGCCACGTTGACGTGCAGCCCGAGTTGCAGCATCAGCACGTAGAGACCGAAGTCGACGATCGCCGACAGGCCTCCGGTGATGACGAACCGGGTCGCCTGGACGCGCAGGCTCAGCGGCTCGTTTTCCGGGGTCGCGGTCACGCGGGCAGCTTACGGGCAACAATGGGGACGTGACCGATCTGCTCCTGCAGTGGCACGCCCTGCTCGGGCGCCACACGACCTCACCGGAGATCGACGCGGCCGGTGCCGCGCTGCTGACCCGCTGGTCGGAGCCGCACCGGCGCTATCACGATCGGGGGCATCTGGAGGGCGTGCTGCTCGCCGCCGATGAGCTGGCCGGCTATGCCGATGATCCCGACGCCGTGCGGTTGGCGGCCTGGTTCCACGACGCGGTGTACGCGGGCGCACCCGATGACGAGGAGAACAGTGCGCTGTTGGCCGAGTCGGAGCTCGCGGCGCTCGACGTCGACGGGGCGTTGGTGGCCGAGGTGGCCCGCCTGGTGCGGATGACCGCCGAACACAACCCGGTGGAGACCGACCGCAACGGTCAGGTGCTCTCCGATGCCGACCTGGCCGTGCTCGCGCTGGAACCGCAGGAGTACCGCACCAACACCGCCAAGGTCCGGGCCGAATACGGACATGTCTCCGATGCGGACTTCCGGGCGGGCCGGGTGCGGATCATCAGAGCGTTGCTCGCCGCGCCGTCGTTGTATCGGACCCCCGACGGCCGTCGGCTGTGGGAGGCCGCCGCGCGGCGCAACCTGGAATCGGAGTTGGCCGCCCTCACCGGGTGAGCCCGGCGAGCACCCGGCACAAGGCGTCGACGGCCGCGGGGAAGGCATGGTCGGCCGGAGTGCCGAAGCTCACGACGACACCGTCGGCCGCCGGCACATCGGGGCCCGCGTCGGGGTGGCGCAGGACATGCAGGCCGGACAGCCCGATGCCGGCGTCGCCGGCGCGGCGCAGGACTTCGGCTTCGGTGCCCGCCGGCAACGCGAGTTGCAGGTGCAGGCCCGCCGACAGGCCGCGGATACCGATTCCGAGTGGGGTCAGCGCGGTGGCCAGATGATCGCGCCGTCGCCGGTAGGTCATCCGCATGCGTCGGATGTGCTTGTCGTAGGCACCGGAGCTGATGAAGTCGGCCATCGTGAGCTGGGACAGCGCGTTGACGTAGAACTGTTGGCCACCCATCGCGGCGAGGACCGGGTCGACCAGATAGGCGGGCAGCACCATCCAGCCCAATCGCAGCACCGGGGACAGGCTCTTGCTGGCCGAGCCTAGGTAGACCACCCGGTCGGGATCGAGGCCTTGCACCGCGCCGATGGGTTGGCGGTCATAACGGAACTCGCCGTCGTAGTCGTCCTCCCAGACAAAGCCTCCGGTGCGGTGCGCCCAATCCAGAACATCGGAGCGTCTGCCGGGATGCAGCGGTACCCCGTGGGGGAAGTGGTGGGCCGGGGTCAGCAACACCGCGGTCGCCGCGGTGGCGTCCAGTTCGGCGATCACCGCGCCGTCGTCGTCGACATCGATCGGGACGCTGCGCGCCCCGTTGGCGGCGATCGCGTCGCGGAACAGGAACAGCCCGTAGGCCTCCACGGCGATCGGACCGCCCAGTGCGCGGGTGAGGATCTCGACGCCGTGCCGGGTGCCGGCGCAGATGACGATCTGATCCGGTGTGGTGCGTACGCCACGGACCCTGCCCAGGTATTCGGTGAGGGCCTCGCGCAGTTCGACGCGGCCACTTGCGTCACCCATGCGTAGCGCCTCGGTGGGCGCGGTGGTCAGCGCGCGACGGGTGGAGGCCAGCCAGGCGCTGCGCGGAAATTGCGAGACGTCACCGGAACCCGGCATCAGGTTGTGGGTGGGGACACCCGGGGTGCTGCGCGGGCGGGCTTGCGCAGTAGTGGTGGCCGTGTTGACCACCCAGGTGCCGGCACCTTGTCGGGAGGCGAGCCAGCCCGCCGCGATTAGAACGGAGTAGGCCTCTCCCACGGTGTTTCGGGATAATCCGAGGTCGTTGGCCAGGGTGCGCGACGGCGGGAGCATGGTGCCGGGGAGCAGACGACCGGATCTGATGGCATCCCGCAGGGCCTGCACCAGGGCTTCTCGGGCGCCTCGGGTACCGGGAGCGATGGTGCCGCGCAGATCCAGGTGCAGATCTCGCGCACCCGAATTGGCCCATGAATTCACCGTTGGATTGAACCATGCATATGGGCCTTTGTGGTCGTAGCGTCGAGGGCATGACACAGACACTGAACAATCGCCACGCCGTCGATCGCCTCAACATCTACAAGGTGTCGCCGGAGATCTACGACGCCATGATGAAGCTGTCCACCGCTTCGGCCAAGGACATCGATCCGGTGATCGGTGAGCTGATCAAGATCCGCGCCTCGCAGATCAATCACTGTGCGTTCTGCCTCGACATGCATGTCGCGGATGCGCGTAAGCAGGGGGAGACCGAGCAGCGGCTGGCGTTGGTCGCGGCCTGGGAAGAGGCCGGTGATCTGTTCACCGATCGGGAACGCGCGGCGCTGGAGCTGACCGAGGCCATCACGTCACTGCACGACGGACATGTGCCGGATGCGGTGTACGCCAACGCCGCCGAGGTGTTCAGCGAGAAGGAACTTGCTCAGGTGATTGCGTTGGCCGTGACCATCAATGCCTGGAATCGCTTCAATGTCGCGACGCGGATGCCCGCACCGCGTCGCTGAATCACGCTCCACGGTCGTCGATCCTCCATCGCTAGAAGGGTGGTGGGTGGGCGTCGATGTGGGCGCGGTTGTGTGCGCGTTCGTGGGCTATTCGGTAGGCCCGGTTCTGGGTGCGGGTGCGCGATCGGGTGGGGGCGGCCCGTTCTCGGCCCGGGCTCGGTGGTGGCATGTCGATGGCGCCGAGTTCGGCGGTGGCCACCGTGAACTGCGGGAAGAACAACGCGCCGTCGGGCTTGGTGGTGTATGTCCGGCCGTTGGGGGCGGTGAGGGTGAGGGTGCCGTCGGGGTGTTGGTGGTCGGTCCAGCCGCCGGGGCCGCAGTGGAATGTCTTGATCAGGTGGTGGATTCGGCAGTACAGCTTGGTGTTCGACGGGTGGGTGGGCCCGTAGGGCCAGGGTGTGGTGTG
>JBQEMX010000027.1:0-63224 GCA_052044345.1 Mycolicibacterium sp. 22603
TGTCAGAAGGAGTGTCAGATGACAAGGTCGCGGCGGTCGAAAGTATCGGCTGAGGACAAGGCTCGGATCGTGTTGGCGATCTTGGCCGGGGAAATGACCGGAGCTGAGGCTGCGCGTCGGTGTGGTGTGTCGGCGGTGCAGGTGACCAAGTGGAAGCATCAGTTCCTCGAAGCTGGATCGGCGCGGATGCAGGAGGTTCCCAGCGGCCCAGCCGGCCGCGCCGGCAGCCCCGAGCAACGTCGGCTGAAACTGGAAAACCAGGAGCTCAAACTCGCTTTGGCCGAAGCCACGGTTCAACTGCGGATCTGGCAGCGTGGCGCTCAGATGGCCGACCAGGTCCCTTCCAATACCTCGAAACCCTAAGAGAAGCAGCCGGTCTGCCGGTTTCGAGGTTCGCTTTCCTAGCCGATATCCCTGAGCGGACCTACCGGCGCCGCCTGGCTCGGCTCCGCGCCGGTGACCCACCCAAAGGCCCCTGGCCGGCCCCCGTCGTTGACCGCATCGAAGAACTGGCCGCCAAGTACGCCCAGGAATGGCCCGCCTGGGGCTACCGCAAAATCGCCGCACTGATGCGCGCTGACGGCCACGACGTCACCAACTCCTCAGTGCAGCGGGCATTACGGCGTCGAGGACTGCTGTTACCGCAAGGCTTCCGAGCCGACCGGAAATCCTGGGCAGTATTGCGGCGCCGCGTTTTCCACGACCCGCCCACCGAACGCAACCGGGTATGGCAGACCGACTTCTCAGAATTCGAAACCGCCAACGGCGGCATCTGGCGCATCAGCGCCGTCATCGACTACGTCACCAAATACTGCCTGGCCATCACCGTGACACCCACCTCACGAGGCCGCGACGCAGTCAACTGCATCCGCCAGGCCGTCGCCGAGGCCACCCACCTACTGAACCTGGCAGACCTTCGCCAAGACCGCGGCGTCATGGATGTCTACAACGACCACGACGAGATCATCGGACGCACACCCGCCCCCATCGCCATCGTCTCCGACAACGGCCCCTGCTACCGCGGCAAAGACTTCCAAACACTGTTCACCGGCCAGGACCCACTACTTCGACACATCCGTACCCGCGTCAAGACCCCACAGACCAACGGTGTCATCGAGCGATTCTTCGAAACGCTGAAATATGAGCACCTCTTCCGCGGCTACATTTGCGACGGCGATGCCCTCGACATGGAAGCCCACCACTTCCGCATCATCTACAACACCATCCGACCCCATCAAGCCATCCAAGACCGGACTCCAAAGCAGGCGTACCTAAACCCCATTAACCAAGAAAACCTGCTAATTTCTTGACTCAAGACAGATCGGATGTGGTGGGCAGTCGGGAGTCGGTGCAGCACGCCCTCTCCGACCGCACCGCGTCGGTGAAAGCGTTGTTGGACGCCGATTTCACCTGCTTTGACACGGCGGAGTTGTTGGCGATCCAGTCTGAACGCGAGGAACGTGCCCGCGCCGATGCGGCGGTCGATCACCGGATCCTGGCGGTGTTGATGGATCGAGCGACCGCCCATGAGATCGGGGGCAAGACCTGGGCCGATGTGCTGTCCACTCGGATGCGCCTGTCCGGGGCTGAGGCGGGCAGGCGGATCCAGGCCGCCAAGCAGTTGGGGCCACGCCACGCCATGGGCGGAGAGGTGCTGGCGCCGTTGCTTCCGGCGTGTGCGGCTGCGTTGGCCGCGGGCACGATCAATGACGGGCATATCCAGGTCATTCGCGGCGCGGTGCACCAGGCCGCGAAATACACCGCTCCGGCCAAGTGCGCTGAGCTCGAAGAGATCCTGGTCTCGGTGGCCGCGGCCGCCGGTCCAGAGACGGTGCAGGCAGCAGCCACGCACGCATTGATGTTGCTAGACCAGGACGGCCCCGGCCCGGACCTGGCCCGCCACAGGCGCGGGATCAGGATCGGCAAGCAAGATGCCGACGGGCTCACCCATATCAGTGGTTGGGTCGATCCCGAGCTGGCCGCCTATCTGGGGACCGCCTTCGATGCGTGGGCCCGGCCCGGGATCAACAACCCCGACGATGCGCAGCCGCAACACAATCCGGATCCCAATCCACTCGATGGGGACCTCGACGCCGACCTCCAGGCGATGGCAGAAGCAGAGAGTAACGCTGAGCCCGAACGCGAAATGGCAGCCGGGTCCAACCATGGGTCTGAGTGTGCGCCGAGCGTTGATGATGTGCCCGAGTTCAGGACCTTCGATGAGCTGGCCGACCGGACAGCCGTCCGCGATACCCGCACCGCTACACAACGCAACCACGACGCCCTCAAAGCCATCCTGCGCGACACCCTGACCTCCGGACGCCTCGGCCAGCACAACGGCCTACCGGTCACCGTCGTGGTCTCGACCACCCTGGCCGAGCTCGAAGCCGCCGCCGGCATCGCGGTCACCGGCACCGGCACCCTCATGCCCATGGCTGACCTGATCCGTCTGGCCGAGCACGCCCGCCACTACCTGGTGATCTACCGACACCACACCGCCGAACCGCTCTACCTGGGCCGCACCAAACGCCTGGCCACCAAAGCCCAACGCCTGCTGCTCTACAACCGCGACCGCGGCTGCACCCGCCCCGGTTGCACCCGATGCGCCAACCGCTGCCAAGCACATCACGCCGAACCCAGCTGGGCCCGCGGCGGACGCACCGACGCCCCCACCCTCGGTCTGGGCTGCGGACCCGACAACCGCCTCGCCGAACTGGGCTGGACCACCAAAATCGACCCCACCACCGGCCGCGTCCACTGGCACCCACCACCACTACTGGACACCGGCGGCGACACCATCAACCACCACTTCCACCCCGAGGAACTCCTCGGAAAGTTCCTCGGCGAACAGGGCGACATCGAACAAGCAACCGACCAGGACGAACCGGATGGCGGCAATAGTGGCTGATTCCGATCAGTGTGACGCGCAGCATTTCGATTCAGTGCGATCGGAAGTCGAACCAGCTCCGGCGAGGTGGCGTAATAACACATTGCCCCGCGATCGTGGCTGGTCCCTCGATTACGCCGGCGGCGCAATGGCATCGGGGCCACCATCTGGGCTGCTCAGCGGTCGGGACGGTGCCCGAATCGGTTCTACGGTGATCGGGTGGCAGCCACAGATCCGACACCGATCCGCCGCGCGCGGGCCGATCAGGCCCGTCCGGTCGCCGATCTGTTGCGCCATCAGATCCACGCCGGCGCCTATCCCGACGGCCTACCCAGCGACACCGAACTGGCCGCCGAATTCTCGGTCTCGCGCAACACCATCCGTGAGGCGCTCGGCGTTCTCAAGGACGAGGGCCTCATCGATCGGGGCACCCGGGTGGGCACCCACGTCGCCGTGCGCAAGCTCGACCACGGCCTCGATGCGCTGGTCGGTCTGAAGGAGACCTTCAAGCACTACGGCGAGGTGCGCAACGAGGTCAGGGCCGTCCTCACCATGGCCGCCCCGCCCGCGGTGGCCCGCAAGCTCGACCTCGCCCCCGGTGCCGCGGTGGTCTACATCGAACGACTGCGCTATCTCGGCGATCTCCCGCTGTCGCTCGATCTCACCTACCTGGCACCAGATATCGGCGCACAGGTCATCACCCATCCGCTGGAGACCAATGATGTCTTCGCCCTCATCGAGCAGGTCAGCGGCCGGCAACTCGGCTCGGCTGCGCTCGCGCTGGAGGCCATCGCGGCCGACCGGCACTCCGCGGACACCCTGCAGGTGCCCGACGGCGCCGCCTTGCTGATGCTGGAACGCCTCACCAGCCTCGACGACGGCCGACCCGTCGACCTCGAATACATCCGGATGCGCGGGGACCGGATCACCATGCGCAGCAACCTCTCCCGAAACCAGCCCGGTAGGAGCTCAGAATGACCCTGGTGAACAATCGCGTCGACGTCCCGGTGACCATCGACGAATCGCTCTGTATCGAAGGCTGCACCCTGTGCGTCGAGATCTGCCCGTTGGACTCGCTGGCCATCAACCCGGAAAACGGCAAGGCCTTCATGCACGTCGACGAGTGCTGGTACTGCGGCCCGTGCGCCGCACGCTGTCCCACCGGCGCCGTCACCGTCAACATGCCCTTCCTCATCCGCTGACACCAGCCCGTCGGCTCAGCCCCCAGATAAGGCCCGTTGTGAAGAAACCACTCGTTGCGCTGCTCGCTGCCCTGACCGCGACAGTCACCGCCTGCTCGCTGGACTCGAACAGCTCCGACGATGACGTCGTCAACGTCGTGATCGGTTACCAATCCAAGACCATCAACACCGTCACCGCCGGAACCCTACTGCGTGCCAAAGGATTCCTGGAACAACGGCTGGCCGATGTCACCTCCGAGAACGGTACGAAATACAACGTTGTCTGGCAGGACTACGACACCGGCGCACCCATCACCGCACAGATGGTCGCCGAGAAGATCGACATCGGCTCCATGGGCGACTACCCGATGCTCATCAACGGATCCAAGACCCAGTCCAACGAGCGCGCCCGTACCGATATCGTCTCGGTGACCGGCTACCACCTCAAGGGTGCGCTGAACATGGTCGTCGTCGACCCCGCCTCGCCTGCCCGGACGCTGACCGACCTGGCCGGCCAGAAGGTCTCGGCCAGCGTCGGTTCCGCCGGTCACGGCACCCTGGTGCGGGCACTGGAGCGCGCCGGCCTGGACCCCAAGACCGGCGTCGAGGTGCTCAACCAGCAACCGCAGGTCGGAGCCTCGGCGCTGGAATCAGGCCAGGTTGACGGGCTTTCGCAGTTCGTCGCCTGGCCGGGGCTGCTGGTCTACCAGGACAAGGCGAGGCTGTTGTACGACGGTGCCGAGCTGGACTACCCGACGTTGCACGGCGTGGTGGTCCGCGAGGATTACGCCACCCGTCATCCCGAGGTACTCGATGCCTTCCTGCAGTCCCAGCTCGACGCCACCGAGTTCCTGAACGCCGAACCGCTGGAGGCCAGCCGGATCGTCGCCGACGGCAGCGGACTGCCGCAGGAAGTCGTGTATCTGTACAACGGACCCGGTGGCACCTCCTTCGACACCACGCTCAAACCCTCCTTGGTCGATGCACTGAAAGGTGATGTGCCATACCTGAAGTCGATCGGTGACTTCGCCGAGCTCGACGTCGCCGGATTCGTCAACGACGGGCCGCTGCGCAAGGCGTTCACCGAACGCGGTCTGGACTACCAAGCGGCGCTGGACGCGAGCAGCGCACCCAATGGCGGTGAACTGTGGCTGCAGGGTTCCGACTCCACCCAGACCGTGGCCAACGCGACCGAACTGCTGCGCGCGGTACGCGCCGCGGAGGCCGACGGCGCGACCGTGCGGGCGGCATACGTCCCCGACACCGAACTGGGCACCCGGTGGTTCGCCGACAAGGCCGTCTGGGTCAAGGACGGCCCTAGCTATCTCCCGTTCGGTACCCAGGCGGGCGCCCAGCGGCATATCGCCGCCCATCCCGGCGCGGCCGTCATCAGTTATCGCGAAGCCCTTGTGGGTGTGCAATGACCGCGGTGCTGGATCCGCCGACGACGGCGACCCCGGTGACCCGCAAGGCTGCCGCACCCGGATTGTGGCGGCACCGACTGATTCGGCTGGCATCGGTGCTGACGGCCGTCGGACTCTGGGAAGTCGTGACGGCCAACGGTATCCGGTTCTGGTTGCGGTTCGACACGCTGCCGACGGTGACCGAGATCGGCGCCGCGCTGGCCGCCAAAGCCGGAACACAGGACTACTGGCTGGATCTCGCGCAGTCACTGATCCGCATCCTCACCGGTTTCGGTCTGGCCGCGCTGCTCGGCGTCCTGACCGGCATCATGCTCGGCCGTTCCGTGCTGTTCGCCGATATCTTCGGCCCGCTCACCGAGCTGGTGCGGCCCATCCCGGCCATCGCCGTGGTGCCGGTGGCGATCCTGCTGTTCCCCTCCGACGAGGCGGGCATCGTCTCGATCACCTTCCTGGCGGCCTACTTCCCGATCATGGTGAGCACCCGGCATGCGGTGCGGGCGCTGCCGACCATCTGGGAGGACTCGGTGCGCACGCTCGGCGGTGGACGCCTCGACGTGCTGCGCCAGGTGGTGTTGCCGGGGATCCTTCCCGGCCTGTTCGGCGGACTGTCGGTCGGTATGGGCGTGGCCTGGATCTGTGTGATCTCGGCGGAGATGATCTCCGGACGGCTCGGTGTGGGCTACCGCACCTGGCAGGCCTACACGGTGCTGGACTACCCGGGCGTGTTCGTCGGCATCATCACCATCGGGGTGCTCGGATTCGGCACCGCCGCGGCCATCGAGCTGATCGGCCGCCGCGCCACCCGCTGGTTGCCGCGCGGCGAGGAGACGAACCGATGAGCACCGCGGTGGCAACCGGTATGGCGCTCGAGCTGCGCGACGTCACCCTGTCCTACACCGGATCACCGGTGGTGCGCGGGCTGGACCTGACCGTTCGGCCCGGCGAGATCCTGGTGCTGACCGGGCCATCGGGATGCGGTAAATCGACCGTGCTGCGGGCACTGGCCGGGCTGTTGACGCCCGATGTCGGCCGGGCGCTCGCCGACGGTGAGCCGATCACCGGTACCTCGCGCGACCGCGGAATGGTCTTCCAGGACAGCGCATTGCTGCCGTGGCGGACCGTCCGGTCCAATATCGAACTGGCGCTGAAACTTCGCGGCGTACCGAAGTCGGGCCGCCGCGAACGTGCCGAACGCTGGATCGAAGAGGTCAACCTCACCGGTTACGGCGACTACCTGCCCAAGAGCCTGTCCGGTGGGATGCGCCAGCGCGTGCAGCTGGCTCGCGGACTGGCCGGCGCCCCGCGCGCGGTGATGATGGACGAGCCGTTCGGGGCGCTGGACGCGCAGACGCGCGCCGCCATGCAGCGGCTGTTGATCGACACCTGGCGGGCACACCCCACCACCATCGTCTTCGTCACCCACGATGTCGACGAGGCGCTCAAGCTCGGTGACCGTGTCGCCGTGCTGGGCGGCGGTGGCCTGCGGCTGGTGCAGGAGGTGCCCCGGCCTCGGACCGAGGGACCGGACCGAAGCGCGCAACGTACCGAACTCATCGATGCATTGGACAACTCATGATTCCCGATCTCGCCGATACGATTCGCCTCGACTGTGATGTGCTGGTGATCGGCGGCGGCACCGCGGGCACCATGGCCGCACTCACCGCCGCAGAGAACGGCGCCAGGGTGCTGCTCCTGGAGAAGGCCCATGTCCGGCACTCCGGTGCGTTGGCGATGGGGATGGACGGGGTGAACAACGCCGTCATCCCAGGCAAGGCCGAACCCGAGGATTACGTCGCCGAGATCACCCGGGCCAACGACGGAATCGTCAACCAGCGCACCATCTATCAGACCGCCACGCGTGGCTTCGCGATGGTGCAGCGCCTGGAACGCTACGGCGTGAAGTTCGAGAAGGACGAGCACGGCGAATATGCGGTGCGCCAGGTGCACCGATCCGGGTCCTACGTGCTGCCGATGCCCGAGGGCAAGGACGTCAAGAAGGCGCTCTACCGGGTGATGCGGCAACGCGCGATGCGCGAAAAGATCCAGATCGAGAACCGGCTCATGCCGGTCCGGGTGTTGGTCTCCGATGGCAGAGCAGTCGGTGCGGCCGCGCTCAACACCCGCACCGGTGAGTTCGTGGCCGTTGCCGCCAAGGCCGTCATCCTGGCCACCGGACCGTGTGGTCGGCTCGGTCTGCCGGCATCGGGCTACCTCTACGGCACCTACGAGAATCCCACCAACGCCGGTGACGGCTACTCGATGGCCTACCACGCCGGCGCCGAACTGTCCGGAATCGAGTGCTTCCAGGTCAATCCGCTGATCAAGGACTACAACGGCCCGGCCTGTGCGTATGTGGCCAACCCTTTCGGCGGCTACCAGGTCAACGCCGAGGGGGAGCGCTTCGTCGACTCCGACTACTGGTCGGGGCAGATGATGTCGGAGGTGCACAGCGAGATCGAGTCGGCCCGCGGTCCCATCTATCTGAAGGTGTCGCATCTGCCGGATGAGACGCTGACCGCCCTGGAGAACATCCTGCACACCACCGAACGGCCCACCCGCGGCACGTTCCACGCCAACCGCGGGCATGACTACCGCACCCACGATATCGAGATGCACATCTCCGAGATCGGCCTGTGCAGTGGACATTCCGCATCCGGAGTGTGGGTTGACGAGCACGCCCGGACCACCGTGCCCGGACTGTACGCCGCCGGTGATCTGGCCTGCGTCCCACACAACTACATGATCGGTGCGTTCGTCTACGGCGACCTGGCCGGTGAGCATGCCGCGGGTTCGCTGGCCGATGCGTCCGCGCCTGCGGAGCTGCCGGCCGATCAGCTGGCCGCCGCCCATGAGCTGATCTATCAGCCGCTGCGGCAACCGGACGGCCCGCCGCAACCTCAGGTCGAGTACAAGCTGCGCCGATTCGTCAACGACTATGTGGCACCGCCGAAGACGGCCGCAAAGCTGTCCATCGCGGTGCAAACCTTCGAGCGGATGCGCGAGGAGGTGGCCGGTATCGGGGCGCGCACCCCGCACGAGCTGATGCGTGCCGTCGAAGTGTCCTTCATCCGCGACTGCGCGGAAATGGCCTCGCGCTCGTCGCTGACCCGTACCGAATCCCGTTGGGGGCTCTACCACGATCGTGCCGACGTGCCGATGCGCGATGACGATGAGTGGGGCTTCCACCTGAACCTGCGCAAGAACGCCGCCGGTGAGATGGAGTTCCTCAAGCGGCCGGTCGCGCCGTATCTGGTGCCGGTACCCGGGCTGGACCATGTGCCGGCGAAAAACCTGGACGCCGCGGCGGTCGCGGTGCAGCAGCCGGAACTGTTCGGTGGCAAGGCGCCGGCGACCGTGGTGTCGCGGGTCGCCGAGCCTGCGGTGCAGCCGCCGTCGCCGCGGATCGCCGCGGTGCTGGCACTCGACGAACCGACGCTGGTCGAGTTGTCGGAGTATCTCGCCGACGCCGATCCCGGCGTGCGGCGCACCGCGGTGGCGACGTTGGTGGAGAACCTGCCCGACGGGTACTGCCCGGCGCTGCTGGCCGCGCTCGGCGATGAGGACCGCGAGGTGCGCTCGCAGGCCGCCGACTCGGTGCGGGAGCTGGTCGAGGTACTGCCCGATGCCGAAGCCATTGCCGTGCATCTGGATTCCGACGATCCGGTGGTGCGCGCCGCCACGGTGTACGTGCTGAGTTCCCGACGCACCGGCATCGCGGCCGACTACCGCCGGGCGGTGACCGACGGGGACCAACGAGTCCGCATCGAGGCGGTGCGCGCGCTGGTCTCGGTGGACGATGTCGAGGGTGTGGCCGCTGCGGCCACCGATGACAGCCGTGAGGTGCGCATCGCGGTGGCCAATGCGCTGGCCACGCTGCGGGCGGGTGGCGACTCGGTGCGACGTCTGCTCGGTGACAACGACCCGCTGGTCCGCGCCGCCGCCCTGGCCGCCCTCGGGGTGCTCGGCGACGCCGATGCCGACGTGCCGATCATCGAGCGGGCGTTGTCGGAACCGGCCTGGCAGATCCGCGTCGGAGCGGCCAAGGCGCTGTCCGGGGTGTCGGCACCACTGGCGGTGCCGACACTGTCGCGGGCACTCGCCGACACCCATCTGGACGTGCGCAAGGCCGCTGTGCTCAGCCTGACCCGGTGGGCCGACTCGGAGAGCGCCGCGCGGGACGCACTCGGACTGGCACTCAAGGATGTCGATGCGGATGTGCGGGCCTACGCGCGCCAGGCGCTCGAACCCGCCTAGAGGCCGAGTCCCTGATACGTGCGGCGGACGAACTTCGGCTGGGCCATCCGCAGTTTCGCCAGTGACGTGTTACCGGCCACCTGGGCGATATCGGCGGTCAGGTCCGGATAGTTCTGGATCAGGTACAGCATGATGACGTCATTGGCCGGGTCGGCCTGCCACCAGGTGCCGAACGCACCCGGCCACCCGAAGGTGCCCAGCCCGCCCGGACCGAAGAAGCGCTCGGACTGCGCCGGATCGGTGACCACCGACATCGACAACCCGAAGCCGCGGCCGATCCAGAACGGCACACCGAGGAAGTTGTGGCTCTTCTGCTCCTCGGTCAACCGATCGGTCCGCATCAGCCGGACCGACTCGGGGGAGAGCACCCGGACACCGTCGACGGTGCCGTCGCCGAGCAGCATCCTGGCGAAGGTCAGGTAGTCATCGGCGGTCGACATCAGCCCGCCGCCACCGGTGCAGAACTCGGGTGGGGTGAGCGCCGGCGGGCCCATCACATCGTCACGCAATCCGGTCGTGTCGTCGAGGGCGTACATGGTGGCCATCCGTCGCCGTTGGACCAGGCTGAGGGCAAAACCGGTGTCGGACATGCCCAGTGGCTCGAAGATCCGCTCGGACAACAGCTCATGCAGCGGTTGGCCGGCGATCCGGGAGATGGCGATGCCCAGCACGTCGGTGCCGTGACTGTAGGTGATCCGGGCGCCGGGTTGGTGCACCAGCGGCAACTGCGTCAGCTCGGTCAGCCAGCGCTGCTCGTTCTGGCGGTAGGACAACCGGCCGTACGCCTTGGCCAGTGGTCCGGTGATCGAGAACGGGTAGGCCAACCCCGCGCGGTGGGTCATCAGATCGTCGAACGTGATGGGCCGACGCAGCGCCGTGGTGTCCTCCAGCGGGCCTTGCGGGTCGATGAGCACCCGCAACCCGTCGAGCTCAGGCAGCCATCGCGACACCGGGTCATCCAGGCGGAAGCGACCCTGCTCCAGCAGCGTCATCGCCGCGGCGACGGTGACGGGCTTGCTCATCGACGCGATCCGGAAAATGGTGTCGCGCTGCATCGGCAGCCCGGCCTGCACGTCGCGATGCCCGAGCTCGTTGACCTGGACGACCCGGCCGGCATGCCAGACCAGTGTCACCGCACCGGCGAGCAGGCCCGCGTCGATGGCCTCCGAGATGGAGGCGTGGTTGTTGTCGATGTTCATCACCGCTGACGTTAACGTGTGCCGCATGCAGATGCGGAAGGTGGCTTTCGCGAGCTTCGTGGGCACCGCCATCGAGTTCTACGACTTCTACATCTACGGGACGGCCGCCGCGCTGATCTTCCCGCATGTGTTCTTCCCCGAGATGGGGCCGACGATGGCCACCGTCTCGTCGTTGGGCACCTTCGCCGCGGCCTTCTTCTCCCGGCCGATCGGTGCCGCGGTGTTCGGGCATTTCGGAGATCGACTGGGGCGCAAGCGGACGTTGGTGGCGACGCTGCTGATCATGGGCATCTCCACAGTCGGTGTCGGCTTGGTGCCCGGTGCCGCCACCATCGGTATCGCCGCGCCGATCCTGCTGCTGTGCCTGCGGTTGTGCCAGGGATTCGCCGTCGGCGGGGAGTGGGCCGGATCGGCCCTGCTGTCGGCCGAGTACGCCCCGGCGGCCCAGCGCGGCCGCTACGGCATGTTCACCCAGCTGGGCGCCGGTGCCGGCTTGGCCGCCAGCAACCTGGTGTTCTTCACCGTCGCCATCACCATCGGGGAGAAGAGCCAGGTGTTCCTCGACTGGGGCTGGCGGGTGCCGTTCCTGCTGAGCGGTCTGCTGGTCATCGCCGCGCTCTACATCCGGCTGCGCATCGACGAGACGCCGGTGTTCGCCGACGAACGACGAAGCGGGCAGGTGCCCCGCGCCCCGCTGGCCGAACTGCTCCGTCTGCAATGGCGGCAGGTGCTGCTGGCGGCCGGCTGCATGGTGAGCATCTTCACGATGAGCTTCCTGGGCGGCACCTACCTGCTCAGCTATGCCAGCACCACGATCGGGCATCCACGCGCGCTGATCCTGGCCGTCGGCGTGCTCGCCGGGGTCGCGCTGATGAGCACCACCGCGATATCGGCGATCGTGTGCGACCGCTACGGTCGGCGCCGGATCATCCTCGCCGGTTTCCTCGTCGCCCTGCCGTGGGCGTTCATGGTCATGCCACTGATCGACACGGGTTCGGAGGCGTTGTTCGCGCTCGCCATCGGCGGCACCTTCGCGGTGTTCGGCGTCTCGTACGGTCCGATCGCGTCGTTCCTGCCCGAGACGTTCGCCACCCGCTACCGGTACACGGGCGCCGGACTGGCCTTCAATCTGGCGGGCATCGTGGGTGGCGCGCTGCCGCCACTGGTGGCCGGCCTGCTCGTCGACGATTTCGGTGGTTGGGCGGTGGGCCTGATGATGGCGGGGTTCGTGGCCATCAGTGTGCTGTGCACCTGGGCACTGCCCGAGACGAAGGGCACATCATTGCGGGACGGAATCGCCGCGGCGGCCTGATAGGCTCTGCGGCAGTTCGACGTCCTTTAACGATCCGTCCAGAGAGGCGGAGAAGGAGGTCCAGGTTGACTGTGGGCGAAGCAGTACCGAGCCCCGACCGGGAATTGATGTCCGCCGCTGATGTGAGCCGGACGATATCGCGCATCGCGCATCAGATCATCGAGAAGACCGCGCTGGACGCGCCGGACGCCCCGCGGGTGGTGTTGTTGGGCATCCCGACCCGCGGTGTGACCCTCGCCGCGCGGCTCGCCGACAAGGTCGAGGAATTCTCCGGGGTGGCGCTGCCGCACGGGGCGATGGACATCACGCTCTACCGCGACGATCTGAACTTCAAACCGCCCCGCCCGCTGGAGTCCACCTCGATCCCGGCCGGTGGTATCGACGGTGCGTTGGTGATCCTTGTCGACGATGTGCTTTATTCGGGTCGCTCGGTGCGTTCGGCGCTGGACGCCCTGCGCGATATCGGCAGGCCGCGGGTCGTGCAGTTGGCCGTGCTGGTGGACCGCGGCCACCGTGAACTGCCCATCCGCGCCGACTACGTCGGCAAGAACGTGCCCACCTCGCGCGCCGAGAACGTGAAGGTGCGCCTGCAGGAACCCGACGGAGAGGACAGCGTGCGGATCGCGCCGTATGGAGGACCTGACCGCTCATGAAGCATCTGCTGACCGCCGCGGAGCTGTCCCGTGACGAGGCGACGGCGATCCTCGACGACGCCGACCGGTTTCGTGAGGCATTGCTGGGCCGCGAGGTGAAAAAGCTGCCCACCCTGCGCGGGCGCACCATCATCACGATGTTCTACGAGAACTCCACCCGCACCAGGGTGTCCTTCGAGGTGGCGGGCAAGTGGATGAGTGCCGACGTCATCAATGTCAGCGCCTCGGGATCCTCGGTCGCCAAGGGAGAGTCACTGCGGGACACCGCCCTGACCCTGCGCGCCGCCGGTGCCGATGCGTTGATCATCCGTCACCCGGCCTCCGGTGCGGCGCAGCAGCTTTCGGAGTGGACCGCCGAATCGGGCGGTAAGGGCGGACCGTCGGTGATCAACGCCGGTGACGGCACCCACGAACATCCCACCCAGGCGTTGCTCGATGCGTTGACGCTGCGCCAGCGGCTCGGCACCATCGCCGGCAGGCGGATCCTGATCGTCGGCGATGTGCTGCACAGCCGGGTGGCCCGCTCCAACGTCGAACTGCTGGCGACGCTCGGTGCCGAGGTGGTCCTGGTTGCCCCGCCGACACTGCTGCCGGTGGGTGTGGAGGGCTGGCCGGTGACGGTATCGCACGACCTGGATGCCGAGTTGCCCGCCGCCGACGCGGTGTTGATGCTGCGTGTCCAGGCCGAACGCATGAACGGCGGTTTCTTCCCGTCGGCGCGGGAGTACTCCGTGCTCTACGGATTGTCCGAGAAGCGGCAGGCTCAGCTCGCCGACCATGCGGTGGTGCTGCATCCGGGGCCGATGCTGCGGGGTATGGAGATCGCCTATTCGGTGGCCGATTCCTCGCAATCAGCGGTGCTGCAACAGGTTTCCAATGGCGTTCATGTGCGGATGGCGGTGTTGTTCCACCTGCTCGTGGGTGCCGACGCCGACGGAGTGGGAGTGGTGGCGTGAGTGTTCTGATCAAGGGCGTCCGCCTCTACGGTGCGGGCGACCCCGTTGACGTGCTGATCGCCGACGGACAGATCAGCCGGATCGAAGCGGGAATCGGGCCGGAGGCTGCCGACACCGAGATCGACGCCACCGGCCAGATCCTGCTGCCGGGGTTCGTCGACCTGCACACCCACCTGCGCGAACCGGGCCGCGAATATGCCGAGGACATCGAAACCGGTTCGGCTGCAGCAGCACTCGGTGGATACACCGCGGTGTTCGCCATGGCCAACACCGACCCGGTGGCCGACAGCCCGGTGGTGACCGACCACGTCTGGCATCGGGGCAGGCAGGTCGGCCTCGTCGACGTGCACCCGGTCGGCGCGGTGACCGTCGGCCTGGAGGGCAAGCAGCTGACCGAGATGGGGCTGATGGCCGCCGGAGCCGGTCAGGTGCGGATGTTCTCCGATGACGGTATCTGCGTGCACGATCCGCTCATCATGCGCCGGGCGCTGGAATACGCAAGTGGCCTCGGCGTCCTGATCGCCCAGCATGCCGAGGAGCCGCGCCTCACCGTGGGTGCCGTGGCGCACGAGGGTCCCCACGCCGCCAAGCTGGGCCTGGCCGGGTGGCCACGCTCGGCCGAGGAGTCCATCGTCGCCCGTGATGCGATCCTGGCCCGCGACGCCGGTGCCCGCGTGCACATCTGCCACGCCTCCACCGCGGGAACCGTGGAGCTGCTCAAATGGGCCAAGGCGCAAGGGATCTCGATTACCGCGGAGGTCACCCCGCATCACCTATTGCTCGACGACGGCGTGCTGGCCAGCTATGACGGCCGCAATCGGGTCAATCCGCCGCTGCGCGAGGCCAGTGACGTTCAGGCGTTGCGGCAGGCGCTCGCCGACGGCGTGATCGACTGCGTGGCCACCGATCACGCGCCGCACGCCGAACAGGAGAAGTGCTGCGAGTTCGCCAACGCCCGCCCCGGCATGCTGGGTCTGGAGACCGCGCTGTCGGTGATCGTCGAGACCATGGTGCAACCGGGTCTGCTGAGCTGGCGCGATGTGGCGCGGGTGATGAGCGAGGCGCCGGCGGCCATCGTCGGACTACCCGACCAGGGCCGTCCGCTGGCGGTGGGGGAGCCGGCCAATCTGACCGTCGTCGACCCGGACACCACCTGGACGGTCACCGGATCGTCGTTGGCCAGCCGGTCGGACAACACGCCGTTCGAGTCGATGGAGTTGCCGGCGAAGGTGACGCTGACGTTGCTGCGCGGCAAGATCACTGCGCGTGACGGGCGGAGCCCCGCATGAAGGCCCAGCGAGTAGCGGAGCAGGGTCAGCATGAAGGCCCAGCGAGTAGCGGAGCAGGGGCAGCATGAAGGCCCAGCGAGTAGCGGAGCGGATCGCGCATGAATGAAGGCACGCTGATCGGGTCGCTCATCCTGGCGGCCGTCATCGCCCTGCTGATCGGTTTCTTCATCCGCCGGCTGCTCACCGGGTGGCGGCACCGCATCGAGCGGCAGGTCGAGATGATCGGCAACCTGCCCCCGCTGCCCGACACCGTCGGGCCTGCGCTGGCCGGGCCCACCAAGGGGCTCTATGTCGGCAGCACCATCGCACCGCATTGGAACGACAAGGTGGCCGCGGCCGCACTGGGCTTCCGGTCCAAGGGTGCGCTCACCCGCTATCCAGAGGGGATCATGCTGCAGCGCAGCGGAACCGGCCCCATCTGGATCCCAGACGAGTCCATCGTCGCGGTGCGCGGTGAGCGGGCGATGGCCGGTAAGGCCCTCACCCACGAGGGCATCGTGGCCATCCGTTGGACACTTCCGTCGGGTACCGAGATCGACACCGGCTTCCGGCCGGACGACCGGACAGAAACAAAGAACTGGGTCAAGGAGGACGAGTGACGGTCAGCGACAAGCGCAGCGGTACCGCGGAGCGTGCCCTGCTCGTGCTGGAGGACGGCCGGGTGTTCACCGGGACCGCCTTCGGCGCGATCGGACAGACGCTGGGTGAGGCGGTGTTCTCCACCGGCATGTCCGGCTATCAGGAGACGCTGACCGACCCGAGCTACCACCGCCAGATCGTGGTCGCCACGGCGCCGCAGATCGGCAACACCGGCTGGAATGGTGAGGACGGCGAAAGCCACGACGACAAGATCTGGGTCGCCGGCTATGCCATCCGGGACGCCTCACCGCGGCCGTCGAGCTGGCGTGCCACCGGCACTCTCGATGATGAGCTGCGGCGCCAGGGCATCGTCGGGATCGCCGGGATCGACACCCGGGCGGTCGTACGGCATCTGCGTACGGCCGGCTCGATGAAGGCAGGCGTCTTCTCCGGCGCGGCCCTCGCCGACGCGGGTGATGTGGACACCCTGGTCGACCGGGTGCGCAATCAGCCCTCGATGCTGGGGGCCGATCTGGCCGGGGAGGTGTCCACAGACTCGCTGTACACGGTGGACCCCGTCGGTGAGCACCGGTTCACGGTCGCCGCGATCGACCTGGGCATCAAGACCAACACCCCGCGCAACTTCGCCAAGCGCGGCATCCGCACCCACGTGCTGCCCTCGGCGAGCACATTCGCCCAGATCGCCGAGCTCAAGCCCGACGGCGTGTTCCTGTCCAACGGGCCGGGCGACCCGGCCACCGCCGATCACATCGTCGAGGTCACCCGCGAGGTGCTCGGCGCCGGAATCCCGCTGTTCGGAATCTGTTTCGGCAACCAGATCCTGGGCCGCGCGCTGGGCCGGTCCACCTACAAGATGACCTTCGGGCACCGCGGCATCAACATCCCGGTGATCGACCACGCCACCCGCAGCGTCGCCATCACCGCGCAGAATCACGGCTTCGCCCTCGAAGGCGAGGCGGGCGAGGAGTTCGACACCGATTTCGGCAGGGCCATCGTCAGCCACACCTGCGCCAACGACGGCACCGTCGAGGGCATCAAGCTCGTCGACGGGAGCGCGTTCTCGGTGCAGTACCACCCCGAGGCCGCGGCCGGTCCGCGTGACGCGGAGTACCTGTTCGACCAGTTCATCGACCTGTTGGGCCGCAAGGCGGGAGAGAAATAATGCCACGTCGTTCCGACCTCAACCACGTCCTGGTCATCGGCTCCGGGCCGATCCTGATCGGCCAGGCCGCGGAGTTCGACTACTCGGGCACCCAGGCCTGCCGCGTGCTGCGCGCCGAGGGCCTGCAGGTCACCCTGATCAACTCCAACCCGGCGACGATCATGACCGACCCCGAATACGCCGACAACACCTATGTCGAGCCCATCACCCCGGGCTTCGTCGAAAAGGTCATCGCCCAGCAGGCCGAGCGCGGCAACAAGATCGACGCGGTGCTGGCCACCCTCGGCGGGCAGACCGCCCTGAACACCGCGGTCTCGCTGTACGAGAACGGAGCGCTGGAGCGCTACGGCGTCGAGATGATCGGTGCCGACTTCGACGCCATCCAGCGCGGCGAGGACCGGCAGAAGTTCAAGGACATCGTGGCCAAGGTCGGCGGCGAATCCGCCCGCAGCCGGGTGTGTTTCACCATGGACGAGGTGCGTGACACGGTCGCCGACCTGGGGTTGCCCGTCGTCGTCCGCCCCAGCTTCACCATGGGCGGTCTCGGCTCCGGTATGGCGTACTCGGCCGAGGATGTCGAGCGGATGGCCGGTGACGGCCTCGCCGCGTCGCCGAGTGCGAACGTACTGATCGAGGAGTCCATCTACGGCTGGAAGGAATACGAGCTCGAGCTCATGCGCGATCACCACGACAACGTGGTGGTGGTGTGCTCGATCGAGAACTTCGACCCGATGGGCGTGCACACCGGTGATTCGGTGACCGTCGCCCCGGCGATGACGCTGACCGACCGCGAATACCAGACGATGCGTGATCTGGGCATCGCGATCCTGCGCGAGGTCGGGGTCGACACCGGTGGCTGCAACATCCAGTTCGCGATCAACCCCAAAGACGGCAGGCTCATCGTCATCGAGATGAACCCGCGCGTCTCGCGGTCCAGCGCGTTGGCGTCCAAGGCGACGGGGTTCCCGATCGCCAAGATCGCCGCCAAGCTGGCCATCGGCTACACCCTCGATGAGATCGTCAACGACATCACCAAGGAAACCCCGGCCTGTTTCGAGCCGACCCTGGACTATGTGGTGGTCAAGGCACCGCGGTTCGCCTTCGAGAAGTTCCCCGGAGCGGACCCGACGCTGACCACGACCATGAAATCCGTGGGTGAGGCGATGTCGTTGGGCCGCAACTTCATCGAGGCGCTCGGCAAGGTGATGCGGTCCCTGGAGAACAAGCGGGCCGGCTTCTGGACCGGACCCGACCGCGACGCCTCCCTTGAGGAGCTGCTCGCCGACCTACGCACCGCCACCGACGGCCGCATCTACGTCATCGAGCAGGCACTGCGCCTAGGTGGCACCGTCGAGCAGGTCGCCGAGGCGTCCGGGGTCGATCCCTGGTTCGTCGACCAGATCAACGGTCTGGTGGCATTGCGGGCCGAATTGGTCGATGCACCGGTGCTCGACGAATGGCTGCTGCGACGGGCCAAGCACAACGGATTGTCCGACGGCCAGATCGCCGCGCTGCGTCCCGAACTCGCCGGCGAGAGCGGGGTGCGGGCCCTGCGTGAGCGGCTCGGGATCCGCCCGGTCTACAAGACGGTGGACACCTGCGCCGCCGAGTTCGAGGCCCGCACGCCTTATCACTACAGCAGCTACGAGCTGGACCCCGCGGCCGAGACCGAGGTCGCCCCGCAGACCGAGAAGCCCAAGGTGCTGATCCTCGGATCGGGACCCAACCGCATCGGGCAGGGCATCGAATTCGACTACAGCTGTGTGCACGCGGCGACCACGTTGAGCCAGGCCGGGTTCGAGACGGTGATGGTCAACTGCAATCCCGAAACCGTCTCCACCGACTACGACACCGCTGACCGGCTCTACTTCGAGCCGCTGACCTTCGAGGACGTGCTGGAGGTCTACCACGCCGAGCAGGACTCGGGCAGTGGCGGTCCCGGCGTCGTCGGCGTCATCGTGCAGCTCGGCGGGCAGACCCCGCTGGGCCTCGCCGAGCGGCTCGAACGCGCCGGGGTGCCCATCGTGGGCACCAAGCCCGAGGCGATCGACCTGGCCGAGGACCGTGGCCTGTTCGGCGAGGTCCTGGTCAACGCCGGGCTGCCCGCCCCGCGCTTCGGCACCGCCACCAGCTTCGAGCAGGCCCGCCGCATCGCCGCCGATATCGGCTACCCGGTGCTGGTGCGCCCCTCATATGTGCTGGGCGGCCGCGGTATGGAGATCGTCTACGACGAGGAGACGCTGCAGGGTTATATCGAGCGCGCCACCGAGCTGTCCCCGGAGCATCCGGTGCTGGTCGACCGGTTCCTCGAGGACGCCATCGAGATCGACGTGGACGCGCTGTGCGACGGCACCGAGGTCTACATCGGTGGCGTGATGGAGCACATCGAGGAGGCCGGGATCCACTCCGGTGACTCCGCATGCGCGCTGCCGCCGGTCACCCTCGGCCGCACCGATATCGACAAGGTCCGCCAGGCCACCGAGGCCATCGCGCACGGGATCGGCGTGGTCGGCTTGCTCAACGTCCAGTACGCGCTCAAGGACGATGTGCTCTACGTGCTGGAGGCCAACCCGAGAGCGTCCCGGACGGTGCCTTTTGTCTCCAAGGCCACCGCGGTACCGCTGGCCAAGGCGTGCGCACGGATCATGCTGGGCACCAGCATCGCCGAGTTGCGCGCCGAGGGTGTGTTGGCGCGCACCGGAGACGGGGCCACGGTGTCCCCGCACGCCCCGATAGCGGTCAAGGAGGCCGTCCTGCCGTTCCACCGGTTCCGCAAGGCCGATGGCTCCCAGGTGGATTCGCTGCTGGGCCCGGAGATGAAGTCGACCGGCGAGGTCATGGGTATCGACCGCGATTTCGGCACCGCGTTCGCCAAGAGCCAGAGTGCGGCCTACGGGTCGCTGCCCGCCTCGGGCACCGTCTTCGTGTCGGTGGCCAACCGGGACAAGCGCTCGCTGGTGTTCCCGGTGAAGCGGCTGGCCGACCTGGGATTCCGGGTGCTGGCCACCGAAGGCACCGCGGAGATGCTGCGCCGCAACGGCATTCCGTGTGACGAGGTGCGCAAGCATTTCGAGACCGAGAACGAATCCGGCACCGACGGGCGTCGCTCGGCGGTCGAGGTGATCCGCGCCGGTGAGGTCGACATGGTCATCAACACTCCCTACGGCAATTCCGGACCACGCGTCGACGGGTACGAGATCCGGTCGGCGGCGGTGTCGGTGAACATCCCGTGTGTGACGACGGTGCAGGGCGCCTCGGCCGCGGTGCAGGGCATCGAGGCCGGGATCCGCGGTGATATCGGGGTGCGCTCACTACAGGAGCTGCACAGCCAACTGGCCGAGAAGTGACCCCGTTCGGGGTGCGGCTGGCCCACGCCGTCGCGGCCAGGGGGGCGCTGTGCCCCGGGATCGACCCGCACCCGGAGCTCTTGACCGCCTGGGGACTGGGCACCGGTATCGACGGGCTGCGGACCTTCAGCGATCTCTGCGTGCAGGCCTTCGCCGATGTGGCGATCGTCAAACCGCAGGTGGCCTTCTACGAGGCGTACGGCTCGGCAGGCTTCGCCGTGTTGGAGGCCACCATGGCTGCGCTGCGCGATGCCGGGGTGCTGGTGCTCGCGGACGCCAAACGCGGTGACATCGGCTCGACGATGGCCGCTTACGCCCAGGCTTGGGCAGGCGATTCCGCGCTGGCCGCCGACGCCGTCACCGCGTCGCCCTATCTGGGCTTCGAATCGTTGCGCCCGTTGCTGGACCTCGCCGCCGCCAACGGCAGGGGAGTGTTCGTCCTGGCCGCGACGTCCAATCCCGAGGGCGCGGGCCTGCAGCGGGCGCTGATCGGGGAGCGCACCGTGGCCCAGACGATCGTCGACGCCGTCGGCGCCGAGAACCGTCGCACCGGCACGGGGTCGGTGGGTGTGGTGGTGGGTGCCACGCTGGCGCAACCGCCGGATCTTGCGGCGCTGGACGGGCCGGTGCTGGCGCCGGGGGTCGGAGCGCAGGGCGGCCGGGTGCAAGACCTCGGCCGGCTGGGACCACGGGTGCTGCCCGCGGTGTCGCGCGAGATCCTGCGTGCCGGTCCCGATGTCGAGGCGATGCGGGCGGTGGTGACCGGGCTGCGCGACCAGCTCACCCAGCTGGCCTGAGTGCCCCGTCGTGCCTCCCTGGCGCGTCGCTGACGCCCGATCGGGCCCTCGTGCGGCCAGGGAGGCCGCCCATGGCACGACGGCGCGCGGTGAACGACGCTACCGACCGGTAGGTCCGGGTCGGCGACACGCCCGACACGCCATGACCAGCGAAAATTTCTCATTCGACCGCCAGGAATGGCGATTACCCGGGGTCTGGCGGCGCGCGCCGAAATCGGCGCCAACCTCGCTGAGGTGCAAAAACCCCCGATATGCAGGTACATCGGGGGTGTGGACGGCTGATCGGCAATGTGTCCGACGCGGAGCGGTGTGATCGGCGCACGCTGTACACGCTGGTCTTTTGGCCGGATTACCCGGGGGTGGGGTTAGCTTTCGTCAGGATGCGTGGGTACGGTCGTCGTCGCTGGCTGGTTACGTGATCCAGCCGTGATGAAACAACAGATGGCGAGAGACGGAGGAACCCCGTGGCCCTTCCCCAGTTGACCGACGAACAGCGCGCGGCAGCGTTGGAGAAGGCTGCTGCCGCACGTCGAGCGCGAGCCGAGCTCAAAGATCGGCTGAAGCGCGGCGGCACCAACCTCAAGCAGGTGCTCACCGATGCCGAGACCGATGAGGTCTTGGGCAAGATGAAGGTTTCCGCGCTGCTGGAGGCCCTGCCCAAGGTCGGCAAGGTCAAGGCGCAGGAGATCATGACCGAGCTGGAGATCGCCCCGACCCGCCGCCTGCGCGGCCTCGGCGACCGTCAGCGCAAGGCCTTGCTGGAGAAGTTCGACTTCTCCTGAGCGCGAACAAGTGAGAACCGGTGGTGGGCCGGGCAAGGCCGCAGTCGTGGTTTTGTCCGGCCCGTCCGCTGTCGGGAAGTCCACCGTGGTCCGCTGCCTGCGTGACCGGATTCCCGACCTGCATTTCAGCGTGTCGGTGACGACACGTGCACCGCGCCCCGGTGAGGTCGACGGTGTGGACTACACCTTCGTCTCGCCTGCGGAGTTCCAGCGTCTGATCGACGACGACGCGCTGCTGGAGTGGGCCGATATCCACGGCGGGCTGCATCGTTCGGGCACCCCCGCGGCCCCGGTGCGCAGCGCCACGGCCGCCGGCGTGCCGGTGCTCATCGAGGTGGACCTGGCCGGAGCCCGCGCGGTGAAGGCCGCCATGCCCGAGGCGATATCGGTCTTCCTCGCCCCGCCGAGCTGGGCAGCCCTTGAGGAACGACTGACCGGACGGGGCACCGAGAGCCTGGAGGTCCAGGCCCGTCGGCTGGCGACCGCCAGACAGGAGCTCGCGGCCAAGGACGACTTCGACGTCGTGGTGGTCAACAGTCAATTGGAGTCAGCGTGCTCGGAATTGGTATCCTTGCTGGTGGCCCACTGAGCGATGGCGCCTCGCACCATGCGGCAGCGCTGCCACACAGCCGTCAACTACATTTTCGCTAACGCCGAATCTTGATTACACCGGGAGATATTTCGTGAGCACGCCTGTCGAGAACATCGACGCCGCCAGCGCATACGACACACCGCTGGGCATCACCAATCCGCCGATCGACGAGCTGCTCGACCGCGCCTCCAGCAAGTACGCGCTGGTCATTTACGCCGCCAAGCGCGCGCGTCAGATCAACGACTACTACAACCAGCTCGGTGACGGCATCCTGGAGTACGTCGGCCCGCTGGTCGAGCCGGGTCTGCAGGAGAAGCCGCTGTCGATCGCCATGCGCGAGATCCACTCCGACCTGCTCGAGCACGCCGAGGGCGAGCAGTAAGGCCCTCCGGCTACATGGAGCAGAAGCGGATCGTCGTCGGTGTTGCCGGCGGGATTGCCGCCTTCAAGGCGTGCACGGTAGTCCGCCAGCTCAAAGAAGCCGGTCATTCGGTCCGCGTCGTGCCGACCGAGTCGGCGTTGAAGTTCATCGGTGCGGCCACCTTCGAGGCACTGTCCGGCCAGCCCGTGCACACCGGCGTGTTCGAGAACGTCGATGAGGTGCCGCACGTGCGCATCGGCCAACAGGCCGATCTCGTGGTGGTCGCCCCGGCCACCGCGGATCTGATGGCGCGCGCCGCCGCCGGACGTGCCGACGATCTGCTCACCGGCACGCTGCTCACCGCGCGATGTCCGGTGTTGTTCGCGCCTGCCATGCACACCGAGATGTGGTTTCATCCGGCCACCGTGGACAACGTCGCCACGCTGCGTCGCCGTGGCAACATCGTGCTCGAACCCGCAGCGGGCCGGCTCACCGGCGCCGACACCGGCCCGGGCCGGTTACCCGAGGCCGAAGAGATCACCACCCTGGCCGGGTTGCTCCTGGAGCGCGGTGATGCGCTGCCCTATGACATGGCCGGGGTCAAGGTGCTGGTCACCGCGGGCGGTACCCGCGAGCCACTGGATCCGGTCCGCTTCATCGGCAATCGCAGTTCCGGCAAGCAGGGCTATGCCGTCGCCAGGGTGATGGCGCAGCGTGGTGCGGACGTGACACTCATCGCCGGGAACACCTCCGGCCTTGTCGACCCGGCCGGTGTCGAGGTCGTGCACATCGGTTCGGCCGCCCAGCTGGGCGCCGCCGTGACCAAGCTGGCGCCCGAGGCGCAGGTGCTGGTGATGGCCGCCGCGGTCGCCGATTTCCGGCCTGCCCAGGTCGCCACGGCCAAGATCAAGAAACGCGTCGACGACAACAGCGCGCCCTCGGTCGAACTCGTCCGCAACGATGACGTGCTGGCCGGCGCCGTGCGGGCCAGGGCCGACGGCCAGTTGCCCAATATGAAGGTGATCGTCGGGTTCGCGGCCGAAACCGGTGACGCCAACGGCGATGTGCTCTTTCATGCCCGATCCAAGCTCCAGCGCAAGGGCTGCGATCTGCTCGTGGTCAACGCGGTCGGGGAGGGCAAGGCCTTCGAGGTCGACCACAACGATGGCTGGATGCTGTCGGCCGATGGCACCGAAACCGCGTTGGAGCACGGTTCGAAGACTCTGATGGCAAGCCGTATCGTGGATGCGATCGGAGCGCTCGTACACCGGTGACCAAGCGGTGCAGGTAACGGTTGCGCCAATCAAGATTTACCTGTTGGCTGCCAATGAGCACACCAATGATTTGTCTGTCTAACTAATGGAGGATGCCACGTGAGCGCAGGTCGCTTGTTTACCAGCGAGTCGGTCACCGAAGGACACCCCGACAAGATCTGTGATGCGATCAGCGACTCGATCCTGGATTCTTTGCTGGCCGCTGATCCGAAGTCCCGCGTCGCGGTCGAGACCGCCGTCACCACCGGTCAGGTGCACGTCATCGGTGAGGTGACCACCTCGGCCAAGGAGGCCTTCGCCGATATCAACCAGACGGTGCGTGACCGCATCCTGGAGATCGGCTACGACTCCTCGGACAAGGGCTTCGACGGTGAGACCGCCGGGGTCAACATCGGTATCGGCCGCCAGTCCCCGGATATCGCCCAGGGCGTGGACACCGCGCACGAGACCCGCGTCGAGGGCGCGGGCGATCCGCTGGATCTGCAGGGCGCCGGTGACCAGGGCCTGATGTTCGGTTACGCGATCAAGGACACCCCCGAGCTGATGCCGCTGCCCATCGCGCTGGCGCACCGGCTGGCGCGTCGGCTGACCGAGGTGCGCAAGAACGGCAAGCTGGACTATTTGCGCCCGGACGGTAAGACGCAGGTGACCGTGCAGTACGACGGCACCACCCCGATCCGGCTGGACACCGTGGTGCTCTCCACCCAGCACGCCGAGGGCATCGACCTCGACGGCCAGCTGGCACCCGATATCCGCGAGCAGGTCGTCAACACCGTGCTCGACGACCTCGGGCACGAGACCCTGGATACCTCGGACTTCCGGCTGCTGGTCAACCCGACCGGCAAGTTCGTCCTCGGCGGGCCGATGGGTGACGCCGGCCTGACCGGCCGCAAGATCATCGTCGACACCTACGGCGGCTGGGCCCGCCACGGTGGCGGCGCCTTCTCCGGCAAGGATCCGTCAAAGGTGGACCGCTCGGCCGCCTACGCGATGCGCTGGGTCGCCAAGAACGTGGTGGCCGCCGGTCTGGCCGAGCGCGTCGAGGTGCAGGTCGCCTACGCCATCGGCAAGGCGGCCCCGGTCGGGCTGTTCGTCGAGACATTCGGTTCCGAGACCGTCGACCCGGCCCGCATCGAGAAGGCCATCACCGCGGTCTTCGACCTGCGTCCCGGTGCCATCGTCCGCGACCTTGACCTGCTGCGTCCGATCTACGCGCCGACCGCCGCCTACGGCCACTTCGGTCGCACCGATGTGGACCTGCCCTGGGAGCGCACCAACAAGGTCGACGAGCTCAAGGCCTCGGTCTGACCCTCGGTCTGACCCTTCCTGCGCGAGCAGACGCATGTACCCCCGAATCCGCACAGATTCGGGGGTACATGCGTCTGGTGATCGGAGATCAGGACGTGAACTCGTAGTCCCCGAGCGGGAAGCTGCGGCTGCGCCACCATGCCTCCGGCGTGCTCGCCGGTCGCAGCGGCACATCGCCGTTTCGATCGAAGTAATAACTGTTCGCCGACGAGCAGCTGTCCTGCCAGAAGATCTGCCGGTGCCGTTTGCGCATCATCTCGTCGAAATAGCGCGCATTGGCCTCTGCGCGGATCTCGACCCTGCTGGCGCCGGTCCGCGCCGCCTCCCGCAGGCACCGCACGATATGGCGGGTCTGCGTCTCGATCAGGGCGAAATACGACGAGCCGACGTACCCGTAGGGGCCGCAGACGTTGTAGAAGTTCGGGAAGCCCGGCACGCTGACGCCCTCATAGGCCTGCATGCGGTTTTCGGTCCAGAACTCGGCGAGCGATCGGCCGTCGGCGCCGATCAGCGGAAATGTTCCCGAGTCGACGTCCAGCACGGCGAAACCCGTCGCCAAGATCAGCACGTCGATCTCGTGTGCGGTGCCGTCCGAGGTCACCACGGCGGTCGGGGTGACCTCCGCGATGGGCTCGGTGATCAGCTCGACATTGTCCCGGTTGAATGTGCTCAGGTAGCTGTTGTGGAAAGCCGGTCGCTTACATCCCACGGCGTACCGCGGGGTCAGCTTGTCCCGCAACACCGGGTCCTTGACCTCGCGGCGTAGATAATTCAGGCCGAGGCGACGGGTGCCGCCGCTGAGTGGGAACAAACTGTGGTACTGCGCGGTCAGCGGGAAGGTCACCTCGACATAGGCCTGGCTGAGCACCCGCTGCACGGCGCTGCCGAGCGGTAACCGCATGGCCCAGCGTGCCGGGGCGGGCAGCGGCATGTCGAGTTTGGGGAAGCACCAGATCGGTGTGCGCTGAAAAACGTCGAGGTGCTCGACGATCGGCGCGATCTCCGGGATGAGCTGCACCGCGGATGCCCCGGTGCCGATCACGGCGACCCGCTTACCGGCCAGGTCCACGCCGTGGTCCCAGCGGGCGGTGTGCATCGTGATCCCGGCGAACGTGCCCACCCCGGCGATATCGGGCATCTTGGGCACATTGAGCACGCCGGCGGCGTTGATCAGGTGTCGCGCCGCGATGCTGCCCTCGGCGGTCTGCACGATCCACAGATCGTTCTCGGTGTCGAAACGGGCACCGGTGACCTCGGTGCCGAATCGGATTCGCGGAGCGATCCCGTACTTCTCGACACAGTGATCGGCATACGCCTTCAGCTCCCTACCGGGCGCATAGGTGCGGGACCATTGCGGGCTCTGCTCGAACGAGAACTGGTAGGAGAACGACGGGATGTCCACGGCGATACCGGGATAGGTGTTCCAATACCAGGTGCCACCGACCTCCGAGCCGGCCTCCACGATCAGGTAGTCACCCAGCCCCGCCCGGTCCAGGGCGATGGCCGCACCGATACCGGAGAATCCGGCGCCGATGATCAGCGTATGGACGTCCGGCGTCATGGGACTCATGGATGGAGCGCGGTCCGCAGTGCGGCGATACCGCGGTCGGCGGCCTCGGTCGCGACGGCCGAGGCCAGAGCCAGGCTCACGAAGCCGTGCACCAGCGTGGGTTCGTTGCTGTGCTCCACCGCGACTCCCGCCGCGGCCAGCATCTCTGCGTACTTCGCACCGTCGTCGCGCAGCGGATCATGCTCGGCGGTACCGATATAGGCCGGCGGCAACCCCGCCAGCGATTCGGCGTTGGCCGGTGCCACATCGGTCGGCAGACCGGCCGGGTCGTCGAGGTCCACCCCGGGCAGGTACCAGGTCAGGAAGGCGTTCGTGACATCGCGGTTGAGGATGTAGGCGTCGGCATTCTCGATGAACGACGGTGCCGAGCGGTCGCCGACGGCCACCGGGTACCACAACAGCTGGAACAACAGTGGCGGGCCACCGGCATCGCGGGCCCGCAGCGCCATCACCGCCGAGAGATTCCCGCCCGCCGAATCTCCCGCCACGGCAACACGATTCGGGTCGCCCCCGAGTTCGGCGGCGTGCTCACCGACCCATTGCAGCGCCGCCCAGGCATCCTCGACCCCGGCCGGGAACGGATGCTCGGGTGCCAGCCGGTAGTCGACCGACACCACGATGGCCTCGGTACCCACCGAGTGAGCCCGGGCCACATGGTCATGGGTGTCCAGATCGCCGATCGCCCATCCGCCACCGTGGTAGTACACGACGACGGGCAGGTTGTCGTGCTGTTCGATCGGCGGCCAGTAGATCCGGACCGGGATGTCCTGCAGCGCACCGGACCCGATGACGCGTTCCTCGATCCGCAGCTGCACCAGCATGTTCGGTGGTGGTTTGAGCGCGCGGAACTTCTCCCTGGCCACTTCGACACCGTCATCGACGGAGAATGCCAGGGGCACCGCATCGAGCAGGGCCTTGAGATCGGGGTCGACGGCCGGACGCGCAGAGGTCATGCCCTCAGGCTAACGCGGCACGCAGTGCGGCAAGGCCGCGATCGACCGCATCGGTGGCCGCAGGTACCACCCCGTGATAACCGAGATAGCCGTGCACCAGGGATTCGGCATTGTGGACCTGTGCGCTCACCCCGGCGCCGGTGAGCAGTTCGCCGTAGCGCACGCCGTCATCGCGCAGTGGGTCGTACCCGGCGACGGCGATATAGGCCGGTGCGACGCCGGCCAGCGATGGTGCGCGGGCCGGAACCAGGGTGGCCGGCGGATTCTTCAGGTCGGCGCCACCGGCGTAGAGCACCGAGAAGCCCCCGACGGCACCACGCCCGAGGATCGGTGCGTCGGCGTTCTCGGTGAACGAGGGCAGCGAGGTGTCCCAGGTGGTGGCCGGGTACCAGAGCAGTTGCATCCGCAGGTCCAGTCCGGCGTCGCGGGCCAGCAGGGCGACCACCGCGGCCAGATTGCCGCCGGCGGAGTCCCCGGCGACGGCGATGCGGGTGGCGTCGGCGCCCAGCTCGTCGGCGTGGGCGGCCACCCACTGCGTCACGGCCCAGACATCGTCGACCGCGGCCGGGTAGGGGTGTTCGGGGGCCAGCCGGTAGTCCACCGACACGACGACGGCACCGGTGCCCACGGTGTGCTCACGCGCGGTGCCGTCATAGGTGTCCAGATCGCCGACCACCCAGCCGCCACCGTGCAGGAACAGCACCACCGGCGGGCGGGGGTTCTGGGTCGGCGGCCAATAGACCCGCACCGGGACGCCGGCGATGGTGCGGTCCTCGGTGCGCAGCTCGGGGTGCACCTCGCGGCGCGGAAGCGCACGGAACCGCTCCCGGGCGGCCTCGGGGCCACCGTCCATGGTCAATTGGAACGGCACCGCTTCCAGTACCTTCTCCAGGATGGGGTCCAAGGCGGGTCTGTCGGTACCGGTTTCAGGCATGGCAACACCGTACGCAGCGCGACGCACCCGTCTGCTGTGGGCTCTCGCGGTGGCGACGGGTGCCGGCTACGGCATCTTGCTGATCACCGTCGCGCTGCGGGTGCCCGCCGGCGCCGAGCTGACCGGCCAATTCGCCCTGCAGCCGGCGGTCAAGGCGGCCGCCGCGGTGCTGCTCGCGGCGGCAGCGTGGACGCACCCGGTGGCCAGGGAACGCCGTTGGCTGATCGCGGCTCTGCTCGGTTCGGCCGCCGGGGACTACCTGCTGGCCATGCCGTGGTGGGAGCCGTCCTTCGTGCTGGGGCTGGCCTCGTTCCTGATCGCGCATGTGTGCTTCCTGGCCGCGCTGCTCCCACTGGTGGCCCGGCAGCGATCCCGGCTGATCGCGGCGGCCCTGGTCGTGGTGGCCTGTCTGGCGCTGCTGGTGTGGTTCTGGCCCGCTCTGCTCGAGCAGGGGATGGCGTTGCCGGTGACGGTGTACATGGGCGTGCTCGTGGCCATGGTCTGTGCGGCGCTGCTGGCCCGGTTGCCGACGCCGTGGACCGCGCTGGGCGCGCTGTGTTTCGCGGTATCGGATTCGATGATCGGCATCAGCAAGTTCGTCCTCGGCGACGAGCGGCTGGCGGTCCCGATCTGGTGGGCCTACGCGGCATCGCTGTTCCTGATCACCGCCGGGTTCTTCTTCGGTCGCGCGCGCGGGGCGCGTGCCTAGTGGGCGTGCGGTGACCCCGACGACCCGACACCCCGCCGAGCACGAACCCATCGCGCGGGTGGTCCCGATGCTGTCGGTTCCGCACCTGGACCGGGACTTCGACTATCTGGTGTCGGCCGAGCAGTCCGATGATGCGCAGCCGGGGGTCCGGGTGCGGGTGCGTTTTCACGGCCGCCTGGTCGACGCCTTCGTCCTCGAACGACGTTCGGACACCGACCATGCCGGCAAGTTGGGATGGCTTGACCGGGTCATCTCACCGGAGCCGGTGCTGACGCCCGATATCCGCCGCCTGGTCGACGCGGTGGCCGCACGCTACGCCGGGACCCGCCCCGACGTGTTGCGTCTTGCGGTGCCACCACGGCACGCCCGGGCCGAGAAGCTCGCACCGCCCCCGGAGCAGGCCGATCTCGCGCCCCTCGACAGCTCCGCGTGGGGTGCGTACGGCCGCGGCGAACAGTTCGTCGCCGCCTTGGGCGACGGGCGGGCGGCGCGCGCGGTGTGGCAGGCGCTGCCCGGGGAGAACTGGGCCGACCGGCTTGCCGAGATCGCCGCGGTGACCGTGCGGGCCGGTCGCGGCGCGCTGATCATCGTGCCCGATCAGCGTGACGTCGATGCCGTGCACCGCGCCGCGGTGCCGCTCGCCGGTGACCAGGTGGTGGCGCTCTCGGCCGGGCTGGGACCGGCACAGCGGTACCGACGCTGGCTTTCGGTGCTGCGCGGGCAGGCCCGATTGGTGATCGGTACCCGGAGCGCGGTGTTCGCACCCGTCGCCGAGCTGAGCCTTATCGCCGTCTGGGACGACGGCGACGACTCGCTGTCCGAGCCGCGCGCACCGTATCCGCACGCGCGCGATGTCGCGATGCTGCGGGCTCATCAATTGCGTTGCGCAGCAGTCATCGGCGGCTACGCCCGGACGGCCGAGGCGCACGCGCTGGTGCGCAGTCGCTGGGCGCACGACCTGGTGGCCACCCGGGCTGTGGTGCGTCAGTACGCACCGCGGGTGGTCGCGCTGGACGACAACGCCTTCGATCACGCCCGCGATCCAGCCGCGCACACTGCCCGCCTGCCGTCGATGGCGCTGCGGGCGGCGCGCACGGCCCTGGAGGCCGGGCACCCGGTGCTGGTGCAGGTACCCAGGCGCGGTTACATCCCGGCGCTGGCATGTGCGAAGTGCCGGACCGTGGCACGCTGCCGGCACTGCACGGGCCCTCTACAGCTCACCGGGCGCGACGCCCATGGCGCGGTGTGTCGCTGGTGTGCCCGCACCGATCTGATGCTGCGCTGCGCCAACTGCGGTTCCGACGCCGTCCGGGCCGTCGTGGTGGGCGCCCGGCGTACCGCCGAGGAACTCGGTCGCGCGCTGCCGGGTGCCAGCGTCGTGACCTCCGGGGGAGATTCGGTGATCTCGACGGTGCCCGCCAAACCGGCCGTCGTGGTGTCGACCCCCGGTGCGGAACCGGTGGCCGAGGGTGGGTACGGCGCGGCGCTGCTGCTGGACGGCTGGGCACTGCTGGGCCGCCAGGACCTGCGGGCCGCCGAGGACACCTTGCGCCGCTGGATGGCCGCCTCGGCACTGGTCCGTAGCCGCGCCGACGGTGGCACGGTGGCCGTCATCGCCGAGTCGGTGATCCCGACCGTGCAATCGCTGATCCGCTGGGATCCACTGGGGCATGCCGAATCCGAACTGGCCGCCCGCGACGAGGTGGCGCTGCCGCCCGCGGTGCATCTCGCGGTGCTCGACGGGGTGCCCGGGGCGGTGCGCGCCCTGCTCGATGCCGCGCACCTGCCCGACGACGCGGAGCCGCTGGGGCCGGTGGACCTGCCGCCGGGGGCCCGCCGGCCGCCGGGCCTTGCAGTGGACAGCCCGGTGGAGCGCATGCTGGTGCGGGTGCCGCGATCCGGCGGGCTGGACCTGGCCGCGGCGCTGCGGCGCGCGGTGAACTCGCTGAGCTCGCGCCACGATCACGAGCCGGTTCGCGTCCAAATGGACCCGTTGCACATAGGCTAGCCACGACGGCGGCGGGAGGTGCGTGATGGGACGGCTGTTCAAGATGCTGATCCCGTTGCTGCTCATCGCGTTTGGCGTGCTCTGGCCGGTGGTGTTCAGTGCCGGGTTCGACGGGGCCACCGGGAATGACAGCGGGCCCGCCGAGGATCCGGTACGTATCACGCAGTACCGCGCGCACTACACGGTCTCCGCCGACGGCGATCTGCACGCCGTCGAGACCATCACCGGGGACTTCCCGTCCGGCAGGCACGGCATCTTCCGCTACTGGGACATCACCAACCGGAACAACCCGAACGTGCGACAGGTGCCCGCTATCGAGTCGGTGCTCCTCGATGGTGACCCCGAGCCCTACCAGCTGCTGTGGGAGGGCCGGGAACGGTTCCGAGTGGCCAAGATCGGCGATGCGGACTGGACGCTTGATCCCGGCAGCCATGTCTACGAGATCCGATACTCGGTGCCCGGGGTGCTCGATCCGGGAACCACCGGAGTCGGCCGGGAATTCCCGTCCGGGACCGGCGGGGACGAGGCACAGACGGTGTTCTTCTGGAACGTCGTCGCCCCGGGCTGGAACAACCGCATCGACAACGCCGACATCACCGTCTCCCTGCCCGCGCCGGTCACCGGCGCGCAATGCGCTCTGGGCTACGGCCGTGGCCGGGCGTGCACCGACCTGACCGCGCAGGCCAGGACAGTGACAGTGTCGGCGCAGGACCTCCCGCCGCACACCCCACTGACGGTGCGCGCCGGAGTGGACATGCCGACGCCGGCGCGTGCCGAGGTGCCGTGGAACCACCACTGGGACCGGGTGCTCGGCCAATCGGTCACCCCGGTGGTGGTGTTGCTGGGCTGCTCGGCGCTTGCCGGGGTGATCGCTCTGCTGTGGTTCCGCAGCACCGTCGAACCCCCGCCGGGCTTCGGACTGCAGTACGCGCCGCCGCCCGGACTGGGCCCGGTGCAGGTGGAGTACATCCGCACCGAATCGGTTCCCCAGCACGGTCTCACCGCGACGCTGTTCTATCTCGCCGAGCGCAAGCTCGTCGAGCTGCATCAGGTCAACGACCACCACTGGGATGTCACGGGCACCGCCCAAGCCGCCGCGTGGGCCGACGTCGACCCGGTCACCGTCGCCGTCGGTTCGGCACTGAAGGTGATCGGGCCCGGTGCGACATTCGCGGCGAAGAAGTCGGCGAAATCGGGGGAGAAGCTCACCGAGGCCAAGTCGGATATGGCCGACGCGGTGCGCAAGTGGGCGCTCGACGAGGGCCTGATCGTGAAGCGGCGCAGCGAATTGTGGCTGCGCACGGCCAACGCGGTGGCCGCCATCCTGATGGTCTGCGGGTTCTGCCGGTGGGGGTTCCCGACCACGTTGTGGGCCTTGCCGTTCGCGGTGTTCTTCCTGTTCTCGGCCGCCTCCTGGGGAGCGGGTATCGGCACGCGGCGGACCGCTGCCGGTCGCATGTTGTGGTCGCAGGCCGGCGGGTTCCACCGGGTGCTGTCCACCGATTCCGCGGAGAGCCGATTCGATTTCGCCGCCCGCAAGGATCTCTACACGGCCTACATCCCGTTCGCGGTGGCGGCGGGTGTCGCGGCGCTGTGGGCGCAGAAGTATCAGGCGAGCACCGGTATGGTTGCACCGCAACCGGATTGGTACAACTCGTCCTCATCGACGGGCAGCCCGTCGAGTTTCAGCTCGGATGGGCCGAGTTTCGACAGTTTCGAGTCGGCGTTGTCGTCGTCGATCGGCGCCTATACCGCAGCGCAGTCGTCCTCATCCGGCGGCAGCAGTAGCAGCAGCGGAGGCAGCAGTGGCGGTGGCGGCGGTGGCGGTGGTGGAGGAGGGGGAGGTTCATGGTGAGAGCGGTGCTCGTTCTGGTGTTGCTGCTCGCGGTGGCGGTGTTGGTGGTGATCGTCGTCGGCTACAACAAACTGAAATCTGCCGATCTGCGGGTGTCCGAGGCGCTCTCGGGTATCGACGTCGAGCTGACCCGACGAGCGTCGCTGATCCCCAGCCTGGTGCACACGGTCGGTACCTTCGCCGCCCACGAAAAGGCCGTCCTCGACCGGGTCGCACGGGCGGGTGCCGCGTTGAATGCCGCCGCCGGTGGGGCCTCGGTGACCCAACGCAGTGCGGCCGAGAGCCAGCTCGACAACGCGGTCGACCGGGTGCTCGCGCTCGGCGCGAGCTACCCGCAACTCGGTTCGTCGGAGAACTTCCTCAACCTGCAGCAGAACCTGACCGACACCGAGAACAAACTGGCCTTCGCGCGTCAGTACTACAACGATGCGGTGGCCGGATCGAATCGACTGATCACCACCATGCCGTGGATGTTCGTCGCGCCGATCGCCGGGGTGAGCGAGCGCGAGTTCTATCAGACACCGCGTCTTACCTAGACTGGCGCGGTGCGTCTTCTCTTTGCCGGGACCCCGGAACCCGCGCTGCCCTCGCTGCGCGCTCTGGTGGACTCCCAGAATCATGACGTGATCGCGGTGCTGACCCGGCCGGATGCGGCGGCCGGGCGCCGCGGCAAGCCCGCGCCGTCTCCGGTGGCGCAGTTCGCCGCCGAGCGGGGTATCCCGGTGCTCAAGCCCGAGCGGCCCAACAGCGCGGAGTTCGTGGCCGAACTCGCCGATCTGGCGCCCGATGCCTGCGCCGTGGTGGCCTACGGGGCGCTGTTGCGCGATGAGCTGCTGGCAGTTCCCACCCACGGTTGGGTGAACCTGCACTTCTCGCTGCTGCCCGCCTGGCGCGGTGCCGCGCCGGTGCAGGCCGCGATCGCCGCCGGTGACACCGTCACCGGTGCGACCACCTTCCGCATCGAACGCGACTTGGATTCCGGACCCATCTTCGGCGTCGTCACCGAAACCATTGCGCCCACCGATACCGCCGGGGATCTGCTTGCGCGGCTCTCTGTTTCGGGTGCCGGGTTGCTGGCGGCCACGATGGACGGTATCGCCGACGGCTCGCTGATCCCGGTGCGTCAGCCCGCCGAAGGGATCACCGTGGCCCCGAAGATCACCGTGGACGAGGCGCGGGTGCGCTGGGAGTTACCCGCCCATGTCGTCGACCGGCGCATCCGGGCCGTCACGCCGAATCCGGGCGCGTGGACCACGATAGGCGACGTGCGGATGAAGATGGGACCCGTGCGTGTCGATGAGGACAAGGAGCTCACTGTGGGCGAGATCGAGGTGGGCAAGCGCGATGTGTGGATCGGTACCGGCTCGAATGCCTTGCTGCTCAGCTGGATTCAACCACCGGGCAAGAAGCCGATGAACGCCGCCGACTGGGCGCGCGGGGCGCGGCCCGACGCATCGGTGCGTGCACTGTGAGCCGCCCGGGACAGGGCCGGGGCGGGCGCCCTCCGCATCGGCAGGGCCAGCGCGGCCCACAGCGCAAGGGCCCGCAACGCAGCCCGCTGGATCCGGCCCGCCGGGCCGCCTTCGACACCCTGCGCGCGGTCACCGAGCGGGATGCCTATGCCAACCTGACGCTTCCATCGCTGCTGCGCGAACGCGGGATCAGCGGGCGTGATGCCGCTTTCGCCACCGAGTTGGCCTACGGCACCTGCCGCGTTCGTGGCCTGCTGGACGCGGTCATCGCCGCCGCCGCAGGCCGGGATGTCGACCGCATCGATCCGGTACTGCTGGATCTCCTTCGGCTGGGCGCCTATCAGCTGTTGCGCACCAGGGTCGACGCGCATGCGGCAGTGGACACCACCGTCGATCAGGCGGGAATCGAATTCGATTCGGTGCGGGCCGGTTTCGTCAATGGTGTGCTGCGCAAGATCGCGGGCCAGGATGAGGCGGCCTGGGTGGCCGAGCTGGCACCGCCGGCGCGCACCGACCCGGTCGGTCATGCCGCCTTCGTGCATGCCCACCCGCGCTGGGTGGCGCAGGCCTTCGTCGATGCGCTGGGTACCCACGCCGGTGAGTTGACCGCGCTGCTTGCCAGCGACGACGAGCGCCCGGTGGTGCACCTGGTCGCTCGGCCAGGCGTGCTGACCGCGGCGGAGCTCGCCGAACAGACCGGCGGTACCGTCGGCCGTTACTCGCCCTATGCGGTCTACCTTCCCGGCGGTGACCCGGCCGATGTCGCCGCGGTGCGTGACGGGACCGCGCTGGTGCAGGACGAGGGTTCCCAGCTGGTGGCGCGGGCGCTGACCCTGGCCACCCTGGAAGGGGAGGACGGTGGCCGCTGGCTGGACCTGTGTTCCGGGCCGGGCGGCAAGACGGCCCTGATCGGCGCGTTGGTCGGGTCGTCGCCGGGCATGTCGGCGGCGAGGGTCACCGCGGTGGAACCGTCCGAGCACCGGGCGGATTTCGTCGTGCAGAACACCGCGGGTCTGCCGGTCGATGTGCTGCGGGTCGACGGGCGCGAGACCGGGCTGGAAGCCGGGAGTTTCGATCGGGTGTTGGTCGATGCGCCATGCACCGGGCTCGGCGCGTTGCGGCGCAGGCCCGAGGCGCGTTGGCGGCGTCAGCCCAACGATGTGCCCGCGCTGGGCCGGCTGCAGCGGGAGCTGCTGGGCTCGGCGATCGGGCTGACCAGGCCCGGCGGTGTGGTGCTGTACGCGACCTGCTCTCCGCACCTGGCGGAGACGGTCGGGGTCGTCGCCGATGCGCTGCGCAGGCACCCGGTGACCGCGCTGGACACCCGGGAGTTCTTCCCCGGTGTGGACGGATTGGGTGACGGACCGTACGTGCAGCTCTGGCCCCACCGGCACGGCACCGATGCGATGTTCGCCGCGGCGCTGCGTGTCGGCGCACCGACGGCGTGAGGGCGAGCGAAGCGACGGGGCGGATTCCAGGGCGAGCGAAGCGACGGGGCGGATTCCAGGGCGAGCGAAGCGACGGGGTGGGCAAAAAGTAGGCTGACCGGCATGGCAGGTCAATCTTCCAGCGCTCCGCTGATCGCCCCGTCCATCCTGTCCGCGGATTTCGCCAGGCTCTCGGATGAAATCGCCGCGGTGGCCGGCGCCGACTGGTTGCACGTGGATGTGATGGACAACCATTTCGTACCGAATCTGACGCTCGGGCTTCCGGTGGTGGAGAGTCTGCTCAAGGCGACCGACATCCCGATGGACTGCCATCTGATGATCGAACAGCCCGAGCGCTGGGCTCCGCCATATGCCGAAGCCGGGGCCTACAACGTCACCTTCCACGCCGAGGCCACCGACAACCCCGTCGGGGTAGCTCGCGATATCCGCGCCGCGGGCGCCAAGGCCGGGCTCTCGGTGAAGCCCGGTACCCCGCTGGAGCCTTATCTGGAGATCCTGCGCGAGTTCGACACCCTGTTGGTGATGTCGGTCGAGCCCGGTTTCGGTGGGCAGAAGTTCATCCCGGAGGTGCTCGCCAAGGTCGCCACCGCACGCCGGTTGGTCGATGCCGGTGAGCTGACGATCGTGGTCGAGATCGACGGCGGTATCAACGCCGACACCATCGAGCAGGCCGCCGAGGCCGGGGTGGACTGTTTCGTCGCGGGATCGGCGGTGTACAGCGCCGAGGATCCCGCCGACGCGGTGGCCCGCTTGCGCAGACAGGCCGCGGCAGCCTCTCCGCACCTGACGCTGTGACCCCCGAAGCCGCGATGCGGCTGGCGATCGAGCAGTCCGAGCGGGTGAAGGGCGCCACGTACCCGAATCCGCCGGTGGGTGCCGTCATCCTGGATGCCGGGGGAGAGGTGGTGGGTGTCGGTGCGACCGAACCCACCGGCGGCGCGCATGCCGAGGTGATCGCGATGCGGCGAGCCGGGGAATTGGCACGCGGCGGCACGGCGGTGGTGACGCTGGAGCCGTGCAACCACCACGGACGTACCCCGCCCTGCGTGGACGGGTTGTTGGCTGCCGGCGTGGCGGAAGTGGTGTACGCGGTCGAGGATCCCAATCCGATCGCGGCAGGAGGATCGACCCGACTGCGGGAGGCCGGTGTCGTCGTGCGATCCGGGGTCGAGGGCGGTGCGGTGTCCGGTGGGCCGCTGCGGGAGTGGTTACACAAGCAGCGCACCGGTTTACCGCATGTCACCTGGAAGTTCGCAACGAGTGTCGATGGTCGCAGCGCGGCCGCCGACGGAAGCAGTCAGTGGATCACCAGCGAGGCCGCCCGTGCCGACGTTCACCGGCATCGCGGCACGATCGAGGCCATCATCGTCGGTACCGGAACGGTTTTCGTCGACGACCCAACGTTGACCGCCCGTCGGCCGGACGGCAGCCTCGCCGAGCGTCAACCCTTGCGTGTGGTGGTCGGTGAGCGCGAGATCTCCTCGGAGGCAAACGTTCTCAACGACGACACTCGCACAATGGTGATCCGGACCCATGACCCGCACGAGGTGATCAGGGCCTTGTCCGATCGCACCGCGGTGTTGTTGGAGGGGGGACCGACGTTGGCGGGCGCATTCCTGCGGGCCGGCGTGATCGACCGCATCCTGGCCTATGTGGCGCCCATCCTGCTCGGCGGGCCCATCACCGCCGTCGACGATATCGGCGTCCTGAACATGGCAGGTGCGCAGCGGTGGCGTTTCGATGCCATCGAGCCGGTCGGCCCCGATGTGCGCCTGAGCCTGGTGCCCAACTGATCGACCGGTGTGAGTGTCCCCACACCGCCTCGGCGATGTGATCTCCGCCGAATTGCCTGGTAGCAGGGGTGCACCGAGTGTCGCGACCAACCGGCACGGTGGCTGCGCCGGTACAGTTCATATCAGCGCCCTTCACCGACGAGTTGCGCGTGATGAGCACTAGTAAAGGACGTGAGCATGACTGCATTGCAGGACTGGCTCAGTATCAGCCCGATGAACCCCCATGCCGTGAAGGCGTTGTTCCTCGACCTGCTGCGGGTGGGCACCGACCGCCCCCAGTGCAGCCACGGCCCCAAGATCATGCGGCCCGGACTGGAACGCTGCTGATTTGCTGAAATCACCGGTCAGGTAGCACAGGCTCTGCCGGCCTAAATGCCGGCAGCGTCAAAGGTAGCGCCCACATCCCTGTCCCGATCCGCAATGATGGCTCGCGTGACGGTACTTCCGCTCGAAACGTTCGAGTCGGAGAGGGAGAGGGCGGTGGTCACGGTGACACAGCATCGACGGTCCGACACGGGACGTCTTCTTTCGCTGGCGCCGCTGACGGTGTTGGAACTGGATCCCGCCGAGGTGGTCACCTGTGCCGCGTCGGCGGGCTACGACGCGGTGGGGCTCAGACTCATCCCCGCCACCGATCAGGAACCCACGCGCCCGACCATCGGCATGACGGCATTGATCCGGGAAACCCGACGTCGCCTGGACGATTCGGGTCTTCGACTCCTCGATGTCGAGGTCGTTCGACTGGCGCCGGACACCGTGGTGCGATCCGATTTCGAGGGCATCCTGGAGACCGGCGCCTTCCTCGGGGCGGGTGAGGTCCTGGTGACCGGCTACGACCCGGATCGCCAGCGGACCGCGGACAATCTCGCCGAGTTGTCTTTGCTCGCTGGCGAATACGGGATGACGGTCAATATGGAACCGATGCCGTGGACTGCGGTGCGCGATCTGCACGAGGCAGCCGCGCTGGTGGCCCAGTGCCCGGTGCCCGCGGGATTGTTGATCGATGCCATCCACTACGACCGGGCCGGGAGCAGGCCCGCCGAACTGGAAGCGCTACCGCGTGAGTGGATTCGGTATGTGCAGATCTGCGACGCGCCTGCCGAGCGACCGGCGACCATGGCAGAAATCATCCATCAGGGACGCTGCGCGCGGCTGTTACCGGGTGCCGGGGGCATCGATCTGGTGTCGATGCTGCGCGCGCTGCCCGCTCACGTGCCGGTGAGCGTGGAAGCTCCGCTACTCAGCGATGCGCCGGCGGCGGTACGTGCCGCGCTCGCGGCGAAGTCGGCCCGGGAAGTGTTGGCACTCGCCGCCGACAGTAACTGGTCTCCGTTGTTCCGGTCCGCCTGAGAAATCACGCATCACACGACGCGAATCACAGAACGGTGCAACGACTTCGCCTTGCGGTCGCGCTCTGCGGTGCGCTGCTGCTCCTGCTCGCGACGATCGGGGTGGGTGCGCACTTCGTGGGATTGACCAGCACGCTGGTGGCCTGGACGGCATCGTTCACACCCATCGCCGTGCTGGTTGCGGCAGCAGCACTGCTCGCCCTTGTTGTCGGCGGCCGGCGCTGGATGGCGCTGGCGGCTGCCGTGGTGCTGGGGATCGGTGTGGTGACACAGGCGCCGCTGTACCGGGGTACGCCGGATGTGCCGATCTCGGATGCACAGATACGACTGATGCAGGCGAACATCCGACTCGGCAACGCGGACGCGGTGGCGTTGCTTCATGAGGTGGATGAGCGCGGTGTTGATCTGCTGACCGTGATCGAATTGACCGACCAGGCCGTGTCCAACCTGGCCGGCGCGGGTCTGCGTACGGTGCTGCCATACCGGTGCGAGCGACCTCGGTCCGGGGGTGGCGGGGCGGGCATCTATTCTCGGTACCCGTTGCGCGACTGCACCGAACTCGACGGATTCGTACTCAACAACGTGCGGGCGGTGGTGGACATGCCCGGAGCGGGCAACACTGCCGTCTATGCGCTGCACCCACTTCCGCCATATCCGGAGCCGGCTTGGAAATGGGTGTTCGAGCTCAAGAGGTTGCGGCCCGTATTCGAGGACGAACGGTACCCGATCCTCGTCGGGGCAGATTTCAACTCGACATACGACCACAAGCAGTATCGCGAATTGATCGCCAACTCAACTCGTCCCGGTACCGGACCGCTGCTGGACGCCGCCGAGTACGTGGGTGCCGGCGTGGTACCCACATTTCCTGCCGGCCGACTCATTCCGCCGGTGCTGGCCATCGACCGAATCCTTGCCCGCGACTTCGTGCCGAGATCTTTTGAGCGCTTGGCGCTACCGGGATCCGATCACCTGGCGGTGCTGAGCAGCCTGGCTGTACCCCGGCGCGTTTCCTGACACTGATAGCGCAAGATTCGGTGATGCGTTGCTGGGCAGAATGTTTCGCCGCGGTCGACAGGTGTGGCCTGAGTCATATCCTTAGAGGTAGCTGACAATTTCGTGTGAGTGCTCGCTAATGTCGTTCTCGCAATCGAACTTCTGAAGCGGCGGGCCGCATGTGCACGATGTCTGCACTCTGCACACCTGGATCCTCCGAATGCGAAAGGCAAAGAACACCTTGACGAATACGGTGGAGGGAGCGGGTGTCGAGCAAATGATCAAGGCGATGCCCATGCGGCCGCACGCGGATATCGGCAAACGTACAGAACGTCGCGACGATCACGACTGTGTGCGTGGATCGGATATCGGCGACGCTGCCCCCGGGACGGACCGACCCACCGTTACCGTGGTGATCCCCACTCGCAACGAGGCGCGGAACCTGCCATATGTCGCCAAACGGATGCCTGCGGTGGACCAGATCGTGGTGGTCGACGGCAACTCCGTGGACAACACGGTCGACGTCGCTCGGCAACTGTGGCCAGAAGCATTGATCGTCAACCAAAGTCGTGGCGGCAAGGGCAACGCGCTGGCCTGTGGGTTCGAGGTCAGCACCGGTGACATCGTGGTGATGATCGATGCCGACGGGTCGACCGATCCCGCCGAGATCCCGGACTTCGTCGGCGCCTTGATCGCCGGCGCGGATTTCGCCAAGGGCAGTCGCTTCACCGAGGCGGGTGGTAGTGATGACATCACCAAACTGCGCAGGTTTGGCAACAGGGGATTGAACTGGCTGGTGAACCGACTCTTCGGAACCGAGTTCACCGACCTGTGTTACGGCTACAACGCATTCTGGCGGACTCACCTGAACGTGTTGGATCTGCCTCGAACCGATGTGACCGAGGCGCAGTGGGGTGACGGATTCGAGATCGAGACGGTCATCAACGTTCGGGTTGCGCTCAACGGTCTCGCCATCACGGAGGTCAGTAGCTTCGAAGGCAAGCGGATATACGGACGCAGCAACCTCAACGCCGTCACCGACGGATTGCGGGTTCTGCGCACGATCGGCCGGGAGCGCAGACGCCGTCCCACCCGTGCCGGAGTGGCACATGCGGCTGCTTCCACGAGATGAGTAGGTTGCGCGAAAAACTGGGTCACACGCTGGCGTTGAGTCAGAGTATCGGGCTGCCCGCTGCGGTGAACCTGGTGGCGCGGCGGGCACTGGGCATGTCCCGGCCCGTGACTGTCCGGTGTGGCGCACACCGTTTGGTGGTGCGACCCTGCGACAGCGATCCCTTTGTGCTGGCGCAGATCTTCACCGCGCGCGAATACGACGCGCATCCGTTCTGGATGATGCGGCTCAATGTGGTGGCATCCGAAATCGCGAGCGCCGGAGGAGTTCCGGTGATCATCGATGCGGGCGCGAATGTGGGCTACTCCGCGCTGTATCTGGCCGAACACTTCCCGGACGCGATGATTCTGGCCGTGGAGCCCGACCGCGCCTGCGTGCGGTTGATCGAGCGGAACTGTGCGGGCCATCCGCGGATCAGGCCGGTTAACGCCGCGTTGTGGAGCCATGGCGACGGGGTGGATCTCAGCGCCGGCGACGAGGGATCGTGGGCGAATCGGGTCTCCGACGGGGGTGCGACCCCGTCGGTTACCGTGGAGACGCTGCTCGACGGCGTCGCCGGTGCAGTGCCTTTCATCGTCAAACTCGATATCGAGGGCGCCGAATCCGAAGTATGCCAGGCCTCGCCGGAGGCCATCGCTTCGTTTGCCTGCATCATGATCGAACCACATGACTGGATGCTGCCCGGGTCTGGTGGCCTGGCACCGCTGTACGACGCGGTGGCCGGGAAGAAGATGGACACCCTGATCCGGGACGAGACGCTGATGCTCTTCGATTGCTCTGTGCTGGAGGCGCGCAGTCGCACACAAGTTCACCTCTGACTGTTCTGATGTTTTGCAGCGCAGTGCTGTTGGCGCCATCGGCAAGGTAGCCGTGGTGCGCTTTGGCGTTTCTGAATACTCGGCGGGGCTTGCTGATAAGCCTCTCAGTGCCGGGTCGTACCGCCAGAGGTAGGCCTTGTAAGAGGTATTGCGCTGCAATAACATTCGCGTTGGTCACATCTGGCCGATCATCAATCAAGTCAATCTAGGAGAACCGTGTCACTCGCTGTTCCCGTGGCTTCGGGGCGTGACTTCTGGTCTGCGCCATCGACATCCACGCCTCTGAAGAAGAGGTTGCTCATCGCATCCGTCGCGATGACGGGCGCGTCGGTCATCGCCGTGACGCCTGTTGCGCAGAACCTGCCGGCGTTGGAGTTCGCGCAGCAGCGCGCGGTCGAGCTCGTCGCCTTCGAGAATCCCTTCGCGGTGCTCGGTGCCACGTTCTCGAAGGCCTTCGAGAACCTGAACAACCGTGGCACCGACATCTCGGCCACCCTGCTGCCCAATCTGTCGGCGATCCTCGGCAACGAGGAGCTCCAGCGCGAGTTGTCGGTGCTGCTGTTCCGCCCGGAGACAGTGGCGCAGCAGTTGCAGGATCGGCTTGCCGAGCATCAGGCGACCCTGCAGACCGGGTGGGAGCAGTCGCAGGCCGGCTGGGCCGCCCACAATGAGCTGCTACCGGGTGTCCTGGAGCGGGCCAACAGCGAGCTTGCGGCGGGCAATTTCACCGAAGCCTTCGCTCATATCAACGACTGGTTCATCTTCGGCCTGGGCGCAGCGGGCTGGCCGCTGTACCCGAGCTTCGCCGTGCCGGGCCAGGTTGCCAATGACGTCGGCGCTCCCGCCATCGCGGCCATCCTGGATGCGCTGCTGGTGGGCGACACCACGCTGGCCGGTTACCCGCATGCCATCATGGTTCCATTCGTCAGCGCCATTTTCCGGTTCACCGACAGCCTGGACGAGATTCGTGCCGCGGCACAGGCCGGCGATGTGGTGACGGCGATCAGCCACACGGTCAACCTGCCGATCAAGGTACTCGGCGCGTTCCTCAACGGTTACAGCCCGAGCATCGCCGAGGACTGGAATGTCTTCCCGGGCTTGTTGACGCCAGGCGGACCGATCGACTCGTTCCTGGTGCAGTACCCATCGCTCATCGCCAATGCACTCAAGGCGCTCACCGGACAGCCGGCCGTGGAGAGCGGCGCCGAGACGCTGAGCAAGGTATCGTCGACCGCTCTGGCTTCCGAGGGCGACACGGTAACACTCAGCGTCGAAAATGGCTCCGGCGCAACGCCGGTCGAATCCGTGTCTTCGGGTACCGAAGAATCGGCCACTAGTGGCGAGACTGCCGAGACGGGCACCTCGGTTCCGACCGAAGAGGCCGGCTCCGCGGAAGAGACGGTCACCGAGGATGCCGGCGCGGCGGTCGATCCGACCACTGCGGTTGTCTCCGAGGAGACCACCGCTGGCGATGCGGCCACCGGTGATAGCGCGGATACCGGCGCCGAGGCGGATAGCAAGGCCGACAAGGACGCCAAGGCGGATAGCAAGGCCGACAAGGCGGACAAGGCCGATATCAAGGCTGACAAGGACGCCAAGGCTGACAAGGAGGCCAAGGCGGATAGCAAGGCTGACAAGGCTGACAAGGACGCCAAGGCGGATAGCAAGGCTGACAAGGCGGCCAAGGCCGATGCGAAGTCCGGCACATCGGACAGCAAGCCTTCGAGCAGCTCTTCCAGCAGCTCAGCCAGCTCCTCCAGCACCTCGGGTAGTTCGGGCGGATCGTCGAGCAGCTCGGGTAACTCCAGCAGCGACTAGACAATCGGCCAGCGACAGCAAAGTGTACGGCCCCCTCGGATGAGGGGGCCGTACTTCTGCGCTCGACGGCGATTACAGAGGTAGGAACGCCGTCTGCATTGTCACCGGCCGCCAACGGCCCAAGCCTGCGTATCGAGAGCCAGACGCGTTGACGGGCTGGCGCGAACGTGGCCGCATGACCGACCGCGCGATACGGCGATGCGGTAGACGTCGTGGTGAGCAGGGCTTACCGGAAGAATGATCCGTCTTGAACAACCAGAAATTCGGGTTGCCCCGCGCATACCGGCCGTCTGCTCACTGGTGTGCGCCGATCATCTCCGCAACCCTTCCGACGTGGGGCTCCCGCACCACTGAATCGTGGTCGCAGTTGATCCGCTCTACCGACAGTTCGCCGGTGAGCAGTTGGGGCCATACACGTTCGTCGTCGCGGTTGAAGCTGCTGAGGATCAACAACGTCCGCCCCGGATAGGGTCGGGGACGGTGCAGCCGACCGACCCGCACACCGACTTCGCGCAGTGCAGCCACCTTCTCTTCCGGACCACCATCGAGGATTCCTGCCAGCGGTAGCCACAGTCGCTGTCGCCAGAGTTCGCTCGGCGCTGCCGGATCCTGTTCCAGAAGCGTGGAACCCACATCGGGTAGCGCCCGCCGCGCCGAATGTACCGTTCGCGGGGGCAGGAACGGGTCGAGCAGGGTGACGAGCTCGACCTGATGTCCGAGTGCTCGTAGCCGGTTGGCCACATCGATGGCGATGAATGCGCCGAGCGAATGTCCAGCCAACCGGTACGGACCCGTCGGCTGTAGCGCCAAGAGGTCTCTCAGATGTCGCCGAGCGGCCCGTCCGATCGTCCAGTCCGGGAATGCACGGTTCTCCAGACCCTGCGCTTGAAAGGCGATTACGGCAGTGTCGACGCCCAGCCGGTCGGCGAGCGGAACGAACGACAGTGCGGAGGCGCCCGCCCCGGCGAAGCAGAACAACATCGACCGGGTGTGGTCGCTGGGATTCCGCAGGAGCACGGTTGTGGGTCTGATGCCTTTGCTTCGCCAGACCGCGTCTCCGGCCCGCCGGGTTCGTACTACTTCGGCGAACTGGGCGACAGTCGGTGCGGTGGCCAGATCCGAAGCGGCCAGCCGCACCTCGTGCTCGCTTCCGACGAGACTGATCATTCGCTGGACGTTGAGTGAGTCCCCGCCGAGCGCGTAGAAGTTCTCGTCGCGGCCTACCTGATCGAGTCGAAGCACGTCGGCCCAGGCGGCCGCGATGTCGGATTCGAGACCGGCAGCCGGTGGGACGAGCGGTCCGCGAGTGGGCGCCGGCAGCGCCCGCCGGTCGACCTTGCCGCGCTCGTTGCGGGGGAGCTCCTGCAGCATCACCACGTGGGTGGGCACCATCCATGCGGGTAGCCGAGTATGCAGCTGGGCGCGGATATCGGCCACCGCGGGACTACGCACCTCGGGGTCGGGGGCCACGTACGCCGTCAGCACCGGCGTTCCGGAGTGCTGGTCGGCGACGACGAGCGCTTCGCGAACCCCAGGGCAGTCGAGTAGCGCGGCCTCGACTTCGGCCGGCTCCACCAGGTACCCGCGAATCTTGACGGCGGCATCCATCCGCCCCAGCACGACGAGCGTGCCGTCCTCGTTGATCCTGGCCCGGTCGTTGGTGACAAATGTGCGGCTGCCGTCGGTATTGGTCGTGAAGGTGGTCGACGCGCTGTCTGCCCTGAGGTATCCGGCCGCGACATAGGGGGAGGTGACCGTCAGTCGGCCGTGCTCGTCGATGCCGAGCTCCTTGTGCGGCACGGCAATACCGGCCGGAATGACTCCGGCGGGTACGTCATCCTCGGGCCAGATGTCGAAGTGCGCGATGCCCAGCGTCTCCGAGGATCCCGCCCAGTTCGTCACAACAGCATGTGGCGCGAGCTCTCGGGCACGTCGGATGACGTTGGAATACACCGGCTCTCCCGTGGTCACGATGCGCTGCACACCGGTCAGCGTGCGACCGCAGGCGGCCTCGGTCAGAGACTGCAGAAACGACGGCGTGCACATCACGATATCCACTTCCGCGAGCCGGTCGATCGCCGCCTCCGGTGTGCTGTTACGTGGGTCGATCGCAATGACCTGAGCGCCTGAGAGCAGGGCGCCGACGAGAACGTTCATCCCGGCGGCGAAGCTCACCGGCATACACAACGCGACGCGGCTGTCCTCGATGATGCCGAACCGGTCACGGTGCAGAATCCAGTCGCTCAACCAGGTTCCGTGCACATGCAGCACGGCCTTGGGCTCACCGGAGGAGCCCGAGGTGAACTGGATGCTGGTGACCCGCTGCCGATCGAGCGCCGCGGAGGTTCCCGGCGCGGGCATTCCGTGCGGTGGTGTGTCTGCCGACCAGACGTCGCACCCGTTTGCCATCTCTTGAGCCCGTGCGTGGCCCGCGTCGTCGACGACGACGGTGCGGATGTGGCGGCCTTGTTCGCGCAGGGCATCGAAGATGTGGGCGATCCGGTCCTTGGGCAAGCCGGGATCCAACGGTACCAGCGGTGCGCCCGCGGCGAAGCTGCCGAGGATCACCGCCGCGATCTCTGGACTCAGATCGGCCAGCATGGCCACCGGCGCTTCCGGGTCGTGTCGCCCGCGCAATACGTGTGTCCACATCGTCGCGGCGGTGCTCAGTTCGCCGTAGGTGATGGACGCGTTCACCGTGCGCACCGCCACGCTCTCGCGCTTGTGTTCGGCAATTTCCGCGAATCGCTCACTCACCGAGTCGAATTCGATCGGCGCGACACGGCTCAGGTCGGGCCGGGGCGGGGTGGCGCGGCCCGGGCTGTCGAGGGCTTGGCCACTCGGAGTGGCGGCCACCCGGCGCAGCAATGCGACCGTGGGGCCGAGCACCACCAGTGTGATGAGCAGTTCGCCTGCGACATAGGTGTATCCGACAGCGTTGATGCCCCACTCCGGCGTGGTCAGTATGACGCCGACCACCACAAGCACGCCGAGCAACACCTGGGAGATGACGGCCAGCCGCAGCTTGCGCTGCAGCCGGGCCAGCGCGGTGTAGATGGTCGTCAACGCCACCGCGGGCAAGACCAGGGCCATCGTCCTGATCAGCGTCGTCCCGTTGGCCGCATAATGCGGGCCGAGGATGCCGAGGATGAATGGCGCGGTCACCATCAACACGACACACCCGGTGACCGCAGATCCGCCGCACAACAACACGAAGCGCTTTGTACACGCCCACACGTCGGCGCCAGGGGTGGATGCGGTCGCGATGAATGGCGCAGCCGTGGCCACGATCAGAGCACCCAGCGTGTTGACCACCAGCCAGCACATCGAGAAGTACGCGTTCATCTCGGTGCCGAGCTGCGCGACCACGATCAACGGCACCAACAGCGGCACGATCACGTTGATGGCGTTGATGGCATAGGAACTGACGAAGAAGTTGACCAGTTCGCGACGGTCGGGCAGGGTGGCCGTTCCGGCCCGGGTACCGGTCTCACGGCGGATGACGATCACCGCGATGATCGCGGTGATGACGGCCGCCGGCAGCACCCATGACCACACGATCGCCGAGCCGGTGGCCAGCGGGATCATGGCGGCGACGATGATCAGCTTGGCCGCAGATTGGCTGATGTTCTTGGAGGCGATGGTACGTGCCCGGCCGAGCCCGATCAGGATCTGATCCTGGAGGGCGTAAATGGCCAGGATCACCACGCACAGCGGAAACAGCAGCATCTCGGCCAGATCCGGAAAGAGCTGCGCGCGTGGACCGACCACGGTGAAAAGCGCGCCGAACACCAGCGCCGTGCCCGCGACGAACATCATGCCTTGTCGGACGATTCGCCTGGTCCGATTGCCGGCCAGCGGGAGGAAACGCTCGTACAGGCTGCCGAGGCTGAAATTGGCGAGGATCGCAATCAGGGTTGCGGAGGTGATGATGGCAGATGCCCGGCCGACTTCGGCGGTGTCATAACCGCGGGCGGCGACGGTCCAGAACACGAATCCCAGGACGCCGGTTGCCGCACTGGAGGTCATGACCGCGGCGATGTCGATGCTGAGTCCACCACGTCTCGGGCCCGCGGATGGGATGGGTGGCGGCGGAGTCTGGTTACCCAGGTCCGCCGTCGAGGAGAACCTCGGTGGTGATTCCAGGGTGTCGGGTCGGCCGATCGTGGGCATGTGGCGGAGTTCCTAGCGGGAGGTCGAATGAGGCGTTAGCGCCACCAGGAGGAGGATACTGAGTCCCCTATGAATTGGTTAGCCTACCCAAAGTAGTGATGCTCATCATACCGGTAGAGGTAGCGGCCAGTTTCGCAGGCGTAGTTGCTACTCTCCAGCAGTTGAGTCGAACTCTATTGCCGTGACGGCGTTTTCGTCACCGGCGAGGCGTTGTGGGGCCAATCGAGGACTCCGCGGCCGAGGAGGGTGAAGTAGTGCGTCCGAGTATTCTGTCCCGGTTCACCGGATGGGTGTCCTTGGCGCCGTTACTCTTCTTCGCGGCCGAGTGGGTGGTGTCGGCGTCCTGGCGCGGGTTCTACGGTTATCACGAGGACCTGCTCGGCCCGCTCGGGACCGCCTTCTGCGGACCGGTGGGCAACTGGCCGTGCAGCGAGCTGTACACGGTGATGAACATCGCCCTGGTAATGACCGGCTTGGCTGTCGTGTTCACCGCGGCCGGACTTCTCGCCCGGCGGGTGACCGATCGGGCCGGCGCGCTGTTGCTCGTGGCGGCGGGACTCGGCCTGACGGTCAGCGGTTCGATCACCCAGAACGTCAGCTACACCGGCAATCTCACCGCCATCATGGTGTTCATGACCCTCGGGTCGGTGGGGGCACTTCTGATCGCGACCAGTTCGGCGACACCGATGACGGGGGAGCGGCGCCTGGTCGCCGTGCTCGCGTCGCTGGCCGGCCTCATCGGGTACTTCGCCTATGTCGGTGGTGTGGACATCGTCGGACCCGGTGGGGTGCAGCGGTTGTGCATCTACGGAATCCTGGTCACCGTCATCACCGTGGGCACCGTCGGATTGACAAGGACGCCGGCCGTGATCGTCGAAGAACCAGCCGACCAACCTGCCGAGCACACCCGATGATCGCCAACGGATTTCGTCGATGACGGCCACACTGGAGGCTGGTTCGGGGATCTCGAATTCGAGTGACCCCGAGGCGGGTGTGAGCCGTCGCGTGCCACTGCTGCAGGTGCGAATGCCCGATCTGGCCGTGGTCGGCGCAGTGGCAGGTGTCCTCGCCCTGACGGGCCTGCCCGACGTGGCACGTGGGATCGCTCTGCTGGTGTTCATCGCGATAGGTCCCGGCGCTGCTGTGCTGAGCTGGGTGCCGATTCCACGGCGAGCGCTGCTGTCGACGGTTCCCGTCGTCGGCGCCGCGATCACCACGTTGGTGGCCATGACGGCGATGTGGTCCTATCGCTGGAATCCGCCCGAGATCTTGTGGACCCAGATCATCGCAGTGTGCGCCAGCAGCGGCTATTGGTACTACCGCAATCCCGATTGCGCCGGCTCCGCAGTGCGTTGGCGGTCGGTCCCGAACCTTGCGGCGGCCCACCGGTCGGTGGTGCGCACCCACCTTTCACTGGTGCTCAGCGCTGCTGCGGTCCTCATCTGGGTGATTGCCCTGCCGGGTCTGCCGGGTGTCGATGCGAGCTACTACGGGCTGCTGTTCTCTGGCACCGGGCCGCTGCTGGCGGTGTGTATCGTGCTGTGCGCGTTGGCCCTGGTGGTCGCGGTGCGCGACCGCATACTCATCCCGGCCGCGGTGGCCGTTGCAGCAGCCATCATCGTCTCCCGAGTGACGACATTCGTCGCCACCGAGGTGCCGCTGTATGACTGGACCTACAAACATCTGGCGGTTGTCGACTACATCCTGGTGCACGGGCGTATCGCTCCGGACGGTACCGACATCTACGCCCAATGGTCGGCGTTTTTCGTCATGTTCGCGTGGTTCAGCGATGTCACCGGCGTGCAACCGATCACGATCGCCCATGTCTTCGCGCCGATCATCCATGTCCTGATCGCCCTCGCCGTGTACTGCGCGGCGCGAGTGATCGGGCAGTCGCGCCGCACCGCCCTCACCGCGGCGTTCCTGGCCGAGGTGGTCAATTGGGTTGGGCAGGATTACTTCTCGCCACAGGCATGGTCTTTGGTGCTGACCTTCGGGATGGTCGTGCTGCTGCTGGCCTCACCGCGTAGCCATCCGGCCGGCGTCCTGGCCATCGTGGTGTTCGCCGCCGCAGTGCCCACCCATCAGCTGACCCCGTTCTGGGCGGTCGCCGTGGTCTGTCTGCTGTGCGTGATCCGGCGTGCCCGGCCGTGGTGGATCTCGGTGGTGATGCTGGGAATCGTGGGCGGCTACCTGCTGCTCAACCTGGAAGCGGTACTGCCCTACGGGGTGTTCTCCGGCAGCAGCCCGGTCAGCAATGCCACCAGCAACATCGTCAGCTCGGGCATGCCCGCGAAGGATTTCACCTCGCTGGTGGTGCGATCGTTGTCACTCGTGGTGGTGGTGACCGCGCTCGGTTGTGCGCTGTGGCGGTGGCGCCGCAAGAAGCCGGTGGTGGCCGTCGGTATCGTGGCCTTCTCGTCGTTCGGTCTGTTGCTCGGACAGAACTACGGCGGCGAAGCGATCTTCCGCGTCTACCTGTACGCGATCCTGGGGTGCGCCATTCTGATCGCGCCGGCTGTCGTGGGCGCGCTGGATCGCCGCCGAGTCGGCTCGCGGGCGGCGGTGACCCGCCTGATCGCCGTCCTCGGCCTGAGCGGCCTCTCGCTGGCCGGCCTGCACGGCTATGTGGCGCTGTGGCCTATGGTGGTGGAGACCCGTGCACAGATCGACCTGATGAACTCGATCACCCACGATGCCGACCCGCGCACGAGGCTGGTGATGATCCGGCCGAGCGGCATGCCCACCCGCGTGAACGCGGACTATGCCGAATTGACCTTGTTCAACCCCTATTTCGACGAGTCGATCGCGTATGACCTATGGGACGGACGCGACCCTCGGCTACCGGAATTGAAGGCGAACTTCCCGGCCGACGACGATATCGCGACCTTGGATGACAATGCGACGCGAGAGGCGTACATGGCCTATCTGATGTTCAGCGAACAGTCCAACAAGGCCGTGCGCTACTACGGGGATTACCGTCCGGAGGCGATCGAACTCTTGCAGGACGCGCTGCGGGCGTCGTCGAACTGGACGGTGTACTACGAAAACGGTGCCACCGTGGTGTTCCGGAGCATCAACCAGGACAAGGCGTCCGGTTAGTCCGACGGGCTCAGTCGACGGTCCGCATCGGATCACGGCGGCGACCCTGGCGGCGCCCCCGCCACAGCGCCAACGGGCCGCCGAGAACCGAGAGGACCTCGGTCCGGCCGATCGATCGCGGGATGCTGTCGCCGAGATCTGCCGGGGGAATCATGACCGCGCCGTAACCTGCACCTGCGCGCACCGATGATCGGAATTGTTTGCGAGCCACCGAAAAAGCCAGCCGGCGATGCGCCGGTTCACAGAACACCTTCGTCAACCAGGCGCCCAGGCCGAGGCCGTAACCGCGTGCCTGGTTCAGCAGCGCAGTGCTGTCGCTGCGATGGCGGTGCCAGACGATCGCCGCCGGTTCGTTCACCAGTGTGTGCCCGGCAGCCACCAGTCGGAAGAACATGTCGATGTCCTCGCCGCCCTTGGTCGAGGTGCCCGCACCCAACGCCTCATCGAAACCACCCATCTCGAACGCCGCACGGCGTCGGATGGCGAAGTTGGCGCCGGTGCCGTAAATGCCGACCTGGAAGGGGAACAGCGGCAGGTCGGGCGGCGGTGCGGCCATCGAGTACGCGCGGGGTGCCAACGTGCCGGCCCAGGAAACCCGCTGGTCGAAGTAGGCCTGTGCCGCCGTGCGGAGTTCCCCACTGGGAACCATCCCGCAGACGCAGGCGACATCCGCCGACCGGGCGAAGCCCCGAGCGAGTCCCTGCAGCCAGTACGGGTCGACCACGACATCGTCGTCGGTGAACGCCACGATGTCATGCTGGGCGGCATGCAGGCCCGCATTGCGGGCATTGGACAGTCCGGCAGTGGGTTCCAGCACGCGTCGGATGCGGGTATCTCCGGCCGCAGCGACCACCTGTGCCGTCGAATCCGTCACCGGCGCGTTGTCGACCACAATGATCTCGAAGTCGGGATAGTCGATGGCGGACAGTGATACCAGGGCGCCGGCCAGGTCCTCGGGCCGTTCCCTGGTGCACAGCACCACCGATATGGGCGGTAAAGGATCGGCTGCGGGCACATCCAGCACCGGGGTGGACCCCGGAAGGTCCAGCGTGACGGCGTCGTCGACGATATCGACCTCGACAAAGTCGATGGGTTCTGACCGTTCGCGCAACAGGATCCGGGCTCGCCGATATCCGTCCGATCGCGTGAGACCGACGGTCACCGGCCCGTCGTGGCCGCCGACGCGGTTGATGTCGAGGCATCCGATCCAACGCGCGTGCGCGCCATCGGGTGCACCGCCGTGCGTCATCACGGGGCTGATTGTCAATGTGCTGTTCATGATTCGGTGACCCTGACCCAGTCGATGAGCATGGTGGCGGGGAACGGCGTCGACTCGTCGGCGGGGCCCGGCCAGTCGCCACCGACCGCGAGGTTGAGCAACAGTTGGAACGGCGCGTCGAAGACCCACGCGGCACCCTCTTTGAGGTTCAACGGCGTGACCGTGAGCAGGGTCGTGTCATCGATACCGGTGACGATACGTCCAGGTGTGCGTTCGACCCAGTAGGTGCGGAACACCCCGGCCAGCGGGAACGGTACTGGACCGGTTGCCGACATCTGTTGTCCGCGTTCGGTTCCGCTTCGCGGAGCGTGCACGCCCGAATGCCATTCGGTGGCCTGATTGAGCGTCTCGATCACGTCGATCTCACCGGCGGCGGGCCAGCCGACCTCGTCGAGATTGGCGCCGAGCAGCCAGAACGCGGGATGCAGGCCCGTGCCCGCAGGTAGCGCGATCCGCGCCTCGGCGCGGCCGAAGGTGAACGCGAAGCTGCCGTTGGTGTCGATGCGTGCCGAGGTGATCTGTCCGTCGGCCGCGCGACGGGCGGTCACGGCGAGGTGTCCGTTGCCGTCGAGTGCGATGTTGTCCGGATGGTCGGTATACACCTGGGCTTCGTTGTTGCCCCAACCACCTCCACCGGTGGCGATCTGCCAGATCCCGTCCGGTGGACTGCCCGCAGGGCCGTCGAACTCGGAGTTCAAGAGAACACGCGGAGCTCCGGCGGCTGTGTCGGCGGTGCCCAGCAGAGCGCAGGCACCGACCACCGTGCTGATGGCCAGAGCCGCACCGCCCTTGTAGAGGGCCGATATGTGCGGCCTCACGCTGCCGCAGCCGATCGTGTACTCAGTAGCAGTCCGGTCACGTATCCCGCTGTGGTGTAGCCGAATCCGATGACCAGCGCCAGGAGGCGACGAGGATTTCGCCGGGCCCGCCAGGCACCGGACGGCAGGACGCTGGTGGTGTAGCTCCGTTCGCTGGACAGGGCGGCCTGTCGGCCGGAGATCCGGGTCAGCACGGCCTTGGATCGGCCCTCCTGGTAGCACCGACGGGTGAAATACCTCAGCGTGGCTCGGTCAGCGGGAACGTGGTGATCGACCCGAAAGTCGGTGTGCCGGATGATGCGTTGGCCGGGGAACCTGGACTGCAACTGCACACCCATCAGGGTTTCCTCACAGCCTGCGAGGAGATCGCCGACGCGACCGAGTTCTGTTGAGAAGCCCTCTATCTCGACGAGTGCCTGCCGGCGTGCCGCCATGGCCGCGCCGATGGGGTTGCGGATCCGCTCGCCGCAAGCGGGTAGCCCGCGGTAGTCGCAACCGATCACCCAGCCGAACTCTTCGGGGAACCAGCTGGGACCGGACCCGACAGCCCACTCGGCCCGCACGGCACCGCCGATGGCGACGACCGTCGGATCCTCGAACGCGGCACGAGCACCGTCGAGTGCGCCGGTCGCCAACACCGCGTCATCGTCGACGAAGACCACGACGTCGCCTCGCGACCGGGCGACGCCGGTATTGCGGGCGCCCGACAGTCCACGCTGAAACTCGTTGGTTATCAAGGTGATCTGGTGGGGGAGCGAGTCACGCAGGTCGGCCAGCAGAGCGTCGTTGTGGTCGACCACCACCAGGATCTCGTCGCGATCACCTGCCTGTTCGAGTGCGGATTGCACCCCCCGTATCAGCTGGACCCGCCGGGCGGCGGTATAGCAGCAGATGACGACCGACAGACTCACCGTGGACACGGCAAGACCATCGTGCGCTGATACGGGCGGCACGGCATCGACTCCAGGGATACGCGACGGGCGCGACGATATGGTGAATGTGAAGCCACGCCAGACTATCTCAGTCGGTGCCCGTCAGGTCGGCTACGGTGCGGGGCAGCAGCGACAACGCGTGGGCGACCGCGTCCGGATCGTGTATCGAACGATGAAATTCCGCCGTGAACCAGAGGTTTTCGGTGACACCCACAGAGGTGACGGTAAGGCCTCGCGGGGTTGCCGGGTCACTGGCGACCAGCATGCAGGCCCGCCGGCGGTCGATGAACGGCCATGCGCCGTTCCGTTGCGCCCAGCCGAGATTGGAGTGCAGCAGCTGAGGCGGCGGGGCAACCGCGGGGGAGTCGAGGGCATGTTGATAGCCGCGGCGGCGCGCTTTGGCGGTGCCGACAAGCAAATTCGCCACCGGGCGGCCCGTCCTGGTGGCCCGCGTCATCGCATGCTGCAGTGCGGCCGGGCCGCCTTCGCGGTCGAGCGTGAAATCCAAACCGGCCGAGAATGATCCGAGCGTGTCTTTGCCGCGGGGCAGATAGCGGCGGACATCGAAGGGGATCTTGACCGTCTCGGACATTCTGACCCCGGCCCGCTCGAACGCCTGGTGCAATGCGCAGGTGAACAGTGCCACCATGCTGACACCGGGCAAGCCGGCATCGCGGCGCGCACGCAGCTCGCCGAGTTGCCCGGCGGTCAGGCCGAGCACGCGCGTGGTGGGGGAGCAGGTCAAGGTCGTGGCGGTGTCGGTCCCCGGGTCGGTGTCGGTTGCCAGCGGCCTATGACGCGCCGCGGCCAGGAGTTTGGCGACGCGCACGGGATGCATGCCGAACGTCTTCACGGCGGCGCTGCGCAGTGGGTGCGGCGTGCGTTGGTAGCGGCGCCAGGTGGCGGTATCGCACGGATCGGTGAGCCCGAACAGCACATCGAGCAGGGTGTGGATGAGCGGGATCTCGCCGAGCCCGTGGCTGAAATCGATGGCCAACCACTGCCCGGCGGCGGCGACCGTGACGGCGCGGTGGTCCAGGGTGCGAACCGTGTGCAGCAGTTCTGTCGGGTGGACCGGGTCGGCCACCGAGTGCAGTCGCGGTGCACCCGCGGAATCGATGTGACGCCAACGGGTGCTCGCCGGCGACGGGTCCAGGCAGAGCCGGGCGACCGGTCCGGCGGCGGTCATGGCATCGAGGCGTGCGGCGAGCAGAGCCGGCGCGGGCAGTTTCAGGGGCCCGACCACGATGGCGGTGCGGCGCCTACTGTGGGCCGCATCCAGGGTCGCCACCGGTACGCGAGGCGTCTGCGCCACACATCGATCGGCTACCAGATAGGACATGACGCAGCGACCTTAGCAATGTCGGTCGCCGATGGTGGACCTACCTTTTCGTGATCCCGTCCGTCACCTCGTCCGCGGCCGGCGAGTTGCGCGGTCAGGACTGTGGGGATGCCGGAAATGTGGCGTTGCCAGCGGTTTTCGCGGCATCGCTGTCATCCCGGTCGAATTCGACCGCTTCGCCACGGCTGCTGATGAAGACCGCGGCGATGGCGCCCACCACACACACGACTGCCGTGATGGCGAAGATCTCGCCGTACTGCATGGTGTACGCGGTTCGAGTGTTCTCCATGAGCTGCCTGCCGGCGTCCATCATGTTGGTGGTGTTGACCACCGGCAGCGATGCCAGGATCTGATTGAAGCGGTAGAGCCCCCACGCCGACAGCGCCGCCATGCCGATCAGCATGCCGATCATCCGAGAGACGACGACCGCGGCGGAGGCGATTCCGTGCTCGGCCGGCGGGACGACGCGCAGGGCTGCCGACGTCAGCGGGCCGATCACCAGGCCAAGACCGAAGCCGGCGAGCGCGAGGTCGGTGTCGAAGGCGGGCAGCGTGAACAGGCCCAGATCGTGACGAGCGGACAGCACGTCGACGGTCCAGTGCGAGATCAGCCAGTATCCGAAGGCCGCGATGATGAGGCCGACGACCGCGATCGGTCGGTCACCGATCCGGGTGGCCAACCAACCACCGAGCAGCGCGCCGATCGGTAACGCGATGAGGAAGCGAAGCAGCAGGACGACTGCTTCGTTCTTGTCCATTCCGAGCACACCTTGGCCGAACAACTCGACGTTGACCAACGTCACCATGAGAGCGGCACCGGCGCACAGTGAGGCGCCCAGCGCGGCAAGGAATGGCCGGAACTTCACGCCCGCCGGCTCGAGCAGGCGGGTGGTGGCCCGCTTCTCCCAGACGAAGAAACCGACGAAGGTGACCACGGCGACGATCAGGAGCGGGATGCCGTAGCTCGGCAGCAGGTTCTTGCCGTCGGGCGAAGGGTTGTAGAGGCCCACGACGGCCGCGCCCAGGGCGATGGCCAGCAGCACACCACCGATGACGTCGACCTTCTGCTGTGGTTGATCCTTGTCCCTGGACGGGACACTGAAATGGATCATGACCATCGCGACGGCCGCCATCGGGATGTTGATCCAGAAGATGTCGCGCCAGGTGTTGAGCGCCCACACCACCGCGATGCCGTACAGCGGCCCCAACACGCTTCCGAGTTCCTGCGCAGCGCCGATACCGCCGAGCACGGTGGCGCGGCCGCGATCCGACCACAGATCTGCCGCCAGCGCGAGCGTCACGGGCAGCAGGGCGCCGCTGGCGATACCGAGGAGGGTGCGTCCGATCACCAGCGTGGTCAGATCACCGGCCAGGGCGGTCACCGTCGAGCCGACCATGAAACCGAGCAGGCCGGCCTGCAGGATCAGCTTGCGGCCGAACCGGTCCGAGGCCTTGCCCAGCAGCGGCATCGCCGCGATGTAGCCCAACAGATAACTCGTCACGATGGGCGTGACCTGCTGGATTTGGTTTATCGGTATGCCGACGTCGCGCATGATGTCGGTCATGATGGTGATCACGACATATGTGTCGAGCGCACCGAGGGTGACCGCTAGGCCACCCGCACTGATCGCCAGGCGGCGGTTGGTACCCGCGCGCCCCCCGGCTCGGTGGTTGGTGGCCGCCGACATCAGGTCGCGGGCTTCGTGACGGTGACCTGCTTACCCCAGTCCGACAGGGTCATCGTGATGGTGTTTCCGGCGGACGGCTCGAGCATCACCTGAGCCAACTGGTGATCGCCGTCCTCACGGATCCACGCGGTACCCGGGGCCGGCGCGGTCGCATTGAGTTGCGGGGCGATCTTGTTGACCGCCTCGGGCGGGACGGTGCCGGTGATCTTGACGGCGTCCGAACCGCCGATGGCCTCGCGGCCGACGGCCTTGGCGTCGGTGAAGCTCGACAGCACGTTGGCCAGTCCGTTGTCGGGGTTCAGGATGGCCGAGATGTCATAGATATCGGCGGCAGGCCCGAAGTTCTGCATGTTGCCGCCCTTGGTGATCGCACCGTAGAGATCGCCGTCGACGACGACGAAGCCGACGTCGGTGAGCTTCTGGCCGAGGAAGAGAAGGTCGGCGCTGCCCTGTGCGGCGACAGCGGGCGTGTTGGTCAGATCACCGCTGAGGTGAGCGATGGGAAGTTCCTTGATCTCACCGCCCACGGCGAGTTCGAGGTGCACGCTCTGTTGGCCGCGTGTGGTGGCCGCCGACTCGGTCAACAAAGTCGCGGCATCGGGGAGGGGTGCGTCGTTGGTCTTCGACGAGCAGCCGACGAACGCGAGGGCCATGATCGCGGCGAGAACGGGAAGAAGGATTCGGACTGCACGGGGGCGCGTCTGCATGCTGTGCATCGTAGTGGAGCGCCCTGAATGGACCTCCGTTACATACGGCGCACTAACCTGTGGGCATGTTCACCGGAATCGTGGAAGAGCTCGGCGAAGTGGTCGGCAAGGAAGATTTGCCCGATGCCGCCCGCTTCGTGATTCGGGGTCCCGTGGTCACCTCCGATGCAGGTCACGGTGATTCGATCGCCGTGAACGGCGTGTGTCTGACGGTGGTCGAAGTTCGCCCGGACGGCGCTTTCACCGCGGATGTGATGGCCGAGACACTGGACAGGTCGAGTTTGGCGGCCGTCGACGTCGGCAGCCGGGTCAACCTCGAGCGGGCCGCCGCGGTCAACAGCAGGCTCGGCGGACACATCGTGCAGGGACATGTCGACGGCACCGGAACGGTGATCTCGCGGTCACCGTCGCAGAACTGGGATGTCGTGCGGATGTCACTGCCGGCGTCGTTGTCTCGCTACGTCGTGGAAAAGGGTTCCATCACGGTCGACGGCATCTCGCTGACGGTGTCCGGGCTGGGGCCGGATTGGTTCGAGGTTTCGCTGATTCCGACGACGCTCGGGTTGACCACCCTGGGTTCGGCGGTGGTCGGCACCCCTGTGAATCTTGAGGTTGATGTGATTGCGAAATATGTCGAGCGACTGCTCGGGGAACGCGACCGCTGACGCTTTCGCTTCGCTCCTCGCAGAATCAGCAACGTCGCGAGGCCACCTCGACAACTTCCGTCCGAGCGTGTTGATCCGGTCGGGAAGCGAAGAATTTTTTCCGTCCGTCGACGATTCCGACAGCGCCGTTGCGTGCGATTGTGACCGTTCCTGACACGAGATTGCCGCCTAGTTAAAAGCGAATAAGTGTTTACCTTCGCGTGCGGCACACGGCCACCGGGAAACCCCGCTTGACACGACCTTCCCGCGTGTCGAGTGCGCAGGTAGGGCGCCCTTCAAGGGGTGGCGTGACGGTGGTTCGGTGGGACGTGATCATCGGCGCGGTACGCGGCGGTTCCGGGACATGGCCGTCGGTCCAGATGTGGACTTGTTGCTGATGCGCCCCGGGGCGCCCTTTCGATCATGAAATTTGGCCCACCGATTCGGCGTTTACGTCCCTCGGGTCGTCGATAGGCGACGAAATCCCGGCGAAAACTTCCGCCAAAGATGCTTTTCAGTTATTGACCACCGTGTTAACTTACGCCGCAGTCAATACCCTTCGGCTCCTCACACGGGGCAGCCGAGCCACGTCACAGCGGTCGATGTCGAGGAGCACTATGGCAACCCATCGGAAGAATTCGTCGAAGAAGCGGATGCGCGCCGGCGAGTTCGCCGTGGCGGCATTCCTCGGTCTCGCGGTCACCGCCGCACCGGCCGTCGCCGCCGCCGACACCACCGATGGACCGTCGACCGGACCGTCGACCGATTCCGACAGCAAGGCCAGTGACACCACCGGCGCGTCCACCGGTGCGGGCGGGTCGAGCACGGTCAAAACCGGTGCCCTGGGCACGCCCGACAATGATGCAGACGATGACCGCGGGTCCGACTCGCGGTCCGGAAGCGTCAAGGAACGTGGTGAGTCCGCAACCTCCAAAGACGACGATGACGACGCCATCGACACGAAGCTCCTCGACAAGGCCGACGACAGCGTCGAGGGCAGTGGAGGCGACCTCGGTGTGACCCCCGTGGTCGAGGAGCAGGGTGAGGGTGTCGGCACCACGGTCGAGGCAGGCACCGAGACACCGGCAACCGAGACACCGGCAACCGAGGCATCGGCGACCGAGACATCGGGCACCGAAGGGGGCACCGAGGAACCCGCCACCGGAGGAAATGCCGTCGGCACCGCCGAACCGGGAACCCAAGCACCCGGCAGCACACCCGAATCCGAGGGCACCGAGGTTCCCTCGGGCGCCGTCGACGGCCCGTCGGACAATGCACCGGTTGTCGCCCCGGTCGTCGTTCCCGAGGTGGGTCACTCGGCGCAGTACGCAGCCTTGGCCGGTTCGGATGCGACGCCCACGCCGCCGGCGCTGGCGGCGGCGTTGTTCGACATCGATATCGTGCCCAAGCCCCCGGTGATCCCGGCCTTCGAACCGTTCATGGGAATCGTCAATGCGCTGGCGGGATTCATCGACGCCATCTTCCCGCCCTACGCCCCCGATCCGATCCTCAACCCGACCCAGGTCGCAGCCGGTTGGGTGATGACGCTGTTCGCCGGTTTGCAGGGCACGTATTGGAATGGCGAGCCGACCCCGTTCACCTTCGGTGCGCTGGTTCTGGTGACGGCGGCCTACAGTCGCTATGAGCGGCTGGCCACCAACCAGTTGCCGGGAGAGCCGACGGTGTCGGCAGGCCCGCTGCCGTTGACCTGGAAACTCAAGAGCATCGATCCCAACGGCGACCCACTGGTCTACTCGGTGGATCTCAGCGGACAACCGAGCAATGGCCTCATCACGATGAGTCCGGACGGCACCTTCAGCTTCGTGCCCAACTCGCTCGATGACCTCAACAACGGCACCGATGTCACGTTCACCGTCCGGGTCAACGACAGCCTGGGCTTCCTCGACCATCCGTTGACCCCGGAGGGCAACGACGCGTACTACACGGTGACCTTCCGGTACCCGGGCCTGGGCATCAACAATCTGCCGTACTTCGGCTCCGGCGGCCACGCACAGGTGACCGGATACGACCCCGTCACCGGCAAGGTCACCATCACCGCGGCGGCCACCGACGCCGATGGCGATCCGTTGACCTACACCGCTTCGGCCCTGTGGGGCAGCGTCGTTCGTAACGAGGACGGCACGTTCACCTACACCCCGAGCGACGCCGCCCGGCACGGTGCTGCCGCACTGCTCGGCGTGAAAACCGATCTTGTTTCCATCTGGGCAAATGACGGCCGCGGCGGCATCACGCTGCTCCCGACCGTCGTCAGCGTCGACATCGTCAGCGCCAACACCCCGCCGACGATCACCGTCGGCACCGCCACCACCGAACCGATCACCGGCATCATCACCGGCTCCTTCGAGGTCAAGGACGACGACGACGACCTCGTCATCGTGACCGGCGATGTGGTGACCCCGCGCGGCGGCGTCGTCGTGGTGACCCCGTTCGGCTACATGTACACACCGACCCTGGCGGCGCGCTCGCAAGGCGGCACCGACACCTTCACCGTCACCCTCAACGATGCGCACGGCGGGGTCGTCGAGGTGTCGGTGACGGTGACCATCAACCGGATCAACTCCAACCCGATCGGCGGAATCACCGTCGCGCTGCCGGATTCCGACGGTGTGGTCCGCGGCACTGTCGCCGCCTCCGACTTCGACGGTGACGACCTGACGTTCACGCTCGCCAACGGCGCCTCGTCCGGGCACAGCGCCAATGGCGGCATCGTGCTGCTGAACACCGACGGCACCTTCACGTTCATCCCGAAGCCGGCCGGTCTGCTCGGCGGCCTCACGCTCGATTCGTTCGAGGTGCACATCTCCGACGGTCGTGGGGGCACCACGACCACCACGGTCACGCTGTCGGCCGATCTGGACATCGATCCGGTGGTCACGTCCAACGTCGACGGTGTGGTCAAGGGCGGACTGCAGATCAGCAACAACGCCAATACCGGCCTGCTGACCTACAGCCTGGGCAGTGGTCCGAGCAAGGGCAATGTGACGGTCAATGCCGATGGCACGTATACGTATACGGCGACGACGGCGGGTTGGAACGAGTCCGACACGTTCACCATCGTGGGCACTGTCGACGGCCAGTCGATCACGGTGGCGACCGTGTCGGTGATCCCCAAGCCGAATGTCGCGCCCACCGCCCCGCTCATCGGCGGCGACACCGTGATCGGCGGCTCGGGTATTGCCTCGGGCACAGTGCACGCCTCGGACGAGAACGGTGACACGCTGCATTACAGCGTCAACGGTCCCGGTGGCGGGTCGACGAAGGTGTTGGCCAACGGTGCGATCGTGACGGTCGACCAGAACGGTAACTGGCACTACATCCCGGGCATCGACAGCGGCGATCCGGTGTTCGGCGCCATCGCGTTGTCCACCTTCACGATCTATGTCACCGACGGTAAGGGTGGCGAGGCCAGCACGCTCATCACGGTCAACACCCATAACCTGACTATTCCGGTGACGAAGTCGGGTAATGGTAGTGGGACGGTGACCGGTGGGTTGACGTTGACCGCTGCTGAGCAGGGGTTGATGACCTATAGCGTGGGCAGTGGTCCGTCCAAGGGCACTGTGACGGTCAATGCCGATGGCACGTATACGTATACGGCGACGACGGCGGGTTGGAACGAGACCGACACGTTCACCATCGTGGGCACGATCAATGGCCAGTCGATCACGGTGGCTGAGGTGTCGTTGGTGCCGAAGTCCAATACTGCGCCCACTGCGCCGTTGCTGGGTGGGGACACCGTGATCGGTGGTTCGGGTATTGCCTCGGGCACGGTGAATGCCTCGGATGCGGACGGGGACACGCTGCATTACAGCGTCGATGGTCCCGGTGGTGCGTCGACGAAGGTGTTGGCCAACGGTGCGATCGTGACCGTGGATGCCAACGGTAAGTGGCATTACATTCCGGGTCTGAACAGTGGTGACCTGGGTGGGTTGGTGTCCTCGATCGCGTTGTCGACCTTCACGATCTATGTCACCGACGGTAAGGGTGGTCAGGCGAGCACGCTGATCACGGTCAACACCCATGAGCTCGATATCCCGGTCACCAAGGTGGTCAACGGTAATGGCACCGTGACCGGTGGGTTGGGGTTGTCTGCCGGTGAGCAGGGGCTGATGACCTATAGCGTGGGCAATGGTCCGTCGAAGGGCACTGTGACGGTCAATGCCGATGGCACGTATACGTATACGGCGACGACGGCGGGTTGGAACGAGACCGACACGTTCACCATCGTGGGCACGGTCGACGGCCAGTCGATCACCGTCGCCGAGGTGTCGGTGGTGCCCAAGTCCAAC
>JBQEMX010000028.1:0-57863 GCA_052044345.1 Mycolicibacterium sp. 22603
GGAGTTGGTGGCGTGGCGGTTGGGGTTGTCGCCGCGCAACGCTCAGGTGATGGTGGCCATTGCCCAACGGCTGGAGGTGTTTCCGCGGTTGGCGGCGACCCTGCGCCAGGGGCAGATGTCGCTGGATCAGTTCGGGGTGATCGCCGAGCATGCCGCGGATGGTTCTGATGACCATTACGCCGAGTTGGCCACGATGGCGACGGTGACGCAGTTGCGTACGGCGGTCAAGCAGGAGCCGCGCCCGCGGCCGGAGCGGCGCGATGGTGCGGTGCGGTCGTTCAGCAAGCATGAACAGGATGGGTGTACGACGTATCGGATTCGGTTGCCGAAGTTGGAGGCGGCGAGGTTCGATGCGGCGTTGGGTGCGCATAAGGAGGGGTTGGTCGCGGACTGGCGACGCGACCATGCCAGTAGTGAAACCCATGACGATCCTGACGCTGCGGGTGCCCGGGATGGTGTGGAGGTGCCGCCGTTCCCGGACATGGTGGATGCGTTGATGAGTGTGGTCGAGTCCGGGTGGGATGTGCAGGCGGCGGCGCGTCCGCATGGGGCGCGTACCACGGTGGTGGTGCATTACGACGTGGAGAAGGGGTCGGCGGCGCTGCATCTGGGGCCTGTTTTGTCGGAGTGGGAGCGCCAGTTCCTGCTGTGTGATGCCAGTTGTGAGGTGTGGTTGGAGCGTCATGGCACGCCGATCGGTGCCGGGCGTAGTACGCGGACGATCAGTCGGCGGTTGCGGCGGGCGTTGGAGCATCGCGATGGGACGTGTGCGGTGCCTGGGTGTGGGGCGACGCGGGGTTTGCATGCTCATCATCTGGTGCATTGGGAGCATGGCGGGGCCACCGAGTTAGAGAATCTGGTGTTGTTGTGTCCGTTTCATCATCGGTTGCATCACAAGGGGGAGATCACGATCGTCGGTCCGGCGGATCGGCTGGTGGTCACCGATGGTGATGGTCGCCGGTTGACCGGGGCGTCGCTGGCCCGCCCGCCGACCGGGCCGCCGCCGGATGTGCCACCGTGTCGCGGGCCGAAGGGGGAGCGGGCCCAATGGATGTGGTACACCCCCTTCGAACCCGAACCCCCACCGGCACAGGACAATTAGCCGGGTACCAGGGCCGGCGAGAAGCCAACCGGCAAGTGGTCAGTCCAGCCCGGCCAGCGCGGCCCGGGCGGCCTGCAATTCGGCCTCCAGTGCCGCGACGCGGGCCGCCTGTTGCGTGCGGGCCTCCTCGATGACGGCGTCGATGGGTGTCGACAGATCCTGGTGCAGTTCCCGTGCCGCCCGCGATACCGCCGCCGCCGCGACGGCCAGCCCGCGCGTCAGGTAGGTGCTGCCCTGCTTGAGTTCGGCGTGCCACTCGCCGTCGGCGGTGCCGGTGACGGTCAACGTCAACTCCAGCGTCTTGGTTTTCCTACCGGCCCGCTTGACCGGTGCCTTCTTGGGCGCCTCGGATCTCACCTCGACGGAAGGAGCCGGGTCGGACGGCATATCGGTGGTCACGGTGTCGAAAGTCATTGCTACGGTGAATCCCTCCCGGTTGTCGCCCGCGGACGGCGGGCCGGTTGCGACATCGATTAGAACACACGTTCGACACATCTGGTGGCAACGGCGCGCCCGCCGCGCCGGGGAAGGGGATTCAGGCGGGTCGCGCCCGCTTCTCGGCGTACATGAGCTCGTCGGCGGAGGCCAGCAACTCTTCGAGGGAACTGTCGACGCCGGCGGGGACTCGTATCAAGCCGATGCTGGCCGAGACCAGATACGATCGGTTCCCCGAATCGTTGAACCTGGCTATCGCGGTAGCCAAGCGGGCCTTCAGCGTCACCGGATCGTTCTCGGAACCGGTTGTCAGTACACAGAATTCGTCACCACCCATCCGTGCCAGGATGTCGGATTCGCCGAGTGTGGCGCGCAGCAGCGCGGCCAGATCCGCGAGCAGGGCATCGCCGGCGACATGGCCCAGGGTGTCGTTCACGAGCTTGAGTCCATCGGCGTCGATGAACCCGAGTGTGCAATCCTGCCCGTCGCGGTGCGCTGCCCGCAGCGCCGGTTCGGCCAGCAGGTAGAACCCCCGTCGATTGGTTACTCCGGTCAGGTCGTCGGTATGCGATAGGTGCAAAATCGCATCGTTCGCACGCTCCAGGTCCGCCGTCCGGTCTCGCACGCGCTGCTCCAGCTGTTCGTACACCTGGACGTTCTCCATTGCCACCGAGGTGGCGTCGGCGAGCGATTGCAGCAGCGACACCTGTTGTTCGGTCGGGAGCCGCTCCGCCGCCCAGTAATTTCCGATCGCCCCGACCGGGTTCAGTCGGCGTATCGGCACCATCGCCAGACTCTTGACGAAGGTCGGCAGGTACGCGGCGTGCGGGATGCGGTCATCGTCGTAGATGTTCTGGATGACCGCCGCCTGCCGGTGGGTCATCACCCATCCGCTGATGCAGTTCTCCAGCGGGAACCGGCCACCCTTCCACAGCGGCGCGACGGCATCCTCGTCGGCGTAATGACACATGTCCCCGTCCTTGAGGACGAAGGTGGCGCCGTCGCAACCCGTCAACTCCCTGGCGGCGGCCCGAACGATCCGCTGGACATCGGCCAGACTTCGCGCCAGCGACAGTTCCTGCACTGCCTGCAGCAGTCGCTCCACCGCGTGTGTGTCACCGAGACGACGGTCGTCGGGTGCGCTCATCCTGCCTCCATCCGGACCCCCATCCGTGAAGTGGCGCACACCTGCGGGTCGTTTCAAGATCGTACTCTTCATCACCCGGTTTCAGTCATTTGCTGAAGAGTTCGCTAAAGCAGCACCGGTCGACCGGTGGCATGGGAAATATCCACGCAAGAGGTGAGATTCGAACCCCGGCCGAGTGTTCGAAACTATTTGCTGGCCGGGATTTCAGACCGCGAGCGCGCCACGCCGCATGGCGCGTCGGGTTCAGGCGGAGGTGGTTTCCAGCGGTGCGGCCGGGGGAGCCGTCTTCGCCGGACGCCGAATCACCTGGGGCCACCAGAACCACTTGCCCAGCAGCGCGGCGATCGCCGGAGTCATGAACGACCGGATCACCAAGGTGTCGAACAACAAGCCCAGACCGATCGTCGTACCGACCTGAGCCGCCACCACCATCTCGCTGACGAACATCGACATCATCGTGAATGCGAACACCAGCCCGGCGGCGGTCACCACGGATCCGGTGCCACCCATCGCCCGGATGATCCCGGTGTTCAGCCCGGCGTGCACCTCTTCCTTCATGCGCGCGACCAACAACAGGTTGTAGTCCGCGCCGACGGCAAGCAGCACGATCACCGCCATCGCCATCACCATGAAGTACAGCTCGATGCCCAGGATGTGCTGCCAGATCAGGATCGACAGACCGAACGACGCGCCCAGCGAGATCACCACGGTGCCGACGATCACCGCCGAGGCCACCAGACTGCGGGTGATCAGCAGCATGATGATGAAGATCAGGCTCAGCGCCGCGACCCCGGCGATGATGAGGTCGTAGTTGTTGCCCTCCTGCATGTCCTTGAAGGCCGATGCGGTGCCGGCCATGTAGATCTTGGAGCCCTCCAGCGGGGTGCCCTTGATCGACTCCTTGGCGGCCGTCTTGATCTGGTCGATCAGCTTGATGCCGTCGGGAGTCAGCGGGTCATCGGCGTGAGAGATGATGAACCGCACCGACTTTCCGTCGGGGGAGAGGAAGCTCTTCATACCGCGCTTGAAGTCTTCGTTGTTGAAGATGTCCGGCGGCAGGTAGAAGGTGTCGTCATTCTTGGCGTCGTTGAACGCCTCACCCATGGCGCTCTGGTTCTCCGACATCTCCATGCCCTGGTCCTGGATGCCCTTCTGGGTCTGATACATCCGCAGCATCATGTCCCGCGAGGACTCCATTGTCTCGATCTGCGCGGGCATGACCTCCAGCATCTGCGGCATCAGCGCGGCCATCCGGTTCAGGTCGGGCAGCACCTCCTCGAACTGTGTCGTCAGCCGGTCCGTGCCATCCAGGGCGTCGAACACCGACCGCATCGACCAACAGATCGGGATGTCGTAGCAGTGCGGTTCCCAATAGAAGTAGTTGCGGATCGGGCGGAAGAAATCGTCGAAATTCGAGATGTTGTCCCGCAATTCGGCGATGTCGACGGCCATCTCGTTGGACTTGGTCACCATGCTCTGTGTGGTGGCGCTCATCTCCGCCATCAACGCCATCATTCTTTTCATCGTGTCGACGCTGGATTGCATGTCATCGGCCTGGGCCAGCATGTTGGCGAACATGTTCTCCATGTAGGCCTTGTTCATCTGCTGGCTGGCGCCGCTCATGCTCATCTGCGCCGGGATGGTGCTGAACTCCAGCGGCTCACCCTGCGGGCGGGTGATGGCCTGCACGTTGCCCACGCCCGGCACCCGGAAGATCCCCTTGGCGATCTTGTCGATCACCAGGAAGTCCGCCGGATTACGAAGGTCGCGGTCGGTTTCGACGAGCAGCACCTCGGGATTCATCCTGGCCACCGAGAAGTGCCGTTCGGCTGCGGCGAAACCCTCCTGGGCGGGCAGGTTGTCGGGCAGATAGTTGCGGTCGTTGTAGTTGGTGCGGTAGCCCGGCAGCGCGACCAGGCCGATGAGACACAGTGCGATGGTCGCGAACAGGACCGCTCCCGGCCACCGCACGACACCCGCGGCGATGCGGCGCCAGGTCCGGATGCGCATGGCGCGTTTGGGTTCCAGCACCTTGCGATACCGGCTGGCCACGCTGATGATCGCGGGTCCCAGCGTCAGCGCCGTGAGCACCACGGTCGCCATACCGAAGGCCATCGGGATGCCCAGGGTCTGGAAGTACGGCAGTCGGGTGAAATGCAGGCACAGCATGGCGCCCGCGATCGTCATACCCGACCCGAGCACCACATGCGCGGTGCCGTGGAACATCGTGTAATAGGCCGACTCGCGGTCCTCGCCGACCGATCGGGCCTCCTGATATCGGCCGATCAGGAAGATGGCGTAGTCGGTCGCCGATGCCACCGCCAGTGTCACCAGCATCTGGGTGGCGAATGTCGAGAGACCGATCAGGTCGTGATAACCGAGGACCGCGACCACGCCGCGGGCCGACGACAGGCTCAGCACCACCATCACCAACACCAGCAGTGTGGTCACGATCGAGCGGTAGACGAGCAGCAGCATCGTGATGATGACGACGAAGATGACGCTCTCGATCACCTTCACACTGCGGTCGCCGGCGATCTGCTGATCGGCCACCAGGGCCGACCCACCGGTGACATAGACCTTGATCCCGGCCGGCGGCGGCACCGCGTCGACGATCTGTTTGGCAGCCTCGACCGATTCGTTCGACAGCGCCTCGCCCATGTTGCCCGCCAGGAACACCTGGACGTAGGCGGCCTTGCCGTCGGCGCTCTGCGCGCCGGCCTCGGTGAGCGGGTCACCCCAGAAGTCCTGGACGTGCTCGACATGGCGGGTATCGGCCTCGAGGCGGTCGACCAGATCGTTGTAGAAGTAGTGCGCGTCGGCGCCGAGCTTTTCCTCGCCCTCCAGCACGATCATGATCTGGCTGTCGGAGCGATACTCGTCGAAGACCTGACCGATGCGCTTGCTCGCGATCACCGACGGCGCGTACTCGGGACTCATCGAGACCGAACGCATCTGCCCGACGGTCTCCAGCGGGGGCACGGTGGCGCTGATGATGCCGACCACGGCGATCCAGCCGATGATGACCAACACCGCGTACCTGCGGATGAACTTGGCGATTCCGCCGCGGTGTTGCTGGGGAGTGACGACCGTCGCCGCCGAAGAGTCGGGCACGTCCGGTCTCTCCTCCTGACATATTAGAGGTGCTTCGTTCTTACCAGATTCGGCGGCGATTCGGCAGGACAGGCTGCCCTAACGGGCGCCGCTGTGACGGCAATCTCGTTGTGCCCGACGTCGGCGGAAACAGGTACCCCGCTACTCATCGCCGACCCCTCCCGCGGCGGCAGAGTCGACGCCATGGCGCGCGTGCAGCGCCGCGGCAGGCCGGAAAGGGGTTCCATGTACCGCCGTTTCATGTACAGCGTCGTCACCAGCATCCCGGTCGGCAGCCATCCGCGCGATCTGGTGGTCGCTCCCGGCGGGAACGCCATCTACGTGGCGAACGTCAACAGCTCCGATGTGTCGGTGGTCTCCACGGCCGACGACACCCTGCTGAGCACCGTCACCCTCGGCTCGGACCCGGTCTCGATCGTGATACACCCCGACGGCGACCGGGCCTACCTGGCGCGCCGCGGAGACGGCTTCATCTCGGTGCTCCACACCGCCTCCGGCACCGTCGTGGCCGATATCGCCCAGGACCCACCACCGGTATCGCTGGCGATGGCACCCGGCGGGGAATGGCTCTATGCGGTGTGCGACAACGCCGGTGCGGTCACGGTGTACCGGACCGATTCGATGACGGTATCGACGACGATCGCCGTGGGCGCCGCGCCGCGCAAGGCTGTCGTGAGCCCGGCCGGTGAGAGCCTCTGGGTGGCCAACAGCGGGTACTCGCACCGCTGCAATGGCACCGTATCGGTGATCGACGTGCGTGCGGGTGCGGTGACCGCGACCATCCCGGTCGGCAACGAGCCCGCATCGTTGGCCATCAGCCCCGACGGCGCCACCGTCTACGCCGGTGCCGGATCGCCGGGGCAGGCGACCGTCGCGGTGATCGACGCGCACTCGCGCACGGTCACCGACATGGTGGCCGTCGGTGTGGGACCCACCGAGATCGCCGTCGGTCCGGACGGCGCGACGGTGTTCGTCGCCAACCGCGGGGACGGCACGGTATCGCTACTCGACGCGGCCACCAGGACCGTCGTGCGCACCACGAAGGTGGGCGGCAATCCGTCGGCCATCGCCGTGCACCCCGACGGCGACGTGGTCTACGTGGCGACCGGAAGCAGCAACAGCATTGCGGTACTGGCCGAACTGAGCGCCGAAACCTATGGCGTCGAGCACTTCTGGCGTCAGCGCAGGGTCGCCAGCTGATCGATCTGGTCGGTCGGCAGCACCCCGTCGGTGATGGCGCGCACCGAGAGCAGGCTCAGGTTGATCGCACCGCTGTGGTTGTCCAGGAACGCGGTATCGGCGGCGTCGCGGCCGGTGGCGATCCGCACCAAACTCTCGCGCGGTGCCAGCAGAGTGGCATCGACCACCCGCCACTGACCGTCGACGAGCGCCTCGGCGACGGCGTGGAAATCCATGGGATACAACCCCGGTGCGTACACCGACACCAGCCGGGCGGGCACCTTGACCGCGCGCAGCAGCGCGACCACCAGATGCGCGTAGTCGCGGCACACCCCGGCACCGGCCAGCATGGTGTCCACCGCGCCATCGATCGGGTCGCTGGAGCCGGGGACGTACTGCAGCCGTCGGCCGACCCAGCCGGAGATCCGTGCCAGGAGCTCGGCGGGTTCGGTGAGATCGCCGAATTCGGTACCGGCGAAACCGAACAGCTTGTCGGCCTCGGCGTACCGGCTGGGCCGCAGATACACCGAAAGGTCGTGATCGGTGACCGGGGGCGGATCGGCGTAGCCGATGACGGTGGCCGAGTAGTCGACCCGGAGATGGCCGGTGCCCACGTCGAATTTGTGGATGCGGTTACCGTGGGTGCCGGTGATCTCCTGGGCCTGGATCGGTTGCCCGTCCAGCGCGAAGCTCAACGATTCGTAGACCTCGGCGCCGGGGTGCGGCGCCACCGCGATCTGAAATTCCAGCGTGGTCGGGGCCGTGATGTCGACCTCGAGCTCGGCACCGACATCGCGCTTCATGGACCGATCATCCGGCAGAAGCGGCCATTGTGCGAATCGAGGGCCGAATCATTCGTTTTCGGGGTATTCGTCGCGCGTACGCGACGCCCGCCAACCGCGCAGGCCGCGATGCGCAGCGAAAGCACCGATGACGGCGGTGACACACCAGACCCCGATCGCGGCGTACACCAGCGGTGAGGACAGATCGCCGACCGACGCCCCGAGCGCGGTGTAGACGAAGGCCCGCGGCGCCGAGCCGATGAACGAACCGATCACCATCTGCCACAACGGAACCCCGAACGCACCGAAGGTGTAGGAGGCGGCGGCGTCGGAAATGCCCGGGACGAATCGCTGGCCCACCACGGCCCACAGGCCGCCGCGGGAGATCAGCGCGTCCATCCGGTCGGCCCGTTCGGCGCCCAACAGCGCCCGGGTGCTGTCCCGGCCTGCCCGACGGCCGCCGACGCTGGCGATGGTCGCGGTGCCGACGGTGGCGCCGAGGGTGACGAAGACGCCGACCAGGGGTCCGAACAACACCCCGCTGCCCGCCGCCAGCAGCGGACCGGGCACGAACAGGCTGCCGAGCACCGCCGAGACCACGATGTAGACCAGCGGGGCGGCGGGCCCGGTGGCCGCGACGCCGGCGCGGATCTCGTCGAGGTCGACGACACCCTTGATGCCGATCAGATACCAGAGGCCGAGCAGGAATGCCGCGAGCAGCGCCAGCCGGATGAGATGGGTTCGCCGGGTGGAGTTTTCGACGTCGACGGTCATGCTCCGATCAGCGAGTCGATCCACCCGCGCGCGAAGTACAGCAGGAACCCGGCGGCCACGACCCACAGCAGCGGGCTGATCTCGCGGCCCTTGCCCGCCGCGGTCCGCACGATCACCCAGGAGATGAAGCCGACGCCGATACCGTTGGCGATCGAATAACTCAGCGGCATCACCGCCACCGTCAGCACGACCGGCAGTGCGATGGAGAAATCGGCCAGGTCTATATCGCGCAGATGTGAGGCCATCATCGCGCCCACGATCACCAGCGCCGCCGCGGCGACCTCGGTGGGCACGATCGCGGCCAGCGGCGTCAGGAACATCGCGGCCAGGAACAGCGCACCGGTGACGAGGCTGGCCAGCCCGGTGCGGGCCCCCTCGCCGATCCCGGCGCCGGACTCGATGAACACCGTGTTCGACGACGCCGACGCCGCGCCGCCGACCACCGCGCCCGCACCCTCGACGACGAGCGCGGACTGCAGGCGGGGGAAGTTGCCCTTGTCATCGGCGACGCCGGCCTGTTTGGACAGGCCCGTGAAGGTGCCCATGGCGTCGAAGAAGTTGGTGAATACCAGCGTGAACACCAGCATGACGGCCGCCAGGATGCCGATCCGGCCGACGCTGTCGAGGCTGAACTCGCCGACCAGGGACAGATCCGGCACCGCGAACGGTGAACCGCTCAGCGTCGGCACCGACAGACCCCAGCCACCGGGTTTCTCGGTGGCCGACCCCAGATGCCAGATCGCCTCGATGACGACCGCCACCATGGTGCCGGTGATCAGTCCGATGAGGATGCCGCCGCGGATCTTGCGGGCCACCAGGATGCCGGTCAGCAGCAGGGTGAACACGAAGACCACCGTCGGGATGCTGCTGATGGATCCGGCACCCCCGCTGCCCAACCCGACCGGCGGTGACGGGCCCCCGGTGGAGGCGACGAAACCGGCGTCGACGAGCCCGATGAACAGGATGAACAATCCGATGCCCGCGGTGATGGCCAGCTTCAGCTGGATCGGCACCGCGTCGAAGATCAGCCGGCGCAACCCGGTGACCGCCAGCAGCACGATGATGATGCCGTTGATGACCACCAGGCCCATCGCCTCGGCCCAGGTCAGCTCGCCGACCACCGAGGAGGCCAGGAACGAGTTGATGCCAAGGCCCGCGGCGAACGCGAACGGCAGCCGGGCGATGACACCGAACAGGATGGTCATCACACCGGCGGCCAGCGAGGTGACCGCCGATACCTGGGTGAAGCCCAACTGGTTGCCGGTGACGTCAGGCGCCCCGGACAGAATGATCGGGTTCAGCACGATGATGTAGGCCATCGCGATGAAGGTGACGACACCGCCGCGCAGCTCCGAGGCGATCGTCGAGCCGCGGGCGGTGATTTCGAAGAAGCGGTCCAGCCGGTTCACGGGTTCGACCTTAAGGTGTGCGCGGCGATGTCGAGCGGTGACGGGCCCATCGCAGGAAGTCCTGCGCGGCGAACACGGGCTTGCCGAGTTCGTGGGCCTTGCGTGCCTTCCCGGACTGGCTGCCGGGTTCGGCGGTCACCAGCACCTCGCAGCGGGTCTTGGTGACGGTCTTCACGGGGGCCAGGCCCGCCTGTTCGGCGAGGCGCATCATCTCCTCCCTGGACACCTCCCGGCCGGCGTCGTCGAGTGCGGTCCCGGTGAAGCAGACCCGGGCGCCCGGTTGCAGGACCACATCGATATCGGGGTCGGCCGCCTGTGCTCGCAGTGCCGGGTCGACGATCGGGACACCGAGGAGTTTTTCGGCGTCCTGCAGGCGCTGCCACACCTGCTCGGTCGGCTGCACCCGGCCGGCCGCCGTGCGTAACTGCGCGGCCACCGAGTGGCGGGCCGCATGGATCCACGGCGTCTCCGGCGGCGCCGTCGCGGCCCGCGGCAGGCCGAGCAACGCGGGCCCGATGTGTCGACTGATATCGAGCAGCGCCGAGAGCGCCGGCAGCCGGGCCGACACCGGCGTCGCGGCCGGATCACGGGTCAACAGATGGCCGGCCAGCGATTCCGGTGGATCGCCGAACACCGTCGAACCGGTTGTGGTGACACCGGATTCGGTGAAGGTCGCGAGCGCGTCGGAGGCACGCTGCAGGGCGGTGCTGCCGGCGGTGCGGCCCGCGACCTCGACACCCAGGGGCATCACCACCGTCTGGCCGAGCCGTTTGAGCTCGAAGTCGATCAATCCGAGCGTCTCGTCGATACGCGGACCGACCGGGGTACACCCGGTGAGCATCGGGGCGATCACACCCCACGCCTCGGCCAGCGTCGGGGCCAGCAGGATGTCGGCGACGCCGATGCCGTAGGCCGACCGGGCGTCGGCGAGATCGCGCTGGGGATTGACCAACGTGCTCACCGCGGTGCCATCGTCGAAGGCGACGGCCAGTTCGACCGGCCGCGGCCGCGACATCCTGCCCTCCTCGCCGACGGTGACGATCCCGATACCGCAGTACCGCCGGGCGCTGCCGACATCGGCATCGGCGTTGTGCAGGAATCGGGCGATCCGGCGATCGGTCTTCAGATCCTTGGGCAGCACCGGACGTTTGAGCACCAGCCCCGCCATCGAGGTGCACCGGCTCAACGCGACGTAGAGCTGGCCGTAGGAGAACATCCCGCCGGTGAGGTCCACAACCAGGCGGTCCAGGGTCTGCCCCTGGCTCTTGTGGATGGTGATCGCCCAGGCCAACGCGAACGGCAACTGGGTGTAGGTGCCGCACACCTCGTGCCGCAGCGCCCCACCCTCGACGACGGGTCGGGTCGCCTCCCAGGTGAACGGGGTGACCTCGGCGCGGCTGCCGTCGGTGAACTCGACGATGACGCCCGTCCCGTCGCTCACCCGCGCGATGATCCGGCCGAGGGTGCCGTTGACCCAGCGGTCGGCGGGATCGTTGGTCAGCATCATTATCTGGGCGCCGACCTTGAAGCGCAGGGTCTCCTCGGCGGGCGGGTCGAACAGGCTCAGGTCGCCGGTATGGCGTGCGTGGTGGGTGATCTCGTCCCCGGGCAGCACCTCCAGCTGCCGCCGGTTGCGGGCGGACACCAACCGGTTCGTCGGCGCCAGGGTCAACCAGAACTCATCGGCGGGTGGCACGAAATCGGGGTCGGTGCGGGTGTTCAGTTCGGCCAGCGCGTGCCCGAGCAATACGCCCTCGCGGATCTCGTTGAGGATGGCGGTCATCCGGTCGTCGCCGAGCTGACGGAACACGGTGGTGAGCGAGACCATCGGGAACTCGTCGCGGTCGAAGCTGTCCGCGGAGAAAAAGTACGGGGTGGCGTAGCGGTCGGTGAAGAAGTCGGTTTCGGACTCGGTGACCACCGGCGGCAGCTGATACAGATCACCGACCAGCACCAGCTGGACGCCGCCGAACCGGGCGCCGGGATCGGGGCCGTACCGCTGGAGTGCGGCGGCCATCTTGTCGAACAGATCGGCGCGGACCATCGAGGCCTCGTCGATGATCAGGGTGTCCACACTCTTGACCGTGCGGGCGAACCGGCCCGGGTAGTACCCGCCGGTCCTGATATCGGCCAGGCTGGTGGTGGGGGTGAAGCCGAACAGTCGATGGATGGTGTAGCCGCCGACGTTGAGCGCGGCGATCCCGGTCGGGGCGGCCACCACCACGGTGCGGTCGGTCTGTGACATGAACCGCCGGATCAGCGTCGATTTGCCGGTACCCGCCTTGCCGGTCAGGAACAGATGCCTGCCACCGGCGAGCAGTTCCATGGCATCGCGGAATTCGTCGGTGAGGACGAACTCGCGGGGCGGCACCCGACGATGGTGTCAGATGCCGGCTTCGGCGAGATTCACATCAGGTACGTCATCCGGTGCCGCGGCGTACCTGATGTGAATCTCGGGAGCCGGGGAGCTCCGGATGTAACGCTGGGGCGTCCACAGCGATGAACCAGGCGAGACAGCTGCTGGGCCGTACGGCCGGTGTCGGGGGAGATGACTGCGAACCGCAGTAGTGGCTGAGAATTGCCCTGCTCCTGATCTTCGAGGAGTCGATGCACGATGAGTGCCGCACGTGACGAGTTCCTGCGACGCGGCCTGGTGGCCGGCGTGGCGTCCACGGTGGTGTTGTCCCTGACCGCGCTGACCGTGGGGGTCGCACCCGCGCTGGCCGAGCCCGGTTCCGGCGAGACCGCCGTCGTGGAGACGACCGTCGTCGAGGAACCCTCGCCCGCCGGTGGTGCCGGCGATGCCGGCTCCAGCCCCGCCGATCGATCGGAGGCCGAACCGGCCGTCACCGCGGAGGCTCCCGCCCCGGCCGCGACGACCGTGGTCGCTCCCGCGCCGACGCAAGCTCCTACACCGACTCAGGCCCCGGAGCCGACGCAAGCTCCCGCGCCGACCCAGGCCCCGGCGCCGACCCGGGCCGTCGAGCCGACCCGGTCGCCTGCGCCTGCGCCGGAAACGGTTGTCCCGCAGCCCACCCGGGCACCCGAGACGACCACCACCCGTTCGAGCGCCCAGGTGACGACCACGCCCGCCGCACCGCCGGCCACCAGCGCCGTGCCCGCCACTCAAGAGCCCGCCACCGAAGAGCCCACCACCCGGCAGCCGCGAACCCAGGAGGCACGCACCGAGACCTTGACCCCATCGAGCGCTGCTCCTGGGACCCCATCGAGCGCCCCGTCGAGCACCGCCGCACCGGCAACATCAACCACCGAGAAGCCCACCGAGGCGACCGCGGAAGCCGCGCAGCCCACCGAGACAGAGAAGGCCGAAAAGGTCGAGCCGATGGCCCGCGTCATCGAGACCGTCAAGCCCGCGGTACTCGAGGCCCCCGCCGATGATGTCGTGCTGGCCAGTAAGGCCGCCCCCGTCGAGTTCAAACCCGAGCCGGCCAAGGTCGAGGACCTCGCCGCGCTGTCATCGCTGGTCGGTCTGGCCGACGAGCGCGACCGGCTGGCGCAGGAGCGCCGTGAGCTGCGCGAGGACCAGCTCCAACTCCGCGAAGATCAGCGCCAACTGCGTGCGGATCAGCGTGAGCTGCGTGCCGATCAGCGCGACTGGGACAACCGGGTGCGGCAGTGGAGCCCGGACTGGGTTCAGTACGACGAGTTCTACCGGCCGATGATCGTCAACCCCTATCGCGATCCGGTGCGCATCGTCTACGAGTACCAGAATCAGCCCCGCGTGGTGACGATCCCGCCGCTGCAGCGGATGGTCATGTACGTGGCCGACCTGGCGGCATACAGCTTCACCGCGGTGGTGCTCAACACCGTCAACACCGTGGTCAGCACCGCGGTCGGGGTGGCTGTCGGCAGCTTCTTCGGCGGTGGGTTCATCCCGACCATCGCCAATATCGGGGCGATCGCGCCGCCACCTCCGCCGCCGCTGTTCCGGTACGACAATGTGCCGGTGCAGGTGCGCTATTCCGATGCGGTCTACGAGCCCTTCCGCGTGCAGCGCATCGTCGATATCGGTGATGACACCCGCTACGGCGAACGCCGCGTGCTGCTCGACGGGGCGACCCCGGCCTGGGGCGTGTGGAAGCAGAGCGCCGGCGGCGAGCGGATGTTCGAGGTGCACCGGACCCAGCAGTACCCGGGCCTCGACGAGCCGCGGGAAGGCCCGCTGCCCGGTGACTACCGCCTGCGGCTGGCCGCCGAGGAGGCTCCGGCCACCGGGAGGAGCAACCAGACGCTGCTGATCACCGCGGCGGTGGCGTGCGCGGTGCTGAGCCTCGGCGCCGTCGGCGGCGCCGCCCTGCTGGGCCGCCGGCGGAGAATCTAGTCGACGGATCAACGGTCGAGNAGGAGCCAATGGTGTGCCATAACTGGCCGCTCGGCGGTTCAGGCGTGCACGTCGCGCAGACCGACCGCGCCGCGCAGCCCTGAGCAGTTCACACAGCCGATACAGCCCACACAGTCGACGCAGCCCGCGCAGGCCACACATGCCGCACATTTGCTGCAGGCGACGCACGCGATGCAGGCCACGCAGCCGACCAGCGCCGCGCACAGCACCGAGAAGGCGGTGCCGACGACGGCGAATCCGCCTGCCACCCCGGCACTTCCGCCGGTCGCGATGGAACCCGCGACACCCGCACTGTTCACCGTGGCGATGGACCCGGCGACCCCGGCACTGCCGACGGTGCCGATCGAGCCGACGACCGCGGTGCTGCCGACGGTGCCGATGGAGCCCTCCACCTCGGTGCTACCGACGGTGCCGACCGACTGTGTGCCGGTTTCGATCTCGCTCATCAGTCGGCGCCCTTCCCGTTGTCGACCCGGTAGACCGCGCCATGGATGGCGGCGGCGTCATCGCTGGCCAGGAACGCGATGGTCTTGGCGACGTCGACGGGATCCATCATTCCGCGCGGTGCGGCGATCCGCATGATCAGCTCCCAGTCGGCGTCCTCGGGCGCCGAGAAGTCGGTGACCTGCGCGGTGAGCATCCCGCCGGGACAGACCGCGTTGACGCGCAGCGTCTCCCTGGTGAACTCCACGGCCATCGCCCTGGTCAATCCGATGAGCCCGTGCTTGGCCGCGCAATAGCCCGCGGAGTACACCTCGCCCTCCACCCCGGCGACCGATGCGACGTTGACGATGTTGCCGCCGGCGGCCAGCAGGTGGGGCAGGGCGGCCCGGCTGAGATAGAACGGCCCGTTGAGATTGACCGCGAGATCGGTTGCCCAGTCGGCATCGGTCACCCCGGCGGTACGCCGCATCTGGTGGAAACCTGCCACATTGGCCAGCACGTCGATGCGCCCGAACGCCTCGACGCAGTCGGCCACGGCCTGCGCGCAGGCCTCGGCGGAGGCGATGTCATACGAGCCGAACCGGCCGCCGGGCACGTTGCCGAACACCTCGGCCATCCGGTCGGTGTCCCTGGCCACGCCGTACACCGTGGCCCCACGTTCGGCGAACAGGGTGGCCGTTGCGGCGCCGAGTCCGGCCGACGCCCCGGTGATCAATGCGACTTTTCCGTCCAGTGAGGTCATACCCGGCACCCTCTCACGGGGCAAACGCCGGACGGGCCAGAAGCGCCCTGCAATACTGCGACGTGTGAACATACTTCGCGGATTGTTCAGTGCCGTGTTGCTGGCCGCTGGTGTGGCGACGATCGGTTCGGCCGCACCGGCCGGGGCGAACCCGCAACAGCAGGTGCTGGAGGGGGTCTACACCTTCAAACAGGAGGGCCTGCCCGACGCGGCATGGTCGATCTACCCGGTCTGCGTGCCCGTCGTCGGCGACCTGCGCGTCGAGATCCGCGACCCGGTCGCCTGCCAGCTGTCCATCAGTTCGACACCCAACTCCACCGCCAAGGGTGGCATCGCGAAACTGGTGGGTGGGCAGTGGAGTTACAACATCAATTCGGTGGACGGGTTGACCTGTCCGGACGGCAGCACCCAGCCGCTGTTCGAGACGTTCGCGTTCAACACCATCACGATGACCGGCATGCGCACCGTGTCGCACAACCCGGCGTGTGGGCTGAGCGCCACGCTGGACAAGTTCCCGTTCACCCTGACCTATGCGCATCCGTTGCCGATCCCGATCACCCAGTACCCGCTGATCTGCGAGCCGGGCGGCCTTCGCCGGTGCTTCTAGGGCTGCCGAGATGATCGCGTCGCCCAAGCGGGTGGTGGTGTGGGGTACCGGTTTCGTCGGGTCGATGGTGATCGGCGAGATCGTCACCCACCCGAACTTCGAACTCGTCGGGGTCGGGGTGAGCAATCCGGCCAAGGTCGGACGCGATGTCGGTGACCTCTGCGCGCTGGGCAGCCAGCTCGGCGTCGCCGCCACCGATGATGTCGATGCCCTGATCGCGCTGCGGCCCGACGCGCTGGTGCACTACGGGCCGACCGCCGCACAAGCCGATGTGAACATCGACCTGATCAGCCGTTTCCTGCGGGCGGGAATCGATGTCGTCTCCACGGCCATGACCCCGTGGGTCTGGCCGACGATGCACCTCAACCCGCCCAACTGGATCCAACCGATCACCGACGCCTGCGCGGCCGGGGGAGCATCCTGTTTCACCACCGGGATCGACCCCGGTTTCGCCAACGACCTGTTCCCGCTGACCCTGATGGGATTGTGCTCGGAGGTCAGGACGGTACGGGCCTCGGAGCTGCTCGACTACACCAACTACACCGGTGACTACGAGTTCGAAATGGGTATCGGCCGCCCGCCGCAGTACCGTCCACTGCTGGAAAGCCCGGAGATCCTCATCATGGCCTGGGGCGCAACGGTTCCGATGATCGCTCATGCCGCGGGGATCACCCTCGACGAGATCACCACCACCTGGGACAAATGGGTGACCCCGATCGACCGGCCATCGGCCAAGGGAGTCATCGAGGCGGGAAACGTCGCCGCGGTCCGGTTCACCATCAACGGCCGTTACCGGGGTGCGACGCGCATCCAGCTCGAGCATGTCAACCGGATCGGCCTGGACGCCGCCCCTGACTGGCCGACCGGTAACGACAACGATGTGTACCGCGTCGATATCGAGGGCACCCCGAGCATCTCGCAGGAGACCGCGTTCCGGTTCACCGACGGATCGGGCCGGGACGCCGCCGCGGCGGGTTGCCTGGCGACGGGACTGCGGGCGCTCAACGCCGTCCCCGCCGTCAACGACCTCCCGCCCGGCTGGGTGACCGCACTGGATCTTCCCCTCATCCCTGGCGCCGGTACCATTCGCTGATGGCCTCCGGCGCGGATACCGTCCTGCAACGACTGCTCGGCGGCGGGGTGGACGTGTGCTTCGCCAACCCGGGCACTTCGGAGATGCATTTCGTTGCGGCACTGGACAACACGCCGCAGATGCGGGCGGTGCTCTGCCTGTTCGAAGGGGTGGCCACCGGCGCCGCCGACGGGTACGCGCGCATCGCCGGGCATCCGGCGGCCACGCTGTTGCACCTCGGGCCGGGATTGGCCAACGGGCTGGCCAACCTGCACAACGCGCGCCGCGCCCACACCCCGGTGGTCAACATCGTCGGTGACCATGCGACCCACCATGTCGAGTTCGACGCGCCCCTGCAGTCCGATATCGAGGCGCTCGCCGGTTGGCCGGACGGGGTGGTCTTCCGTCCGGAATCGGCCGCGCAGCTGGCCCCGGCCGTCGACGCCGCCATCGCCGCCGCGGCCGGACCGCCCGGGCGGATCGCGACGGTCGTCCTGCCCGCGGACTACTCCTGGAGTGACGCTCAGCCTCCCGGCGAACTTGTCACACCGGCCGCCGCAACGGGTAACGACGCGCGCTCCGGGGCCGAGGCCGCGTTGGAGGCGTTGCGCGCGCACGGTCCCGAAACCGTGCTGTTGCTCGGCGGTGCGGCGACGACGGAGGCCGGACTGATTGCCGCGGCCCGCATCGCCGCCGCCACCGGGGCGCGCATGCTGGTGGAGACCTTTCCGGCCCGCCTGCGCCGCGGGAAGGGGATACCGGCGGTCGAACGGCTGGGCTATCTGGCCGAGCAGGCCGAACAACAACTGGCCGGAGCCACTCACCTGGTACTGGTCGGGGCGCGGGCACCGGTGGCGTTCTTCGCCTATCCCGGCAAGCCCAGCGGTCTGGTCCCCATCGGCGTGCAGACCCATGTCATGGCGCCCGACGAACTGGCCGGCCTGGCCGATCAACTCGGTGCAGGACCGCTGTCGTTGCCCGATGTGCCTTCACCGCAGCTGCCGGAAGGACCGCTGACAGTGGCGAATTGGGCGCAGGTCATCGGTGCGTTGTTGCCGCCGGACGCCATCATCTCCGATGAGGCCAACACCAGCGGTGTGCTGGTGCCCGCAGCCACCGCCGGCGCCCCGGTCCACGATGTGCTGACGCTGACCGGTGGCGCGATCGGGCAGGGTCTGCCGGTGGCCGTCGGCGCCGCCGTGGCGGCCCCGGACCGGCCGGTGATCGCGCTACAGGCCGATGGCAGTGCGCTGTACACGATTTCGGCGCTGTGGACGATGGCGCGCGAGAACCTCGACATCACCGTGGTCATCCTGAACAACCATGCCTATGCCATTCTGCAGATGGAGCTGGCCAGGGTGGGGGCAGGCAGCGGCGACCATGGCGACGGCGGTGCGAAGGCCCGGTCCCTGCTGAGCATCGGCAATCCCGATATCGACTTCGTGGCCATCGCAGCGGGTTTCGGGGTGCCGGCGACCCGCGCCACCACCGCCGAGGAGTTGGCGGCACAGTTCAGCGGGGCGCTGGCCGAGCCGGGGCCGCACCTGATCGATGCGGCCGTCCCCGCCTTCATGTGAGCCGGCCGGGCTAACCGCGCGGCTTCTTGTGCAGGACGATCTGGGCCATCGGGATCTGGGTCTCCTGCGGCTCGGCCGCCATCCGGGCGGCCACCCCGGACTGTAGCGCCGCGCCGAACGTCGACCGGCGTTCGGCGGCGACGAAACCGGTCAGCACCGGGATCACCGCGGCCTGCAGGAATTCACCCCACTGGGCCCCGAAAGCCGTTGCGTCGCCGTCCTTCTGGTACTGGCGCCAGAATCGGTCCTCGGCGTCGAACACGTCGAGGTGCTCGATCGTCAGCTGTTCCAGCCGACCGGAGGGGGCGAACGGGGTGGTGAAGTCGGCCGTGCGACGACCGGCGATCGGCAGCGACATCTGGGTCAGTTCCTCGGCGGTGATCACCTCGCGGGCCACCAGTTCGGCGAGCTCGGCCATCAGCGCACCGAACAGCGCCCGGTATCCGAACTCGCCGTCGGAAGAGATCGCCATCGTCATCACCACCACGCGCCCGCCCGGACACAGCTCCCGGCCGCGGTAGGCGACGAACTCGTGCCAGTCCCGCGCGGCCAACCGGTCATGTGCCAGCCGTGCGGTGCTGTCGGCACTGAACGAGGCGTGGATATGGTCGGACACCACGGTGGGAATGCTGCTCAGCCACAGGACCGACCACGCCGACCAGCCGAGGTTGACGGTGTTGGACGGCAGTATCTGGCTGTAGAACGACCGGCCGACCGCCGAGGAGAAGGTTGCCGGATCGCGGCGCAGGTAACTGTCCGGGTCCTCGCGCAGCACCCGGAACAACGCGCTGAAATCGTTCTCCGGGACATCGGTGTGTGTCACCAGGATCGAATGCTCGGGCCGGGTGCGTCCGCGCAGCGTCGCGATCGCCGCGTTGAGTGGCAGCAGCGAGTTGTGGCCGTTGGCCGCACCGTAGTCGGCGATGACGATGGGCAACGGTGGCTGCGGTATCGGCACTGCCGCGGCGGCCTGCTCGAACAGCTTGATCGCCCGGGTTAGTCCGGCGGCCTGCAACCGCGAGCTGGCACTGTAGTCACCGCTGCCGACCGGGATCGGCCGCACCACGACACTGGACTCGGGCATTCTCGTGAGGTTAGTACCGTCGGCCGATATGCGCCGCAGATGTCCGGTTGCGGTGCCGGTGGGCGTGCCACACTTCCAGCCATGCGTCCCGCCACCGCGCCCCGGCTGCTGACCTACATCGCCGTGCTGGTCATGGTGGCCGCCGGAATCGGATTCATCATCACCGTGATCCTCAACGCGTTCGTACTGGACCGGTACAACGCCTACGGTGAGGTGCCGATCCCCGGCCGGGCCCAGCTGCATCTGCCGGCAGGCGAGGTGAACATCACCTTCCACACCCAGACCATCGGCAGTGCCGGCGGCGGTGGCCTGCCGATCCCGGACATGCGAATGGGCATCGATCCGCCGGCCGGCGTGCCGGAACCGGAGATCATCGAGAACATCGGCGGCACAACGACGGTCAACAACGATGCCCGGGTCCGGGTCTGGGTGGCCAAGGTGGCCGTGGCGGGGATCTACACCGTGCGCACCGACGGTGACGTCAGTGCCTTCGTCAGGCCGCGACTGGCGTTCGGGCAGGGGAGTCCGTTGGGGCAGGCGCCGTGGTGGTGTGCCGCGGTGTTCGGTCTCGGACTGGTCGACCTGGTCATCGCCAGGGTCTGGGCCGCCCGCTCGCGCGCAAAATGGCGACAGATCTCGCCGACATTCACCCTCGGGGAGGTCCCCGCCTTCCATGTCCCCACCGAAGACGGGATCCGTCTCGAGAGCCTCAAGACGCTGGCGGCACTGCGCGACTCCGGGGCGCTCACCGAGGCCGAATTCGAATCCGAGAAGCGCAGGCTGCTAGGCGGCTGACCGCAGCAGCTGCGACCGCTCGAAGCGGCCAGCCGGCCGGAACCGGGCCAGCACATCGTCGGCGGGTTCGCCGGCGAACTCGGTGATGAACGCCTTGGCGGTGTCCTCGGAGGTGACCGATTCGAAGGGTGTCGGGTCGTCGAGCAGGCCGACCAGTTTCCCGGCGAAGCGCGGGCTGGCGCTCGCGGCGGCGAAGAACAGCGCACCGTGATCGGCGAAGGCAGGGTCGGACAGGAACAATCGGGTGACGCGCTGGGCGGCGCGGCCGCGCCGGCGGTAGAAGTCCTCGAACGAGGTTGTCAGCCAGTCGGTGTCGAAGGGGCCGTCGTGTGTGGCGGCACTGCGTATCAGGTCGGCGGTCTGGATGAGGCCGCCCTGGGCGCCCTGCCCGGCGATCGGGTCATAGGAGATCGCGGTGTCGCCGAGAGCCAGGACGGGATGCCCGGAGGCCGTGGTGCCCACCGGCTTCCGCACCACCTGGGTGACCGCCCCGGTCAGCCACGAGTGCGGATCCTCCTCGATGACCCGCAGACGGCTGACCTCGGGAAGATCCCAGTCGATGTAATCGCGGTGCAGTCCGGTGGCTACCTGCAGTGCCGATACCGCGTCGGTCACGGTGGAAAAGCGGCGATCCCAGTCGCTGCCGGGATGTGCCCAGCCCAGGAATGCCCAGCTCGGACCGGCGTCCTTGTGCAGGTAAGGGCCCCAGAACGATTCGCCCTGACCGCCCACGACGGTGAACGCGTGATGGCTGCCGCCGCCGGATCCCCGGTGGGCGAAGACGTCGGCGCCATGTCCGAGTCCGGTGACCGAGAACGCCAGCAGCGAGCGCTGCGGCTTGTCGTAGGCGGTGCGGGTGGTATCGACGGGAAAGAGTGCCGAGAGCCCGCCACGGCCGGTGGCGACCAATGTCAGATCTGCTCGGGCCGCGATGGTGTCGAGTCGCTGCGGGTCCACCGACTCGACCACGAAATGGCCGCCGCGGCGGCCGAAGAGGGTCAACCGATCGTCGGCCTTGAGTCGGGTGTCGACCGCGGCACCGCGGGCCCCGTCGAACCAGCCGTCGAAGGCGATCGCCTCCGCGCCGTCGGCCACGACGCGCACGCTCTGCCCGGTCGAGGTGGGCGCGGTGGCCAGATAGGTGTTCAGGCCCAGGCTCTCCTCGGCCTGCTGGGCCTTGCCGAAGATCAGCGCGGTTCCGGTGGCGGGCACATCGTCGCGCAGCGCCCGCTGGTCTCGGTCGCTGTAGAGGGTGACGTCGAATCCGTTGTCCAGCAGTCCGAGTGCGGCCGTCACACCGGTCTGGCCGGCACCGATGATGGCCGCGGAGCGTCCGTTCGAAGTCGTCATGGCAACCACTATCGGTGCCGCGGCGCGGGACCGACAGCACCAGGCTCAACCTGATCGCAAAGCAGGGCGGGTCCGGCTGCTGGGGCCTACGTGGTGGTGCCGACGAGCCGCATCAGCGGATCGTCGGGTCCGATGTCCAGTGTGCACTCGCCGGGACGCGGGTCGGGGACATAGGACCAGAACATCACCCCGGCAGCGCCCTGATCGCGCATCTCGCCGAAGGCCTGCCGCAGGACCTGCTCACGATCGCCGACCGAACCGCACGATCCGGCCTCCATGCCGACCTCGGTGATCACCAGCGGCTTGTCCAGCGCCCGGGCCTGCTGGACCCGACGGGCCAGTCCGTCGAACTCGTTACCGGGCAGCGAGTCGGTGGACTCGTAGAAGTGATACTCCAGGACATCGATCCCGGGTGAGGCGCTGACGTATTCGAACGTGTCGCCGCCCATGCCGCATTGGCCGCCGCCCGCGTGCCCGCTGAACACCGTGGTGCCCGGGTCGAGTTCGTGGATGCGGGCACCGGTCGCGTCGTAGAACTGGCGCAGCACCTGCGCCGAATCGGGCGGGCAGGACCGTGCCTGCCAGGTGCACCCGTCGTCGGTGCACAACGATGGCTCCGGTTCGCCGACGGCGGTCCAGCCTGCCACCGCGGGCGAGGCCGCCCACCGCTTCACCGCGGTGTCGAGCCACTGCGCAAAGGTCAGCGTCGTGCCCGGTGACCGGTCGGTGTCCCACCCGTCGGTGTACCAGCCGTACTCCTTGAACGTGTCGTCCTCACAGCTGCCCTCGTTGCTGGAGAGCACAGCGATCAACATCTGACCGTGTCGCTCGGCGGCACTCACGACAGCGTCCAGTGCGGTGAAGTCCAGCATCCCGGTGTACTTGTTGACGGCCAGGCTGGAGAAGGCGTTGAACCGCGTCAGCGAGTGCGGTGGCAGCCGGCTGAAATAGCTGTCGAGATCGACCTGCGCGCCGCAGCCGGCATTGACGGTCCAGTCCGTGCCCAACTGATAGGCGTTCAGACCGATCGGCCACCACGGCTTCCCGTCGAGAGTGAGGGCGGTTCCCTCGACGCCCAACGTGGCCGTCGTCGACGACGTGGCGGCCAACGGTTGGGGCGCACCCGAGCTGGTGGGGATCGCCCGTTGCGGTGTCTGCGCCGAGCACGCGGCGGTCAACACCACGGCGAGACACGCCGTGAGTGTGCGCAACCACGGGCGTGCCATGAGCTGACTCTAACCCCGCCGCACACCTGCTTCGGACAACAAATCAGCTACTGCAGATTCAGCAACGCAGAACCAGGGAAAATGCGCGTCAATTTGGCGAAATGTCGCACGGGTATGCAATCTCAGCAAACAAAAATTGGTCCGCCCGCAAATCCCGTCCGGCGGGTCGCCGGGACCCTAGTGGCCCCGCTTGACCCACTCGTCGTAGTGCACGAGCTCGCCCCCGATGGTCGTGGTGTCGCCATGGCCGGTGTACACGACGGTCTCGTCGGGCAAGGTGCCCAGCCGTGTGGAGATCGATTGCAGGATGGTCGGGAAGTCCGAGTAGGACCGGCCGGTGGCGCCCGGGCCGCCCTGGAAGAGGGTGTCTCCGGAGACGACGGCGTTCAGTGCCGGTGCCGACCAACACACCGATCCGGGGGAGTGCCCGGGTGTGTGCAGGGCGTGCAGTTCGATCCCCCCTGCGGTGAGCACCAAGCCGTCCTCGACGGTGCGGAACCCCGCCTCGGGGTGCACGACGCGCCACAGCATCTCGTCGGCCGGGTGCAGGAACACCGGGGCGTCGAGGGCCTTGGCCAGTTCCGGCGCGACGGTGATGTGGTCGTTGTGCCCGTGGGTGCAGATGACCGCCACGACGTTGCGTCCCGCGACCGCGTCGATGATCGGCTCGGCGGTATGGGCGGCGTCGAAGACGATGACATCCGACCCGTCGCCGACGAGCCAGATGTTGTTGTCGACATCCCAACTGCCGCCGTCGAGTTCGAAGGTGCCGCTGGTGACCACCCGCGCTACGTTGCCCACTAGAAGACCACCACCGAGCGCAGCACCTCGCCGGCGTGCATCTTGTGGAAGGCGTCTTCGACCTGATCGAGCCCGATGCGCTCGGAGACGAACTTCTCCAGCGGGAGCCGGCCCTGCAGGTACAGGCTGACCAGGGTGGGGAAATCGCGCTCGGGCAGGCAGTCGCCGTACCAGCTCGACTTCAGCGCGCCGCCGCGGGAGAAGAAGTCGACCAGCGGCATCTCCAGCTTCATGTCCGGGGTGGGCACACCGACCAGGACCACGGTGCCGGCCAGATCGCGGGCGTAGAAGGCCTGTTTCCAGGTCTCGGGGCGGCCCACCGCGTCGATGACCACATCGGCGCCGAAGCCGTCGGTCAGGTCCTGGATCGTCGCCACCGCGTCGAGATCCTTGGCGTTGACGGTGTGGGTGGCGCCGAACTCGCGGGCGGTGTGCAGCTTGCGGTCGTCGACGTCGACGGCGATGATCCGCCGCGCGCCGACCAGCGCGGCGCCGGCGATGGCGGCATCACCCACGCCTCCGCAGCCGATGACGGCCACGGTGTCGTCGCGGTTGATCGCCCCGGTGTTGATCGCGGCACCGATACCTGCCATCACGCCGCAGCCCAGCAGGCCGGCCACGGCGGGGTCGGCGGTGGAATCGACCTTGGTGCACTGGCCCTGGTGGACCAGGGTCTTGTCGGCGAAGGCGCCGATGCCCAGGGCGGGGGACAGCTCGGTGCCGTCGGTGAGGGTCATCTTCTGGGTGGCATTGAAGGTGTCGAAGCACAGGTGCGGGCGGCCACGCTTACAGGCGCGGCACTCACCGCAGACGGCACGCCAGTTCAGGACGACGAAATCGCCGACCTCGACGTGGGTGACGCCCTCGCCGATGCTCTCCACGATCCCGGCGGCCTCGTGGCCGAGCAGGAACGGGTACTCGTCGTTGATCCCGCCCTCGCGGTAGGTCAGGTCGGTATGGCAGACGCCGCAGGCCTGGATCGCGACCACGACCTCACCGGGACCGGGATCGGGGATCACGATGTCGACCAATTCGACGGGCTGACCTTTGGACCGGGAAATCACACCGCGCACTGTCTGACTCATGCCTATAACCTAATACGCGGCACCCGTCCTCGCCGGACAGGTGTCCAGTTTTGACGTCGGTAGCATCCTGCGGGTGGGTGCCCTCGAACTTCTCGACGATTGGCCGGTCCCGACGGTCGCTGCCGCGGTGGTCGGCCCGGATGGTGTGCTCGCCGGCCGTGGGGACACCGCCCATCGGTTCCGGTTGGCCTCGGTGACCAAGCCGCTGGTGGCCCGTGCCGCCCAGGTTGCCGTCGAGGAAGGTGCATTCGATCTGGACACCCCGGCCGGCCCACCCGGCGCGACGGTGCGTCATCTGCTGGCGCACACCTCGGGGGTGAGCATGCAGGGGCCCGACCAACTGGCCGCGCCGGGCACTCGGCGGATCTACTCCAACTATGGCTTCGCCCTGCTGGCCCATGCGCTGCAGGACGCGACCGAGATCGAGTTCGCCGATTATCTGCGCGAGGCGGTGTTCGAGCCGCTGGGGATGGCGGGGTCGTCCCTGGTGGGTGGGGCCGACGCCGCCGGTTACGGGGGCCAATCCAGCGTCGATGACCTGGTGCGGTTCGCCGGTGATCTGCTGAGGCCGATGCTCGTGACCCCGCAGCTGCACGCCGAGGCGACGACGGTGCAGTTTCCCGGCCTCAACGGCGTGTTGCCCGGCTACGGCTCGCAGCGCCCCAACGACTGGGGGCTGGGGTTCGAGCTGCGCTCGCACAAGTCGCCGCACTGGACCGGCGCCGCGAACTCGCCGTCGACATTCGGGCATTTCGGCCAGTCGGGGACGTTTTTGTGGGTCGATCCGGCCGCCGAGCTGGCCCTCGTGGTGCTCACCGACCGCGACTTCGGGGACTGGGCGTATGAGCTGTGGCCGGCTATCTCTGATGGAGTCCTGAGAGAATTCGGCGCACACTAGCGCAACACGCGTCTCACAAGGCACAATAGACACGCACGAAACAACTGCACATTTCGGTAACGCCAGGTCGTTGGGGAAGACGTCCCTCGTGGAGCCGAAGGAGCAAAAGTATGCGTGCGTCGAACCAGTTCGCCGAGGCGACAACTGGCGTGGTTTACGTTCACGCCTCGCCCGCGGCGGTATGCCCACACGTGGAGTGGGCTCTTTCGTCGACCCTGTCGGCGCGGGCGAACCTCAAGTGGACGCCCCAACCCGCCATGCCCGGACAGTTGCGTGCCGTCACCAACTGGGTGGGCCCGGTGGGTACCGGTGCCCAGTTGGCGAACGCGCTGCGGTCGTGGTCGGTGCTGCGTTTCGAGGTCACCGAGGATCCCAGCGAGGGCGTCGACGGGCACCGCTGGTGCCACACCCCTCAGCTCGGGTTGTGGAGCGGTGCGATGAGCGCCAACGGTGACGTCATGGTCGGTGAGCAACGGTTGCGCGCCCTGATGGCCTCCGGCGCCGACGCGCTGGCCGCCGATCTGGATTCCGTCCTTGGCACCGCGTGGGACGAGTCGCTGGAGCCCTACCGGGGCGGCGGCGACACCGGCGAGGTCACCTGGCTCAACCGCGGAGTGGGCTGAGTCACACCCCGAGGGCCGTTGTTCGGCCGATTTTGGTTGCCCGTGAACGCCTTTCGCCGCTTACAGCAGAGTCACGCCTGGGATCCAGCTTCCTTACAGAATTGCTGTCTACTCTTCGCGCTATGAAGTCGAAGACAGCGTTCGCCGCGGCCGGTGCCGCACTGGTTGTCCTGTCCGCTGCCGGGATGCCCACTGCGGCAGCCGAACCCACCTGGACCATGCCTTCGCTACAGGGCATGAACCTGGAAAAGGCGCAGGCTCTGTACAACGAGGCGGTCGGCGGTAACGGACCCACCCTCAAGTACGTCAACAAGCAGGTCGCCTCATGGAAGATCGTGGCGCCGGCGATGTGGGATGTCTGCTCCCAGTCACCCGACCCGGGAAGCGAAATCGCTCCGCACACCGTCCCGCGGGTGTCGGTCAACGAACACGGCGAGTGCTGAGCGGCTGATCCTTCGGGCTCTTCGCAGGGTCCGCCTCAGGGTCTCAGCACGGTCAGCGCGCCGGGCACGGCCGACACCTCGACGGGTAACGGGCAGACGTACTCGCCGTCGGCGTAGGCGTTTATCCCGGGGCAGTCGACCCTGATCACGCGCGCCCGCCGGGTCTGGACCTCGTCGAGATCGACATGGGTGCCTCGAAACACGGTGGGAAACAGGCGGATGAGCCGCGTTCGCGATGCCGACGCCACCATGGTGACATCGAGCAGCCCGTCGGTCGGGTCGGCGCCAGGACAGATCCGCATCCCCCCGCCGTAGCTGCGGGTGTTGCCGAATGCCGCCAGCGTGAGCTCGGTCTGCACCTCGACACCGTCGAAGGTCAACCGGAAGGGCAGCAGGCGGAGCCGGGAAATCTCGGCGACCATCGCGAGGTTGTACCGCATCCGGCCGTGCGGCCAGCGCATCCGGTTGGTCCGGTCGGTCACCAGCGAATCGAAGCCGGCCGCCATGACGGTGCCGAACCAGCGCTCGGTACCGTCGGCACCGACGATGCGTCCCAGGTCCACCGTCGCCGCCCGACCGTCGACTACGATATCGGCCGCGGCCTCGGGATCCTTTGTCGGGATGCCGAACTCGCGGGCATGGTCGTTACCGGTACCCGCGGGGATGATCCCGAGCGGGATGCCGGTCCTGGCCAGAACCTGCAGTGCCAACGAGATGATCCCGTCACCGCCGACCACGACCAGTGCATCCATCCCGCGCTCCAGGGCGCCCTCGACGAGCTGACGGGCGTGCGCGGGATCGCGGCCCGCGACGGCCACCACATCGACCCCGCGCCGGTGCAACTGTGCGACAGCCCGCTCGGCGGCATGCGGTGCGCTCCCATGCCCCGACGCCGGGTTGGTCAGGACCGTGACCCGCTTGATCACGGGATCAGCTTGCCCGGGTTCATGATTCCGGCCGGATCCAGGACCGACTTCACCGCCCGCAGCACCTCGACACCGAGATCACCGACCTCGGCGCGCATCCACGGCCGGTGATCGGCGCCCACGGCGTGGTGATGGGTGATGGTCGCCCCGGTGCGCACCATCGCCTCCGACGCGGCGACCTTGGCGCGCCGCCACTGGTCGACCGGGTCACCCTGCTGGCCGGCGACCACCGTGAAGTACAGCGATGCCCCGGTGGGATAGACGTGCGAGATATGGCACATCACCAAGGCCTGTCCCAACGAATCGGTGAGCGCCTCGGTGACCGCGGCCTTGAGGGCGGCGATATTCGACCAGTTCGTCGCGGTCTCCAGGGTCTCGCATAGCGCGCCCGCCGAAAGCAGGGAATCACGCAGATACGGCGCGTTGAACCGGCCGTGTTCCCAGGCCCGGGCGGCGGCGTCGCCGAGTGAGGTGCCCCCGTTCGCGCGCAGGACGGCGGCGGTTTCGGCGTGGCGGCTCTCGGTGTGCGCCGCGGACCCCTCGAACGCGGTGATGGCCAGACAGCCTCCCGTGATGGTCTGCTCGCCGATGCTCTCGGTGGTCGCCAGGTTGACGCCGGTCTCGGCCTCGTCGGACAGCCGGATCACCGTCGGCCCGGTACCGATCTGCACGACCGCGCGCAGCGCGGCGGCGCCGGTGGCGAAATCGGGGAACGACCACGCCTCGTAGCGGGTGGTCTCGGGAACCGGATGCACCCGAACCCGGACCCGGGTGATGATGCCGAACACCCCCTCCGAACCCACGATCAGCTGCCGCAGATCGGGGCCGGCCGCAGAGGCCGGGGCCCGCCCGAGGTCGAGCACGCCGGCCGGGGTGGCCACGGTCAGCCCGCGCACCATATCGTCGAATCGGCCGTATCCTGCGGAATCCTGACCCGAAGACCGGGTCGCGGCGAAACCGCCGATGGTGGCGAACTGGAAGCTCTGCGGGAAGTGTCCGAGCGAGAATCCCTGTGCGCCGAGCAGTTCCTCGGCCTGTGGACCGGTGACACCGGCGCCCAGTTCGGCTTCCCCGGAGATCGGGTCGAGCTGGTGTAGCGCGTCGAGTCGGCGCAGATCCACCGACACCACGGCAGTGAAACCGCCGCGCAGCGGATCGAGACCGCCGACCACGCTGGTGCCACCGCCGAACGGCACGACGGCGATACCCCGCTCGCCACACACCTTGAGCACCTCGATCACCGCGGCCTCGTCGGCGGGCAGCAGTACGGCATCGGGCGCGTCTTGTTCACCGGTGCTCTTGCGGCGCAGCAGATCCGGTGTCGACTTACCGCCGGCGCGCAACAGTCGGCTGTGGTGGTCGGTGCGCACGTGTTCGGCGCCGACGACGGCCTGCAGCGCCTCGCGGTCGGCGTCGCGCAATGCCGAGGGCCGCAGTCGCACATCATCGGCTGCGAGGTCCGGGTCGGCGGGCCCGTCGATGCCGAGTGCCTGCTTGAGCAGGCCGCGAATACCGTCGGACAGCGGCTTGGCGGCCTGCGGATCGCCCCAGGCGTTCCACTTCATCGGGGGCAGCAGATCGGTATGGGCTTGCGTCATGCGTTACAGTATTACACATGGTGTCAATCAGTAACGACGATTCGGTCGGCGACCGGATCCTCGACGCGGCTGCCGACTGCGTGCTCGCCTATGGGGTGGATCGGGTGACGCTCGCCGAGATCGCCCGGCGCGCGGGCATCAGCCGTCCGACCGTGTATCGCCGGTTCCCGGACACCCAATCGATCCTGGCAGCGCTGCTGACCGCCCGGGTGGTGCGGGTGCTCGACGGCGTGGGGGACACCGAGACCGGCCGCCGCGCCCTGGTGGCCCGCATCGTCGGGGTGGCACGTCGGCTGCGCGACGATCAGATCGTGATGTCGGTGCTGCATGACGCACCCGAACTGGCCATGGTGTACATCGCCGAGCGGCTCGGCACCAGCCAACAGATCCTCATCGATGCCGTGGCCGGTCAGCTCAAGCTGGCCCAGGAAGACGGCAGCGTCCGCGCCGGCGATCCCCGCCGGCTGGCCGCCATGTGCCTGCTCATCACCCAGTCCACCGTGCAGTCCGCCCAGATGGTCGGACCCATCCTCGATGCCGACGCGCTCGCCGAGGAACTCACCCACGCCCTGAACGGATACCTGGCCCCATGAGCCCGACGCATGACAGCGCCCTCAACCGGACCCGCCGCATGACCGAACTGACCGCGCTCGGCGACGGTGGCGTCGTCGACCTGGTGGTCATCGGCGGCGGGATCACCGGCACCGGAATCGCCCTCGACGCGGCATCGCGCGGCCTGACCGTCGTCCTGCTGGAAAAGCATGACCTGGCGTTCGGGACCAGCCGCTGGAGCTCAAAACTTGTCCACGGCGGATTGCGCTACCTGGCCTCGGGCAATATCGGCATCGCCCGCCGCAGTGCCGTCGAACGCGGAATCCTGATGACGCGCACGGCACCTCACCTGGTCACCGCGATGCCGCAGTTGGTGCCCCTGCTGCCGGCGCTGGGGCGCCCGGCGCGCGCGCTGGTCCGCACGGGATTCCTGGCCGGTGACGGGCTGCGCAGGCTGGCGGGTACGCCGGCCTCGGTCCTGCCGCGCTCGCGGCGTGTCGGGGCGGGGACGGCCGTCGACCTGGCTCCGACCGTGCGTCGCGCCGGTCTGGACGGGGCATTCCTGGCCTATGACGGTCAGCTCATCGACGATGCCAGGCTGGTCACCGCGGTGGCGCGCACCGCGGCCCAACACGGCGCGATCATCCTGACCCGGGCGAATGGCACAGGTGTGCAGGGTGATTCGGTCACGCTGATCGATGAACTCACCGGGCAGACACTGTCGCTCCGCGCACGTGCCGTCGTCAACGCCACCGGGGTGTGGGCGGGGGAGGTCGATCCGACGATTCGCCTGCGGCCCAGCCGTGGCACGCATCTGGTGTTCGACGCGGCGGCCTTCGGCAATCCCACCGCGGCACTGACCATCCCGATCCCCGGTGCGCTGAACCGATTCGTCTTCGCGATGCCCGAACAACTCGGCAGGGTCTACCTGGGCCTCACCGACGAGGACGCCCCGGGCCCGATACCCGATGTGCCCCAACCCACCCCGGCCGAGGTCCGGTTCCTGCTCGACACCGTCAACACCGCGCTGGACACCGCACTGACCGAGGGCGATGTCCGCGGGTCCTACGCCGGGCTGCGCCCGCTCATCGAGAGCGAGGGCCAGACCGCCGACCTGTCCCGTGACCACGCCGTCACCGAGTCGCCCGACGGTGTCATCAGCGTGGTCGGCGGCAAGCTGACCGAATACCGGTACATGGCCGAGGATGTGGTGAACCAGGCGATCGCCCGGCGCGGGTTGACCGCGCGGTCCTGCCGAACCCGCGACCTGCCGCTGGTCGGCGCACCCGCCAACCCGGTCGCTGGTCGGCCGGCGTCGACGGTGCTGCCCGCGTCGCTGGTGGCCCGCTACGGTGCCGAGGCGGCCAATGTCGTCGCCGCCGCCCGCTGTGACCGGCCCGCCGAGCCGGTGGCCGACGGAATCGATGTGCTGCGTGCCGAATTCGAGTACGCGGTCACCCGTGAGGGCGCCCTGACCGTCGACGACATCCTGGACCGGCGAACCCGGATCGGCCTGGTCGGCGCCGATCGAGAGCGCGCCGAGGCAGCGGCAGCCGAATTCGTCTGATTCAGCGGCCCGCGATGACGGCATCGCGGAATGCCGATCGGGTGTGCCGCTGCCACAGCGCCTGCACGCCGACGAGCAGGTCGGGTTCGAGGTCGATGACCCTGACCCGGCCATCCATCGCCGGTCCCGCCTGGGTGGTGACGAACGCCGGAGCGCCGGTGGTCAGCGGCGCGGCGACCGTCGCCGACCCCTGGACGCGACTGACGACGAAATCGGGCTCGAAACCCGCCCGCCGACAGGCGCCCATCAGGAAGTCGCTGTAGTAGGACGCGCCCGGCGGTGCCCACAGCGCGATCTGTTCGCCGGCCAGTTCGCGGATGTCGATGGGCGTCGCGTCCGCCAGTCGGTGCTCAGCAGGCACGGCGACCCGCACCCGGTCGTAACCGATGATGGCCGAGGACAATTCGGCACTGGGTGCGACGCCGCGCCGAAGCCCGAGGTGCACGGTGCCCTTGAGGATCTCGCGCAGGAGCTCGGCGGGATACATCTGCCGACAGGTCACCGACAGGTGTGCGAAGGTGTCGATCGCCGGCTCGAGCCGGGTGTACACCTCCGCGGTGCTCAGCGCGGGGGTGTGCCCGACGACGAACACCTCGGGGCTGTCCTCGGCGGTGCGCGACACCCGGTTGGCAACGGTGTCGGCGGCGGCCAGTAGCACCCGTCCCTCGACCAGCAGTTGGGCGCCGGCGGCGGTCGGGGTGATGCGGCGCCCGGAGCGCAGGAAAAGCTCTGCGCCGAGGTCTTTTTCGAGCAACTGGATCGATTGGCTCAGCGCCTGCTGGGTGATGTGCAGGGTGGCCGATGCGGCGGTGAAGCTACCGGCCTCGGCGACGGCGACGAAATGGCCCAGCCGGCGGAGGTCGAGGGTCACCCGACCAATCTACAAGCATTGCTTGTCGAAATGCAGTTTATATCTGTTTTTCAATTGTCTGAGCCGTCGATAGCGTGCAAAACATGAGTGAAATCAGGGGAAAGTCAGCAGTCGTCGCCGCCGGTGCCAAGAACCTCGGGGGTCTGATCAGCCGGAGTCTGGCGCAGCGCGGTGTCAACGTCGCGGTGCACTACAACAGCGCGGCCACCGAGTCCGATGCCGATGCCACCGTGGCCGAGGCCGAGCGGGCCGGGGTCAAGGCAATCAAGGTGCAGGGTGATCTGACCGTGCCCGCCAACGTCGAGAGGTTGTTCGACACCGCGGTCGATGCCTTCGGGGAGGTCGACATCGCCATCAACACCGCCGGCAAGGTCCTGCGCAAGCCCATCGTGGAAACCACCGAGGCCGAGTACGACGCGATGTTCGACATCAACGCCAAGGCGGCCTACTTCTTTCTGCAACAGGCCGGGCGTCGCCTCGCCGACGACGGTTCGGTCATCACGATCGTCACCGCCCTGCTGGCCGCGTTCACCGACGGCTACTCCACCTACGCCGGTGCCAAGAGCCCGGTGGAGCACTTCACCCGCGCGGCGGCCAAGGAGTTCGCGGCGCGCGGAATCAACGTCAACAGCATCGGCCCCGGCCCGATGGACACCCCGTTCTTCTACGGCCAGGAGACCCCCGAGCGCGTGGAGTTCCACAAGTCCCAGGGCATGGGCGGGCGTCTGACGCGCGTCGAGGACATCGCCCCGCTGGTGCTGTTCCTGGCCGGCGAGGGGCACTGGATCACCGGGCAGACCGTCTTCGCCAACGGCGGCTACACCACCCGCTAGAACGGCGAATGGCCAGTTATGGCACGACTTTCCGAGGAGAGCGTGTCATAACTGGCCATTGGGCCCAGCCAAAGAAGGCTACAGCGGGATGTTCTTGTGCCGACCACGACGGGCTGGCGCCTCGGCCAGCGCCTGGGTGATCACACTGCGGGTGTGCGCGGGATCGATCTTGGCGTCCACCACGCCGATCTCGATGGCGCTGTCCACCCCACCGGCGATCCGCTCGTGCTCGGCGGCCAGCTCCTCGTGCAGCGCGTCGCGCTCGTGATCGGCGGCGGCGGCGAGCTTGCGCTTGTGCAGGATGCCGACGGCGGCCTTGGCGCCCATCACGGCGACCTCGGCATCCGGCCAGGCGAACACCTTGGTGGCGCCCAGAGAGCGGGAGTTCATCGCGATGTAGGCGCCGCCGTAGATCTTTCGGGTCACCAGAGTGACGCGCGGGACGGTGGCCTCACCGAAGGCGTGCAGCAGCTTGGCGCCACGCCGGACCACCCCGCCCCACTCCTGATCGACGCCGGGCAGGTAACCCGGGACGTCCACCACGACCACCAGCGGGATGCCGAAGGCATCGCACAGGCGCACGAAACGCGCCGACTTCTCGGCACTTTCGGAGTTCAGGCAGCCGCCGAGGCGCAGCGGGTTGTTGGCGATCACGCCGACCGCGCGGCCGGCGAGCCGGCCGAGGCCGACCACGATGGACGGGGCCCAGCGGGACTGGAACTCCTCGAACGGGGCGTCCGCGTCCAGCAGCGCCTCGACGATCGGGTGCACATCGTAGGCACGGCGCGCCGACTCGGGCATCAGGGCCTTGAGGTCGACATCACCGGATTCGGCCTTGCTGCGGTCGAAATGGCCCTGCTGGCAGAACAATCCGACCAGGCGACGACCCCGCTCGTAGGCGTCGAGCTCGTCATCGGCCACGATGTGGCACACGCCGGACTTCTTGTGATGGGCTTCTGGGCCGCCGAGGGACACCATGTCGACGTCCTCGCCGGTCACGCTGCGCACCACGTCCGGGCCGGTCACGAAGACCTTGCTGTCCGGGGCCATGATGATGACGTCGGTCAGCGCGGGTCCGTAGGCGGCGCCGCCGGCGGCGAAACCGACGACGACCGAGATCTGCGGGATGTAACCCGAGGCGCGGATCATCGCCTCGAAGACCAGGCCCACCGCGTGCAGGGCCTTGACGCCCTCGGCCAGCCGCGCACCGCCGGAATGCCAGATACCCACGATCGGGCTCTGCTCCTCGATCGCGGTGTCGTAGGCGTTGACGATGTGCGCGCATCCCTCGATGCCCATGGCGCCGCCCATCACGGTGCCGTCGGTGCAGAACGCGATGGTCTTCACACCGTTGACCGTGCCGGACGCGGCGAGCACACCGGACTTGTCGCGCTCGTGCAGCAGCGAGACGCTGCCGTCGTCGAAGAACGTGCTCAGCCGCAGCAGCGGATCACGTGGGTCGAGCGACTCGGCGGCCGCTTCGGGAGCCATGATGGTCATCCAGTCCTCCTCTTACGCGTCGGATGGTGACCGGCGCCCTCGGGTTTACCTTGTTCAGTACTTTCCGAAGGTGAGCGCCACATTGTGCCCACCGAATCCGAACGAGTTGTTGATCGCGTATTGGTAATTACCGGTGCGCGGCTCGCCAGCCACCACGTCCAGGTCGATCTCGGGATCCAGATTCTTCAGGTTCAGCGTGGGCGGGATGACCCCGTCACGCAAGGCGAGCACGGTGAGAATCGACTCCACCGCACCGACCGCCCCGACCGAATGGCCCAGCGCGGACTTGGGCGCGTACACCGCGGGCTTGTGGCCCTTCATGGCGTTGTTGATCGCCACGCCTTCGGCGACGTCACCGACGGATGTGCCGGTGGCGTGCGCGTTGACATGGTCGATATCCGAGGGCTGCAGCCCCGCCAGCTCGATGGACCGGCTCATCGCGTGGCCGGCCTGCTCACCGTTGGGGTCCGGCGCCACGATGTGGAACCCGTCGGAGGTGACGCTGGCGCCCATGATGCGCGCCAGGATGTTGGCACCGCGAGCCTTGGCATGCTCCTCGGTCTCGATGACCATCATCGCGCCGCCCTCGCCGAAGACGAACCCGTTGCGGTCGACGTCGAACGGCCGGCAGGCACCCTGCGGATCGTCGTTGGTGTTGGACAGCACGATGCGCATCTGGGCGAACCCGGCGATCGGCACCGCCTCGATCTTGGTCTCCACGCCACCGCAGATGGCGATATCGGCCTCACCGAAGACGATGTTGCGCCACGCGTTGGCGATACCCTCCGATCCCGACGCGCAGGCCGAGATGACGGTGTTCACACCGGCTTTGGCCTTGCGCTCCAGTCCGACGGCAGCCGCCGCGCCATTGGGCATGTACATCTGGACGACCAGCGGGGAGACGGCCCGCAGACCCTTGGCCCGCATGCCGTCGTAGGCGAAGATCAGTTCCTCCGCCGAGCCGAGACCGGTGCCGATGGAGACCATCAACCGCTTGGGGTCGACATCGGGGGAGCCGGCGTTCTCCCAGACCCGGCGGCCGATGACGGTCGCCATCTTCTGCAGGTAGGACAGCCGCCGCTTCTCGACGCGGTTGAGCTCGTCCTCGAAATCCTCCAGCAGATGCCCACCGATACGGACCGGCAGGTCGTATTCCTCGACGAACGGATCATCGAGCCGGCGGATGCCGCTTTCGCCGGCGAGCAGTTTCTTCCATGTTGTTTCGGCGTCGGTGGCCAACGCGGTCGTCATGGCGATGCCAGTGACGACCACGTTGGGCAAACCGTTCCCCGTTGACAGCTTGTTCAAGCCGTTCCCCACCTCATGTACTGCGATCTTCCAAAAGGCCTGTCTTCTGAAGCCTCAATAACGCTCTGTCTCAGTACCGCCCGAAGGCCAGAGCCACATTGTGGCCACCGAAACCGAACGAGTTGTTGATGGCGTACTGGTAGTCGCCATAACGAGGCTCACCCGCGACAACATCGAGATCGATCTCAGGATCGGGGGTCTCGTAGTTGAGCGTGGGCGGGATGACGCCGTCCCGCAGCGCCAGCACGGTCAGGATCGACTCGAGGGCGCCGACGGCACCGATCGAGTGGCCCAGCGCCGACTTCGGCGCGTACACCGCGGCGTGCTCCACACCGGCGACCCGGATGGCGTTCGCCTCGGCGACATCGCCGATCGAGGTGGACGTCGCGTGCGCGTTGACATGCGAGATGTCCTTGGCGGACAGCCCGGCGGTCTCCATGGCGCGCTTCATGGCGTGGCCGGCGCGAGCGCCGTCCGCGGCCGGAGCCACCATGTGGAACGCATCGGAGGTGATGCCGGCACCCATCAGGCGAGCCAGCGGCTTGGCGCCACGGGCCAGGGCGTGCTCCTCGGTCTCGATGACCATGAGCGCGCCCGCCTCGCCGAAGACGAAGCCGTCGCGGTCCTTGTCGAACGGCCGGGAGGCGGCCTCGGGATCGTCGTTGCGGGTCGACATCGCACGCATCATCGAGAACGCCGCGATGGGCAGCGCCTCGATGGCACCCTCGACGCCACCGCAGACGGCGATATCCGCGTCACCCATGACGATCTGACGCCATGCGTGGGCGATGCCCTCCGAGCCCGACGAGCACGCCGAGACGGGGGTGATGACGCCGGCACGGGCCCCGAGTTCGAGGCCGACGACGGCGGCAGCACCGTTGGGCATGATCATCTGAACGGCGAGCGGGGACACCTTGCGGGGCCCGCCCTCGTTCATCGCGTCATAGGTTTCGACGATCTTCTCGCCGCCGCCGAGCCCGGTGCCGATCACGACCGAGAAACGATCGGGATCGACCTCCGGCTTGCCCGCGGTCTCCCACAGCTGGTTGCCGAGGTACTTGGCCATCCGCTGCACGTAGGACATCCGTCGCATTTCCAGACGTGACATCAGCGGATCGAGGGGCTCCGCGAGGTGCCCACCGATCTTGGCTGCCAGGTCCCACTTCTCGACGAAGTCGTCCTCGAGCTTGCGGATGCCGCTCTCGCCGGCCAGCAAGCCCTTCCACGTGCTCTCGATGTCCGGTGCCAGCGACGTGGTCGCCGTCACGGCGGTCACCACGACATTCGGGAACCCGCCGTTAGCAGTGGAAGGTTTGGTCATTCCGAGCCAAACTTCTCGCGCAGGGCGGCAGCGGCCTCGGGGTTCTCGGCCTCGAGCTTCTGGATGTAGGCGACGACGTCACCCACGGTGCGCAGACCGGCGAGGTCCTCGTCGGGGATCTTCACGCCGTACTTGTCCTCGGTCTGGACGGCGATCTCGACCATCGACAGCGAGTCGATGTCCAGGTCGTCGACGAAGCTCTTCTCCGGGGTGACCTCGGAAGGCTCGATGCCGGTGACCTCTTCGATGATCTCGGCGAGACCGGCGATGATTTCTTCTTGACTGGCGGCCACGATGGCTCCTTCTTTGTTTGGCCATCCCGGCTGTCGGGATGGTTCGAGTCTGTCGTTCTTTCGTACTCCGGGTCAGAGCTCGGCGAGCCCGTCCAGGTCTTCGGGGGCCTTGATGGCCTTGGTCGGCGTGCCCTTGAGCTCACGCTTGGCGATGCCGACCAGCGTTCCGGCGGGTGGGAACTCGACCAGCGCCGACACGGCCATGCCGCGCAGGGTCTCGTTGATCAGGTCCCAACGCACCGGGCGGGTCATCTGGGCGACCAGCTTGCTCATGGCGTCGGCGGCGTCGGCCACCGGCTTGCCGTCGGCGTTGGACAGCAGGGTCCGGGTGGGCTCGGCCGTGGCGACCTTGGCCGCAGCGGCGGCGTAGCCCTCGGCGGCCGGTGCCATGTAGTGGGTGTGGAACGCGCCCGCGGTGGCCAGTACCCGCACTCGGGCCTTGGCCGGGGGATCCTCGGCCAGCTTCTCCAGTGCGGCGACGGCGCCCGCGGCGACGATCTGGCCGGCGGCATTGCGATTCGCGGGGATCAGGTCGAGAGACTCCAGGCGAGCCAACACCTCGGCCTCATCGCCACCGAGCACGGCGGCCATACCGGTGGGCTCCAGCGCGCAGGCCTTGGCCATCTCGGCGCCACGGGTGGCCGCGAGTGCCACCGCATCATCGGCGGAGATGACGCCGGCGATGGCGTAGGCGGCGATCTCACCGACGGAATGCCCGGCGACGACCGCGTCCTTTCCGGCGAGGCCGTCGCGCGCGGTGAGGGCTTCGTAGGCCAGCAGGGTGGCGGCCACGACCAGCGGCTGGGTCACCGCGGTGTCGGTGATCTCCTCGGCGGTGGCGGTGGTGCCCAGTCGCACGAGGTCCAGTCCGCTGATATCCGACCAGGTGGTCAGACGGTCGACGGCGCCGGGCAGCTCGACCCACGGGGTGAGCATGCCGGGCGTCTGGGATCCCTGGCCGGGAGCAAGCAAAGCAAGCACGGGATTAAGAAAACACTGTGAGACGCTCCTAGCGCCGTGTAAGAGATTATGAACCTTGTCTTATTCTTTTGTGGAGTTTCTACAAAACAGCACGTGAAGCGACCGGGACGTGACCTCGGCGCGATATCCACTTACCGCAGAGGTCCCAACCAGCGGGTCCCCAGCGGCCCCACCGGCCCCGTTGTACTGCCATTTGTCGTGTTGAAGTGGCCCAGGTCACGTTGCAGCCGTCCGACCGTGGTGGCGACGCGCAGGACGTACGCATCACGAGGGACGGTGGGATCACGCCCGGTGAAATCGGCGATCCGTTTGAGTCGATAGCGCACCGTGTTTGGATGAACGAACAATTTGCGTGCGCACGCTTCTATGGCACCGCCCGAATCGAGATAGGTGTCCAGTGTTTCGATCAGCGCCGGGCCGGCATCGGCGAGCGGATGCATCACCTCGGATTCCAGCGCGGCCAGCGCGTTCTCATCACCCAGCAGCGCTCGTTCGGGAAGCAGTTCGCGGGCCGATACCGGCCGCGGGGCGCCGCTCCAACCGGCGACGGCATGCATGCCGGCGATCGCCTCCGCGGCGCTGCGGTGTAGGCCGGACAGGCTGGTCGCGGTCGGGCCCACGACGACGGGTCCGTCGTCGAAGACGGTGAGCAGGTCGGCCAGGAAGCGGTCGGTCAGCGACAGCGATCCGGCCACGATGGCCACCAGCCAGGTGCCGTGCACATCGGAGAGGGTGGCCCGCTTGTGCCGGTTGCCTGCGGCATGGACGTCGCCGATGGCCAGGTCGATGCGATCCGGACGCGGCGTGCCGACGATGACGGTGGCCGGAGCGGTCGCGTCCCAGTTCAGGGCGGCCGCCTGCGACTGCAGCCCGCTGCCCGCGTCGCCGCGCACGATGGCGTCGACGATATTGGCCTCCATCCGGGTGTCCCAGGCCCCGCGCGCCTCGGCTGCGTCGGCGTAGCTCGCCGCGGCGGCGAACGCCAGATCGCGGCTGTAGCGCAGGATGCCGACGGTCAGGGCCTTGGTCTGCTCCTCGTTGCGGCCCAGCATGGGCAGCAGTTCCTCGAGGAATTCCGTGGTCACCCGCACCATGTCCACGGTCTGGCGCAGCGCGACGTGACGGGTTAGGTCCTGCGGCACCAGCGCGAAGGCCTCGGCGGTGTAGCCGAGGTCACTGCCGGGGTCGTGCAGCCACTCGGCGAAGTTGACGACGGCGGTCTGGACCACCAGCTGCACGCTCGCGCGCTGGGAGGCCTCCAGGTCGGCAAAGAACGGCAGCCGCTCCTGCATGGCCTGCACCGTCTCGGTGGCGAGCCGGCCCGAGTACTGCTTCAACCGACGGCGCAGCGACTCCGGAACACCCTCCAGGATGGTGAGCGGAGAACGCGGCTCGGGGAACGAATTGTCGGGCACCTCTAAAATTTTACGTTGCGATTTGTGGAGCTTTACCCGTAATGGCTACGGGTAAAGCTCCACAAGTCGCTAGGCGCTGCCGGTGTCCGCGTAGGAGACCTCGGCGGCCTGGACATCGTCGATGCGGTATTCCTTGGCCGCGGCGATCGCGACCGACGGATCGATCTCGCCGTCACGGGCCAGCGCCTCCAGCACGGCGACCACCACGGACTCGGCGTCGGTGTTGAAGTAGCGCCGCGCGGCAGGCCGGGTGTCGGAGAAACCGAACCCGTCGGTGCCCAGCGTCAGGTACGTGCCGGGTACCCACGGCCGGATCTGCTCGGGCACCGCCCGCATCCAGTCCGATACCGCCACCACCGGGCCGGTGGCGTCGGCGAGCACCTTGGTGACATAAGCCGTCGGTGCCTCCCGGTCGGGATGGCGCAGCCGCTGCTTCTCGGTCTGCACACCATCGCGGTTGAGCTCGCCCCAGCTGGTCACCGACCACACATCGGCTGCCACATCCCACTTGTCGGCCAGCATGTCCGCGGCCCTGATGGCCTCGGGCATCGACACACCCGAGGCCAGGATCTGCGCGGTGCTGGTGCGCTTCTCCGGTGCCCGCCGGAAGCGGTACATCCCGCGCAGCACTCCTTCGGGATCGAAGTTCTCCGGTTCGGCGGGCTGCACGTAGGGCTCGTTGTAGATGGTGATGTAGAAGAAGATGTTGTCCGGGTTCTCCCCGTACATCCGCTTCAGGCCACTTTCCACGATATGGGCGATCTCGTAGGCGAACGCCGGATCGTAGGTGACCGCCGCCGGATTGGTCGACGCCAGCAGCAGCGAATGCCCGTCGGCGTGCTGCAGGCCCTCACCGGTCAGCGTGGTGCGTCCCGCGGTGGCGCCGAGGACGAACCCGCGCGCCATCTGATCGGCGGCGGCCCACAGCCCGTCACCGGTGCGCTGGAACCCGAACATCGAATAGAAGATGTAGATCGGGATCATCGGTTCGTTCTGGGTGGAGTAGGACGTGCCGACCGCGGTGAAGCTGGACGTCGAGCCGGCCTCGTTGATGCCCTCGTGCAGGATCTGGCCGACTTCGCTCTCCTTGTAGGCCAGCATCAGCTCGGAATCCACGGCCGTGTAGAGCTGGCCGTTGCGGTTGTAGATCTTCAGGCTGGGGAACCACGAGTCCATCCCGAAGGTGCGTGCCTCGTCCGGGATGATCGGCACGATGCGCGGCCCGATGTTCTTGTCGCGCAACAGTTCCTTGAAGGTGCGCACGGTCGCCATGGTGGTGGCCACCGGTTGCTTGCCGGAACCCTTCTTCAACGCCTTGTAGGTATCGGTGCCCGGCAGCGTCAGCGGCTTGGCCTTGGTGCGCCGTTCGGGCAGGAAGCCGCCGAGGGTGCGCCTGCGGTCCAGCAGGTAGCGGATCTCCGGGGCGTTGGGCCCGGGGTGGTAGTACGGCGGCAGGTAGGGATCCTTCTCCAGCTGCGCGTCGGTGATCGGCACCCGGGTGACATCGCGGAAGGTCTTGAGGTCTTCCAGCGCAAGCTTTTTCATCTGGTGGGTGGCGTTGCGGCCCTCGAAGTGCTGGCCGAGCGTGTAGCCCTTGATGGTCTTGGCCAGGATGATGGTGGGCTGGCCCTTGTGCTCCATGGCCGCCCGGTAGGCCGCGTACACCTTGCGGTAATCGTGGCCGCCGCGCTTGAGGTTCCAGATCTCCTGGTCGCTCATCGGCTCGACGAGCGCCTTGGTGCGCGGGTCGCGGCCGAAGAAGTGATCACGCACGTAGGCGCCGTCGTTGGCCTTGTAGGTCTGGTAATCGCCATCGGGCGTCGTGTTCATCAGGTTCACCAGCGCGCCGTCGCGATCGGCATGCAGCAGCGCATCCCATTCGCGGCCCCACACCACCTTGATGACGTTCCAGCCGGCGCCGCGGAAGAAGGACTCGAGTTCTTGGATGATCTTGCCGTTACCGCGGACCGGGCCGTCGAGGCGCTGCAGGTTGCAGTTGACCACGAAGGTCAGATTGTCGAGCCCCTCGTTCGCGGCGACCTGGATCAGGCCGCGGGACTCGGGCTCGTCCATCTCGCCGTCGCCCAGGAACGCCCACACATGCTGATCGGAGGTGTCCTTGATGCCGCGGTCGTGCAGGTAGTGGTTGAACCGCGCCTGGTAGATGGCGTTCATCGGGCCCAGGCCCATCGACACCGTCGGGAACTCCCAGAAGTCGGGCATCAACCGCGGGTGCGGGTAGGACGGCAGCCCGCCACCGGAATGCGAATGCTCCTGGCGGAAACCGTCCAGTTGGTCGGTGGTGAGGCGGCCCTCGAGGAACGCACGGGCGTAGACGCCGGGGGAGGCGTGGCCCTGGATGAAGATCTGGTCGCCGCCGCCGGGATGGGCCTTCCCGCGGAAGAAGTGGTTGAAGCCGACCTCGTAGAGCGAGGCCGATGAGGCGTAGGTCGAAATATGGCCGCCCACACCGACTCCCGGGCGCTGTGCGCGGTGCACCATGATGGCGGCATTCCACCGGATCCAGGCGCGGTAGCGTCGTTCGACGTCCTCGTCGCCGGGGAACCAGGGCTCCAGCTCGGTCGGGATGGTGTTCACGTAATCCGTGGAGGTCAGTGCCGGGATGGCGACACGCTGCTCGCTCGCGCGTTCCAGCAGCCGCAACATCAGGTAGCGCGCGCGGGCCGGGCCGGACCGCTCGACCAACTGGTCGAACGACTCCAACCATTCGGCGGTTTCGTCGGAATCGATATCGGGCAGATAGGAGGCGACGCCCTCACGGATCACGCGGACCCGATCGGTTTCGCCTGCAGTGCCAGAGTTTTGGGCCAGGTCTTGGCGCGCGAACTCGGTGGTCAACTACGGCTCCTCGGTAGAAGGTGCTTTCACAGGGTGGATCTGGTGCTTGTGGCAGCTCATATCCTCCCCCTATCGTGCCCGACGTCACCGTGCGGGGTGGCCTCGTGCAATGATCCGGCGATCCGATGGGCGACGCGGTAGGTTCGACGGTGATGCTGAGGAGTTGGCGGGGTGTCCTGGCGACGATGTGCGTGCTCGGTGCCGCGGTCGCCGCGGCGGGTTGCAGCAGCACCGTCGGGGGCACCGCCACGGTCGATACCGCGGATGCGCCGGTCTATCAAGCCTCGGTGTCGGCGTCGGCCGCCGAATCATCGTCGGTGTCCAGTTCCAAGGAAGCATCGCGGCAGTCGTCGATCACCCGTGAGGCCGTGCACACCTCGTGTGAAGCAATCAGTTCCAGCAGTGCCGATGCGATCACGTCGGTCAACGCCTATGTCGACGCCCGCAACGCCAGTGCCGATGTCGGGGCCTCGGCCCGACCGGCGATCGCCGCGCTGAACACCAGCGCCGACCTGGTGGCGGGCAGTATCACCGACCCGCTGCGCCCGGACCTGCGCGATGCGCTGTTGGGCTGGGCCGATGCCGCGCGTGCGGTGTCCGCGGCGATCGCCGACGATGTGGGTCCCAGTCCGTTCAACGACGCGATCAACCGGCTGAACGACTCCCGAACGCTGGCCCTGGACCTCTGCGATGCCGCATATTGACAGGCATCGAGGCGAAGTTGACCAAAAGTTGACCCGAAGTTGTGCCCAGGAGGGCGGCTGACGGGACACGACGTGCGACGATAGGCGTCACGCGGTTTTGCAGAAGATCGAACATCAGGAGGAGGACAAAGGTGGTCGCGGCGGGGAAGGAATCTGACCCCAATTACGCCCGCAGTCTGGGCATCGAGAAGGGCCAGGTTGTCCAGGAGTTGGGGTGGGACGAGGACACCGACGACGACATCCGGGCCGATATCGAGGACGTCAGCGGTGGTGAACTGCTCGACGAGGACTCCGACGAGGTGGTCGACGTGGTGCTGCTGTGGTGGCGCGATGACGACGGCGACCTGGTCGACCGGCTGATGGACGCCATCGCGCCGCTGGCCGACGACGGAGTCATCTGGGTGGTGACGCCCAAGACCGGTAAACCCGGTCACGTGCAGCCCGCCGAGATCGCGGAGTCCGCGCCCACCGCGGGTCTGATGCAGACCTCGTCGGCGAACCTGGGTGGCTGGATCGCCAGCCGGCTGGTGCAGCCCAAGTCCAAGGCCGCCGGCAGGCGGTAACCGTGCTCCAGGTCGGGACCCCCGCACCGGACTTCACGCTCAAGGACCACAACGGCCGTCCCGTCACGTTGTCCGCGCTGCGGCCCCGTGCGGTTCTGCTGGTCTTCTTCCCGCTGGCCTTCACCCCGATCTGTCAGGGTGAACTCGGCGAGATCCAGCAGCGGTTGGCCGACTACCAGAACGACGACCGCGCGGTGCTCGCTGTCTCGGTCGGACCGCCCCCGACCCACAAGACCTGGGCGAACGAGAACGGGTTCACCTTCCCGGTGCTTGCCGATTTCTGGCCGCACGGCGCCGTCGCGCAGGCCTACGGGGTGTTCAACCCCGACACCGGCTATCCCAACCGGGGCACCTTCGCCGTCGACTCGGCCGGTGTCATCCAGTTCGCCGAGTGCAAGGAGCCGGGCGTCGCGCGCGATCAGGCCGATTGGCGGCGAGCGCTGGCCGCGCTGGGTTAGGAGTCTGCCGGGCGGGATTTCTCCGCATGCGGGCACGGCGTGTAAGTTGCCTGCGACGGGGCGCGTAGCTCAGTGGTAGAGCTCTGGTTTTACACACCAGCGGTCGGCGGTTCGATACCGTCCGCGCCCACCAGTAAGACTCAAGTCACGAGACGAGGCGCACCGCGACCTCGTTACGCCGGAGGAATGACACCGTCCACGGCGGGTCGTAGAACCACGCGATGGGCTCGCCGTCGGGGCTGACCTCGCTGCCGTCCAGTTCGGCCAGCAGCTCGGCGGACTTGGCGGCGACGGCCGCCGGGCTGCGATCACCGGTGAAGCTCAGCACGGCATAGCGTTCGCCGGGGATCTCGACGACGGTGACCGATCCGTCCTCGGGTTCGGGCAACGTGTCCAGTGACCACTTGGACGGCATGTAGAAGCGGATCATGGACCCACCGTCGGCGGCGGACTGGGCGACCGGGGCCGTCATGGCGATCGTGTCGGATCGGTCGTTGCCGCCGAAGATGTAGCCGGCCAGCCGCCGGAAGCCGGTGCTACGGGCATCCTGACCATCGCCGGACACGGCGGTCTGAGCAGCGATGCGCGGCCCGTAGCGCCGGATCTCGGCGCGGCCGACACGACCTTCGACCAGGTAGAACGGCTCCTCGGTGCCCGATCTGATACCGACGATGCCGCCGACACCCTCGGCGAGCTGGATGATCCTGTTGAACATGTCGGGCGGATACCCACTCAGCGGTTCTCGTACCCCAGCGGGCAGGCGACGTGGACGTACACGGATTTCACCGAGGCGCCGAGGCTCTTGCGCTCACGGATCGAACTGACCGAGCAGTTGGCCAGCGATCCGCCACGGCCTGCGCCGTTGACCTGGACGCTGTAGCCCTGGGCGCGCAGGTCATCGACGGTCTGCGCGACGCTCGATCCGGTAGGTCCGGCGGCGACTGCGTTGGTCGCCAACGGTAGTGCCGGGGTCAGTGCGACGGCGATGGTGGCGGCGGTGAAGGCGAACGTGTTCATGACTTCTCCTGTAGCGGTGGGGAACTGGCTTACGACTCTCACCGTATGGCCGTCGCGACCGCCCAACCATGGACGCATAGAATTCTCAAATACGTTGATGTCGAACCGATTACGCCAATCTATGGGTCGGATATGAAGGTCGTGACAGTACCGGCGCGCGAGCGTTAACGTGTAGGTCGAACCCCGTTCGAGCCGCGCTCACCGGCCCGTGTGCACGGGCACACCGGCGGTGTGAGACGCTGCCGACGTGTGTGCGCACCGAGGTCCCGCCCGTGCCGCTGGTCTGGCCGTCGGATACCTGGCCGACCTGATCTTCACCGATCCGCAACGCGGCCACCCGGTCGCCCTGTTCGGCACGGCCGCCGCGGCACTCGAGCGACGCAGCTATGCGGACAACCGCGCCGCGGGCGCCGTGCATACCGCCACCTTGCTCGCGGCGCTGGGCGCCCTCGGTGCCGTCATCGAGCGGGCCGCGGCTCGTCGCGGACCGATATGGACGGCGACGGCCACCGCCGCCGCGACCTATGTCGTGCTCGGTGGCACCTCATTGGCGCGCACCGGTGGTCGGCTCGCGGATCTGCTCGACGCCGACGATATCGACGGCGCCCGCGGCCTGTTGCCGTCGCTGTGCGGCCGTGACCCGGCCGCGCTGGACGCCGACGGGCTGGCCCGTGCCGCGCTGGAATCGGTGGCGGAGAACACCTCCGACGCCCAGGTCGCCCCGATCCTGTGGGGTGCGGTGGCCGGGGTACCCGGCCTGCTGGTCTACCGCGGCGCCAACACCCTCGACGCGATGGTCGGGCACAAGTCGCCGCGATATCTGCGCTTCGGTTGGGCGGCAGCCCGATTCGACGATGCGGTGAACTATCTGGGTGCGCGGGCGACCGGGCTGATCACCGTCGTGGTGTCCGGCGCACCCGCACGTGCGTGGCGGGCGTGGCAGCGTGATGCCGGCAAGCATCCCAGCCCCAACGCCGGTGTCGCGGAGGCATCCTTTGCCGGTGCGCTCGGCGTGACGCTGGGTGGGCCGACCCAGTACGCGCACCGCCTCGAGATGCGCCCGGCACTCGGTGACGGTCCGGCGCCGGGGGCGGCGGACCTGCGCCGGGCGGGCAGGTTGTCCAAGAGGGTGCAGGCCGGCGCGACGGCGCTGGCGGTCAGCGTCGCTTACCGTACCGGTCGGCGAGTTTCTGCTCGGTGGTCAGCGGCGGCGTCTCGGTAGGTTTCCCGGCGTCGGCACCGGTGCCTTCGGGCTCGGCCGTCGGATCCGCGGGCGTGGCCTCTCTGGCGGCGGCGGCCGCCTTCTCCTGGCGCCGGATACGCACCTCGGACATCACAAAGTAGCCCACCCCGATCGGGGCGATGATCCCGAACGCGATCCACTGGATCCCGTAGGACAGGAACGGCCCGGCATCCAGGATCGGCAACGGAATCGCCCCGAGCCCCCCGGGCTGGTTCTCCACCAGCTGCAGATACGAACCGGCCAGCGGCACCCCGGTCAGCTCGGAGATCTGCCCCGGATTGATCGTGTACACCTGGCGCGCGCCCTCGGCGAAAAGCGGATCCTTGCCCGGCACCACACCTTCGGGGTCACGCAGCCGCGCGGTGATATCGACCCGCCCGGTCGGCGCATCGGCGATCGGCGGCACGGCCGTGCCCTGCTCCGGTTTCACATAGCCGCGGTTCACCAGCACGGTGGGACCGCCGTCGACCACGAACGGAACCAGCACCTCATAGGCCGGTGCGCCGTCCACCGACCGCAACCGGGCCAGCACCTGCGCCTCGGGCAGATAGTGGCCGGTCGCGGTCACCCGCTGCCACTGGTGGTCGTGTGCGGATGAATCCTGCTGCGGCAGATACGTGGTCACCGGCACCGGGTCGGTATTCAGCGAGGCGGCGATCTGCGCGTTCTCCCGCGAGGTGGTGGTGTTCTTGCCGAGCTGCCAGGGCGCCAGGACCGTGAAACACAACCAGGCAAAGGCCGCCACCACGACGTAGAGCGCCAACCACTGCGGGCGGAACAGGAAGGCCCACCGCTTCATCGCGTGGCCAGCCGCTCGTCGACCCACTGGTGCAATCCGGGCAGCGCGGACTCGATGACGGTGAAGACGGCCTCGAAATCCTCCGGGCCGCCGTAATAGGGATCCTCGACATCGAGCGGATGCGCGCCCGAGCGAGGGTCGAAGGCCCGCATCATCCGCAGGCGCTGCGGCGGCACGCCCATATCGGCGAGGAATCGTGCGTGGTTGCGCCCCATCGCCACCACCATATCCGCGGCCAGATGGTCGTCGGCCAGCTGCGCGGCGCGGTGGGTGGTCGGGTAACCATGCGCGCGCAGCACCGCGTTGGTGCGGCGATCGGCACCGTCACCGGCATGCCAACCGCCGGTCCCGGCGCTGGTGACGCGCACCCGGTCGGCCAGCCCGCGTCCCTCGATCTGGTGGGCGAACATCTTCTCGGCCATCGGGGAGCGGCAGATGTTGCCTGAACAGACGAACGTCACATGCAGCGGCGCACTCTCAGACACCGAGCACCTCCCGCAGCTCGGCCATCGTCGCCACCCGGTGCAGCGGCGCCAGCGCGTCCGGACCGTCGAAGTCACCGCGGCCGTATCCCCAGTCGACCACCACCGTGTCGATACCGTGCACCGCGGCACCCTCCACGTCATGGGATCGGTCACCGACCATCAGCACCCGCTCGGGCAGCGGGGTCAGCTGTTCCAGAGCATGGGCGACGACCTCGTGCTTGGCCGCCCGGCTGCCGTCCGGGCTGGCCCCGGCGATGACCTCGAAGCTGTCGTCGAGGCCGAAATGGGCGAGGATGCGCTGGGCGGTCGGCTGTGCCTTGGAGGTGGCCACCGCCAGCCGGACCCCGGCCCGTTGCAGGTCGGCGAGCAGCTCGGGGATGCCGTCGAACACGCGGTTCATCGACCAGCCGCGGGTGAGGTAATCGGCCCGGTAGGCCGTCATCGCCTCCTCGGCGCGTGCCCCGAGCCCCATCGCGTTCAGCGTGTGATGCATCGGCGGGCCGACGATGCGGCCCGCCAGGTCACCGTCGGGAACGGTCGCCCCGACCGCGTTGAGAGCATGCCGGAAGCTGGCGACGATGCCCTCGGCGGAGTCGGTCAGGGTGCCGTCGAGATCGAACAGCACCAGCTGCGGAGTGCTGGTCACGGTTTCTGGCACGGTCTCGGTCACGCATCCCATTGTCGCCGATGTACCTGTGCACCTGGGCGGCGCACTAGGGTCGTGCTGTGGCAGACGAGGTCCGGCAGGCGGCGCGGTACCACGGCGATGAGGCCGTGGCCCCCGGGATGCTGGACTTCGCGGTCAACGTGCGGGCCGGCGGGCCGCCGCCGTGGCTGGTCGAGCGGCTGGCCTCCCGACTGACCGACCTGGGCCGCTATCCGAGCGCAGCCGATGTGGACCGCGCCGTGGACGCGGTCGCCACCCGGCACGGCCGACCCCGCGACGAGGTGCTGCTGCTGGCCGGCGGGGCGGAGGGGTTCGCCCTGCTGCCGAACCTGCGACCCCGGTTGGCCGCGTTGATCGCGCCCTCGTTCACCGAGCCCGAGGCGGTGCTGGCCGCGGCCGGGGTGCAGTTCACCCATGTCGTGCTGGACCCGCCGTTCGCGTTGGGGACCGTGCCCGATGAGGCCGATGTGGTGGTGCTGGGCAATCCGACCAACCCGACATCGGTGCTGCACCCGACCGACGCCGTTCTCGGGTTGCGCCGACCGGGCCGCATCATCGTCGTCGACGAGGCCTTCGCCGATGCCGTGCCCGGTGAGCCCGAGTCACTGGCGGGCCGGTCGCTGCCCGACGTGCTGGTCCTGCGCAGCCTGACCAAGACGTGGTCGCTGGCCGGTCTGCGGGTGGGCTACGCGCTCGGCGCCCCGGAGGTGCTGGCCCGGCTGTCCGCGCGGCGCGCGCACTGGCCGCTGGGCACGTTGCAGTTGGAGGCGGTGACGGCCTGCTGTGCGCCGGCCGCGGTCGCCGAAGCCGAGGCGGGCGCGGTGCGGCTCGCCCAGCTGCGCACCGAGATGGCGCACGGGTTGCGGTCGGCGGGCTTCGATGTCGTCGACGGCCGGGCGCCCTTCGTCTTGTTGCGTGTGGCCGATGCCGAGCTGGTGCGAAAGCACCTCGATGAGAAGGGGATTGCGGTGCGCCGCTGCGACACGTTCGTCGGCCTCGAAGCCGGTTACCTGCGCGTGGCGGTGCGCCCCGAGTGGCCGCAGCTGGTGCGGGCCCTGCAGGAGGTGCTCGGATGAGCGTGCCGTTGTCGGAGGTGATCGGTGTTCTGGACGCCGCCTATCCGCCTGAGCTGGCTCATGATTGGGATTCGGTCGGGCTGGTGTGCGGTGACCCCGACGAGCCGGTGACCTCGGTGACGATCGCCGTCGACGCCACCGACGCGGTGGCCGCCGAGGTGCCCGATGGTGGACTCCTGCTGGCGCACCACCCGCTGCTGTTGCGCGGGGTGGACACCGTCGCCGCGTCCACGGCCAAGGGCGCGTTGCTCCATCGGTTGATCCGGACCGGGCGGTCGTTGTTCACCGCGCACACCAACGCCGATTCGGCCAGCCCCGGGGTGTCCGACGCGCTGGCCGACACCTTGGGTCTGGCGGTCGAGGAGGTGCTCTCGCCGGCGCCGTCGGGTCCCGACCTGGACAAGTGGGTGGTGTTCGTCCCTGCTGATCACGCTGCGGCCCTGCGGGATTCGTTGTTCGCCGCCGGTGCCGGTCAGATCGGTGACTACTCCTGCTGCAGCTGGAGCGTCTCGGGAACGGGCCAGTTCTTACCGCACGAGGGCGCGACGCCGACGATCGGCGCGGTGGGCACCGTCGAGCAGGTGACCGAGGATCGCGTCGAGGTGATCGCTCCCGCGCGGTTGCGGGCTCGCGTGCTGGCCGCGCTGCGGGCCGGGCATCCCTATGAGGAGCCCGCGTTCGACGTGTTCGCCCTGGCACCGTTGCCCGCCGATGTGGGTATCGGGCGGATCTGCTCGCTGCCGGAGCCGGAATCGTTGTCGGCCTTCGTTGCTCGGGTATCCGGAAGGTTGCCGTCGACCACCTGGGGTGTGCGCGCCGCCGGGGATGCCGATGCCGTGGTGTCCCGGGTGGCCGTCTGCGGGGGTGCCGGTGATTCGCTGCTGGGCACGGTGGCACGCGCCGACGTGCAGGCCTACGTGACCGCCGATCTGCGTCATCACCCCGCCGACGAGCACGGCAGGGTCTCCGATGTGGCATTGGTCGACGTCGCGCACTGGGCCAGCGAATACCCGTGGTGCCATCAGGCCGCGGCCCTGCTGAGTGGGCACTTCGGGTCAGATCTACCGGTGCGGGTGAGTTCCGTGCGCACCGATCCATGGAATATCGATGGAGGACGTCAATCATGAAAGCCGCAGTCACCCAGCAGCGCTCGCTGCTGGACCTCGTGGAGCTCGATGCCGAGATGCGTCGTGTGGAGCATCGCGCGAAGAATCTCGCCGAGCAACAGGAGTTCGACCGGATTCACGCCGAACATCAGACGGCCAATGACCAACTGGCCGTGGTGGCCATCGCGTTGGAGGATCTGCAGGGCCAGATCGGCAAGCTGGAGAGCGAGATCGACTCGGTGCGTCAGCGCGAGGACCGCGACCGCACGCTGCTGGCGGACGGCACGGTGAACGCCAAACAGCTCAGCGAGTTGCAGCACGAGCTGGAGACCCTGGAGCGCAGGCAATCCTCGCTGGAGGACTCGCTGCTGGAGATCATGGAGCGTCGGGAGGAGGTGCAGCGCACGCAGTCCGAGGAGCTGGCCCGCATCGACACCCTGCAGAATGCGTTGGCGGCCGCGCAGTTGGCCAGGGATGCTGCGTTGGTCGATCTCGACAACATCCGGCAGGTCTCGGGAACGCGCCGCGCGGAACTGGTGTCCCAGCTCGATCCCGATCTGGTGGCGCTCTATGAGAAGGTGCGCGCGGGCGGCGGGGCCGGCGCCGGATTGCTCCAGGGCAGGCGGTGCGGGGCATGCCGTATCGAGATCGATCGTGGTGAGATCGCCCGGATCACCGCGGCAGCCGATGACGATGTCGTGCGCTGTCCGGAATGCGGGGCAATCCTGTTGCGGTTCCGTCCGTGAAGGTTGTCGTCGAGGCCGATGGTGGGTCCCGCGGTAACCCGGGTCCGGCCGGCTACGGCGCGGTGGTGTTCAACGCCGACCGCTCGGCGGTGCTGGCCGAGCGGCGTCAGTCCATCGGTCGGGCCACCAACAACGTCGCCGAATACCGCGGACTGATCGCCGGTCTGGAGGCGGCGGCCGAGCTCGACGCCACCGAGGTCGCGGTGTTCATGGACTCCAAGCTCGTCGTCGAGCAGATGTCGGGACGCTGGCGCGTCAAACATCCGGATCTGTTGGAGCTGCACCGCGAAGCAACCCAGGCGGCGCGACGCTTCGCCGACGTCCAGTACGCGTGGATTCCGCGGGAGAAGAACTCGCATGCCGACCGGTTGGCCAATGAGGCCATGGACGGCGCGGATTCGGCGCCGGTGCCGAACTCGTCGCCGGGCTGGAGCGGTGCACGCGGTGAGCCGACGCAGATGCTGCTGCTGCGCCACGGGCAGACCGAACTGTCGGTGGAGCGCCGATATTCGGGACGGGGCAACCCGGCACTGACCGAGTTGGGCCGAACACAGGCCGATGCCGCGGCGCGCTATCTGGGCGCCCAGGGCCCGGTGGCGGCGGTGCTGTCCTCGCCGTTGGAACGCGCGCAGGAGACCGCCGCGGCGGCCGCGAAGGTGCTGGGCCTGGATGTGACGGTCGACGACGGACTGATCGAAACGGATTTCGGCTCGTGGGAGGGGCTGACCTTCAGCGAAGCCGCACAACAGGATCCGGATCTGCACCGCCGATGGTTACGCGACACCAGCGTGACCCCGCCCGGGGGTGAGAGTTTCGATTCTGTCGCCGAACGCGTCCGCGACGCGCGCAACCGCATCATCGCCGAGTACGCCGGTTCCACGGTGCTGGTGGTATCGCATGTGACGCCCATCAAGACCCTGTTGCGCCTGGCGCTCGACGGTGGTTCGGGAATCCTGTACCGGTTGCATCTGGATCTGGCATCGCTGAGTATCGCCGAGTTCTACCCGGACGGACTGGCATCGGTGCGGCTGGTGAACCAGACGTCGTACCTCTGAGGCCGCTCACCCCGAGTGCAGGTGCAGGCGTTCACCGTGCACGTCGAAGATCATGATCGCCTCCACCGGACCGTCCACGGTGCCGAACCAGTGTGGTGTCCAGGTTGAGAACTGCACGGCCTCACCGGGTTTGATGGTGAAGTCGCGTTCGCCGAGGACCAGTCGCAGTCGGCCGGAGAGGATGTACATCCACTCCTGACCTTCATGCGTCGGCAATTCGGCGGGTGGTGTGTTGCGTCGGGTGCTGATCCGCACCTTGAAGGTGTGCCTGCCGCCGACGGCGCCTTCGCGGGTCAGCGGCCAATACGTGACCCCGTGGCGGGTATGCGAGCTGCCGCGGACTCGCGGGTCTTCCGATTCTGGTTCGCGCAGCAGTTCGTCGGTGCTGACGGCGAGTGCAGTGGCCAACCGCGGCAGGTGATCCAGTGCGAGGCGACGCTTGCCGGATTCCAGCCGGCTCAACGTCGAGACGTCGATATTGGCGCGACCGGCGACGTCCTGCAGGGTCAAACCCTGCCGGGTGCGCAGGTCCTTCAGCCGACGGCGCACCGTCTCATCGACGCTGTTTGCCTCCATGGCAAACCAGCTTGGCATTCCGCGGTGGTGTCGGCAAGCTCGATGCCATGGACAACGTGTGGGATTGTGTGGTCGTCGGCGGGGGAGCGGCGGGGCTGAGTGGGGCATTGGTGCTCGGCCGGGCCCGCCGCGCCACCCTGGTGATCGACGAGGGTGAGCAGAGCAACCTGGCCGCGCACGGTATCGGCGGTCTGCTCGGCCAGGACGGGCGCCCGCCCGCCGAGCTCTACGCCGACGGCCGTCGTGAGCTGGAGAAGTATCCGAGCGTGCAGTTCCGGTCGGGACGTGTCGTCGGCGCGACGGCCCACGACGGGCACTTCGTCGTGGAGTTGGCCGACGGTGGCAGGGAACGCGCCCGTCGGATTCTGTTGGCGACCGGTATGGAGTACCGGCCGCCTCAGATCGCCGGACTGGACGCGCTGTGGGGTGGCTCGGCCTTCCACTGCCCGTTCTGCCACGGCTGGGAGATGCGCGATCAGCCGCTGGCCGTGCTCGCCGACGGTGATCGGGCGGTGCACATGGCGCTGATGCTGCGCGGTTGGAGCGAGGACATCGTCGTGCTGACCAACGGTGCGACGGCGCCCGCCGTCGACGGCATCGTCGTGGATGACCGGGTGGTGACCGAGTTCCGTTCGGAGAACGGCGAACTGACCGAGATCATGTTTGCCGAGGGTGCGCCGCTGGCCCGCCGGGGTGTGTTGGTGGCGGCGACGTTGCACCAGCGCTCGTCGCTGGCGGCGCACCTGGGCGTGGCGTTCGCGCCGCCCACGCCGGTGTCCGCCGATGCCATCGTGGTGGACCAGTTCCAACGCACCACTGTGCCCGGCGTCTTCGCCGCGGGCGATGTCAGTGTGCAGATGCCGCAGGTGGCCGCGGCCGTGGCCAGTGGGTCCATGGCGGCAACGGCTGTCGTGCAGAGCCTGCTTGCCGATGACGTCGGACTTCCCGTGCCGCCGTGGCCGGTTCCGGACGCTCAGCAGCATTGGGATGAGCATTACGGTCAGCGGGAGCGGATCTGGAGCGGCCGGGTGAATGTCCGGATGTCCGAGATCGCCGCCGAACTCGCACCGGGGCGGGCGTTGGATCTGGGCTGCGGCGAGGGCGCCGATGCCATGTGGCTCGCCTCGCGCGGCTGGTCGGTGGTTGCCACCGATGTCTCCGACGTCGCATTGCAGCGCGCCCGACAGGATGCGGGGGAGCTGTTGAGTCACATCGACTTTCAGCATCACGATCTGGAAGTCAGCTTCCCCGAGGGGCAGTTCGACCTGGTATCGGCCCAGTTCCTGCACTCGAAGCTGCCGATGGATCGGGTGCGGGTGCTACGGCGCGCGGCCGAGGCCGTGGCGCCCGGTGGGGTGCTGCTGATCGTCGATCACGGCGATGCGCCGCCCTGGTCGAACCACCAGCATGTCGAGTTCCCGTCAGCTGAGGAGGTGGTGGCGGGCCTGGAACTGGGGGAGGACTGGGAGCGGGTGCGTGTCGAGGCGGTGGCCCGCGATGCCGTGGGGCCTGATGGGCAGTCGGGGCACCTGACCGACAATGTGATGGTGCTGCGCCGGCGCTGACTTCCATCCCCTGAACAGTGCCTACGGAGTTATCCACAGGCGCCGAGATCGTCCTTGTCCCGTCGGTGTGCACGGGTAGACTAGCACATATGTTCGAACGGTCGGGGTTGTCGGAGCTGGGCGATGAGGAGCTCATCGCCGCGGTTGCCGATGCCACCCGCGCCGAAACGGCCGCCGCGGCCCGCCGGCTGGCGTTGGTGGCTGAGGTGACCGCCCGGCACTGCGATAACGAGGACGAGGCGTCGGCGTTGAAGCTGATCGACGGGTGGGCACTCGCGAAGGCCGAGATCAGCGCGGCCTGCACTCTCGGGCCGCGCGCCGCCAGTGCCCAGATGCGCATCGGGATGGCGTTGCGTGACAGGTTGCCCCGCACCGCGGAGGTGTTCGCGCGGGGGTTGGTGTCGGCGAAGGTCATCAATGCGATCACCTGGCGCACCCAACTCGTCACCGACGACGACGCGCTGGGGTTGATCGACGCCGGGATCGCCGGCACCGCCCACCAATACGGCGCGCTGTCGGAGAACGCTCTCATCCGGGCGGTCGACTTCTGGGTCCATAAGTTCGACCCGGTCGCGGTGATTCGATCTAGGGCCGTGGCCAAAGACCGCTACATCGACTTCGGCGACAGCGACGACCCTGACGGCGTCGTCTCATTCTGGGGACGCATGCGTGCCACCGACGCCGCAATCAGCGACACCCGGCTCAACGACCTCGCCCACAGTGTCTGCGACGCCGATCCGCGCACCGTGGCCCAACGCCGCGCCGACGCGGTGGCCGCCGTCCTGGCCGGCGCCGACCGGCTCTCCTGCCTGTGCGGTAATCCTGAGTGCGCTGGGTCGGGGAAAGACCCGCGGGCGGGTGCTGTCACGATCTTTGTGCTGACCGGGCAGGATCCCGATAGCGGCCGCGGGGCGAAACCCGCCTCGGGGCCTGCGCCGTCGACCGGTCCGGTACCCGGCACGCCCGAGGCCGGTGAGGACCAGGCACAGCCGGTGGCCGAGCCGGCGGCTGAGGAGCCCGCCGCTAAAGAAGGTGGTGGCGCCGATCCGCGCCCCACCGCCCCGGCCGCCAGCGCTCGGCCCGACCTCGGCGCAGGCATCACCCTGGACGGGGCGATCATCCCTGCCCACCTGCTCGCCGAACTCATCGCCGGCGGCGCGAAAGTCCGGCCCCTGAACAACACGGCAGACCTGGGCTCCGAACCCCGTTACCGACCGTCGGCGAAACTGGCCGCCTACGTCCGCATGACCGCGATGACCTGCTGCTTCCCGGGTTGCGGAAAGCCCGCCCAGCGGTGCGACCTGGACCATGTCACCCCGTGGCCGGCCGGAGCCACCCATCCGGGCAACCTGCGCCCACTCTGCCGCGAACACCACCTACTCAAAACACTGAAAACCGGCTGGACCCCCAAAGCCCACCCCGACGGCACCACCGAATGGACCGCCCCGAACGGGCACACCTACACAACGAGGCCGCTCGCACCGATCCTGTTCCCACACAACACATCTGACATCGAGATCCCGAGATCGCGACATATCACCCTGATCGGTGAGCGGGACCGCGAACCCGACATCCCACGACGCCAACGCACCCGACAACTCGACCGCGAATACCGTATCAACGCCGAACGCACCCGCAACGCCACCGAAATTGCCCTCGAGCACGCCCGCGGACAACCAGACTTCTAGATGTACTGACCACGGACGTTAAGTACGGCGTGGCGTGGTGACATGAAGAAGACCTCCGAGTGAAGTGCGAGCTGTCTAGGAACGCACCAACCACCTCGGAGGTCTTCGTGTCCCACCGTAATGCCCCTTTGTCAGAAACCGGTCGTCTGCGCCTGGCTCGCTGCGTGGTCGAGGATGGCTGGCCGTTGCGTCGAGCTGCTGAACGCTTTCAAGTCGCGGTGAGTACGGCTGCACGCTGGGCCGGCCGCTACCGCGAACTGGGTGAAGCCGGCATGGCCGACCGCAGCTCACGACCACATCGAAGCCCTAACCAGACACCGACCCGCACCGAACGCCGCATCATCAAGGTACGGGTGATCCGACGGTGGGGCCCAGCCCAAATCGGGTACTTGTTGGGTCTTCATCCCTCGACCGTTCACCGGGTGCTGACCCGCTACGGCGTGGCTCGGCTGCGCTGGCTGGACCGCTCTACCGGCCGGATCATTCGCCGCATCGAGACCTCGGCTGTGGGCGAGCTGGTCCACGTGGATGTCAAAAAGCTTGGCAAGATCCCCGCCGGCGGGGGCTGGCGGATGCTGGGTCGCGCCAAGGGCACCCGCAACGCGCAAGCCGACAAAAGCTCCGGGCAGCGCAGCAAGTACGCCCATCCGCTACGCGGGCATCACTTTCTGCACACCGCCATCGATGCACACTCACGACTGGCCTACAGCGAGCTACTTGCCGATGAACGCAAGGAGACCGCGGCCGCGTTCTGGGCCCGCGCCCAAGCTTGGTTCACCGAATGCGGCATAACCGTACAGAAAGTGTTGACCGACAACGGATCCTGCTACAGATCACACGCCTTCCGGGACGCACTCGGTGATATCGAGCACCGCCGCACCCGCCCCTACCGGCCCCAGACCAACGGCAAGGTTGAACGCTTTCACCGCACCCTGGCCGATGAATGGGCCTACGCACGGCTCTACACCAGCGACGCTGAACGCTGCGCCGAATACCCCCGCTGGCTCCACACCTACAATCACCACCGCGGCCACACCGC
>JBQEMX010000029.1:0-38059 GCA_052044345.1 Mycolicibacterium sp. 22603
CGTTCTCGGGGAAGCCGAGGTTGATGCCGCCGTGGGAGGGGTCGAGCCAGCGGGTGGTGATGGCTTTGGTGCGGGTGTAGAAGTGGACGCCTTCGGTGCCGTGGGCGTGGGAGTCGCCGAAGAGGGAGGCTTTCCAGCCGCCGAAGCTGTAGTAGGCCATGGGGACGGGGATGGGGACGTTGATGCCGACCATGCCGACTTCGACTTCGTTTTGGAAGCGTCGGGCGGCGCCGCCGTCGTTGGTGAAGATGGCGGTGCCGTTGCCGTAGGGGTTCGAATTGATCAGTTGCAGGGCTTGGTCGTAGGTGTCCACGCGTAGGACCGACAGGACGGGGCCGAAGATTTCGTCGGTGTAGACGCTCATGTTGGGGGTGACGTTGTCGAGCAGGGTGGGGCCCAGCCAGAACCCGTCTGCTCCGCCGTCGGCTTGTACGTTGCGGCCGTCGACGACGACTTTGGCGCCGTCGGCTTCGCCGGCGTCGATGTAGCTCGCGACTTTGTCGCGGTGGGCTTTGGTGACCAGCGGGCCCATGTCGGTGTTTTTGGTGCCGTCGCCGATTTTCAGGCCGGTGGTGCGTTCGGTGATTTTGGTGACGAGGTCGTCGGCGATGGGGCCGACGGCTACGCACGCCGAGATGGCCATGCAGCGTTCGCCGGCGGAGCCGAATCCGGCGTTGACCATGGCGTCGGCGGCGAGGTCGAGGTCGGCGTCGGGCAGGATGACGGCGTGGTTCTTGGCTCCGCCGAGGGCTTGGACGCGTTTGCCGGCGGCGGTGGCGGTGGCGTAGACGTATTGGGCGATGGGGGTGGACCCGACGAAGCTGATGGCTTTGATCTTGGGGTTGGTCAGGAGTTCGTCGACGGCGGTTTTGTCGCCTTGCAGGACGTTGAACACGCCGTCGGGTAGGCCGGCTTCTTTCCACAGTGCGGCCAGCCACAGGGAGGCGGAGGGGTCTTTTTCCGAGGGTTTGAGCACGACGGTGTTGCCGGCGGCGATGGCCAGGGGGAAGAACCACATGGGAACCATGGCGGGGAAGTTGAACGGGGAGATAATCCCGACCGGGCCCAGGGGTTGGGCGATGTTGTGGACGTCGACGTTGGTGGAGGCGTTTTCGGTGTAGCCGCCCTTCACGAGGTGGGGGATGCCGCAGGCGAATTCGACGACTTCTTGGCCGCGGGCGACTTCACCCAATGCGTCGGAGACGACCTTGCCGTGCTCGCTGGTGATGATTTCGGCGAGTTCGCCTTTGCGGGCGTTGAGCAGTTCGCGGAAGGCGAACAGGATTTGGGTGCGCTTGGCCAGGGAGGTGTCGCGCCAGGCGGGGAACGCCGCGGCGGCGGCCTCGATGACGGTCTGGGCGTCGGCGACCGAGGCCAGGGCGACCTGACCGGTCACCGCACCGGAGGCCGGATTCGTCACGGGCGCCGTCTGCCCCGAGGTGCCTTCGAAGAAGGTGCCGTTGAGCCAGTGCTGAATGGTGGCCTGCATCGCGATGCGCTCACTTTCTGTGGGTGGTCACCCCAGTGTGAGACCCCGGGCGCACCGCGACGCCGACAAAATGTCTCCGATTTATCCCAAGTAGTTACAGTGTGTAAATGGAGCTGTCCGTTGCCGACGTCATCGGACTACCGGCGCTACAGCGCGGAGAGCCCGAGGTGCTCAGCGCGCGCCGCTTCGACGAGCCGATCCGCTGGGTGCACGTCAGTGATATCGCCGACCTGTCCGCCCTGGTGGAGGGCGGTGAGCTGGTACTGACCACCGGTGCCGCGCTGCGCGCCGACCCGCGGCGCTACCTACAGGGAATGGCCGCCGCCGGGGTGCTCGGCGTCGTCGTCGAACTCGGTGCGGCCAACCTGCCACCCGACGCCGGGCGCTACGCCGAGGAGTTCGGTCTGGCCCTGGTCGCGCTGCACCGCGAGGTGCGGTTCGTCGAGATCACCGAGGCGGTACACCGGATGATCGTCACCGACCAGTTCGACCGGGTCGATTTCGACAGACGCGTACACGAGACGTTCACCGACCTGAGCATGAAGCGCGCCTCGGTGGAGGGCATCGTCGACGCCGCGGCAGGCATGCTCGACGAACCCGTCGTCCTTGAGGATCTGGCACACCGGGTGCTCGCGGTGGCCGGCGTCCCCGGCGGCGGGCCCACCGCCGCGTTGCTGCGGGACTGGGAACAGCGATCACGTCGCACCGCCGAGGCCGAGCACTGGACCACCACCGCGGTCGGCCCGCGCACCCAGGAGTGGGGACGCCTGATCGTGCCGCGCCGATCAGCCGACGCGTCACGCACCAGGATGGTGCTGGAGCGCGCCGGGGTCGCGCTGGCGCTGCACCGCATGATCGAGCGGGACCGCTCGGGGCTCACCCACCAGGCCCAGACCGGACTGATCGACGATGTGCTGCGCAGTCGCATCACCGACGAGTCCGAGGTGGCCGCCCGGGCGCACGCGCTGGGTCTGCGGTCCTCTGCCAGGTACGTGCCCGCCGCGGTACGCATCGACCGGCCGGTCCCGGCCGCCGATCCCGTTGTCGGGCAACGCCACAACATCTCGCTGCTGGACACCGTGATGCACGCGGTGAACGCCTCCGGACACACCGGACTGTTCTCGGTGCGGCGTGCCGGTGAGATCTGGATGGTGTTGTCGCTGAGCGTCACCCAGCCTGCGGAGAGCGCGCTGAGCGCGCTGGGTGCCGAGCTGCGTCGCGAAATCCGGCGAGTCGAGGGTGTCCCGGACAGCGCGCTGGCAGTGGGAGATTCGGTCAATCGGGTGATCGACGCGGTGTACGGGATGGGGGAGGCTGCCCACATCGCCGAGGTCGCCCTGGCGATGAACGAGGCGCACCGTCCGTACTACCGCGCCGCCGACGTCCGGCTGCGTGGGCTGATCGCGCTGTTGCGCAACGATCATCGCGTGCAGGCCTTCGCCGAGAGCGAGCTCAAGGCGCTGCTGGCCGGTGATCAGGCCAACATCGGTGTCCTCGGCGAATACCTGCGGTCGGCGGGCAACAAGGCAGCGGTCGCTTCTCGACTGCACATCAGCAGGCCCGCGCTGTACAAGAAGCTCGCCGCGATCGAGGCCGCCCTCGGCGTCGACCTCGATGACGGCGAATCACGCACCTCACTGCACGTCGCGCTGATGGTGCTCGACGCCCAGCGCCTGCGGCGCCCCGTCGAGATCAGCACCGAACCGACCCACACCGAGATCGTCGATCCCTACACCTGATGACGGCCACCCGATGACGGCAGACATACTGTGGCCGAGGATGTCGAGCACCGCGCCAGCAGAGGAGCACAGCCGTGTCGGATGACGATCTCGCGGACTTCGGCCGCACCGAGTTCACCCACGACGGTAAGACCCGCACGGTGTTTCGTAAGGGCAGCGGACCCGCGGTCATCGTGATCGCCGAGATGCCCGGCATCACCCCCAAGGTCGCGGCCTTCGCCCGGCAGGTAGCCGACCTCGGGTGCACCGTCGTGCTGCCGCATCTGTTCGGGGTGCCGGGCCGAGACCCCAACGCGAGCAAGCTGACCGGTCTGAAGACCCTGGCCACCTCGATGGTGCCGGCCTGCATCAGCAAGGAGTTCACCACCTGGGCCACCGGCCGCACATCACCGGTCGTCGGCTGGTTGCGTGCGCTGGCCCGCGCCGAGTACACCCGGTGCGGCGGTCCTGGGGTGGGAGCGGTGGGCATGTGCTTCACCGGCGGCTACGCCCTGGCGATGGCCACCGATGACATCTTGCTCGCGCCCGTGCTGTCCCAGCCGTCGATGCCGATAGCACTGACCGCCGCCCAGAAGAAATCCATCGACATCTCGCCGGCCGACCTGGAGATCGTGAAGGGACGGTGTGCTCGGGGACTGAAGGTGCTCGGCCTTCGCTTCGACTCCGACACCATGGTGCCCGCGCAACGATTCGACTTCCTGCGTGAGCAACTCGGCGACGGTTTCATCGCCGTGGAACTCAGTGGCGCGGACGCCAACCCCGACGCGATGATGTCGGCCCACTCGGTGCTCACCGAGCATCTGGTCGACAAGCCGGGTACCCCGACACGGGCGGCGTTGGACCAGGTGCTCGACTTGTTCCGCAGCAGGCTGCTGGCCGGCTGAATCCGGCGGACCTGCTCAGGCCGAGCGCTCGATATCCGGCCGATCATCGGGATCATCGCCGTCGGTGCTGGCCAACGCGGGAGACAGCAGCAGCCGGAACTGGTTGCCGCCGGACTTGCGCGCCTCGTACATCGCCCCGGTACCGATGGTCAGCAACTCGTCGAGAACGTCATGGGAGGCCTGCTCGGTCAGCGGCTTGAGCGGGGTGCTGATCACCCCGAGACTGGCGGTCAACTGATACGGCGCCGATTTGATGGTGCCGAGAATCCGCTCGGCCAGCGGGGTCGGGTCGGGAGTGGTGAACACGTCGGCGACCAGATACTCCGCATCGCCCTGATGGCCGATCACGGCGTCACCGCGCACGGTCTCGCGCAGACGCTGCCCGATGGCGACCCGGGCACGGTTACCGCCCGCCTTGCCGGACATGGCGGTCAACAACGAGAAGCTGTCCAGATTCACCACGATCAGGATCAGGTACCGGTCGTCATGGCGGCTGCGCGAACCGATAAGCGTCGCGACGCTGTCGTAGAAGGCCTCGCGATTGAGCAGACCGGTCAGCGGCTCGATCTCGCCGTGCGGCTTCTCCGAACCGATGATCCGTAGCACCAGTTCACAGGCGAACACCATGAAGGCATTGATCAGCACCACGAACGCGACGCTGGCCAACGCCAGGCCGTAGTCGATCGACACCAGCCGCCACGCCAGCACGACCAGCGTCGCCAACTGCACCAGCCAGACCCCGATGAGCCAGCTCCGCGAATGGAAGATGACCGCGTATCCGGTGGTCACGGTGAACGCCACCGAGCCCAGCAGCCCGAGCACCGGATCGGGATCGGAGGCACACGTCGCGGCGATGAGAACGGTTCCGGCGACCAGACAGACCTGGGATTGCCACCGGGCCGGCCAGTCCGACCGCGACCACATCACCACCATCACGGTGCACACCACCAACAGCACGACCGCCAGGGCGAACCGGAAGGAGTGCTGCAGACCGGAGCCCATTGCCGTCACCAGCACCGAGATGACACCCAGCGATCCGATGAGCGCGGCGACGGCGCGCGAGGTCGGCACCTGAAGATCTCGGGCGGCCAGATATGCGGTCAGCCAGTCATAATGATCGCGCTGGTCACGCCCGTGAAGCATAGCGAACGGTACCAAAATTCAGCGCGGCTAACCTGACGTCCATGGCCTTCTCATGGAACCCAGCCCGGCTCGGCGATATGACCGGACAGACGGTGATGGTGACCGGCGCGACCAACGGTGTCGGACTGGCGACCGCCGCGGCCCTCGCCGGCGCCGGCGCGCATGTCGTGATGGCGGTGCGCAACACCGAACTCGGCGCCCGCCGTGCCGGCGAGATCGGGGGCCGCACCTCGGTCGTCCGGCTCGATCTCGCCGACCTGGCCTCGGTGCGCGGCTTCCCGGCTCGCCTCGACGAGGCCGGGATCGACGGCATCGACATCCTGATCAACAACGCGGGCGCGCTGTTCCAGCACCGCACCGACACCGCGGACGGATTCGAGGCGACCATCGCCACCAACCTGTTGGGCCCGTTCGCGCTGACCAATCTGCTCCTCGACCGGGTGGGGTCGCAGATCATCAACGTCGGTTCCCAGGCACACGAGTCGGCGACCCTGCGGCTGTCGGACATGCATCTGCGCACCAACAAGTGGACCGTGATGGGCGCCTACGCGGCGTCCAAACTCGCCGTCATGCTGTGGGGCCTCGAGCTAGACCGCAGGCTGCGGGAGGCGGGATCGCCGATCACCAGCCAGCTCACCCACCCGGGCTGGGTCGACTCGAATCTGCCTGCACTGTCGGAGACCCCGCTGATGGGTGTCGTGGCCCGCGGGGTGAAGCTGGTGGCCGGCCGGCTCGCCAACGACCCCGCAGCCGGGGCGGCGACCACGCTGTACTGCATCACCGAGCCGATCCCGCCGGGCAGCTATGTCGGAGTGGACGGTCGATTCGGGCTCAAGGGAGTGCCGGTGCTCATCGGCCGATCCGTGCAAGCCTGCGATTACGCTGCCGCGGCGCGGCTGGTCGGGTTCGCCGAACAGGAAACGGGTACCACCCTCGCCATCCGTTAGCGCACCGATAACGGCGCCGTCACCTGCCGATGCCACAGTGGGGGCGTGACGGCCGAAACGGTGCCCGGCGGTCGGGTGGAACGTTTCCACCGGTTCTGTGCGGCAGTCGTAGGTCGGCTCCCATGGGGTCTGAGTTCGGTTGTCGCGCCGACCTTTCTGGGCTTCGCCTTGATCGCGGGATTCACCTTCGGCATCGACATGGCCCTGCTCACCCTGCTCTACAGCGGCATGGATGCGCCGCTGCCGGTGGCGTTGACGGTCGGCTATGTCTGCGCGTTCGCGCTGGCCTACTTCCTCAACCGCACGTTGAACTTCCGGTCCCATGCCACCGTCGGTCCACAGCTGGCGGTCTATGCGGCGGCGGTCGCGATCAACTACCTGTTGTTCATCGTCGCGCTGCCGACCTCGTTGGTCGCCGCGGGAGTGCAGTACCACCTGGCGCGATTATCGGCAGGCTGCTGCGAGGCCGTCTTCATGTACAGCGCGCTGCGATGGGTGGTGTTTCGCCGCTGAGATGGCGGTCCCGAGCGCAGAATGAGCGCATGACCCTGGGGCGTAGGCAGATGCTGGTCGGAAGCACGATTGCGGTCGGCGCGCTGGGCGTGACCGCCGCATGCGGCACCCGGGACACTCCCGCGACCCCGCGGGCGCCCGGCGAGTCGGCCGAGACCACCGCTTTGGCCAAGACCGCTGACATACCGGTCGGGTCCGCGCTCGTCGCCGACGACATCGTGCTGACCCAAGAGCAACCCGGTCAGATCCGGGGCTTCTCGACGGTGTGCCCGCATGCCGGATGCGCGGTATCCAAGGTGGCCGGTGCGGAGTTGATCTGCCCTTGTCACGGAAGCAGTTTCGGTCTCGACGGTGCGGTGATCACGGGTCCGGCGCGCGGACCGCTCACCCCGGTGGGTGTAGTGGTGCGGGGCGATTCGGTGGTCAGGGGGTGAAACGTCGTTACCATCAGCGCCTGTGACAGACGATGCGGGCGACCGGGGAGACGCGGAGGCGCCGGTTCCCTGGTACGAGGAATCCTGGGCGATCATCAGCGCCGGGGTGGCCGGCGTGCTGGCCATCGGCGTGCTGATCTATGCGGTGCTGAACACCGCGGAGAGCTCGGTCGATCCCACCGGCGGGCCCCAGGTGTACCCGGACACAAGCGTGTCCCGCACCACCTCGCCGACGACATCGCGGACGACGAGCTCCCGGACCACCACGACCACAACTACGACCACAACCACGACGACCGAGACGACCACCACCGAGACGACCGCGACGACCGACGACACCACCTCGGAGGAGAACCCTTTCTTCGTCGACCCCTTCCAGACGAGCACGGTCACGAGCACCACGTCCGCCGACGAGGGGTAACCGGACAGGGTTCGATTCGCTCAGGACGGGAACGTCTGACAGAATCGGCCCCGAGGGGAGTACTCCTGCGCTGCGGTGTCGTCATCACGTCGTTCACATTTGGACGACCGGTGCCGCGGGCCCGCGTCGTGTTGCGCAGGCGGAAGAGACCTCGGCCGTTTTGTCGACGACCGGAGGCTCCGTATCTATGAACGTGTCCACCCTCGAGTGGGGCATCACCCTCGCCGTCACCCTGGGCATCCTGCTGGTGGATGTGCTGGTGCTCGGCAGGCGGCCCCATGAACCGTCCACCAAGGAAACCTCGATCGCGCTGACGTTCTACGTCTGCCTTGCGATCGCCTTCGGAATCTGGACCTGGACGTTCCACGGCAGCCAGTACGGCGTCGAGTTCTTCGCCGGATGGCTCACCGAGTACAGCCTGTCGGTGGACAACCTCTTCATCTTCTTGATCATCATGGCCAGCTTCAAGGTGCCGCGGATCTACCAACAACAGGCGTTGCTGGTCGGCATCATCCTGGCGCTGATCTTCCGCGGCATCTTCATCGCCCTCGGCGCCGTCGCCATCGAACAGTTCTCGTGGGTGTTCTACATCTTCGGCGCCTTCCTCATCTACACCGCCATCAAGCTGGCCAAGGACACCGACCACGACGACGACGGTGAGAACGGTGTCGTCCGGTTCGCGCGCAACTACCTGAACACCACCGACAAATGGCACGGGCTCAAGCTCACCGTCAAGGAGAACTCCAAGCGCCTCATCACCCCGATGTTCCTGGTGATCATCGCGCTGGGCACCACCGACCTGCTGTTCGCGCTGGACTCCATCCCGGCCATCTACGGGCTGACCCAGGAGCCCTACCTGGTCTTCACCGCCAACGTCTTCGCGCTGATGGGTCTGCGCCAGCTGTACTTCCTGCTCGGCGATCTGCTCAAGCGGCTGGTCTACCTGTCCCAGGGACTCTCGTTCATCCTCGGCTTCATCGGCGTCAAGTTGGTGCTGCACGCCCTGCACGAGAACGAGCTGCCGTTCATCAACGGCGGCGAGCCCGTGCATGTGCCGACCATCCCGACGCTGGCCAGCCTGGGCGTCATCATCGTCACGCTCGTCATCACCACCGCCGCGAGCCTGTACAAGACCAGGGTGGTCGACAAGAAGAACGACGAGCGCTCACCGCAGACAACGGATTAAGCCGTTCGGACGACCCGCGATCCGCCGCTCAGCAAACTTTCTCGGAGTAGCATCCGGCGAAATCGTTGTTCCGAGCGAGCGGAGCCGGGTTGTCCACAACACACGTCGTCGGGCTGGCCTCGGTGTTGGCCCTTGCGGTGGGACTGTCGCCGGCGGCCCCGGTGCAGGCAGCCGGCACCTACTACCTTGAGGGCACCCGGATCGGGAACACCACCGGGCACCAGCCACCGCAGGATTTCGTCACCGCGATGCGTACCGGCGCCGGGCTGGGCGACCCTGGCGATTTCCGGCAGGTGGACTACCCCGCGGCCATCGGTCCGTTCTCCTCCGGTGGCCTGCAGGACCCGACCTGGAATACCTCGGTCGAGCGCGGCCTGGCACACCTCGGTGAGCAGCCGATCGCCGGTGACACGGTGTTCGGCTACTCGCAGGGCGCGGTGGTCGCCTCCGCCTACAAGGCCGGCCACCCGGCCAACGGCGTCGACTACGTCCTCGTCGAGAATCCGGGGCGGCCCAACGGCGGGATCATGGCCCGGTTCGGCGGCCTGTACGTGCCACTGCTGGACATCACCTTCAGCGGTCCGACACCGGTGCTGCGCGACCCGCAGCCCGGAGCCGGATCCACCGTCGACATCGCCCGCCAATACGACGGGTGGGCGGATTTCCCGACCTATCCGCTGAACCTACTGGCCACCGCCAACGCGATCCTCGGCATCATCTATCTGCACGGCGGAACCCAGGATCTGGATGCGACCGCGCTGTCGAGCATCGACACCGGAGATCCGCGCTACTACCAACAGCACGGTGACACCACCTACTACCTGATCCCGACCGAACGCCTGCCGCTGCTGATGCCCCTGCGCGGCATACTGCCGGATCTGCTGCTCGACGCGATCGAGCGGCCGTTGCGGGCACTGGTCGAACTCGGTTACGACCGCTCCGACTACAGCAAGCCGACCGGCGCCCAACTGCTTCCGCCGCTCGGAGCGATCTTCGCCCCGCAGGCCCCCGCGCAGGCGGCACCGGTAGCGCCCGCGCCCGACCCGGTCGAGGAGGGGCCGGACGCACCCCTGACGGTCGAGCGCACCCGCGGGCTGCGGGCCGGGTTCGGTGCACGGGTGAACACGGCCGGCCGCGAGAGCGACTCGCTCGATGACACCGAGCTTGCGGACCCCGCAGAAACCACGGACCGTGCCGATCACGAAGAGGCTCGCGATATCGAGGTGCGCGCGCCGGCCGAATCCGAGCCGGTCGGTGACGTAGCGGCTCCGACCGTCGTGGAGGCACCCGGTGCGGGCGCATCGAGTGGTCCGTCGGGACCGGATACGGCACCGCAGCCGCAGACCGAAGAGCACTAGCAGCGGCCCGGGCGGCGTCGGTCGTCACCACCTAGGGTGGTGGCGTGACGAGGAGGCCGCGCCGGTGATCGACCAGCTGCTCGTCGTCGTCTTCGCGTTGTGCGCAGCGATTTTCGCCGCCATCGGCATCGTGGTGCGGCAACGCGCGACGCTGGACGTTCCCGAGGAACACGGTGTCAGCAGCGTCATGTTCGCGACGCTGTTACGACGTCCGCTGTGGTGGGCCGGTACGGCCGCGGCCGTGGCCGGATTCGTCTTCCAGGCGTTGGCGCTGGACAACGGATCGCTCATCGTCGTCCAACCCCTGCTGGTCTCGGCGCTGCTGTTCGCGCTCCCGCTCAGCGCACGGTTGGCGCACCGGCGGGTGACACGCGGTGCCTGGCTGTGGGCGCTGTTGCTCACCGCGTCGCTGGCGGTGTTCGTCCCGCTGGCGCATCCGCGGGTCAATGAACAGGTGGCTCCGGCGCCCACGGTGGCCATCGTCATCGGCATCTGCTCGGTGCTGGTGATCGGGTGCGTGCTGTTCGCGGTGCGCCATGCGGGATGGAAGCGTGCGGTGCCGCTGGCCGTCGCGGTCGGTGTCATGTTCGGTCTGGTCGCGGTGTTGACCAAGATCCTGATGTTCATGCTGGACCGCGGTAGTGCCGTCGCGGTGTTGGCGACCCCGGTGCCCTACGCACTGGTTGTGCTCGGAGTGGTCGCCACGCTGCTGCAGCAGTCGGCATTCCACGCCGGATCGCTGCAGACGTCGGTGCCGACCATGGTCGTGGTCGAACCGATCGCCGCGGTGCTGTTCGGGGTGTTCCTTCTGGGGGAGACCCTCAACGCGAACCGCTGGGAGACGGTGGTGCTGACCGTCGCCGTACTGGCCATGACCGCTGCCACCATCGCGCTGGGTCGTGACGAGGGCGCCTATGAGGAGCGGTTGGAAGCCCAGTCACATCGGTCCTGACCACGTCCAGCGTTTTGCCAGGAAATCCGCAGCTTGTAGCGGTGGGGCATATCTTTAGTTTTGCTAACGTTGTACGGGTTGGTCGGTGAGGACGACGAGGTCCCCGGCCGTTGCAATACGTCGTGAGTAGATCCGAGGAAGTGTTCATGTTCGCCGAAAATCTTGATGACCAGCAGCGCCTGGCCGACCTGTACGCCACCGATCCCGAGTTCGCCGCCGCGGCACCCGACCCCGCCATCGCCGACGCCGTCGCCGCACCCGATATGCGCCTGCCCGAGATCATCCGCACCGTCCTGACCGGGTACGCCGAGCGGCCCGCCCTCGGCAGCCGTGCCGTCCAACTGGTCACCGACGATGCCACCGGACGCACCCGTGCCGAGCTGCTCGGCCACTTCGAGACCATCACCTACGGCCAGCTGTGGGACCGGGTTCGCGCCGTCACCAACGCCTGGTCCGGCACCGTCCGTCCGGGTGACCGGGTTGCCATTCTCGGTTTCGGCAGCGTCGACTTCACGGTCATCGACATCGCCCTGACCCAGCTCGGGGCGGTCTCGGTCCCGCTGCAGACCAGCGCGACCGCGGCAGCCTTGGCCCCGATCGTCGCCGAGACCGAACCGGCGCTGATCGCCTCCGATGTGAACCACCTCGATGACGCCGTGACGCTGGCGCTCGGGTCCGGCGTTCCGGCCCTGGTGGTCTTCGACCAGAACCCCGCGATCGACGATGACCGGGAAGCCGTCGCCGCCGCGAAGGCACGGCTCGGCGGGCAGACCCTGGAGACCCTCGATGAGGTGATCGCCTCCGGCGCCGAGCGTGCGGACGCCGTGATCCCCGCGCAGCAGGGTGACCCGCTGTCACTGCTGATCTACACCTCGGGCAGCACCGGCGCCCCCAAGGGCGCCATGTATCCCGAGGGCAAGGTCGCCGACATCTGGCGGCCTGCCATCAACTCGCACTGGGATGCCCGACAGGGCCACGTTCCCGCGATCGTGCTGAGCTTCATGCCGATGAGCCACGTCATGGGCCGCGGCATCCTCTACGCCTCGCTGGCCAGCGGTGGCGTCGTGAACTTCGCCGCCCGAGCCGATCTGTCCACGCTGCTGGAGGATCTGGCCCTGACCCGGCCGACGCAGCTCAACTTCGTCCCCCGGGTGTGGGACATGCTGTTCCAGGACTATCAGAGCCGCGCCGCCCACGGCGGCTCCGAGGCCGACATCCTCACCGATATGCGGACCAACCTGCTCGGTGGTCGCTACGTCAGCGCGCTCACCGGATCGGCGCCGATCTCCCCCGAACTCAAGGCGTGGGTGGAGCGGCTGTTGGAGCTGCACCTCGTCGAGGGCTACGGCTCGACCGAGGCAGGCGCGGTCTTCGTCGACGGCCAGATCAGCCGGCCGCCGGTGCTGGATTACAAGCTGGTCGATGTTCCCGAACTGGGCTACTACTCGACCGATGTGCCGCATCCGCGCGGCGAGCTGCTGATCCGTTCCGAGCAGCTGTTCCCCGGCTACTACAAACGCCCCGAGGTCACCGCGTCGGTCTTCGACGAGGACGGTTTCTACCGGACCGGTGACATCGTGGCCGAGCTCGGTCCCGACCAGGTCGCCTACATCGACCGGCGCAACAATGTGCTCAAGCTGTCCCAGGGCGAGTTCGTCACCGTCTCCAAATTGGAAGCGGTGTTCAACACCGCGCCGCTGGTGCACCAGATCTACATCTACGGCAACAGCGCCCGTCCCTACCTGCTGGCCGTGGTCGTGCCCACCGACCCCAACGCCACGAAGGCCGATATCGCCGACTCGCTGAAAGCGGCGGCCCGCAAGGCCGATCTGCAGAGCTACGAACTCCCGCGCGACTTCCTGGTCGAGACCACGCCGTTCAGCACCGAGAACGGCCTGCTGACCGGGATCAAGAAGCTGGCATGGCCGAAACTGAAGGAGCGTTACGGTGCCGAGCTCGAACAGCTCTACACCGAGCTGGCCGACAGCCAGGCGGGCGAGTTGCAGGCACTGCGGGCCACCGGTGCCGATGCGCCGGTGCTGGAGACCGTGGGTCGCGCCGCCGTGGCACTGCTCGGCGCCGCCAGCTCCGATATCGCACCCGATGTGCATTTCACCGATCTCGGTGGTGACTCGTTGTCGGCGTTGACCTTCGGCAACCTGCTGGCCGATATCTTCGACGTCGAGGTGCCGGTCAGCGTGATCGTCAGTCCGACAGCGGATCTGGCCTCCATCGCCGCGCACATCGAGACGCAGCGTTCCGGTTCGGGCCTGCGGCCGAGCTTCGCGTCGGTGCACGGTAAGGACGCCACGGTGGCTCGGGCCGCCGACCTGACCCTGGACAAGTTCATCGATGCCGAGACGCTGGCGGCCGCGGGCGATCTGGCCGGACCGGCGACCAATGTGCGCACCGTCCTGCTGACCGGCGCCACCGGATTCCTGGGCCGCTACCTGGCCCTGGAGTGGCTGGAACGGATGAACCTCGTCGACGGCAAGGTGATCGCGCTGGTGCGGGCCCGCTCCGATGCCGAGGCGCGCGCCCGGCTGGATGCCACCTTCGACACCGGCGACCCGAAACTCGTTGCGCACTACCGGGAACTCGCCGACAAGCACCTTGAGGTGCTCGCCGGCGACAAGGGTGAGCACGATCTCGGACTGGATCGCCAGACCTGGCAGCGGCTGGCCGATACGGTCGACCTGATCGTCGACCCGGCGGCCTTGGTCAACCACGTGCTGCCCTACACCGAATTGTTCGGGCCCAATGCCCTCGGCACCGCCGAGCTGATCCGCATCGCGTTGACCACTCGCATCAAGCCGTTCGTGTACGTCTCGACCATCGGTGTCGGGGCGGGTATCGAGCCGGGGCGCTTCGTCGAGGACGCCGATATCCGCGAGATCAGCGCCACCCGGGTGCTCGACGACAGCTACGCCAACGGATACGGCGCCAGCAAGTGGGCGGGTGAGGTGCTGCTCCGCGAGGCACACCAGCAGTTCGGGCTCCCGGTCTCGGTGTTCCGCTGCGACATGATCCTGGCCGACACCAGCTACGCCGGTCAGCTCAACCTGCCGGATATGTTCACCAGGATGATGCTCAGCCTGGTGGCCACCGGCATCGCCCCGAAGTCGTTCAATCAGCTTGACGCGCAGGGTAATCGGCAGCGCAGCCACTATGACGGCCTGCCGGTGGAGTTCATCGCCGAAGCCATCTCGACCCTCGGTGCCGATGTCACCGACGGTTTCGAGACCTACCACGTGATGAACCCGCACGATGACGGTCTGGGCCTCGACGAGTTCGTCGACTGGCTCGTCGACGCGGGACACCCGATCCGGCGTATCGACGACTACCAGGCGTGGTTCGAGCAGTTCGGTGCCACCTTGCGGACATTGCCGGATCGGCAACGGCAGGCCTCACTGCTGCCGCTGCTGCACAACTACACCACTCCGGGCCTGCCGGTGAACGGTGCGATGGCGCCCACCGATGTGTTCCGCACCGCGGTGCAGGAGGCGAAAATCGGCCCGGACAAGGATATTCCGCATGTAAGCCGGGACGTGATCGTCAAGTACGTCACCGACCTGCAACTGCTCGGCCTGCTGTAATCAGGCCTGCCAGGCGGCCCAGTGGTGGACATTGATCTCCACCACTGGGCCGTCGAGCGCGGTGCGCTCGTACTGCGGGTACTTCGCACGGAGCAGCCCATATCCGATGGCCATCTGCTCACCGTCGTGATGCACGGTGGCCGTGCCGTCGGCACGCACCCACCACAGCGCCGACCAGTCGTCGTCGTAATGATCGACCAGCAGACTCACCCGCGGGTTCACCTCGATATTGGCCAGCCTGCGGAGGCGTTGCGTCGACTTCCGCTTGGCATCGACCGCCGTGTACACGGTGTCGCCGTCCACGGCGAAGACCACCGGCACCAGATGCGGCACCCCGTGATCGTCGGCAGTGGACAGCGCGGCGACGGGTGCGCCGGCGAACAGGGCGTGCGGTTCGGCCATCCTCCGATCGTAGAACCCGGTAGCGTCGGACCTCGTTCACCGAGATGTCAGCTCACCGACACCAACTGGTCGTCTGCCCATCGGAAGGTTCGCGCATGAGGATTTCGATGTTCGGTCCCACTGCTGCGGCTGTGCTCCTGGCCGCCGGTCTGGTCGCCTGCGCACCACCGGAGAAGGAACAGGCCGCCGACGGTGGTAGCGATGCCCGCACCGCCACCTCGGCAGCCGATTTCGGCGGTATGGACCGTCTGATCGAGGCAGCGAAGGCCGAGGGCGAACTCAACGTCATCGCCCTGCCCGACGACTGGGCCAACTACGGCCAGATCATCAAGACCTTCGGTGACAAGTACGGCATCAAGGTGAATTCGGCTCAGCCCGGCGCCAGCAGCCAGGAGGAGATCAACGCCGCCGAACAGCAGAAGGGCCGCAGCACCGCACCGGACGTCTTCGACCTCGGGCAGTCGGTGGCACTGGCCAACACCGACAAGTTCGCACCCTACAAGGTCGAGCACTTCGCCGAGATCTCGGACTCCTTCAAGCATCCCGATGGTCTGTGGGTCAACGATTACGGCGGCTACATGTCCATCGGCTACGACTCCGCCAAGGTGCCCACCATCGCCGGTGTGGACGATCTGCTCAAGCCCGAATTCGCCGGCAAGGTGGCTCTCAACGGGGATCCGACCCAGGCCGGGGCCGCGTTCTCCGGGGTGATGATGGTCGCGGTGTCGCAGGGCGGTTCCCCCGATGACATCGCCCCCGGTGTGGAGTTCTTCGCCAAGCTCAACGAGGCCGGCAACTTCCTGCCCGTCGACCCCACCCCGGCCACCATCGCCTCCGGGCAGACACCGGTGGTGCTCGACTGGGATTACCTCAATGTCGCACAGTCCAAGAAGGTTCCGGGCTGGAAGGTCGTCATCCCGCCCAACGCGGCCGTGGCGGGCTACTACTTCCAGGCCATCAACAAAGATGCGCCGCATCCCGCGGCGGCACGGCTGTGGCAGGAGTTCCTGTACAGCGACGAGGGGCAGAATCTGTATCTCGCCGGTGGAGCACGGCCGGTGCGCGCGGACTGGATGGTCACTCACGGCACCATCGACCGGCAGACCTATGGCACCCTCCCGCCGGTCGACGGTGCGGCCACCTTCGTCAGCGTCGAGCAGAACGAGGCGGCGACGAAGTATCTGGAAGCCAACTGGGCCAAGGCCATCGGCTGAGCGGTGCGGTATCTCCGCCAGGCCCTGCCGCTGCTGCCGTTCCTGGCAGTGGTCACGGTCTTCCTGCTCATCCCGACCGTGACGGTCATCGTCAACGCGTTCGTCGTGGACGGCAGGTTCTCCCTGGAACTCATCGGCGCATTGTTCGGCCAGGCGCCGCTGACCGCGCTGGTGCGCAGTCTGGTGCTCTCGGGTGCGAGCGCGCTGATCGGTGCGTTCGGCGGAGCGGTGCTGGCCTGGCTGATCCTGAGCAGTCCGCCGCGCTCACTGCTCCGCCGCGCCGTGCTGGCGCTGAGCAGTGTGCTGGCCCAGTTCGGCGGCGTGGCATTGGCTTTCGCATTCCTGGCCACGGTGGGCATCAACGGTGTGCTCACGCTGTGGTTCCAGCACCTGTTGAGTGTCAACATCGCGCCGGGCGGCTGGTTGTACAGCCTGCCGGGATTGATCCTGGTGTACACCTACTTTCAGATCCCGCTGATGGTCATCGTGTTCCTGCCCGCTCTGGAAGGCCTGCGCGCACAATGGCGTGAGGCCGCGGTGAGCCTGGGTGCGAGCACCTGGGAGTACTGGCGTGAGGTGGCGCTGCCCCTGCTGACGCCGGCGTTCCTCGGCTCGACGCTGCTGTTGTTCGCCAACGCCTTCGCTGCGTACGCCACCGCTGCGGCATTGGTCAGTCAGGGCAGTCCGATTGTGCCGCTGTTGATCCGGGCGGCGTTGACCAGTGAGGTGGTGCTCGGGCAAGCCGGGCTGGCCTACGCCCTCGCGTTGGAGATGATCGTGGTGGTCGCCGTGGTGATGATCGCCTACAACCTGTTGGTGCGCCGGACCGCCCGGTGGTTGCGATGACCCGGCCCGTGCGCGTTCTGCTGTGGCTCGGTTTCGGTGCTTTCTTCCTGTTCCCGCTCTATGCGATGGCCGATTTCGCGACCCGTGACCCGTTCGGCGGCGGCCGCACCATGGCCGCCTGGGCGAATCTGGTCACCGACGAGGCCCTGCTGACCGCGATCTTCACGTCACTGCTGCTCGCGGTGCTGACCGTGACGGCCATGCTGGCGCTGTTGGTCCCCACCATGATCTGGGTTCGGCTGCGCGCCCCGTGGGCCAACCGATTGGTGGAGTTTTTGTGCCTGCTGCCGTTGACCATTCCCGCGCTGGTGGTGGTCGTCGGGCTGCGCAACGTGTACCTGTGGGTGACCTACCTGCTCGGCGAGTCGGCGCTGACGCTGACCTTCGTCTACATCGTGCTGGTGCTGCCGTTCGCCTACCGGGCGCTGGATTCGGCCTTGTCGGCGATCGATCTGCCGACGTTGTCGGAGGCGGCCCGGTCGCTGGGGGCGGGCTGGACGTCGACCATCGTGCGGGTGATCGTGCCCAATATCGGCACCGGCATCCTGTCGGCAGCCTTCATCTCGATCGCCGTGGTGCTCGGCGAGTACACCGTGGCCTCACTGTCCGGATTCCAGACGCTGCCGGTGCAGATCGTCGAACTCGGCCGCAGCGACGGCCCGACCTCGGTGGCGGCATCGCTGGCCACGTTGATCTTCGGCTTCGGACTGCTGCTGGGGCTGTCGTTGCTGACCGGACGGAAGAGGCGGCGCGGACACTCATGAGCGTGGCTGTTGAATTACAGGACCTGACACGCACTTTCGGGGCGGTGCGGGCTCTGGACGGGCTGAACCTGCGGATCGAACCGGGGGAGCTGGTGGCCCTGCTCGGCCCGTCGGGGTGTGGCAAGACCACCGCGATGCGCATCCTGGCCGGCCTTGAGGAGGCGACGTCGGGATCGGTGCTGGTCGACGGACGCGATATCACGGGCGTGCCGGCGAACAAGCGCGATATGGGGATGGTGTTCCAGGCCTACAGCCTGTTCCCGCATCTGACGGTGCTCGACAACGTCGCCTTCGGACTGAAGATGCGCGGGGTGGGTGCGGGCGAACGGCGGTCGCGCGCGGCCGAGATGCTGGAGCTGGTCGGGCTCTCCGCCCAGTCCGGGCGCTATGCCGACGAGTTGTCCGGCGGTCAGCAGCAGCGGGTGGCGCTGGCCCGTGCGCTGGCGGTGCGCCCGCGAGTACTGCTGCTCGACGAGCCGCTCTCGGCGCTGGACGCCAAGGTGCGCACCCAGCTGCGTGACGAGATCCGCCGGGTGCAGCTGGAGGTGGGGACGACCACGCTGTTCGTAACCCATGACCAGGAGGAGGCGCTGGCCGTCGCCGACCGGGTCGGCGTGATGAACGCCGGACGGTTGGAGCAACTGGCCGCCCCGGCCGAGCTGTACGCCCACCCGGCGACCCCGTTCGTCGCAGATTTTGTGGGTCTCAACAACAAGCTGGCGGCCACGGTGTCCGGCGGCACAGCCGGTCTGCTCGGCGTGACGGTCCCCGCGCTACCCGGTTCGGTGGACGGCGCGGGTGTGGCGATGGTGCGCCCGGAATCGGTGACCGTGCAGGCCGATCCGGCCGGGCAGGCCACGGTCGTCGCGGTGTCGTTCCTCGGCGCGATATCCCGGGTGAGCGTGGCCTTGGCGGACGGCGCGGCGCTCTGTGCCCAGATGAACAGTTCGGCGGCACGGGCGTTCGCGCCGGGCGATCGGGTCACCGTCGGTCTGGAACCGGGTGGCGTGCTCGTCATCGAAGGGTAGGGGCCTGAGGTCAGGGGCCTGAGGGTAGGTCGCGGGTCAGACGGCCTTGACCGGGTCGATGCCCAGATCCCGGTAGGTGACCAGGGCCGCGAAGGGCACCCCGAGACCGCCGAACAGTTCGGCCGCGACATCGCCGCGGTCGACCATCGGGATCACCCCGGTGACCGTCACACCGACGTCCAGCACCCGGTCATAGGCCTTCTTGGTCGACCCGCCGGTGCTGATCACATCGTCGACCAGCAGGACCCGGTCACCGGGGGAGAGCCGGAAGCCCTCGATCCACTGCTCGCGGCCGCGTTGTTTCTGTTCCTTGCGGACCGAGAACCAGGCCGCGCCGGTGACCATCGCGATGCCGTGAGCCAACGGATCGGCGCCCATGGTCAATCCGCCGACCGCGTCGAACTCGATACCGTGCGCGGCGGCCAGATCGGCGACGGCACGGCTGACGGTGGTCAGCCGCTCACCGTTGTCGATTGCGTGCTTGCCGTCGATGTAGTCATGGCTGAGCTGCCCGCTGACCAGCTTGAACGGCTCCTCGCGTCGCTCGTGGGCGCGGGTGCGAATCAGATCGAAGGCGGCCTGCCAGCTGTCCGGACGTTGCATAGGGCGATCGTATTGCACCGTGTCGGTCGGTGGCAGAACGGTTCAGCCCCGCTGGGCCCGTCGCGTCAGTTCCACTGCGGCCGCGCGTAACTCACCGATGGCATCGATCGGCTTGAGATAGCCGGCCCTGGTGTAGGCGATTCCGCGGGGGGTGTCGACCCGCAGGTCGAGGCCGTAGCGGTCGGCGCCGGTGCAGGTGGCGGCGGTGGCATCGGGATAACCACCGAGGGCACGGGCCATGGCCGTCAGCGCATCGGCGTGGTCGGCGTTGAGGTGGGCGATCGCGCCCGCGGCGTGCGGCGCGACGGGGTCGGGGGCGGCGGCGGTGTAGTCGGCGCCGGTGGTGGAGTCCATCCGGCCGTAACCACCGACCCAGCGCACCCGCTGCACGTCGAGCACCCACAGCGTGAAATCGCTGTAGTCGATGTAGTACTTGGCGGCCGGGACCGCGTCCAGATGTGCCTGCCGGGCGGCGTCCAGGGCGGCGCCGGTGGGGCGGGTGACCACCCCGGCCAGCGTGATGCGTCCCGAGGCCAGCGGATCGTCCGGGCCCTCGGGCGCGACAATGGCAATACTCGCCCGCTGGTCACCGGCGAGGTTGCGGCCGTGCTCGGCGAGATTCGACACGCACAGCACCGGTGCGCCGTGGTGCAGCCCATAGGTGACGAAGGACGCCCACGGATCACCGTCGGCGGTCAGGGTGGCCAGTGTTGCGGTGTTGGTGGACGCCGCGATGGTGCGCGCCTCCTCCGCAGCCGACGGACGGGTGGCGTCACTCACCGGGGCCGTCGGTGGCGGGATCGACGGGGCGTCCCCCGGATCGCCATGGTCGCGCAGATCAGGCATAGCGGCACCATACCGAAAGGCCGGCCGGGTGTACGTGGACGCACAGTCGGGTACGAGGGTGGAAGGGGACGGCATCCGGGCCGTCCTGCGACTACGTTGGAGAAGCGATGACCTTGCCGTTCGCCCAGTGGCTACCCCGACAGCGGTGGTACGGCGGGCGCGGCCGCGACCTCACCGACGTCCGACCGACGGTGGTGCCCCTGGGCGCGGACCTCGACCTGGTCTTGCTCGAGGTGGACTACGCCGACGGGTCCGTCGATCGCTACCAGGTTGTCGTCCGCTGGGGCGCCGGTGCCGAGCACACCGCGATCGGCACCGATGCCGGCCGCACCGGGTATGACGCCCTCACCGATCCTGAGGTGGCGACGCGGCTGCTGGGCCTGATCGGCGAATCCGCCTCGATCGGCCCGGTCAGCTTCTCAGCCGAGCCGGACGCCCAGTGGGGTCCGACCACACCGGTGCGCAGCATGGGCGCCGAACAGTCGAACACCAGCGTCGTGTTCGGCGACCACTCGATCATGAAGGCCTTCCGCAGGCTGACCCCCGGTATCAATCCCGATATCGAATTGACCCGGGCGCTGGCCGGTAATCCACATGTCACCGAACTGCTCGGCTCCTATGAAATCGCTTGGAATGGTGAGCAATACACGCTGGGCATGGTGAGTGTCTTCGCCACGGGGTCATCGGACGGTTGGTCGGTGGCCGAGCGGCGCACCGAGGATTTGCGTTCGGCGGAGGCGGATTTCGGGCAGGAGTCGCACCGCCTCGGCGAGGCGGTCGCCTCGGTGCACCTGTCGTTGGCTGAAACCCTCGGCAGTCGGATGACGGGATTCCCCGCGCAGACGCTGATCGAGCGGGCCCGGTCGTTGGCCGCCTCGGTGCCGCAGGTCGCCGAACGGCTTGGGCAGATCGAGCAGTGCTACCGGCAGGTCGCCGACGAGCCGACACCGGAACAGCGCGTTCATGGCGATCTGCACCTGGGCCAGGTGTTGCACACGCCCACCGGGTGGTTGATCATCGATTTCGAGGGCGAACCGGGCCAGCCGCTGGCCGAACGCCGCCGCCCGGACTCCCCGCTGCGCGATGTCGCGGGAATGCTGCGCTCCTACGATTACGTTGCCTCGCAACGGTTGTTGACGGTCCAGGACGTCGAACTCGAGGTCGCCGCCCGAGAGTGGGTGCGGGCCAACCGCAAGGCCTTCTGCGACGGCTATGCATCGGCCGGCGGACTCAATCCATGGGACTCGGCCGGTGTGCTGTTGGCCTATGAGCTGGACAAGGCGGTCTACGAGGTGGGCTACGAGTCGCGCTACCGGCCGACGTGGCTGCCGATTCCGTTGGGCGCACTGGACCGGTTGCTGGGTAACTGACGCACCGTCCGGCGGACGCAGCGCCCTCGGCGACGGGGTGGTGCTCGACGGATTTCCCGACAACTCTCCCGTTGGGGTAGAGTCTTCCGAAGCGGACGTGAACAGTGCTTCCGTCCAATACTTCTGGCGCAACGTGGCGCACCGCATCCCGCTTTTGACGAGGAGTCGTCGTGCCCATCACCCCTGCGCGGGAACCGTCCGTCCTGGCGGCACTGCGCTCACCACGCCGACTCCGCACGGAGGTGCTGGCCGGCCTGGTGGTGGCCCTGGCGTTGATTCCCGAGGCGATCTCGTTCTCCATCATCGCCGGCGTCGACCCACGGGTCGGACTTTTCGCCTCGTTCACCATGGCGGTCACCATCGCCCTGGTGGGCGGCCGGCCGGCGATGATCAGCGCTGCGACGGGTGCTGTCGCGCTGGTGGTGGCGCCCTTGGTGCGAAGCCACGGGCTGGATCACTTGATCGCGGCGGTGCTGCTGGCCGGTGTCATCCAGATGGTCCTCGGCGGGTTGGGGGTAGCCCGTCTGATGCGGTTCATCCCGCGCAGCGTCATGGTCGGATTCGTCAATGCCCTGGCCATCCTGATCTTCGTGTCCCAGGTGCCACACCTGCTCGGTGTTCCGTGGCTGGTGTATCCGATGGTCGCGGTCGGGATCGTGCTGATGATCCTGCTGCCCAGGATCACCACCGCAATCCCCGCCCCGTTGGTGGCGATCGTCGTGCTGACTGCTGCCACGATCGGACTGGGCTGGTCGGTGCCGAACGTCGGAGACGAGGGGCAGCTTCCCTCCAGTCTTCCGTCCCTTCTGATTCCCGAAGTGCCGTGGACCTGGCAGACATTGGGGGTGATCGCGCCCTATGCGTTGACCATGGCGGTGGTGGGTCTGCTGGAATCGCTCATGACGGCCAAACTCGTCGACGACATCACCGACACGCACTCGAACAAGACGCGTGAGGCAGTCGGCCAGGGCGTGGCCAATGTGGTGACCGGTCTGTTCGGTGGCATGGGCGGTTGCGCGATGATCGGCCAGACGATGATCAACGTGAAGGTTTCGGGTGCCCGTACCCGGATCTCCACCTTCCTGGCCGGCGCGTTCCTGCTCGCCCTCGTCGTCGGCCTCGGGGACCTGGTCGCGCAGATCCCGATGGCGGCACTGGTTGCCGTGATGATCATGGTGTCGGTGGCCACCCTGGATTGGCACAGCGTGCACCCGAAAACGTTGCGTCGCATGCCCAAGAGCGAAACGGCCGTCATGTTGGCGACGGTGGCGGTCACGGTGGCCACCGACAATCTCGCCTATGGGGTCGGGGTCGGGACATTGACCGCCATGGTGTTGTTCGCTCGCCGCGTCGCACACCTGACCGAGGTCGTCGAAATCTCCGACACCGAGGACGCCGGCGATGCGGATACCCGCGTCTACGCGGTCCGGGGCGAGCTGTTCTTCGCATCGAGCAATGACCTTGTCTACCAGTTCGACTACGCGGCCGATCCGCGAAACATCGTCATCGACATGAGTGCGGCGCACATCTGGGATGCCTCGACGGTGGCCACCCTGGATGCGATCACCACCAAGTACGCAGCCAAGGGGAAAAATGTCACCATCATCGGGATGAACGACAACAGTGCGCAGCGCCACGCCCGCCTGAGTGGGCGCATGGACTCCGCGCACTAGGAGGGCCGTGCCGTGGGCGAACTTTTGCAGATCGGCGATGCTGCCGCCCGAACCGAGTTGTCCGTCAAGACGATTCGACATTACGACGAGGTCGGTCTGGTGACCCCATCGGCGCGTTCGGCCGGTGGTTTCAGGCTCTACACCGAGGGCGATATCGACCGTCTGCTGTCAATCCGGCGGATGAAGCCGCTGGGGTTCTCTCTCGATGAGATGCGGGAGCTGCTCGATGCCCTCGACGTGATCGGCGACGTGTCGTCGAGCCCCGAGCAGCAGGTCCGTGCCCGGCGACACGTGGCCGACTGTCACGAGCGCGCCCGGCAGGCGTGCGCGAAGCTGGCCCTGCACTTGTCCTATGCCGAGGAACTGACCGCGCAACTGTCGGACTACGGCACCGCCGCCCCTACTCGGTGACCTCGACGCCGCGCGCCCGCAGCAGGGCCACCGCCTCGGCGGTGGAGTCCGCGGCGACGCCCGCGCACAGCGGTAGCAGCACGCGCGTGCGCAACCCGGCGGCCGCGGCATCCAGCGCTGTCGCCCGCACGCAGTAGTCGGTGGCGATGCCCACCACGTCCACGGCGTTCACGCCGCGGCGGGCCAGCCAATCGGTCAGCGAGGTGCCCTCGGCATCGGTGCCCTCGAAACCGCTGTAGGCCGCCGAGAACTCGCCCTTGGTGAACACCGCCTCGACCGCGGCGGGATCGAGATTCTCGTGGAAGTCCACCCCGGGGGTGCCGACCACACAGTGCCGCGGCCAGGACACCCGGTAGTCCGGGGTATCGGAGAAATGCTCACCGGGGTCGATGTGGAAATCCATGGTCGCGACCACATGGTCGTAGTCGTGACCGGCGAGCAGGCCGGTGATCGCGCCGGCGACCGCGGCACCACCTTCGACGGCCAACGAACCGCCCTCACAGAAATCCTTCTGCACATCCACCACGATCAGCGCACGCATGCCGACAACCGTATCGCTCAACCACCGAAGAGCAGATAGAGCCCGAGGAATGTGTAGCCCACCATGACCAGCATCATCGCCAGCTGCCCGGTCATCTGATGCCCCTTGGGCAGTATCCGCAGCGCACGGTCGTGGGCGGCCACCACGCCCGCCACGTGTCCGAGCAGCACGAAGCCCACCTTCAACGATGCCAGCAGCGACGGATGCATGGACAGCAGGTAGTAGACCTGGGCGTCCTGCAGCCCGAGCAACGCGTGCACCGTCTGCTGACCCTTTTCGATCAGGTAGGTCAGGTAGTGGGCGAACACGTATCCGATGACGATCGGTATCAGCGAGTGCGCCATCAACCCGGGCAGTTGCCTGCGGCGCGCGCGATCCACCCCACCGGTGGCGGCGGCTGCCAGGCTGAACGTCACGCCGACGGTGATGACGAAGACGGCCAGCCCGGCCGTCTTGATGGCGCTGGCACCCCACTGTCCGTCGGCGTGGGCGTCGACGAAGCTGCGCCATCCGGGGATGGCCGAGAAGCTGTCGAAAGCGGTGGAGCCCAACAGAACTGCCAGCACGGCGACGATACCCGGGCGGACCGGCAGCGACAGCAGTCGGTCGAACGGGTTGCCGATGGCGATGCGGCCGTCCGGATTACGCCGCCACGGTGCGCACCGCGAGGCGACCATGCTGTACACCTCGAACGGGTCGGCCCGCGCAGACCAGCGCGGACTGCATACCAGCACACCGACCATGGTGATCGCGAAGTACACCAGCAGCCAGATCTTCACCGCCGGCAGCGATCCTGGGTCGGGGCTGGCCAGCTCCAGCCAGACGAAGGCGAACAGCCCCGCCGCCGCAGGCCAGTAACCCAGCCGGGCCGGGTAGGTGATGCGCCCGCCGCCCACCCGCAGCAGCCGGGCGATGGTGCGGACCGGTGACAACACCCGCCACACCGGTCCGAACAGCACCGACAGCGCCACCAACCCGACCCAGAGCAGCACGTAGAACACCCCGGGCAGGGCATTACGGGAATCCTGCGGGCCGGTGACGGCGGCGACGACCACCCAGCCGGTGAACGCGACACCGGCCCCGGCCAGCATCCACCGCGTGATGGCCGAGTCCACCATGCGGGTCACCACGTCGGGTAGCGGCCGTCCCGGCGTATCGGCATCGAATCGCGGTGTGCGCCAGGCCAAGGCGACCAGGGCGAAGGTGAAGGTGAGGGTCCAGGCGGCGCCGATCAGCGCGTAGGTGAACGGGATGGGCAGGTCGGTCGAGCCGCCGAGCCCGTGCGCCAGTACGGTCACTGCACCGCGATGGTGGCGACGACGCGATGCGCCTCGTGCAGCTCCACGTCGACCTTGCCGGGTACCTCGACGGTGAACTGGAACGTCTGCGCCGGACCGGGTGTCACCTCGAAGGAGTGTTCGGGGGTGGCATGGACATGCAGTTCGTCTGGCACATCGCTGGTGACCCTGATCAGGATCGGCTCACCGACACGCGCCTGCAGCTGCTCATTGGTCGGGGTGACCTGGCCGCCGGCGATGGTGACCTCCAGCAGCACCCGCTCCGGTGCGGCCTGCTGGTCGGTCAGGGTCGGAACTCCGGACGGCGCGGGCTGGGTCGTCTCCTCGGGACGGTCGGCCGGGCGGCTGCTGCACCCCACCGATATCAGTGCCGCGGTGGCCAACACGATCAGTGACCGCACAACTACATCCTCTCCTCGTCGGTGTGTTCGGTGTCATCGCTGTCGTCGGGGGTACGCCGGTCCCGGATCGCCACGTAGGCGACGACGCCGGCGACCACGACCGCAGGCGCGAAGGCAGGCAGCGCCAACAGCAGTGAATGGTCGGCCAGGTAGGTCATCGACGTGTTCAGCGTTGTGGCACCGGATGTTTGGGGGTCGACTCGGTGTCCACCCGCATCTCCCGGTCGTTGATCCGGCCCGCACCCCAGCTCAGCGCCGCGATGAGGATGAGCGAGCACAGCAGGACCACCAGGGAGGCCGCGGTGAACAACCAGCTCGGCACCTCAAGGTTGCGCTCACGCTGCAGGATCTCGATCTCCTGGACGAACGGCCGATCGATCGACCGCTCGGCAGGCAGTTCGGTGGCGCCGATCCCCGGATCGGCGGGCAGGAAGACCGGCACGGCGGCCATGGTGCGGCCGTCCTGGACCCGGACCAGTGTTTTCCAGGTGCCCCACACCGGCATCGGGCGGGTGGTGCGGTAGTGCCCGGGACCGAGCCGTTCCAGGTGGTCGACCACCAGTCCGCGCTCGTTGTCCAGGCCGCCCTGCCAGGACAGCATCGACACCCATTCCGGGTCCTCGCTGATCAGATCGGCGGGGGTGACACGGATATCGGCGCTGACCATCCGCTGGCCGGCGGGGCTGGGAAGTTCGGTCAGGGTGATCTGTGCGCTGGCGTTCTGTGGCACCGAGATGTTCAACCCGTTGCCCACGGCGGCGCCGATGGTCAGCACCGTCGCCACGATGATGCCGACGCTCACCGCGCGCTTGGGAAGCGGTCGCCCGGTCAGCACGATGCCCAGCAGCGCACCGCACATGCCCATCAGGATGGCGACGGGCGCGGCGGTCAGCACCGTCTCGGTCCACATCGAGGTGGGCCACGGGTACATGAAGACGGCGTCGACCCAGAAGGACTCCAGCCACAACCCGACCGTCCCGATGGCGGCACCGGCCACCGCGCCGAACACGATGGGCCGCTTGATCAATGGGGTGAGGGCCAGCAGCTCGACCACCAGGGCCGGGCCGAGGTACAGCGCGAACCAGCTGTAGGGCGCTCCGAGTACCGGGCCGACGGCCACCGCCACGATGCCGCGGATCAGCAGGGCGAACAGCACGGCCGCGATGGCCGCGCCGCGGCCCATGGTGATCCGTGCGGCGATCAGTGCCAGCGCGGCCGCCGCGGCGACCAGCATCGGGTGCAGGACCAGCCGGAACTGCTCGATGCCGAAGTCGTATTCGACGGGGAACACCGACATACCGATGACCAGTCCGCCGAAGGCGAAGTACCGCAGGACCGTCGGCAGCGAGCTGTCGTCGGTCGCCGCGCCCGACGCGAGCCGGCCCTCGTGTTCGAGCAGCAGCACGGCGACAAGGGACAGGCCCGCCCCGCCGATCAGCATCAGATGCGTCGGACCCCAGAGGGTGACGTCTTGGCCGAAGATGCGGTGCCAGACGTCATCGAGCGGGAACCCGATGAGCGCGTACAGGCCGCAGGCGGCCATCAGGACGCCGCCCACCGGGGCGTACCAGGTTCTTGTGATCTTGATGGCCGCCGGCCCTGGCTTCTCGTGGGGCAGGATGATCGCCATCGAACCGGCGATGAACAGCAGGAACAGTCCGACAAGGATGAAATAGTGCGCCGGATTGGCCAGTGGGCCGGAGTCGCGGCCCTTGCCGATGTGCAGGCTGACATCCCAGATGAAGCCGAACATTGCGCAGATGATCGTCGAGGTGAACAGCAGTGTCGGCAGGGCCACCCAGGCCGGCCGGTTCATCTTGGCGCCGACCCTGTCACCCAGGTTGCCCAGCCAGGTGATCCGCCGGGTGCGGTGCAGGATGCCGATCCACAGCAGCCCCGCGGTGATGATGGCGGTCGCGATCGAGATCCCGATGATCTGGTCCAGCGCCGCGCCACCGCCCTCGGTGGCCTCCACTGCCAAGACTGACAACGTGCCTGCCATCTGCACCCCCGATTGAGTCGCCGTCGACATTCTTACCGGCCGGTAATGTTGCCAGAATCGGTTATCCGAAACCAGGGGTACCACGTCACGATTAGCCTCGGTGTCGATGAAGCTCGCCGGTTATCGCCTTCGGCAACGCGACGGGATCAGCTGCGGACCCACCGTCGCGGTGGTGGCCGCGGCGTTGCTGGACGACGGCTACCGGTCGCTGCTGCGGGCGGGTCCCGGATGGTTCGGCACTGAACAGGACATGGTGCACCGGCGGGTGAACCGGGCCTGGCCGCGGCGGCTGGGGATGACCCCAGCGGGTCTGGCCGCCGCCATCGCCGACCGCTGCGGGGTGCGCTGCCGCTGGCGGTTCGCGCGCGGTCTGTTGCCCGGGCGGGTGGATGTGATCACCGATGTGCTGGACACCGTGCGGTCCGGTGCGCCGGTGCCGATGCTGATCGGGCACGTCATCCCGCGGCACTGGGTGCTGATCGTGGCGGTGACCGGGAACCGGTTGCGCTGTTTTGATCCGGCCTCCGGTGAACCGCGCGAGGTGGCCGTTTCGGCTGTCCGGCAAGCGCAACTGGATGGCCTCGGATTCGGCAGACCGTTCGCTTTCGTGCTACCGATCAGGCCGGGGCCGCGTTGCGCCCCCCAGCACGTCGAACTATAGTCTGGACACATGTCCAGCATGCCTGCGCCGCAGTTCAGCGGATTGAGCTGACGTGCGTATCGCTCTTCTCTCCTACCGCAGCAAGACCCATTGCGGTGGTCAGGGTGTCTACGTCAGGTACCTGTCCCAGGGCCTTGCCGAGCTCGGTCACGAGGTCGAGGTGTTCTCCGGGCAGCCCTATCCCGAGGGCCTCGATCCACGGGTCCGGCTCACCAAGGTGCCCAGCCTGGACCTCTATCGCGAGCCCGATCCGTTCCGCGTTCCGCACCCGCGCGAGATTCGCGATCACATCGACCTGCTCGAATTGCTGACCATGTGGTCGGCGGGTTTCCCCGAGCCCAAGACGTTCTGCATGCGGGTCAAGCGGATCATGGCCGAGCGCGGCGACGAGTTCGACGTCGTGCACGACAACCAGAGCCTGGGATCGGCGCTGCTGGGCATCGCGAAGATGGGGTTGCCGGTCGTCGCCACGGTGCACCATCCGATCACCAGGGACCGGGTGCTTGAGGTGGCCGCCGCGCCGTGGTGGCGCAAGCCGCTGGTGCGGCGGTGGTACGCCTTTGCCGAGACGCAGAAGAAGGTCGCGCGCGCCATCCCCGAACTGCTGACGGTCTCCTCGACGTCGGCGGCCGATATCGCCGAGGATTTCGGGGTGAACGCCGATCAGCTGCACGTGGTGCCGCTGGGGGTGGACACCGATCTGTTCTCGCCGTCGCCGACACGGGTTCCCGGGCGCATCATCGCGATCGCCAGCGCCGACGTGCCGCTCAAGGGTGTCGGCAATCTGCTGCACGCGGTGGCTCGGTTGCGCGCCCATCACAACCTGGATCTGCAGTTGGTGTCCAAGCTGGAGCCCAACGGGCCGACCGAGAAGCTGATCGCCGAGCTGGGTATCTCGGATATCGTGCACATCTCCAGCGGATTGTCCGACGAGGATCTGGCCGGCTTGTTGGCGTCCGCCGAGATCGCCTGCATCCCTTCGTTGTACGAGGGCTTCTCGTTGCCCGCCGTCGAGGCGATGGCCAGTGGCACGCCGATCGTCGCAAGCCGGGCGGGCGCGTTGCCCGAGGTGCTGGGAGCCGAAGGTGAGTGCGCCAGATTGGTTCCGCCCGCCGATGTCGATCAATTGACCACCGTGCTCGGTGAACTGCTCGATTCGCCCGCCGAGCGGCACCGCCTGGGTGTCGCAGGCCGTCGCCGAGCCGTCGAGGTGTTCAGCTGGGAATCCGTTGCGGCACAGACCGTCGCGGTCTACGAGCGGGCCGCCGAGAGAATTCAGAAAGGACGCACTGCGTGCTGACCGTCGATTTCGACAGACTTGGTATCGGCCCGGGGACATCGGTCATCGATGTCGGTTGCGGGGCCGGACGACATTCGTTCGAGGCGTACCGGCGCGGTGCCGACGTCATCGCCTTCGATCAGAGTGTCGAGGACCTCAACGATGTCGACGCCATCCTGACCGCGATGAAGGAGCAGGGAGAGGCTCCGGCCTCGGCGCGCGCCGAGGCGGTCAAGGGTGATGCCCTCGACCTGCCCTATGCCGACGGAACCTTCGACTGTGTGATCGCCTCGGAGATCCTGGAGCATGTCCCCGCCGACGACGCGGCCATCGCCGAGCTGGTCCGGGTGCTCAAACCCGGTGGCGCGCTGGCGGTCACCGTGCCGCGCTGGCTCCCTGAGAAGGTCTGCTGGATGCTCTCGGACGAGTATCACGCCAACGAGGGTGGCCATATCCGGATCTACAAGGCCGACGAGTTGCGCGACAAGATCGTCGGTCGGGGAATGCACTTCACCCATAGCGAGCATGCGCACGCGTTGCATGCGCCGTTTTGGTGGCTCAAATGCGCTGTCGGCGTGGACAAGCCTGATCATCCGGTGGTCACCGGGTACCACAAGCTGCTGGTTTGGGACATGATGAGCCGGCCGTGGGTCACCAAGCAGGCCGAGGCCGCGCTGAATCCGCTGATCGGCAAGAGCGTCGCCCTCTACTTCCGCAAGCCCACGGTCTGAGATGACCGCCCACGAGATCCCCGGTGTCGCGGGTGTTCTGACACCCGAGCAGTGCCTGCAGACCGCGGTCTCCATCGCCGACACCCAAGAGTCATCGGGTGCCATACCGTGGTCGGTGGGCGGTCACACCGATCCGTGGGATCACGTAGAGAACGCCATGGCGCTGACGGTGGCCGGATTGCTGGAACCGGCCCGGGCGGCCTTCGAATGGTGCCGAACAGCTCAGCGACCGGACGGGTCCTGGCCGATCCAGCTACGCAACGGTGTCGTCGAGGACGCCAACACCGACAGCAACTTCTGCGCCTACATCGCGACCGGGGTGTGGCACCACCTGTTGATCACCGGTGACCGCCGCTTCGCCGAACTGATGTGGCCGACGGTGTCCCGAGCGATCGACCTGGTACTGACGATGCAGCTTCCCGGTGGCGAGATCGGTTGGGCCAAAAGCGATGCCGGACTGATCGAAGAGGCACTGCTGACCGGATGCGCCAGTATCTTCCACAGCATCCGGTGTGCGCTGGCGCTGGCCAACTATCTGGACGATCCGCAGCCGGAGTGGGAGGTGGCGCTCGGACAGCTGGGCCATGCCATCGCCGAGCACCCGGAGTCGTTCAACGCCAAGGACTCCCACGCGATGGAGTGGTACTACCCGGTGCTGGGCGGTGCGCTGCGTGGGGATGCCGCGCGCGCTCGCATCGAGGCGCGCTGGGATGATTTCGTGGTCCAGGGGCTCGGCATCCGCTGTGTGGACCACCGGCCATGGGTCACCGGCGCCGAAACGTGCGAGCTGGTAATGGCGTTGGACGCCATCGGTGATCGTGCGAGGGCGCTTGAGCAGTTCGCCGCGATGCAACACCTGCGTGAAGGCGATGGTTCGTACTGGACCGGACTGGTGTTCGCCGACGGGAAGCGGTGGCCGGAGGAGCGCACCACCTGGACCGGCGCGGCGATGATCCTGGCCGCCGACGCGCTGTCGAGCACCACGCCGGCCGCCGGTATCTTCCGGACCGACCTTCCGCGCGGGCTGGAGAGCGAATTCGACTGTGCCTGCGCCACATCCGGTCCGGCGGGGCGTTAGCGCCGTTCCAGCAGTCGCAGCGAGCCGGTGACCGAGACCTCGGTGAAATCGCCGGAATCGATGGCGCGGCGGTAGATGTGGTACGGAGCCTGCCCGCCGTCGTTGGGGTCAGGGAACACGTCGTGGATGACCAGGGCGCCGCCGGGTGCCACCCATCTGGCCCATCCGTCGTAGTCGCGCTGGGCGGCCTCCTCGGTGTGGCCGCCGTCGATGAACACGAACTGCACCGGGGTCGCCCAGACCTTGGCGACCACAGGCGATTTCCCGACGATGGCCACCACGTGCTCGTCCAGGCCGGCCAGATCGAGGGTGTGCCGTGCGGTGGGCAGGGTGTCGAACCGGCCGGTGACCGGGTCGACCAGGCTGGTGTCGTGATACTCCCAGCCCGGCTGGTGTTCCTCGGACCCGTGGTGGTGGTCGACGGTGTAGATGATGCTGTCGGTCTGTTTGGCGGCCGCCCCGAGCAGCACCGTCGACTTACCGCAGTACGTGCCGATCTCGACGCCGACACCGCCGGCCAGGTAACGCACCGCCGCGTCGTAGAGCGCACGGCCCTCGTCGGCCGGCAGGAAGCCGGTGACCTGGTCGGCGAACGCGAACAGCCGGGCGGTTTCGGACGGCAGGTCGGCCTGTGCGGTGCTCATGGCAGACAACCTACCGTTGCTGGTGGGCCGGGGTTGCAGTAGTGTCTGGACACGTGTCCGATGCGACTCTGGAGTCGACGCGCCGCCGATTGAGTGCCAAGCAGGCCGACACCGTCGATCGCCTCGGCAGGGCGGCTTTGGATCTGCTGGCCCGTGATGGATTCGCGGCGTTGACGGTGCGCCGGGTGGCCGCCCAGGCCGGCGTCGGTGCCGCGACCGCCTACACCTACTTCTCGTCGAAGGAACACCTTGTCGCCGAGGTGTTCTGGCGTCGGCTCGCCGAATCACCGCCGGCCGCTCACGAGTCCGAGGATCCGGCCACCCGGGTGCTGGAGGTGCTCGAACACATTTCCGCGCTGGTGGCCGGTGAGCCCGAGTTCGCCGGGGCGGTGACCAATGCGCTGCTCGGTAAGGATCCCGATGTCGACGCGCTGCGGGGGCGTATCGGCGCCGATATCCGAGGCCGCCTCGTGGCGGCGCTGGGGGCGGCGGTCGACGCCGATGTCATCGAGGCGCTCGAATTGCTCTACACCGGAACGTTGGTGTGGGCGGGTATGGGATACGAGGACTATCCGGAGATTTCGCTGCGGTTGCTGAAGTCGGCGCGGCTGATCCTGCGCTGATCGGCACCCAGGATCGCGGCCGACGCCGTGACGGCGGGCGCCAGGATGCGCTGCACCGGTGCGCCGTCCTCCACGGTCAGGGCGGTGAGCTCGCGAAGACCCCCGAGCAGGATCACCGCAAGTTCGCGGCTCACCGGCTCGATGCCCGCGCGCTGGAAGCCCGGACTGCTCGTCAACTCGACGAGCATCTCGGTCAGTCCGGCCATCGCCGAGCGCTGTACGGTGCGCACGGTCGCGCCGAGGGCGGGCAGTTCGCGTATCCAGCTCAGCATGATCGCGGGTCCGGCGCCGATATGGGCGACGTAGGCCGAGGCGGCCTGCTCGATCTGATCCTGCCAGGGCGCCTGCGGGTCCACGGCGGCGCGGATCTCGGCGATCAGTGCTTCGTGGTCGGCGCGCAGCAGCTCGATGAAGCACTCTTCTTTGTCGGTGAACTCGGCGTAGAAGGTGCGCTTGGAGGTGCGGGCGTGGCGCACGATATCGGCCACCGTGGTGGTGCGATAGCCGCGTTCGGCGATCGAGGCGGCCAGCCCGTCGAGCAGGCGAACCCGAAACGACGTGTCGTCGCTCATCAACCCTCCTCGTCGAACGGGTCTTGCCCGGGGCGGTACCGGGGAGTACCGTAGCGCACATCCCGTGGTACACCGCAGTACCACCAACCGGTCTGGAGTGTGGTCATGAGTGAAGCGACCGTCGAACGTATCGATACCCCCGCAATCAACCTGCCTCCTGGCCCGACCTTCAACCGAGCGGTGCTCGGCATCGGGTTCGCGCTGTTCCGCCGTCCGGTGGTCGCGCGCCTTGCCGGTCGGTACGGGTCTGCCTTCAGTATGCAGCTGCCGGTCTTCGGCCCGACGGTGATCGTCACCGACTCACAGCTGGCCAAGCAGCTGTTCACCGCCAGCCCGGAGGATGTCGGCAACATCCAGCCCAATCTGTCGCGCATCCTCGGCCCGGGTTCGGTCTTCGCGCTCGACCGTGCCGAGCACCGTCGTCGGCGCAAGCTGCTCACCCCACCGTTCCATGGCAAGAGCATCAAGAACTACGAGCGCATCTTCGAGGAGGAGACACTGCGCGAATCGGCGAATTGGCCGATCGGGCAGGAGTTTCCGATTCTCGAACCGATGATGCGGATCACCCTCAACGCGATCCTGCGCGCGGTGTTCGGTGCCGACGGCGCCCACCTCGACGAGCTGCGCCGGATCATCCCGCCGTGGGTGACGCTGGGCTCGCGGTGCGCGACCCTGCCCACCCCGAAGCGGGACTACGGGCGCTGGCATCCCTGGGGCCGGCTGGCCGAGTATCGCCGCCGCTACGACGAGGTGGTCGGCAGACTCATCGACGACGTGGCGGCCGATCCCCGCCTGGACGAGCGCGATGACGTGCTGGCCCTGCTGTTGCGCAGCAGCTACGAGGACGGGACGGCGATGTCGCGCCAAGACATCGCCGACGAACTGCTGACCCTGCTGGCGGCCGGCCACGAGACGACGGCCTCGACCATGGGCTGGGTCTTCGAGCGGATCAGCAGGCATCCCGACGTGCTGGCCAGGCTCGTCGAGGAGGCACGGGGCACTGGGGCGAGCGAAGCGACGGGAAATGGTACTGCAAACGAGTACCGCCAGGCCGTCATCCTGGAGACCCAGCGCGTGCGGACCGTCATCGACTTCTCGGGCCGGCACGTCTATTCGCCGACCTTCGAGCTCGGCGAATGGGTCATCCCGCGCGGACATTCGATCGTGGTGAGCCTGTCGCAGCTGCACGAGCGTGAGTTCGACAACGCCGACCGGTTCGACCCGCAGCGGTTCGTCGGGAACCGCCCGCCGCTGGCCTGGGTGCCCTACGGCGGCGGCACCCGGCGCTGCGTCGGTGCCGTGTTCGCGAACGTGGAGATGGACGTCGTCCTACGAACAGTATTGCGGCACTTCACCCTTGCCACCACCACCGCGCCGGGGGAGAAGGTGCACTCCCGCGGAGTGGCCTTCACCCCCAAGCGCGGTGGGCGCGTGGTGCTACACGCCAGGTGAATCAGACTTCCGCGCGCTTGGGCAGCTTCCAGCCCGGGCGCGGGAAGTGGCAGGTGTAGCCGGTCGGGTAGCGCACAAGATAGTCCTGATGCTCGGGCTCGGCCTCCCAGAACGGAGCTTCTGGCACCACCTTGGTGACGACCTTTCCGGGCCACAGGCCGGAGGAGTCGACATCGGCGATGGTGTCCAGCGCGATCGACTTCTGCTCGTCGTCGACATAGAAGATCGCCGACCGGTAGCTGGTGCCGACATCGTTGCCCTGACGGTTCTTCGTCGACGGGTCGTGGATCTGGAAGAAGAACTCCAGCAGTGCCCGGTAGTCGGTTTCGGCGGGGTCGTAGATGATCTCGATCGCCTCGGCATGACCGGGGTGATTGCGGTAGGTGGCGTGCTCGTTCTCGCCGCCGGTGTAGCCCACCCGCGTCGATACGACCCCCGGCTGCTTACGAATCAGATCCTGCATGCCCCAGAAGCAGCCGCCGGCCAGAATGGCCTTCTGGAAGTCGCTCATGCGCTATCACTCCTTTGCTTCGGTTCACCCTCCATTGTGCTCCGCCGTTACGGTGGAACCCATGCGTAGAGCTGTAACAACAGCGCTCGTCGGTCTAATCCACGCCGGCTGCCTGCTCACAGCCGGTTTTCCGGTCGCCTCGGCCAGTCCCGCGGACGTCCCGCCCGAGGTTCCTGCCGACCCGGACCGAGTGGTGTTCGCCGACAATCCGCAGATTCTGAACCCGCACGCGGCGGTGGTGGAGTCGTGGAGCCGCAGCGATGACGGATTACTGCTGAACTTCGTCTCCGGTGCCCGGGACTGCTTCGGCGTCCACGTCCTGGTCGACGAGACCCCGGAAGCCGTCACCGTCGATCTCAACGGCGGTATGCCGCCCTCGTCGATCGGCCGGATGTGCATCGCCCAAGCGGTGCCGGGCAGCGTCGAGGTCCGCCTCGAGGAACCGGTGGGGGACCGGGTGGTGCTCGCCGTTGCCAGGAGTCTCGACAAACCCAGCTAGAACGTGTTCTAGTTTGTTGTGTGACGTCATTCACCCGTGACGAATTGGCCGAGGCTTACGCCGCCTTCGAGCAGACCGTGGCTCGGGCCGCGACCACCAGGGACTGGGACCCGTGGGTGGACCAGTACACCCCCGATGTCGAGTACGTCGAGCACGCCGCAGGCACCATGCGTGGTCGGGAGCAGGTGCGGCCGTGGATCTGGAAGACGATGGAGACCTTCCCGGGTAACCACATGGCCGCGTTCCCGTCGCTGTGGTCGGTGATCGACGAGGGCACCGCGCGGGTCATCTGCGAACTCGACAACCCCATGCGCGATCCCGGGGACGGCACCATCATCAGCGCCACCAACATCTCGATCCTCACCTATGCCGGTGACGGTCTGTGGCGCCGGCAGGAAGATATCTACAACCCGCTCAGGTTCGTCTCCGCGGCCATGAAGTGGTGCAAGAAGGCGCAACAACTGGGGACTCTCGACGACGAGGCTGCCGAATGGATGAAGGGCATGGCGCGATGACGGAGACGTCCCCCGTCCTGGTGATCGGCGCGAACGGGTATCTCGGTTCGCATCTGACCCGCCAACTGGTTGCCGATGGCCACGATGTGCGGGTGATGGTGCGCGAGGGCGCCAACACCATCGGTATCGACGACCTCGATGTGCAACGGTTCGTCGGGGACATCTGGGACAACGACGTGCTGCGCGCAGCGATGACCGGTGCGCAGACGGTCTACTACTGCGTGGTGGACACCCGGGGCTGGCTGCGTGATCCTTCGCCCCTGTTCCGGACCAACGTCGAGGGCACCCGCAACGTTCTCGATATCGCTGTCGAGCCCGAGATTGCCACTGGTTTACAGAAGTTCGTGTTCACCAGCAGCTATGCCACGGTCGGACGCCGTCGCGGACGGACCGCCACCGAGAACGACGTGATCGGCCGCCGAGGGCTCACCCCGTATGTGCAGTCGAGGGTGCAGGCCGAGAACCTGGTGCTGTCGTATGCCCGCGAGCGCGGGTTGCCCGCGGTGGCGATGTGCGTGTCGACGACCTACGGCGGCGAGGATTGGGGTCGCACCCCGCATGGTGCGATCATCGCCGGGGCGGCCTTCGGGAAGCTGCCCTTCGTGATGAGCGGTATCGAGTTGGAAGCCGTCGGCGTCAACGATGCTGCGCGGGCGTTGATCCTGGCCGCCGAGAAGGGGCGCGTCGGTGAGCGGTACCTGATCTCGGAGAGGATGATCAGCAACGCCGAGGTGGCCCGGATCGCCGCCACGGCAGCTGGTGTCGCACCGCCCGCTCGGTCGATCCCGTTGCCGTTGACCTACGTGCTGGCCGCGCTGGGCACCGTCAAGGGGCGGTTGCGTAAGTCCGATGAGAAGCTCTCACTGGCCTCATTGCGGTTGATGCGTGCCGAGGCGCCGGTCGACTGCACCAAGGCCCGCAGCGAACTCGGTTGGGAGCCAACGCCGGTGGAGGATTCCATCGCCGAGTCGGCACGATTCTGGGTGGAGCTGCGTAATTCGCGCAAGCGAACCTAGCCTTCGTGACCCCAGCCGTCGCCCCGCTGGTCCGCCGACCCTTCAGAACGGTGGTGGGTGGGCGTTGATGTGGGCGCGGTTGTGTGCGCGTTCGTGGGCTATTCGGTAGGCCCGGTTCTGGATGCGGGTGCGCGATCGGGTGGGGGCGGCCCGTTCTCGGCCCGGGGCCGGTGGTGGCATGACGATGGCGCCGAGTTCGGCGGTGGCCACGGTGAACTGCGGGAAGAACAGCGTGCCGTCGGGCTTGGTGGTGTACACCCGGCCGTTGGGGGCGGTGAGGGTGATGGTGCCATCGGGGTGTTGGGTGTCCTTCCAGCCGCCGGGGCCGCAGTGGAATGTCTTGATCAGGTGGTGGATTCGGCAGTACAGCTTGGTGTTCGACGGGTGGGTGGGCCCGTAGGGCCAGGGTGTGGTGTG
>JBQEMX010000030.1:0-36168 GCA_052044345.1 Mycolicibacterium sp. 22603
CAGTACCTGTCGCTGGCATACACCGACAGACTGGTCGAGCTCGGGATCGCACCGTCGGTGGGGTCTCGAGGCGATAGTTACGACAACGCCCTCGCCGAGGCAGTCAACGCTGCCTACAAGACGGAGCTAATCCACCGCGGTAAGCCGTGGCGCGGTGTCGACGAGGTCGAACTAGCGACGGCCCAATGGGTGGCCTGGTACAACCAGCAACGCCTGCACGAAGCCCTCGGCTACGTTCCGCCAGCCGAGTACGAGGCCGCCCTCAACGGCACCTCACACACTGCGAACCAGCCGACCCCGGCCCTCGCAACCATGTAGGAACAAAACCCGGGGTACTTCACTGAAGTAGAGATTCCACGACCGCGGCACATCACCCTCATCGATCACCACGGCAATCCCGGCGGCCGCGAACCCGACATCCCACGACGCCAACGCACCCGACAACACGACCGCGAATACCGCATCAACGCCGAACGCACCCGCAACGCAGCAGAACTCGCCCTCGAGCCAGAAAGTGACGCACATCACAATCTGGAATGATCCGAAAAGCGACGGGTACTTACACCGCAGCGAACATCGCCCTCGCGAATATCGCCCAGTAGAAAGGAATCGCCATGGCTGACAGCGGACCCGAAAATGCCGTGAGTGGTGTCGTCGAAGACGTCAAGGGCAAGGTGAAGGAAGTCGCCGGAATCGTTTCCGGTAACGACGGACTTCGCGAAGAGGGCCGGGCCCAGCAGGACAAGGCCGAGGCAGAGCGCAACGTCGCCAAGAAGGAAGCGCAGGCCGACGCCGCACGCGCGGCCGCCAGCGCCGCCGAGGCTCGGCAGAAGAGCGCAGAGAGCGCCAAGTAACTCGGGTTCACAAGAACTCGGCAGTGCCAGAACGACACAATGGGCCCCGCAACGCCGCGGGGCCCATTGTTGTGTCCGAGCTCTGTCCGGGGCCGGGAGATCAGCTGCTCAGCGCCGCCATCGAGACCGCGGGAGCCGGCACATGCCAGTAGTCCGCCTCCGCACGAACCGCGGCGTCGACATCGGCCACGATCCGCCGCGCCATATCCGCGTTGACGTCCAACCACAATGCCACCGGCCCGCCGCTGAGCATGATCCGCCTGACCATCGACCCGCACGCCAGCAGGACAACAGACCGGGCCACCAGCTTCCGCGCGGCTCCTGCCCAGTCCTGGTCGTCCACCCGGGTGTGCAGCCCGATCACCTTCACCTTGGGATCCCCGAGCATCAGCGGGGCGTCATCGTCGAGATACACGTAATGAGTGTGCCCAGCGCACATCGCGAGCCGCGCGAGCTGCGTACCCGTGGTCACGACGAACCGGGAGACACCCAGTTCGCCGGCACGACGCAGCATCGCGGTCGTGGCGGGGCAACGAACGATGACCTGCCGCGGCCGGATGCCATAGAACCGAACCAGGTCGAGATCCCGGTCGTCACAGGCCGTCACCGATACACCGTGCGAGCGAACCCACAGCGCTGTCCGGCGATCGCACAGTGCCGCAGCCGGAACGCTGTGGCCGGCATTGCGTGGGACCGACGGTAGGAGCGGGTCGTCAGTCGGGGCGTCTACAGCTGATGTCATGCCTCATGCCTACGCCCGCAGGCAGGCCCGCAACATGGCTCATACGCGGTGCTGACGCAGACCCCCACCGATCTTTACGGATTGCTGACGCGTTCACAGTTTCGCGGCTGGGGGCCGGGGTATCTCGTCGGCTCATACCACGAGCAAAGGAAGATATGGCCTCCCATTCCGATCCAGCACCACATGGTGTCATCCCCTACCCCGGTCGCACGGACGAGATGGAGCGCGCACCGCGCGACGAGATGGCCGACTATGTCGGTCGCGACCTGCTCGCCGGCAAGCGGGCCCTCATCACCGGTGGTGATTCGGGGATCGGCCGCGCCGTGGCGGCGGCGTTCGCCAAGGAGGGCGCCGATGTCGCGGTTGCCTATCTCAACGAAGACGCCGATGCCGCGCACACCGTCGGGCTCGTCGAGGCCCAGGGGCGCCGCGCCCTCGCACTCCCAGGGGATCTGGCCGAGCCGGAACACTGCCGTCGCGTCGTGCAGGAGTCGGTCTCAGCGCTGGGAGGCCTGGACATCCTCGTCAACAACGCCGCCTATCAATCACCGGTGGACGACCTGGCCGAACTCTCCGACGAGCAGTGGCGTCGCACCTTCGCCGTGAACATCGACAGCTTCTTCTACGTCACCAAGGCCGCACTGCCGCATCTGACACCGGGCGGCTCGATCATCAACACCGGTTCGATCAACGGCTTGCGCGGAAACAAGACCCTGATCGACTATTCGGCCACCAAGGGCGCAGTCATCGCCTTGACCTATTCGCTGTCCCAGGCGCTCAGCGACCGCGGGATCAGGGTGAATTGCGTTGCGCCAGGACCGGTGTGGACCCCACTGATCCCCGCAACCATGGATGCCGAGAAGACCGCGTCCTTCGGCGAGCAGACCCCGATGGGCCGGGCAGCCGAGCCCGACGAGATTGCGCCGTCGTACGTCTTCTTCGCGACCGGACGACTGTCGTCCTACTACAGCGGCGAGGTGCTGGCACCCATCGGCGGCGAAACGCTGCCGGGCTGAGGCGACCGCCGATCAGATCGAACTGGCCAGCGGGTCAGGCCTGGCCGCAGCGAGCGCGGTGTCGCGGGTGGTGTGCAGCGTTACCTGGGTGTCCACCCCGATCAGCGTCATGGGCCGCCGTGTCTTGGGGCCGTCGGCGACGACCAGGAACTTCACCCGGTCCCCCAGCGTGCCCGTGGCGCGGATCAGCACATTCATGCCGCGGGCGGCCAGAAAGTCGAGTTCGGTCAGGTCGACGACGATGGCGTCGGGGCCGCAGTCGAGGACCGCCTCGATCTGCCGTTCGAGTACCGCGGCGGTCGTGATGTCGAGATCGCCGACACAATTCATGATCACCGTCGAGTCCAACCAGGTGGTTTTGACGGTGATAGAGCCTGGATCAGTCATGATGCCTCACAGACCAATATTTGGTAGGGCGCGATGACTCAAAGGCTGACTCTTAACCTCCGAGCAAAAAGCCGGATCACGTCAGCCTACGCGCCCCACCTGATCATGGACAGCTCGTTGGGCAACGTGGCTGGTCGGCCCCCGTAGGTACCGTCGTTGCCAAACCCACCAGCGTGATCGAGGTGCCATGACCGACAACCCAGCCGAAATCGTCGAGGAAGTCGGCCATCCTCCTCGGCGGGCGCCATCGCGCTGGCGCCGGTTCGCGGTGGTGTCGGCGGTGATCGGAGCGCTTTTCGGCGTCCCGTGGTGGACCCTGGTGGTGGCCGGCGATTGGCCGACACCGGTCACGGCGGCGGCCACGCTGCTGTTCGCGTCCGCGCTGGTGGCGCTGCCGGTGCTGATGTTCACCGGGCACGGCAAACACCGGGACTTGCCATCCGCGATCGGGGACGTGCTGCTCGGCGTGATCTGGGTGCTGTTCGTCTGGTCGGTTCTCGGCAACATCACGCGGTCGCTGCTCATCGGCTTGGGAGTCGAGGAACCGCTGCGGTCACGCCTGATCGCCATCGCGGTCATCGTGGTGGCGACCGTCTTGCTGGGCTGGGGCCACCACGAAGCGATGCGGATCCCGCGGGTTCGCCGCGTCTCGGTCCGGATGCCGCGGTTGGGTCCCGGCCTTGACGGGTTGCGGGTGGCGATCATCACCGACACCCACTACGGCCCCATCGACCGGTCGCGCTGGTCTGCCGCGATGGTGGACAAGGTCAACGAACTCGATGCGGATATCGTCTGCCACGTCGGCGACATCGCCGACGGCACGGTGGAGATGCGCCGCGAGCAGGCCGCACCGTTGGCCGCGATCACCGCTGCGACGCGCACCTACGTGACCGGCAACCACGAGTACTTCAGCGAGGCCCAGGAGTGGCTGGACTACCTGGAATCCATCGGGTGGAGCTCCCTGCACAATCGGCACGTGACCGTGGAGCGCGGTGGCGACCGGTTGGTGGTGGCCGGGATCGACGATGCCACCGCCGCCGGTTCGGGTGTCAGCGGGCACGGCCAGGACCTCGCCGCGGCGCTGGACGGCGCCGACGACGGAGCACCCATCCTGCTGCTCGCCCACCAACCCAAACAGATTCGCCATGCGGTGGCCGCCGGCGTGGACCTCCAGATATCCGGTCACACCCACGGTGGCCAGATCTGGCCGTTCAATTTCCTGGTGCGACTCGAGCAACCCGTCGTACACGGACTGAGCTCCCATGGTGACCGCACCCAGCTCTACACCAGCCGTGGGACGGGCTACTGGGGGCCGCCGTTCCGGATCTTTGCGCCCAGCGAGATCACGCTGCTGACCCTGAGCACCGCCTGACTGGTGCGGTAATGGCTTGCGTTGTAGCCAAACTCACACGTCGAAACTTGCTTTACACAGAATTAACACCGACGATCGAGGTGTTGTTCATACCGGGTGATCCCCGCTGTGACAACGGATTTGATACACAAGCTCTGTGACCCAGGGCACTTTGAGGGAGTGAGAAGAATGTCGTTCGCGAAGTTTCGTGCTGATATGAAGCGGGCCAACAACCGGCGCCGCCTCTACGCGCGGATCAACGCCATGCCCCATTCGACGGTGCGCGAAGAGCTGATCGCCGTCGCGCAGCGTTACGAATTCGACCGCGCCGCCGACTGATCCCAGGGGCTGCCACCGCGCCGTTCCCTGGGCAACCACCCGAATGGGTCGGACGCGGTCGGTCGATACTCCAGACTGACATGGCCCCGGTACCCCCGGGCAAAAAGTCGCGAGAAGAGACCGTCGAAGTTGATCGTCCCGGTGCCGGGCTCAGCCCGGCCCGGGTCGTCGGCTATCTGGACGTGACCGATCCGATCACCGAAAGCCGCAATGACAGCGGGGATATCGTCACCGTTGACGCTCAGGTGATAGAGATCGGCGAGCAGGCGCATGGCCGGGGCACCCACCCGGTCGATCACGCTGACGGCCTGCGCCGCCGTCCGTAACGGATACGCGTCGACACCGCTGAGCGGTTCGATCAGGATGACAGCGCCGATGCGCTCGGCCATCCGTGCGACATACGACAGGTTCTCGGTCGCCATCTCGTCCTGCGCCGCGGCGCTGACATCGGGTATCCGATTCCCGTAGAGGGTGTTCAGAGCTTCGACCTTCAACTGCTCGGCGATACCGAACGCGATATCGGCGTTGTCACGGAAGATGTTTCGTCGGTCCGGATGCGACGCGAGCCCGCGCTCTCCGGCGGTCATGTCGCCACCGGCGAGGTTCAGCGCGGCCAAATGCACACCGGCGTCCTCCACCGCACGGACGAATGCCCGCACCTCGGTGTCCGTCGGCACCGCAGACGCGAACGGCCACCAGAACTCGACGGCGTCGAACCCGGCATCGCGGGCGGCCTGCGGGCGTCGCAACAACGGCACGTCGCCGAAGAGCATCGAGCAGTTGACGACATAGCGGGAGGGCACGTCAACCACGTCCGACGTACTTCATCGCGCGGGCCATGACGGTGATGGTCGGTACCGACACATCCACCGGCAGACCGACGATATGGGCGATCGTCTCGGCAACGTGCGCCACGTCGATGGACGCCTCACCGAACCCGGCGGTCATCTCGGTGGCGGCATTGCCGATGTCGATCTGCGTGACGTCGATATCGACATCCCGAAGATCGAGCAGCATGGACGCCGTCAACCCGCTGATCGCATGTTTGGTGACGGCGTAGGCCAGGCTGTCGGGCCGTGGCCGGTGCGCCGCGAGCGACCCGTTGTTGATGATCCGCCCACCCCGGGGTGATTGCGCGATCATCGTTCGCGCCGCGGCGCGTGCGCAGAACACCGCCCCGTCGACATTGGTGCGCCACACGGTGTGCCATTGCTCGTCATCGATATCGGTGATCGACGCGCGTGGCCCGAAGACACCGGCGTTGTTGAAGAGCACATCGACGCGGCCGAATCGGTCGACAGCCTGTGTGAACAACGCATCCACGGAATCGGAATCGGTGACATCGGTGGGTACGACGAGTGCGTCCGGGCTGCCCTGCGCGGCCTCGGCCAATGTGTCGGTGTGCCTGCCCGCCAACACGACCCGATGCCCTGCGCCGAGCAGCGACCGCGCGCATGCCCGCCCGATGCCACTACCCGCACCGGTGATGACGATGGTCTTCGCGTCCTGCTGCATGAGCTCGATTGTCCTGTACCGCCTACGGCAGGGATTGACCGACCGGCGCCCCGGGCATTCCCACCCCATGAGCGATCACTCCCATGAGCCCGATACCAACGCCGAGCACGACGCCGAGGAGGTCGCACCTCCCGGTCCGACCGACAAGGGCCGCTCCGGTGGTATGGCGACGCGCGAGGTCGCCCCGGATGTCGTGGAGAAACACCGGGGCGAGTCACTTACCTAGATAACCGGAGCGGGTATCGATGCCGCGCGATCAGGGTGGGCCGCAGCGCGTCGACGTGCTGCGGCGAGCACGGTCGCGGCGGCGACGAACCCGCCGAGTATCAGAGTGGGCCACCACAAGGCCTGTGCGATAACGATTCTGCGTTGCACCTTCAGCCCGAACCGAGTGGCCGACTTCGCCTTACCGCTGACGCTCACAAGTATGCTCCCATCTGGAGATAGATTGGCCGGATCGCGCTCGGCCGGTCAATGACTGGCTCCGGCCATACCCTCACCGTCGCGCCGAGAAACCTCCTGATCGACCGGTGTCTCGTCGAAGCTGACGTCCACTCGCTGAAATCCCTTGGCCTGCTGTGCCTCCGCCTGCCCGGAGTACATGCGGCGGTCCGCCGCGGTCAGCTCGACATTGTCGGTGAACGGCGTCAGCAGTGCGCGGGGATGCAATCGGTCCACCCGGACCGCATTGATCTGGGCGCATATCAACAGTGATGTGGAGACCAGGTACAAGAAGGCCAACAAACCGAGCACGATGGCGAACACACTGTTGGTGACACTGGCCGAACCGACGACGTGGGTGACATAGGAGGCACCGAACCACTGCAGGATCTGCCACAGACATGCGCCGATCAGCGCCCCCGGCAACACCTGCCGCACCGTCAATTCACGCACCGTCGTGACCCGGAACGCAATGACGCAGACCGCGGTGTTGAGGGCCAGTGAGGCGATGACCACCGCGCTCGTTCCGAGAAAACCGAGGTCTGCCCAGCTGCGGCCCATCGCGGTGAGCACCGTGGTCGCGATGAGCGCCGACCCGAGCACCAACAACAGCATCAGGCTGCGCAGCCGCGCCCTGATCGGGTCGGGCCGCACATAACGCGGCACCGCCCAGATGGTGTCCATCGCGTTCTGTAGCGCGGTGCCCGCGCCGAGGCCACCGTAGAGGGCGCCGATGATGCCGACGACGACGGCCGTGGTGCCGCCGCTGAGGGCGTTGGGCTCGCTCATCTGGTCCCCGAGCAGGGGAAACTGGCTGATGGCCGAGTCGACGATCTGTTCTCGCCACTGCGGTTGGTCGCGCAAGACGACCCCTAGTGCCGTGGTGAGCAGCATCAGAACCGGGAAGAGTGAGACGAAGGTGTAGTAGGTGATCAGCGCGGCCAGGTAATTTGCCTGGTCGTCGACGTACTTATAGACCACCGCGATCGCGAATCCGGCAGCGCGACTGCGCTGTTGCACATGGTCGAGCCAAGCCAGCATCGCGATCCTCCCCACCACGCGACCCGGTGCCGCGGCTCAGGGATACCCGCTCACCGCCCCATCCTCACCTGCGACTCATCCCGCGGCGACATGAACTCGGTCACCGCCTGCGCGCTTGGCGTCGTACATCGCCCGGTCGGCGGCATCGAGTAGGCGTTCGGTGAGCGCGATGGTGTCGACGGGCGCGCCGCGCTCGAGCATGGCACCGGCAATGCCGATGCTGACCGTGAAGCGAGCCGGAGCCCGTTCGAACTGGCCGCGCAACCGCTCGGCAACCAATCTCGCGTCGTCGATGGCTTCGATCGCCACGATCGCGAACTCCTCGCCGCCGACGCGCGCGATCACCGCGTCGTCAGCACAGGCCACGCGCATCAATCGGGACAGCGTGACCAACACCCCGTCCCCGGTGGCGTGCCCATGGGTGTCGTTGATGGCCTTGAAGTCGTCGATATCCAGCATCGTCAGGGATATCTGGAGGCGTCGGCCGCCCGTCGCGGTTCCCACGAGCTGGCCGACCGATCGCAACAGACCGCGCCGATTCGCCAGTCCCGTCAACGGGTCGATATCGGAGTCGACTGCGGCGTCGCTGAGCAGTTGCAACAACAGTCGCAGGGTGATCGGCACCACCGTGACCGCGGTCAGCCTCAGCACACCATCGGCCAATCCCTCGTAGAGGTCACCCGCCAACGCCTCAGAAAAGATACGCATGACGATCGGCACGGTGGCCAACCCCAGCACGATCGCCAGATGCTGGAGCGTGTGTAGTCCGGCCACATAGGTGGCGGTGAGCGCGAACGCCAGCGTCCCCGTGACGGGACTGTCGTCGAGTACGTACAGCACGCAAGTGAGAGCGATGCTGGCGTTCAGGACGATGACGATGAACCGGGACTGCCGGTACGTGGGCCACCCGGCAAACCACCAGCAGCCCAGCAAGATTGCCAGCACACCGCACAACACGGTCACGATGCGGATGACGGGCGACACGACACCCTGGGCGCTGAATGCCATCAGTATCGGCCACGCCCCGATGGCCACACAGGACGCACCGACGCCGAATCGAGCGAGCCGTCCATAGCCACTGTCCCGCACCAGCCCGACGAGCCAGTCATAGCGGCTGGGCTGCCGCCACCACCGTCCGAACATGGCGACCGCACCGGTGTCGCCCACAGCAGACTCCCCCCTCCACCGGACCGTTGGTCCGGCAGCCCTGCCGCCATTGGACCACGACGGGGCCGCCAGGTTGGCGAAATGCTGTCCGGGCTCTGCCGAAACACCTTGCCGTGAAAGCAACGATGGCGGGCACGAGGATGTGGACGCGACGGTGGGCCCCTGGTCCCGCTGACTTCTTAACGCGGCTGCCGACCACACCCGAGTCCACCTGATGCCGAGACCACGCAGCCAGTCGTCGTCGACACTGAGCTCGCGTTACCCGCTCGCGTGTGGCACCAAACTGTACCTGGCAGGCCGACCCTTCTAAAGTGGCGAGATGACGTTTGACTCCAGCGGCGATCTCGCCCAGCGGATGGCCGAACTGGCTCGTGCCGTCGCCCTGCAGAGCGTCGACGACGTGCTGCGCGATGTCACCTCGGCGGCGATCGAATTGATCCCGGAGGCCGACACCGCGGGGATCCTGCTGATCGGCAAGGACGCGGCGTACGAGTCGCTCGCCGTCACCAGCGAGTTACCGCATAAGCTCGACGAGCTGCAGGTCACCTTCGGTGAGGGACCCTGCATGCAGGCGGCGTTGGAGGACATCGTGGTGCGTACCGACGACTTCCAGAACGAGCCGCGCTGGCCCAAGTACTCACCGGCGGCCCTGGAGTACGGCGTGCGCAGCGGCCTGTCTTTCAAGCTCTACACCGCCAACCGGACGGCCGGAGCATTGAACCTCTTCAGCTTTCACCCCAACGCCTGGACCGCCCGCGCCGAGACCACCGGCCTGGTGCTGGCCGCCCACGCCGCCGCCGCGATCCTCGCGAGCCGCCAGAGCGAGGAGCTCGAGTCGGCGGTCGCCAGCCGCGACCGTATCGGGCAGGCCAAGGGCATCATCATGGAACGGTTCAAAGTCGATGACGTGCAGGCATTCGCCTTGCTGCGCAAGCTGTCCCAGGACAGCAATACCAAGCTTGCCGATATCGCCGATCAGGTGATCAACACCCGCGGCTGAGCGGTGGCCCCGCTCGGCGATCAGGTCGGGGATCGGAGCGCGGTCTTGCCAACCGCGTGGCCATCTGCTGTCATGATGCCGAGCATAATTACAATACCGTCCGTATCGTATTCTAAGGGGCCCGATGGTGACGTCGCCGATCGTGGAGTTCGACGACATCACCGACGGCAGCCTCGGAGGTAAGGCCGCCGGATTGGCAGAACTGCGCCGGATCGGACTGCTCGTGCCGGTCGGATTCGTCGTTGCCGATGCAGGTAAGCCCGACATCATCGAGCGCGCGGTCGGCCGCTTCACCCAAATGGCCTCCAGCGGAGCGGTTCCCGTCGCGGTGCGCTCCTCGGCCACGGGCGAGGATGGCGCGGACCAATCCTTCGCCGGTCAGTACGACACCGTGCTGAGCGTCGGCAGCGTCGAGGAGTTCGTCGCCGCGGTACGCCGGTGCGCCGACTCGGTCGGCTCACAACGAGCGTCCGCATACAGTGACCGCGACGAGGCGACCATGCATCTGGTGGTGCAGCAGATGGTGGATGCCCGCGCGGCAGGCGTGGTCTTCACCGCCGATCCCACCACCGGGCGGCGGGACCTGATGATCATCGACTCCATCGCCGGACTCGGCGAAGCACTGGTCGACGGTTCGGCGTCCCCGGACCACCTCGTGCTGAACGCCGATGGCACCACCGCATTGTCCGAATCCACCGGGGCACCGGTGCTGACGACAGAAGAGATCACCGCGATCCGCGCCGGCGCGCTACGGGCCGCGCAGCATTGGGGCATGCCGATGGATCTCGAATGGGCCATCGACCGATCGGGAACGCTGTGGTGGTTGCAAGCACGCCCCATCACCACCCTTCCCGGCGATCTGAACGAGATGGACTCCCCGGTGGCCGGCGTCGACCATGTCTACACCCGCTGCAATATCGGGGAGATGATGCCGGGTGCGTTCTGCCCGCTGACGGCGTCGGTGTCCGGTTACGCGATCGACTACGCGATGCAGATGACCCAGGTGGTGGCGAGGGCCCAGCCGCGCTATGAGCGACCCTGGCTGCAGGTCGGCTACTTCTACGGCCACATGTTCCTGAATCTGACAGAAGGTACGGCGCTGAGTTCGGGCATCCTCGGCAATTCACGCGAACAGTTCTCGATGTCGATATGCGGCCGGGTGATCGACGAACTCGAAGCCGCACCCGCGCAACCGTTCATCCGTAAGCTCGGCAACACGATTCGATTGGTGAGCCACGCGCTGTCGGTCGGCCCAGCGATCCGCCGACTGGACGACCGGATCACACGATTCCGCATCCCGGACACCGCCGACGCACGAGAGATGTTGCGCGCACTGGAATCCGGGGTCGAGCTCTACTGCGATGTGACGCTCATCCATGTGCGGTCCTCATCACGCGCCGCCGTGGCGGCCAACGTACTGGAGAGCACCCTGGTGGGCGGGGCCGTGCGGCAGGGTCGGTCTGAAACGGACGGCCGGGCCGAGGCCATGCGTCTGATGGCCGGCGCCGACGATGTCGAGAGCGCGCTGATGCTCCAGCAGCTCAGGTCGGTGGTGGCCACGCTGGCCGCCGACCCGCCGGCGGCTGAACGATTCCTTGCAGACGCACCCGATGTGGCTGTCGGCAACCTGTGCGCCGATATCGCAGGCACCGGACTGCGCGAGTTCCTCGCCAGGCACGGGCACCGCGGATACCGGGAACTGTGCATGCGCGATCCGTCCTGGGCGGACGACCCGGCGGGTCTCGGGTCGATGATGCAGGCCATGCTGCGGGCCTCGCTCGTCACGCCCGAGCGCGCCACGTCGACCCCGGCCGTGCAGGAAAGGTCCCCGGCCCCGATTGCGCTGCTGGCCCGTCTCGCCAAGGGCGGAGCCCGCGGACGCGAACAGACCAAGTCGAAGATGGCGCTCATGGCGCACACGCTCAAGCGTGGATATCGCCGCCTCGGCGAGCTCCTGCAGCGCACCGGCCGCCTTCCCGACGCCGATCTCGTGTTCTTCTTCGACCGCTCCGAGCTGGCGCAGGTGGTGGGCGATGGCGACATCGGCGAACTCGTGCGGCGCGCGACGAAGCGCCGCGATGCCCTCCCCTACCAGGATGCTCTCGAGTTCGACGACGTCTCGGTGGGCCGACCGCGACCGAGAATCGCGGCACCGCACGCCGCAGACCTCGGCGACGACGACTCGATCATCGGCCGTCCGGCGAGTCGTGGCGTGGTCGAGGGCACGGTGCGGGTGGCCAAATCGGTGTACGACGCGGGTGCCGTTCGCCCCGGCGAGATTCTCGTGGCACCCGTGACCGATGTCGGCTGGACCCCGTACTTCACTGTGATCGCCGCGTTGGTCACCGATATCGGCAGCTCGGTATCGCACGGCGCGGTGGTGGCGCGCGAGTACGGGTTGCCATGCGTGGTGAACACCTTGATCGGTACCCAGGCCCTCCGGACCGGCGATCGGATCCGGGTCGACGGTGATCGTGGCGTGGTCACCCGAATCCGTTGACGGGCCACCCGCTACCCGCGATCGCGCTCTCATCGTCACAGAACGTCAACATCACGTTGGAGAGGATCGTTGGGTGGGTAGTTACCGGTCATGAGGCTGCGTGCGAGGACCCCCGAGGCCGCCGATGAGCGCTGACACCACGTCGGGCTCGCGCCATCCGATCGGGGATGTCTTCAGTTCCGATCCGCAGATCGGCGCCGATCTGGCACGGGTGAACTGGGCCGATACACCACTGGGCGTGCCGTCGGACTGGCCGCAGAGCCTGCAGACCGCGGTGCGCATCCTGCTCAGGTCCCGATTCTCCATGTGGATGGCCTGGGGCCCGGAGCTGACCTTCTTCTGTAATGCGGCCTATCGCGACCAGACACTGGGCAGCAAGTATCCGTGGGCGCTCGGCAGACCGGCCCGCGAGGTGTGGACCGAGATCTGGGACGACATCGGCCCGCGCATCGACCATGTGTTCAGCACCGGCGAGGCGACCTGGGACGAAGGGTTGCAGCTGATCATCCAGCGCTCGGGATTTCCCGAGGAGAGCTACCACACCTTCTCCTACAGCGCGCTCAGCGATGACGACGGAATGGTGGTGGGCCTGCTGTGCGTCGTGAGCGAGGACACCACCCGCGTGATCACCGAGCGACGAATGGCCACCCTGCGGGAACTGGGCTCCGATCCCAACCTGCTGCCCTCGGAGGATCAGACACTGCAATCGGCGGCGGCGAAACTCGGTCGCAACCGCTTCGATCTGCCGTTCGCCCTGTTGTATCTGTTCGACGGCACCGGAAATGCCCGACTGGTGGCGCGCACCGGTATACCTGCCGGGCATCCGGCGGCACCCGAGCTGCTGCACATCATCGATGACAGCACCGACCCGACGGTCTGGCCCTGCACCGATGCCGTGGCCGGCCGCTCGAGGGTCGTCGAGCTCACCGGTGCACCGTTTGCGGATCTCCCGACCGAGCCGTGGTTGCAGCCGCCGGTGCAGGCGCTGCTGGCACCGCTCACTCAGCAGGGCGCCGCGCCGTACGGAATGCTCATCGCGGGACTGAACAGGATGCGCCCGCTGGACGACTCCTACCGCGGCTTCATCGATCTGGTCGCCGGACATATCGCCGGTGAAATCGGCAGCGCGCGCAGCTACCTGGCCGAGCAACGTCGCGCGGCCGAACTGGCCGAACTGGACCGCGCCAAGACCGTGTTCTTCTCCAATGTCAGCCACGAATTCCGCACCCCGCTGACCTTGATGCTCGGTCCCGTCGCCGAATTGCTCGGTGGTGACGAGGACAGCATCAGCCCTGGAGCTCGACGTGACCTGGAACTCGTGCAACGCAATGGCTTTCGCCTGGCCAAGCTGGTCAACACATTGCTGGATTTCGCCCGGATCGAGGCAGGACGGACACAGGCACGCTACGAGCCGGTCGACGCCGCGGCCCTGACGGCCGAGCTCGCCAGCGGGTTTCGCTCCGCAGTCGAGCGCGCCGGACTGGAGTTCCTGGTGGAATGCCCACCGCTGGGTGAACCGGTGTACCTCGACCGGGACATGTGGGAGAAGGTGGTGCTCAACGTCCTGTCGAACGCGGTGAAGTTCACGGCGAACGGCTCCATCGCCGTCCGCACCGAGCGTGATGGCGGCGACGCCGTGTTCGTCATCGCCGACACCGGCATCGGCGTGTCTGCCGACGAGATGCCCCGTCTCTTCGATCGTTTCCATCGCATCCCGGCGGCATGGGCCCGCTCGCACGAGGGTAGCGGTATCGGATTGGCTCTGGTGCGCGAGCTGGTGGCTCTGCACGGCGGCACCATCGCCGCGCAGAGCGCCGAGGGTGTCGGGACCACCTTCACCGTACGGATCCCGTTCGGCACCAACCATTTACCGGCCGACGCCATCGTCGCCGCGAGCACATCCCACACCCCGGCCGGGCCACCACCGCAGCAGACGGCGAATCCGTTCCTGGAGGAGGCCCTGCGCTGGCTCCCCGAGGACGAGGGCGCCGACGCGGTCCAGGCGCCCGCACCGTCGGCACCCACCTCGGCGCGGGTTCTGGTGGCTGATGACAACGCCGATATGCGGCACTACATCACCAGACTGCTCACCGGCGCGGGTTACGCCGTCGAAGAGGCCTCCGACGGCAGGCACGCGTTGGACATCATCCGGACACACCCCCCGGAGTTGGTGGTCAGCGATGTGATGATGCCGCACCTGGATGGCCTTGAGCTGGTGGCCACCCTGCGCGCGGATCCACGCACCGCCGCGCTTCCGGTGTTGTTGCTGTCGGCCCGGGCCGGGGCGGAGGCCTCGATCGACGGCCTGCGCGCCGGCGCCGACGATTACCTTGTCAAGCCGTTCGCCGCAACGGAACTGCTCGCGCGAGTGCAGGCGAACATCACGCTGGCGCGGATGCGGGCACATCATGCGCGCTGGCATGACGCGCTCATCGACTCGCTGCAGGAAGCGTTCTTCGTCTGCGACGCCGATGGAGCCGTCGTCGAGATCAACGCCGCGTTCACCGAGATCCTCGGTTACGGCCCGGAGGGTCTTCCCTACCCACCCATTCATCCCTGGTGGCCGGATGCCGGCACCGAACCCGAGGCTCATCAGCAGATCGCGACCGCCTTCGCCGATCTGCTGAACCGGGACCGTGGGGTCCACACGGTGCCGGTGTGTCACCGCGACGGGCATCGACTGTGGGTGACGTTCTCGTTCACCCACGCCGAGGACCCGGATACCGGGGAGCGACTGACGGTGGGCACGCTGCGCGACGCGACCGCCGAGCATTACCGCCGGCGGCACGACACCGCGCTGGCGGATCTGAACCACGCCCTGGTTCTCGCCGAGACGGTCGAGGGGGCCATCGACTCCACGGTCACCGTGGTCCGCGAGATCTGGCAGGCCCGGCGTGTCCTCGCCGTCACCTTCGGAGACGACACCGAGAACCCGGTGGTGACCGCGGCCGGCGTGCCCACCGCGTGGGACGATCTGCCCGCGAGCAAGCGCCGATTCATCGAGTCGCTGTGCGATGCGGATCCGCTCACCTCACTCACCGGTGGCCCCGGGACCGCGGCGATCGCCGTATCCCACCCGGACGGTGTGCTGGTCGTGTGGATGGAACTCGCCGAGAACCGGCCGTTCACCGCGCCGGATCACACTCTGCTGACCGTGCTTGCCGGACATCTCGGCCAGGGACTGCACCGCGTGCATCGCCTCGACCAACAACACCAGACAGCCGTAGCGCTGCAGCACGCCATCCTCGGGCCATCCGCTCTCCCTTGGGGTTTCACCGCCCGGTACCTGCCGGCCACCACACCGCTACAGGTCGGTGGGGACTGGTATGACGTCATCGACCTCGGCGACGGGCGGGCCGGTCTCATCGTCGGGGATTGTGTCGGACACGGTCTGGACGCCGCGACCGTCATGGGTCAGCTACGTAGCGCCTGTCGCGCCTTGCTGCTCGAAAACCCCTCCCCCGCAATGGCACTGTCCGGCCTCGACCGTTTCGCGATGCAACTCACCGGCGCCAGGTGCACGACCGTGTTCTGCGGTGTGCTCGACCTGGCAACCGGGGAACTCAGCTACTCCAACGCCGGGCACCCGCCCCCGATCGTGGTCGAGGCCGATGGAACCTCGGCGACACTCGACGCGGCACGCGGTGTCCCGGTGGGGATCCGGCCGGGCCGGGATCGCGCCGTCGCGTTCCTGACGCTGCCGCCGCGAGCCACGCTGATGATCTACACCGACGGCCTCGTGGAACGTCGGCGCGAGTCGCTCGATGACGGTATTGCCCGTGCCGGTGAACACCTGCGGGCGGCCTGCGCCGCCCACCTGGGTGACGAGGTGGCCGATCGACTGCTCGCCGGGATGACACCGCCGCAGGGCTACTCCGACGATGTGGCGATGCTGTTGTATCGCCACCCCAGCCCCCTGCACATCAGCGTCCCCGCGGACATCGGCCAGTTGGCCACCACCCGCGACGGCCTGCGAACCTGGTTGCAGCGCAACGGTCTGGACTCCGAGCAGGTGCAGGATCTGTTGGTCGCCGTCGGCGAGGCGGTCGCCAACTCGATCGAGCACGGTCACCGCGGGGGCCAGGCCGGAACGGTGACACTGACCGGTGATGTGAACGGGTCCACCGTTCGTCTGCGCATTTCCGATACCGGCGTGTGGAAGCCCGCCGACGTGGTGCCCCATCCCACCCGGGGCCGCGGGGTGGCGCTGATGCGCGCACTCACCGACGAGGTCACCATCCAGTCCGATCACCTCGGCACGACCGTCGACATGCAGGCGAGGATCCGCTGATGAACACTGAACTCACCCTCCACCAAACCCGTACCGACGGTGGCGCGACCGTGCTGGAAGCGGTCGGCGAGATCGATCTGAGCAATGTCGACGTGTTCTCTGCAGCCCTGGAGTCCGCGTCCGGCGATACCGGAAGCCCGGTCACCGTGGACCTCACCCACGTGACCTACCTCGACAGCGCCGCCATCAACGCGTTGTTCCGGTACGTGGACCACATCAGCATCCTGGCCAACCGGCTGCTGCGGGCGATCCTCACCCTCAGCGGGCTCGCCGATCTGGTGACCGTGCAGATAGTCGATGCGTGATACCCGTCAGCGGGCCGGACAATGCTCGAAGTGCAGGCACACCCGCGTGCCGTGATCCGTTCCGTCGACGCTGAGGTCGTCGCACAGCGCCCGCATGAGTTTCAGGCCGCGCCCCCGGGTCGGGTCATCTGGCCGCGAGCGCGGATCCATCCAATGACCGCGGTCGGTGACGCAGACCCGGACGGTCCGGGCATCGGTGTCGTGACGGGCCTCGATGCTCATCACCCCGGTGGCCGCCCCGCCGCGGTAGGCGTGGTCGGCGCAATTGGCCAGTGCCTCGTAGGCGGCCAGCACGATATCGGCGATCCGCCCGGTGTCGATGCACACCCGACGTATCAACCATGCCCTGATCGCACCGGTCATCTCACCGGCTGCTGTCGGCTCGGCGACCGCCGTCACCACCAGTTCGGCATCCCCTGCCTGCGGAGTGAGATGAGGCAAAGCTGACATCCGGTGCGTATTACCCCAATCGTCGAGGTCTAGTCATGACACTCGCCACGCGCGGGCCGCGGCCTCGTATAAAACAGCAGCGAAACGGGAACCCTCCTGCCGGATTGAAACGGACCGCGGACCAGACCGGGCAGGAGCCATGAGCACCGACGACATCGACGCCGACGAGCGGATGCGGCTGGCTGCGGTGGCGCGCTATCGCAAAGTCATCGGTCCGGCCGACCCCATCCTGGGGCGCATCGCCACGATCATCGCCGCGGCGTTCGACGTCCCCTATGGCACCGTCACCCTCGTCGAACGGGACAGTATCTGGATCATCGGCACTCACGGAGTGAGCGTCGACCGGCTAGACCGGGACGAGGGGCTGTGCGCCACCGCCATTGCCGGCACCGGTCCCTATGTGCTGTCGGACTGTCGAAGTGACCCTCGCGCGGCGGGTAACCGGTTCGTGCATGAGCACGATATCGGTTTCTACGCGTGTGTTCCCTTGATCACCTTCGACGGTCACCACCTCGGCGCCGTCGCCGCGATGGACACCGGCCCGCGTCCCGACCCGTCACCCTCGCAGCTGTCGGTGCTGGCCGATCTGGCCGTCGTCGTTATCGAGCAGTTGGAACTGCGGCTGTCGTCCTCGGAAGCCCTCACCCTCGAACATGGGCTGCGCACGATCGCCGAGGCCGAACTGGATTCCACCCGCGCCGACAGGGATGCAGCCAGACGAGATCGGGACAGCGCACATCTGGAACTCGATGAGGCACGCTCGGATCGCGACGAGGCCCAGCTGGATCGCGAGGCGGCCGAACGCGAACGCGACAGCATCGACGACTACGCGACGGCGCTCCAGCAGGTGTTGGTGCCACCGGTGCTGCCCGAGATACCCGGCCTGGACCTGGTCGCCGGCTATCACCCGGCATCACCGCGCGATGTCAGCGGTGACTTCTACGACGCGTTCGCCCTCGACGAGCGAACGTGGGGTCTGTTCATCGGCGATGTGCAGGGCCACGGCGTGCATGCCGCCGTGCTGACGGCACTCATCCGTTACAGCCTGCGTGCGGCGCTGCTGCACGACCGTGAACCCGCTTCGGCGCTGGCTGAGGTGAACGCGGTGCTGCTGCGGGAACTGCGTCCCCGCCGCTTTGCGACGGTGTCGGTGCTGATCCTGCGCCGGCGCAGCATCGGAGGTTTCGACCTCGTCATGGCTACCGGCGGGCATCCTCCCGCGCTGTTGCTGGATCCACGGATCACCAGCGCAGTGCCCGTCCGGCCGGAGACCGGCATGCTCGTCGGGGCCACCCCGAACGCGACGTTCGGAACGCTGCGGCTGACGCTGGAACCGGGTCAGACACTGTTGCTCTACACCGACGGCCTCACCGAAGCACGGCGCGGGGCCGCACCTTTCGACGATGCGGCGCTCGCCATGTACGGCGCGACCCGCACCGCGCTGAGCGCCGCGGCGCTCGTCGACGACCTGGCCACGCTGATCCCCAAGCTCGAACCTACCGACGATATCGCGCTGCTCGCTCTCAGCGCGAACTCTTGATCTGACGATCAGCGCTGTGCGAGAACCATATTCAGCGCTTCGTCACGCGTCGGGCACACGTCGATCACATCGGCGACCCCGACGAGCTGCAGCGGCCGGGCCGTCGCGGGTCCGTCGGCGACGACGGCAAACCGTACCGTCGGATGATGCTGGACTGCGACCAGCGCCCCAATGCCTATCGATGCCAGAAACTGCACGCCCAACAGATCGATCACGATGCGCGTCGGCGCGTCGGCCATTGCCGACTCGATACCCGCCTCCAACTGCCCGACGGTCACCATGTCAATGGTGCCGGTGACGGTGATGACCACCGTGCCGTCGACGTGACCGATACTGACACCGCACACCGACGCGCTTGAATCCCCCACCATGTTCATCACCGCGACCTCCCGTTCGCTCGGCCGCTGGCACGGCGAACCGATCATAACCAGTACCGACGGTTCCGGTAACTCAGGTCGTCTCGTCATCCACCGACGTCACGAGCCGGTGCGCAATATCGGACAGCTTGACATTGGCGTCCTGGGACAGCTTCACCAGCAGGCGGAAAGCCGCCATGGAATCGATCTTGAACCGTTCCATGATGATCCCCTTGGCCTGCCCGATCTCGTCCCGACTGTGCAGCGCCTTCTCGAATTGCGTCTCGGCCTCGGCGCCGGACAGCGCGAAGGACGCGTGCTGGGCCACGATGACGCCGATGAATTCCGAGTCCTCGGAGAACACGTCGGCCTCGCCGCCATAGAGGTTCAGCGCTCCGAGATTCTGTTGCGGCACATACAGCTGAAAGGACAACAGGCTGCGCGCGCCCAGCTCCATCGCGGCAGATGCAAACCGCGGCCAGCGCGTCTCCGTCACCATGTCTTCGATGTGCACGGTGCGATGCTCACGCAGCGAACTCAAGCACGGACCCTCGTCGAGCTCGATCTGCAACATATCCAGTTTGGCGACCAGCGGATCACTCGGCGCCCTGGACGTGATGGTGCGACCCTCGATCATGGAAATGCCTGCCCAACGCACCCCCGGCACGATCTCCACCGCGCCGTTGACCACGGCCTCCAACGTGGATTCGGTCCCGGCCTGGTCCTGCATCGTCAACGCCAGGTCGGCGAGAGCTCGTGCGAGATCATTCCCCCGATCAGACATACTCCGACCGTAACGCCGTGTTCGCTTTGTGGACAACCGATCCGGCGTCCTCGCCCCCATCGATACACCTACGGTCGGCGTCGGCAAATGTGTCAGCGCGCTCAGCAGCTGCGTCATCTGGGATTTCTCTGGCGCCGACGAATCGCGGCATATTGACCACAACGTAAGGGATTTCGCCTTGCTCGATCGTCGGTTTCAACGCACCACCGCGCCGGGTACAGGCTGACCAACGGGCGCGAACGCGGCGCCGGAAAAGACTTGGAGGAGCCACGTGATTCCGTTCATCTGCACCACTTGCGGAGAATTCGACCTCGATACCGCGGAATGCGCATCATGCGCACAATCGGCGCGTGAGCACGGCGCCGCGGGTGCCGCCGTCGCATAACGGACATGCGGCCGGCGCGACGGCCCAAACTCGAGGTTCGATAACCCGCTCCTCGGGGTATTCACTAGATGGTTCAGATCCGAGCCACCCTCAGCACCGTCTCGAACAGGGGAAACTCGGATGCCACGAACCGATCAGCAATATGCCGACATCGCCGATAGGGTGCGGTTGTTGCGCAGCCACGAGCCTGGCTCAGCCGGCCATCGCACCGTGTACGACGACATCATCATCAAGATTTTGCCGCTCGCCGAACACATCGCCCAGCGCTACTCCGGGCGCGGGCAGCCCTATGACGACCTCTACCAAGTTGCCTGCATCGGACTCATCAAGGCCGTGAACCGCTTCGACCCCGAACGCGGAGCGGACTTCCTGTCCTTCGCCGTGCCGACGGTGATGGGTGAGGTGCGACGACACTTCCGGGATACCGGGTGGGCCGTCAACGTCCCTCGTCGACTGAAAGATCTCAGCCTGCAACTCACCAAGGCCCGCGAGGAATTGACGCGCACCCTCGGACACGCGCCGACCGCCTCCGAGATCGCAGGCCATTTGGGCATCGAGCGCGAGGAAGTCATCCAGGCGACGGTGGCTGCCAGCCATTACTCGACCGTTTCCACCGACCGGCCCGCCACCGATGATGGTGAGGACTTCACCCTCAAGGACACCCTCGGGTCGGTGGACACCAGACTGGACAAGATCGTGGATGTGGAGACCGTGCGCCCACTGATCGAGAAGCTGTCCGCGCGGGAACGGGCAGTCCTCAACTATCGGTTCTTCGACGATATGACCCAGACACAGATCGCCGAACGGATGGATTGCTCGCAGATGCAGGTATCGCGGATCCTGGCCAAGGCGCTGGACTCACTGCGTAAGCAGGCAGAGGCCCAGATGGCCGAACGCCCGCGGGTCAGGCACACTGCCGCCTGATTTCAGAACGCGTCAGGATCGGCCCGTTCGGCTATCAGGGCCAGTCGCCAAGTGCATTCGCGGTTGCGCGGAGCGACACCGAGCAACTGCACCGCATCGGGAATCCAGCGCACCGGGGCGCTGGTGGCCACCTCGCTCATCTCGATACGACACCCGCCGGTATCGCTGTCACTGAGCCGCATCGTGATCCGCGCCTTTCCGGCCGGACGAACCTTGGCCATCAACACCAATTCACGACCGGGGTCACAACTCTCGACCACGGTTTCGTCGTCGATGACGACAGGCCAGGTACCGATGGAGTGCAGAATCCGCGAACCCGGTGCCGGCCAGTCCGCACTCACCGCTCGGATGCGGCTGTTGCCGACCACCCAACCCGAGTACGTCCACCCGTCGGCGAGCACATCCCACACCTGCTGACGGGTGGCGGAGGTCTCCCTACTGACCGTCATCCCCACATCTCCTGTCTGTCGCATCGCGAGCAGCCTCGCGCTGGTCAGCACCGGATGTACCCCGTCAGCCGGTCGCGAATCGCCATCGCCGGCGCATTCTCGGTCCACCTGCCGCAACCGGCAGGCCGAACCGGCTAGAGCCGCAGTGCCTCGGCGATCAGCGCCGCCTTCGCGATCACCTCGTCCTGCCACGGCTGCAGCAGGTGCGCTGGTGAGCCGTCGAAGCTCTGGCCGAACGGGTCGACCACCCCGGTCTCGTGGCCGCTCAACGCTTCCAGCACCGCCAGCCCGCAGAACGGCACGTGCACCGGCGAATAGCCGCCTTCGTGGGAGAAGACGATCTTGCCGCCGCAGACGTCCTCGGCCAGGGTGACCAGACGTGCGGCCATGTCCTTGAAACCGCCTGAGGTGACGGTCATGCAGCCGAGTGGATCGACGGGGCTGGGGTCGAATCCGCTGGAGACGAAGATGATGTCGGGCGCAAACGACGTCACCGCCGGGACGGCCACGCGTTCGATGGCCGCCAGGTAGGCGCCGTTGCCCGACCCGGCGTGCAGGGGCACGTTGATGTTGGCGCCGCCGGCGCCGGTGTCGGTGACAGCGCCGGTGTCCTGCGGGAAGAGCCGGTCCTGGTGCAGCGAGATGGTGAGCACATCCGGGTCGTCCCAGTAGATGGATTCGGCCCCGTTGCCGTGGTGGACGTCGTAGTCCACGATGGCAACGCGGCGCACGCCGAGGTGCGCGCGTACGTATTCGATGGCGATGCAGACGTTGGAGAAGAGACAGAACCCCATCCCGATGTCGCGGCGGGCGTGGTGGCCGGGCGGACGCACCAGCGCATAGGCGTTGTTCGCCGCACCGGTGAGGACGGCCTCGGCCGCGGCGATGGTGCCGCCGGCGGCCAGGCGGGCGATGTCGTAGGAACCGGGCCCGAACGGGGTGAAGCCGTCTCCCCCGTCGCCGCCGCGGTCGGCGCTCTCGCGCTCGATGCGGTCGACGTGATCGGCATCGTGCACCCGCAGCAGATCCTCGCGGGAGGCCATCCAGGCGGGGATCCGGACCAGTTCGTCGATCATCCCGGAGACTTCGACCAGGCCGGCCATCCGGGATTTGGATTCCGCGCTCTCGAAGGTCATGTGCGGCTGATTGAAGCCCCCGGCCGGGAAGATACCGACGTGAGTTCCGGTGTCGTGCCAGGCATAGCGTTCGTGCCAGACGTAGCCGGTGCGTCGTTGTGCGGTCACGGGGCTCCCACCTTGTCGGTCGCGTGCAGGGAATCGAACAGCCGGTCCACGCGCCGCTTTTCGTCGACGCTGTGGGGCATGGCGTAGGACACGATGATGTAGACGGCGAAGTTGACGGCCAGGGCAGCCACCCCGGAGGTCAAGCCGCCGAGCACCGGAATGGCGATCGGGTAGAGCAGTTGCAGCACACAGGCCGTGCCGAAGCCGACGACCATCGCGGCCACCGCGGCGGTGGCATTGCCTCGGCGCCAGAAGATTCCGAGGAACACCGTGGGCGCCAGCTGGACGATGCCCTGATAGGACACCTGCGCCAGCGTGACCATGCCCGACGACAGCGCGTCCGTCGTTGCCACCGCGACCGCACCCGCCAGCAGCGTCAGCACGCCGACCGAGATCTTGCCCCAGCGGGGATCTTCCACCCGGGTGCCGCGGGCCACGCCCACCACGTCGTTGGCGATCTGCGCACCCAGGGCCTGCAGGTTGGCGCCCACATTGCCCATGGTGGCGGCGAGCACGCACACCCCGGCCAGCGTCAGGATCACCGGTCCGCCGATGCCGGCCGTCAGGAACCACACCTCGTCGGGTGCGTCGGCCACCCCGGGGTAGGTCGACGCCGCGACTGCCAGCAGACACAGCGACGAGCCGAAGATCAGCAGTAGCGGGGAGGCCATCACCGCGGCGCGCTTGATGGTGTGGGTGCTGTTGGAGGCGAACAGCCGCACGAAGATGTCCGGCCAGCACCAGCCGCCGAGCGCGCCGGTGGCGATCAGCGAGAACAGGTACAGCGGGCCGTCGACACTGCCGGGTCCGGGCAGCGTGAAGAACGCCGGGTCCACCTCGCCGAAGCCGTACCCGTTGGTCAGCAGCCAGGTGAGCAGGCCGAGGATCAGCACGGTGCCCACCAGGTAGGCGACGATGCCCTGCACGAAGTCGCTGATGACCAGGCCGCGGGCGCCCAGTCGCACCGTCCACCACTGCCGCGCGACCAGAACGCCGATGCCGATGAACGCCGCCCCCGCGGCCGGTACGGCGCCAAACGACAGGTACTCGAACACCAGGGTCAGCGACTGCATGCCCAGGACGATCCACGGGAACGAGGCGATGACGCCGATGACGGCGGCCACCACCCGCACTGCGGTCGAGCCGTAGCGCAGGCCCAGCAGGTCGGCCTGGGTGCGCAGGTCGAACTGCCGGCCCCACTCGTGAACGGGCTTGGCCAGCAGGAACATCAGCACGACGGCCAGGATCGAGTAAGCCACGAAGTAGAAACCGATGGCGCCGGCGCTGGCCGCATAACCGGCGAAGGCGATGAAGATGGTGCCGGGCAGCCAGGTGTTGACAAACGCCATCGACGAGAAGAGAGGTCCGAAAGATCGCCCCGCCGTGGCATATTCGCTGAAGTCGGCGCTGCCCTTGGTGCGTTGCAACACGACCAGTAGGACGACCATGAACGCGGCGATGCCGCCGTAGCCGATGAGGATTTCCATGTCAGTCCTCCCCTGCCGAGCTGTCGACGCGGTACATGATCAGCAGCGAGACGACGCCGATGACGCCGCCGATGAGGAAGAACCAGATCCCGTTCTGGCCGAGGTACCACGTCAACGGCGGGAACAGCAGGATGACGAAGTTCAGCACGGCGAGCGCAACCACGATGGTGGCGTTGCGCCGTTTCGCTGGGAGTGAGGCCTCGGTGGACATTGTTGTCTCCGTTCATGCCGGAACGTTCCGGCACATCTGAGACTCGCGCCACACCGGGGGTCTTGTCAAGAGATGAGACGCAATTTACGAGCTGGTTACGATGACCGCATGGCAGCACGACGGGTGACGATCGTCGAGATTGCCCGCTATGTCGGGCTGTCGAAGACGACGGTGTCCGACGCGCTGCACGGCGGCGGGCGAGTGTCACCGGCCACGGCGGCCAAGGTGACCGCCGCCGCGCGCGAGCTCGGCTACGTGAGCAACCGGGCGGCTCGACAGTTGCGCGGCCGCAGCGTCGGCGCGTTCGGGATCTATATTCCGCCGATCGCCAGGAACTTCAACTTCTACATGGAATTCGCCTTCGGCGCCGCGCACGGTTCGGCCGAGCACGACGCCGATCTGACGCTCTTCGCCCGCGACGCCGACGTGGGGCCGCGACACTTCCAAGTGGACGGTGTGTTGGCGGTTGATCCCCTGCCCGGCGACCCGATGCTCCAGCGGCTGATCGACGCCGGCATTCCGATGGTGACGGCCGGCCGCCCGCCCGAGGCCCTGACCGATGCGGTGGCGGCGGTGATCGAAGCCCCACACAGCGACCTGGCCCGCCTGGTGCTCGACCACCTGCACCAGTGCGGTTTTCGCCGGCCGGCGTTCGTGGGATCGGATCGCCAATTCTACTCATCCTGGGCCGACGATGTTCGACAGAGCTATCTCGACTGGTGCGCAACATATTTGACTGAGCCGTCGGCTTGTGACTGCCCGCTGGATGCGACGGCGGAGGAACTCGGCGCGGCGGTACGGTCGGCCACCGCGCCGGCGGATGTCGACGCCTTGGTCTGCGCGCCGCAGGGCTTCGCCGGGCGCGCCATCGGCATCCTCGAATCGGCGGGCCGACACGTGGGTGCCGGTTTTGGCCTGGCGTCGTTGAGTAGCGATCCGACAACGGAATTGAGCAATGAGCAGATCACCTCGGTGGATCTGGCGCCGTGGACTTTCGGACGGGACGCGGTCAACCTGCTGGCTGCGATCGTCGCCGGCGAGTCCAGGCCCTACCTCAACCGCTTCGAGAGTGTCAGCATCCGAGACGCCGGCAAGACCGACCGGCGGTCGTGGGAAACGTTGTGCAGCAATGCCAGCCGTCCGACGGATCCAGATGATACCCCGATGCCCCGGCGTGGCGTATCGATCTGAAAGGCCGGTGGCGAGATCGAGCACGTCCTGGCCGAGGTCGTCGCACCGATCCTTGGCTAGGCTGATCAGATGACTCTGGTCCGGGCACGAGGCTGACCGCCTGCATGTTCATCATCATCCTGTGTACGGTGCTCGGACTGGCCCACCTGTACGTGTGGAAGCGGTTGATCAAGGACACGACAGGGCCGGGACGTACCCGCACGGTGCTGACCGCTGCCTTCCTGACCATGGCCGCGATGTTGGCGATGGCGCTGCTGGGGCCGCGGTTGACCGGGCTGGACGAGTCGGCGTGGCTCGCGTGGCCGGGATACCTCTGGTTCGCCATGGTCGGCTATCTACTGCTGGCTCTGCTACTGGTTGAACCGATCCGGCTGATGCTGCGGGGGTGGGTGCGTCGCGGCGAGAAGACCGCGCCCGGTGAGCCGACCGAGCCGGGGACCGCCGCTGACGCCGCGCCGCCATCCGGTGCGCTCAACCGGCGGGTTTTCCTTGCCAGGACCAGCGCCGCGGCGGCAGGCGTGGCGGCCACCGGACTGGTGGGCTACGGGGCTGCCACCGCGCTGGGACCGCCGAACGTCCTGCAGGTGCCGATTCGACTCAACCGGCTGGACCAGGCGTTCAACGGTTTTCGCATCGCCGTGGTCTCCGATATCCACCTCGGGCCGCTGCTCGGTCGCAGCCATACCGAGCGGATCGTCGAGATGATCAACGGGACCGACGCCGATCTGGTCGCGATCGTCGGAGATCTGGTCGACGGCACGGTGGACAAACTCGGCCATGCAGCCGAGCCCCTTCAGGATCTGGTGTCCCGGGAAGGTTCGTTCTTCGTCACCGGCAACCACGAGTACTTCGTCCCGGACACGATGCCGTGGCTGCGCGAGCTGGATCGCCTCGGTGTCACCCCGCTGCGTAACGAGAACACCATGATCCGACGCGGCGCCGCCGCTCTGCACCTCGCCGGGGTCAACGACCTCGCCGGCGAAGAGCACGGCGACCCGCCCGATTACGACCGGGCGCTGGCAGGCATCGACCCACGCAACCCGACGGTGCTTCTGGCACACCAGCCCGTCATGGTCGAGCAGTCCGCCGCGCGCGGCGTCGATCTGCAACTGTCCGGTCACACGCATGGCGGACAGACCTGGCCCTTCCAGTACATCGTCGAGGCGGTGCAACCGTCCTTGGCCGGATTGTCGACCCATCAGGACACCCAGTTGTATGTGTCGCGCGGTGCCGGGTTCTGGGGACCGCCGGTACGCGTCGGGGCCCCGCCAGACATCACGGTCCTGACGTTGAACGCCAACCGATAGGCGATCCGCTTTCAGACCTCGATGCCCGCGGGGCAGGGGCTCAGACGCACCCGCTGACGCTGACCCGCCTGCCGAAATTCGCACACACGCTGACATCCGGCACCGGGGGCGGCGGCACGTAGACCGGTGGCGGCGGGGGTGGCGGTGGGGGCGGCGGCGCTCCGGGCGGTGGGGGCGGCGGAGGGGGCGGTGGTGGCGGCGGTAGGGCGCTGTCGAGATAGCCCAGCGGATCGGTGCAGCCCGACACGTTGACGTGGAACCCGCCCACCGAACCGCACACGGTCGCACCCGAGACCGGCGCGCCGACGACGCCGAGCCCGCCCACGGTGATCGCGGCCAGCAGGGCTGCCCGCACGATGTTGCCGATCATGTCTCAGCCCAGAACGTCATGCTGCATGGGCAGCGACACGTTGCAGCGTGCCCGCAGCTCGGTCAACGGCGCGCGGATACCCCGTAGCTCCGCAGCCACCTGCGGGTGCGCCTCCAGGTACGCGCGGGCCCGCTCGACGGTCTGCTCCTGGGGCAACCCCTCCAAGCTGGACAGTTCCGCATTGACGTCGGCGTGGGTGAACAGATAGGCCGACATCGCGAAGTTGACACCACCGGCCACGCCCGCGATATCGGCCACGGTGCAATTCGGTGGCGGCTCGGCATTGGCCACCCCTATCGTGGCCAGGCTCGTCGCCGCCATCACGATGCCGAATCCGCCTACGAGAATGCCTTTGCACAGCCGTGACATCACAGCGCCTTTCTCGATCACACCGATACCGACACATCATCACCGACGCACCACCACGATGTCGACACTTCGTTCCCGCCGAAACAAGCAGTTGTTTGCCTATCCCCAATCAGCGCGTTTCGACGTGGCATGACCCAGCATCGAGTAGTTTGCTGATCGAAACTATTGCCTCGACTGCCGCGCCCCAGCGAGTCGAGGCCGCGCGAGCCTGAGGAGTTCCCGTAAAGCGACTGGTTGCCGCACTGACCGCATCGGTGGATCCGGAGTCGCTGATGTCGCGGATCGCCGAACAGGTCTGCGTGTTCAGCCCCAAGGCCGACGGGGCGGCCGTGGGCATGCTGACTTCCAACGGAACCTTCGTGTTCGCCTCCGCTCATGGTCTGAGCGCTCCCGCACTAGGGACCGTGGTACCTGCGCCCGGCTCCTTCCAGGAACTGGCATTGTCGACAAGACAGCCGCAGGTCAGCCCCAATGTGCCCGAAGACTCTCGGCTACCAGAGCGGACGCGCCGGCTCGCCAGGAAGATGGGCATCGGGTCCTGGGCGGTGATTCCGCTGTTCCATCAGCACCGAGCTGTCGGGGCGCTCTCGGTGGTGGCGGCCGGAACCGACACGTTCGACGCGGTGGATATCGCCAGGCTCGCCTCCGTGAGCAGCTTCATCTCGGCTCTGATCGGCTCGCAAGCCGAGATGGCCGTACTCCTGCGCGACATGTTCGACGAGGGCATCGGACCGCTGCACGATTCGTCGGCACGGTTCGCGGGATCGTTGCTGATGCCCAGAGAGACTCTCGACGAGCGCGCACACGCCGAACTGGACAGCCTGCTGGAGCAACCGCGGATCTGCCCGGCGTTCCAGCCGATCGTCGATCTGAAGTCCGGCACCACCGTCGGCTATGAGGGTCTCACCCGCTTTCCTGCCGACGTCACGCAGCGCAGCACCGCCGACTGGTTCGCCATTGCCCGGAGACTGGGTCGGAGCCTATCGCTGGAAGCGGCTGCCCTGCAGGCCATCCTGCGCGCGGCGAGGGCAATACCCGACTCGTACATCATCTCGGTCAACCTCAGTCCCGAAACTGCCGTCGACACCGGACTGCAGCAGTGTCTGGTGTCCTCGGATCGCCGCCTGATGCTGGAGATCACCGAGCACGCACCCTATCCATCCCACACCTTCGAGGGACTGCGACCTCTGCGTAAGTCCGGCATCCTGCTGGCGATCGACGATACCGGCGCGGGCTATGCCAGCCTCACCCAGCTACTTCGCATTCGGCCCGATGTCATCAAGATCGACGCCGAACTGGTCACCGATATCGACTCCGATCCGGCCAGACGCGCACTGGTCTCCGCGGTGGCGGTACTGGCGCGGGACCTGAACGCACTGACCGTCGCCGAGGGTGTCGAGAACCAGCGCCAGCTGCAGACCCTCAGGGATCTGGACATCAGACTGGGACAGGGCTATTACCTGGGGCGTCCCGCGCGGGTGACCGAGTTGCAGTTCTGAACCCACAGCGGCGGCAATGATCAGTTCCTGGCCGGATCGTCGGGATCGGTGGTCGAGATGAACTCGTCGATCAGCTCGATCACCTCGAAGGGAGCCTCGACCTGCGCGAAATGCCCTATCCCCGGGAGGATTTCGAGCCGGCAATCCGGACGGGCCTGCAACGCGGAATAGGCATGGTCGACCGGGATGATGTTGTCGTCTTCGCCCCAGATCGCCAGTACCGGTAGCCCTTCGCGCAGATTCAGCCGGTTCAGCGCGCTCACCGACTGCCCGCGGTAGTCGACCACCGATCGCAACGTTCGCAGGAAAGCTTCCCGCGTCTCGCTGTCGGCGAAGGACGAGTAGGCATTCCAGATCTCGGCTCCCCGCGGCGACCGCAGCCCCACCGAGGTCAACCAGGAGCGCACCGCGTTGCCGGCCCGCAGAACCGGCGGGGGTGCGATCACCGGCATCACGAACTCCGCACCCGGGGCCGCCAACAATCGCAGGATCCACCCCACATCGGGGCCCAGCCCGCCACTGCCGATGAGCACAAGCCGGCGACAGTACTCCGGGTGCTGGTAGAGGAACTGCATCGCCACCCCACCACCGAGCGAGTGACCGACCACGGTGGCGGAACGTACACCGAGTTCATCGAGTAGATCCCGCAGACCGACGGCGAAGGCCCCGAGCGAATAGTCGGTGCGCGGCTTGGACGACTGGCCGTGCCCGAGCAGGTCCGGCGCGATCACCCGGTACTTCTTGGCCAGCTGCGGCAGGACGGCCCGCCAGGTCTGCGCGCTGCCCGCCATACCGTGGATGAGCAGCAGAACCTCGTCACCGTCGCCCTGGTCGACGACCGCTTGCCGCACCCCGTGAATTTCGACGAATCTGGTCTCCGCCATCTGCACTCCGTCCCCTCCCGCCCGAGCCTACTGGCCGGTAACCGGCACGAACAGGATTGGACAGATCACGCCGGGTTCACACGTGCGGATGCCGCTTGTTCCACGGCGTCGCGGCCTGGAAGGCGCCGACGATATCGACGAGGCGACGCTCGGTGAACGCGCTGCCGACCATCTGCAGGCCCACCGGGAACGGCCGACCGGATTCCGTGGTGGTGAATCCGCCGGGGAAGGTGATCGTGGGCAGTTGCGACAGCGTGAACGGCACGGTGAAGCGGTGCACCCCGGCAGTGGTCTCGTCATCCATCCGGATCATCTTGTCCACCGGCGGTGCGATGAACGACATCGCCGGAATGAGCACACCGTCCAGTGGCGCCAGCGCGGCCTCCATCTCGCCCTTGAAGATCAGTCGTCGCTGCAACAGTTCGTCGTATTCGATACCGGACATGGCGATGCCACGTTCGATCAACTCGCGCAATGCGGGGCCATAGCTGTCCCGGTGTGCGGGGAACATGCTCTGGTGCGACCGCGCGGTCTGCACCGCACACACGCCGAACCAATCGGTGATGGCCTGGGTCGGATCGGGCAGATCGGTGTGCACCAATTCCGCACCCAAGTCTCGCAACGTCTCTTCCGCGGCCCGATGAGCCTGTTCCACATCGGCACTGACGTCGCGATAACTCCACTCCGGATCGACGCCGATGCGGATACCCCGCAACGATGTCGGCATCTCGGTGCCGAACTCCGGGACCGGCTGCAGCGAGGCGGTGGGGTCACGCGGATCGGCCCCGGCGATCGCCCCGAGGATCAACCCGGCATCCCGCGCGGATCGACAGATCGGTCCGACATGGTCGAGCGTGGCCGCCAACTCGACGACACCGGCGCGGCTGACGCGTCCCCAGGTGGGTTTCAAACCGGTGGCCCCGTTGGAGGCCGACGGCATGCGGATCGATCCGCCGGTATCCGAACCCAGTGCGCCGTAGCACAACCCGGCGACAGGAGCCACTCCGCTACCGCTCGAGGAGACCCCCACCCAGCGGTTGGGGTCCCACGGATTCAGCGGTGCCCGAAATGGTGGCGTGTGCTCGGTGTACACGCCCTCGGTGGTGTGCACCTTGCCCACGATCACCGCGCCGGCGTCCTCGAGCCTCGTGACGACCGTCGCGGTACCGTCGGCCACCTGACCAGCACGCAATGCCATGCCGGCTTCGGTGCGCCACCCAGCCTTGTCGTAGATATCCTTGATGGCCAACGGAATTCCATCCAGCGGGCCACGCGAAGCGCCGGTCTTGCGACGCTGGTCGGACTCCTGCGCGCGCACCCGCGCCTCGTCGGCGGCGACGAAGGCGAACGACCCCAGGCGTTGGTCGACCTCACCGATGCGCTGCAGCGTCATCTCGGTCAACTGCACGGAGCTGATATCGCCGCCCGCCAGCAGCGGGACCAGTTCGCTGATCTCCCGGTAGTGCAGCGCCGCGGTGTCGGCGGTTTCGGTATCGGGATGGGTATCGGTCATCTCTTCACAGTCCTTTTCAGCACTTCTCGGCTCACTCGGCGGCATCGACGGTCGTCGAGCTGCGTACGTCGGCCATGGGATCCTCGGCATCGGCGGCCGGCAGCCCGTATTGGGAGCCCTTGCTCAGGATAGTCAACGGGACGTACACGATGGGGCCCACCAACATTGCGGCGAACGATGCGTAGTACAACGGGTACACACCTGCAACTCCGAGCGCGCCGACCGCGATACCGGTTGCAAGAGCGGTCATTCCACAGTAATTCCAGTTCTTGACCCTACCCTCGCGGTACTCGACCAGCGTGCTCGGGGCGAGTTTGAGCAGCTTGCGACAGATGAAGTAGTCGCTGAGCAGGATGAAGATCCAGGTATTGGTCATGATGCCGGTGACGGCGAGGAACTTGTCGGTGTACTGCAACACGTTGATCGGGTACAACGCGATTCCCAGGACGACCAGCAGCACCATCCACCATTGCCGGCCGACACGCTTCGGCGAGAGCACATCCCAGGCATTGGACAGGGCCAACGATCCCGAGTAGAGGTTCATGACGTTGATCCGGACCTGGGTCAGGATGGCGAAGATGACGCCGAGCACACCCATCACGACGGCGAAGATCAGCCCGGGGTCGGTGGCGGCCAACTCGCGGGCAGAGCGCTCACCGTCGAAGTACTCGATCATCGTGAAGCCGAGGAACACGCCGAGCACCATGACCACCGAGATCATCAACAGTTCGACCAGCATCACCCCGCCGGTGCCGACATAGGACACCGAGCGCTTGACGAAACGTCCGTAGTCGGTGGCGATGAGCGCCTGGAACACCACCTGGCCGTTGGCCAGGCTCAGGGCCTGCCACATCGCGGTTGCCGTCACGCCGTCCTGGACGACCCATTCGCCCGGCCCGGCGAGCACATAACCGTTGGCCAGCATCACCATTCCGATCACGAAGAGGATCAGGAATATCGGCATACCGAAGCGCTGCAGGACATTCATCGAATGCATACCCCGCCACGAGTAATACAGTGCGATCAACGCGACGATGGCGAAGACCACGCTGGCGGCGGCGGAATCGATCGATATCCCCAGGATCTCACTGAGGCCATGGGAGACGATGCTGCCCTCGAAGATGAAGTAGAAGACGTAGTTGACGGCGTAGACGAAGGAGGCGATAGCCGAACCGCGGGCGCCGAAACCCAGTCCCCGGGAAAGCAATGGCAGAGAGAGCCCCTGCTGACTGGCGATCCGCATGACCAGCGCCCCGACCACCGTCGCGCCGATGACCATATAGGCGATCGGGACGAGTACGCCGGGCCAGCCGACCAGAAAGCCCATCTGGCCGCCCAGGGCAAACCAGAACATGGCTGTCACGTTGCCGGTGAGCACGAGCAGGATGGCGGGTCTGCGCCAGCGCTGACTATCCGGCACGCGGGTGGTCGCGTAACTCTCCACCTGGTCGTCCAGGCTGGTGGCCGGACCGTGGAAGTAGCTTCTCAAACTCAAGGCATGAGTCCTTTCGACTCTGATCTGCGCGGCGGGGTTCCGGTGCGTTCGGTGACATCACGTGGGCGAACGACTTGGCGCACCGATCACCTCGTTCTGCGCCACACCGGGGTCGTTTACCTAAGGATGTGAACTACATCTCATCCGCGGTCCAGGCCGAAGTCAATGGCCATTACTGCACCCCGCCGTGCATAAATGCAGTCCGGCAAGATAGCGCAATCATGTCTTTAAATACTTTGTCTCACAATACTTTTCATATGCTCGCCGACGGGCCTTTACGCTTGCCGAGACTCAGGTCGGGATGCGCCTGGACCGTGTCGCGCAGGAATGCACATACGGTCCGCACCCGTTCGAGACGCTCCAGCTCCCGTGGAACGACCAGCCAGTACAGCCTGCGGACGCTGAAGGCATCGGGCAGCACCCGGATCAGGCGTTCGTCACCGTTGGCGATGTAGGCGGGCAGCGGCGCGACCCCGAGCCCACTTCGCGCGGCCAGCCAATGCCCGGTGATGTTGGATATCTGCGCGTCGACGTTCTGGACGTGGGGCAGCTCGTCGAGAATCCTGAGCGGTTCCACATCCATCAACGCGTTGACGTACCAGATCAGGGTATGGGCCCGCAGATCGGCGATCTTCGCGATCGGTGGATGGGCGTCCAGGTACTCCGCGGTCGCGTAGAGACCGAGGTCGTAATGGCACAACACCTCCGAGCGAACCGCACGCGAGGTCGGCCGCTCCAGTGTCACGGCGACGTCGAAATGCCGCTCGGACACCGCATTGTGCACAGTGGCCGTGACCAGCTCGACGCTCAGCCGCGGGTGCGCGGACTTCAACTCCACGAGGTGCGGCGCGATGATGAACGCGCCGAAACCATCGGTGGCCGTGATACGGATCGAGCCGGTGAGCACATCCGGCGTCGCGCCCTGGACATCGTAGGCGGCCATCACCGCCGATTCGACCGCCTCCGCGCGCGGCATCATCCGCTTGCCGGCCTCGGTCAGTCGCCATCCGCTGGGCGCCCGGTCGAAGAGCCGTTCACCCACCGACCGCTCGAGCGCGGTGATCCGGCGCCCCACGGTGGTGTGGTCGACCTCCAGTACGCGCGAGGCGTCGCTCAACCGACCGGCCCGCGCCACTTCGAGGAAGTAGCGCAGATTGTCCGCGCTGAGCATGCGACCTCCGATCGTGCATTTTTGCAGTCACCGGAGCGTATTTACTCGTTGACTCGTGCGCAAATCTCACTTCCCATGGTGGGGTGACTCAGACCGCATCTCGTCCCACCATCATCAGCCATTGGCTGAACAACGAACTGTTTCAAGGCACCTCGGGGCAGACGGCGCCCGTGACGAATCCGGCCTCCGGTGCGGTGACCGGTCAGGTCGCCCTGGCCTCGGTCACCGACGCCCAGACCGTCATCGAAGCCGCCGCCGCCGCGTTCCCCGCCTGGCGCGACACCTCCCTGGCCAAACGCACCCAAATCCTGTTCGCCTTCCGCGAACTACTCAACGCCCGCAAAGGCGAACTCGCCGAAATCATCACCAGCGAGCACGGCAAGGTCGTCTCCGACGCCCTCGGCGAAGTCGCCCGCGGCCAAGAAGTCGTCGAATTCGCCTGCGGCATCCCCCACCTCGTGAAGGGCGGCTACACCGAAAACGCCTCCACCAACGTCGACGTCCACAACATCGCCCAACCCCTGGGCCCGGTCGGGATTATCTCCCCGTTCAACTTCCCCGCCATGGTTCCCATGTGGTTCTTCCCCCTGGCCATCGCCGCCGGCAACACCGTCGTGCTCAAACCCTCGGAAAAAGACCCCTCCGCCTCCCTGTGGCTGGCCGCACTGTGGAAAGAAGCCGGCCTACCCGACGGCGTGTTCAACGTCCTGCAAGGCGACAAAACCGCCGTCGACGAACTCCTGACCAACCCCAAGATCAAAGCCATCAGCTTCGTCGGGTCCACCCCCATCGCCCAATACGTCTACGCCACCGCCACCGCCGCCGGCAAACGCGTCCAAGCCCTCGGCGGAGCCAAGAACCACGCCGTCATCCTGCCCGACGCCGACCTCGACCTCGCCGCCGACGCCATGGTCAACGCCGGATTCGGCTCCGCCGGCGAACGCTGCATGGCCATCTCGGCGTGCGTAGCCGTCGGCCCCATCGCCGACGACCTCGTCACCAAAATCACCGAACGCACCACCGGCCTGAAAATCGGCGACGGCACCAAAAACACCGACATGGGCCCGCTGGTCACCAAAGCCCACCGCGACAAAGTCGCGAGCTACATCGACGCCGGCGAAGCCGACGGCGCCAAAGTCGTCGTCGACGGCCGCAACGTACAAGCCGACGGCGGAGCAGACGGGTTCTGGCTGGGCCCCACCCTGCTCGACAACGTCACCCCCAACATGAGCGTCTACACCGACGAAATCTTCGGCCCCGTCCTGTCGGTCCTACGCGTGGACACCTACGACCAAGCCCTGCAACTGATCAATTCGAACCCCTACGGCAACGGCACCGCCATCTTCACCAACGACGGCGGCGCCGCCCGACGCTTCCAAAACGAAGTCGAAGTCGGCATGGTCGGCATCAACGTCCCCATCCCCGTCCCCATGGCCTACTACAGCTTCGGCGGCTGGAAAGCCTCCCTCTTCGGCGACTCCCACGCCCACGGCACCGAAGGCGTCCACTTCTACACCCGCACCAAAGCCATCACCACCCGCTGGCTCGACCCCTCCCACGGCGGCATCAACCTCGGCTTCCCCGAGAACG
>JBQEMX010000031.1:0-30800 GCA_052044345.1 Mycolicibacterium sp. 22603
GTGGCTGAATACACCCTGCCCGACCTCGATTACGACTACGGCGCCCTGGAACCCCACATCTCCGGCCAGATCAACGAACTGCACCACAGCAAGCACCACGCCACCTACGTCAAGGGTGTCAACGACGCCGTGGCCAAGCTCGAAGAAGCCCGCGCCAACGACGACCAGTCCGCCATCTTCCTCAACGAGAAGAACCTGGCCTTCCACCTCGGCGGCCACGTCAACCACAGCATCTGGTGGAAGAACCTCTCCCCCAACGGCGGCGACAAGCCCGAAGGCGAACTGGCCGCCGCCATCGACGACCAGTTCGGCAGCTTCGACAAGTTCCGCGCCCAGTTCACCGCCGCAGCCAACGGCCTACAGGGCTCCGGCTGGGCCGTCCTGGGCTACGACAGCCTCGGTGCTCGCCTGCTGACCTTCCAGCTCTACGACCAGCAGGCCAACGTCCCCCTCGGCATCATCCCGCTGCTACAGGTCGACATGTGGGAGCACGCCTTCTACCTCCAGTACAAGAACGTCAAGGCCGACTACGTCAAAGCCTTCTGGAACGTCGTCAACTGGGCCGACGTCCAAGACCGCTACACGAAAGCCACCACCAAAACCGGCGGCCTCATCTTCGGCTGATCTGCTCGTTCGTCGGAAGCCCCGCGTGCCACGGCATGCGGGGCTTCTTGCGTGCACTGGCACTCCGTTCCTCTTGCGTGCTAACCCGCCACTGCAGCATCCTGAGTCACAGCGACCCACAGCTGTGTCGGAGTAGCAGCGAGCGACTGTCGGGAGGCCAGATGGACACCGGTGCCGGTAAGGCGATCGAGATTGCCCCGTTCCATTCGCGGGGGACCCTCAAGGGCTTCGTGGTGTCAGGACGGTGGCCGGATTCCACCAAGGAATGGGCTCAGCTGCTGATCGTCGCCGTCCGAGTGGCCTCGCTGCCCGGGTTGCTGTCCACCACCACGATCTTCGGGGTGCGCGAGGAACTTCCCGATCAGCCCGAGCCGGGCACGGTCGGGCTCGTCCTCGCCGAGGGCCCGGTGGTGGGGGAATCGGCCTTGCCGCCCGGGTTCTTCGCCGACCACCAGCCGCCGGCCCTGTTGATGCTGCATCCGCCGTCGGAGACGACACCGTCGCTCCCCGAGTGCGCCGGCGCAGCCTCCGGGTGCGTCCTGCTACCCGGGATTCCACACCTCGGCCTGGAACACCGGGCGGCGTGGGTGGAAGCGGAGTCCGACGGCACCATCACCTCGATGGTCAGCAGGGTGGGCGTCGACCCGATCAGTCATCCGGACACCGCCATCATGGCGATGCTGCTCGCTGCCTGACCTGGGCGCGTCGATAACGAAGCGGCCGCAGTCGGCCGGAAAGGCCGTCTGGCGGCCAGCAATTCTGTTGCACCTGTCGTGGTGGCGGGTGTCTTCCCGTCCTGGACTTCGCCCGCTACCGCAGCAAAGTGCTTAACCAACTTTGCTGTGTGACGCCTGCGCACAGGCGATCAGCTCTGGGGTCAGTGTGACAACGCGTCAAGATCAGTTGATCTCGGCAAAACAACGTCAGCGTCATTATTTTCTTCGCCAGCTTTCACGGTCTGTCAGGGATCACACCGTTGACGTGCACTACATGCCCTCGCTCGCCACCCGAACAGGGGGTAGTGTTACTTTTCAGTGGTTTGCACTTGGTTGTGGCGTGAACTCTCGCTACGATGATCAGCAAATACGAAGCACGTGCATTCCGCTCGTACGCCATGTGGAGGAAAGTTAGATGAGCAAGACGTTCGCCGCCCGACTGAACCGCCTCTTCGATACGGTTTACCCTCCGGGCCGGGGACCGCATACGTCTGCTGAGGTGATCGGCGCGCTGAAGGCCGAGGGCGTGACGATGTCTGCTCCGTACCTGTCCCAGCTGCGCTCGGGCAACCGCACCAACCCGTCGGCCACCACGATGACCGCCCTGGCCAACTTCTTCCGGATCAAGCCCGCCTACTTCACCGACGACGAGTACTACGAGAAGCTCGACAAGGAACTCACCTGGCTGGCCAACATGCGCGACGAGGGCGTGCGTCGGATCGCCGCACGCACCGTGGGCCTGTCGCCGGAGTCGCAGCAGGATCTCGCACAGAAGGTCGACGAACTGCGCCGCCGAGAGAACCTCGACGGCTGAATCCCTCCACGGATCACCTCCCCGAACGGTGCCGAGCGCATGAGCGCGAGGCACCGTTCGTGCGTTCAGGGGTCCTCGACCAGATCCCGATACTGCTCGGCGATCGCCAGGATCCATTCGCGGTCGGAAAATGTGGTCGGCTGCCGTAGCCAGTTCAGGCCGGGAAACGACGTATGCACATCGGCCGCGGCGTCGTCACGACCGTCGTAGATCCACCTGGCGATACCGTGAGCCTGCTCCTGCGCGGGCACCGGTGGTGAGTCCAGGTCGGCGATATCGGCGATGTTGAGTGTCTGCTCGGCATCGGGCTTGCCTCCGCCGGAGGTGGTGCGGCGATGCTCACTCTCGGCAGCGATCGCCTCCAGGTACAGCGAGTCCGATATCAGCGACATCTGCTCGGCCACCCGGAACAACAGCGGTCCACGGGGCCGCACGCCGATGCCCACGTCCGGATGCCGCTCGTTGAGCTCGGTCAGTAGCGGCGCGATCATCCGCATCTCACGGCGCGCGCCGAACCAATCCTCGACGCTGGGTAACAGGGCTCCACCCCCGACGACCGCCATCGCGCAACCCAACAGTGTCGCGGCCGCGCCGACGCCGAGCGCATCGGTGGTACCGACGGCACGCAGCAGGAAGAAGGCGCTCGCCAGCACGATGAGCACCATGCCCATGCTGAAGACGAACAGTGCCCGCCCGCGCCGGGTCCGATTGGAATGGCGCACTCCCGCCCAGGCGACCAGGGTCAATGCCAGGAGCACGTAGAGCATCGGCAACAGCCAGGCCGAGGAGCCGCCCGGCGCAAGGTGCCGGCGCAGATACTCCTCGGGTGCCATCTCGGCTTCCTTATCCCTGCGGAAGAACCCGATCAGGGTGACCGCGGCGATCCCGGCGGCGAAGACGTACTGGCCGATGGCGATCCGGCGGATGGTGGCCGGCGTCCGATCCGAGGCCACCGTCGTGATCATCACGCAGCTGCCCGCCGCGCACGCGATCAATGCCACCTGACTCAGCGCCACCGAGACATTGGGCCAGCGCAGCGCGGTGTCGATGAGCAGCGTCAGCGGCTGCCAATTGAGGGCCGCCACGGTGCCCAGACTGCCCAGCGCGAGGATCATCGCGGTGCTCACCAGGGATTGCTTGTTCACCAATGCCCAGCCGATACGCAGGCCGGTGGCCAGTCCCAGCAGACCGGCGATCACCCAGACCGTCAACCAAACGCCTCCCCGAGCCGTACCTGCACGATCGACGATCGATCCGACGGTAACCGGCCCAGCCGGTAGATCAGCAGCGCGGCGAAATCCTCGGCCTCCTGCTCGGCCTCCTCGCCCGCCGGACCCATGCAGCCGGTGCGCTGATTGAGCATGTAGCCGATCAGGTCCGAACCCGCGAGCTCGGTGACCTCGCGGGCGGCCTCCACGACCGGCGTACCGGCATGTCCGAGGACGAGGTGTCCCAGTTCGTGGGCCAGCGTCCGGTCCCAGGCCGGCAACCCCTTCTGGATCAGGAACACGTCGTGATCGGCATATTGTCGCCATTGGCCGCACACCCCGGCGGGGAGATCGGCCATCTTGATCTGGATCGGGCGGCCCTGGTCTTCGGCGACCGCCTCGACCAGACGGGGCAGCGTGACCTCACCCCGGCGCGGGGCGAGATCGAGGACGGAACTCACTGCACTGGTCACGCGACGGCTGGCGGGCATGAGGTCTCCTTTCCGACCATTCCACTATGGCGCTGCCGTTCGCTGAACGGGAGAGAAACGCTCAACTGACGCGGCGCCGGGCCGGGCCACCGAGGGCCGAGCCGACGTCGAATTTGCTGGCGCGGCCGGGAACTCACGTGGTCACCACCCTTCGGGCGTCGGCAGGCAGATCGGCAGTCGTTTCGGCAATTCTCGCACACCGTGCCAGAAGTGTTTGCTGACAGAGTTCATCGGCCCGGTCGGCGGGGCAGCGAAGACCGCGGCATGGTAAGAGCGATAGGGTTGGCCGCGACGTAGGCATGTGCTGTGCCGGCCGCACGACACATCGACGATTATGACCGGGAGGCGCCGCCGATGGCCCTGTTCAAGCGACGCAAGAGCCGGGCGACACGGCGCGCCGAGGCCAAGGCGATCAAGGCGAAGGCCAAGCTTGAGGCAAAGCTGGCGGCCAAGAACGACGCCCGGCGCATCAAGGCGGACCGTAAGGCCGCGGCCCGTACGGTCAAGGCGCAGCTCAAGGCTCAGCACGACAGCGACCGTGCCGCCCTGAAGGTGGCCGAAACCCAGTTGAAGGCGGTACGCGAGGGCAAGCTGCTCTCGCCGATCAAGATCCGTCGTGCGTTGACGGTGTCCCGGCTGCTGGCTCCGGTGCTGGTGCCGCTGGCGTATCGCGGAGCGATCGTGGTGCGTGGTCTGCTCGATCAACGGCGCGCCGATCAGCTCGGCGTCCCGCTGAGCCAGGTGGGCCAGTTCTCCGGTCACGGGGCAGCGTTGTCGGCGCGGATCACCGGTGCCGAGCAGGCGGTGCGCCGGGTGGCAGAGAAGAACCCCAAGGACGCCGAGACCCGCGCCTTCGTCTCCGCGATCAATGATCGGCTCACCGATCTCGCGGCCGCGGTGACCGCCGCGGAGAACATGCCGTCGGCGCGCCGCCGTTCGGCGCACGCGGCCATCGGCGATCAGCTCGACGGTATCGACGCCGACATCTTGGCCAGGTTGGGATTGCCGTGATCCGACTTCTTGCTGCCGTGGTCGCGGCGCTGCTCGCGGTCCTCGGGTCCTCCGGTGCCGGTGTCGCGTCGGCGCACGCCGCGCTGGTGTCCTCCGATCCGGCGGCCGATGCGCAGCTGGCCGAGGCGCCCAGCACGGTCCGTGCGACGTTCAGCGAGGACCTGCAGAGTGCGTTCGCGGCGATGACGGTCGTCGGTCCGGACGGCAACCTGTGGTCGACGGGAGATCCGCGGATAGTCGGTCCGGTGGCCGAGGTCGACCTGCGCCCGCTCGGGCCTGCAGGTACCTACACCGCCAATTATCGTGTCACGTCCGCCGACGGACATGTCATCAGCGGATCCTGGTCGTTCGAGCTGACCGTGGCCCGGACCGCGACGCCCGGACCGCCGGTGGCCTCGCCCGCTCCCCCCGAGCAGGCGGGCGACCGCGGACTGCCGGTATGGCCCTTCGTCGCGGGAGCGGTGGTGCTCGTCGGCGCCGGGGTGTGGTGGAGCCGACGCCGACGTCCGTGACCGTGCTGCGGCGCGCCGGGCTGTGCGTGCTCGTGGCGACCGCCGGTGGGGTGCTGGCCTGGGCGCTGGCGCGTCCGCAGTTGTCGTTGCCGATCACGTCGACCCGCGTACTGGCCGACGGTGCGGCCGTGGTGGTGCTGGGCTTGGCCGTGCTGCCGTATCTGGACGTTGCGCGTTATCGGGACGAGCTGGCGACGCGCAGATCGCCGGCGCTGGCCACGGCCGCATGGCTGTGGCTGGCCGCCGAGCTGGTGCGGTTGATCACCGCGGCCGCCGCGACGGCAGCGGTGGGCATCGGCGAGCTCACCGTCGGCACCACGGTGCAGTACGCGACGGCAACTGTGGCCGGCCGCACCGACCTGATCACCGTGCTGTGCGCCGCCGCCGTGGGGGCCGCCGCGATCGCGGCGCGCGGTGCCGTGGCATCGGCGACCATCACCGGCGTCGCCGCGCTGGGCCTTGCCGCGCGCACGCTGTCCGGCCATCTCTCCGACAGCCCGCTCGGTGGGGTAGCGGTCACCTTGCATGCCTTGGCGGCGGCCGTGTGGTGTGGGCTGCTGGCGGCGATGCTGCTGACGGTCCGACTCCGCGGGCAGTGGGCGCGGTTGTTACCGCGGTTCTCGATGCTGTCGATGTGGTGTGTGGGGGTCCTGATCGCGGGCGGCATCGTGAGTGCCGCGGCGGCGATACGGCTGGATTCGCCGTCTGCATTGGTGTCGACGGGGTACGGGCGCCTGCTGCTGGCCAAGGTGGCGGTCACCGCGGCCTTGATGCTGCTGGCCTGGCAGAACCGGTCGTCGTGGGTGCCTTCGGCTCGCGGGCATCGGGTGAGTGCCGAGGTCTCCAGTCGGCGTTCGGGTATCGAACTGGCCCTCATGGCGGTGGCGCTGACGCTGGCCGCCGCGCTGGCGGTGACCGGCTAGCCGAATCCGGGAGCTGGCATGATGGGAATTCCGACCACTTCCTGCAAAGGAGCAACAGCCATGGCCGACGCGCAGGACCTTCCCGAGCAGAAGGACCCGGCTGATTCGGGCCTGCCCGCGGACGGGCCGGCCGAGTCGGCGCCGGCCGAGAAGGCTGCGCCGGTGAAGAAGGCACCCGTCAAGAAGGCCGCGCCGGCCAGGAAAGCTGTGCCCGCCAAGAAGGCCCCCGCACAAAAGGCCGCACCGGCGAAGAAGGCCGCACCGGCCAAGAAAGCGGCACCGGCGAAGAAGGCCGCACCGGCCAAGAAAGCGGCGCCCGCCAAGAAGGCGCCACCGGTCAAGGCCACACCGACGCCCGTGGCTCCGACCGCTGTCGCCAAGGAAGCCGCCAAAGAAGTTGCCGCTCAGGCGAAGTCGACTGTGGCGACCGCATCGCCCGGCCCCGTCGCCACTCCCGCCATCGGACCCGACCAGTCTCGCCTGCCGCTCGCCGTGGCCGTCGCGGTCGGACTTCTCGCCGTCGTCGTCGTCCTGCTGTCCCGCCGCGGAGACAACGCCTCCTGATGCGCACTTGACCCTGACGTGGCGTCAGGGCTCATAGTCGGGTGCATGGACGAACGGACCGTCGGCAGTGTCGCCGCACTCACCGGTGTCTCGGTGCGCACTCTGCACCACTACGACCACATCGGCCTGGTGGTGCCCAGCGTGCGGACCGCCGCGGGGTATCGCGGTTATACCGATGCCGATGTGGAGCGTCTGCACCTGGTGCTCGTATACCGCGAGGCCGAACTGCCGCTCGACGAGATCCGCGTCCTGCTCGACGACCCCGAGGCCGACGAGCTGTCCCTGCTGCACCGTCAGCGCGCGCTGCTACTGGAGTGTGCCGAGGGGCTGCAGCGCACCATCAAGGCAGTGGAGGAACTCATGGACGCGCACCGCGCAGGCATCCAGTTGACCGCACAGGAGCAGGTGGAGATCTTCGGCACCACCGCTTTCGGCGCGGACTACGCCCTCGAGGCCGAGCAACGCTGGGGCGATACCGCCGAGTGGAAGCAATCCCAGCGGCGCGTCGCACGGCTGAGCAAGCAGGATTGGATCGACATCAAGGCCGAAGGTGATGCCCTGCTGGCGGATCTGGCCGCGGCCAAGCGGTCCGGTGTCACCGCCGGATCGGCCGAGGCCGACGCCCTGGCCGCCCGGCACCGCGACTCGATCGAGCGCTTCTATGACTGTGGCGGTCAGATGCACCGGAACTTGGTCGAGATGTACCTCGCCGATTCCCGGTTCACCGCGTACTACGACGATGTCGAGCCGGGACTGGCCCAGTTCGTGCACGACATCGTCATCGCTAGCATCATGGAATGACTGTCCAGCCCCGCGCCACGGCCGATCTGGTCGATGAGATCTACCCCGACGTCCGCAGCTGTGATCTCCAGTTGCGCAATTACGGTGCACGCACGGCGTTCGCCGGTCCGATCACCACCGTGCGGTGCTTCCAGGACAACGCACTGCTGAAGTCGATCCTGTCGACACCTGGCGACGGCGGCGTCCTGGTGGTCGACGGGAACGGGTCGCTGCACACCGCGCTGGTCGGTGACATCATCGCCGGGCTCGCGGCCGAGAATGGCTGGGCCGGGGTGATCGTGCACGGTGCGGTGCGGGATGCGGCGGCCCTTCGCACCATCGACGTCGGCATCAAGGCGTTGGGCACCAATCCGCGCAAGGGAACGAAAACCGGTGCGGGAGAGCGTGATGTCGAGGTCAGCTTCGGTGGCGTGACATTCGTTCCAGGGGAGATCGCCTACAGCGACGAGGACGGGATTGTGGTCGTTGCCGGAGGCGACGCATAGGGCCGGTTGCCGCCTCTACGTAGCGCCAACTGGGGGCACCTCCCGCTGGCGAGCAGACGCGTATCCCCCCNCCCCGAAATGAAGCCATTTCGGGGGGATACGCGTCTGCTGACGGTCAGGCCGAGACGGCCGCGCGGTGCTTGGTGAACAGCAGCGACTCCTCGTCGACCTTGCCGTACCGGATGGTGCGCAAGTCGATGAAGTAGTTCTGCTTGAGCCGCCACGGCGCCTCCGAACCCGACTTGGGCAGTGTGTCCATGGCCCGGCGGAAGTAGCCGGGGGTGAAGTCCATGAAGGGCTCTTCCTTGACCGCCGATCCGGGATGCTGCGCCTCGACACGGTCGAATCCGTTGTCGTCCATGTAGTTCAGCACCCGGCAGATGAACTCGGACACCAGGTCGGCCTTGAGCGTCCACGACGCGTTGGTGTAGCCGAAGGTGATCGCCATGTTGGGCACACCCGAGAGCATCAGACCCTTGTAGGTCATCGACTTGGTCAGGTCGATCGGCTCACCGTTGCGCAGCGCCTTGGCGCCGCCGAAGAGCTGCATGTTCAAACCCGTTGCGGTGATGATGATATCGGCGTCCAGATGCTGCCCGGAGGTCAGCTGGATTCCGGTCTCGTCGAAGCGCTCGATGGTGTCGGTGACGACGTCGGCCTTTCCGGACCGGATGGTCTTGAACAGATCACCGTTGGGGGCCAGGCAGACTCGCTCATCCCAGGGGTTGTAGCGCGGGCTGAAGTGCTTGTCGTAGTCGAAATCCTTGGGCAGTCGACGGGTCGCCATCTGACGAAGCGCCCGCTTGAACACCGACGGGAATCGCCGGGCGATCTGGTACTGGCCGGTGGCATAGCCGATCGCCTTCCAGCGATTCACGAAGTGCGCCATGTGCTTCGGCAGATACTTGTTGGCCTGTGCCGCCACCGGATCCTCCAGCGGCAGGGCCCCGATGTAGGTGGGTGAACGCTGCAACATGGTGACATGCCCGGCTCCCCCGTCGACCAGCGACGGGATGAGGGTCACGGCGGTCGCACCGGAGCCGATCACGACGATCTTCTTGCCCGCGTAGTCCAGATCCTCGGGCCAGTGCTGCGGGTGGATGATCTTGCCCGTGAAGTCCTCGGCGCCGGCGAAGGTGGGCGAATATCCCTCGTCGTAGTTGTAGTAGCCACTGCAGACGGAAAGGAACGAAGCGGTGATCTGCTTCTCCTGGCCGTCGACCTCGACGGTGACGGTCCACCGATTGTCGGCGTCGGACCAGTCGGCCGCGGTGACCCGCTGGCCGGTGCGGATGTGCTTGTCGATGCCGTTCTCGACGGCCGCCTCGTTGATGTAGTTCCAGATCGACGCGCCATCGGCGATCGACCGGGACGAGGTCCATGGCTTGAACCGGAACCCGAGGGTGAACATGTCGGAGTCCGAGCGGATACCGGGATATTTGAACAGATCCCAGGTGCCGCCGATGTTCTCCCGGCGCTCCAGGATGACGTAGCTCTTGGACGGGCAGCGGTCCTGCAGATGCCAGGCGGTGCTGATGCCCGAGATGCCGGCACCGACGATCACGACATCGAAGTGTTCGTTCATGGGACCGACGGTATCAACATGGTGTTGAGTCAGTCAACGATCTGTCGAAAAAGTCGACACGGTGTTAAGGTTGGCCCGTGACCACCGCCAGCCCGAGTCGCGGACGTCGCGCCGCGCGGCCCTCCGGGGACGAACGGCAGCAGGCGATCCTGGACACCGCATCTCGACTCATCCAGCAGCGGCCCTTCGCCGACATCTCGGTCGACGACCTGGCCAAAGGGGCCGGGATCTCGCGCCCGACCTTCTATTTCTACTTCGCCTCCAAGGAGGCCGTGCTGCTGTCGCTGATGGATCCGCTGATCAAGCGCGCCGACACCGGTTTCGACAACGCCGTGGACACCCTGCCCGCCGAGCCGCACAAGGCGATCCGGCGCGGTATCGAAATCTTTTTCAGCTCCTTCGGATCGCACCCGGCCACCGCGCGAGCCGGAGTGGAGGCCGTCCACAGCGTTCCCGAGTTCCGGGCCGTCTGGGCCGGCCTGATGCAGAAGTGGATCGGATTGACCGCCGCCCTGATCGACGCCGAACGCCAGCGCGGCGCGGCCCCGGACACGTTGCCCGCACTCGATCTGGCGACCTCGTTGAACCTGATGAACGAGAAGATGATGATGGCAGCCCTGGCCGAGGACCGGCCGTCGGTCGAACACGATCGCGTCGTGGACACCCTCACGCATATCTGGCTGACCAGCATCTACGGCACCGCACCCTGATCTTGTCGGAGCCGGATGCGAACATATGTTCGTGTCCGGTGCGACCATCCTGCACGCTGATCTCGACTCGTTCTACGCCTCAGTCGAGCAGCGCGATGACCCGAGCCTGCGCGGTAAGCCGGTCATCGTCGGTGGCGGAGTGGTGCTCGCGGCGAGCTACGAGGCCAAGGCCTACGGCGTGCGCACGGCGATGGGCGGCCACCAGGCCAAGCGTCTGTGCCCACAGGCCATCGTCGTTCCTCCGCGGATGCGGGCCTACTCCGAGGCGAGCCGCGCCGTTTTCGAGGTCTTCCACGACACCACGCCGCTCGTCGAACCGGTGTCGGTCGACGAAGCCTTTCTCGACGTGGGCGGTCTCGGCCGGGTGTCGGGCACGCCGGTGCAGATCGGCGCGCAGTTGCGGGATCGGGTCCGCGTGGATGTCGGACTGCCCATCACCGTCGGGATCGCCCGCACGAAGTTCCTGGCGAAGGTCGCCAGCCAGGAGGCCAAACCCGACGGACTGCTCCTGGTTCCGCCGGACGGCGAACTGGCGTTCCTGCATCCGCTGCCGGTCCGTCGGCTCTGGGGTGTCGGCGCCAAGACCGCCGACAAGCTGCGCGCCCACGGTCTCCACTCCGTGGCCGATGTCGCCGAACTCAGCGAGACGTCCCTGGGTGCCATGGTCGGTCCCGCGATGGGCAGGCAGCTGTTCGCCCTGGCACACAACATCGACCGCCGCCGCGTCACGGCCGGCGCGCGCCGACGCTCGGTGGGGGCACAGCGGGCGCTGGGGCGGTCGGGCAGCGACATGTCCGCCGCCGAAATCGATGCCGTCGTCATCAACCTCGTCGATCGCATCGCCCGACGGATGCGCGCGTCGGGACGCACCGGGCGCACGGTCGTACTGCGCCTGCGGTTCGCCAACTTCGGCCGGGTGACCAGGTCGCACACCATGCCGAGGGCGACCGCGTCCACCGAGGCGGTGCTGGCCGCGGCACGGGACCTGGTGGCTGCCGCGGCCCCGTTGATCGCAGAACGTGGGCTGACGCTGATCGGTTTCGCGGTGTCCAACATCGATCGGGATGGCGCGGCTCAGTTGGAACTGCCGTTCGGCGCACCGGTCGATCAGGGTGCGCTGGACGCCGCTGTCGACGAGGTCCGCCAGCGTTTCGGCAACAACTCGGTCACCCGCGGGGTGCTGCTGGGGCGAGATCCAGGACTGGAGATGCCGATGCTGCCGGATTGAGTAGTTTCACCGATTCGCCGCACAGCCGCTCTGCGGGAGCATCGGGCCATGAACGCATTCAGCGACACTGCGAAAGTCACCGCGGCATTCGCCTTACAAGCGCATATCGCCTTTGGGGTGAGCTTTGTCGGCGTGCTCGCCGGTATCACGTTCCTGCCCCTGGACCTCTGGCAGCGCATGTTCCTGGGAATGTCGGTGCTGTTTCTCGTCACCAGCGCCTTCACGCTGGCCAAGGTGGTCCGCGATCAGCAGGAGTCAGCCAGCGTGCACGCCCGCATCGACGAGGCGCGGATGGAAAAGCTGATCGCCGAACACAATCCGTTCACCTCAGCGAGCTAGCGTTTCTGGCCGGCCCACGCCAACAGTCGATCCGCCGACCAGCTGTTGACGATGCGGTCCAGCGGGATCCCTGAATCCAGGGCACGCTGCGCACCGTAGCCCAGGAAGTCGAGCTGGCCTGGCGCGTGGGCATCTGTGTCTATGGAGAATTCACACCCGGTCTCCAGTGCCAGATCGAGCAGCCTGGTGGGTGGATCACGGCGCTCGGGCCGCGAATTGATCTCCACCGCAACACCATTGTCCCGGCATGCGGTGAACACAGCCTCGGCGTCGAACTGCGATTCCGGGCGGGTTCCCCGGCCTCCCTCCACCAGCCGGCCGGTGCAGTGCCCCAGGATGTTCGCCTGACCGCCGCTGACGGCGCGCACCATCCGGCGCGTCATCGACGGCGCATCCATCTTGAGCTTCGAATGCACGCTGGCGACGACGATGTCGAGGCGCTCGAGCAGCTCGGGTTCCTGGTCCAGCGTGCCGTCATCGAGGATGTCCACCTCGATCCCGGTGAGGATGCGCATCGGCCGAAACTGTTCGCGCAGTTCGTCGATGACATCGAGTTGGCGGCGTAGGCGTTCTGCGGACAGTCCGTTGGCGACCGTCAGTCGCGGGGAGTGGTCGGTCAGCGCGCAGTATTCGTGGCCCAGTTCGGCTGCAGTGGACATCATCTCGGGGATCGGTGCCGAGCCGTCCGACCAGTTCGAGTGCAGGTGCAGATCTCCTTTGAGTGCTGCATGTATCTCGCCGCCGCCCAGGTCGGCCGCCGACTCGCGCAGCGCGACAAGTGTCTCTGGTTCGCGACCGGCCCACGCCTGCGCGATCACGGTGGCGGTCTTGGGACCTATACCCGGCAGCGTCTGCCAGCTGTTCGCCTTGCCGACCTTCTCGCGATGCTCGGGCGTCATGGCCTCCACCACATCGGCGGCCTTGCGGTAGGCCATCACGCGCCGCGAATCCTCGCGCGCGCGATCCTTGTAGTACGCAATCCTGCGAAGAGCCTGCACGGGATCCATGTCTCCAGTGTGCGCCCGGACGCAAATTTGATGCACTGCGCGACTGACGACTGGCGGTAATGTTGTGTGGGACCTGCGGGGAGGTTTCATGAGTCTGTTGGGCAAGGCGTTCGACCTGTTGAGAAAATACGGAGATGTCGTTGGCTTCAATTGGTCCAAGGGACCGGGCCCACTCGACAAGATTCCGAACTTGGGTGAGCTCGGCCTGACCTCATCGCCCATTCTCGCTGCGGCGCAGCTGACCATCAAAGGCATGAAGCAGACGACCGGATCCGGTGATCCCGAGGACGGTTCCGATTTCGAGAAGTCGGCCGCGAAGTACACCGAGGCCGGAGATCTCATCTTCGACGCAGCGCCGAAGGAGGACCGTTGGGACGGCGCAGCCTCCGGCGTATACCGGCAAAAGAACGAAGAACATCGCGGGAGCACATACGGTGTTGCCTCTGCCGAGGCAGATTTGCATCGCTTGATCGGACAGATGGCCGCTCAGGTGCGCCTGACACGCGAGAATCTGGACGGGCAATTTGGATTTCTGGCCGATGTAGATACCGCCACCTCGTGGATGAATGTGGTGCCGGGCGGCGCAACGGTGAAGGCCGCCTCAGATCTTGCTGCAGCCGCCGCCGCACTGGCAATCGCGACCGGCGATCTTGCGATTCTGACTGCCGAATCGATAACGAAGGCCGGGGAGATAGAGGCGACACTGCCCGCGTACGAAAGAGCTTCCAGCCAAGCGCTGGTGGGCGAAGAGATCGGGCTGGACCTGGACGCCGACGGAGTCGACGACGGCCTCGTCCCGTGTGGAGAGCCCTTTGGCGAGGAGAGAAAATCGCGTGAGCTACCGGGCCGCACCTCGCCCGGTACGCCATTCAAAGAGCCTGAACCGCAGGTACCAAAGTCCGAGAACCCGCCCGCAACCCCATACGCGACGTCCTCGCGATAGGAGTACTACGTGACCACCGATCTAGAGAAGAACTTGCGGGTCCTAACCGAGCATATCGACCAATTGGGAGGCCAGCAGACCACCGCCGCAGGGGTTCTCAAGGTGGCTGGCGAAACGGCAAGTGGCGTCGCCGCTCGCGTCTCCGGCTCTCATGGTGTCGCGTGCTTCGCCAGCAATGCCGCTCTGGAGAAGGTTGAGGCTGCTCGAGACTTGGCGCGCGCAAAGCTGTGGAAAATGTCCCGCGACCTGAGCGAACGGTTGACGATGGCCTCTCAGAATTACAACGATGCTGATTGGCGCAACTCGACCAACATCGACGCGTGCGGTCTATAGGCAGTTCGTCGTGACAACCGGTACGGACCCTTGGGATGATGACGACGACGAGGTAGTGCTGGGGGACGACCGTTCCTCGGATTTGGCAGCTTTCGACGTGATCGGTTCCACCGATACGGTCGAGGCTGACGAGAGCGAGGACCCTGCTGTATCCTTCACTGTCGCCAATCCTTCAGGCACCGTGGTGGTAACCGCGCTTCTCGGCGGACGAATACAACGTATCGAGCTGGCTCCCGAAATCGTCCAGATGACCGAGTCCGAACTATGCGCCGAGATAACTACCGTCGCTGACCTTGCAGCCGACAAGGCACTGGCCGCCCAGCATGGCGTCGTGTTGACCTTGATGCGGGACTTGGGACACGACGACGGACTGGTGCGTGACTTCCTGGAGCGCAACCTCGGTCTCCCTTCCCCCGAGAAGTACCTCGAACGGGCATCAACCGCATTCGCCGACCGCTATAGGGATCTGTGAAAACCGCTCAGCGAGTGAGAAATCGACGCTGGTACCTAGCCACGGCGCTGCTAGGGGTAGTTGTCGTTACGTCGGCGACCGCTTTTTGGTGGTTGCACAACGGCCGTTACATGCTGGGGCGGTGGAAATGGCAGCCTGACCAGATTCAACTGCTCCCTTCGATGCGTGAAGCGCCCGGAATCGGCTGGCGCGCCGACATTCTCACCTTCGGTATTCCGTCATCGACTGCCGACGGAGACTTACCCAAAATTGCGGCGAGCAACGACCCCGGCTCACCGAAGCCTTTGATCGGATCCGTCGGCAACAAAGCCTACTTTCTCGCGGTCAGTACTCGTGGGGCCGATACCGACTGGTGGCTGATCGGCATCGACGCCGGCAACGGAAGCGCCCTGTTCGATGCAGTCGCGCTGAGCACAGGCGACCGAGCGCCTGAATGTCGACTCAACGGACCAACGCGGATTCTCTGTATTGATCGATCGCGCGATGACGAAGCGCTGGTCCTTGATTTGACGTCAGGATCGGTGATCTACCGTGGCCCCTCAGGTCTTGATTCTTCGGCACCGCGACTCAGCCTCAAGTCAGCGGGCAACTACGCCATAGCAACGGCGGACGGTCGCGGCATCTACGGAATCGGTGACCGCGCCGAAACGACGTGGTTCATACCTGGCAGCGGCACGCCGCAAGAGACCTCCTATGACCCTGTCCACCCCGACCGCCCGGTTCTCAGCTCGCAACCCGACGCCAATCCACGAGTGTGGAACTCCACGGTCTACTCGCTGACCGACGGAAAGGCCATCTCGCTCAGCGACCAAGGAAACTCTGAGATCCGCCGTCTCGCTTTCTATCCGGGCGGCTTCGTCGCCAATATGGCTGAGTCCGCAGATCAGGTTTCATTCTTCGATGAAACCGGACGGCAGGTCGCCCGCGTCGACGGGGAGGTCAGCGGCGGAGGATCACTTCTGCGCTTGCCGAGTATCAAGGTGGACGACTCGGACAACGTGACCATCTTTTCGCCAGCTGGAGACCGTCTGCTCACGGTTCCCGATCTACCCAGAGTTCGGGTCGGGACCACACTCTTCCTCATGGAGAACGGCACCCAGGAGTTTCCCGAATGGCGCCAGTACGACCTCAAGACCGGCGCCAAGGGAGCGGCGTGTGACTTCCCGATGCACCGCCTTCTCGGCACCGACGGTTCTGTGTTGGTGTTCGAGACCACGAATCGCCAGGCCGGACGGCTCGCCAGCGCCCGCGATATGGCGACATGTGCCGACCTATGGGTTCTTCCTGCGGAACCCGACTCCCTGCAACGGGTATGGCGCATCGGATCCCACCTGGTTCAGCTTTCCGCTGATGGCACGGAGCTCAGCTCACTCGTCCCGCGGCCACAGTGACCCAGGACGGAATTTCTCGGCGACGTGACGAGTTCACCAAGTGTGGACTTTGCCTTCAAAACCTCACCGCAGAACACCACCTGGTCCGACATGCTGGCCATCTGGAAGACCGCCGACGACATCGACGTCTTCCAATCGGGATGGACCTTCGACCACTTCTATCCGATCTTCTCCGATTCCAGCGGCCCATGCCTGGAGGGGTGGACGACGCTGACCGCGCTCGCCCAGGCCACCCAGCGGCTTCGGGTCGGGGTTCTGGTCACCGGTATCCATTACCGGCACCCGGCCGTGCTGGCCAATATGGCCTCGGCGCTGGACATCATCTCGGGTGGCCGCTTGGAGCTCGGCATCGGCGCCGGCTGGAACGAGGAGGAGTCCGGTGCCTACGGCATCGAACTCGGCACCATCAAGGAGCGTTTCGACCGCTTCGAGGAGGCGTGCGAGGTCCTCAAGGGGCTGCTGAGCCAGGAGTCCACCACGTTCGACGGCACGTTCTACCAACTCAAGGACGCCCGCAACGAGCCGAAGGGCCCGCAGCAGCCGCATCCCCCGTTCTGTATCGGCGGCAGCGGCGAGAAGCGGACTCTCAGGATCACCGCGAAGTACGCCGACCACTGGAACTTCGTTGGCGGCACCCCGGAGGAGTTCGCCCGCAAGCGCGACGTGCTGGCCTCGCATTGCGCCGATATCGGTCGCGACCCGAAAGAGATCACGTTGTCGGCACATATCCGGCTCGGCGAGGATCGCAACTATCGCAGAGTCGTGGAAGACGCCATCGCGTTGGGCGCCGAGGGCCTGGACCTCGCGATCATCTACTTGCCGCCGCCCTACGATCCCGCGGTTTTGGAGCCGCTCGCCGAGACCATCAGGGATTCGGGGCTGCTGACCCGTCCCTGAATATGACGGTCACGAAATTATTACGATTCGGCAAACCCCGCTCGATCCGGTCCGCCGCTCGCCGGCGGACCGGTTCAGCAGCCGTATCGAAGTAACTCCGCGGACGTGATGAGCCGCTCGTGCTTAGCTGGGAAGTCGCGGCTGCGACGCGGGTGACGTAACCATGACCAGGCGATTCGACTCACCCGTGACCGTGAATTGGGCGTCATGTACACGGTAGGAACTCCTACGGTCGGCGAATAGCTGCACCGTGGGGCCACTTTACCCGACGACCCCTGTGCAGCCATTAGACACCTGTGACCCAGCTAACACAAAACGGCGCGCCGACCAATAATCGGATGTTTCTGGTGTGACTGGTGTTGCTGATGTGATTCAGCGCAGGTAGCTGCCGGCCGATCCGTCGACCGGCAGCGCCGCGCTCACCGCTGCGGTGCCGCCGTCGGCGCGATCGGTCGCGGCAGCGCCGACTCACCCATGAGGTAACGGTCCACACCGGCCGCGGCCGCCCGGCCCTCGGCGATCGCCCACACGATCAGCGACTGTCCGCGGCCCATGTCACCGGCCACGAACACGCCAGGAACATTGGTCTGGAAGTCTTCGTCGCGGGCGACATTGCCGCGATCGGTCAGCTCGACGCCGAGCTCGGTGAGCAGGCCCTCGCGCTCCGGGCCCACGAAGCCCATCGCCAGGAAGACGATGTCGGCCTCGAGTTCGAAGTCCGACCCCTCGACCTTCTCGAACTTCCCGGCCTTCATCTGGACCTCGTGCACCTTCAGTGAGGTCACCCGTCCGTCGGTGCCGCGGAACTCTTCGGTGTTGACCGAGAAGACGCGCTCGCCGCCCTCTTCGTGCGCCGAGGCCACCCGGTACATCAGCGGGTACGTCGGCCACGGGGTCGACTCGGCCCGCGTCTCCGGCGGGCGCGGCATGATCTCGAACTGGTGGACGCTGTGCGCTCCCTGCCGATGGGCGGTACCGAGGCAGTCCGCACCGGTGTCACCACCGCCGATGATCACGACCTTCTTGCCCTTGGCGGTGATCGGCGGTTCGCCGTCAGCACCGGCGACATCGTCGCCCTGCTGCAGGCGGTTGGCCCACGGCAGGTACTCCATCGCCTGGTGGATGCCCTCGAGTTCGCGACCGGGGATCGGCAGGTCACGCCAGGCGGTGGCACCGCCGGCCAGCACGACCGCGTCGAACTCTTCGTCCAACTGCTCGACGGTGATGTCCACACCGACGTTCACGCCGGTACGGAACTGCGTGCCCTCGGCCGCCATCTGCTCCAGCCGGCGGTCGATATGACGCTTCTCCATCTTGAACTCGGGAATCCCGTAGCGCAGCAGCCCACCGATACGGTCGGCACGCTCGAACACCGTGACGCTGTGACCGGCACGGGTCAACTGCTGCGCGGCAGCCAGCCCGGCGGGGCCGGAGCCGACGACGGCGACCTTCTTCATCGTCCGCACGGTCGGGACCATCGGAGTGACCCAGCCCTCGTCGAAGGCGTTGTCGATCAGCTCGACCTCGACCTGCTTGATGGTCACCGGGTCCTGGTTGATTCCCAGCACGCAGGACGCCTCGCACGGCGCGGGGCACAGCCGGCCGGTGAACTCCGGGAAGTTGTTGGTGGCATGCAGCCGCTCGATACCGTCGCGCCAGCGGTCCCGGTACACCAGGTCGTTCCACTCGGGGATCAAGTTCCCCAGCGGGCAACCGTTGTGGCAGAACGGAATACCGCAGTCCATACACCGCGACGCCTGCACCTGCAGGGTCTCGTGCTCGAACTCCTCGTAGACCTCTTTCCAGTCCTGCAGGCGGAGGTCGACCGGCCGCCGGGCCGGGGTCTGACGGACGGTGTGCTTGAGGAAACCGCTCGGATCAGCCACGGGCCGCCGCCATGATCGCCTCGCCCACGTCCTGGCCGGAGTTCTCGGCCTCCTCGATGGCCACCAGCACCCGCTTGTAATCGCGGGGCATCACCTTGACGAACTGGTTGGCCGCACCATCCCAGTCGGCCAGAATCCGGCGGCCCACCGCCGAATCCGTCGTATCGACATGCGCCACGATCATCTCCTGCAACACCTCGAGGTCCTCGGCACTCAGGTCGTCCAGATCGACCATCTCGCCGTTCACATTGCCGGGCAGCCGGCCGTCCGGGTCGTAGACATACGCGACACCGCCGGACATGCCCGCCGCGAAGTTGCGGCCGGTGCGGCCCAGGATCACGACCTTGCCACCGGTCATGTACTCGCACCCGTGGTCACCGACGCCCTCGACGACGGCGTGGGCACCCGAGTTGCGCACCGCGAACCGCTCACCGACCTGGCCGCGCAGGAATGCCTGCCCGGTGGTCGCGCCGAACAGGATCACATTGCCCGCGATGATGTTGTCTTCGGCCACATAGTCACTCGGCGCGTTGCCGGGCGGCCGCACCACGATCCGGCCACCGGAAAGTCCCTTGCCGACATAGTCGTTGGCGTCGCCGTGCACCCGCAGCGTGATACCGCGCGGCACGAACGCCCCGAAGCTGTTACCGGCCGAACCCTCGAAGGTGATATCGATGGTGCCGTCGGGAAGTCCTTCGCCACCATAGGCTTTGGTGACCTCGTGACCGAGCATCGTGCCGACGGTCCGGTTGACGTTGGCGATCTTGGTGGTGAACCGCACCGGGGTGCCGGCGTCCAGCGCCTCCCGGCACTGGGTGATCAGCTGCTGGTCCAGCGCCTTGTCCAGGCCATGATCCTGACGCGAGCTGCAGTACAGGTCCTGGTTCATGAAAGCCGACTCGGGCTCGTGCAGCACCGGCGCGAGATCGAGCTTGTGCGCCTTCCAGTGCGCGGCGGCCTCCGTGGTGTCCAGCGCGCCCACCTGGCCGACCATCTCGTTGACAGTACGGAAACCCAACTGTGCCATCAGTTCCCGAACTTCTTCGGCGATGAACATGAAGAAGTTCTCCACGAACTCGGGCTTGCCGTTGAAGCGCTGGCGCAGCACCGGATTCTGGGTGGCCACACCCACCGGGCAGGTGTCCAGATGGCATACCCGCATCATGATGCAGCCCGAGACCACCAGCGGCGCGGTGGCGAATCCGAACTCCTCGCCGCCGAGCAGGGCGGCGATCACGACATCACGACCCGTCTTGAGCTGACCGTCCACCTGGACGACGATGCGGTCGCGAAGGCCGTTGAGCAGCAGGGTCTGCTGGGTCTCGGCAAGCCCGAGCTCCCACGGGGCGCCGGCATGCTTCTGCGAGGTCAGCGGGGTGGCACCGGTACCGCCGTCGTGCCCGGAGATCAACACCACGTCGGCGTGCGCCTTGGAGACACCCGCAGCCACGGTGCCGACACCGTTCTCGCTGACCAGTTTGACGTGGATGCGCGCCGACGGGTTGGCGTTCTTCAGATCGTGGATCAGCTGCGCCAGATCCTCGATCGAGTAGATGTCGTGGTGCGGCGGCGGGGAGATCAGACCGACACCGGGTGTGGAGTGCCGCACCTCGGCGACCCACGGGTACACCTTGTGACCGGGGAGTTGGCCGCCCTCACCGGGCTTGGCGCCCTGGGCCATCTTGATCTGAATATCGGTGCAGTTGGTCAGGTAGTGGCTGGTCACGCCGAAGCGGCCGGAGGCCACCTGCTTGATGGCGCTGCGCCGCCAGTCCCCGTTCTCGTCGGGTTCGAAGCGATCGACGCTCTCGCCGCCCTCGCCGGAGTTCGAGCGTCCGCCCAGGCGGTTCATGGCGATCGCCAGCGTCTCGTGCGCCTCGGCCGAGATGGACCCATAGCTCATGGCACCGGTCGAGAAACGTTTGACGATCTCGCTGGCCGGCTCCACCTCGTCGAGCGGAACCGGTTCGCGCACATTCTCTTTGAACTTCAGCAGGCCGCGCAGCGAGGCCATCCGCTCGCTCTGGTCATCGACCAGCTTGGTGTACTCCTTGAACACCTCGTACTGCCCGGTGCGGGTCGAGTGCTGCAGCTTGAACACGGTGTCGGGGTTGAACAGGTGGTATTCACCCTCGCGGCGCCACTGGTACTCACCGCCGACCTCGAGCTCGCGGTGCGCCCACTCGTCGGGCCGGTCCAGGTAGGCCAGCTCGTGGCGGGCCGCGACATCGGCGGCGATATCGTCGAGATCGATACCGCCGGTGGGACAGTGCAACCCGGAGAAGTACTCGTCGAGCACCCGCTGGTTGATGCCGATGGCCTGGAACAGCTGGGCGCCGGTGTAGGACGCCAGCGTGGAGATGCCCATCTTCGACATCACCTTCAGCACACCCTTACCGGCGGCCTTGACGTAGTTGGCCTTGGCCGCGTCGCTGGACAGGCCGGTGATGACGCCACGATCGATCATGTCGTCGATCGACTCGAAGGCCATGTAGGGGTTGATCGCGGCGGCGCCGAAACCGCACAGCATCGCCATGTGGTGCACCTCGCGGGCGTCACCGGACTCGACGACCAGCCCGACCTGGGTGCGGGTGCGCTCGCGGACCAGATGGTGGTGCACAGCGGCGACCGAGAGCAACGACGGGATGGGAGCCAGCCACTCGGTGGACTCGCGGTCGGACAGCACGATGATGCGCGCACCGTTGCGGATGGCCTGGCTGACCTTGGTACGAACGTCCTCCAGCGCGCGGCGCAGACCTGCCCCGCCATCGGCGACGGGATACAGGCAGCTCACCACGGCGGCGCGCATACCGTGCTGGTGGCCGTTGATCTCATGGTCGGGATCGACGTCGACGAGCTTGGACAGATCGGCGTTACGCAGAATCGGCTGCGGCAGCACGATCTGGCGGCACGAGTTCTCGTCCGGGTTGAGCAGGTCGCCCTCGGGGCCGACGGTGCCCTGCAGGCTGGTCACCACCTCTTCGCGGATGGCGTCCAGCGGCGGGTTGGTCACCTGGGCGAACAGCTGCTGGAAGTAGTCGTAGAGCATGCGCGGCCGCTGCGACAGCACGGCGATCGGGGTGTCGGTGCCCATCGAGCCCAACGCCTCGGCGCCGGTGCGCGCCATCGGCGCCACCAGCAGGTTCAGCTCTTCGTAGGTGTAGCCGAACGCCTGCTGACGCAACACCACGCGGTGGTGCGGCATCTTGACGTACTTGCCGGGAGGCAGGTCATCGACGTGGAAGAGACCTGCGTCCAACCACTCCTGGTAGGGATGCTCGGCCGCGAGCTGGGACTTGATCTCCTCGTCGGAGACGATGCGGCCCTGCGCGGTGTCGACCAGGAACATGCGCCCCGGCTGCAACCGGATCTTCTGCACGACGGTCGACGGATCGAGATCCAGCACGCCCGCCTCGGAGGCCATCACGACCAGTCCGTCCTGGGTCACCCAGATGCGCGAGGGGCGCAGGCCGTTGCGGTCGAGCACGGCGCCGATGACGGTGCCGTCGGTGAAGCAGACCGACGCCGGGCCGTCCCACGGCTCCATCAGCGAGCCGTGGTACTGGTAGAACGCCCGCAGCGCGGGGTCCATCTCGGTATTGCGCTCCCAGGCCTCCGGAATCATCATCAGCACCGCGTGCGCGATGCTGCGACCGCCCAGGTGCAGCAGTTCGAGCACCTCGTCGAAGCGGGCGGTGTCCGATGCGCCGGGGGTGCAGACCGGGAAGATCTTGTTCAGATCGTTGTGGTACCCGAACACGTCGGTGTGGATGAGTGCCTCACGGGCCTTCATCCAGTTCTCGTTACCGGTGACGGTGTTGATCTCGCCGTTGTGGGCCACGCGACGGAACGGGTGCGCCAGCGGCCAGGACGGGAAGGTGTTGGTCGAGAACCGCGAGTGCACGATGCCCAGTGCGCTGGTCAGCCGCTCGTCCTGCAGGTCCAGATAGAAGGCGCGCAGCTGCGGGGTGGTCAACATGCCCTTGTAGACGAATGTCTGTCCGGAAAGGCTTGGGAAGTAGACGGTTTCGCGTCCGGGACCGTCCTGACCGGGGCCCTTGGTGCCCAGTTCGTGCTCGGCGCGCTTGCGGATCACGTAGGCCCGGCGCTCCAGATCCATGCCGGAGGCGCCGGCGATGAAGACCTGTCGCAGCGTCGGCATGGCATCACGGGCGAGCGCGCCCAGCGAGGAATCGTCGTGCGGGACGTCGCGCCAGCCCAGCAGCTGCAGCCCTTCGGCCTCGACGATCTTCTGCACGGCCTCGCAGGCCAGGTTGGCGTCGCGCGCGGACTGCGGGAGGAAGGCGATACCGGTGGCATAGCTGCCCTCGGCGGGAAGCTCGAAGCCCAGGCCCTGCTCGTCGACCACCGCACGAAGGAATTCGTCGGGGACCTGGATGAGGATGCCCGCACCGTCCCCGGTGTTCGGCTCGGCTCCGGCGGCACCGCGGTGCTCCAGGTTCAGCAGCGCGGTGATCGCCTTGTCGACGATGTCCCGGCTGCGGCGACCGTGCATATCGGCCACCATGGCCACGCCGCATGAGTCGTGCTCGTATGCGGGGTTGTAGAGGCCGCTGGGCACTGTTCCCATCGGTAATCCACCTGACCCTTACTCTCATGCCTGCGTGAATCGGCGTCCACTCTCGGCAGCTACAAGTGGCCTGGCGATCGCGGCGCCTTCGTGCAGCACTGAACGACGGCGTTTACCCACTCGCCACAAGTTGCCAAAACGATATGACAAAGACCGCAAGGCATGCCAACTTAGCCAGACCTAACTAGACTATCTGGCCCGTTTACACCCGGACCCACACCACGACTGGTCAAATCGTCCAATATCGTTGCCCGGCAGACTATTTCGATATCCGATCGACAAATGGGCCCCATCCCTCCGTCGCCGCCGCCACGAGCACCGTCGGCATTGATGTTTGCCAAACAGCATCGACATAGCCGTGAACTGGATTTTTGGCACGTAGCTAATTTGCTCAAACACTAGCCAGATTCTTAGACAAAACTCCGTCGATACCCCCCAGCGGTATGGTCCATGTCCTTCGGGGTGAAGCTGAACGGGATGTCATACCCGCTGAACACCCCGACCGGCCGCTTGGGCATCCACGATGTCGAGCGAGGACCGACCACGTATTCGGCCGCCCTGCCGGTCGCCGCCTGGCGCAACCCCTTCACCGGGGCCCCGAGTCTGGCAGCCGTGGGGACCCTGGTCGACCACATCGCCGGTTACCCCAACCATGCTCGCCGGCCCGAGGGCCGCTGGACGGTAACCAGCGAGCTGACAATCGAATTCTGCCCGGGCGCACACCACCTGCTGACTGCCGGTCACAGCGCACCGATCATGGCAAGCAGCCGCACCCTGGGATCCGCCGGCGCGACATCGCTGTCGGTGTGCGATCTCACCCACGACGGCCTCCCGCTCGGGCACGCCACCGTCCGTTCCTTCTACGTCGACGCAGCCGGGGGCGATGTACAACTGCCGATCCCGACACCAGAACCCGACACCACCCTGCCGACCGAGCTGAGCGAACTGCTGGCCGTCGAGGTCGCCGAGGCCGGTGGCGAGGCGGGCGCTACGCGTGTTCTCCGACAGCACGCGCACCCCGCGATCAACAATCATCTCGGCGCCGTACACGGCGGAATCGTCGCCGCCGGCTTGGAGCTCGTGGCCGCGGCCGCCTTGAACACCGATCCGGCTCAACGCCCGATGCACACCGCGTCGCTGCGCATCAACTATCTGCGCCGCCTTGTCGGCGGTGGCCAGGCCCATTACCGCGCGACCGCGCTACACGCAGGACGGAGCAGTGGACTGGCCGAAGCCCAGGGCGTCGACGCCGACGGCCGACTGGCCCTGACCGCCCGCCTGACGGCCTACCGGGACTGAGTCACGCGGCGGTGGAGATTCGGCGTCGCCGCGTCTCCATTGCGCGGAGATTGGGTCTCGACCGGACCGATCAGCGCTCCCACGGTGGGACTCTCGGCGAATCAGCTGTTGCCCGACCTAGGAGCGGCACCATGTCCACAACCGCCATGTCCAAACCCACCATGACACACCGACTGGCAGCCGAGTTCATCGGCACCTTCTGGCTTGTCCTCGGCGGCTGCGGCAGCGCCGTATTCGCGGCCAAGTTCCTCTCCGGCGACGGCGTGTCCCTCGGAATCGGATTCCTCGGCGTCGCCTCGGCGTTCGGCCTCACCGTGCTCACCGGTGTGTACGCCTTCGGAACCATCTCCGGTGGACACTTCAATCCGGCGGTGACATTGGGCGCGGCACTGGCGAAACGCGTCGAGTGGAACGCGGTGCTGCCGTACTGGATCGTCCAGGTCGTCGGCGGATTCGCCGGTGGTGCAATCATTTACGCGATCGCCAGCGGTGCACCGGGCTGGAGCGCTACCGGCAACATGGCCGCCAATGGATACGGTGTGCACTCGCCCGGCGGATACTCGATGTGGGCGGTGCTGATCACCGAGGTGGTGCTCACCTTCATCTTCCTGCTGGTGATCCTCGGCTCGACCGATGATCGCGCACCGAAGGGTTTCGCCGGACTGGCGATCGGGTTGACCCTCACCCTGATCCACCTGGTTTCGATCCCGATCTCGAACACCTCGGTCAACCCGGCGCGCTCCACCGGCGTCGCGTTGTTCAACGCCGATGGAGCGCCCAGCCAACTCTGGTTGTTCTGGCTCGCCCCGCTGTTGGGAGCGGCAATAGCCGGGGTCGCCTATCCGCTGCTGTTCGGTGTCGCGGAGGAACTGGCCGATCGGCCGGTTCGCGATGACGGGCTCGACGCCCGCTGAGCGGGGTCAGCGGGCTTGGTCGGCGGCACCCTTCTCGGTCGTCTTGCCTTCGTGGACCAGGGTGCCACCGGCACTCTCGAGGTGCGCCCGGACGAACCACTGGAACTTCTCCAGCTCGCCGGCATGACCGATGAGCATGTCCTGGGACACCAGGTCGATGTCGTCGAGTCGCTCGATGTTCTTGCGGGTGTCCTCGATGATCCCGGTGTACACCAGGTCCAGGGCCGCCAGGTGCGCCTGCACCTTATCGCGGTTGACCGAATAGTCGTCCCAGGTGCGGTCGTTGATGATGGCGCCCGGGGTGCCCAGCGGCGACTCACCCAGTGCCGCAATGCGTTCGGCCACCTCGTCGGCGTAGCCGCGCACCAGGTCAACCTGCGGGTCGATCATCTCGTGCACACCGATGAAGTTCGGCCCGACCACATTCCAGTGCACATGCTTCAAGGTCAGGTGCAGGTCGTTGTACCGGCTGAGCTGCTTTTGCAGCAGTTCGGCCACCTCCGCTCCCTGCTTGTCGGACAGCCCGGGGATGGTGAACGAGGTCATGGTCGCTCCTTCGCGTGACGTCATGGTGTCTTCGGCATCGACGTGCCTGACGCTCGTTTACCCAACCGTGCCGCCCGGTAATCACCGGCCCTGATCACAGTGCCCGTAGGTGAGGAATGGCTTGCCTCGGCCCCCGGCGCGGGTTGCTGGCGAGCCCGCTGGCGTAGAGCAGGCGCACGGCGCGCTGGCGATGCGGTCGCAGGGGCTCGAGCAACTCCACCATGGCCGCGTCGTCGATCGGGACGCCGAGCAGGCTCAGTCCGACCGTGGTGGCGAGATGGTAATCACCGACGGAGATTTCGTCCGCGTCGCCGAATGCGCGCTGCACCGTTTCGGCAGCGGTCCATATGCCCACCCCCGGCAGCGATCTCAGGCCGCGCACCGCGCGCTCGGCGGTCAACCGCTCCAATGCCTCACCGCGCTGTGCGCACCCGACGACGGTCCGGGCCCGGCCGGGGTCCACGTTGGCCAGGTGGAACTCCCAGGACGGAATGCGCCGCCACACCTCCGCGCTCGGCGGTACCCGCATACCGGCCGGTGCCGGACCAGGGGCCGGCTGGCCGAACTTCGTGGTGAGGATGCGCCAGGCCCGGAATGCGTCCTTGCCGTAGACCCGCTGTTCGATGACTGCCGGGATCAAGGCCTCCAGCACGCGACCGGTGCGGCCCAGCCGCAGGTGCGGCACCCGCCGCTGCGCCGCGGCGATGGTGGGATCGGCGGGCGCGAATCCGGCATCGTCGTCGTCGAGGCCCAGCAGGGCGGGCAGACCGTCGAGGAATTCGGCCGCCCCGGCACCCCACGCTTCACATTCCACAGTGTCGACGGCGGTCTTGGCGATGTGGGCGGTGACCGGGCCGGTGCGCATCAGCGAGGTGCGCCAAGTGTCCGCGCCGACGATCTGAAAGCACGGGTCGGCACTGCCACGACGCAACGGGGCCAGCGTCAGACCGGGACTGACGGGCCCGTCGAACCTCAGCGTGGCGGACGGCACGCCACCAATCTAGGACAGTTCTATCCGCGCCTTGTCCGGATAGAAGGCGACCCGGCCGGCGATCTCGGCGACCGCCGGATAGGGCTGGTGATAGCTCCAGATGACGTCGGGCAGGTCGCCGACGTTGTAGTAGTTCGCGTCGCCCTTGTACGGGCAGTAGGTCGTCGTCGTGCTGGCCGCGAGCACCGCGGGATCGACGTCGGCCAGCGGGATGTACTGGACCGGCGGATAGCTCGCCTCCTGCAGGGTCAGCGCGTCATCGGTCCGGGCCACGACGGCATCGCCGACGGTGACGGTCACCCGCTGTCCGGTGGGCGTGATGGTGATCGGGTGCTCGGCGCTGGGCTGCCGGGGTTGCCGCACTGTCATGGCACTGTCAACGCGGTGGAGGCGAGCGTGATTCCCGTCACCGCACGATGGTTACCATCGCTGGCATGAGTGCACCGGTACAAGCGTCCGTCACCATCGCCGCCGAGCCCGCCGCGGTCTACTCGTTGATCACCGATCTGGCGACATTGGCGTCGTTGGCCGAGGAGGCGCACGCCATGTCGTGGACGAAGGGGACCGCGGCCGCACCCGGTGCGGTGTTCAAGGGGCAGAACCGCAACGGTGCGAAGTCCTGGAGCACCACTTGCACCGTCACCGCGGCCGATCCCGGCAGCGCCTTCGCATTCGACGTGACGTCGGCGATCCTGCCGATCGCGCACTGGCGCTACGACATCGTCGCCGTCGAGGGCGGCTGCACGGTCACCGAATCGGTGTGGGATCGCCGCGCTGGGTGGTTCAAGAAGGTCGCCGGACTGGTCACCGGCGTGAGTGACCGCGACAACGCCAATGCCGAACACATCCGGCTGACCTTGCAGCGCCTCAAGGAGCGCGCGGAAGCCTAGGGTTTGCGGGTGATCAGATCGGCCACCCGTGCGATCGGCGATGTCGCCGCCGATCCGCTGCGTGCTTCGTGCCGGTCGGCCATCTTGTACGCGGTGTAGAGACCGCGCACCCCGATCCAGCGCAGCGGTTCGGGTTCCCAGTTGCGCGACTGGTGGCCGACCCACGGCAACTGGGTGCGCTCGGTCCGGTGTCCCAGGACCAGGTCGGCCAGCGTGCGTCCGGCCAGATTGGTGGCGGTCACCCCGTGCCCGACATAGCCGCCCGCCCAGCCGAGGCCGCTCGCACGATCCAGCGCCACCCCGGCCTCCCAGTCCCGCGGGACGGCCAGCACCCCACACCAGCCGTGCGCAATGGGCACCTGCCGCACCTGGGGTAGCAGCGAGTGCAGCACCTCGGTGAGCGATCGGATGGTCCGCGCGGGCACCCGGCCGTCATTGTCGGTCCGGGAGCCGAACCGGTAGGGCACACTGCGTCCGCCGATGGCGATCCGGTCGTCGACGGTGCGCTGGGCGTAGAAGAAGCCGTGCGCGGTATCGCCGACGAGTTCTGCTTCTCGCCAACCGATCTCATCCCACAGCTCGGCGGAGATGGGCTCGGTGGCAATCATCGAGCTGTTCATCGGCAGCCAGCGACGGTGCAGACCTGGCAGCGCCGAGGTGAATCCCTCGGTGGCGCGCAGCACGATGGGCGCCCGCACGGTTCCGCTCACGGTCACGGCACGCCCCTGGGCGATCTCGTGGACCGGTGACCGCTCGTAGAGTGCGACACCGAGGCGTTCGACGGTGTCCGCCAGACCCCGCACCATCGCGGCAGGTTGGATACGCGCACAGTGCGGGCTGTGATAGGCCGACAGCATGCCGTCGAAGTCGATCCGTTGCGCCGCTTCCTCTTTGGTCAGTTCGGTGACATCGTTGAGCCACCTGCGCTCCTCGGCGGCCGCGGCGGACAACCGAGCGGCCTGCGCCGGATTACGCGCGATCTCAAGATTGCCGCCCTTGACGGCGCCGGCATCGATGCCCTCGGCGGCCGCGACCGCGATCACCTCGTCGACGGCATCGTTCAGTGCCTGCTGCCATGCAAGAACATTCGCTCGGCCATGGCTTTTCGCCATTCTGTTTCGGTCTCCAGGAACCAGACCGGACAGCCAGCCACCGTTCCGTCCGGACGCACCGTAGCCGGCGAACCTCGCCTCGAGCACGGTGATCCGCAAGGACGGGTCCGCCTTCTTGAGGTAGTAGGCCGTCCACAATCCGGTGTATCCGGCACCGACGATGCAGACATCGGCGTCGCGATCACCCGGCAATCCGGGACGCGGCGTCGGGAGGCTGTCGAACCAGTGCGAAACCTGACCGTTGATCGTGGGCACCTGACGATTCTGCCAGCCGCGTTGTCGGTGGTCAGGCGGATGGTGAGGCTCAAGCACTCACGGAAGGGGCACATCATGTGCTGGCAATGCGATCACCCCGGAGCCACCCGGGCCGACTACCTGGCAGTCCTGCGCCGCCTGGCGGGAAAGAACGGATGGGCCGTGCAGTACGTCGAGACCGATCCGCCATTCGCGTACACCATCGGTTTGGCCGACGCGGGGCTGCCGGAACTGCTCATCACCGGCCTGCCGCCGGAACGTTCCAAGTGCCTGTTGGACGCGACGGCGCATTACATGCTGCACGAGGTTGAGCCGGCGCCCGGCGACACCATGTCCTTCGGGGACGGTTCGGTGGCCGAATTCGTCGAAGTCAGCGCACCCGATGTGCACATGGGATGGGCGGTGGCCTACCGCGGCGGACCTGTGCGCGGCATGCAGGTCGCCTGGCGTGACGACGACGGTCACACCCCGTGGTGCCCCGATTTCAATCTCGGCGGTCCGCGTCAGCCCGTCCTGGGCATCCGAGGACCGACCGCGGGCTGACGCGGCGTGCCGGTGACCCCCGCACCGCCCGAGCGCTCGCATGAGTTGTCACCCCCTCGTGGCATGATCGAACGTATGAGCGAGAAGCGGGGTGTGGGGGTTCACCTCGATGCCGCGCGCGATCAGCTGCACGCCGAACGCGCCGCGGTGGCGGCCAAGATTTTGGCGGCAGGCAAGTTCGCGTTGACCCGGATGGCCGAGTTGGGCCACCGGTGCGAAGACCTGATCGTCGATGACTGGGAACTGGTGGCCGCCGAACTCGGCGCGGAACTCGGGATCAGCCGCGGCCGGGCCTGCACGTTGATCACCCAGGGCCGCGACCTGCTCACCCGGCTCCCCGCGTTCGCTGAAGTGTTCGCCGGCGGCGGGGTCGACCTGCGGATACTGCGGATCATCCTGCACCGCTGCGCACTGCTCACCGACCCCGACATCACCACCGTCATCGACACCCAACTCGCTACGGCCGCACCGTCGTGGAATGCCCTCTCCGATGAACGGGTCTCCGAGCTGATCGACTGGATGATCGTCGACGTCGACCCCGACGCGGTGCGGCGGGCACGCGAAACCCGGCGCCGCCGCCACCTCAGTCTCACCCCGGTCGGGGACGGGATGGTCGAAATCCACGGCGTGGTCGACGCCGCCAAAGGCGCGGTCTTCGACCAGAGCGTGGACGCACTGGCCCGCACGGTGTGCCCGCACGATCCGCGCACCCACGCCCA
>JBQEMX010000032.1:0-30428 GCA_052044345.1 Mycolicibacterium sp. 22603
CAGCCGGCGCGCGCTGTGTGCGCTCCCTATGCGCCGGCCGCGAGGTGGTCAGAGGGGCGGCATGTAGGCGAAGAGCGCGTCCGTGGATTTGCGACTGCTCAGGTTCAGGAGGTCTTTGAGCTTGTCGCCGTCGGATGGGTGGTTCTCGGCGTAGGTGTTGACGATGTTTCGCCAGTCGTACGAGCCCGTCAGAGCTGCCGGTCCGGCCTCCCTGAGGGCGCGGGCGGCGATGGCCGCTGCGAGGGTTCGGTCGCCGGATCGTGTGGCGGACGCGAGTAGCTCTGCGGCAGCCTGGCCGTCGGCGAGCTTGGTGGCGCGGTCTTGGGCGTCGCGGTAGGCGATGATCTGGCTCGGGTCGCCGCTCGTCAGCCCGAACAGTTGGCGCTCCAGCGATTCGCGCTTGTTGATAATGAGTTCTCGCTCGCGCGCCTTCAGGTCACCGAGTTTGGTCTTGAGGTGCGCGCGCTCTTCCTCGAGCTTCTCTTGCTTGCCGACGTCGGAGAGGGTCCGGTCGCTATTCACCTCGTACCGGGTGCGGTTGGCGCGCTTTATGATGCCGGCGGCTTGTGCGCGGAGACCTTCGATCTGGGAGTCGAGGTGCGTCAGGGACATCGGGGTGTCACTTCCTTTCGAGGGTGGGGTCAGGCCGAACGTCGGTCGTATGCCACTGGTGGTCGGGCGGGCGAACCCGGGCGATCAGGTCGGCGAAGTCGTCGTCGGGCAACTCGCGTAGGTATTGCTCAACTCCGAGCCGCAGGTAGTCAATCGGGTTCATCTGTCCTGGCCTGCCTTTCGCCGTGCGTATGCGGTGACGCTGTGTCGCGGGAAGACCGACCGGTCGGCGACTTTGCGTCCGCCGAGCTCTTTGCGGATGCGTCGCACCCATTGCGCCGAGCAGCCGAGGATTCGGGCGGCTTCGGTCGTGTCGATCAGGTCTTCTGTTGTCGATGGTCGCGACTTTGGCTGTGCTGCACAAGTTTTGGTTTCGTCTACGAAACCGGCGAGCTTGGTGTGTGCGGTGTGGAACTCGCGCGGAAGGGCCGACTTCCTTTCGAGGTTCCGTCGAGCGATGAAGTCGCGAAAGCCGTAGTGAAGCGCGCGGAGTTCTGCCGCTGTGAAGGCGTCCAATCTCGGATCACTCATGGGCTGACCCAGCGGCGAACGGTGACGCATGCCTTGACGTAGTGATCACCTGTCCCGCAACGACTCCGCGCGGGCGGTGCGCCCGCGGAAGCGCCGCGAGCCAGGCGCGGCAGGCGTCGAATGCTGAGCAGGCCGCGCAGATTTCCAGCGCGGCGGTACGGGCGCGATCGACCTGGGTCTTGGTGGCGGGCTTGCCGTGGCTAGCGATCGTCGCCTCGAAGAGGTCAGCCGAGCCGACGCAGCGGGCGCCATGGAAGTCGATCACTGGTGTCCTCTCTCGGTCTCGGCGGATTGGTGTATCGGTTCGGTGATGTCTCGGATCGCGGGCGAAAGCGTGGCCGGCCTGCCGTGGTCGCACTGGACGGCCGGCTCTACGGGCGTCCGGTCCTTGTTGAGCAGCCACCCGCAGGGGTCGCAGCCGCGACAGGTACGGATTGCGGCAACCCGCGCCTCACGCGCGGCCTGGTCGACGGCGCGACGGCGGCTCATGCCGACTCCCCGGCTGCGATCGCGGCGTCGTGGCATCCAGTGCAACCGACGGGCACGGACGGGAGGTGGCCGTGGCGCCGGCAGCGTGGCTGGCCATCGGGTCCGGGAACCCACGACGGCGGTTCGGGTTTCGGCAGCGGTTCTCGGCGCACTGGCGGTGCCGGCTCGGCTGGCCCTGCCGTGGCGCCAACCTGCCGCGACTCACGTTCGCGCTCTGCGAGGGCCAGTTCGGCCCAGGCGCGGACCTTGGATCTGCGAGGTTGTCGGCGTTCGCCGGCGCGTTGGAGTGGACCGCGCCGAAGACCGATCGGTCGCGCCGGCGCATCCCGCTGACTGCCGGGCTCATCGGCGAGTTGAAGAAGCACCGCAAGGCGCAGATCGCAGAGCGGCTGCACGCCGGCGATCAGTGGACTGAAACTGGCGCCGTATTTGCGACGGAGGTTGGCGGCTGGCTCGACCCGCGCAACTTACTGCGCACTGTTGAGATTGCAGCGGGCAAGGCTGGGATCGAAAACGTCGGCGCGCATACTCTGCGTCATTCCGCAGCCGTCGGCTGGCTGGAATCCGGCGTCCACATCAAAGCCGCGGCCGACCTGCTGGGCCATGCGTCGATCAGCATCACCGGCGATCTGTACGGGCACACCAGCGACGACGCTGCGCGGGCCGCGGTGAAGGGGCTCGGAGATGCGCTTGGAGTGTGATGGCGGTATGGAAAGGCGGTACGGCAAGAAAAAAGGCCGCTCCCGAACCTCGGAAACGGCCTCTGATCTGCGGTCGGGCTGACAGGATTTGAACCTGCGACCACTTGACCCCCAGTCAAGTGCGCTACCAAGCTGCGCCACAGCCCGAGTGCCTTCCGGGATCGCCGGTAGGCGAGCGAAACTCTACCTCAGGCCCCCACCCAAATCCCAACCGCGTCATCCGTCACGGATCTGGGTACTGATCAGTGGTGCCAGACACCCGTGACGACACTCCCCTGTGGCTGTTCGCCGACCAGCTCGGGCCGGCCGTCTACGGCGGTGAGCACGCCCACCGCGAGGTGCTGCTCATCGAGTCCACCGCGGCCTTGGGCAAGCGCCGCTACCACCGCCAGAAGCTGCATCTGGTGCTCTCGGCGCTGCGCCACGCCGCCCACGACCTCGGTGATCGCGCCACCCTCATCAAAGCCGACAGCTACATCGACGCCTTGGAGAACTTCAACAAGCCCGTCCTGGTCCACGAACCGACCTCGCACGCCGCCGAGAAATTCGTCCGCCGGCTACAGAAGCAGGGCCTGGTCACCGAGGTCTTGGCGACCCCGACCTTCGCGCTGCCCCGCACGGAATTCCAGAGTTGGGCCGGCGAGCGCACCCGCTTCCGCATGGAGGACTTCTACCGCGACCAACGCCGCCGCTTCGACGTCCTGATGGAGGGCAAGGACCCCGTCGGGGGCCGGTGGAACTACGACGAGGACAACCGCGAATCACCGCCGAAGAAGCAGCGCACCCTCGACGTCCCGGCGCCCTACAAACCGCGCGAGGACGATATCGACGCCCAGGTCCGCCGCGACCTCGACGCCCTCGACCTCGACACGATCGGCAACGACGGCCCGCGCCTGTTCGCCGTCACCCCCACCGAAGCGAAGCGGGCGCTCAAGCGGTTCATCGAACACCGGCTGCCGGCCTTCGGCCGCTACGAGGACGCCATGATGAGCCAGGACTGGGCGATGTCGCATTCGCTGCTGTCGGTTCCCCTCAATCTCGGCGTGCTGCACCCCCTGGATGCCGTCGAGGCTGCCGAACGGGCCTACCGCGACGGCGACGCGCCGCTGGCCGCCGTCGAGGGCTTCATCCGACAGATCCTGGGCTGGCGTGAATACATGTGGCATCTCTACTGGCACTTCGGGCCGGACTACACAACCAACAACGAGCTGCAGGCCCACACCCGGCTACCCGACTGGTGGGCCGACCTGGATGCCGACGCCGTCACCGCCGCCTGCCTGCACTCCGCGCTGGAAGGGCTGCGCGACCGCGGCTGGAACCACCACATCCAGCGGCTGATGATCCTGGGCAGCCACGCGCTGCAACGCGGGTACCGGCCCGACGAGCTCACCGACTGGTTCGCCACCGCATACGTCGACGGCTTCCGCTGGGTGATGCCCACCAACGTCATCGGCATGAGCCAGCACGCCGACGCCGGCCTGCTGGCGACCAAGCCCTACACCTCCGGGGGCGCCTACATCAACAAGATGAGCGACCACTGCGGCGACTGCGCCTACGACCCGAAGAAACGCGTCGGAGACGACGCCTGCCCCTTCACCGCCGGCTACTGGGCCTTCACCCACCGTCACCGCGACCGGCTGGCCAAGAACATGCGGACCCGGCGGGCGGTGTCGTCGATGGATCGCCTCAGCGACCTCGAGGCGGTCGTGGAGCAGGAGTCAGCGCGCGACCGTTTCTGAGGCGGCTTCTGAACCGACCTGGCCGGTCTCGGCCGGCGCGAACTTGGGTGCGCGCGACACCCGCCACGCATAGGCGACCAGCGACGCCCACACCACCACGATCACCGAATAGATCGCCGTCGACCACGGCCACCGGACGTCGAAGAAGTGCACCAACTTCTGGCTATTGGTCAGCACGATGACACCGCCCACGGCGGAGCCCAGCAGCGCCGGGCTGACCTTGGTGACCAACCATGCCGCGAACGGCGCGGCGATTACACCGCCGACCATCAGACCGACGACCACCGGCCAGTTCTCCAGGAACTCCTGACGCAGCCCGATCAGGAAGCCCAGCGACGCCGAGACCGCGACCAAAAACTCCGAGGCACTGACCGAACCGATGACGGTGCGCGGTGCGGTCTTACCCTGCGACAGCAGCGTGCTGGTGGTCACCGGTCCCCAGCCACCACCGCCGGAGGCGTCGATGAACCCGCCGAAAAGCCCCAGCGGGGCAAGGAACTTGACGCTGTGACTGGTTCCCTTGGCACCAAAGGTCAGCGGTGTGCGCAGCGAGAACCGCAACAGCACGTACACCCCGATACCCACCAGGATGGCCGCCATCAGCGGGGCCGCATGCTCGGTGGACAACGAGGACAGCACGGTCGCCCCCAGAAAGGCACCCACCGCGCCGGGCCCGCCGAGCTTGCCGACCAACTTCCAGTCGATGTTCTTGAACTTCCAGTGCGAGAGACCGGAGGCGAACGTCGTGCCCACCTCGGCCAGGTGCACCGCGGCGCTGGCCTGGGCCGCGCCCACCCCGGAGAGCACCAGCAGCGTGGTGGCGGTGACACCGAAGGCCATTCCCAGCGCGCCGTCGACGAGTTGGGCACCGGCACCGACAAGGGTGAAGATCAGAAGCGAACGCATGGCTGCTCTCGGGGATGGTGGTCACCGCACACGGGGACCGCGACGAATGGGACGCGTCAGGGACGCGGACAACACCATTCGTCGAACGCCATCAACCGGCGGGAAGGCCAGAACGGCTCGAGGGCGAACGCGTCCGACGGCGACGGCGTGATGAACACGCGATCAGCCATCTGAACAGTCCCTTCGTGAGCCGTAAACCGGAGTCAGCCTACACGGTCAACAATCGATACAGCCCGATCAATCCCACCACGACGATCACCGCGCGCAGCGCCCCGGGAGACAGCCGTCGGCCGTAGTGTGCGCCCAGGAAACCGCCGATCAGCGACCCGATGGCGATCAGGCCGGCCGCAGCCCAGCTGATCCGGTCGAAGGCGACCACCGTGTACGCCACCGCCGCAACGATGTTGACCAGCAGCGACAACAGGTTCTTGGCGGCATTCATGCGCTGCATGTCCTCGGGCAGCAGCGCACCCATCACCGCGATCAGCAGGATGCCCTGGGCGGCGGTGAAGTAGCCGCCGTAGATCCCGACGATGAAGGTCCCGGTGATCAGCGCCGCCATCCGGCCCACGCTGATGTCGTGCACCGACTGTCCCTGGGCCTCGGCACGGCGGCGCGCCCAGGCCTGGATACGCGGGCCGACGACCACCAGCACCAGCGCCAGCACCAGCAGCACCGGCACGACCTGTTGGAACACCTTCTCCGGCAGGTGCAGCAGCAGCCACGCCCCGCAGCCGGCACCCACCAGCGAGGCCGGGATCTGCCAACGCAACCGGTTCCACTGGCCGCGCAGTTCGCGGCGATACCCCCAGGTGCCCGACACCCCGCCGGCGACGAGGCCGACGGCGTTGGACATGGTCGCGGTCACCGGCGGAAAGCCCAGCGCCACCAGCGTGGGAAAGGTGATCAACGTGCCGGAACCGACGATCGCGTTGATGGCGCCGGCTCCCACTCCGGCCAGAGCAATGAGGATCATGTGGGTCGTCGACACTTCGGCCACCCTACTCAGGTGCGCCGACGCCGATTCCCGACGCGTCGCTCCGCTAACGCTTCGCTCCGGGCCCTCGGGTCGCTCCGCTAGCGCTTCGCTCCGCCGGCCTTGGCTCCGCGCTTCTCCCGGACCCGCACGTTGATCCGGATCGGGCTGCCCTCGAAGCCGAACGTCTCGCGCAGCTTGCGCTCCAGGAACCGGCGATAACCGGCCTCCAGGAAGCCGCTGGTGAACAAGACGAAGGTCGGCGGTCGGGAGGCCGCCTGCGTGGCGAACAGGATGCGCGGCTGCTTACCACCACGCACCGGCGGCGGCGTCGCGGCCACGATCTCCTTGAAGAACGTGTTGAGCCGGCCCGTCGGAATACGGGTGTCCCAGGACCGCAGCGCCGTCTCCAGGGCAGGCACCAACTTCTGCACGGCGCGGCCGGTCTTGGCCGAAATGTTGACCCGCGGCGCCCACTGAACCTGCACCAGCTCCCGGTCGATTTCCTTGTCCAGCAGGTAACGCCGGTCTTCGTCGACCAGATCCCATTTGTTGAAGACCAGCACCAGCGCCCGGCCGGCCTCGATCACCATGGTCAGCACCCGCAGATCCTGTTCGGTCAGCGGCACCGATCCGTCGACCAGCACGATGGCCACCTCGGCGGAGTCGATCGCACTATGGGTACGCACCGAGGCGTAGAACTCATGCCCGCTGGCCTGGCCGACCTTGCGCCGCAAACCGGCGGTATCGACGAAACGCCAAGGCTTGCCGTCCAATTCGATCAACGAGTCCACCGGGTCGACGGTGGTGCCCGCAACATCGTGGACCACCGAACGCTCGTCACCGGCCAGCCGGTTCAACAACGAGCTCTTACCCACGTTCGGCTTGCCCACCAGCGCGACACGCCGCGGCCCACCCGGACCGCCACCGCTCACCTCGGACACCTCGGGCAGCTCGGCCAATACCGCATCAAGCAGGTCTGCCACGCCACGACCGTGCATCGCGCTGATCGGGTGCGGCTCCCCCAGCCCCATCGACCACAGCGCGGCCGCATCGGCCTCACCGCGTTCGTTGTCGACCTTGTTGGCGGCCAGGTACACCGGCTTGCCCGACCGCTGCAGCTTCTTGGCCGCCGCCTCATCGGCCGAAGTGGCCCCGGTGGTCGTGTCGACGACCATGATGATGGCGTCGGCGGTCTGCATCGCGACCGCGGCCTGCTCGGCGACCTTCTGCTGTAGTCCCTTGGCGTCGGGCTCCCAGCCACCGGTGTCCTGCACCACGAACCGTCGCCCCGACCAACTCGCGTCGTAGGACACCCGGTCACGGGTCACCCCGGGGATGTCCTGCACGACGGCCTCGCGGCGGCCCAGGATCCGGTTGACCAGGGTGGACTTACCCACGTTGGGACGGCCCACCACGGCCACCACCGGAGGTGGCGCCGACTCCTCTTTATCCACGCCTTCTTCGAAAACGACCGAATCCCAGTCGCTTTCGTCGTTCCAGGTACCGTCCTCGGTCATCGGTGCGCTCCCACCCGTTGTTCCACAAGATCCTGCAGGTGGGCCACCACGGCGGCCTCGTCCATATCGCTGGTGTCCACGATCACGGCGTCCTCGGCGGGACGCAGCGGTGACACCGCCCGCGTCGAATCCAGATGGTCGCGACGCTGCACATCGGCCAGCACGGCCTCGTAGTCGTCACCGAGCCCGGAGGCGACGTTCTGGATGTTGCGCCGGCGCGCCCGTTCCTCGGCCGAGGCGGTGAGGAAGATCTTCACATCCGCATCGGTGAGCACCACGGTCCCGATATCGCGTCCCTCGACCACCACGCCACCGTCACCGGCGGCCAGCTCTCGCTGCAACCGAACCAGATGGGCACGCACGGCGGGCACCGCCGAGACCGCCGACACCGCACCGGTGACCTCGTCGCCGCGGATCTCCTGCGACACGTTCTCACCGCCCAGGAATGCCTCGTCGTGGTCGGGGTCATAGCTGACCGCCAGGTCGACATCGGCAGCCACCGCCGCCACCCGCTCGGCATCATCGAGATCTACCCCGGCACGCAGCACCGCCAGCGTCACGATGCGGTACATCGCTCCGGTGTTGAGGTAGCGCATCCCCATCGCGCGCGCCAAACCCCGCGACACCGAAGACTTTCCGGTGCCGGCCGGTCCGTCCAGCGCGATCGTCGGTCCCGTGCTCACATTCCCACCGCCTTGTACAACTCGCCGATCTCCTTGCGGGTCAACACCCGGATACTGCCGGGGCGCATGTCCCCCAGGTTCACCGTGCCGATATCGGTGCGCACCAACGCTTCCACCGGGAAACCCACCGCGGCCAACGTCCGGCGGACGATGCGTTTGCGTCCTTCGTGCAGGGTCACCTTGACCAGCGTCTTGCCGGGCAGGGTGTCGACGACGGCGAAATCGTCGAGGGTGACCGGGCCGTCGTCGAGTTCGACGCCCTCGCGCAGCTTTTTGCCCAATCCGCGCGGCACGCGTCCGATCACGGTGGCGACATAGGTTTTGGGCACCTCGTAGGACGGGTGCATCAGCCGGTGCGCGAGCTCACCGTCGTTGGTCAGGATCAGCAACCCCTCGGTATCGGCGTCAAGGCGGCCGACGTGAAAGAGGTTCTTGTTACCGCGCACCCGGTGTTCCACCAGATCGCCGACGCATGGCCGGCCCCGGTCATCGGACATCGTGGAGTGCATACCGCGCTCCTTGTTGATGGCCAGGTAGACCAGATCCTCGTTGACGATGACGCGGGTACCGTCGACCCGGATATCGGCGTTGTCGGGATCGACCCGGGTGCCGAGCTCGGTGACGATGCGGCCGTCCACCTCGACGCGACCGTCGAGGATCATCCGTTCGGCCACTCGCCGGGAGGCAACCCCGGCTTGCGACAACACCTTCTGTAAGCGGACACCATCCGGCTCGTTCATGTCAGTCCTTGTCCACATCGATGCCGGCGGGCGGCTCGGGTACGGCAGTCGCGGCGCCGAGTTTGGCGAAGCGCGGCTCATCGTTCAGGTTCTCGCTCAGATCGTCGATGACGTCGACATCGGGCAACAGTGGTGCGATATCGGGCAGATCCGCCAGCGACGACAGACCCAGCCGCTCCAGGAACAATTCGGTGGTCGCGAAAGCGACTGCCCCACTGTCGGAATCGGTACCGGCCTCGGTGATCAGACCGCGCGCCAACAGCGTTCGCATCACGGCGTCGACATTGACGCCACGGACCGCGCTGACCCTGGCACGGGTGACCGGCTGTCGGTAGGCGACCACAGCAAGGGTCTCCAACGCCGCGCGGGTCAATTTCGAGCGCGCCCCGTCGAGCAGCAGCCGCTCCACATAGGGCGCATAACGGGCGCGGGTGTACATCCGCCAACCGCCGCCGGCCTCGCGCAGATCGATACCGCTGTTGCGCTCGGTGAGCTCGGCGGCCAGCTGGGTCAGTGTGGCTGCGATCCGGTCGGCCGGTTCACCGGTGGCCGAGGCCAGCGCGTCCAGCGACGCCGGAGTATCCACCACCAGGAGCAGCGCTTCCAACACCGACCGCAACTCGGCATCGTCGAGGGGTTCGTTCTCCGACTCGGCGTCTGTGCCGTCGGCCGGACCGAGCTCGCCGGTATCGGCGGCGTCCAGCTCGGTGTCGGTCACATTGTCGGTCATCAGTCTTCTTCCACTGCGGCTGCCAGGTGTTCGTTGGTTGGCCGATCCCCGGTCCACGAAACCTGGAGCACACCGAGCGGTTCTACTTGCTCGAATGTTACCGCCCTGGCCCGGTAGAGCTCCAATAGCGCCAGGAAGCTACCCACTATCTGCATCACGTCACACCCGTCGACCAGGTCACCGAAGGACGCCCAACCACCGATCCCCCGCTGTTCCAGCAGGCCCATCAGGCGCATGGCCTGCTCGGGCACCGATACCGGCTGCACGTGCAGGTGGTCCAGGCGCACGCTGGGCACCGGCCGCGGGGTGAACGCCGCCGCCGCGATCTGGGCGAAGCGATCGGCATCCACACCGATCATGACCTCGGGTAACAGCTCCTCGAAGCGCGGCTCCAGGGATACCGAGCGTGGGTAACTGCGCAGTGCCGCAGCCTCCAGTTCGGCGAACATCAACGCGACATGTTTGAACGCGCGGTACTGCAGCAGTCTGGCGAACAGGAGGTCGCGGACCTCCAGCAGCGCGAGGTCCTCCTCGTCATGGACCTCGCCGGCCGGCAGCAGCCGCGCCGCCTTGAGGTCCAGCAGTGTGGCCGCGATCACCAGGAAAGCCGTGGTCTCGTCGAGTTCGAGCTGGCGGCCGATCTCCTTGGTGTAGGCGATGAACTCATCGGTGACCTGGTGCAGCGCCACCTCGGTGACATCGAGGCGGTGACCGAAGATCAACTGCAACAGCAGGTCGAAGGGGCCCTCGAAATTGCTCAGCCGAACCTGGAAACCCGCTTTGGCCTCACTGGTTTCGGACGCCTCGGCGGTCGCGGGAGTTGTGTCCTCGCTCACGAACCGAACCGGGCGATGACCTCGCGGGCCAACGACCGATACGCCACGGCCCCAGTGGATTTCGGCGCCCACGTGGTGATCGGCTCACCGGCGACACTGGTCTCCGGGAATCGCACGGTACGGGTGATGACGGTGTCGAAGACCAGATCGCCGAAGCGCTCGACCACCCGCGCCATCACTTCCCGGGCGTTCACGGTGCGTGGGTCATAGCGGGTCACCAGGATGCCGCTGATGTCCAGTTTGGGGTTGAGCCGGTCGCGGACCTTGTCCACGGTGTCGGTCAGCAACGCCAGGCCGCGCAGTGAGAAGTACTCGCACTCGGTCGGGATGATCACCCCGTCGGCGCAGGCCAGGCCGTTGACGGTGAGCAGGCCCAGCGACGGCTGGCAGTCGATGAGGACATAGTCGTAGCGGTCGAGCACGGGGTAGAGCGCCCGCGCCAGCGACTGCTCGCGGCCGACCTCGTTGACCAACTGGATCTCCGCCGCGGACAGGTCGATGTTGCTGGGTACCAGGTCCAGACCGCTGACGCGGGTCTTGATCAGCACCTGGTCGATGGAGACGCGCGGCTCGATCAGCAGGTTGTGCACGGTGTTTTCCAGCTCGTAATGCGGCACACCCAGCCCCGCCGACAAGGCACCCTGCGGGTCTAGGTCGACCAGCAGCACCCTTCGGCCGTATTCGGCCAGGCTGGCACCCAGATTGATGGTCGATGTCGTCTTGCCGACGCCGCCCTTCTGGTTGCACATGGCGATGACCTTGGCCGGACCGTGGGTGGTGCGCGGCGCCGGTTCCGGGATATCGCGGACGGGCCGCCCGGTGAGGCCCAGCTCCACCTGTGGCTCGATGCCGAGGTTCAGGCCGCCACCGCCGCCGACGTCGTCGCTCACGGCGCAGCCACCGAGGTCAGGCGGCACTCATCCATGGCGAACATCGCAGCAGAGTCTAGCTGTGCACAACCCGTCGTGACGGCAGACCCGCTGGCTACGCTCCGGTGACTTCAGCGGGCCCGCGGGTGCGCCCCGGCCCACACCTCACGCAGCGCGCTGACGGTGACCAGTGTGTAGATCTGGGTGGTCGTCACCGAGGCGTGCCCCAGCAGTTCCTGCACGACGCGCACGTCGGCGCCGCCCTCGAGCAGGTGGGTGGCAAAAGAGTGCCGCATGGTGTGCGGGGACACCGCCGCGGAGATCCCGGCTGCCGCGGCCGCGTCCTGCAGCACCTGCCACGCGCTCTGCCGGGACAACCGGCCGCCACGGGCGTTCAGGAAGATCGCCGGGGTGCCCTTGCCGCGCCGGGCCAGCTCCGGGCGCCCCCGCACCAGATACGCGTCCAGGGCGCTGATCGCCGGCCGGCCCACGGGAACGAGGCGATCCTTGCCGCCCTTTCCGCGCAGCAGCACCGACCGGTACTCGGTGTCGACATCGTCGACGTCCAGGCCGACGGCCTCGGAGATGCGCGCGCCCGTCGAATAGAGCAGCTCCAGCAGCGCGCGGTTGCGCAGACTCAGCGGCCCGTCGGCATCCCGGTCACCGCCGGCGGCCTCCAAGAGGGCCAGCACTTCGTCGACCGACAAGCTCTTGGGAAGGCGCCGCGACGGGGTGGGTGGCTTCACCGCACGCGCGACATCGACCTCGACGACACCTTCGATGGCCAGAAACCGGTGCAGGCCGCGGACGGCGACGAGCGCCCTGGCCGCCGAGACCGCCGACAGCGGGACCGAGCCGAGGTCGGGATCACCTTTGCGCAGCGCGACGAGAAATTCGCTGACATCGTTCTCGCCGACCGCACGGAGATCGATGATGCCGCGGCCCTGCAGATATTCGGCGTAGCGGCGCAGATCGCGCCGATAGGAACTGATGGTGTTGGCCGCGACCCCGCGCTCGATGGCCAGGTGGTCCAGGTAGCCCTGCACCTGATCGTCGAGCGCGCCGGTCGCGGTGGTCACCGGTGGTCCTGCCGGGCGGCGAATGCGGTGGGCCGGTCCTGCCACGGCGCATCGACCGGCCGGAGCGCCGACCGGTCACGCGCGGCGTGGACGGCCAGAATCCCGGCGACCGCAATCGAGTTGACGATCTCACCGCTGAGGACACGCTGCACCGCGTCGGCCAAGGGCACCCACTCCAGCTTCAGGTCTGCCTCTTCGTCGTCGGCCTCGGGGCGGCCGATATCGGACAACCCGGTGGCCAGGAACACCCGCACGCTCTCATCGCTGAAACCCGGCGAGGTCACGATATCGACCAGCAACGACCAGTTTTCGGCCGCCAGGCCGGCTTCCTCGTGCAGTTCGCGGGCCGCCGTCGACGCCGGCGGCTCGCCACCGATGTCCAGCAGCCCGGCGGGCACTTCCCACAATCGGCGGCCGACGGGATGGCGGTACTGGTAGACCATCGCGATGCGGTCCTCGTCGTCCATGGCGACGACGGCAACCGCACCGAAGTGCTCGACCACCTCGCGGCGGGCGCTGTGTTCCCCGGGCATCTGCACATCGTCGATGCGCAGCGCGAGGATCTTGCCAACGTGCGCGGTCTCGCTCGCGCGGGTGACGAACTCGTGCTCAGCCACGCTGGGCCGGCTCGGGTGAGGGCTGATCCGCGTCCTCACCATGCTCGACACCGTTGCTGGGCCGTTCCACGTCCTCCAACGGAAGTCGTTCGGCGGCCTTGTAATCCAGTGCCGCACCGATGAACGCCGCGAACAACGGATGGGGCCGGGTCGGCCTGCTCTTGAGTTCGGGATGGGCCTGCGTGCCGACCAGGAATGGATGCACGTCGGCGCCGTACTCGACGAACTCGACAAGGTGCCCGTCGGGCGAGGTCCCGGAGAACTTCAGTCCGCTCTCGGCGATGCGGTCGCGGTAGGTGTTGTTGACCTCATAACGGTGCCGGTGCCGCTCGGAGACCTCGGTGGCGCCGTAGGCCGCCGCCACGATCGAGCCCGGCTGCAGCACCGCCGGATAGGCCCCCAACCGCATGGTGCCGCCGAGGTCGGCGTCGCCCGCGACCGCGTCGAGCTGATCGGCCATGGTGGCGATCACCGGATCCGGGGTGTCCGGATCGAACTCGGCCGAACTGGCCTCGGTCAGGCCGACCGAGCGGGCGGCCTCGATGACGATGCACTGTAGCCCCAGGCACAGGCCCAGCACGGGGACGCCACGCTTACGGGCGTAGCGGATGGCACCGATCTTGCCGTCGATACCGCGGATGCCGAAGCCGCCGGGAATCAGCACACCGTGCACACCGTCGAGCGCGGCGATCGCGCCGGCATCGAGCTCGCAATCATCGGAGGCGATCCACTCGATCTGCACCTTGGCGTAGTGCTTGAAACCGCCCGCGCGCAGCGCCTCGGCGACCGAGAGGTAGGCATCGGAGAGGTCGATGTACTTGCCCACCAACGCAATACGCACCGTCTCGCGGGGCTCGTGGACGCGTTGCAGCAGATCGTTCCACTGCGTCCAGTCGACATCGCGGAAGGGCAGGTTCAACTTGCGCACCACGTAGGCGTCGAGTTCCTCGCGGTGCAGCACCTTGGGGATGTCGTAGATCGACGGGGCGTCGGGGGTGGAGATGACGCCGTCGATGTCGACATCGCACATCAGCGCGATCTTGTTCTTCAGCCCCTCGGGCACGTCGCGGTCACAGCGCAGGATCAACGCATCGGGGCTGATACCGATGCTGCGCAGCGCAGCCACCGAATGCTGGGTGGGCTTGGTCTTGAGCTCACCCGAGGGCGCCAGGTAGGGCACCAGCGAGACGTGCAGGAAGAAGCAGTTGTCACGGCCGACCTCGTGGCGGACCTGGCGGGCGGCCTCCAGGAAGGGCAGCGATTCGATATCGCCGACGGTGCCACCGATCTCGGTGATGACGATGTCGGGGCGGTTGCCCTGGGCGTCCGGCTCGGCCATCTCCAGGATGCGACGCTTGATCTCGTCGGTGATGTGCGGAATGACCTGGACGGTGTCACCGAGATACTCGCCGCGGCGTTCCTTGGCGATGACCGTCGAGTAGACCTGTCCGGTGGTGACGTTGGCCGAACCGGACAGATCACGGTCCAGGAAACGCTCGTAATGGCCGACGTCGAGGTCGGTCTCGGCGCCGTCCTCGGTGACGAACACCTCACCGTGCTGGAACGGGTTCATGGTGCCCGGATCGACGTTGAGGTAGGGATCGAGTTTCTGCATCGTCACCTGCAGACCGCGTGCGGTGAGCAGCTGGCCGAGGCTACTGGCGGTGAGGCCCTTACCCAGCGAGGACGCGACACCACCGCTGACGAAGAGGTGTTTGGTCGCAGTCTGCGGGTGTTTGCGTAACGGTTTGGCCTGGCCGGGCAAGTGCAACCTCCGTGGCGATGGGGCGAATAGGTTTTGGCCTACTCAGGGCCTGCCGACCCACGGAATCTCACCTTAACACCAGCGCGGACATGCTGATACTGACGCGCCGTAACCCGGGCGAGCGGAGCGACGGGATATCAGCCCCGGGCGAGCGAAGCGACGGGATATCAGCCCCGGGCGAGCGGAGCGACGGGTTATCAGCCCCGGGCGAGCGAAGAGACGAGACGTACCCCTGGGTTACTGCGGCACCGTGACCGACGTCGCACCCTGGCCGATGCCGTACCGGCCCGGCTGACTTCCGCGCAACAGATCGCTGAGCGCCAGCGCCGTGGTGATCCGCCCGGATTCGGCGCCGATATCGTCGACGGTGGTGACCGCATTGGACAGCGCGGCATCCGATCGGGTCACCGCGACCGCCGCGGTGCCCGACGCCGAACCGTCGCGGCCGGCCAGCACCGTCCCACCACCGTGCGGTGCCAGCGCCGCGGCGAACCGCGCGACCGTGGCGCCTCGGTTGCCGGCGTCGTCACCGAGTGAGCCGCCGGTGATGATGACCGCGGTGTCGGCGGCGCCGATCTGTCCGTCGTAGGTGATGAATCCGGTGTCGCGCAAGGTCTGCAGCACGATATCGCGCTGATCGTCGGGCACGGCGGGATCCTTGCCGGACAACAACGCGATACCCAACAGGTCGCCGGCCTGCGAACCCTGGTCGACGGAGGTGGTCGCGAGCTGCCGTCCGACGGGAACGATCGGCGAATTGACCACCGACAGCAACTTCTCCGACGAGTTGGCGTCGACGAATTGCGGTGTCAGGGCGATCGTTCCGGCTGCCGTTCCTCCGCCTTGGGCGACCATCCGGGTGACCGCCTCGACATCGTCGTCGGCGGCATCGGGGGTTCGGAACATCACCACCGAGGTGCCGCGCAAGGTGTCGCGCAGCATCCGGGGCGCCATCAGAGCGTCGAATTCACCAGCTGCACTGAGCTTTTCGTTGAGTTCGTTCTTCTCGTCGGTGAGCGCCTCGATTTCGGTCCGCAGATCGGCCTTGTCGTTGCGCAGCCCCGACAGCACGGTATCGGCGAACAGGCCCGATCCCAGGACCACCCCGACCGCCAGCGCCAGGAATACGGCGGCCAGCGAGATGGCATGCGAGCGAAGAGAAATCACGATCTGCTCCCGTCAACTGCGAACGGCTAGGAAACCAGGCCCTGCACCCAGATCAGGAAACGGTTCCAGTAATCGACAACCCAGTCGATGACTGCCGCATCGGCCTGGGTCACCCACAGCGCCACGATGACCGCCAGCAGCATCGCCAGCACCAGCAGGGCGATGGCACCGCCGGACACCCGGCTGCGGTACAGGGTGGAGACGGCCTTGGCATCCACGAGCTTCTCGCCGACCTTGAGCCTGGTCAGGAACGTCGAGGGGTTGCTCTGCTGGCGCGAGCGATCGAAGAACTCCTCGATGGTGGCGCTGTGTCCGGCAGTGACGATCAGCGAGGCGCCGTGGTGGTGGCACAACAGCAGCGCCAGATCGGCGGCCGATCCAGCCGCCGGGAAGGTCATGGCCCCGACTCCGAGATCCTGGATGCGCTCCAGGCCGGGCGCGTGTCCGTCGGCGTCGGCGGGCAACACCACTTGGGCGCCGCAGCGCAACGCATCGGTGCTGATGGAGCTGGGATCACCGACGATGAGCGCCGGGCGGTAACCGGCCTTGCGCAGCAGGTCTGCGCCGGCACCGACACCCACGAGCACCGGCTGGTATTCCTTGATGAACGGTTTGAGCGCCTTGAGATCATCGGCCGCCGAGGCGCCCTCGGCCACGACGACGACGTGGCGACGGTCCATGTCGACGTCGATATCGGGGATGCCCATGCCGTCGATCAGCAGTGGGCTTTCGCTGCGGATGAACTCGATGGTGTTGCCCGCGAACGCCTCGAGGTGCGCGACGAGACCGCTCTTGGCCTCCACCATGAGTTCGTGGATTTCCAGATCGGTGCGCTCGGCACCGAGTCCGATGCGCCGGTCACCGGAGTAGACGCCACCGTTGTTGAGCCGGATCTTGGCGCCGTCCTTGATCTTCTTGAAGATCTCCGGCCCGGCCTCGTCGATGAGAACGATGCCGTTGGCGACCAACACCTCGGGACCCAGGTTGGGATAGCGCCCGGAGATCGAGGGTGAGGCGTTCACCACACCGGCGACCTCGGCCTCGACGAGCGCATCGGCGGTGATGCGGTCGAGGTCCTGGGCGTCGAGGACGGCGATGTCGCCCGGGCCGATACGGCGGAGCAATCGGTCGATGTCGCGATCAACGCGGGCCGTACCGATGACGCCCGGCTTTGAGCTGGCATTACGCGATAGCAACGCTGACATCTTCATGCAGCCGATTCTGGACTCGAACCCTCAAGTTGAGGTGGAGGCGCGCCGTAACATCAGCCCCAGTAGTTTTCTTTTGTCACAACTGCAACACCGGAACGGTGTCAGTCTCGCTTCGCCGAATAGTGCCGGGCGACCTTCGCCCGGTTGCCGCAGGCGGCCATCGAGCACCAGCGGCGGGTGCCGTTCTTCGAGGTGTCGTGAAACCACAGGACACAGTGCTCATGAGCGCATTGCTTGATTCGGCCCGGGGCCCGGGTGAGCAATCGCAGCAGATCGTCGGCGGCCAGCCACGCCGACAACCACTCCGCGCTGTCGACCTCCGGTTCGTCGTGCGGTCCGGCCTTGGTGAGAGTGCGGCGGAGGCGACCGTGATCCAGCACGGCGTTCAGATCGCCGATCTCGCCGTGGGCGACGGCTTGCAGCACCGCCTCCCGGGCGCACACCAGTGCAGTACGCGCCTTCTCATCGGCCGGACAACGCTTTTCGAGCCCATTGGTGGCGAGCCAGCAGCGGAGGCCGTCCAGATCGGCGAGAAGGTCGCGCAGCTCGCCCGCCGACATCCAGGTGGTGTTCAGCAGATCCAGCGCAAGTGGTTCACCGATGAGCGGACGCGGATCGCGCATACCGCATTCTAGCGCGATAACCGGTAAAACGAATTTTGGTGGTTGACCGCTGCTCCATCAACGCCTAACCTTTGAAATTGATTTCACCGGTTACTGGAGGTTTGGTATGACCACGGCACAACTCGCCCCCGGCCATGTCGGCATCAACGTCACCGACCTCAGTCGGTCCATCGACTTCTACCGACGCGCACTGGGCTTCGAGTCGTTACACATCGACGACGATGGCGACCGCAAGTTCGCGTTCCTCGGCCTCGACGGCGAACTGCGCGTGACCCTGTGGCAACAGAGCTCCGGCGCGTTCTCCACCCGCACTCCCGGTCTGCACCACCTGGCGTTCTTGGTCGACAGCGTCGATGATGTCCGCACCGTGCAGGCGAGGCTCAAGGACCTCGGCGTGACCTTCACCCACGAGGGCGTGGTCGCACACGGTGCGGGCACATCGTCGGGCGGGATCTTCTTCACCGATCCCGACGGGATTCGGCTCGAGGTCTACACGAAAGACGGCGTGCACAACGAGCCTGCACCCCACGGCGAGTCGCCCACCTGCGGTTTCTTCTGAGCCCGCCATGACCGTCTATCACGCGGGTGAGCTGGCGGTGCAGCGCCGCCTGGGCCAGAGCGATATCGCCCGCCGCCTCAGCAGGATGGTGCGCGACGAGATACCTGCGGCGGCAGCGGATTTCCTGACCGAGCAACCGATGGCGGTCCTCGCGGCCACCGACGACGCGGGCCGGGTCTGGGCAGGCCTGATCACCGGCCCGGTCGGATTCATGCACGCCGATGAGGGCGTCGTCACCATCGAGGCGCTGCCGGTCCCCGGCGATCCGCTGCACGAGGTGCTGAGCGGCCGACCTCGGCAGGTGGGCATGATCGCGATCGAGCCGCAGAGCCGGCACCGGATGCGCGTCAACGGTATCGCGACGACCACCGGCACCGGGCTGTCCATTCATCCCGATCAGGTGTACTCCAACTGCCCGAAGTACATCTCCCGCAGGCACATCGAGAGGGTCACGGTCCCGCCCGCACGGCGCGATCTGCGCAGGACCGATGCCCTCGACGATGCCATGCGACGCCAGCTCGCCGAAGCCGATACGTTCTTCGTCGGATCCGCCGATCCCGACGGCAATGCCGACGCATCACACCGCGGCGGGAATCCCGGCTTTCTTGAGGTGCTCTCCCCCACGCTGCTGCGCTGGCCCGACTATCGGGGCAACTCGATGTTCATGACTCTGGGCAATATCGCCACCAACCGCAACATCGGTCTGCTGATCCCGAACTGGAACACCGGTGGCACACTGCAATTGACCGGGACAGCCCAGATCGTGTGGGAAACCGCCGAGGGTGCCCAGTGTTTCGTGGAGTTCGAGATCGCCGAGGCGGTCGAGATCTCCGAGGTGAGCCCGCTGCACTGGAGCAGCGCCGAACTGTCCCCGGCCAACCCGGGCTGACTCAGGCCTCGGCGCGGTCGCGCTGGGCGGACTCCCACAGCTCCCTGGCGTGGGCACGTCCGCTGTCGGTGTCGCCCAGGCCGGCCAACATGCGCGCCAGCTCGGCGACCCGTTCCTCGTCGTCGAGGCGCACCACCCGACTGGACTTCGGCCCGCTCTCGACGACCAGATGGGTGTCGGCGTATGCGGCCACCTGGGGAAGGTGCGTGACGACGATGACCTGATGGGTCCGTGCCAGCCGCGCGAGCCGACGACCGATCTGTACGGCGGCGCGCCCGCCCACGCCGGCGTCAACCTCGTCGAACACCATTGTGGTGCCCTCGTCGGAGGCCGAGAGCACCACTTCCAGAGCGAGCATGACCCGGGACAGCTCACCGCCGGAGGCACTCTTGGCCAACGGCAGCAACTCGGTGCCCTTGTGCGCGGCGAAACCGAATTCGACCGCGTCCACCCCATCGTGGCCAGCATGCGCGGCGGTGCCGTCAGCCAAGGTCACCGGCGCCGAATCCTCGGCGCGTGCAGGCAGCACCGAGACCGAGATACCGAAGTCGGCCCCGGTCATCGCGAGCCCGGACAGCTCCGCCGATACCGCCTTGGCCAGTCCCTTGGCGGCCTTGGTACGCGCCTTCGTCAAATCGGCTGCCGCCGCGACGACCGTGGCGTGCAGTTCGTCGACGCGGGCCTGCAATCCGGCGAGCGCCTCCTCGGAGACGTCGAGTTGGGCCAGCCGAGCCCGCGACTCCGCGGCCCAGGCCAGCACTCCGTCGATATCCGGGGCGTACTTGCGGGTGAGCCCTCGCAGCTCGGCCTGACGGGCCAGCTTGGATTCCAAAGTGCTGGCATCACTGGGCAGTTCGGCCAAGAAGTCGCCCAACTCGGCGGATACGTCGCCGATCACGGCGATCGCCTCGACCAGCCGTTCGCCCAGTGCCTGTAGCGCGGCGTCATCTGTTCCTGTCAACGCGGCTCGGGCCTGGGCCACACCATGTGCTGCCGAGGACGACTCGGCGCCGTCGTCATCGATCGGACCGGCCAACCACCCCCTGGCCATCGCTGCGGCATCGCGCAGCGCATCGAGTTCGGAGAGTCGGCGGATATCGGCAACCAGTGCCTCGTCCTCACCCGGCGCCGGATCGACGGTGTCGATCTCGTTGAGCGCGAAGGTAAGACGATCCGATTCCATCGCCAGTTCGCGGGCCCGCTCGGTGCGCTCGGTCAGGTCCCGGCGGGCGGCCAACCACTGCTCGCGCGCCGCGCGATAACGCCGCAGCGGCGCGGTCACGTCGGCATAGCGGTCGAGTGCACCCCGTTGCTCGTCGGGGCGCATCAAACGCAACTGGTCGTTCTGGCCGTGCAGGGCCAGCAGTTCGTTGGTGAAGGTGCTCAGCGACTTGGCCGGCACGCTTCGACCACCGAGGTATGCCCGCGACGGACCGTCCCTGTTCACCGATCGCGCGGCGATCACACTGTCATCGTCATCGCGCTCGGCGCCCGACGATTCCAGGATCTCGTCGATCCGCGCCGCCACATCGGCACCGATCTCGGTGGTGCTGAACCGGCCTTCCACCACCGCACGGCCGGCCCCCGTGCGCACCCTGCTGGCATCGGCCCGGGCGCCGCCCAGCAGGTGTAAGCCGGTCACCACCATGGTCTTACCGGCCCCGGTCTCACCGGTCAGCACCGTCAGGCCGCGGTCGAACTCTGCGGTCGCCGAGCTGATCGCGCCCAGCGACTCGATTCGGATTTCGGAGAGCACTACTGTCCGCGCCATCCCTTGACCGGCAGCCGGAACTTACGCACCAGCCGATCGGTGAACGGCGCACTGTCCAGGCGGACCCATTTCAACGATGTGCCGCAGCGGGTCACTTCCAGACGGGCCCCGGCAGGCACCACCATCTTGCGTCTCCCGTCGCAATAGGCAATGGCATCATTGCCACCGGCCTCGACCTCGATGGCGATCGACGCATCCGGACTGGTCACCATCGGGCGGGCGAACAACGCGTGAGCATTGTTGGGCACCACCAGGATCGACTCCAGGTCCGGCCACAGGATGGGCCCTCCCGCGGAGAACGCGTAGGCCGTCGAACCCGTCGGCGTCGATACCAGCACCCCGTCACAGCCGAACTGCGATACCGGGCGGCCGTCGACCTCGAGTACCACGCCCAACACACCCAGGCGCGGACCCTTCTCCAGGCTGGCCTCGTTGAGCGCCCAACCGCGGTCTCGCACCACACCGTCCTGGCGAACCGCCACATCCAGTGTCATGCGCTGCTCGACGCGATAGTCCCTGGCGATGACGTGATCGAGCACGGTGTCGATCGCGTCGGCCTCCGCCTCGGCCAGGAAACCGATCCGGCCGAGATTGATTCCCAGGACCGGGATCTCGACATTGCGGGCGAGTTCGGCCGCCCGCAGGAAGGTCCCGTCACCGCCGAGGGCGAGGACCAACTCACATCCGTCGGCGGCCTGCTCGTCGGCATCGACCACATCGATGTCGACACCGAGGGCACGCATCTCCCCCGGCGCCAAGTGCAGCGAACCGCGATCGACGGCTTCGGCCGTCAGCACCCGCAGCGCGATGCCGTGCTCACCGAGCACCTTCTCCACCCGGCGGGCGGTCTCGGTGGCCTCTTCGCGCCCGGTGTGCACGACCAACAGGATGGTGCGGCCCGGGCTCGATTCCTGGGAGGTCATTGCGGCCCTTCGTCGATCGCTTGCTGGATGGTTCGTTCGAGATCGGCACCGGTCAGTGCGGTGTCGTCACCGGTCCGCAACCGGAGAAAGAACTCCACGTTGCCGGACGGTCCCGGCAACGGGCTTGCAGTGACAGCCACTGCGTGCCAATCCAATTGCGCGGCTCGCTGCGCAACGGCGAGTACCGCCTCGGCCCGCAGAGCGGGGTCGGAGACCACCCCACCGGCCCCCACCCGGTCCTTGCCGACCTCGAACTGGGGCTTCACCATGGGAACGATATCGGCCTGCGGGGACGCGCATGCGGTCAGCGCGGGTAGCACGGTGGCCAGCGAGATGAACGACAGATCGGCGACGATGAGGTCGACCGGTCCGCCGATCAGGTCCGGGGTGAGCGAGCGGACGTTGGTGCGTTCCAGTACCTGCACCCGGTCATCGGACCGCAGCGACCAGGCCAGCTGCCCGTACCCGACGTCGGCCGCCACCACCTCGGTAGCACCACGGTCCAGGAGCACTTCGGTGAATCCTCCGGTGGAGGCCCCGGCATCCAAGCAGCGCCGACCGGTGACCGAGACCCCGAACGCATCGAGCGCCCCGATCAGCTTGTGCGCACCGCGCGACACCCACACGCGCTCGTCGGCGGCGACGGTCAGTTTGGCGTCGACGGAGACCGTGGTGGCCGGCTTGGCGGCCGGCATTCCGTCGATCTGGACCCGGCCGGCCGAGATCAGCTCGGCGGCCTGTTGACGAGAACGCGCCAACCCCCGACGGACCAACTCGGCATCCACCCGCGCACGCCGCGTCATCGGTTCGCCGTCATCGGAATCACAACCCCCGATTCGCGTCGCCTCGGCCCTCCACGGATTCCAAGGCACGTACCAAGAGGTCGTGCGCCTCTTCCAGGCGTACGACCACCGCGTCGATATCGGCGTCGTCCAACCCACCGGTTTCGAGATCGGGGAGATCGGCCAGCAGCGCCGCGATACCGGCACGGATCTGCTCGGGTTCGGTACTCATATCGCTGATCACGCTAGCCGATGGGTTCAGCCCAGCAGCGACCAGCGTTGCAGCGCCGACCGTGCGGTGTCGTCGCCGGCCTCGATCACGACCTCGGCCGCGGCCGACCACACGGCGTGGGCGGTGGCGCGCACGATACTGAGCTCGTCTGCCGCCTCGACTCCGGTGGCGCGGACGGTCGCGGTCGAGCCGTCGATATCGATCTGCCAGGCCGGGTGCGGCCCAATGCGCAGGTCATCAGCGGCGGTATGCAGAGACCGCAGATCCTCGGCCAGGAAGTCGGGACGACTACCGGCTGCCGCGCGCACCATATCGGCGGCATCGTTGACCCCGGTCAGGACCATCAGGCTGGGCAGACCCGCGGCATTGGCGCCCTCGATATCGGTATCGAGACGGTCGCCGACCACCAGCGGTGTGCCGAAGCTACCGCGTGCCAGTGCGTCGTTCATGAGGCTCGGTGCCGGCTTTCCGGCTACCTGGGGTTCGGAGTCGGTTGCGGTGCGCAACGCGGCGACCATCGAACCGTTGCCGGGCAGCAACCCGCGCTCGGAGGGCAACGTACGGTCGACGTTCGCGGCCACCCAGAGCGCGCCGGCCCGGATGGCCAACGCCGCCTCGGCGAGAATGGCCCATCCGGTGTCGGGATTGTGGCCCTGGACGACGGCGACAGGATCGGCTGCGAACGTGCGGACAGGCTCAAGACCGACGGCAGCGATCTCGGCGGCCAGGGCATCCGTGCCGACGACGAGGATCGCCGAGCCGGCGGGCACCTGATCGGCGACCAACCGCGCCGCACTCTGGGCACTGGTGACGACATCCTCATCACGCGCGCTGAACCCGAGTTCGCCGAGATGTTCGGCAACCTGGGACGCCGAACGAGATGCATTGTTGGTGACGAAGAGGGACCGGGACTGCACGGCCGCCAGACTGTCCACGGCCCCCTGTGTCGGTTCGTGCCCGCGGAAGACGGTGCCGTCCAGATCCAGGAGCAGGCAGTCGTGCTCCTGTGCCAGGGAGGCCATCTAGGTGAGCTCGGCGAGTCGTTCTTCGGCGTCGGTGACGCCCTCGACATCGGCCGCCGCAGCATTGATGAACGCCTGGACCGCTTCGTCTTTACGGCCGAGGGCCAGCAGGGTCTCGGCCGTGGCGTAGAGCAACCGGGCATTGGTGGTCCCGGGCCGGGACGGATCCGGTGGCGGGCTCGACAGGATGGCCAGCGCCTGCTCGTGCTGGCCCAGATCGGAGCGGGCGCCCGCGACGACCATCCGCAACTCCTCGGCATCATCACCGGTGAGCTCATCGGCCTCCGGACCACGCGCCAGCTCGATCGCCCGTTCCGGGCGGCCGACCCCACGTTCACAGTCGGCGATCAACGGTAAAAGTGCGGACTTGCTACCCATCCGCCGCGCGGCACGGAGCTCGGCCAGCGCCTGGGCCCAGTCACCGCAGTAGTAGGCGGCGATCCCGACGGCCTCGCGGACCGCGGCGATCCGGCCGGACCGGGCACGCGCGGCGCGCGCATGTTCCAGCGCCGCCTCGGGATCCTCGTCGAGCAGCTCGCCGGCGGCGACCAGGTGACGGGCAACGACATCGGCTGTGGATTTGTCGAGAGTGATCAGTTCACTGCGGACATCGGGAGCGAGTTGCTTTGCTTCGATTTCCGGTGGGATGCGCGGGCCGGTGGTGATGTTCTCGCTACCGCCCCGAAAATCCCTTCGGGGACCGTCCGGATTCGATGACCGTGGCGGCTTCGGCCGATCACGACCGCCGCGGCGCGCATAACCTCCGCCACCGGAACGTTGAGCGCCATCAGCACTCGAACGTGGTCCGCTGTTCCCGCCGGCGCGCGGATTGCCGCCGTCGGCCCGGCGGGGTCGCCGATCGTCGCTGTTGCCTTGTCTGTCCTCGGCCACAGTCGCCTTCCTGATTGATCAACCGTCTTGCGAAAGGATAGCCGGGAGGCGGCGAATCACGACAGTTGCACTGAATACCAGCTATTTGCGCATTTGAATTGCGAAACAAATATGGTCGATAAAAAGGGTGTTGATGCACAAATGCCTCGGCCCTCCAAGCGGTGTTGGAGGGCCGAGGGCTAATGTGTGTTCGGCGGTGTCCTACTTTTCCACCCTGTTGGGTAGTATCATTGGCGCTGGTAGGCTTAGCTTCCGGGTTCGGGATGGGACCGGGCGTTTCCCTGCCGCTATGGCCGCCGTAACTTTATTCACCCTTTTCTGGGCGTCCCACTGTATTGGTTGTGGGAAATCTTTGTGTTTTGGTGGTGGGGTGCGTGAAACCCTTGTGGGTTTCTCGTGTCCAATTGGTGTGGATGTGTGTGGTTGCGGGCGTCACGTTTGATGGTGCGTCTTGTTTTTCTTACACATGGTTGTTTGTTACCCGCCCCGGGGGGTGGGTGTGTGTAAGTTTTCGGCCGGTTAGTGCCAGTTCCCTGCGACTATTACTAGTCTTCTAGGTCTGGTCTATCGATCCCGTGGTCTGCGGGGGGCCTTATCCCTCTAAAAGGGTGAGAAGCCTGGTCTTGGAAGGGGTTTCCCGCTTAGATGCTTTCAGCGGTTATCCTGTCCGAACGTAGCTATCCAGCAGTGCCCCTGGTGGGACAACTGGTAGACCAGAGGTTCGTCCGTCCCGGTCCTCTCGTACTAGGGACAGATTTCCTCAAGCTTCTGACGCGCGCGGCGGATAGAGACCGAACTGTCTCACGACGTTCTAAACCCAGCTCGCGTGCCGCTTTAATGGGCGAACAGCCCAACCCTTGGGACCTGCTCCAGCCCCAGGATGCGACGAGCCGACATCGAGGTGCCAAACCATCCCGTCGATATGGACTCTTGGGGAAGATCAGCCTGTTATCCCCGGGGTACCTTTTATCCGTTGAGCGACACCCCTTCCACTCAGAGGTGCCGGATCACTAGTCCCGACTTTCGTCCCTGCTCGACATGTACGTCTCGCAGTCAAGCTCCCTTGTGCACTTACACTCAACACCTGATTGCCGTCCAGGTTGAGGGAACCTTTGGGCGCCTCCGTTACATTTTAGGAGGCAACCGCCCCAGTTAAACTACCCACCAGGCACTGTCCCTGAACCGGATATACGGTTCGAAGTTAGAGGCCCAATACGATCAGAGTGGTATTTCAACAACGACTCCACACACACTGGCGTGCATGCTTCACAGTCTCCCACCTATCCTACACAAACCGTATCGAGCACCAATACCAAGTTGTAGTGAAGGTCCCGGGGTCTTTTCGTCCTGCCGCGCGTAACGAGCATCTTTACTCGTAGTGCAATTTCGCCGAGTCTATGGTTGAGACAGTTGAGAAGTCGTTACGCCATTCGTGCAGGTCGGAACTTACCCGACAAGGAATTTCGCTACCTTAGGATGGTTATAGTTACCACCGCCGTTTACTGGGGCTTAAATTCTCCGCTTCACCCCGAAGGATTAACGGGTCCTCTTAACCTTCCAGCACCGGGCAGGCGTCAGTCCGTATACATCGTCTTGCGACTTCGCACGGACCTGTGTTTTTAGTAAACAGTCGCTTCTCACTGGTTTGTGCCACCCCCTCCCGCTACCCACCGCAAAGGTGTTGACGGTATGGAGGTCCCCCTTCTCCCGAAGTTACGGGGGCATTTTGCCGAGTTCCTTAACCATAGTTAACTCGTACGCCTTAGTATTCTCTACCTGACCACCTGTGTTGGTTTGGGGTACGGGCCGTGTGTGAGCTCGCTAGAGGCTTTTCTCGGCAGCATAGGATCACCGAATTCGCCTCACTCGGCTATGCATCACCTCTCAGACATATGAGCGACGGATTTGCCTATCACTCGTCCTACAGGCTTGCCCCAGTATTACCACTGACTGGTACGGCTACCTTCCTGCGTCACCCCATCGCTTGACTACTACCAGAGAAGGTCCCACGCAGCCGGCGACTTTCCGCTCCCGAAGGATTGGATAGGCCACCATTTGGGTGGTTAGTACCTCTGATTCATCATGGGCGCGCACACACGGGTACGGGAATATCAACCCGTTGTCCATCGACTACGCCTGTCGGCCTCGCCTTAGGTCCCGACTCACCCTGGGCGGACTGGCCTGCCCCAGGAACCCTTGGTCTTTCGGCGGGCAAGGTTCTCACTTGCCTTATCGCTACTCATGCCTGCATTCTCACTCCCACACCCTCCACAGCTCCATTACCAGGCTGCTTCACTGGGTGCAGGACGCTCCCCTACCCATCAACACGAAGTTGATGCCGCGGCTTCGGCGGTGTGCTTGAGCCCCGCTACATTATCGGCGCACAATCACTTGACCAGTGAGCTATTACGCACTCTTTCAAGGGTGGCTGCTTCTAAGCCAACCTCCTGGTTGTCTTCGCGACTGCACATCCTTTTCCACTTAGCACACGCTTAGGGGCCTTAGCCGGCGATCTGGGCTGTTTCCCTCTCGACGCACGGAGCTTATCCCCCGCCGTCTCACTGCCACGCTTTCACTTACCGGCATTCGGAGTTTGGCTGACGTCAGTAACCTTGTGAGGCCCATCGGCCATCCAGTAGCTCTACCTCCGGTAAGAAACACGCAACGCTGCACCTAAATGCATTTCGGGGAGAACCAGCTATCACGGAGTTTGATTGGCCTTTCACCCCTACCCACAACTCATCCCCTCAGTCTTCAACCTAAGTGGGTTCGGGCCTCCACAACATCTTACTGCTGCTTCACCCTGGCCATGGGTAGATCACTCCGCTTCGGGTCCAGAACACACCACTACACCACACACTCTTGTGCGGATACGCCCTATTCAGACTCGCTTTCGCTGCGGCTACCCCACACGGGTTAACCTCGCGACATGTCCCTGACTCGCAGGCTCATTCTTCAAAAGGCACGCCATCACCCCACCACAAGGGAGGGCTCTGACGGATTGTAGGCACACGGTTTCAGGTACTATTTCACTCCCCTCCCGGGGTACTTTTCACCATTCCCTCACGGTACTAATCCGCTATCGGTCATTAGGAAGTATTCAGGCTTACCGGGTGGTCCCGGCAGATTCACAGCAGATTTCACGGGCCCGCTGCTACTCGGGGAACAGTCTCACAACAGAGTGCATGTTTTCGCCTACGGGACTCTCACCCTCTACGACAGACCATCCCAGGCCCTTCGACTAACACACACTTTTCTCACTGTCGCCCAGCACGGCGGTGCTGAGAAGAAACGCCCCACAACCCCGCACACACAACCCCCGCCGGGTATCACATGCATACGGTTTAGCCATCCTCCGCTTTCGCTCGCCACTACTCACGGAATCACAATTGTTTTCTCTTCCTACGGGTACTGAGATGTTTCACTTCCCCGCGTTCCCCCCTGCACCCTATATATTCAGATGCAGGTAACACGACATCACTCGTGCTGGGTTTCCCCATTCGGACATCCTCGGATCCACGCTCGGTTGGCAGCTCCCCGAGGCATATCGCAGCCTCCCACGTCCTTCATCGGCTCCTAATGCCAAGGCATCCACCATGCGCCCTTAAACACTTACAACACAAAAAACCAGAAAAAGAAAAAAAGAAATTGCACATCAAACACACACAACAACACCCCAACCAACAACACCAGCCCAAAGACCAGCGCCCCAATCAGAGCCTTCTTGCGTGCTAGATGCTCGCAACCACTATCCACAAATCAAACACCACACCCCACCACCAAAGCAGGGCAACAACAAACACCGTCGAAAACACCAGAACAACGCCTGGTCCCTCACGGCCGACCCACACACTCCAACGAGCATGCGATCGCAGGGCCTGTTGTCTCAAAGCCCAATAGTGTGCCTGGCAGTCTTCAAAAGTTTGTTGTCGTGCACCAGACCCGCCTCCACTACAGAGGTCGAGCCATCCAACGAATCGCCCCGATCACCGAACCCCCACACGATGTGGGCGGGCCGAGGTCTCGTGGTGCTCCTTAGAAAGGAGGTGATCCAGCCGCACCTTCCGGTACGGCTACCTTGTTACGACTTCGTCCCAATCGCCGATCCCACCTTCGACGGCTCCCTCCACAAGGGTTAGGCCACCGGCTTCGGGTGTTACCGACTTTCATGACGTGACGGGCGGTGTGTACAAGGCCCGGGAACGTATTCACCGCAGCGTTGCTGATCTGCGATTACTAGCGACTCCGACTTCACGGGGTCGAGTTGCAGACCCCGATCCGAACTGAGACCGGCTTTGAAAGGATTCGCTCCACCTCACGGCATCGCAGCCCTTTGTACCGGCCATTGTAGCATGTGTGAAGCCCTGGACATAAGGGGCATGATGACTTGACGTCATCCCCACCTTCCTCCGAGTTGACCCCGGCAGTCTCCTACGAGTCCCCGGCATAACCCGCTGGCAACATAGGACAAGGGTTGCGCTCGTTGCGGGACTTAACCCAACATCTCACGACACGAGCTGACGACAGCCATGCACCACCTGCACACAGGCCACAAGGGAACCAATATCTCTACTGGCGTCCTGTGCATGTCAAACCCAGGTAAGGTTCTTCGCGTTGCATCGAATTAATCCACATGCTCCGCCGCTTGTGCGGGCCCCCGTCAATTCCTTTGAGTTTTAGCCTTGCGGCCGTACTCCCCAGGCGGGGTACTTAATGCGTTAGCTACGGCACGGATCCCAAGGAAGGAAACCCACACCTAGTACCCACCGTTTACGGCGTGGACTACCAGGGTATCTAATCCTGTTCGCTCCCCACGCTTTCGCTCCTCAGCGTCAGTTACTGCCCAGAGACCCGCCTTCGCCACCGGTGTTCCTCCTGATATCTGCGCATTCCACCGCTACACCAGGAATTCCAGTCTCCCCTGCAGTACTCTAGTCTGCCCGTATCGCCCGCACGCCCACAGTTAAGCTGTGAGTTTTCACGAACAACGCGACAAACCACCTACGAGCTCTTTACGCCCAGTAATTCCGGACAACGCTCGGACCCTACGTATTACCGCGGCTGCTGGCACGTAGTTGGCCGGTCCTTCTTCTGCACATACCGTCACTTGCGCTTCGTCTGTGCTGAAAGAGGTTTACAACCCGAAGGCCGTCATCCCTCACGCGGCGTCGCTGCATCAGGCTTGCGCCCATTGTGCAATATTCCCCACTGCTGCCTCCCGTAGGAGTCTGGGCCGTATCTCAGTCCCAGTGTGGCCGGTCACCCTCTCAGGCCGGCTACCCGTCGTCGCCTTGGTAGGCCATTACCCCACCAACAAGCTGATAGGCCGCGGGCCCATCCCACACCGCAAAAGCTTTCCACCACCGACCATGAAGCCGATGATCATATTCGGTATTAGACCCAGTTTCCCAGGCTTATCCCAAAGTGCAGGGCAGATCACCCACGTGTTACTCACCCGTTCGCCACTCGAGTACCCCGAAGGGCCTTTCCGTTCGACTTGCATGTGTTAAGCACGCCGCCAGCGTTCGTCCTGAGCCAGGATCAAACTCTCCAAACAAAAACCCC
>JBQEMX010000033.1:0-27328 GCA_052044345.1 Mycolicibacterium sp. 22603
CTGACTATTCCGGTGACGAAGTCGGGTAATGGTAGTGGGACGGTGACCGGTGGGTTGACGTTGACCGCTGCTGAGCAGGGGTTGATGACCTATAGCGTGGGCAGTGGTCCGTCCAAGGGCACTGTGACGGTCAATGCCGATGGCACGTATACGTATACGGCGACGACGGCGGGTTGGAACGAGACCGACACGTTCACCATCGTGGGCACGATCAATGGCCAGTCGATCACGGTGGCTGAGGTGTCGTTGGTGCCGAAGTCCAATACTGCGCCCACTGCGCCGTTGCTGGGTGGGGACACCGTGATCGGTGGTTCGGGTATTGCCTCGGGCACGGTGAATGCCTCGGATGCGGACGGGGACACGCTGCATTACAGCGTCGATGGTCCCGGTGGTGCGTCGACGAAGGTGTTGGCCAACGGTGCGATCGTGACCGTGGATGCCAACGGTAAGTGGCATTACATTCCGGGTCTGAACAGTGGTGACCTGGGTGGGTTGGTGTCCTCGATCGCGTTGTCGACCTTCACGATCTATGTCACCGACGGTAAGGGTGGTCAGGCGAGCACGCTGATCACGGTCAACACCCATGAGCTCGATATCCCGGTCACCAAGGTGGTCAACGGTAATGGCACCGTGACCGGTGGGTTGGGGTTGTCTGCCGGTGAGCAGGGGCTGATGACCTATAGCGTGGGCAATGGTCCGTCGAAGGGCACTGTGACGGTCAATGCCGATGGCACGTATACGTATACGGCGACGACGGCGGGTTGGAACGAGACCGACACGTTCACCATCGTGGGCACGGTCGACGGCCAGTCGATCACCGTCGCCGAGGTGTCGGTGGTGCCCAAGTCCAACACCGGACCCACATCCAAGCCCCTCGACGGTGCGGTGATCGCAGGCGGGTCGGGTATCGCGACCGGCAATGTCGATGCCAGCGATGCTGACAACGACACCCTGCACTACAGCGTCACCGGTTACGGCGGCGGATCCAGCAAGCTGTTGGGCAACGGCGCCATCGTGACCGTGGACGCCAACGGCAAGTGGTCCTACGTTCCCGGCCTGAACAGTGGTGTGCTCGGCGCTATCGTCGGATCGAGCTTCACGGTGTACGTCACCGACGGAAAGGGCGGTCAGACAACCACTTTGGTCACCGTCACCACGCACGATCTGAATCTGCCTGTCACCACCTCGACGTCGGGTGGGAATGGCATCGTCACCGGTGCGGTGCAGCTCACCGGCGCCGAACAGGGCGTACTCACCTACAGCGTGGGTAACGGTCCGAGCAAGGGCACCGTGACGGTCAATGCCGACGGCACCTACACCTACACCCGTACGGTCGCGGGGCACACCGGTGGCCCGACGGACAGTTTCGAGATCGTCGGCACCGTCGGTGGTGTCAGCATCGTCGTTGCCACGGTCACCGTCACCCCGACTCTGAGCAACGCCGCTCCGACCGCCGGCCAGACCACGATCACGGAATCCTCGCTGGGCGGTGACTTCCTGGGAATCCGCACGCAGAGCACCAAGGGCAAGGTCACCGCCGCCGATGCCGACGGTGATGCGATCACCTACCCGGGCGGGTCCATCATCCCGGCCATATACAGCACGGCCAACGGTGGCTCGGTGTCCTTCTACTCGGACGGCACCTTCACCTACACGATCACCAAGACCAACAGCTACTTCCACAGTGCGGCTGCGGTGGGCGCCAGCGGGCTGACGGTCAAGGACACCTTCACCATCACCATCACGGATGCGTTGGGTGCCAGTGCCACGATCGTGGTCGAGGTGCCGGTCGAGAAGCTCAACGCGAAGCCTTCCTCGAATGTGTCGACCAATGCCAGCTCGGACGCACTCGGCGTGGTGCGTGGCACGTTGAACGGCTCCGACAACGACGACGACACGTTGACATACAACCTGGTCGGAGCCACCGGTGGCTCGGCCTACACCACCAACGGCGGCATCGTGACGCTGTCGGGTAACTCGTTCACCTATATCCCGACCAAATCCGGATCGACCACGGACACGTTCACGGTGACGGTCTCCGACGGCCATGGCGGCACCACCACGGCAACCATCTCGGTGGCGCAGGCAACGCCGTCACCGGTGACGGTCACCAACGGGGGCGCCAACATTCAGAACGTGACCCTGAACGTGCCGGGTGCCGACGCGTCGCTGCTGACCTTCAACGTCGGTGCGCAGGGCACGAAGGGAACCGTCGTCCGCAATGCCGACGGAACCTACACCTACACCCGCAACGCGGGTCTGGGGCACTCGACGACGCCGAACGACACGTTCACCATCATCGGCACCGACGCCAGCGGCAAGACCGTGACGATCGCGACCGTCAATGTCGCACCGACGATTCCGAATGCGGCGCCAGTGGCCGGCAGTACGGTCATCACCGGCTTCTCGATCGATGACAACCGGGTCCTGGGCATCGGCACCCTCAAACAGACCACCACCGGTACGTTGAAGGCCACCGACGCCGACGGGGACACCGTTACCTTCACGCCGGGGTCCTTCTCCACCGCCAACGGCGGCACGGTCGCGGTCAATGCCGATGGCACCTTCACCTACACCATCGAGAAGGGCTTCTCGTACTACCACGGGGCGGCCAAGATCGGAGCGTCGGGCAGCGCGGTCGCCGACTCTTTCACGGCCACCGCGGTGGACGGTTTCGGCGGCAGCACCAGCTACTCCGTGTCGCTGTCGATCTACGCCATCAACAGCACCCCGACGATCTCCGGCGGCAGCAAGGCGCTCGGCAATGTCAGCTTCATCAATGTCGACGACAACGACGGTGACAGCCTGACCTTCAGTCACAACGGATCGAGCTTCACCTTCGGCGGACGTGGGGTAGCCACCAGCACGCTGTGGGGTGGCAACCGGCTGACCGTCTCCGACGGCTACTACGTGGTGGTCAACGGCGTCGTGACCGGTACCCCTTCCACGGTGACGAAGAACTGGTAGATCCGTGTCCGGGACCGCAAGTCAGCCAGAGGGATTCGCGTCATGACGATCGACGGACTGTCGCGTACCGAAGATCTTCCGGGCGAGACCGCGGGGTCGGCGGTCGCGGACATCCAGCCGTGGGTCGATCTTCGCGCCCCGGACCCGCAGACCGCCGTGGTGCGCGGCGCGGTACGGATCGTCGACCAGGCTGCGCGGCCGCTGAGCTTCGGGCCGGAGCGGTGCACCACGGCCAAGGATGGTGTCGTCACGTTGGACACGCGGACCGGGCAGTTCGCCTATACACCGTCGGTGGCCGCCCGGCAGGTCTCCCGGACGGGTACGCACTACGGGGACACCGTCGACACTTTCACCCTGGACGTGTTCGACCACTGCGGCGGCCGGGCTGAGGTGCACATCGTCGTCGAGATCGTGCCGGCCGATACCGCGTTGGGCGGCGCGACTCGGGAAACACCCGCGCAACCCAGCGGTGGTGTGAAGACCAGCACCCTTGTCGGCGGCGCCAAGGAGGTGCAGTGGTATCCGATCACCGTCGACAGCGGATGCACGCTGAGCGTCCTGTCGACCTCGGGTGGTACATCCTCGCTCACCGTCGGCGCCAACGGCGATCACAGGCTGACGTTCACGTCCGCAGGCGGTAGCTACTTCTCCAAGGGGCCGGCCGGCGGGGTCGTTCTTCGAGTCACCGATACCCACGGCTTCTACAGGGACCGGACCTACACCTACTGATCCGCGTCTTCGCCATTTCGAGCTGACACAGAAGGAGTTGTGCGCCATCACCATCGACGATGTGCACCGCATGTACGACGCGGCGAAGGGCCGTCATCTCGGTCCGGAGACCGGTACCGGCATCACCGCGGTGCCCGGCTCCAGTCCGCAGGCGTGGACGCTGGCCACGCCGATCATGTTGCGCGCCAACGAGGCTCCGGTCGCCGACGTCGAGGTCGGCAACCCGCACCCGGTCACCGGCGCGATCTTCGGCTCTGTCACCGCGGTGGACCAGGGCAACGGTGCGATCAGCTACGGGCCGACGCTGTTCACGACCGCCAAGGGCGGGTTGGTGTCGGTCGGTGCGACGTCGGGTCATTTCACCTACACACCGTCGGTGCAGGCGCGGCAGGTGGCCCGGGTGAGTACCGAGGATGAGCATAAGTTCGACAGTTTTGCGGTGACGGTGTCCGACCTCTACGGCCGAAGCGTCGAGGTGGAGGTGCGGGTCACCCTCTCGACCGCTCACGTTCCGCCTACCGGAGCTGCGAGACTGCGCATGCCCGATGTCAACGGCGTAGTGGTCGGACATATCGAGGGCACCGCGTGGGATGGTGCGAAACTCACCTACTCGCTGGCCAATGATGGCAATCCGGCCGATTCCACCGTCGAGTCCGCATACTCGCTCAAGGGCGGCCTCGTCCAGCTCGATCCGGCGACCGGGCAATTCGTTTTCATACCCACCGTCTCCACCGCGGCGATCCCGGGCCTGGACACCGACCGCTTCGTGGTCACCGCCATCGACAGCCAGGGCGGCACCGCCGATATCGTCGTCCAGCCGCTCGCACATCTGCGGATCGACACCGAAACCACCGGAGTCGCTCCCGACGTCCAGCGGGGTCGCTTGTCGGTGGCCTCGGACGGCGAGGGCCCCATAACCTTCGGCGTCGGCCGCCCGCCGGTCAAAGGCAGCGCACAGGTCAGCGCCGACGGCACCTACGTCTACACCCGTACTCCCGGACTGGGACATGGCATCACCGCCGATGACACGTTCACCATCATCGGCACCGACGACTTCGGTCGCTCCATCACCGTCGCCACCGTCGAGGTGTGCCCGCCGCTCGCCGACATGGCTCCGGTCATCGGCAGCGCGCACATCACCGAGTCGATGGTCACCCCTGCCGGCGTGCAGACCACCCGCGGACGCATCATCGCGATGGCAGCCGACGGGCACCCGTTGCGCATCGACGGCGGGGGACTGCCCGGCAATACCGTCATGTCCGCCAAGGGCAGCACGGTGACGGTCAACGACGACGGCACGTTCACCTATTCCACCGCGCTGAACACCACGATCGGGCACGCTGCGGCTGCGGTGACGGCGCTGGCAGCCGACAAGCTCGACCATTTCACCGTCACCGCCGAGAACGGCACCGTGGTGGTGGTGCCCGTGCACCTGCTCCCGCACAACCAGCTGCCCACCCAGTCCACCGTCGGCGCCAGCGGACGGCTGGGCCTGCTCAAGACCGCCTCGTGGACCACCACGGTGGCCGATCCCGACGGTGACGACATCACCTTCGGCGTCGTCCAGGGCAACCCGCGCGGCACGGTCTCGGTGCACCGCACCCGGACAGGCGCATTCCTGGTCAACTACACGTCGACCTCGGGCAAATGCGGCCGGTTCCATCCGAGCGAGACCTTCGCGGTGCGGTACTTCGACGGTCATGTCCGCCCGGACGGATCACCGGCCTATGTGAGCGTGACGTACACGTTCTGAGGCTTCGGCCCCGCGTTGTTGCCCGTCGATCCCGCTGGGGACCGGCGGGCAATAACTGTTGGGGGGCCGTGGTTCATACTGGTGTAACTGTCCGTCCGGCGCAGCTGCTGCATCGGGACGGGCGCAGACGAACTGATGAAGGTGGCACAGACATGTTTCGGCCAGCGATGACGAGGCGACGATGACACGGCTGGATTCCGTCGAACGGGCGGTGGCCGACATCGCGGCGGGTAAGGCGGTCGTGGTCATCGACGACGAAGACCGCGAGAACGAGGGCGACCTGATCTTCGCCGCCGAGAAGGCCACCCCCGAGCTTGTGGCATTCATGGTGCGCTACACCTCCGGTTATCTCTGTGTGCCGCTCGACGGTGCCATCTGCGACCGGCTGGGCCTGTTGCCGATGTACGCGGTCAACCAGGACAAGCACGGCACCGCCTACACCGTGACCGTCGATGCCAAGAAGGGCGTCGGCACCGGTATCTCGGCCTCCGACCGGGCGACCACCATGCGTGTGTTGGCCGACCCGGCGGCTGTCGCCGAGGACTTCACCAAGCCCGGCCACGTGGTGCCGCTGCGCGCGAAGGACGGTGGCGTGCTGCGCCGTCCCGGCCACACCGAGGCCGCCGTCGACCTGGCCCGGTTGGCCGGCCTGCAGCCTGCCGGCGCGATCTGCGAGATCGTCAGCCAGAAGGACGAGGGCTCGATGGCGCAGACCGAGGAACTGCGGGTCTTCGCCGACGATCACGGCCTGGCCTTGATCTCCATCGCCGACCTCATCGAGTGGCGCCGCAAACACGAGAAGCACATCGAACGGGTCGCCGAGGCGCGCATCCCGACCCGGCACGGTGAATTCCGGGCGGTCGGCTACACCTCCATCTACGAGGATGTCGAGCATGTCGCGCTGGTGCGCGGCGATATCTCCGGTCCCGAGTTCGACGGTCACGACGTGCTGGTCCGAGTGCACTCCGAGTGCCTCACCGGGGATGTGTTCGGCTCGCAGCGCTGTGATTGCGGGCCCCAACTGGACGCCGCGATGGCCATGGTGGCGCAGGAAGGGCGCGGCATCGTGCTCTACATGCGTGGGCACGAAGGCCGCGGTATCGGCCTGCTGCACAAGCTGCAGGCCTACCAGTTGCAGGATGCCGGGGCCGACACCGTCGATGCGAATCTGGAACTCGGCCTGCCTGCCGATGCCCGCGACTACGGCATCGGTGCGCAGATTCTCGTGGACCTTGGCGTGCGGTCGATGCGCCTGTTGACCAACAATCCGGCCAAACGGGTGGGCCTGGACGGCTACGGCCTGCACATCACCGAGCGGGTGCCGCTACCGGTGCGGGCGAACGCCGAGAACATCCGCTACCTGATGACCAAAAGGGACCGGATGGGCCACGACCTGGCCGGTCTGGAGGATTACGACCAGGCGCAGCCAGGCGGAGCCCTGTGAGCGGGCATACGGGTGCCATCCCCGACCTGCCTGATGTCGACGCCTCCACGGTGTCGCTGGGCATCGTGGTGAGCACCTGGCACGCCACCATCTGCGATGCCCTGCTCGACGGGGCGCTGCGGGCAGCCGGCAAGCTCGGCGTCACCGACCCGGCCGTCGTGCGGGTCCACGGCGCCATCGAGATTCCGGTGGTCGCGCAGGCTCTTGCGGCCAAGTACGACGCCGTCGTCGCGCTGGGCGTCGTGATCAGAGGTGAGACACCGCATTTCGATTATGTCTGCGACGCGGTGACCCAGGGCCTCACACGGGTGTCGCTGGACCTGTCCACCCCGGTGGCAAACGGCGTACTGACCACCAACACCGAACAGCAGGCGCTGGCCCGGGCCGGGCTGCCACAGTCCACCGAGGACAAGGGTGCCCAGGCCGCCGCCGCGGCGCTGTCCACTGCGCTGGTGCTGCGCGACCTGGCCTCATGACCCGATCGGCCGATGATCAGGACTGGGACCTGCAGGTCCGGCCTCATCTGACTCCGTATTTCGTCTACGGCGCGGCGTTCTTGATCGCCGCCGCTCACATCACCGTCGGTTTCCTGTTGAAGGTCGGGTCCAGCGGTGTGGTGTTTCGTACCGCCGACCAGGTGGGCATCGCGGCGGTGGGCTTGGTGATCGCATCTTGTGTGTTGCTCCTCGCACGGCCCCGGCTGCGGGTCGGACCCGCCGGTATCGCGGTGCGGAACGCCTTGGGCTACAAACTCATCGCCTGGCCCGACGTCGTGGATGTGTCCTTCCCGCCCGGTGCGCGGTGGGCGCGGATCGACCTGGCCGATGACGAATACACCGCGGCGATGGCGATCCAGGCCGTCGACAAGGAACGCGCGGTGGCGGCCATGGATCAGGTCCGCGCGCTCATGCGGCGCTACCAGAACGAGATCAACTCACCGTCAACGTCATCGTGACCTCGGGCGCGTCACCATCCGCGCCCCCGTCGCAGGACACCATGGTGAACCCGAGGCTGTCATAGACCGCCAGTGCCGGGGCATTGTCGCGGTTGACCCGCAAGGTGACGCGGTGCACCCGTTGGCTGCGGGCCCAGTCGACGGCCCCGGCGACCAGGGTGCGACCGAGCCCGCGGCCCCGTGCCGTCGGATCCAGCCACAACGAGTACAGGTAGACCGATTCCGGACCCTGACGCTGCGCACCGATCAGGCCCACCGCCCGATTGTCGATGACGAGCGCGAACTGGGCGTGGGCGCGTAGCCGGCGGCGCCACTGTGCGGCGGTGAATGTGCTCTCGTGTCTGTAGTGCGGGCTGCGGTCGCCCAGCGAATCGGTGAGTGCACGCAGCCGCATGCCTGCGAACGCGCGCCAGTCCGTCTCGGTGAGCCGGGCCACGCGCACCTGCCCCATGCCCATGGCTTCAGTATCACAGCCAGGCGCTCGGGTAGGATCGACAAGTCGATGAGTACCTTGGATTTCGTATCAGCCTCGGCTGACGGTATCGCCGATGCCGGCATGCCGCTCGTCACAGCACCGACCCTGATCTCGGCTCTGGGCTCCCACCCCGCTCTGACGGCACCGCTGGTGGCCGGACGTCCACCGGCGACCGCGTTGATCTGGCGCAGACTGGCGGCCGTCGCCGACTTCTACGGCACCGATATTCCCGCCGTCGACGACTTGAGCGATGCCCTCGACGGTCTGCTCGAGCGCGCCGACCCAGGTGCCGTATTGGCCGCCGACGTACTGGTCGTGCCGATCGGCGGACGGACCCAATTCCTGGTTTCCGGTGCCATGATCGAACCGCACCGCGGCGAACCCGTTGCGCTGGCCGTGCGGCCACACCGTCCGATGCCGCAGTGGCGCCGGATGGCTGCCGACACCACCAGCCGGGCCGCCGATGATCTCGCCGGCCGGGATCTGGCAGCCGCCGGATATGTCGATGTGGCGGATGCCGACGGCGGTCGGATCGGGCGACCGCAGCGTGGTGCACTTCTCTTCGACACCGATCAAGGCCGCATCGGCACCGGTGCCGATGCGCTCGACCTGTTGATCGCGGCCAGGATGGTCGATGATCTGCCCCGCAGCGACGAGCCGATCGAGGTCGGCAATGTCGACGCCGCGTGGTTTGTCTCGCCGCGATTCGAAATCCATCCGGTGACCGCCATCGGCGCGCGCCGATTCGAGGTGAATGCATGACGTTCCGACCGGAATCCTTCGATGCGTTGGTGATCGACGGTTACGAGTTCGCAGCGGGCAGGCTCTCGCTGGGCTACACCCTGCGCGGGCCGCAGCCGATATCGTTCGTCGAGGTGATCGACTTCGGCGAGATCCTGGCGGGCACCGCGCCGCATCCGCTGCTGGCCCGTCTGCTCGCCCTCACCTGTGCCTTGAGTTACTACAAGGCCGCGGCGCCTGCGCGCATCGAGATCGCGTTCGGCACCCACGAGTTCGAGAAGCACTATCTGCGCACCCTGATCGAGGGTGGGCTGGGGGAGTTCGCGTATCGAAATGACCTTCCCACCGCGCTGACCCCGCGGGTCGAGGGGCCCGCAGCGGCCGAAGCGCCGGTGTCCGACGATTTCGACGCCGCGGCCACCCCACTGGTGCCCGTAGGCGGCGGCAAGGATTCGGTCGTCAGCATCGAAGCGTTGCGTGGGCACGGCATCACCCCGATGTTGTTCAGTGTCAACCGGTATGACCCCATCGACCGCTGCATCGAGGTCAGCGGGTTGAGCAGCGTGCACGTACGGCGCAGCATCGATCGGGCGCTCATCGAGGCCAACGCGAACGGGGCCCACAACGGCCATGTGCCGGTGACGGCCATCAACTCCGTGATCGGATTGATCGTCGCTCAGGCCAACGGCCTCGGTCCCGTCGTGCTGTCCAATGAGCGGTCCTCCAACATCGGCAACATCGAGTGGGTGGGCCGCGATATCAACCACCAATGGTCCAAGAGCCTTGCCTACGAGACACTACTGCGCGACACCTTGGCGCAGCACGGCTTTGCCCCCGACCGGTACTTCTCGCTGCTGCGCGGCCTGTCCGAATCCGAGATCGCCGACCGCTTCGCGCACTGCACCGAATACTTCGACGTGTTCACCAGCTGCAACCGATTGTTCGCACTCGACCCGGCCAAGCGGGCGACATCCTGGTGCGGCATCTGCCCGAAATGTCAGTTCGTCTTCGTGTTGCTGGCGCCGCGCCTGGGGCGGGACACCCTGGAGCGGATCTTCGGGCGGAACCTGTTCGCCGACAACGGCAACCGCGATGGGTTCGCCGATATCCTCGGTATCGGGGTCCACAAACCGTTCGAATGTGTGGGGGAGTATTACGAGGCTGCCGAGGCGATGCTTGCGGTGCTCGACGACCCGCAGTGGCAGGATCTGCCGCTGGTGGCCGAATTCGCCCGCCACCGCGAAACACTCGTCGGCGTCGCCGTCGACCACGACACCGAGCCCGCGCAGCACCACGTGCCCGACCGGTATGCGAAGTTGCTCGATGATTGAGCTTTCCGGCCGTGTCGTCGGTATCTGGGGGCTGGGCAAGGAAGGGCTCTCGATGGCCCGGACGGCATCGGCCCACGGTGCCGATCGCATCATCGCGGTGGATGACCGCACGATCGACGCAAGCGCGCCCGATATCGAGCGGCTGACCGTCCACTACGGTCCCGATGCGCCGAACACGTTGCGCGAGACCGATATCGTCTTTGTCAGTCCCGGTGTGCCGTGGCAGCATCCGATCTTCGAGGACATGCGGCGCAACGGCCCGCCGGTGTCCAGCGCTGCTGACTGGTACATGGCCCGCCACGGCGCCCAGACGATCGGCGTCACCGGCACCAAGGGCAAGAGCACCACGGCGTCGTTCTTGGCCCACCTGCTGGCCGGCATCGGTGTGCCCGCCGTCGCGGCGGGAAACATCGGCACGCCGCTGTCGGATCTTTCCCCGACGGCCGGCCAGTGGGTGGTGGCCGAGTTGTCCAGCCAGCAGTGCGCGCTGCTGAGCACCTCACCCGCGGTGGCCGTGATCACCAATCTCTACCAGGACCACCTGGACTGGCACGGCGATATCGCCTCCTACTATTCGGCCAAGGCTGCCGTATTCGACCGCGGCGCACGGGTTCTGATCACCACGGCCGGGGTGACATCGGCGTTGCGCGGTGTCGGTATCGAGGAGTTCCCGCCGGTGCATGAGCTGTCGGCGGCGACGGTGTACCGACCGGCAGGCGATTCGGTGTTGGCCTACCCGCACAACGCGGTCAACGCGGCGTTGGCCGCGGAGGCGGCCGCCGAAGTGCTCGGCAGGCCGGTCACCGAACCCGAGATCGATTCCGCCGCAGCCACCTTCACCGGTCTTCCGCACCGACTGCAGACCGTGCGTACCGCTACGGGCAGACGTTGGATCGACGACACGCTGGCCACCACCGGGGAGAGTGTGGTGGCCGCGTTGTCGGCGATGCCTGCCGGCGACCGCATCGCGCTGATCGTGGGTGGCATGGACAGATCGCTGGATTACCGGCAGGTCGACGAGTTCCTGTGCGCGGGTACCCGCGATGTCACCCTGATCCAGGCGCCCACCAACGGTGCACTGATCGGCATCGGTTTCGCCGACTCTCACCCCGACCGCACGCACCGGGTCGAAGGGCTCGACGAGGCAGTGCGCCTGGCCGCAGGGTTACCCGGCATCGACGTCGTGCTGCTGTCACCAGGGGCGGCCAGCTATGACCTCTACCGCAACTACGAGGCCAAAGGCGCAGCATTCTGCGCTGTCATCGACAGCCTCTAACCTGGACCTGTGCCAGACCCCGCGACCTACCGCCCGGCACCGGGTTCGATTCCTGTCGAACCCGGTGTCTATCGGTTCCGCGACCCGCACGGCCGGGTGATCTACGTCGGCAAGGCCAAGAGCCTGCGCAGCCGCCTCAACTCCTACTTCGCCGATCTGTCGGCGCTGGCGCCGCGGACACGGCAGATGGTGACCACTGCGGGCAGCGTCGAGTGGACGGTGGTGAGCACCGAGGTCGAGGCTCTCCAGCTGGAGTACAACTGGATCAAGGAGTTCGACCCTCGGTTCAACATCCGCTACCGCGACGACAAGTCCTATCCGGTGCTGGCCGTCACCCTCAACGAGGAGTATCCGCGGCTGTTCGTCTATCGAGGGCCGCGTCGCAAGGGTGTCCGTTACTTCGGTCCCTACGCACACGCCTGGGCGATCCGCGAGACACTGGACCTGCTGACCCGGGTGTTCCCCGCCCGCACGTGCTCGGGCGGGGTCTTCAAGCGGCACAGCCAGATCGACCGGCCGTGTCTGCTCGGGTACATCGACAAGTGTTCGGCACCGTGCGTGGGCAAGGTCGATGCTGCCGCCCACCGCAAGATCGTCGAGGACTTCTGCGACTTCCTTGCCGGCAAGACCGACCGGTTGGTGCGCGACCTGGAAAAGCAGATGAACGCCGCGGCAGAGGATCTGGACTTCGAGCGCGCGGCGAGATTACGCGATGACATCGGGGCTCTGCGGCGGGCGCTGGAGAAGCAGACCGTCGTGTTCGGCGACGGTACCGACGCCGATGTGGTCGCCTTCGCCGACGACGAGCTGGAAGCGGCGGTGCAGGTGTTCCACGTGCGCGGTGGCCGGGTGCGAGGCCAGCGGGGATGGGTTCTGGAGAAGTCTTCGGAGCCCGGTACCTCGGGGCAGGCGTACCTCGTCGAGCAGTTCCTCACCCAGTTCTATGGCGATCAGGCCGAATTGGGCGTCGGAGGTGCCGGTAATGTGCCCGGCGGTGCCGATGAGGCGACCACACCGGTGCCACGCGAGGTGCTGGTGCCGGTGTTGCCGGACAACGCCGATGAATTGACCACCTGGCTGAGCGAACTGCGTGGCTCGCGGGTCCGGTTGCGCGTCCCGGTGCGCGGCGACAAGAAGGCGCTTGCCGAGACGGTGCACCGCAACGCCAAGGAGGCGCTTGCCCAGCACAAACTCAAGCGCGCCGGCGATTTCAATGCCAGATCCGCTGCGCTGCAGAGCATTCAGGACTTCTTGGAGCTGCCCGACGCGCCCCTGCGTATCGAATGCGTCGATATCAGCCATGTGCAGGGCACCGACGTCGTCGCCTCGCTCGTCGTATTCGAGGATGGCCTGCCGCGCAAATCCGACTACCGGCACTACGCCATCCGCGAGGCCGCCGGTGACGGGAGATCCGATGACGTCGCCTCGATCGCGGAGGTGACCCGTCGCCGGTTCGCCCGCCACGTCGCCGATATCGAACAACCGATGGTGGCCGAGGGTAAATCGCGCCGATTCGCCTACCCGCCGAACCTGTACGTCGTCGACGGCGGCGCGCCGCAGGTCAATGCCGCTCAGGCCGTCCTCGACGATCTGGGGATCACCGATGTCGCGGTGATCGGGCTGGCAAAGCGGCTCGAAGAGGTCTGGGTCCCCGCCCAGGAAGGTACGGCCAGTGAGCCGATCATCTTCCCCCGCACCAGCGAGGGGCTCTACCTGCTCCAGCGCATCCGCGATGAGGCGCACCGGTTCGCCATCACCTTCCACCGCAGCAAGCGGTCCAAGCGGATGACGGCCTCGGCGCTGGACTCGGTGCGCGGACTCGGGGAGCACCGCCGCAAGGCGCTGGTGACGCACTTCGGTTCGGTGGCGCGGCTGCGGGCGGCAAGTGTCGCGGAGATCACCGCGGTGCCCGGTATCGGGGTGGCCACGGCCGAGGCCGTCCTCGCGGCGCTGGCGGGTGACTCCGGTCCGGCCGGTGATGCCCCGGTCGTTTCGGACCCACCGGGAGCCGATGTGAACAATGATCGTGACGAGACGGGATATGACGCGGCCGAGTCGGCCGGGCAGACCGCGTCAGATACAACTACGGGGTGACGAACCAGGGCATGAGCGAAGAATCAGGAATCGATGTCGTCCTGGTCACCGGATTGTCCGGTGCCGGCCGGGGCACCGCCGCCAAGGTGCTCGAGGATCTCGGCTGGTATGTCGCCGACAACCTGCCCCCGGAGCTGATCGCCCGGATGGTCGATCTGGGGCTCGACGCGGGGTCGCGGATCACCCAGCTGGCGCTGGTGATGGATGTCCGCTCGCGTGGTTTCACCGGTGATCTCGACTCGGTGCGCAACGAACTGGCGACCCGCGGGATCACCCCGCGCGTGCTGTTCATGGAGGCTGCCGACGACATCCTCGTGCGTCGGTACGAGCAGAACCGTCGGAGTCATCCGTTGCAGGGCAACCAGACCCTCGCCGAAGGTATCGCCGCCGAGCGCACCATGTTGGCCCCGGTGCGGGCCGGCGCGGATCTGGTGATCGACACCTCGAAGCTCGCGGTGCCCGCGCTGCGCGAGAGCATCGAGCGCGCCTTCGGGGGTGAGGCCGTCGCCGAGACCAATGTCACCGTCGAGTCCTTCGGCTACAAGTACGGCCTGCCGATGGACGCCGATACCGTCATGGACGTCCGGTTCCTGCCCAACCCCCACTGGGTGGACGAGTTGCGACCGCACACCGGACAACATCCGGCCGTGCGGGATTTCGTGCTCGGGCAGGACGGGGCCGGCGAGTTCCTGGACACCTACCATCGACTGCTGGGCGTCGTGATCGACGGGTACCGCCGGGAGGGAAAGCGCTATATGACGGTGGCCATCGGCTGCACCGGCGGCAAGCATCGCAGCGTGGCGATCGCCGAGGCGTTGGCCGGGCTGCTGCAGGAGGGTGACGCGAACTTGACGGTACGGGCGCTGCACCGGGATCTGGGACGCGAGTGAGAGTCATGTCATGAGCTCACCGCGCATCGTCGCCCTCGGCGGAGGGCACGGCCTATACGCGACGCTGTCGGCGGCCCGTCGGCTCAGCCCGCATGTGACCGCCGTCGTGACCGTCGCCGACGACGGTGGGTCGTCGGGCCGGCTGCGCAGCGAACTCGACGTCATCCCGCCGGGAGATCTGCGAATGGCGTTGGCGGCGTTGGCCTCCGACAGCCCGCACGGCCGCCTGTGGGCGACGATCATCCAGCACCGGTTCGGCGGCAGCGGCGCATTGGCCGGCCACCCCATCGGCAACCTGCTGCTCGCGGGGCTCTCCGAGGTGCTCGCCGATCCGGTGGCCGCGCTCGACGAGCTGGCCCGCATCCTGGACCTCAAGGGTCGGGTGTTGCCGATGTGCCCGGTGGCGCTGCAGATCGAGGCCGATGTGGCGGGCCTGGAATCCGACCCACGGATGTTCCGGGTGATACGCGGACAGGTGGCGGTCGCGACCACCGTCGGGCAGGTCCGCCGGGTGCGGCTGCTGCCGGGCGACCCGCCGGCGACCAGACAGGCCGTGGACGCCATCATGGCCGCCGACCTGGTGGTGCTGGGACCCGGCTCGTGGTTCACCAGTGTTATCCCGCACGTGCTGGTCCCTGGGCTGGCCGCCGCGCTGAATGCGACCTCCGCGCGCCGGGCGCTGGTGCTCAACCTGGCCGCCGAGCCGGGGGAGACCGCCGGGTTCTCCGCCGAGCGGCACATCCATGTCCTGGCCCAGCACGCACCCGGGTTCCGCGTCGACGAGATCATCATCGACGCCTGCCGGGTGCCCAGTGACCGTGAGCGCGAGCAACTGGTGCGGACCGCCGCCCTTTTGGGTGCTCAAGTAGAGTTTGCCGACGTTTCCCGACCTGGTACACAGTTACATGACCCGTCGATGCTGGCCGCCGCGCTGGAAGGTGTGCGGGTGCGTGGACCGGTACCCGGCGTCATCGGCGAACAACCGACAACCCCCGCGCCGGTCCGGCCGGGCGACCTGCGACATGGAGAACACGGGCAGCGATCAATGAACGGACCAAGGGGGGACGACTCGTGGCGATGACGGCCGAGGTCAAGGACGAGCTGAGTCGTCTGGTCGTGAGCTCGGTCAGCGCGCGCCGTGCCGAGGTGTCGGCGCTGCTGCGGTTCGCGGGAGGTCTGCACATCGTCGCGGGCCGGGTCGTGGTGGAGGCCGAAGTGGACCTCGGCATCATCGCCCGTCGCCTGCGCAAGGACATCTACGACCTGTACGGCTATAACGCCGTGGTGCACGTGCTGTCGGCCAGCGGTATTCGCAAGAGCACCCGGTATGTGGTGCGGGTGGCCAAGGACGGGGAGGCCCTGGCACGTCAGACCGGGCTACTGGACCTGCGCGGCCGACCGGTGCGCGGGCTGCCGGCCCAGGTGGTCGGCGGCAGTGTCGCCGATGCCGAAGCCGCCTGGCGCGGAGCATTTTTGGCCCACGGTTCGCTGACAGAGCCGGGGCGATCATCGGCGCTGGAAGTCAGCTGCCCCGGCCCGGAGGCCGCGCTGGCTCTCGTCGGTGCGGCCCGTCGGCTCGGGATCAGCGCCAAGGCCAGGGAGGTGCGCGGCAGCGACCGCGTCGTGGTGCGCGACGGGGAGGCGATCGGCGCTCTGCTGACCAGGATGGGTGCCCAGGACACCAGGCTGACCTGGGAAGAACGGCGGATGCGCCGTGAGGTGCGGGCCACCGCCAACCGGCTCGCCAATTTCGACGATGCCAACCTGCGCCGCTCGGCAAGGGCCGCGGTCGCCGCCGCCGCCCGGGTGGAGCGCGCGCTGGACATCCTGGGTGACACCGTGCCGGATCATCTGGCCCAGGCCGGCAGGCTGCGGGTGGAGCACCGGCAGGCATCCCTGGAGGAATTGGGCAGGCTGGCCGAGCCGCCGATGACCAAAGATGCCGTGGCAGGCCGGATTCGGCGGTTGTTGTCGATGGCGGACCGGAAGGCGAAGCAGGACGGTATCCCCGATACTGAGTCCGCGGTCACGCCGGATCTTCTCGACGAGGCCTGACCTGTCCTGGGTCCGTGCGGGCCCGATCCGGCAAAAGGGGCGTCGTCGGCGATGAAGTTGATTCTCGAGTTGATCCGCCCCTACCGGTGGATGGTGGCGGGCATCTTCGGGGTACTGCTGATCCAGATCGCGATGGGTCTGGCGGCGCCGTGGCCGCTCAAGGTCGTCCTCGACAGCGTGATCGGCGACCATCCACTGCCCGGATGGCTGCACGGGCTGCTGCAACCGGTGCTGGGCGGCGAGAGCAGGATGCACATCGCCGGACTCGCCGCGATCATGGTCATCGTCATCGCCGTGATCGCCGCGGTCGCCACCTACATCGCCAACTACCTGACCGAGACCGTGGGACAGCGGATCGGCAATGATCTGCGCACCCGCGCCTACCATCACCTGCAACAGTTGTCGCTGAACTATTTCGACACCCACCGCGTGGGGCCGATTCTGAGCACCCTCACCGACGACGTCGACACCATTCAGGATTTCGCGTCGGCATCCACGCTCGGCATCGCCACCGACCTGTTGACCATCGTGGGGATGCTGTCGTTGATGCTGTGGCTGCAGTGGGATTTCACCCTGGTGGCCCTCGCGGTGGCACCGCTGCTGCTGCTGTTCGTGTCCCGGATCCGCAAGGCCGTCAAGGTGGCGACCCACGAGGTACGTCGCCGCGAGTCCGACATCGTGGCGGTCGCCGAGGAAGGCCTGCAGTCGATCCGGGTGGTGAAGGCATTCGACCGCGAGGAACTGCAGGAGCGCCAGCTGGCCATCGTCGGGCAGCAGGCGGTGGACGCCGCGCTCAACGCCCGCCGGGTGAAATCGGTGGTCTCACCGATCGTCGCGGTGGTCGTGGCGGCCTGCACGGCCCTGGTGCTGTGGCGGGGATCGGCGCTCATCCTGGCCGGGGCGATGACCGCGGGCACCCTGACCGTATTCATCTCCTACCTGGCCTCCTTCTTCAAGCCTGTGCAGGATCTGGCCAAGCTCACCAACACCATCGCGATGGCATCGGTCGGCGTTGAGCGCGTCAACGAGCTGCTGACCGCCGAAGCCACCGTCGAGGAGAAGACCGATGCGGTCGCGCCTGCCCGACTCCGGGGCGCGATCGCGTTCGAGCGGGTCGCGTTCAGCTATGACGCCGAAACCCCGGTCCTGCGCGATGTGACCTTCGATGTGCTGCCGGGACAGTTGGTCGGAGTTGTCGGGCACACCGGCAGCGGGAAGTCGAGTCTGGTCAGCCTGATCCCTCGGTTCTACGACCCGAGCATGGGGACCGTGCGCATCGACGGGGTGGATCTGCGCGAGTACAAGCTGCACGAGTTGCGCCGCCAGATCGCCTACGTACTCCAGGACACGGTGCTGTTCCGCGGAACCATCCGGGACAACATCGCCTTCGGCAGGCCCGATGCCGGTCACGACGAGATCGTCGAGGCGGCGAAGCTGGCCAACGCCCATGAGTTCATCTCCGAGATGCCACAGGGTTATGACAGCGCGGTCGGAGAGCGCGGCATGACCCTGTCCGGCGGTCAGCGTCAGCGCATCGGTATCGCCCGCGCGCTGATCCGCGACAGCCCGATCCTGATCCTCGACGAACCGACCGCGGCGTTGGACGCCGAGTCCGAACGGCTGGTGATGACGGCGTTGCAACGCTTGATGGCCGACCGCACCGTCATCACGATCGCCCACCGACTCAGCACCATTCGAGATTCGGACAAGATCGTGGTGCTCGAAGAGGGCAGGGTCGTCGAACAGGGCACCCACGAGGAACTGCTGACCGCGCGTGGTCGATACGCCGACCTGCACCGCATCCAGTACGAGGACGACGCACCATGAACCGCTCGCTGATCATCCTGCCCGACGACTCGGCGCAGCCGGTGCTCGACGCGATACACGGCGCCACCCGTTCGGTCCGGATCAAGATGTTCGCCTTCACCCACGATGCGCTCCTGGCGGCGGTGGTGGCCGCGCACCGTCGCGGCGTGAAGGTCAAGGTGATGCTCAATCCCGAACGTCGCGACGGTGAAACCGACAACGATGTGGCCAGGGAGGCGCTGGAGCAGTACGGGATCGAGGTCCGGGCCAGCAATCCGGCCTTCGATCTCACCCATGAGAAGTCGATGGTCATCGATGACGAGCACGCGTTCGTCGAGTCGCTGAACTGGACGCACGAGAACTTCACCCACACCCGCGACTACGCGGTGGTCACCCCCAGCGCCTACGAAGTGGCCGAGATCATCGACTGTTTCGAAGCGGACTGGGCGCGCGAAGACTTCGATCCCGGCGACCGTGCTCACCTGATCTGGTGCCCGGCCAACGGCAGGTACCGCATCGCCGATTTCATCGACAGCGCCCAGCACACCTTGTTCTTGCAGAACGAGCGTTATCAGGACCCCGTCATCATCGAACGGCTGGTGCGCGCCAAACGCCGCGGGGTCAAGGTGCATGTCATGGCGCGCGCCGCGCACCATCTGAAGGACGGAAAGTTGGTCGAAGGTGTCAGCGGCATGCGGATCCTCGATGATGTCGGCATCAAGATCCACCGCCTCAAACACATGAAACTGCACGCCAAGATGATCTTGGCGGATCACGAACGGGCCGTCGTCGGGTCCATCAACTTCTCGCCGGGCAGTTTCGATCACCGGCGCGAACTGGCGATCGAAGTGACCGACCAGCAGATCACCAGTCGCCTCAACGAGGTGGCCCACCACGACTGGAAGCACTCCGAGCGGATGGACCTCAGCGACGCAGGCCTGATCGCGGATCTGACCGGCCGAGACCCGCGCGATGTCGGTCAACTGGCGCTGCACGAGCCGGAGGACCGGGCGCCCATCTGACCAGCGTGCACACGCTCAAACCGGCACCACTAGGCTGGCGGGCGAGCAGTTCACCGCGATTTTCCCCACAACCGCGATTTCCTCACAACAAGGAGAGACACGTGACCATCCGGGTAGGCGTCAACGGCTTCGGTCGAATCGGACGCAACTTCTTCCGTGCCCTCGACGCGCAGAAGGCGGCGGGTAAGAACACCGACATCGAGATCGTCGCGGTCAACGACCTGACCTCGAACGCGACGCTGGCGCACCTGCTGAAGTTCGACTCGATCCTCGGCCGGCTGCCCTACGACGTCAGCCTGGAGGGCGAGGACACGATCGTCGTCGGCGACCAGAAGATCAAGGCACTCTCGGTCAAGGAAGGCCCGTCGGCGCTGCCGTGGGGCGACCTCGGCGTCGACGTCGTGGTCGAGTCGACCGGCATCTTCACCAAGCGCGACAAGGCCCAGGGCCACCTCGACGCCGGTGCCAAGAAGGTCATCATCTCCGCGCCTGCCAGCGACGAGGACATCACCATCGTGCTCGGCGTGAACGAGGACAAGTACGACGGCAGCCAGAACATCATCTCCAACGCCTCGTGCACCACCAACTGCCTCGGCCCGCTGGCCAAGGTCCTCAACGACGAGTTCGGCATCGTCAAGGGTCTGATGACCACCATCCACGCCTACACCCAGGACCAGAACCTGCAGGACGGCCCGCACAGCGATCTGCGCCGTGCCCGCGCCGCCGCCATCAACATCGTGCCGACCTCGACCGGTGCGGCCAAGGCCATCGGCCTGGTGCTTCCCGAGCTGAAGGGCAAGCTGGACGGCTACGCCCTGCGGGTGCCGATCCCCACGGGCTCGGTCACCGACCTGACCGCCGAGCTGAAGAAGTCGGCCACCGCCGACGAGATCAACGCCGCCATGAAGGCCGCGGCCGAGGGCAAGCTCAAGGGCATCCTGAAGTACTACGACGCCCCGATCGTGTCCAGCGACATCGTCACCGACCCGCACAGCTCGCTGTTCGACGCCGGACTGACCAAGGTCATCGACAACCAGGCCAAGGTCGTCTCCTGGTACGACAACGAGTGGGGCTACTCCAACCGCCTCGCCGATCTGGTTGCGCTGGTCGGTAAGTCGCTGTAGTTCGCGATCATGGCGATCAAATCACTGTCTGACCTGCTCGCCGAAGGTGTTGAAGGTCGGGGCGTCCTGGTGCGCTCCGACCTCAACGTTCCACTCGACGACAGCGGGAACATCACCGATCCGGGGCGCATCATCGCCTCGGTGCCGACGCTGAAGGTGCTCGCCGAGGCCGGTGCCAAGGTCGTGGTGACCGCGCACCTGGGCCGCCCCAAGGGCGAGCCGGATCCCAAGTTCTCCCTCGCACCCGTCGCGGCGGCGTTGGGGGAGCGCCTCGGCAGGCACGTGCAGTTGGCCGGCGATGTCGTCGGCACCGATGCGCTCGCCCGCGCCGAGGGCCTCACCGACGGTGACGTGCTGCTGCTGGAGAACATCCGCTTCGACGCGCGCGAGACCAGCAAGGACGACGCCGAGCGGCTCGCGCTGGCCAAGGCGCTCGCCGGGCTGGTCGAGGCCGCCGATGGCACCCCCGGCGCGTTCGTCTCCGACGGGTTCGGTGTCGTGCACCGCAAGCAGGCCTCGGTGTACGACGTTGCCACGCTGCTGCCGCATTACGCGGGCACGCTGGTCGACACCGAGGTCAAGGTGCTCGAGCAGCTGACCAGCTCGACCGAGCGGCCGTACGCCGTGGTGCTGGGTGGGTCCAAGGTCTCCGACAAGCTCGCGGTGATCGAGAATCTGGCCAACAGGTGCGACAGCATCGTCATCGGCGGCGGCATGTGCTTCACCTTCCTTGCCGCCCAGGGTGTTTCGGTCGGTTCCTCGCTGTTGCAGGAGGAGATGATCGATACCTGCAAGAAGCTGCTGGAGACCTACGGTGACGTGATCCACCTCCCCGTGGACATCGTGGCGGCGGAGAAGTTCGCCGCCGACGCCGCGGCCGAGACGGTGGCCGCCGACCAGATCCCGGACGGCAAGATGGGCCTGGATATCGGGCCCGAGTCGGTCAAACGGTTCAGCGCGCTGCTGTCCAACGCCAAGACGGTGTTCTGGAACGGTCCGATGGGTGTCTTCGAGTTCGAGGCGTTCTCGGCGGGCACCAAGGGTGTGGCCGAGGCCATCATCGGGGCCACCGGCAAGGGTGCGTTCAGTGTCGTCGGCGGTGGCGATTCCGCGGCCGCGGTGCGCCTGCTGGGTCTACCCGAGGACGGCTTCTCGCACATCTCGACCGGCGGCGGCGCGTCGCTGGAGTATCTGGAGGGCAAGACTCTCCCCGGTATCGACGTTCTGGAGGCGTGAGACATGGCACGTAAGCCGCTGATCGCCGGCAACTGGAAGATGAACCTCAATCACTTCGAGGCCATCGCCCTGGTGCAGAAGATCGCATTCGCCTTGCCGGACAAGTACTTCGACAAGGTCGACGTGACCGTCATCCCGCCGTTCACCGATCTGCGCAGCGTGCAGACACTGGTCGACGGGGACAAACTGCGTCTCACCTACGGTGCGCAGGATGTCTCGCAGCACGACTCCGGTGCCTACACCGGTGAGATCAGCGGCGCGTTCCTGGCCAAGCTGGGTGTCACCTTCGCCGTTGTCGGACACTCCGAGCGGCGCACCTACCACGGTGAGACCGACGAGCTGGTGGCCGCCAAGGCGGCCGCCGCCCTCAAGCACGGCCTCACCCCGATCGTGTGCATCGGTGAATCCCTGGAGGTCCGCGAGGCGGGCAACCACGTCGAGTTCAACGTCGAATCGCTGCGTGGCTCCCTGGCCGGCCTGAAGGCCGACCAGATCGCCCAGGTCGTCATCGCCTACGAGCCCGTCTGGGCCATCGGTACCGGCCGGGTGGCCAGTGCCGCCGACGCCCAGGAGGTCTGCGCCGCCATCCGCACCGAGTTGGCCGAGCTGGCGAACAAGGATGTGGCGGCTTCGGTGCGGGTCCTCTACGGCGGCTCGGTGAACGCCAAGAACGTCGGCGAGATCGTCGGCCAGACCGATGTGGACGGCGCCCTGGTCGGCGGTGCCTCGCTGGACGGGGAGCAGTTCGCCACCCTGTCGGCCATCGCGGCCGGTGGGCCACTGCCCTGATCTGCCCTGATCGCGAGGTGATTTCGGTGAGATTCCGTGCGCCTGGAGCACGTTTTCGCGCCGAAATCACCTCCGTGTAGGCTGACCCGCATGGAACTCGCCCTGCAGATCGTGCTTGTCATCACCAGTCTGTTGACGGTGCTGCTGGTACTGCTGCACCGCGCCAAGGGCGGCGGCTTGTCCACCCTCTTCGGTGGTGGCGTGCAGTCCAGCCTGTCCGGGTCGACGGTCGTCGAGAAGAACCTCGACCGGCTGACCCTCTTCGTCATCGGCATCTGGCTGGTGTCGATCGTGGGTATGGCGCTGCGCATCAAATACAACGCTTGACCCCCCGGCTCTGCATTATCGGGGCCGCGCACCGATAATTGAGGGATGGCAGACAGCACCGACAGCACTCTGGCACCCATCGGATCGGTGCAGCGCACCAACGTCGGTCGTGAAGCCACCGAGCCGATGCGAGAAGACATCCGGCTGCTCGGTGCGATTCTCGGTGACACGGTCCGGGAACAGAACGGCGACAACATCTTCGACCTCGTCGAGAAGGCGCGGGTCGAGTCCTTCCGGGTCCGGCGCTCCGAGATCGACCGTTCCGAACTGGCCGACCTGTTCCGCGATATCGACGTCCATCAGGCCATCCCGGTCATCCGTGCCTTCACCCATTTCGCGCTGTTGGCCAATGTGGCAGAGGACATCCACCGCGAGCGCCGACGCGCCGTGCACGAGGCCGCCGGGGAGCCGCCGCAGGACAGCAGCTTGGCCGCCACCTATCGCAAACTCGAAGGCGCCCAACTGGAGGCGAGCGCGGTCACCGCGGCGTTGACCGGTGCGTTGGTGTCCCCGGTGATCACCGCGCACCCCACCGAGACCCGTCGCCGCACGGTCTTCGACACCCAACACCACATCACCGAGCTGATGCGGTTGCGACTTCATGGGCACACCCGCACCGAGAGTGGCCGGGAGATCGAAACCGAACTGCGCAGGCACATCCTCACGTTGTGGCAGACGGCGTTGGTCCGCTTGGCGCGGCTGAAGATCTCCGATGAGATCGAAACCGGGCTGCGGTACTACCCGGCGGCGTTCCTGGATGTCATCCCACGGGTGAACGCGGAGGTGCGGGATGCCTTGCAGCAGCGCTGGCCGGGCACCGAGGTGCTGGCACAACCGATCCTGAGGCCGGGATCGTGGATCGGTGGCGACCGTGACGGCAACCCCAACGTCACCGCCGAGGTGGTCCGGTTGGCCACCGGCCGCGCCGCATACACAGCCTTCGACCACTACTTCGGCGAGATCTGCGCGCTGGAACAGGAACTGTCGTTGTCCTCGCGGTTGGTGCGGACGAGCGAGGAGATGACCGCGCTCGCCGATGCCTGTGCCGAACCCGCCCGCAGCGACGAGCCCTACCGTCGGGCCCTGCGGGTGATCCACGCCCGGCTGACAGCGACCGCCGTGCAGATCCTCGACGATCAGCCCGCACTCGAGCTGGACCTAGGTCTGGAGCCCTATGAGACGCCCGAGCAGCTGCTGGCAGACCTGGACACCGTGGATGCGTCGTTGCGTGACAACGGATCCGCCGTGCTGGCCGATGATCGGTTGGGTCGGCTCCGGGAAGCGGTGCGGGTGTTCGGTTTTCACCTGTCGGGCCTGGACATGCGGCAGAACTCCGAAGTGCATGAGCAGGTGATCGCCGAGCTGTTGGCCTGGGCGGGTGTGCATCCGGACTATGCATCGCTGTCCGAGGATGAGCGGGTCGAGTTGCTGGCCGCCGAGATCGGCACCCGCCGCCCGCTGGTCGGTCCCGGCGCGGAGTTGTCCGAACTGGCCGCCAAGGAGCTCGGTATCGTCCGGGCCGCCGCTCGGGCGGTGAAAGTGTTCGGGCCGCAAGCTATTCCGAACTACATCATCTCGATGTGCCAGTCGGTATCGGACATGCTGGAAGCGGCAGTCCTGCTCAAGGAGGCCGGACTGCTCGCTGCCACCGACGGTGCCGTGCACGCGCCGGTGGGCATCGTCCCGTTGTTCGAGACGATCGATGACCTGCAGCGCGGCTCGGCCATTCTGGAGGCCGCGCTGGATCTGCCGGTCTACCGGGCTCTGGTGGATGCCCGCGATGGCCAGCAGGAGGTCATGCTCGGCTATTCGGATTCCAACAAGGACGGCGGTTACCTGGCGGCCAACTGGGCGCTCTACCGGGCCGAGCTGGACTTGGTGGACTCGGCGCAGCGGACCGGAATCCGGTTGCGGCTCTTCCACGGTCGCGGGGGCACCGTCGGTCGCGGCGGTGGTCCGAGTTATGACGCCATCCTGGCCCAGCCGCCCGGCGCGGTGAAGGGATCGCTGCGCATCACCGAACAGGGTGAGGTGATTGCCGCCAAGTACGCCGAGCCGCGGATCGCTCATCGCAATCTGGAGACCTTGCTGGCGGCAACCCTGGAGTCGACCCTGCTGGATGTCGAGGGGTTGGGCGACGATGCCGAGGATGCCTACCGGGTGCTCGATGACCTGGCTGCCCGCGCCCAGCGTGCGTACGCCGAATTGGTGCACGAGACACCGGGATTCGTCGAATACTTCAAGGCGTCGACGCCGGTCAGCGAGATCGGTGCGCTCAACATCGGCAGCAGGCCGACCTCCCGCAAGCCGACCACGGCAATATCGGATCTGCGGGCCATCCCGTGGGTGCTGGCCTGGAGTCAATCGCGGGTGATGCTGCCGGGCTGGTACGGCACCGGCACCGCCTTCGAGCAGTTCGTCGATGGTGACGATGCGAAGCTGGAGGTCCTGCGCGACCTCTACGCCCGGTGGCCGTTCTTCCGCACCGTGCTGTCGAACATGGCCCAGGTGCTGTCGAAGTCGGATCTCGGCCTGGCGGCGCGCTATTCGGAGCTGGTCGCCGACGAGGAGCTGCGGGCGAGAGTATTCGACAAGATCGTCGACGAGCACGAGCGCACCGTCCGCATGCACGGACTGATCACCGGTCAGGATGACCTGCTTGCCGACAACCCGGCGTTGGCCAGGTCGGTGTTCAACCGGTTCCCATATCTGGAACCGCTGAATCACCTGCAGGTGGAATTGCTGCGCCGATACCGGTCCGGGGACGATGACGAGTTGGTGCAACGCGGCATCCTGTTGACGATGAGTGGGTTGGCCAGCGCGCTGCGCAACTCGGGGTAGTTGCGATGTCGCCGGTGTGATGTCTGCACATCGGTGCTGAGCGTCGACGGACTGGCCACAGGCCGTCGAACCCCGGTTTCGATCGCGGCGGCCGGCCCGTCGGTCACGGTGCGATTAGTTACCTCGTAGAACGATTCTTGGTGATGGTTTGCTCGGCGCAGAACATCGAGACCGCCCCCGCGGGGCGGAAGCGTCATCACCAATACCACCCGGAGCGCTAACCGATGTCCTGAGAGACAACACTTGCGCAGCAATCAGATTCGGCGTATACTCGAACACAAGTTCGAATGAAAAGTATCCAGGGTCCGATGAGCACGGGGGACCTGCACCGCGACTGTTGTCGCCGAGGGGTTCGACGGTCCTGCGATGGGCCGCCAGAGCCAATTGCCAAAGTTATCGATGAACTTGCCTGCCCCATCAGAATCTTCGCGGAAGCTTGGGTATCGGCATGGACGCCACCTGTCTCGATTCATTTGTTGATGCGCTCATCGATGAGCTCGCTCCGGTGTCGCCGGAGGTTGATGTCGGCGCGGCGTTGGGTCGGTTGGTGCGGTGTTCGCGGCCGGTGGTCGATGACGAGCCGTTGCTGGGTGTGTTGGCGGCGGCGGTGTCGGCGCGGAATCTGCTGGATTTTGTGATCGCTTCGGCGGTGGCGGCGGCTGAGCGGGCCGGTGTGCCCGGGGCGGCGGCACCTACGCACCGGCACCGATCTGTTGAGGCTGTTGGGTATGTCCCCGGGTGCGGCGGCCCGGACGGTGCGGGTGGGGCGGATGGCACCGGTGTTGCCGGCGTTGACGACCGCGCAGCGGTTGGGTGGGATCGGTATCGAGTTCGCCGACGCCGTGGGCAAAGGCGTCACCCATATCGAGGCGCGGGTGCCGTTGTCCGAAGAAGAACGAGCGGCCGTGGTGACCAAACTGATGGTCCAGACCACCCCGGCCGAAGCGGCCGCCAAAGCCCGGGCGATCGCCCTCGAGAAGACCGCGGCGCGGCCAGTGGAAGAACGCGCGGTGCCGGTGGCCGAGGACACCGCCCTCAACGAGATGACCTTGGTGCAGAACGCGGAGGGCCGGTTTGAGGCCACCCTCAACCTGGATGTCGAGACCGGGGAAGAACTGTGTGCGGCATTGGATCCGTTGTGCCGACCGGTCCCGCTACCGGATGGCTCCCCGGATTCGCGCCCGATCAGCACCCGGCGGGCCGAGGCGCTCGGGCAGGTGCTGCGCACCTATCTGGCGCAGTCACAGCGTCCGATGTCCGGCGGGGTCCTCCCGCACGTCACCCTCATCCGACCAGGGGCCCCGGGGGTGAGTGGTGATGCTGGCGTGGATCGGCTGGGGTTCGCCGGGCCGGTCAGCGCCGCGACAGCGGACCTGATCGCCTGCGATGCCACGCTGACTTCGGTGATCGTCGATTACTCCGGCGTGCCGCTGGATGTCGGGCGCGCGGAACGGTTGTTCACCCCGGCGATCC
>JBQEMX010000034.1:0-12310 GCA_052044345.1 Mycolicibacterium sp. 22603
CCGACGATCGTGATCTCCCCCTTGTGATGCAACCGATGATGAAACGGACACAACAACACCAGATTCTCTAACTCGGTGGCCCCGCCATGCTCCCAATGCACCAGATGATGAGCATGCAAACCCCGCGTCGCCCCACACCCAGGCACCGCACACGTCCCATCGCGATGCTCCAACGCCCGCCGCAACCGCCGACTGATCGTCCGCGTACTACGCCCGGCACCGATCGGCGTGCCATGACGCTCCAACCACACCTCACAACTGGCATCACACAGCAGGAACTGGCGCTCCCACTCCGACAAAACAGGCCCCAGATGCAGCGCCGCCGACCCCTTCTCCACGTCGTAATGCACCACCACCGTGGTACGCGCCCCATGCGGACGCGCCGCCGCCTGCACATCCCACCCGGACTCGACCACACTCATCAACGCATCCACCATGTCCGGGAACGGCGGCACCTCCACACCATCCCGGGCACCCGCAGCGTCAGGATCGTCATGGGTTTCACTACTGGCATGGTCGCGTCGCCAGTCCGCGACCAACCCCTCCTTATGCGCACCCAACGCCGCATCGAACCTCGCCGCCTCCAACTTCGGCAACCGAATCCGATACGTCGTACACCCATCCTGTTCATGCTTGCTGAACGACCGCACCGCACCATCGCGCCGCTCCGGCCGCGGGCGCGGCTCCTGCTTGACCGCCGTACGCAACTGCGTCACCGTCGCCATCGTGGCCAACTCGGCGTAATGGTCATCAGAACCATCCGCGGCATGCTCGGCGATCACCCCGAACTGATCCAGCGACATCTGCCCCTGGCGCAGGGTCGCCGCCAACCGCGGAAACACCTCCAGCCGTTGGGCAATGGCCACCATCACCTGAGCGTTGCGCGGCGACAACCCCAACCGCCACGCCACCAACTCCGCCAGCGACCGACACCCCGTATGACCCCACAACGACGGCCCATCACCACCATCGATCTCGGCAACGATCTCCACCAACCGACCATCAAGAGCATTACGCTGACCCACCAACTCAGCAGCCTCGTCATACAACGCCGACAACCGATCAGACACCGAACTCACCACATCAGCGGCGTAAGGCGTTGTCGGAGGAGGCATACCACGATTCTAAAGACAGGGTCCGACAAGTAGCGTCGGCGAAACCTCGACCCCACGGCGTGCATGTCACGCACACTGTGGTTTGGATTGCACAGGCCACCCCGAGGAGAGTTCGATGGTACGCGCGCCCGCACACCGGAGACGTCTGACACCGCTGCGCCGCTCGCGCATCAGCGCCTACCGGGACGGCTGGGCGCTGGTGACCGGCGCCGCCCGCGATGTGGGCCTGGGATATGCCTTTTCGCGACAGTTGGCCGCCGAGGGGCTCAATCTGATCCTGGTCGACATCCTCGCCGACGATCTGTCCGCACGAGCCGCGGAGCTGCGCGGCGAGTTCGGCGTCGACGTCGTGGTCGTGGCATGCGATATGGCCGACCCGGCGGCCATCGACCGGATCGAGCGGGCCGCCGACGGTATCGACATCGACGTGCTGGTGTGTAATCACATGTTCACCCCGCCGGATACGCCCCGAATCCTGGACATGCCGCTGGAGGTGCACCGAAGGATGATCGATATCAACTCCCGGGGTTACACCGACCTGGTGCATGTGTTCGGCAACCAGATGCGCCGTCGCGGAAGCGGATCGATCATCATGGTGGCCTCGGGGGTTGGCCTCACATCGAGTCCGTTCACCGGCGCCTACGGCGCCAACAAGGCCTTTCAGATCGGCCTCGGCGAGGCGCTGTGGTATGAGCTGCGCGGTACCGGTGTCGACGTCCTGGTGATGGTCGGTGGGTTGATGAACACCCAGGGTGACCTGTTCGACCGGTATCCGCAGTGGCTCATCTCCGAGCCGCGCCACGTGGTCCGACGGGTGCTCACGGCCGTGGGCCGCAAACACCTGGTGGTGCCGAGTCTGCCCAACCGGTTGTTCTTGCTCGTCCAGACCAGGTTGATGTCGCGTCGGCGGGCGGTGCTCTCGATCGGGGACTTCATGGCGAAGGGTCTCGGCAAGCAGGACTGAGCTGATTGCCGATTATTGACGGCAAGGTCAGGGTGAGGATTTACGCTGCGTGAATGACCGGATTCGTGCCGTCGCTGCCCCCGACTTTGGTCGGCGTCGCCTCCGCCGAGGGACAGCCGCTGCCCGGCGGGGCGGACCTGGCCGGGCGGCCTTATGCGCTGCCGATCGACCTGCTCGGTGAGCGTTACGGGCCGATCTTCTATGCCGATTTCAACGGGTTCCGCAAGCTCTACGTGTGCTCGATGGAGCTCGTCGACGAGCTCTGCGATGAGGCGCGATTCGCCAAGAACATCACCCAGACACTCGACCGGGTCCGCCCCCTGGCCGGCGATGGGCTGTTCACGGCATATCACGGGGAACCGAACTGGCAGAAGGCACACGATGTCCTTCTTCCCGGGTTCAGCTATGCCGGACTGCGCAACTATCACGAGGCGATGCTGGACATCAACGCCGAGCTGATCAGCCGCTGGGACGCCCGCGCCGGCGCCGGCCGGGTGAACGTCTCCGACGATCTGCAGAAGCTGGCCATGGATACCGTGGCGCTGGCCGGGTTCGGCGCCCGGTTCGACTCATTCGACCACGACGGTCTGGCGCCGATCCCCCGGTGTTTCATGTCCGCACTGCTGGAGGCGGTGAACCACGGTGAGACAGCGGACTTCATCACCCACCGCGCCGAACTGCACCGTTACTTCGACGAGCTGATCGCGGAGCATCGCGCTGCCGGCACCGGCGCGGATCTGCTCTACGTGATGCTGGGCCACGATGGCAGGCCTGCGCTCGACCCGGAGAACGTTCGCAATCAGATCATGACGTTCCTGATCGCGGGCCAGCTCACCACGTCCGAGCTCATGCCGAACACCGTCTACAACCTGATCAACCACCCGGCGGTGCTGGCCCGCGTGCGCCGCGAGGTCGACTCGGTGTTCGGTGCCGACGACGAGCATCTACCGAGTTACGACGATATCGGCAAGCTCGGCTACCTGCGTCAGGTCATCAGCGAGACACTGCGGTTGTCCCCACCGGTACTGACCTTCGATCGGATGGCTCTGGCGGACACCGTCATCGGCGGGACGTACCCGATCAAGGCCGGCGAAGCCGTCACCGTACTGGTGGGTGCTCTGCATCGGCAGCCGCAGTGGGGTGACAACGTCGAGCTGTTCGACCCCGACCGGTTCGACCCGGATCGGACAGCGGAACGACCGCCTGCCCTGTTCAAACCGTTCGGCACCGGAGAACGGTCGTGCATCGGACGGCAGTTCGCGTTGCACGAAGCGGCCATGCTGATCGCGCGGTTGGTGCATCGGTATCGCCTCGTGGACTCGCAACACTATGTCCTGCAATGGGAAAGCTCGCTGAGTCGACGACCGGTCGGTTTCGAGATCGACCTGATCCGGCGGACCGCCGCCGAGCGCACCCCGAGTGTGGCTGCGGCGATGACGCCGACGGCATCCGAAGGCATGTCCTCGCCGATTCGGGTCGGCACGACACTGGCGGTCCTGCACGGGTCCAACCTCGGCACGTGTCGGGCTCTGGCCACCCAACTCGCCGAGGAGGCGGCCGATATCGGTTGCACCACAACGGTGGGACCGCTCGATGACGCGGCAGGCCGGCTACCCGATGCCGATGTCATCCTCATCGTCGCATCCTCGTATAACGGGCAACCCACCGACGACGCCAAGGAATTCACCACCTGGCTGTTCGGTGACCAGGCGACCCTGTCTGCCACCACCCGCTTCGCCGTCCTCGGCGTCGGGGATCACAACTGGGCCGACACCTATCAGGCGGTGCCGATCGCCATCGACAAGAGGCTGACCGAGCTCGGCGGCCAGGCGCTGGTGCCCCGAGGCGCCGCCGACACCTCGGGCGACCTGACCGGTGCGCTGGAGGAGTTCACGTCGGCACTGTGGGGAGCGATGGCGGACTTGTTCGGTGACCCGGATGCCGCGCCGCTGACCGACGGCAACGAACCGCTGTACGACCTGACCCTCATCACCGGACCCATCACCGCCGCGATCGACGCCCGCTTTGCGGTGACCCCGATGACCGTCGTGCTCAACGACGAACTGGTCAGCGATGACAACTCACTGGGCCAGGGCAAACGATATGTCCGAGTGACACTTCCCGACGACATCGACTACTCCACCGGCGATCATCTGACCGTACTGGCCGATAATCCCCCCGAGGCGGTGGAGGCGGCGATCAATCTGCTCGGCATCGACCCGCAGCTCCGGCTGTCGATCAACCCGCGACGCACCTCGCGACGATTGATCGCACTCGACCGCGAGGTCAGCGTCCGTGAACTGCTCACCCACTTCGTCGAGTTGCGCAAGCCGGCCACCCGCAGTCAATTGCGAAAACTGGCTGCCGCGAACCCATGTCGACCCGAGCAGGAACGCCTCCAGGAACTGGCCGAGTCCGACGAGCCATACCCGCTCAGCCCCATCGAGTGTCTGCAGGAGTTCCCCGCGTGCGCTTTGACCGGTGCCGAGCTGCTCGAGATGCTGGAACCCATGACCCCGCGCCACTACTCCATCGCATCATCGTCACGGCTGTCGCCGAAGGAGGTGGCGCTGATCGTCAGCGTGCTGGATGCCCCGGCGCGATCCGGGCGCGGGCTGTTCAAGGGGGTGGCGTCCAACCACCTTGCTGATATCGCCCCTGGCTCGTGTATCCGTGCCCGCGTCGACCCGGCCCGACAGGCGTTTCGCGCCGGGGCCGACCCGCAGAAGAACGTCATCCTGGTGAGTGCGGGCACCGGGGTGGCACCGTTCTGCGGTTTCCTCGGGGATCGGCTGGCGGCCAAGCAGAGTGGCGCCCCCTTCTCGCCGGCGCTGTGCTTTTTCGGCGTCCGCGATCCCGACGTCGATTACATCTTCCGCGATCTGTTCGAAGATGCCGAGCGACAGGGCATCGTCGCGATGCGACCGGCGTTCTCACGGGCTCCCCAGGCCGGTGTGCGTTATGTGCAGGATCGGATCGCCGCCGACGCCGACGATGTCTGGGACCTCATCGGTGATCCCACCAAGGACACCCACGTCTTCGTCTGTGGTGATGGCGCGAAGATGGCACCGGCTGTGCGCGAGGCGTTTCGGGGTATCTACCGGGCCCGCACCGGTGCCGACGACGACGGGGCGCGCGACTGGCTGGAGGCGATGGTGGCCTCCGACCATTACGTCGAGGACGTATGGGCCGGGTGATCTGACTGGGTGATCGCACTCGCAGGGACTACACAGTTAGCTAAGGTAACCTTCTACATCTCGGACTGTAGGAGGGGCAACCGATGATCTGGGGCGAGCTGACAATCCTCGACGGCATCATGGCGGCGGTGTTCGCCACCTGTGTCTTCGTCTACATCACCCGCCTGGAGAACCGGACGCCGCACCCGATGGGTGAACAGGTCGGTGCCCACAAGGCGGTATTGGCCAAGGTGCGCAAGCGCGAGCCGATCACCCGGGACGAATACGACTACGCGCGCGAATTGGTCGCCGACGCGCGCTCTCCCCTGGCGCTGGCGATCCCCGCGACGCTGTTCTGCATGGGCTTCTTCTACGTCGTCGGCTGCCTGTATGAGCTGCACGTGCATGGCGGCAATCCGTCGTTCCGCACCTTCATCGGCGGCATCCCCATGCTCACGTCGATGAACATGGCGGCTCAGTTGCGCCGCGTTGCGCGGTTGAAGCGCCCGCTCGACGGCATCACCGTCACGTCCTAGCCACCACCGGGTCGTCGTCCTCCCAGAGCGGCAGCTGCTGCACCGACGTACGCGGCCGCACCGTCGCTTTGGCCGGCCGCTGCCGCACCCGCAGCGGCCACCAGAACCACCTGCCGAGCAGTGCCGCGATGGCGGGCGTCATGAACGACCGCACGATCAGCGTGTCGAACAACAATCCCAGCGCGATCGTCGTGCCGATCTGCCCGAGGATCTTCAGATCGGCGAACACGAAGGACGCCATGGTGGCCGCGAACACCAGACCGGCGGCCGTCACCACCGCCCCCGACCCGCCCATGGCGCGGATGATGCCGGTGTTCAAACCGGCGTCGATCTCTTCCTTGAACCGCGATATCAACAGCAGGTTGTAGTCCGAGCCGACCGCGAGCAGCAGAATGATGGCCAACGCCAACACGATCCAGAACAGTTCGGTGCCCAGGATGTCCTGCCATATCAACACCGACAAACCGAACGATGCGCCCAGTGACAGCGCCACCGTACCCACGATGACCAGCGCGGCGACGATGCTCCTGGTGATGAACACCATCACCAGCAGAATCAACGACAGTGCCGCGATCGCCGCGATCATCAGGTCGTACTTGGCGCCGTCCTGAATGTCCTTGTACGTGGCGGCGGTACCGGCCAGGTAGATCTTCGAACCGGCCAGCGGGGTGCCCTTCACGGCCTCCTGCGCGGCGTGCCGGATCGCGTCGATATGCGAGATCCCCTCCGGCGTGGCGGGATCGCCGTCGTGGGTGATGATCATGCGGGCCGCTTTGCCGTCCGGCGACATGAACAGTTTCATGCCACGGACGAACTCGGGGTTGGTGAAGGCTTCCGGCGGCAGGTAGAACGAGTCGTCGGTCTTGGAGGCGTCATATGCCTTGCCCAGGGCCGTGGCGTTCTCCAGTGCCGCCGCGGCCTGGTCGTTGAGCCCCGAGGTGGTGGCGTAATTGGTCATCGTCAGATCGCGGTTGGTTTCCTGACTCTGAATCTGCGGCGGGATGAGGGCCAACAGCTTGGGTTGGAGCGCGTCGAGCTGGGCGATGCTGCCCGAGACGTTGTTCAGCTGGTCGGTGAGGGCGTCGACACCGTCCAGGGCGTCGAACAGTGAGCGGATCGCCGCGCACATCGGGATGTCGAAACAGTGCGGTTCCCAATAGAAATAGTTGCGCAGCGGCCGGAACTGGTCGTCAAAGTTGGCGATCTTGTCACGCAGATCCTCGGCGGTCTGGACGGTCTGCTCGAAGGCCTTGGACTGGGCGTCGGTGACGGCGCTGGACTGTTGTTGCAGCGCATACTGCTGACGCAGGATGTCGATCGAATTATTGATCACATCGACCTGTTTGAGCAGATCTTGGCCACGGGCCTGTTGGAACGGCAGATTGTTGATCTGCGATGCGCTGCTCGCGCTGATCTGGAACGGGATCGAGGTGTGATCCAGCGGCGTGCCCAGCGGTCGGGTGATCGACTGAACCTGGGCGATGCCGTCGGTGTGGAAGACCGCCTTGGCCACCCGTTCCAGCAGGATCATGTCGGTGGGATTGCGCAGATCGTGGTCGGTGTCGATCATCAGCAGCTCGGGATTGAGTCTGGCCTGCGAAAAGTGTTGCGCCGCTGCCGCGTAGCCGACATTGGCGGGAGCGCTCGCCGGCAGGTAAGGCTTGGCGTCGTAGCTTGTCTTGTACTGCGGGAGTGCAAGCAGACCGATGAGCGCGATGGCGACGGTGGCGGCCAGGATCGGCCCGGGCCACCGGACGATCGCCGTGCCGATCCGCCGCCAACCGCGGGTCTTCATCGGGCGAGCCGGTTCGAAAAGCCCGAAATGCCTGCCGATGGCGAGAAGTGCGGGCGCCAGCGTCAACGCGGCGACGACCGCGACGAGGACTCCGGTTCCGGCCGGGACACCCAGGCTCTGGAAATACGGCAGCCGGGTGAAGGTCAGACACAGCACGGCTCCGGCGATCGTCAGGCCCGAGCCCAAGATGATGTGTGCGGTGCCGTGATACATGGTGTTGAACGCCTGGACCCGATCCTGACCGCCGTAGCGCGCCTCGTGGAATCGGCCGAGCAGGAAGATCGCGTAATCGGTGCCCGCGGCGATGACCAGCAGCGTGAGCAGGTTGGTGGAATACGTCGACAACTCTATGATCCCGGCGTTGGCGAGCACCGCGACCACGCCGCGTGAGGCCGTCAGCTCGATCATCACCGTGAAGATCACCAGGAACACCGTCGTGAGGCGGCGGTAGAGCCAGAACAGCATGACCGCGATGACCAGGAGCGTGATGATGGTGGTCTTCAGCGTGCCGTGCCGGCCGACCTCGAACTGGTCGGTGACCAGGGGCGCCGCACCGGTGACGTACACCCGCAGGCCCTCCGGCGGCGGGCTGTCGGCGACGATATCGCGCACCGCGTCGACGGATTCGTTGGCCAGCGACTCCCCCTGGTTGCCGGCCAGGTACAGCTGAACCAGCGCCGCTTTACCGTCGGAGCTCTGGGAGCCGGCCGCGGTCAGCGGGTCACCCCAGAAGTTGTCGATGTGCTGGACGTGTGTGGTGTCGGCCGAGAGCTTGGCGACCAGGTCGTCGTAATAGTGGTGCGCCTCGGCGCCCAGCGGTTGATCACCTTCCAGGACGATCATCGCCGAGCTGTCCGAGTCGAACTCTTGGAAGACCTTGCCGATCTGCTTGCTGGCTTGCAGGGAGGGTGCGTCCTGCGGGCTGAGCGAGACGTTGTGTTGTTCGGCAACGGTCTCCAGCTGTGGGACGAAGACGTTGGTGACGACCGCCAGTGCCAGCCAGAACAGCGCGATGAGCACCGAGTACCGGCGGATGAAATCAGGAATGCGATTGCTGCTCATCCGGATTTGTCCAAACAATAGGTGAAGGCGTTGACGTTGTCGGTGGTGCGCTCGTCCTTGACCTCGTCGTCGATGGTGATCCGGCAGCCGATCCAGTCGCCGGTGCCCTGGGCGGTGATGTTGACGAAGACCGCGGGTTGGGTGGTCGTCGCGTCGTATGCCCACGGCAGGCCGACGTCATCGGCGCGCTGCGGCTGGGCGTCGACATCGAGGTAGGTGATGGTGGCTGCGGCTCCGGGCGGGCCGTATACCTCCAGCACCACATGCTTGGGATTGAACGGGACGATCTGGTCCGCCGCACCGTTGGGCGTGGAGACGACATCCTGCGATGCGAAGACGCCGTGTAGGCGGTAGACGGCGAATCCGGCGATCGCGATGACCACGACCGCCGTGACGAACGGCCATCGCCGCATCAAGTGGCTTCCGAGGGAAACCCGTTGCATCCGTTACCCTTTCATCAGCGTCGACCGATGCCGGCAGCGGCAATCCCGTTAGGAACGCTAATAAACTTAGTTGACACTACGGTATGAGGTCGGAGTCCACAACAGATATCGGCTCGCCCGAAAGAGGTTCGCTCACAGGGATTTAGCAGCTGACCCACAGGATTGATGTGGAGCGGGAAGTGCGAGGCGGCGTCAGCGCGCCATCAGTGCGAACACTCCCCACCCGAGATGTTCACGTTGATACCGCGCATAGCGGGCCGGGTCGGTGGACAACTCAGCGCGTACCTCGGCGGCCAGTTCGTCGCCTGGATTGTCGTCGAGCCATAGGCGGAGGTTGAGCCACTGCGCCGCCTGGTACCTGTCCCAGCTGTCCTGATCGGCCAACACCATTTCCACGACGTCGAAACCGAGACCGCCGAACCGCTCGATCAGCTCCGGCAAGACCAAGAAGTCGTCCGGGCCGCCCGCACCGCATGCCGTGGCGACGTGCGCGCTGGGCACCTCATGACGCCAGTACGGCTCACCGATCAGCATCACACCGCCGGGACGAAGACTGCGGTTCAGCAGCTCGACGGTGCCGTCCACACCACCTCCGATCCAGGTGGCACCCACGCAGGCGGCGAGATCAACCGCCTCGGGCGAAACGAAGCCGGAGGCGTCGGAGTGCACGAACGTGACCCGGTCGGTGACGTCGAGTTCAGCAGCACGAGCCCGGGCCTGCTCGGTGAACACCGTGCTGATGTCGACGCCGGTCCCGGTGACGCGGTGATCGCGCGCCCATGTGCAGAGCATTTCACCCGAGCCGCTGGCGAGGTCGAGCACGCGCGCCTCTGGCGTCAGACGCAGCGCCCGCCCCAAGGCGGCGAGCTTGTCAGCGGTGAACGGGTTGTGGATGCGGTGACTGCTTTCGCGAATGGTGAAGATGCGTGGAAGGTCCACGAGGGGTACTCCTTGCGATTGATTCGGTCTGGGTGCGTACGCGGGACGGCCGACCTGCGTCGGCTGCCGTTCCTAGGACCGTCATCGATTCACCTCGCTCGGACATACGTGTCTTCGAGCGACGAAGGTAACCACCCCGGTAGGACGTGTCCACCGAATTTGACCGGGGTCATCGATTTGGCGGGCAGGGGTCGTCGCGGGTATGCCCGGCGGCCGGCCTACGCAATTCCTGCTCCCTGCGCCCCTGAGAGCGCGGAGCAAACTCGGCAGGAAATGGCCCGGCTCACTGCCATGAAGTCGGCAACGATGCCCTGCGCGGATTTGAATTGCCGCGCGCGCTTGCTACTGAGCGTGGAGCCTGCGGACGGTCACGATTCTTGAGTATGCATTTTGTAGGCCATCAGCCTATGATTCGCATACTGGAGGTGCACTATGGCAAGGCAACACAGCACGGCGGTTCCCGCCGTGCTCGCCGCGCGCCCACTGCGCACCTTTCGCACCGGGCAGGCCGAGGACACCTACGCCTACCCAGGTCCCGAGATCGCGCGGCTCCGTGAACACGGCCTGCTCCATCGCCTCGCCAACGGCTACTACGTAGTCATCCCCCAAGAATTGATGGGCCGCAGATGGATTCCCGATCTGGAAGCCGCCGCCGCCGGAATCGCCACCACGATCTACGGCTATGACGACATTGTCGTCATGGGACTCAGCGCCGCTCGTCTACACGGCGCTATCCCCCGCGCTTTGGCAACCGCCATCGTGGCGGTACCCCGCCAACACCGCCCGATCAGGCTCACCGACCGGCCGGCGGTCGTTCGATTCGTCCAACGCAGCACCGCAGCGCTGGACGTTGAACGCATCCGCACTGACCTGGGCCCCACACTGACGACGACCCCCGAACAGACAATCCTGGATCTCGCGCACCGTCCCACCCTCGGCGACAGCGCAGCCGAGGTGCCGGCCGCCGTCGGAGTTCTCTACGCACGAGCGGATCCACACCGTTTGCGTCAGCTCGCGACCGAACAACGCCGCCTTGCCTCCCTGCGCCGGGCGGAGGACTGGGTGGGAGTTGATCATGGATCCTGACGAACGCGACTTGATCGCAACGCAGTTCGGCGTATCCGCCGAGCAGGTCGAGCGAGACCACCTCATCTCCCATATCCTCGCGTTCCTCAGCCGTGAGTTCGGCGACCGAGTCCATTTCATCGGCGGCACCGCCCTGGCCCGCACCTTCCTCCCCGACGGACGGCTGAGTGAGGACATCGACCTCATCGCCGTCGGCAGGCGCAAGGAGCTGGCCAACGAGCTCGACTCCGCACTCCCGCGCGCCGTCGCGCGCACCCACGGCAGGCTGACCGTGGAACCCGCACTCAGTGCTACCGCAGACACCCTGCCAGTGCTGTTGCGCCCCTCGGACGGGCGCACGGTTCGCCTTCAACTGCTATCGGCGCGCGACCGGGTGGTCTGGCCGACGGAACGCCGCGATCTGTTTCAGCGCTATGCCGATGCACCCGCCGCTGAACTACTTGTGCCCACGCTCACCGCGTTCGCGGCGTCGAAGACGGCAACATGGACGGACCGACACGCGGCCCGCGACCTCTGGGACCTGTGGGCGCTGAGCCGACTCGGCGCCATCGACGCAGACGCCGCCGCCCTGTTTCGGCGGTACGGACCGACCAATAAGACACCGACTCAGCACATGTTCGACCGAGCCCCGAAGGACGCCGAGTGGCAGGCGCAACTGGCTGGGCAGACCCGCCTAACTGTCTCAGCAACCGAAGCGCTCATCGCGGTGCGTAAGGCATGGCGGCAGGCCGTACGACCTGAGTAGACCGTCATAGAAGGTGAGTAAGCGCTGAGTTCCGAGATTCGATCTTGAAAAGCACCCACTGAAGTGGGGCTGTTGGGCTTCGGTTGATGCTTGACGGATCTGTTGCGGTTGAAGTACCCCGGGTTTTGTTCCTACATGGTTGCGAGGGCCGGGGTCGGCTGGTTCGCAGTGTGTGAGGTGCCGTTGAGGGCGGCCTCGTACTCGGCTGGCGGAACGTAGCCGAGGGCTTCGTGCAGGCGTTGCTGGTTGTACCAGGCCACCCATTGGGCCGTCGCTAGTTCGACCTCGTCGACACCGCGCCACGGCTTACCGCGGTGGATTAGCTCCGTCTTGTAGGCAGCGTTGACTGCCTCGGCGAGGGCGTTGTCGTAACTATCGCCTCGAGACCCCACCGACGGTGCGATCCCGAGCTCGACCAGTCTGTCGGTGTATGCCAGCGACAGGTACTG
>JBQEMX010000035.1:0-7832 GCA_052044345.1 Mycolicibacterium sp. 22603
GCCCTCGGCAGGCTCACCCCGATAGAGTTCGAACTGCTCCACACACCGGTCGCAACCGCGGCCTGAAATTCACACCCCGCGAGTCAACTGAAACCGGGGCAGTCCCAAGCGTATTCGCTGATGTGTTGAGGTCTACCGTCGTCTGGCTCGCGCGTAACAGGCTGGTAGACAGACCGATCACTCATCCAACAAGCGGCCTGTGCCCGGAACGGAAGAGCTCGGGCAGTCGCCGGAACCACGGACGCCCGAACGTCGTGTTTCTAGCAGCGTGGCTGAAACCAGGATTGTCGGCGATGAGCACTGTGATATCACTGGGGCCAGATATCGGGAAATCACCCGGAGGATGGGTGAAATGGACTGTACTGAGCGAATTCTCGGCGAAGATGCGGATGTCAAGTACGGCAGGTTCGCCGAACAGTAGCTGACGATCCGGGCTTCGCGCGTCACCGATCGCCAGCACTCCGCTTCCCACCGTGAGCGCCCCATGGAATACCAGTGTTCCCAGCCCGCAGGTGTCTGTGCCGACCAGTACGCGAGCGCGTACACGAGTGCCAAGCAGTTCTGCTTCGTGCACGCTCATCGTGCGTACCCATAGGGCATGCACGGGGGAGGCCCGGTCGACGGTGGGCGTGGCGCCGTCCACATAGGCGCTGCCCAGTCCCCGGGCTCCGACATCTTCGATCACCACGACCGATCCATCGGGTGTCACGTGCGCGTCGCAGAGCACCGTATTCATGCTCGTGGCCCCCTGACCTCGTCGCATCCACGCCTGGTCGGCACATGAAATCCCGTCGCCGCTTGACCCACATTTACCTGATTAACGCGTCACTCGCAATACGAAGTCGTGCTCGCCGCTCTGTCTTGACATGCCAGTCAGTTATGTGTGAGCGTAGCGCGACGCACGTGCTGATCTGGGCTGCGGGGGTACCTGGCCGTGTGTAGCAAACGGGGGGTTTGTTGCGTGGTGGCGATCGTTGGTGCCGGTGGTCGGTGCTGTCGCGGGGTGTGGGCGGGTGCGGTGATTGCGGGTGTGGCGTTGTGGGGTGCGCCGCCGGCGGGTGCGGCGCCGCAGGTGATGCCGGATCGGTGGACGCAGTTTGTCACCGATGACGGGTGGGTGGTGGATGTGAACTCCACCCATGAGGTGATCGATCACATCGACAACCTGGCGGGGGCATCGAACTCGTGGCAGGCGCGGGTGAGTCTGCGCGCGGAGGCCCGTATCAGCGGGACCGGGGGCACCCCGATCCAGGATGCGCAGTTGGAGGCCGGGTACTTCGTGGGGTGTCGCACCGATTCCTCGGCGGGGGTCGAGGTCGGTGGGGATCTGGGTTTGGATCTCAACCAGCAGGTCGGGGCCGGGGTGTATGGCGGTGGTTTCGGTGAGGGCCAAGGCGGTGCCGGTGGCGGCGGTGGCGGCGGTGGCGGTTTTGCCGGCGCGCAGGCCAACGCGTCTGTCGGGGCGACCGAACATATCGGCGGCTATATCCGGGTCTTGCTCAAACCCGGTGGGCATGTGCAGGTTCCGTTGGATCGGATCAGTCTGCGCAATATGAGTGCGGTGTCGAATCTGCGTGAGCAGAACATTGTCGCCGATGGGTGCGGTGGTCAGGTCAAGATTCAGTCCTACACCACCATCAGGGTGCGCACCGATAACGGTAATGACACCCAAACCCTCTATGGCGAGCCGAAGGACCTGTGATGAGCGGTGGTGCGCGCTCACTGTCGATCGCGGTGAGCAGGGTGTCCGTCGCGTTGGTCGTGATGGCTGGTATGTGTGCCGCGCTGGCCGTGCCGGTGGCGGTGGCCGAACCGCCGCCGCCGGTGCAGCCTGCAATACCGCGGCCGATGCCTGCCGATCCGGGGCGGGTCAATCCGATTGGTGGGGCACGGGTTTCCTCTACGACGCCGCAGGGGGAGACCGCGGGGTTGGAGCCGGCGTTGGCCGCCCAGGCTGAGCGTGGTGAGGCGACCGTGCCGATGTGGGCCAAGGACGGCATTTTCGTCCCGACGCTGCACCCCAACCGGCATCTGGTGCTGCATCTGCCCGGTGAGCTGGGGTTGGGGCCGGCGGCGTGGACCGGTGACGGTGGTGGGATCTATGGCAGCAATGACCTTGAGTACCTCGTGCGTCCGGTCACCGGCGGCGGTGTCGATGTCACCATCACGCGCAAGACGGTGTTCGCGTCTTCGACTATTGATTTCGGTGTGAAACTGCCGCCGGGAACGCATCTGCGCCAAGGGCCCAACGTTGTGCTCGTTGAGACCGATGCCAGCCCGGGACGGCCGGCCGCGGTGATCGGGACCTTCAGCGTGCCGGCGGCCCACGACCGTGATCAGAGACCGCTGCCCGTGACGCCGGCTCTGGGGCCGGGATTTGCGCTCGGGCAATCCGATCTGACCATCGATGTGGGGCAGGCCAATGTCTTTGCCTTCCCGGTGCAGATCATGCTGTCCTACCGGGCGTCCGATCTCGCCACCACCGGAGCGCCGACACCGAACTGGGCCGGCATCCCCCCAGCCGCGGCAGATGTGGTGACGACCGGCGTGTCAGACACCACCCCCGATGTGCTGCCACCGGCCGCATCGGGGGTGGCCTGCCCGGCCGGGATCAACGACTACCGCAGCCCCGACGGACGGGTGGCCGACTTCGCAGCCGCGTGCGCGGCGTTGCAGCAGTGCGCGGCCACCGCACCGGAGCAGACCTCGCTGACCTCCTGCCAAAACCGGCTTCTGGGGCACATGTCGATCGCATGTGTCAGCACCTTCGGCCAAACCGGGCCGGACTACCAAGCCTGCACCCACACCGCCGAAACCGCCGTCACCGCAGCCAAAACCACCATGACCACCCCCACCGGAGACGGTGCCGACTCGTGACAGGCACACCACACATTCCGCCTTCGCGCACAGCTGCGCGGCGAGCGTTGGCATACACCGCGGTCGTGGCCGTGCTGATTGCCGGGGCCTTGACGAGTACGACAGACACTGGCGTGTCACACCCACGCGTTCTCGGCCTGCCCGGCGCCACCGCTGAGCCCACCGGTCCTGGCGGGCCCACCGGCCCAGGCCCTGGCAACGGAAGCGGCGGAGGAAGTCAGTTCCAACCCCCCGGCCTGCCCCAAGGCGGACCCGGCTACAGCGGCGGCAACTACCCAGCCCCACCGCAAGGCAACGGCATCGACATCAACAACCCCTCCGCCGCACCCGAATACAGCCAGGCCCCCCAATATCCACAACAGTCCTATCCACAGCGGCAACCACCCGTCCACGGCACCCAACCGCCCGACTACGACCTGCCCCCGCAACAACAGCCAGAGCCGACGCAACATGTACCACAACAGGCACCACACGAGTCGAGCCAACAGGAACCTGCCCAGCCATCCACCGAGTCGGAGAACTCCCAGGATCAGGCACTGCGTAATCTGCAGAAGCACTGCGAAGACATCGCCCAACAACTCGGCATCACCGATCCGGTCATGGTGCTGCCCGCCAGCCTGCCCTCCGGCGGTGTTCTGAGCGGGCCCGGTCGGGACGTCACCGGCGGCATCGGCGCGTGCAGTATCTGCCCACCCCAACAAGGCCCGCAGACTCCAACTGAACGGCCGAACGAGCACGATTGCACGATCCAGCCAGGCCGCGGGATTCAAGTTGCGAACGAAAGTTTGACCAATAGCAGTCCGCCATTGAATCCGCGGGAGCAATCGAACGACCCTCAATTCGGGAGAACTCAGCTCGGTGGATTCGAACGCACGATCAAAGGCAACGCCGCGAGGGCCAAGGCCATCGCAGCTGAGAAATTTCTAGTAGCCCAAGGGTGGCCTGATGCAGCTGCCGTTGTGGGCCAATATATTTCCAACCACGGCGGTGGCCCCAGTTCCACGATGGCTAGGTCACTAACTTTCAGCGAAGCGGCTGTCGATAAGCTTGGGAGTGACCCCTACAACGGCGGATACGGGCCGACTCTCCGGGGTGTTCCAGACCTGCTTGACGCAGCCCGAAAGGAAGCACTCGACGCGGCGAAACTTGCATTCGAAAAGTGCGAGACAACTACTTTCACAGAGGTATTCGGAGATGAGAAGGACTGGGCGGGTCAACCACGTGGGTGGCTTCCCGTGGCTGGCAGTGATCCTAATACGGTATACGGACTGGGACGCTATTCAGCGCAGATTGTTACACGTGTAGACCTCAACGATGGGGCCGCTGCATCTGTCCAGCAACGTTTCTATATCTTTGATGTGACCGATTTCGCCCATCCTCCAGAGCCGGGCTCGATCGTCAGCGATCCACGAAATAATGCTATCGATTCTCTGGCATTTTTGCGAGATATCGGATGGGCAAGAGCCTTTAATGTATACGGCGCAAGTAGCATTCATAAGTAGCCTGAATTCTGATCACTATTACCCTAATCTGAGAATGGAGACCTATGTCGGCAAAAAAAGCAATGAGCATCCTGCTTTCACTTTTCGTAGTGACAGCCCTGGCTTCAACTCTAGTCGCGTGCGGCACACCGTCGACCGCCCCCGAGGTGCGTGCACTAGAACCAGCAGAGGCACGAGAAGTCATGGCGACGCTCACAATCGCCATTCCGGAGACTTTCACCCTGATTCAGATGATTGAGACGCGTCCACCGCTTGCCGGCTCCCCGTCCTACGTTGGCGCATTTGAGGGGCCGGCCGGCGCCCTCGGACAGATCACATTCGGCGGTCGACCGCTCAACGCGCAGAACACAACGTGTGAAGATGTGCAAAAATATCTGGTAGATAAATGGCGCGATCAAGGATTTGATTGCGGCCTTACAGGTCTTGCGCGTCTGACAGTTAATCCTGCGGGCTTAAAGACTACTTCCCTATCGGTCCTCACCGGTTTGACACCCGCTGGAAAAGGGCGCGTTTTCGTAGAATCCGCCGGAACGTGACAAGCTCGCCTGATGCTGACATTTCGCGAGCGAAATTGGGCCATCTTGGTGGGGATGGGAGCGATAATGGTGCCTATCACTTCCTCGGCGGCATGCAGCACTGCCGCACCGGAACCGCAGTCACCTTCCTCCGAAACCGTCACGCCGCAGGTGTCTTTCGCCGATCTGCCCGGACAGTTTCCGCAGCCGGCGACGCTGACAGATTCGGGAAGCGCAGATGCTCCCGTCGGTGGATGTGTGAACGTCGCCGGCTCCTCAACGCGCGCGTCGCTGACGGTGGCCGATTGCGCATCTCCGATGGCGACCTACCGGGTGATTCAGCGTGTGCTCACACCGGATCAATGCGTCGCCGACGCCGATCGCCCGTTCTACTACCGTGATTCTCAAGCGCAGTGGACAGCCTGCCTCGATCTGAACTGGGACAGCACGTACTGCATCAACCTCGATTCAGTCGTCACCAAAGTCGCCTGCGACGATCCGGCCGCCACGCACAAACTCAAACCGATCAGCGTCCAACCCGACACCACCACGCTGGACGGCTGCCCCCACACCGGCTACCCACACCCCGCGCGACACTTCACCATCTGCACCGAAACGCAGCCATAAGCGCGGTACCGTGACCTCAGCACGAAGGAGAGCAGGGCCAACTGCGCTCGATGAGGAAAAAAAGTACTCACTCGCGGCAAGATCCACTAGCTATGTGGTGCAACGCTATTCATACGTTGGGCTACGCGAGTAGCAAACCGATAGTCGGGGGAATGTCCGATTAACGGTGTAAGCGGTATCATCTTCGGTTAGTTAGTATCGCTTCCCGGCATGCGGTCGGCGAAGGCGTTCAGCGCTGGTTTCCAGCGCATCGTCCATCGTCTGGGTCACCCGGTCGGGTCCAGCGGCCGGGTGACTAAGCATAGGGCGATTTCATCGCTGCCTGCTCGTTCGGGAAATGACCCCGAGCCCGGATCGCTCGGCGGTAACGGGCGTTGAGTAATTCGATGGCGTTGGTCGAACAGATCACCTTCCGTATCGCGGTGTCGTAGTCCAGGAACGGGATGAACTCGCTCCAGGCGTTGCGCCACAACCGAATTGCCGCCGGATAGCGGTTGCCCCACTCGGCGCCGAACGCATCCATAGCTGCGGCAGCGGCCTCGCCGTCGCCCTCGCCGGCCCACATGCCCAGCACGTCGCGATGCCCGGCCAGGTCCACCCCGATCGCGGCGTAGATCGGTCTGGGTCCGATCGAAAGATCACCGAACGAGATCCGACTTTGAAAGCCCGACTGCTCAACGCATCCGACTCATCTGGATAGATACGAACGTGCGCTTTCGCCGTGTACATTCGCACTTCGCTATTCCGGTCGCCGGAAATCCCAGGGGATCCTTGACGATCGCTGCGAGACACCCGACGAGCGCGCCAGCGTGGAGTCCCTCGACCAGACTCCGGATCATTGCGGTGCCGGTAGATCTGAACTCCTTCATGTGCAACAAGGCCGAGCATGAAGACGGCGAACAGCACCAGTACTGGTTTCCCGGTTCGCCAGTACCCATACAGCTCGAACACTGCGAGCCCGAAAACTATTGCGCCAGCATAGATACGCCCCTGAACACTGGTCAGTATGTTCGCCAATCTCACACGCCGACCATCCGGTTTTGAAGTTTTGCCCGTATCAGATTCGTCGTACATCCGAGGTGTCTGATCACCTTCTTCTGAGCCGGGTGGCAGGTGGGCTGGGGTGGAGTGCGCGGGAATCTCTCGTGCCGGCGACTTCTCGCCCAAACTCTCGCCGCGCAGAGCCCGCGGCGCCCATACGCGGCTCCACACCTCGCGTACGGCCACTCCGAGCAGCACCAGCATGAACACCACGGTGGCGTTGAGCTGTGGTGTACTTCCGTAGACGCTGTAGTCCAACGTGCAGAGGATTATCGCCGCACCGATAATCGGAGTGACGATGGTGAGGACCCCGGCTGGCCACCGTCGCACGGCGACAGCCTCGATCACGGCGGAGATTTCGGTCATCGCCAACGCAGTCAGGGTGCTACCCGCCAGCAGGTTCATGTCGTCGAACGGGCTGATCGGCACTATCGGATCAGCGAGCGGAGAGAATATGGCCCAGCCAGTATCGTTCCTACCCAGGTCGACTCCGAAAATTGAAACGTCCGCGCAGCCGGTAGCGTAGCGGCGCGGCACACCGAACGAGTTCACCTCGATCATCAACCTGGCGACAACGAACACCCACCACGACACGGCTCCTGCACCGTGAGCGATCGCCGCCGCACAATGCCGCCGGCCACCACGTTCCACAAGCCCCATAGGCCTACCGTGCCCTCGTCGCCGATCCTTATCACGCCACCGCGGGTAAACCACCGTTTGCTACATGTGGGCCAACCGCCCCCGAATGCCCGGTCAGCGTGTTCCTCGCCGCATTCATATATAACTGACTGGGCTGTCAAGTGTGATGGCGTGGAGGGGGATGTCGTTATGGGGTGGTGGTTGGTTGTCGCGCCGATGCGCGTACGAATTCTGTTCAACGCAGGGTGGGCGTTGTTGTGGTCGTTTGGATATGGCGCGGCAACACTGGTGTGAAGTACCCCGGGTTTTGTTCCTACATGGTTGCGAGGGCCGGGGTCGGCTGGTTCGCAGTGTGTGAGGTGCCGTTGAGGGCGGCCTCGTACTCGGCTGGCGGAACGTAGCCGAGGGCTTCGTGCAGGCGTTGCTGGTTGTACCAGGCCACCCATTGGGCCGTCGCTAGTTCGACCTCGTCGACACCGCGCCACGGCTTACCGCGGTGGATTAGCTCCGTCTTGTAGGCAGCGTTGACTGCCTCGGCGAGGGCGTTGTCGTAACTATCGCCTCGAGACCCCACCGACGGTGCGATCCCGAGCTCGACCAGTCTGTCGGTGTATGCCAGCGACAGGTACTG
>JBQEMX010000036.1:0-2998 GCA_052044345.1 Mycolicibacterium sp. 22603
CTGGGATCCGCGGTCGGAATGATGAACCAACTCAGAAAGATCTGAGTGTGACTGCCATACAGCATGATTGAATGCTTGCAAGGGAAGGTCTTCGGTCCGCATAGTGGTCGAGACCGCCCATCCGACGATCTTGCGGGTGCAGACGTCGGTGACGAACGCGGTGTAGGAGAAGCCCTGCCAGGTTCGCACGTAGGTGATGTCGGCGACCCACAGTCGGTTCGGTGCGGCGGCCGTGAACTGGCGGTTGACCAAGTCGGCCGGCCTTGTATCGGCGGGGTCGGTGACCGTGGTGAACGTCGGCTTACCTCGCTGTATGCCGCGAAGTCCGGCCTTGTGCATCAATCGCCGGGTCTGTTCGCGGCCCAGGTGCCAGCCGCGGCGTTTCATCGCTGCGTGCATCTTTGTGACGCCGTAGACCGAGAAGTTGTCCTTGTGCACGGTGCGTAGGTCGGCGATCAGCTGTTCGTCGCGGATTTCACGATCGCTGGCCGGACGTACGCGGGCGGCCCGGTAGCCGCGCGCGGTGAGGAACCCCGGGATTGCTGCCCGTAGGATGCGGCAGATGAGCTCGACCCCGAATTGATCGCGATGTGCGTCGATGAAGGCGATCATTTCGTCGCGGGGCGGTCGAGCTCCGCTGCGAAAAACGCGGATGCTGACTTCAAAATTTCATTGGCTCTGCGCAATTCGGCGACTTCACGTTTGAGCTTTCGGATCTCGGCGTGCTCGGCGCTGGTCGTGCCGGACCGCTCGCCAGCATCGACTTGGGCCTTGCGGCGCCATCGACGCACCGATTCCTCTGAGATACCGAGTTTGCTGGATACCGACCTGATGGCCTCGAACTCAGAAATATCCGAGGCTTCCATCGTGGTGTCCAGCAACCGCAGCGCGCGATCGCGAAACTCCGGCGAATACTGACGGGGCATGTTCCTGATCCTCCTATAAAGATCGGAACAAAACCTGGGGTACTTCAGGTTGATCCTTGACACTCGGTGTTGTGGTTAAGGCTCTGTGCTGCTGCGCAGTGCCCGTTTGTTTCTTACCTCGCCGGTACTGCTGCGCGCGGCAGTCTTGACCAGAATGTCGCCGATGTAGAACCGCAGCAGTTCACCGTCGACATGCACGTCGCACCGCGCACCGGCGTAGTGACGGCCCAGACTGACCTGCTGCCAGGACACGCAAACCACCCCGTTGGTGGTCACCCGGCGACTCACCCAGTCCGCACCGGCGCGCTCACCACGCAGTCCTTGCACAGCCGGCGGTGAGACCACAGTCGCATCGACTGCCCGGGCCGCGCCGAACCGCGACTGCGGAGTGTGCATCTGCAACGCCTGATGCGGACGCTCAGTGTTGTAGAACGCCACCCATTCATCAAGTGCCTGCTGGGCAACCTTTACATTCTTGAAAGGTGCTCGCCCGCTGAGGAACTCCGCTCGTAAGCTCCGATGGAAGCGCTCGATCTTGCCCGTCGTGGTCGGCGAGCGTGGCTGAGTCAACAAGTGCTCGATACCGTTCTCCCGACAGATCGCATCAAAGAGCACCTCCACCGGAGGATGGTTGAATCGGCCGGTGAACACCCGGCCGTTATCGGTCAGGATCTGCGATGGCACCCCATATCGGGTCAATGCGCCGCGAAGCCCGTCGCAGACCGCGCGGGTGCGCTCGAGGACCATCAATTGCGCACACACGCACAACCGAGAATGATCATCGATCCCGGTCAACGCCTTGGCCGAGGTGCCATCAGCCAGCGGGAAACCACCCACGACATCCATCTGCCACAGCTCCATCGCTGCCGCGCGCTCCCAGCGTTTCCACTTCCGCGACCGTCGATCCCGCGCATGCGGATCAATCATCTGCGCCCTCACCAACGCTCGGTAGGCCGCCGATTCCGAGGGCACCGGCACCACACCACGCTTGGCCAACTCGAAAACCAACCGCCGCGGCCCCCAATACGGGCGCGAGCGCCGCAACTCCAACAGCCGCGCCTCTACCTCGGCAGACATCTGATGCGGACACGACACCGGATGAAGTACCCCAGGTTTTGTTCCGATCTTTATAGGAGGATCAGGAACATGCCCCGTCAGTATTCGCCGGAGTTTCGCGATCGCGCGCTGCGGTTGCTGGACACCACGATGGAAGCCTCGGATATTTCTGAGTTCGAGGCCATCAGGTCGGTATCCAGCAAACTCGGTATCTCAGAGGAATCGGTGCGTCGATGGCGCCGCAAGGCCCAAGTCGATGCTGGCGAGCGGTCCGGCACGACCAGCGCCGAGCACGCCGAGATCCGAAAGCTCAAACGTGAAGTCGCCGAATTGCGCAGAGCCAATGAAATTTTGAAGTCAGCATCCGCGTTTTTCGCAGCGGAGCTCGACCGCCCCGCGACGAAATGATCGCCTTCATCGACGCACATCGCGATCAATTCGGGGTCGAGCTCATCTGCCGCATCCTACGGGCAGCAATCCCGGGGTTCCTCACCGCGCGCGGCTACCGGGCCGCCCGCGTACGTCCGGCCAGCGATCGTGAAATCCGCGACGAACAGCTGATCGCCGACCTACGCACCGTGCACAAGGACAACTTCTCGGTCTACGGCGTCACAAAGATGCACGCAGCGATGAAACGCCGCGGCTGGCACCTGGGCCGCGAACAGACCCGGCGATTGATGCACAAGGCCGGACTTCGCGGCATACAGCGAGGTAAGCCGACGTTCACCACGGTCACCGACCCCGCCGATACAAGGCCGGCCGACTTGGTCAACCGCCAGTTCACGGCCGCCGCACCGAACCGACTGTGGGTCGCCGACATCACCTACGTGCGAACCTGGCAGGGCTTCTCCTACACCGCGTTCGTCACCGACGTCTGCACCCGCAAGATCGTCGGATGGGCGGTCTCGACCACTATGCGGACCGAAGACCTTCCCTTGCAAGCATTCAATCATGCTGTATGGCAGTCACACTCAGATCTTTCTGAGTTGGTTCATCATTCCGACCGCGGATCCCAG
>JBQEMX010000037.1:0-2809 GCA_052044345.1 Mycolicibacterium sp. 22603
TGAAGTACCCCAGGTTTTGTTCCGATCTTTATAGGAGGATCAGGAACATGCCCCGTCAGTATTCGCCGGAGTTTCGCGATCGCGCGCTGCGGTTGCTGGACACCACGATGGAAGCCTCGGATATTTCTGAGTTCGAGGCCATCAGGTCGGTATCCAGCAAACTCGGTATCTCAGAGGAATCGGTGCGTCGATGGCGCCGCAAGGCCCAAGTCGATGCTGGCGAGCGGTCCGGCACGACCAGCGCCGAGCACGCCGAGATCCGAAAGCTCAAACGTGAAGTCGCCGAATTGCGCAGAGCCAATGAAATTTTGAAGTCAGCATCCGCGTTTTTCGCAGCGGAGCTCGACCGCCCCGCGACGAAATGATCGCCTTCATCGACGCACATCGCGATCAATTCGGGGTCGAGCTCATCTGCCGCATCCTACGGGCAGCAATCCCGGGGTTCCTCACCGCGCGCGGCTACCGGGCCGCCCGCGTACGTCCGGCCAGCGATCGTGAAATCCGCGACGAACAGCTGATCGCCGACCTACGCACCGTGCACAAGGACAACTTCTCGGTCTACGGCGTCACAAAGATGCACGCAGCGATGAAACGCCGCGGCTGGCACCTGGGCCGCGAACAGACCCGGCGATTGATGCACAAGGCCGGACTTCGCGGCATACAGCGAGGTAAGCCGACGTTCACCACGGTCACCGACCCCGCCGATACAAGGCCGGCCGACTTGGTCAACCGCCAGTTCACGGCCGCCGCACCGAACCGACTGTGGGTCGCCGACATCACCTACGTGCGAACCTGGCAGGGCTTCTCCTACACCGCGTTCGTCACCGACGTCTGCACCCGCAAGATCGTCGGATGGGCGGTCTCGACCACTATGCGGACCGAAGACCTTCCCTTGCAAGCATTCAATCATGCTGTATGGCAGTCACACTCAGATCTTTCTGAGTTGGTTCATCATTCCGACCGCGGATCCCAGGGCGGATTCAACTGGTCGTCGCAACACCTTGACAGTGGAGGGTTCGGCAGTGGCGACGAAGGACTGGGCGGCGAAGACGAGTGATGTGCCCGCGGGTGTGCGTCGGCAGTGGCGTGCGGATCGGGCGTTGCGTCCGCCAATGCGTTCGCCCGGGCGGCCGGAGCCCTCGCGGGCGGTGCAGCGGCAGTTTTGGCGTCTGATCGCGACGGGCATCACCTCGGCCGAGGCGGCGCTGAAGGTGGGGGTGTCTGTGCCGGTTGGAGCTCGTTGGTTTCGCCACGCTGGCGGCATGGCACCGATCCCGCTTAACGCGCCCACCGGCCGCTACCTGTCCTTCGAGGAACGCGAGGAGATCGCTCTGCTACGCGCCCAGCAGGTCGGCGTTCGTGAGATCGCGCGCAGGATGGGCCGCGACCCTGCAACGATCTCCCGCGAATTGCGCCGCAACGCGGCCACGCGCAGCGGGAAGCAGGAGTACCGGGCGCTGGTGGCGCAGTGGAAGTCTCAGCAGGCGGCGAAGCGACCGAAAGCGGCGAAGCTCGCCACTGACGACAGGCTGCGCGAGTACGTCCAGGAGCGGCTCGCCGGGAGCGTGCGCCGACCGGACGGCAGCATTGTTGTCGGGCCGCAGCCGCCCGAGTGGAAGGGTCTGAACAAGCCGCACCGGCGAGATCGGCGGTGGGCGATTGCGTGGAGTCCCGAGCAGATCTCGCACCGGTTGAAGGTCGACTTCCCCGATGATGAGTCGATGCGCATCAGCCATGAGGCGATCTACCAGTCGCTGTTTATCCAGGGCCGTGGTGCGCTCAAACGTGAGTTAGTCACCTGCCTGCGAACCGGTCGCGCACTGCGCCAGCCACGGGCTCGCACGCAGAACCGTCCGCAAGGGCATGTCACTGCCGATGTCGTGTTCTCTGCGCGGCCCGCGCAGGCAGCAGACCGCGCCGTTCCCGGGCATTGGGAGGGTGATTTGATCATCGGCATAGGCCGGTCCGCGATCGGTACGATCGTCGAACGCAAGAGCCGCTCGACTCTGCTGGTGCACCTGCCTCGGTTGGAAGGCTATGGCGAGATACCGCCGGTCAAGAACGGTCCCGCGCTGGGTGGCTACGGCGCAGTGGCGATGAACGATGCGCTCATAGCGTCAATGGCGAAGCTTCCCCAACAGCTCCGCAGAACGCTGACCTGGGACCGCGGCAAGGAACTCTCCGGCCACGCCCAATTCGCTCTCGCGACGGGCACGAAGGTGTTCTTCGCCGACCCACACTCGCCCTGGCAGCGGCCGACGAACGAGAACACCAACGGGTTGCTGCGCCAATACTTTCCGAAGGGCACCGACCTCTCGCGGTGGTCCGCAGAAGACCTCGAAGCAGTCGCTCTCGCGCTGAACAACCGACCCCGCAAAAGCCTTGACTGGAAGACCCCTGCCGAGGTGTTCGAGGAGCAGCTACGCTCACTTCAACGACCCGGTGTTGCAACGACTGGTTGAACCCACGCAGTACCTGTCGCTGGCATACACCGACAGACTGGTCGAGCTCGGGATCGCACCGTCGGTGGGGTCTCGAGGCGATAGTTACGACAACGCCCTCGCCGAGGCAGTCAACGCTGCCTACAAGACGGAGCTAATCCACCGCGGTAAGCCGTGGCGCGGTGTCGACGAGGTCGAACTAGCGACGGCCCAATGGGTGGCCTGGTACAACCAGCAACGCCTGCACGAAGCCCTCGGCTACGTTCCGCCAGCCGAGTACGAGGCCGCCCTCAACGGCACCTCACACACTGCGAACCAGCCGACCCCGGCCCTCGCAACCATGTAGGAACAAAACCCGGGGTACTTCA
>JBQEMX010000038.1:0-2395 GCA_052044345.1 Mycolicibacterium sp. 22603
TGATGGCCCCGTCGAGGGTGATGCCGGTGCCCAGGGCGGTCTGCGTGCGGGCGGCCGGGGCGGTGGGGCGCGGCTCGGCGCTGCCATCGTGCGCGGCGGGCTCCTCAGCCGGCGGCTGGGCCATCGGCCGCTCCAGGTCTTCACCTGTACCGGGCGCCGCAGGTTCGGGACCCGACTGGGGTGTGGGCCCCGTGTCCGGCTTGGCGCCGTGCCCGGTGTCGGGTTCCTGTCCGGTGAGCACGTAGATCGTGACCGCGCCCGCCCGCGGGTCTTTGCCCGACCCGGTGCAGTCGGGGTTACCGCACAGGCAGGTCAAGGTGTCGGCTCCGGCGAGGACTGCCGCGAGGGCGTCGGCGCGGCGTTGGGCCACGGTCCGCGGATCGGCGTCGCAGACACCGTGGGCGAGGTCGTTGAGCCGCGCTTGGCTGATCGCGGCGTCGGTGGTGCGCATGCGTCCCCAGAACGAGACGACACCGTCGGGGTCGTCGCTGTCGCCGAAGTCGATGTAGCGGTCTTTGGCCGCGGCCTTGGATCGGATGACCGCGATCGGGTCGAACTTATGGACCCAGAAGTCGACCGCCCGGATGAGAGCGTTCTCCGACAAGGCGCCGTATTGGTGGGCGGTGCCGGCGATCCCGGCGTCGATCAACGCCAATGCGTCGTCGTCGGTGACGAGTTGGGTGCGCCAGGTGATCGCAGCGATGACCTTGGCCGACACCATTCCCCGCGCGAACGCCTCGGCGGTGCGGGGCAGCCGGTCACGCAAGGCCATCCCGATGCGCATCTGGGTGCTGGCGGCGCGCGGGCCGAGGTTGCAGGCCGCGCTGATCTCGGCTTTGGCGTGGGCCCAACCGTCGATGAGCTTCAACGCCGACGACTCGTCCTCGTTATCGCAGTGCCGGGCGGTCACTTCAGCCATCAAGGCCAGCCGGCGGGCCGCGGCGGCGGCTTCGGCGCGGGTGGCATCGGTGACCGCGGCGATGAGCTCCTCATCGCTCAGCTCCGCCAATCCCGATCGTTCGAACATGTGTGCGAGTCTACTTGCGTCTACTGACTCAAACTTCTTGTCATGGTCGCCGGGTGAAGACTGGCGACGTGTCAGAAGGAGTGTCAGATGACAAGGTCGCGGCGGTCGAAAGTATCGGCTGAGGACAAGGCTCGGATCGTGTTGGCGATCTTGGCCGGGGAAATGACCGGAGCTGAGGCTGCGCGTCGGTGTGGTGTGTCGGCGGTGCAGGTGACCAAGTGGAAGCATCAGTTCCTCGAAGCTGGATCGGCGCGGATGCAGGAGGTTCCCAGCGGCCCAGCCGGCCGCGCCGGCAGCCCCGAGCAACGTCGGCTGAAACTGGAAAACCAGGAGCTCAAACTCGCTTTGGCCGAAGCCACGGTTCAACTGCGGATCTGGCAGCGTGGCGCTCAGATGGCCGACCAGGTCCCTTCCAATACCTCGAAACCCTAAGAGAAGCAGCCGGTCTGCCGGTTTCGAGGTTCGCTTTCCTAGCCGATATCCCTGAGCGGACCTACCGGCGCCGCCTGGCTCGGCTCCGCGCCGGTGACCCACCCAAAGGCCCCTGGCCGGCCCCCGTCGTTGACCGCATCGAAGAACTGGCCGCCAAGTACGCCCAGGAATGGCCCGCCTGGGGCTACCGCAAAATCGCCGCACTGATGCGCGCTGACGGCCACGACGTCACCAACTCCTCAGTGCAGCGGGCATTACGGCGTCGAGGACTGCTGTTACCGCAAGGCTTCCGAGCCGACCGGAAATCCTGGGCAGTATTGCGGCGCCGCGTTTTCCACGACCCGCCCACCGAACGCAACCGGGTATGGCAGACCGACTTCTCAGAATTCGAAACCGCCAACGGCGGCATCTGGCGCATCAGCGCCGTCATCGACTACGTCACCAAATACTGCCTGGCCATCACCGTGACACCCACCTCACGAGGCCGCGACGCAGTCAACTGCATCCGCCAGGCCGTCGCCGAGGCCACCCACCTACTGAACCTGGCAGACCTTCGCCAAGACCGCGGCGTCATGGATGTCTACAACGACCACGACGAGATCATCGGACGCACACCCGCCCCCATCGCCATCGTCTCCGACAACGGCCCCTGCTACCGCGGCAAAGACTTCCAAACACTGTTCACCGGCCAGGACCCACTACTTCGACACATCCGTACCCGCGTCAAGACCCCACAGACCAACGGTGTCATCGAGCGATTCTTCGAAACGCTGAAATATGAGCACCTCTTCCGCGGCTACATTTGCGACGGCGATGCCCTCGACATGGAAGCCCACCACTTCCGCATCATCTACAACACCATCCGACCCCATCAAGCCATCCAAGACCGGACTCCAAAGCAGGCGTACCTAAACCCCATTAACCAAGAAAACCTGC
>JBQEMX010000039.1:0-2203 GCA_052044345.1 Mycolicibacterium sp. 22603
CTGGGATCCGCGGTCGGAATGATGAACCAACTCAGAAAGATCTGAGTGTGACTGCCATACAGCATGATTGAATGCTTGCAAGGGAAGGTCTTCGGTCCGCATAGTGGTCGAGACCGCCCATCCGACGATCTTGCGGGTGCAGACGTCGGTGACGAACGCGGTGTAGGAGAAGCCCTGCCAGGTTCGCACGTAGGTGATGTCGGCGACCCACAGTCGGTTCGGTGCGGCGGCCGTGAACTGGCGGTTGACCAAGTCGGCCGGCCTTGTATCGGCGGGGTCGGTGACCGTGGTGAACGTCGGCTTACCTCGCTGTATGCCGCGAAGTCCGGCCTTGTGCATCAATCGCCGGGTCTGTTCGCGGCCCAGGTGCCAGCCGCGGCGTTTCATCGCTGCGTGCATCTTTGTGACGCCGTAGACCGAGAAGTTGTCCTTGTGCACGGTGCGTAGGTCGGCGATCAGCTGTTCGTCGCGGATTTCACGATCGCTGGCCGGACGTACGCGGGCGGCCCGGTAGCCGCGCGCGGTGAGGAACCCCGGGATTGCTGCCCGTAGGATGCGGCAGATGAGCTCGACCCCGAATTGATCGCGATGTGCGTCGATGAAGGCGATCATTTCGTCGCGGGGCGGTCGAGCTCCGCTGCGAAAAACGCGGATGCTGACTTCAAAATTTCATTGGCTCTGCGCAATTCGGCGACTTCACGTTTGAGCTTTCGGATCTCGGCGTGCTCGGCGCTGGTCGTGCCGGACCGCTCGCCAGCATCGACTTGGGCCTTGCGGCGCCATCGACGCACCGATTCCTCTGAGATACCGAGTTTGCTGGATACCGACCTGATGGCCTCGAACTCAGAAATATCCGAGGCTTCCATCGTGGTGTCCAGCAACCGCAGCGCGCGATCGCGAAACTCCGGCGAATACTGACGGGGCATGTTCCTGATCCTCCTATAAAGATCGGAACAAAACCTGGGGTACTTCACTCCTGATTAGGTCATGTCCGCCCTACCAGGGCTGTTGTGGTGCCTGCCCGCACGGCGCTGGTGAGACATATCAAGTGGAAGACAACCCAGCAGGGCATCAGTCGGACTGCGAGTCATCACCAGCGGCGAACGAGCAGGTCCATCTTCACCCCAGTCCGCGTTATCAGAATCAATGTCGGTGCACCAAAGTAGACTCGCACACATGTTCGAACGATCGGGATTGGCGGAGCTGAGCGATGAGGAGCTCATCGCCGCGGTCACCGATGCCACCCGCGCCGAAGCTGCGGCCGCGGCCTGCCGGCTGGCGTTGGTGGCTGAGGTGACGGCCCGGCACTGCGATAACGAGGACGAGTCGTCGGCGTTGAAGCTGATCGACGGATGGGCCCACGCGAAGGCCGAGATCAGTGCCGCGTGCACTCTCGGGCCGCGCGCCGCCAGCGCCCAGATGCGCATCGCGATGGCCTTGCGTGACAGGCTGCCCCGCACCGCGGAGGTGTTCGCGCAGGGAATGGTGTCGGCGAAGGTCATCAACGCGATCACCTGGCGCACCCAACTCGTCACCGACGAGGAAGCATTGGGGTTGATCGATGCCGGGATCGCCGGCACCGCCCACCAATACGGCGCCTTATCGGAGAACGCGCTGATCGCCGCGGTCGACTTCTGGGTCCATAAGTTCGACCCGATCGCGGTCATCCGGGCCAAGGCCGCGGCCAAAGACCGTTACATCGACTTCGGCGACAGCGACGACCCCGATGGGGTGGTGTCGTTCTGGGGACGGATGCGCACCACCGATGCCGCGATCAGTGACACCCGCCTCAACCAACTCGCCCACGGTGTCTGCGACGCCGATCCGCGCACCGTGGCCGAACGCCGCGCCGACGCCGTCGCCGCCGTCCTGGCCGGAGCCGACACCTTGACCTGCCTGTGCGGCAACCCCGACTGCACCGGGTCGGGCAAAGACCCGCGGGCGGGCGCGGTCACGATCTACGTGCTCACCGGACAGGAACCCGACACCGGGCACGGCGCCAAGCCGGACACGGGGCCCACACCCCAGTCGGGTCCCGAACCTGCGGCGCCCGGTACAGGTGAAGACCTGGAGCGGCCGATGGCCCAGCCGCCGGCTGAGGAGCCCGCCGCGCACGATGGCAGCGCCGAGCCGCGCCCCACCGCCCCGGCCGCCCGCACGCAGACCGCCCTGGGCACCGGCATCACCCTCGACGGGGCCATCA
>JBQEMX010000040.1:0-646 GCA_052044345.1 Mycolicibacterium sp. 22603
CTCCGTGATGGATCAACCCGTGATGCAACCGGCACAGCAGCACCCCGTTGTCCACACTCGTGGCACCGCCGGCGCTCCAGGGTTGGATGTGGTGGGCATCGCACCAGGACACCGGCCGCCCACACCCTGGATGGGCACACCCACCATCACGCACGGCCAGGGCCTTGCGGATCGCGGGGGTGAACAGGCGTTCGGCGCGCCCGACATCCAGCGGCACCCCGGAGTAATCGACGACCACATTGGTCAGCGTGGCATCGCAGGCGATCAGGTCCGCTGTCGCGGCGCTGACCGGACCGGCGAACCCCAGCCGATCCACGCCAGCATCACCACTCACCCCCGGGGCCACGGGTCGGATGAGGGTGACGTGTGGCAGCACCCCACCGGACATCGGACGTCTCGACTGCGCCAGATAGGTGCGCAGCACCTGCCCGAGCGCCTCTGCCCGCCGGGTGCTGATCGGGCGCGAATCCGGGGAGCCATCCGGTAGCGGGACCGGTCGGCACAACGGATCCAATGCCGCACACAGCTCTTCCCCGGTCTCGACATCCAGGTTGAGGGTGGCCTCAAACCGGCCCTCCGCATTCTGCACCAAGGTCATCTCATTGAGGGCGGTGTCCTCGGCCACCGGCACCGCGCGTTCTTCCAC
>JBQEMX010000041.1:0-608 GCA_052044345.1 Mycolicibacterium sp. 22603
TCGAAATCCACGGCGTGGTCGACGCCGCCAAAGGCGCGGTCTTCGACCAGAGCGTGGACGCACTGGCCCGCACGGTGTGCCCGCACGATCCGCGCACCCACGCCCAGCGCCGCGCCGACGCAGTCGACGCACTGGCCCTGCGGGCGACCAGCATCGCGTGCTTGTGCGGGCGTGAGGACTGCCCGGCCGCCGGAAACGAAGTCCCCAGCGGTCAGTTCGTGATCCACGTGCTCGCCGAGCGCGACACGGTGGCCGCCGCACAGGCTGAACGCCGCGCAGGGGCAACCCATACGACGGCCACCGACGAGCAGCGCAGGACAACCGAACGTCGCAGCCCGGCCGACAAACCCGCTTCACGCCCAACCGCGCCGCGTCCGGCGTTGCTCCCCGGGTACGGGCCGATCACCATCGACCACCTCGCCGACCTGCTCCCGGCGGCCCGGATCCGGCCCGTATCCGAGGCCGCCGATCTGGGTCCCGAACCCGGCTATCAGCCGTCGCACAAGCTGGCCGATTTCGTCGGCTGCCGCGACCTGACCTGCCGGTGGCCCGGCTGCACCATGGCGGTGACACGCTGCGATATCGACCACACCACACCCTGGCCCTAC
>JBQEMX010000042.1:0-575 GCA_052044345.1 Mycolicibacterium sp. 22603
TCGAAATCCACGGCGTGGTCGACGCCGCCAAAGGCGCGGTCTTCGACCAGAGCGTGGACGCACTGGCCCGCACGGTGTGCCCGCACGATCCGCGCACCCACGCCCAACGCCGCGCCGACGCAGTCGACGCACTGGCCCTGCGGGCGACCAGCATCGCGTGCTTGTGCGGGCGTGAGGACTGCCCGGCCGCCAGCAACGAGGTGCCGAGCGGTCAGTTCATTGTTCATGTGCTCACCGAGCAGGGCAGCGTCACCGCGGCTGCCGGGCGTGGGGCCGCAGAATCGCAAGCGCCCGTGGACGATAAGACTTCGGCACAGGCCCAGCCCACTACAACACCACGACCGGCATTGATCCCCGGGTACGGGCCGATCACCATCGACCAGCTCGCCGACCTGCTCCCGGCGGCCCGGATCCGGCCCGTATCCGAGGCCGCCGACCTGGGTCCCGAACCCGGCTATCAGCCTTCACGCAAGCTGGCCGATTTCGTCGGCTGCCGCGACCTGACCTGCCGGTGGCCCGGCTGCACCATGGCGGTGACACGCTGCGATATCGACCACACCACACCCTGGCCCTAC
>JBQEMX010000043.1:0-562 GCA_052044345.1 Mycolicibacterium sp. 22603
CCCACCGCCCCGGCCGCCCGCACGCAGACCGCCCTGGGCACCGGCATCACCCTCGACGGGGCCATCATCCCGGCTCACCTGCTCGCCGAGCTCATCGCTACCGGTGGGAAAGTCCGGCCCCTGAACAACACGACCGAGCTGGGTTCCGAACCCCGCTACCGCCCCTCGGCGAAATTGGCCGCCTATGTCCGCATGACCGCCATGACCTGCTGCTTCCCCGGCTGCGGCAAACCCGCCCAACGCTGCGACATCGACCACCTCACCCCGTGGCCGGCAGGGGCCACCCACCCGGGCAACCTACGACCGCTCTGCCGCGAACACCACCTACTCAAAACCCTGAAAACCGGCTGGACCCCAAAAGCCCACCCCGACGGCACCACCGAATGGACCGCCCCAAACGGGCATACCTACACCACCATGCCACTGGGCCCAGTCCTGTTCCCACACATGACATCTGTGAAGTACCCCAGGTTTTGTTCCGATCTTTATAGGAGGATCAGGAACATGCCCCGTCAGTATTCGCCGGAGTTTCGCGATCGCGCGCTGCGGTTGCTGGACACCA
>JBQEMX010000044.1:0-524 GCA_052044345.1 Mycolicibacterium sp. 22603
CACTGCCCACGCTATAGGTCATCAACCCCTGCTCAGCAGCGGTCAACGTCAACCCACCGGTCACCGTCCCACTACCATTACCCGACTTCGTCACCGGAATAGTCAGATCGTGGGTGGTGACCACCACCGGCGTGCTGGCCTCGCCACCCTTACCGTCGGTGACGTACACCGTGAACGAGGAGGCCAGGATGACGCCGAGCACACCGCTGTTCGGACCGGGGATGTAGGACCACTTGCCGTTCTGGTCGACCGAGACGATCGCACCGTTGGCCAACACCTTCGTCGACGCACCGCCGTAGCCGGTGACGCTGTAATGCAGCGTGTCACCGTTGGCGTCATTGGCGCTGACGTTGCCGGTCGCGATACCGGAACCACCGACCACGGTCACCAGATCGATCGGATCCACCGTCGGGGCGGCGTTGGACTTGGGCACCACCGACACCTCGGCGACGGTGATCGACTGGCCGTCGACCGTGCCCACGATGGTGAACGTGTCGGTCTCGTTCCAACCCGCCGTCGTCGCC
>JBQEMX010000045.1:0-400 GCA_052044345.1 Mycolicibacterium sp. 22603
TTGCCCGAATCACCATCGACGATATCCACCGCCGAGACGATCTTCGACGGATTACCACCGATGGTGAAACCACCACCGGCAATCGGTGTCACCAGCGGCGGAAGGGTCGGGGCGGCCGAGACGTTGACGGTCACGAAGCCCGGTGCGATGTTCTCGACACCGTCGGAGTCGGTCGCCGAGATGGTCAAACCACGCACCAGCGCCGCACCCTGGGTGGCACTGAAGGTCACCGCCTTGAGCGCCTCCTCGTACTGAGCCAGCGTCCCCTCACCCACCAACGTCAACGTCCGCGCATTCGCGTCCCACGTCGCGGTGACCGGATTACCCGACGGCGCAACATAACCCAACACATCACCGCTTTGACCCAACGTCGCGATCTTCACCACGACCTTGGACAACT
>JBQEMX010000046.1:0-310 GCA_052044345.1 Mycolicibacterium sp. 22603
GGCCACCGGCACCGCGCGTTCTTCCACTGGCCGCGCCGCGGTCTTCTCGAGGGCGATCGCGCGAGCTTTGGCGGCCACTTCGGCCGGGGTGGTCTGCACCATCAGCTTGCGCACCACGGCCGCTCGTTCTTCCTCGGACAACGGCACCCGCGCCTCGATATGGGTGACGCCTTTGCCCACCGCATCGGCGAACTCGATACCCACCCCACCCAACCGCTGCGCGGTCGTCAACGCCGACAACACCGGTGCCATCCGCCCGACCCGCACCGCCCGGGCCGCCGCACCCGGGGACATACCCAACAGCCTCAAC
>JBQEMX010000047.1:0-307 GCA_052044345.1 Mycolicibacterium sp. 22603
CAGCTCCGGTCATTTCCCCGGCCAAGATCGCCAACACGATCCGAGCCTTGTCCTCAGCCGATACTTTCGACCGCCGCGACCTTGTCATCTGACACTCCTTCTGACATGTCGCCAGTCTTCACCCGGCGACCATGACAAGAAGTTTGAGTCAGTAGAGATCCCATGACTCGAACATACGTTCCACCACCGACAGAACACGCGCGCGTTGACTCGTCAGAAATGCGCGCGAACCGGTGATTCGTTGCCTCATTGAAAATGCGCGCGTGCGGCGCGGCTTCCAGTCTCGTCGAGGGTCTCGGTAAGCCCA